>NZ_JBIVVC010000004.1:308384-539864 GCF_044757485.1 Streptomyces sp. NPDC091272
GGTTCCTCCAGGTGGTGCGGGCCGGGGAGTCTCCCAGGCCGATTTCCAGTAGTTCGGCGTAGTAGTCGCGGGACGTGGGGTCCACCGCCCCGAGGGCGCGGGCGAGTGCTTCCAGTATGGCCGGGGCCTGTGGTTCGTTGCCATGTGTCATGGCGGAGAAGGTCGCCATGGTCAGGTCTCTGGCGGCCTCCTCCGGGTCGGTGATCACGGGCACGTTGTCCGGGCCCAGGGCCATGGGGCGGACGGTGAGGGCTGTCCAGCCCTGTGCGGCGCAGGCGAACGGGCCCGCAGCCCATGCGGCTGTGGCGCGGTCTCGGCAGACCACCAGCAGCAGGGCGGGCATGCGGTGCTTCGACTCCAGGAAACCCAGGTAGTACCGCCAGCTGCGTTCCTTGTCGGGGTCGCGTCGGCCCTGGGCCTCGATGGCGAGGAGAAACGGCGGGCCGTCGCAGGGAGTGACGCGAAGGACGCTGTCCACCCGGCGTTCCAGTACCCGGATCTCGGTGGCCTCAGGGGTGAGGACTTCGACGGACGCCTTCTCGGGTACGTCCGCGCCCAGCAGGCGGAAGATCGGAGCCAGTAGTTCCGGCTTCTCCTGGAAGATCCGGTGAGAGGCCTCGTGTGAGGTGGTGACCATGTGGTCGACGTTAGGGCGGGATGTGCCAAGTGAGGTGGGCTTCTGGCATATGCCACCAGTGTGGGTGAGGGGTCGGGCGCTTGAGCGATTTCGCGTGCGGGTGAGTCTGAGGGGGTGGGCGGGTCAGAACGGGGGTGGGTTGTGGGATGCGCCCGTGCCGATCGGGGCCCACTCTCCGCCGTCCTCGCGTACCAGGCATTCCTCGATCTGCGGGTAGTCCCGGCGGCACCCGTCGCACAGGGTCTCGTCGCCGATCGGGCGGAACACGTGGGCGTACGGACGCCCGGGGCCTTGGCACTCGACGGCGGGCCTGGGGCGGGCCCGGTCGAGGAGAGGGTCAGCTGTCAGCTTCGCGAGCGTCGCGTCGTGGGCGGGGCCCAGGGGGTCGGCGACCTTATCCCGGAGGCGGTGGGTGACGAAACCGGCCGAGTTCCGGATCGGCGAATCCGGCAGGGCGTGGGTGAGCGCGTGCTGGACCTCCCAGACCGGGACGCCGCGCCGCAGCTGTGCGGCGACGGCCGACGCGAGGTAGCGGGCGTTACGGAAGCTGAGGGCGAGGTCCTTGCGGGTGTGCCCGAGCTGTCGCAACATCCGCTCGGCGACGGCGAATTGGCTGTCCTCCGGCTCTGTTCCCTGCGGGGTGCTCACCGCCGCTTCCGCCGCCGCTTCGGCTGTCGGTTCTTGGGGCGGGTGGGTGGGGGATGTCTTGCTGTCCGTCTTGGAAGTACCGGTAGAGCGGCCGACGGGCCGCACACTCGGCTGTCCGACGGTCGGTTGCCGCCCGTCGGTGCGCAGCGCGGTGAACTGGTCCTCCGTGAGGGGGACATTGCTGACCCACTGGTCGGTGAACCAGCGCCCTCCGGGGCCCTGTTGACGGTGGTCGTGGACGTACCCGTACTGGACGAGTTCCTTCTTGATCCGCTTGTACGCGGCACACTTGATGCCCAGCTTGGCGGCGTACGCGGAGAGCGGGAGGAGCTCGTCGGCGGGCTTCAGTCCGCTCAGGTGGGCGAGCAGGAGGCGGGCGGCCGGATCGAGCCGGGTGTCGTTGATGAGTGCCTTGGACACCTTGGTGAAGGCGCGCGAGGGCGAGATAGCATGCAGAAACATCGCTGAGGCTCCGATAGCAAGCTTTGGTGGTGAGGCCCTCGGCCGGTGTTGGAGCACCGACGGGGGCCGCCTCTACGCGCCGTAGCGCACGCGGAGAGTGATGACGCGGTCACCGTACCGTATGAAGTGCACGCTCTGTTACGGGACTTGAGAAGTTGCTGGCGGGTCCGGTTCGTGCGATCAGGCCTGACGCTCGCCCATGGCTCGGTGCAGCCAGTCCAGCGTGCCCTGCGAGAGCAGTTCGTCGGCCAGCCGAACAGCAGTTGGGGTGGTCAGGCGCTTGCGGCTGTTGTCGATCCACCGTTGGGCGCTTTCGTAACCCTGCGCCTTGTACTCGATGCCTTGCAGCAGGCACTCCAGCTTGTCCGCGTCGCGGGCACAGATGGACTCCGGGGTCGACTTCGCCTCGTACTCATCGACCAGCTCGCGGACGGTGGTCGCGAGCAACTCGGGCATGCCGGCAGTCTGGTCGGCGGTCACCGCGCGAGCGTCGGCACTCGGGGCGTATTTCTTGCCGAGGTGGTTCACATCCCCGGTGCGGGATTCCTGGGAATCGTGCCAGACGGCGAGGAACGCGGCCCTGGCCGGATCTGCGCCTTCCAGCTTGGCAATGACCGACGCGATCAGCGACGTACGCCAGGAGTGCTCCGCCACACTTTCCGGATCACGGACCCCGGCCATCCACCAACCGGTCCGCCGGGCATTCTTGAGAGTGCCCGCTTCGAACAAGAAGTGCGCCACGGCGGTCAGGTCGTCGGTCACCGTCGATCTCCTCTCACGCCTCTGCGAGGCGGATTGCGTACTGGATGCTCTCGAGCTCCCGGCGGGTCCGCGCCGAGAGCTCCAGGTCATCCAACAGCACGACGAGGCGGTCCCGCAGGCCGATACCCGCCAGCTCCGCAGGGTGCAGCAGTTTCGGCCTCGCCGTGAGAAGCGACCACAACGTGTGGACGTTGAGCTCGAAGAAGCCGTGTCGAGTGGTCAGGCCTCGGGCAAGGTGGCGCAGCAGCGCGCGGCCCTGGAATCCGCCCGGCAGGGGAGCGGCGATGAACGCGTCGGACAATTGGACATGTGGTGTCTCGCCGATCCAGTACGCCCAATAGTTGAGGTTGGCGGACTCACTCGCGTCGTCACCGCACAGGGTGCGGTCGATGAAGTGGAGCATGCGGTCCCGGTCGCCCTGCCGGGCAGCAACTGCGGCCGCCGACCGGCAGTTGAGCCAACGCGACAACCAACCTTCCGGCCGAAAGGCCCGCTGCTGGTGCGCGAGCCATGCGGCTGTGTCGTGTTGCTGGTCGAAACCGGACAAGTACAGCGCCTGCCGCCTGAGAAGGAAGTGGTCGTCGCCCTGGGCCCGCTCGGCGGTGAGGCGCATCCGTGCGAAGAGGCGCTCCCGGTCGGACGCTGAGAGCTCGGGAGCGGCCGGAGCTGGACCTCGGCGGGCCCGCGGCGGCGAGGGCAGTGCACGGACCGACGCCGGTGGCACGCCGTTCAGCGGCCAGGTGAGGACTTCGACGAGGTTCCGTTGCATGACCCAGGTTCCCAGCGCAGGAATTGCGGCGTCCGCACCCTCCTCCAGCAGGCCGACCAGTAGTACGTCGGCTTCCAGGGCGCGTTCCATGGTGGCCAGAAGCGAAGGCGGGACGCCCAGCTGGAGTAAGCGGTGCCTGTGCGACAGCGTCTGACCCACCGGGAGCGAGGTCAACGGACGTCGCCCGGTCTCCCACCCGGCGACAGTCTCGGGCGACACACCGATGGCATCGGCCAAAGACGCTTGTGTAAAACCGATCTGCTCACGCATGACGCGGAACACGTAGCCGGACACAACGCCGGCGTGCCGCCGGGCGGGCGATCCCTTACCACTGGTCAGGGTAGGACGAGAACCGGCTGGCATATTGCTCCCCATAGCTGGTGACTGGGTCAAAGAACCGGTACCGACAGTCACTTCAAGAGGTGGCCACTGCTCCCTAATGTCGTCAATGCAGAGACGACGGACCACAGAGCGTAACGGAATGAGGGTGCCGTGAATGCCACAATCCCCGGCGTAGGAAGCCTCCGCTTCGAAGGCGAGGTACGCGTCGCCGCCAGGGTGCCGCGTATGCCGACTGCCTCCCCCGACGCCGGTGCCGATCCTGCCGTGCCGACCTCCCTCCTCCCACCCGTCACCCACTCCTGGTCCACCGAGTGCGCCCTCACGCCCCGGGCCGTCGCGCTCGCTCGGTCCTTTGCCCGTACCCACCTCACCGTCCTCGGCTGGGCCGGTGACGTGGACACCGCCGTGCTCGTTGTCTCCGAGCTGGTCACCAACGCCGTACGGCACGCCCGGGTGCCCGGTCGGGTGGGGTGGTTGCGGTTGGCCGTGCTGGCGGACGGTGGGCTGCTCGTGGACGTTTCCGACCCGGTTGCCGGGTTTCTGCGGGGTGGCGGGATCGATGTGCCGCCCGGGGCGTGGGACGAGTACGGGCGGGGGCTCCATCTGGTGCGAGAGGTCGGGCAGTTGAGCTGGTTCCCACGGGACGGGGTCGGCGCGAACGGCCAGGACGGCAAGACCGTACGGGTGCGGATGTGGTGTCCGGCGCGGCCTGCGGCAGACAGCGAGCAATCAGGGGGAGCGATGGCCAAGCACAAGGGCGAACCGGACGACAAGCCGTGGACCCCGCCGCCGGACCCGCCGAGCCCGGACGGTTCGCGGCCGAAGTAGAGGGTGGAGGGATGCGAGGGACGCGAGTGGGGGAGGCCATGGATCACAAGCCCATCAGGGACCACAGGACGATCAGCCGGGCAGAGCTTGCCGTCATGGGGGGCTTCAGGACCCCCTGGCTCCGTGCTGCCTTCGACGGCGTCGATCGGGAAGCGTTCGTCCCGGAACGGTTCTGGGGGTACGCCACTGACGAGCACGGTGCGCATCTCGTGGTCGATCGGGCCCTCGACGAAGACGCCTGGCGACGCGAGGTGTGGAACACCCACCGTTCGCTCATCACGCAGATGAACGACCACCTCACGCCCGACAGCGGGCCCGCCACCGGCGACTTCTCCTCCTCTGTCTCCGCCCTCGACATCGTCTTCGAGAAATTGAACCGACTCGACGTGGCGGCGGGTGACCGGATCCTGCACATCGGGACCGCCTCCGGCTACGACTCCGCGCTGCTGTGCGAGCGGGTGGGGAGCGCGCTCCTCACCACCGTCGAGTACGACCCCTCCCTCGCCGCGTGGGGTGCGGAGAATCTGCGGGCCGCCGGCTACTCACCCACCGTGCTCTGCGGGGACGGCCTCGACGGCTGGGCGCCCCGCGCGCCGTACGACAGGATCATCGCCACGGCAGCCGTGCGGCACATTCCGGTGCGGTGGCGGCAGCAGGCTGCGGATGGCGCCGTCATCGTGGTGCCCTTCAGCACGCTGTTCGCCGGCGGCGGGTTACTGAAACTGCACGTCCGCGGCGGCGACGTGGCGAGCGGCAGGTTCGTCGGGGCCGCCTCGTACATGTGGGCCAGGAGCCACCGGCCGAAGCACCGGATGAACCCCGGCCCCGCGCAGCCCAAGGAAGCCTCTCCGATCGACCCGGAGGAGGTCTTCGGAGGCGGCTGGGCCGACCGGTTCGCGCTGGGGCTGTACGTGCCCGATGTCGCGTTCTCCCAGCGGGGGGAGGGTGAGGGCAGGCAGACGCAGCTCTGGGACGAGGCGGGGACCTCGGTCGCTGTCGTCCGCCACGGCGAGTGGTGGCGTCCGAGCACTGTCACCCCGTACGGGCCCCGGAACCTGTGGCGCGAGCTGGTCGGTGCGTACAGCGCGTGGCGGCACGCGGGGCAGCCGCACCTCACCCGGTTCGGCCTCACCCTCGGCGACGGAGCCGCCGACCGGCTCTGGCTCGACGAGCCCGGCCGGGTTGTACGCACCGGGGGCGTCGTGAGCGCGTGTGCTCAGGCCCCGTTGCCGTAGCCGGGGTTCGGCTCGGTGCGGGGGGTCCACCACTCCGCGAGGCCCCAGGTCGCGAGGGCCAGCGCGGCCAGAGCGGCCAGGGCCGTGAGCCAGGGCCGGTCGGTCCATCTGCGGGTCAGCGCCCACGTGCCGAGCGGGATCAGTGCGCCGCCGAGCACGATGAGCGGCAGGTCGAGGTAGAGCACGCTCAGGTCGCGGGCGTGGCCCTCGAAGCCGCCCTCGATGTTGATCGCGGCCTTCGGCGCCCACACCACTGGTGCGGCTGCCGCTCCCAGTGCGGCGAGCAGGCACCCGGTGCCGCCGCCGCCGGCCTTCGGGTGCGCTCTGGCAGCCGGGCCCGCGGGTTTCTGGTCCATGCCCGCAAGGGACGCCCCCGGGGCGCTGTTCGGTTCCGGCGGGCGGTCCCGGCGGGGCGTTCCGGCGGGCCCCCCGACGGGCCGCTCCCGTGGTCCGTTGCGGCGGGCCGTTCCGATGGTCCGTCCCGGCGGGCCGTTCCGGCGGGCCGTACCGGAATCTCCGTGCCTCGCGTACGCACTGGAAGGTGCGGCGCCCCCGCGATGTGAGTGAACCTCTCTCCGTCACCGCGCGGACCGCCTTCATCCGGGTACACGGTAGGAGACGCCCGACGGGCGGTGGTGCGAGGAGTGCGTATGAGTGACGGGACAGTCGTCCTGCTGGTCCTGGCGGGACTCGCGGTCGTGGCGATGGTCGTGGTCGCCGTGATGCTGCTGGTCAAGATGGTCAAGGCGCGCAAGCTGCTCAACGAGGCCGGTATTCCGGTGGAGAACAAGTTCCTGTTCTGGGGAGCTGTCGTCTACCTCCTGAGCCCGGTCGACCTGCTGCCCGATCCGCTGCTGCTCGACGACATCGGAGTCATGCTGATCGCGCTGCGGTCGCTGTACGCGGCGGCCGAGAAGGCGGGGGTGACACGAGGACGGGGGCGGGAGCCGGACCGGGTGCCCGTCATCGACCCGGCGGGCAACCCGGTGCGCAGGCGGGACAGGAGCTGGGCGGACAAGGCGCCGACGGCCGATCCCTCCCGGGCGTACCGGCGCTGAGCGGCCTTGCGTCCCGGTGCGGAAATCCGCCCTGCGGAACCCCTTGTCTGACGAGGCGTCAGCTATGACGATGGGCCGGTCGATGAGTGCATGACGGTCCGTCAGTTCTGGGGGTCTTCTCATGGTACGCGTCCTGCCCGAGGGACGGCTGTCGTACGGGATGCAGTTGCCCGTGCAGTCGCAGAGCGTCATCTACGCGGAAGGGTGGGAGGCCGGCGCCGGACCCGAGGATCTCGCGGAGATCGCGCGGGTGGCCGACCGGAGCGGCTTCGCGTACATCGCCACCTGTGATCACGTGGCGATACCCCGGCGGCTGGCCGACGCCATGAGTACGGTCTGGTACGACCCGGTCGCGACGCTGGCCTTTCTGGCCGCCGTGACCGAGCGCGTGCAGTTGCTCAGCCATGTGGCGGTGGTCGGCCTCCGGCACCCGCTGGTGAGCGCGAAGCAGTACGCGACGCTGGACCATTTGAGTGGCGGGCGGTTGATCCTCGGGGTCGGCGCGGGCCACGTCGAGGAGGAATTCACGGCGGTGGGCGCCGACTTCGCCGGACGCGGCGCCGTTCTCGACGAGACGATCGACGCCCTGCGGGCCGCGCTCGGGCCCGAGGAGTTCCCGGAGTTCTCGGGGGAGCGGTTCTCGTTCAGCGGGCTCGGGCAGAGGCCGCGACCCGCACGGGAGCGGGTGCCGGTCTGGGTGGGCGGCTCGTCGCCCGCGGCCGTACGCAGGGCTGCCGTACGGGGAGACGGATGGCTGCCGCAGGGTGACCCCCGCGACAAACTCGCCGTGCAGATAGAGAAGTTGCGGCGGCTGCGGGCGCAGGCCGGCAACGAGGAACCCGTCGAGATCGGCGCCATCACCGAGCCGTTGTACGTCGGCCCGGCCGGCTGGGACGTCGGGCGGCGCACCCTGCGCGGCGGCCCTGACGCGATCGCCGAGTCCCTGCGGGCGTACCGGGCGATGGGTGTCGACCAGATCCAGGTCCGGTTCCGCAGTCGGAGCAGGAGTGAACTCACCGACCAGATGGCGGCGTTCGCGACCGAGGTCGCCCCCCTGCTCCAGAAATAGCGCCGGCTGTCCCCGCTCCGTCAAGCAGCGGTGGCTGTCCTGCGCCATCAGTCGGACTCGGCTCAAGCAGTAGGGGTGTGGTCGGTATGGGCAAGCTGGACGGGCGCGTGGTCGTGGTCACCGGGGCCGCGCGCGGGCAGGGCGAGCAGGAGGCGCGTCTCTTCGCTGCCGAAGGGGCGCGGGTGGTGCTGGCGGACGTACTGGACGACCAGGGCGAGGCGTTGGCGAAGGAGCTGGGGGAGGAATCGGCCAGATACGTACGTCTTGACGTGAGTCAGGAGGACGACTGGACGCGCGCCGTCGCCGTGGCCAAGGAGGCCTTCGGAAAGATCGACGGACTGGTCAACAACGCGGGGATCCTGCGGTTCAACGAGCTGGTGAACACCCCGCTCGCGGAGTTCCAGCAGATCGTCCAGGTCAACCAGGTCGGTGCCTTCCTCGGCATCCGTACCGTCGCCCCCGAGATCGAGGCGGCCGGCGGCGGGACCATCGTCAACACCGCCTCGTACACGGCCCTGACCGGCATGGCCTACGTGGGTGCCTACGCGGCCACCAAGCACGCCATCCTGGGTCTGACCCGGGTCGCGGCGATGGAGCTCGCGGCCAAGGGCATACGGGTGAACGCCGTGTGCCCCGGGGCGATCGACACCGCGATGTCCAACCCGGCGCCCCTCGGCCCGCCGGCGGATCCCGAGGCGGCGGCGGCCGGCATTGCCGCGCTGTACAAGAAGCTCGTCCCACTGGGGCGGATCGGGAAGCCGGCAGAGGTCGCGGCGCTCGCGCTGTTCCTGACCTCCGACGACTCCTCGTACATCACGGGCCAGCCGTTCGTCGTGGACGGTGGGTGGCTGGCGGGGGTCTCGGCCTTCTGAGCCGGGTGTACGGCGGGCACGGAGCGCATCTGATGGGTCGTCAGTATTGACGGTCCAGAGGTGCGGTGGAACAGTCGGTCACATCCATATCTGACGGGGCGTCAGCAAACATCAAGGACGGTGGACTTCCGTGGAGTTCGGTCTCTTCGTGCAGGGTTACGTGCCTGCCGCGCGCCAGAAGGTCGACCCCGAGGCAGAGCACCACGCTCTGATCGAGGAGACCGAGTACGTCATCCAGGCGGACAGGTCCGGGTTCAAGTACGCCTGGGCGAGCGAGCACCACTTCCTCGACGAGTACTCCCACCTGTCGGCGAACGACGTGTTCCTCGGGTACCTTGCGCACGCGACGGAGCGCATCCACCTCGGGTCGGGAATCTTCAACCCGCTGGCGCCGGTCAACCACCCCGTCAAGGTGGCGGAGAAGGTGGCCATGCTGGACCACCTCAGCGGCGGGCGGTTCGAGTTCGGCAGCGGGCGCGGCGCGGGGTCCCACGAGATCCTCGGGTTCATGCCGGGCATCACCGACATGAACCACACCAAGGAGATCTGGGAGGAGACGATCGCCGAGTTCCCCAAGATGTGGCTCCAGGACGAGTACCAGGGCTTCCAGGGCAAGCACTGGTCGCTGCCGCCGCGCAAGGTGCTGCCCAAGCCGTACGGGAAGGGGCACCCCGCCATGTGGTACGCGGCCGGGTCGCCGTCCTCGTACGCGATGGCGGGCCGGATGGGGCTGGGGGTGCTGGGCTTCAGCGTCCAGAAGGTGTCGGACATGGAGTGGGTCGTCGAGTCGTACAAGAACGCGGTGAAGGACGCCGTGCCGGTGGGCGCCTTCGTGAACGACAACGTCATGGTGACGTCCACCGCCATCTGTGCGGAGACGCACGACAAGGCGGTGGAGGTCGCGGTGAACGGCGGGCTGAACTACCTGCAGTCGCTGCTGTTCCGGTACCACGACACGTTCCCGAGGCCGGAGGGCATTCCGGAGTGGCCGGAGCTGCTGCCCGAGTACAACAGGGAGATCGTCGAGCTTCTGATCGCTGAGGAGCTGATGATCTGCGGGGACCCGGACGAGGTGCTGACCCAGTGCAAGAGGTGGGAGCAGGCGGGGGCGGACCAGCTCACGTTCGGGCTGCCGATCGGGGTGCCGAAGGAGGACACGCTCAATTCGATCAGGCTGATCGGGGAGCACGTGATTCCTCGGATCGACACGGATCCGGTCCACCGGACGACGCGGCAGCGGCAGCAGGCGGCGGGTTAGGGGTCGGGGTCGGGTCTTTCCCCGTCTGCCTTCCGGGGCGGGGGCCCCGGGCCGCGCCCGGCACACGCTTGCGCCGCGCGTGCCCGAACGCCGCACGGGCCACACGCGTCCGAGCTCGCCCAAGGTGTCCGGACGGACCACACGCGTCCGAGCTCGCCCAAGGTGTCCGGACTGACCGCACGCGTCCGGACACCTCCGAGATACCGCTCTCGAAAGGAATCCCATGCTCGACCACCTCATCCGCAACGCGACCCTCGTGGACGGGACCGGTGGGCCCTCGCGGGTTGCCGATGTCGGGATCCGGGATGGGCGTATCGCCGTCGTCGCCGTGCCCGGCACCCTTCAGGAGCGGGCCCGTACGGAGGAGGACGCCAGTGGGCTCGTCCTCGCGCCCGGGTTCGTCGACCCGCACACGCACTACGACGCCCAGCTGTTCTGGGACCCCTACGCCACCCCTTCGCTGAACCATGGGGTGACCACCGTCGCCGGCGGGAACTGCGGGTTCACCCTGGCCCCGCTCCACCCCGACCGGCCCGAGGACGCCGACTACACGCGGCGGATGATGTCCAAGGTCGAGGGCATGGCGCTGGCCGCGCTCGAAGAGGGCGTGGAGTGGTCGTGGTCCTCCTTCGCCGAGTACCTGGACGCGCTGGAGGGGCGGATCGCCGTCAACGCGGGTTTCATGGTGGGACATTGCGCGCTGCGGCGGTACGTGATGGGCGCCGACGCGGTCACCGACCGGCAGCCCACCGCCGCCGAACTCACCGAGATCGTCCGGCTGTTGCACGACGCGATGGACGCGGGGGCGTGGGGTTTCTCGACCACGCAGTCGTCCACCCACTCGGACGGGGACGGCAAACCGGTCGCTTCGCGGCACGCCAGGCCGGCCGAACTGCTCGCGCTCAGCAAGGCCGTCGGTGAGCACGAGGGCACGCAGATCGAGGCGATCGTCGCCGGGTGTCTCGACCAGTTCGACGACGACGAGATCGAGCTGTTCGTGGACATGAGCGCGGCGGCCGGCCGCCCGCTGAACTGGAACGTCCTCACCATCGACGCCGCCGTCCCCGAGCGCGTGCCCCGGCAGCTGATACCCAGCGAGCGGGCCCGTAAGGCGGGCGGGCGGATCGTCGCGCTCACCATGCCCATCCTGACCCCGATGAACATGTCACTGGGGACCTTCTGCGCGCTGAACCTGATTCCGGGCTGGGGCGAGATCCTGTCCCTGCCCGTGCCGGAGCGCATCGCGAGGCTGCGCGACCCCGAGGTGCGTGCGGAGATGCTGAGGCGGGCCGACTCCAAGGAGGCGGGCGTCTTCCGGCGGCTGGCCGACTTCGGGCGGTACGTCATCGGCGACACCTACAGCGACGAGAACCAGCGGGCCGGTGTCAGCGGCCGGGTCGTCAACGACATCGCGGCCGAGCGCGGCCAGGACCCCTTCCACTGCCTCGTCGAGATCTGTGCCAACGACGACCTGCGGACCGTCCTGTGGCCGATGCCCACCGACAACGACCCCGCCTCGTGGACCCTGCGCCGCGAGACCTGGGAACACGAGGACGTGCTGCTCGGCGGCTCCGACGCCGGGGCCCACCTGGACCGCATGTGCGGCGCGCCGTACACCACCCGCTTCCTCGGCGACTGCCTGCGCGGGCGGAAGCTGGTGGCTCTGGAGCAAGCGGTGAAGATGCTCACCGACGATCCCGCCCAGCTGTTCGGGCTGCGGGAGCGGGGGCGCGTCGAGGAGGGGTTCCACGCGGACCTCGTCCTCTTCGACCCCGAGCGGATCGACGCCGCGCCCGCCACCCTCGTGCACGACCTGCCGGGGGACAGCCCGCGGCTCGACTCCAAGGCGCTGGGGATCGTGAGCGTACGGGTCAACGGGGTCGAGACCATCCGGGACGACCGGGTGACGGGCGCGGTCCCCGGGACCGTGCTGCGTTCCGGCCGTGACACCAGGACGGTGGCCACCAAGTGAGCGCCGAGCAGGGACTGTTGATCGGTGGCGAGTGGGTGGAGCCCGACGGCGGGCACTACGAGGTGGTCAACCCCGCCACCGAGGAGGTGGTGGGGCTCGCTCCCGAGGCCTCCGCCGGACAGGTGCGCGCCGCCGCCGACGCCGCCCGCGACGCCTTCGGTCCGTGGTCCCGTACGAAGCCGGAGGTGCGGGCCGCCCTCCTGGACCGCGCGGCCGACATCATCCGGCGCGAGTCCGTCCCGTACGCCGCACTCGCCCGGGCCGAGACCGGGGCCACCACCGCCACCGCGCTCGGGATGCAGGTGGCGGTCGGGGAGGCGCGCTTCCGCCGGTACGCGAAGGGCGCGCTGGAACCGACGGAGACGGCGATCGGGCCGCAGGTCAGCCCGGCGGGGCCGATGGGCAGGGCAGGCGTCTTCGGCGCGCTCGCAGTCCGTCAGCCGGTCGGCGTGGTCACCTGCATCACCTCGTACAACAATCCCTGGGCCAACCCGGCGGGCAAGATCGCACCCGCGCTGGCGATGGGGAACACCGTGCTCGTCAAGCCCGCGCCGCAGGACCCGCTGTCCGTCTTCCGGATGGCGGAGGCGCTGGTGGAGGCGGGGATTCCGCCCGGGGTCGTCAACGTCGTCAGCGGGACGGCGGTCGGGGTGGGGGAGGCGGCCGTGGACTCGCCCTCGGTCGACATGGTCAGCTTCACCGGCAGTACCGGGGTCGGGCAGCGCATCGCGGAAGTCTGCGGGCGCGGCATGAAGCGGCAGCTGATGGAGCTGGGCGGGAAGGGCGCGGCCCTCGTGCTCGACGACGCGGACCTGGACTCGGCGGTGCGCGGGATCGGGACGACGTTCTCCTTCTACAGCGGGCAGATCTGTACGGCGCCGACCCGGGTCGTCGTCCAGCGGGCGGTGTACGAACCGCTCCTGGAGAGGCTCGCCGGGTACATCGGGTACCTCAAGGTCGGGGACCCGGCCGACCCCGCCACCGTGGTCGGCCCGCTCATCTCCGCCGCGCACCGCGACCGCGTCGAGTCGTACGTCGAGCTGGGGAGGAAGGAGGGGGCCAGGCTGGTGGCGGGCGGCGGGCGACCGGCCATGGAGCGGGGCTTCTACGTCGCGCCCACGCTCTTCGCCGACTGCACGAACGACATGCGGATCGTCCGCGAGGAGATCTTCGGGCCGGTCGTCGTGGTCGTCCCCTTCGACGACGAGGAGGAGGGCGTCGCACTGGCCAACGACAGCGACTACGGGCTGATCGACTACGTCTGGTCGGGCGACGTCGCCCGTGCCTTCCGGGTGGCGCGGCAGCTGCGGGCCGGCGGGGTCGGCATCAACACCGTGGGCCGCAACATGGAGGCGCCCTTCGGCGGCTTCAAGCAGAGCGGAGTGGGCCGTGACGTGGGCTCTTACGCACTGCACGCGTACAGCGAACTCCAGGCGGTGGTGTGGCCCGGGTGAGGCACGCGTCACCGCGCGGAGCCCCGGAAGAGGGACGACGGGAAAATTTGGAATCGGTACAAAGTGGACGGACCTGCGGTTTTCGCATAGGGGGGAGGAGTGGATTGACTCGTAGTTTGGGTGGGTGCCATCTGCCTTTCTCCTTGGGTTCCTTGATCCTTGAGGTTTTTGTCCCTCTCAAGTCAAGGAACTCTGAGCGGACTTCAACCCTCCGGATGTGGAAACCGCAGGACTTAACGTCCTGTTCATGACTCAGGTGGAAGCAAAGCCGCAGGCCGGAGACCCGGTAAGGGGCGTCCCCGAGGATGCCGCCCCGCACCAGCCCGGTGACGGTGTACGCAGCAAGGGCCTCGGCGGCAACTCGGTGGGCCTCTTCGGCAGTGCCGTCATCGGCATCTCCACCGTCGCCCCCGTCTACTGCCTTACCTCCACCCTCGGCTCCACGGCCGGCGAGGTCGGCCTCCAGATGCCCGCGATCTTCCTCGCCGGGTTCCTGCCGATGCTGCTGGTGGCCTTCGCGTACCGCGAGCTCAACAAGGTCATGCCGGACTGCGGCACCTCCTTCACCTGGACCGTGAAGGCCTTCGGGCCGCGGGTCGGCTGGATGTGCGGCTGGGGTCTGGTGGTGGCCACGATCATCGTCCTGTCGAACCTCGCGGGGGTCGCCACCTCGTACTTCTGGCTCCTCGCGGGCGAGGTCACCGGCAGCGAGGCGATCGCCGGGCTCGACGACAGCAAACCGGTGCACATCCTCACCTGCCTCGCCCTGATCGCCCTCGCCACCCTGGTCAGCTACCGCGGCATGACCGCCACCAAGGGCGTGCAGTACGCCCTGGTGGGACTCCAGCTCGCCGTGCTCGCGCTGTTCGTCGTGATGGCGTTCAGCAAGGCGGACAGCGGCCTGCCCGAGTTCGCGGGCGGCCTCGACTTCTCCTGGTCCTGGTTCAACCCCTTCTCGGTGGGCTCCTTCGCCGCCTTCACCGCGGGGCTGTCCCTGTCGATCTTCATGTACTGGGGCTGGGACGCCTGCCTGACCGCCAACGAGGAGACCACCGGAGCTGAGAAGACGCCCGGCCGGGCCGCGCTCATCGCGATGGTCGTCCTGGTCGGCTCCTACCTGGCCACCGCGGTCGCCGCGCAGATGGCCGTCGGGTCGGGGGACAAGGGCCTCGGGCTCGGCAACCCCGAGACCTCGGACAACGTCTTCGCCGCCCTCGCGGGCCCCGTCATGGGCCCCGTACTCGGCATCCTGCTCTTCGTCGCCGTGCTGGCCTCCGCGACGGCGAGCCTGCAGACCACGTTCATCCCGGTGGCGCGCACCGTGCTTGCGATGTCCTCGTACGAGGCGCTGCCCGCCGCGTACTCCCGGGTGCACCCCCGCTTCAAGAGCCCGGGGCGCGCGACCGTCCACGCGGGCGTGGCCACCGGCGTCTTCTACACGGTGATGACCCTGGTCAGCGAGCACGTCCTGGTCGACACGATCTACGCGCTCGGCCTCATGATCTGCTTCTACTACGCGCTCACCTCGTTCGCCTGCACCTGGTACTTCCGGCACGAGCTGACGCGGTCGGTGCGCGACGCCTTCTTCAAGGGCGTCTTCCCGGTGCTGGGCGGCGCGCTGCTCGCGGCCGTCTTCGCGAAGACGCTGTACGACATGTGGGACCCGGCGTACGGAAGCGGCTCGTCCGTCTTCGGTGTGGGCTCGGTGTTCGTGATCGGCGTCGGACTGCTGCTGGTCGGCTTCGTGATCATGCTGGTGATGCAGCGGCGCAGCCCGGCGTTCTTCCGGGGCGAGGTACTGACGAAGGACACGCCCGCGCTGGTGGTCGCCGACTGAGGAACGTCCGGCCCCTGCTGCCGGGGCTCAGGTGCTGCGGCGGTTGCGGCGCACCAGCAGGAGGACGACGACCACCAGGACGACCAGGACGACCACACCGAGCACCAGGCCGATGACCAGGCCGCTCGCGAGGCCCTTCGACTTCTTCCGCTTCTTCTTGGGCTTGGGCTTCGACTCGGCCGCGTGCACGGTCGCGGGCGTCCGGCTCTCCGCCCCGGTACGGGCGGCGGGCGCGGCGCCCGGCAGGCTCCGGCCGTGCGCCGCCGTCGCCGTGGTGCGCGCCGTGGGCGCGGCCGATGCGGCGGACAGCGACACGGCAGGGGCGCCCAGGAACAGGGTGCCCGCGAGGAGGAACGTGGTGGTGGTCCTGGTGCTCATGCGCATGGCGATGCGCCCTTCCCCGTGAGGGCCGGATCCGCTCGGACTCTCGGCTTTCGGCACCGTACGCCTTAGCGTGTGGCGGCTACCAGGTTCCTGACGGAGGAGTTTGCATGCGGATCGCGGCGACGATTTTCCTGACCGACGAGACGATCACCCCCGTACGGCTCGCGAGCGAGTTGGAGCAGCGCGGCTTCGCCGGTCTCTACCTGCCCGAGCACACGCACATCCCGGTCGGACGCGAGACTCCGTACCCGGCGGGCGGAGACCTGCCGCGCGAGTACACCAGGACGCTCGATCCGTTCGTCGCGCTGGGGCAGGCGGCCGCGGTGACCCGGCGGCTGGGGCTCGGCACCGGGATCACACTGATCACGCAGCACGACCCGATCGGCCTGGCGAAGCAGATCGCGACCCTGGACCACCTGTCGGGCGGGCGGTTCACGCTGGGGCTCGGATTCGGCTGGAACAGGAGGAGGCCGCCGACCACGGCGTGCGGTGGCGCACCCGGCGGGAGCTCGGACGGGACCGGGTGGCCCTGATGCGGGCCCTGTGGGCCGATGAACCCACCGCGTACGAGGGTGAGTTCGAGTCGGTACGGGCGAGTGAGGCGCACCCGAAGCCGGCCGGGGGAGCACCGCGCATCCTGGTCGGCGGGGCGGCGGGACCAAGGCTCTTCGCGGACATCGCGGCCTACGCCGACGGCTGGATGCCGATCGGCGGGCACGGGCTCGGCGAGTCGATCCCGGCCCTGCGCGAGGTGTGGGAGGCGGCGGGCCGCGATCCGTCGGGGCTCCAGGTGGTGCCGTACGCGGTGCTGCCGAGCGCCGGCAAGCTGGCGCACTACGAGGAGCTGGGGATCGAGGAGGTGGTGCTGCAACTGCCGCCGGCGGCCGAGGCCGAGGTGCTCGCCACCCTGGACGGCTTCGCCCCGTACCTCTGAGGCGGGAAGGTGTGCCGGGGGTCACGCGTGCGGTGCGAGAACCGGGCCCGGGCGCCGAACGTATCCTCAAAAGATGACCAGCTCCGCAGCGCAGCCCACCAGCCAAGGTCCCACGACTCCTCCCCCCACCGAGAGCGCGATGCGGCGTGCCCTCAAACGTGCCAGGGACGGCGTCGCCCTCGACGTCACCGAGGCCGCCGTCCTCCTCCAGGCACGCGGCGCGGACCTCACCGACCTCTCCGCCTCCGCCGCCCGGGTGCGGGACGCGGGACTTGAGGCGGCCGGACGGCCGGGCGTCATCACGTACTCGAAGAAGGTCTTCATCCCGCTGACCCGGCTGTGCCGGGACAAGTGCCACTACTGCACCTTCGTCACCGTCCCCGGCAAGCTGCGCAGGGCGGGGCACGGGATGTACCTGTCGCCGGACGAGGTGCTGGAGATCGCCCGCGCCGGTGCGGCGGCGGGCTGCAAGGAAGCCCTGTTCACGCTCGGCGACCGGCCCGAGGAGCGCTGGCCCGAGGCGCGCGAGTGGCTGGAGGCTGAGGGGTACGACGACACCCTCGCGTACGTACGGGCCATGGCGATCCGGGTGCTTGAGGAGACCGGGCTGCTGCCGCACCTCAACCCGGGCGTGATGACCTGGACGGAGCTCCAGCGGCTCAAGCCCGTCGCGCCCTCGATGGGGATGATGCTCGAGACCACGGCCACCCGGCTGTGGAGCGAGCCGGGCGGGCCGCACCACGGGTCGCCCGACAAGGAGCCGGCGGTGCGGCTGCGGGCGCTGGAGGACGCGGGACGGTCCAACGTCCCCTTCACCACCGGCATCCTGATCGGGATCGGCGAGGACTTCGAGGAGCGGGCGGACTCGCTGTTCGCGCTGCGCAGGACGGCGCGCGCGTACCACGGCATCCAGGAAGTCATCGTGCAGAACTTCCGCGCCAAGCCGGACACGGCCATGGGCAGGATGCCGGACGCGGAGCTGGAGGAGCTGGCGGCAACCATCGCCGTCGCCCGGCACATCCTCGGGCCGGGCGCCCGCATCCAGGCGCCGCCGAACCTCGTCGACGAGGAGTACGCACTGCTGATCGGGGCCGGCATCGACGACTGGGGCGGTGTCTCGCCGCTCACCCCCGACCACGTCAACCCCGAGCGCCCCTGGCCGCACATCGACGAACTCGCCGCGAGGACCGCGGATTCGGGCTTCACGCTGCGCGAACGCCTCACCATCTACCCGGAGTTCATCCAGCGGGGCGAGCCCTGGCTCGACCCCCGGCTGGTGCCGCACGTGCGGGCGCTCGCCGACCCGGAGACCGGACTCGCCAAGGCGGACGTCATGCCGACCGGCCTGCCCTGGCAGGAGCCCGACGAGGCGTTCACCGCGACCGGCCGCACCGACCTGCACCACACCATCGACACCGAGGGCCGCACCGGCGACCGGCGCGACGACTTCGACGCCGTGTACGGAGACTGGGAGGCGCTGCGTGAGGCCGCGGCGCCCGGCATGGTGCCCTCGCAGATCGCCGGCGACATCAGCCGCATCGACGGCGAGGTGAAGGCGGCGCTGTCCCAGGCCGCCGACGACCCGACCGGCCTGACGGACGCCCAGGCGCTGACACTGCTGCACGCGGACGGGCCCGCCCTCGACGAGCTGTGCCGGATCGCCGACACCCTGCGCCGGGACGTGGTCGGCGACGACGTCACGTACATCGTCACCCGGAACATCAACTTCACCAACGTCTGCTACACCGGCTGCCGCTTCTGCGCCTTCGCCCAGCGCCGCACCGACGCCGACGCGTACACCCTCTCCCTCGACCAGGTCGCCGACCGCGCCGCGCAGGCGTGGGACGTGGGCGCCGTCGAGGTCTGCATGCAGGGCGGCATCCACCCGGACCTGCCGGGGACCGCCTACTTCGACATCGCACGGGCGGTGAAGGAGCGCGTGCCGGACATGCACGTGCACGCCTTCTCACCGATGGAGGTCGTCAACGGGGCCACCAGGACCGGACTTTCGTTCCGCGAATGGCTGACCGCGGCGAAGGAGGCCGGTCTCGGGTCCATCCCCGGCACGGCGGCGGAGATCCTCGACGACGAGGTGCGCTGGATCCTGACGAAGGGGAAGCTGCCGACCGCCGAGTGGATCGACGTCATCAGGACCGCCCACGAGGTGGGACTGCGGTCGTCCTCCACCATGATGTACGGGCATGTGGACCAGCCCCGGCACTGGCTGGGCCACCTGCGCACCCTCGCCCGCATCCAGCAGGAGACGGGCGGCTTCACGGAGTTCGTGACACTGCCGTTCATCCACACCAACGCGCCCGTCTACCTGGCCGGTATCGCCCGCCCCGGGCCGACCGTCCGGGACAACCGCGCCGTCACCGCCATGGCGCGGCTGCTCCTGCACCCGCACATCACCAACATCCAGACCAGCTGGGTGAAGCTGGGCGCCGAGGGCGCGGCGGAGATGCTGCGCTCGGGGGCCAACGACCTCGGCGGCACGCTGATGGAGGAGACCATCTCGCGGATGGCGGGTTCGAGTTACGGCTCGTACCGCTCCGTCCAGGACCTGATCGCCATCGCGGACGCCGCAGGGCGCCCCTCACGACCGCGCACCACGCTGTACGGAGAGGTGCCCGAGGAGCGCGTGGCCGCCGCCCGCGCCTCGGACGGACATCTTCCGCAACTGCTCCCGGTGTTGGGGGACTGAGCCGGAACCACCGGGCCACCAAGGGCGTCGTCGCTGTTGCGGCGGCGCCCTTCGGCGTACCGGGGCGGCCGTCGCCGGTACGGCATCAAGAGCGCGTAAAGATTGCCGGGATCGGGCAATGTCGAATGTCAGTGCCGTGTGCGAGGGTTCGGACAGGTCAGTGAAGTCGGCGGATCGGCGTTCCTGGGGGAAGGGGCAGACATGACCTTGTTTCTCGGTCTCGGCATCGCGGGACTGGTGGTGCTGCTCCTCGCGCTGATCTTCGACGGGCTGCTGGAGGCCGTCTTCGGCGGATTCTCCGCCCTGGAGGGGCTGTTCGACGGATTGCTCTCGCTGCCGGCCGTCGCCGGATTCACGGCGATGCTCGGTTTCGCCGGGGCGATCACGCTGGGCACGACCGGGTTCGGTGCCGGTGCCGCCACGGGGGTGGGCATCGTCGCCGGGCTCGTGGCCGGCTGGCTGACCATGCGGTTCACCCGTGTGCTGATGAGGGACCAGACCGACGCGACACCGCGCGGCGAGGACCTGATCGGGAGCGCGGGGTCGGTGGTCACGGCGATACCGGCCGAGGGGTACGGCGAGGTGCTGCTCCGTCTCGGCGGCCAGCCGGTGAAGTACGCGGCGAAGAGCGCGACACCACTGGCCCGGGGGGCGGACGTGTGGGTCGAGGCCAGTCTCTCCTCGACGTCCGTCGCCGTCCGCCCTGTCGAACGCTGACAGCCGCCCGCTGACCGTCACGTAACGCACCACCCACTTCTCGGGGGAACGCCCATGAGTCCAGTCGTCATCGCCGTCGTCGGAGTCGTCGTACTCCTCGTCCTGCTCGCCCTCGTCGTCGTCTCGCGCTACAAGGTGGCCGGGCCGAGCGAGGCGTTCATCATCACCGGCAGGCGCGGCAAGAAGTCCACCGACCCGGTCACCGGCCGGATCAGCACCGACAACAGCGGACAGAAGGTCGTGGTCGGCGGCGGCGTCTTCGTCGTCCCCTTCGTCCAGCAGAAGTCCACCCTCGACCTGTCCAGCAGGCAGATCCCCATCGCCGTGCGCGGCGCGGTCACCCTGCGCGGGGTGAAGGCCAACCTCGAAGGCGTCGCGATCGTCAAGGTCGGCGGCAACGAGGACGCGATCAGGGCCGCGGCCCAGCGCTTCCTCCAGCAGCAGGGCTCCATCGTGAGCTTCACGCAGGAGGTGCTGTCCGGCGCGCTGCGCGCCATCGTCGGCCGGATGTCGGTCGAGGACATCATCAGGGACCGGGCCGCGTTCGCGGGCCAGGTCGCGGAGGAGGCCGAGGCCAGCCTGTCCGGGCAGGGCCTGGTGCTGGACGCCTTCCAGATCCACGACATCACCACCGAGGGCTCCTACCTGGAGGACCTGGGCAGGCCCGAGGCGGCCCGTGCCCGCCAGGAGGCGGACATCGCCGAGGCGATCGCCAAGCGGGCCTCCGAGCAGGCCAGGCTGAAGGCCGCCGAGGAGATCGCCGTCGCGGAGCGGACGTTCTACCTCAAGCAGGCGGAGATCCGGGTGGAGACCGAGGGCGCCGCCGCCAAGGCGAACGCGGCGGGGCCGCTGGCCGAGGCGGCACGCCAGCAGGAGGTCCTCTCCGAGCAGGAGAAGGTCGCCCAGCGGCAGGCCGCGCTGACCGACCGCGAGCTGGACACCAAGGTCCGCAAGCCCGCGGACGCCGCCCGCTACCAGGCCGAGCAGGAGGCCGAGGCGCGCAGGATCAGCCAGGTCAAGGAGGCCGAGGCGGACGCCGAGCGCTCCAGGCTCACCGGTGAGGGCGAGAGGCTGCGCCGTGCCGCGCTCGCCGCGGCCGTCCGGGTCGAGGGCGAGTCGGAGGCCGCCGCGATCGCCGCGAAGGGGGCGGCGGAGGCCGAGGCCATGCGGAAGAAGGCCGACGCGTTCGCGCTGTACGGTGACGCGGCCGTCATCCAGATGCTGGTCGAGGCACTGCCGCAGGTCGTCGCCAAGGCCGCCGAGCCGCTCAGCGCCATCGACAAGATGACGGTGATCTCCACGGACGGCGCCTCGCAGCTCTCGCGCACCGTCACGGACAACGTCGCCCAGGGCATGGAACTCCTCAGCTCCACCACGGGCGTCGACCTGACCGCCCTGCTCAAGGGCATCGCACAGAAGGGGGCCAAGTCCACCACCCAGGTCCCCGACCAGGGCACGGCCGCGAACGGGCAGATTCCGATCACGGACTGAACCGGATTCGGGTCACGGACTGAAACAGATTCGGGTCACTGACTGAATCGGCCGGAGAATCGGAGTGAGGCACTCCGATTTACTCAACCCAACTGCACAGAACTGACCGGGTTGTGGCTTTTCTGAACCTGAAAGGCCACAACCCGATCTACTACTGTGTCCCGCCATGAGCAGTACAGCCGCCACCGCCGCCGCGACCGGTGTCTGGGGCCGCGCCGAGCAGCAGGACTTCCGCAGCAGGGTGCGCGGCGCACTGCTGGGCGGCGCGCTCGGCGACACCCTCGGAGCAGCCGTCGACACCCTCCCGCTCGCGGCGATACGGGAGGCCCACGGCCCGGCCGGGGTCATCGACCTGCTGCCGGTACCGGGCGCGGCGCCGGGTGCGGCGCCGGACGCCGCGCGGGCCTGGGCGCGCGGGACGGTCACCGCCACCACCCAGCTCACCCTGTTCACCGTCGACGGCCTGATCCGCGCCCAGGTCCGCCGGGACACCGGCGCCTGGCACCCGCCGACCGACGTGCACCGCGCCTATCTGCGCTGGGTCGCCACCCAGTACGACTGGGGCCCCGACGAGCGCCGCGCCGACAACGGCTGGCTGGCCCGCGAGGAATGGCTGTACGCCAGGCGCTCTCCCGGCCGTGCCTGCCTCACCGCGCTCCGCGACCCCGGCATGGGCACCCTCGCGCAGCCCAGGAACCCGGAGGCCACCGACCCGGGGGCCCTCGCCAGGTCCGCACCGTTCGGCCTGCTGGTCGGCTGGGAGCCCCAGCTCGTCTTCCAGCTCGCCGTCGAGTGCGCGGCCCAGACCCACGGACACCCCGCCTCCTGTCTGGCCTCGGGGGCGCTGGCCGTCGTCGTGCACGGCCTGACCAGGGGGGAGGGTCTGGACGGCGCCGTGCAGCGCGCCCTCGCGCAGCTCGCGGCCCGCCCCGGCCACCAAGGCGTCACCGACGCGCTGCAGGCCGCGCTCGGCGGCGTACGGCAGGGCATGCCCGCCCCGGAGCGGGTCGAGGCGCTGGGGGACGCACGGACGCCCGAGGGGGCCCTCGCGGTCGCCGTGTACTGCGCGCTGGTCGGCGAGGACGTCCGGCACGGGCTGCGGCTGGCCGTCAACCACAGCGGGTCCTCCGCCGTCACCGGCGCGCTGTGCGGGGCGCTGCTCGGGGCGATGCACGGCGAGACGGCGCTGCCGCCGGGCTGGCTCGCCGAGCTGGAGGGCCGGCCCACCGTCCTCGCGCTCGCCGACGACTTCGCGATGGAGATGACCCAGGGCCCGGCCCTGCACGGCCCGACCTCCAGCGCCCCGGGCTGGCTGGCACGCTACCCACGGGGGTGAGGGGGCGGCCGTACGGCGTGCGGGTGCCTCGATGCCGGCTGCGCGGTCCGCCGCGCCCCTGCCGCACGGACGGCGCGCGAAAGCCCCGGCCCCCATCCGGCCCCTCACCGCATCAGCTCACCCGCGTTCACCAGCAGCTGCTGGCCGGTGATGGCCCGTGACCGGTCCGAGGTGAAGAAGAGGACCGCGTCCGCCACGTCCCCGTCCGTCGCCAGCTCGGGCAGCGCCATGCGGGCGGTCAGGCGCCCCCGTACCTCCGCCTCCGGCACGTTCTCCGTCTGCGCCGCATACGCCACGTACCCCTGCACGGGTGGGCCCCACATCCACCCCGGCAGCACCGTGTTGACCCTGATCCGGTGCGGGCCGAGCTCCCGGGCCAGGGCGTACGAGGCCGAGGTCAGCGCGCCCTTGGACGCCGCGTACGCCGCCTGCTCGACCTCCGTCGGTGCGGCCACCGCCGACTGGGTTCCGATGATCACGACCGAGCCGCCGCGCTCCTTCAGGGCCGGCAGGCAGGCCCGGGTCATCCGCAGGGTGCCGAGCAGATTGACGTCCAGGACCTGCTGCCACGCGGCGAAGTCGGCGGACTCCAGACCGCCGAAGTAGGTGTCGTACGCGGCCACATGGACGACGGCGTCGATCCGGCCGAAGCGTTTCACCGCGTGTGCGGCGAGGGCGGCGCAGCTGCGTTCGTCGGTGATGTCCGTGGGCAGCCAGGCCGTCCGGGAACCCTCCGGGTCGATCTCGGCGGCGCACTTGGCGAGATTGGCCTCGGTGCGGGCGCCCAGCACCGCGTTGCCGCCGTCGCGGATCACGGCGGCGGCGACCTGATGGCCGAGTCCCGCGCCGACACCGGACACCACGACGGTCCTGCCCTCGATGAGATCGCTGCGCACCTGGTTTCCCCCTGGCTCTGGCCGATTTCCTGACGGGCCGTCAGAGTAGGTCTGTCGCAAGCCACTTGGAAGGGGCAGGGATGAGCGAGGACACCCGGAGCGGTACGTACGCGGAGCTGGCGGCGGTCGGCCCCTACGGGGTGCGCCCCGGCCACGCGCTGATCACCATGGTCGAGCCCCACCCCGGCCAGGAGTACGCGTACAACCGCTGGTACGAGGACGACCACTTCATGGCCGGCGCGATGGCGATGCCCTGGATGTACGCCGGTCGCCGCTGGGTGGCCACCCGGGACCTCCAGCTCCTGCGCCACCCGGCCACCTCGGCCGTCGCCGACCCGGTCACCGCGGGCTGCTACCTCAGCACGTACTGGATCACCGAGGGCCGCTACGACGAGCACATGAAGTGGACGGTGGCCATCAACAAGCGCCTCAACAGGGACGGTCGTGTGCACCAGGCCCGTACCCACGTCTTCACCGCCTTCCAGGACCACGAGGCGACCGTCTACCGGGACGGAGCGGCGGGCCCCCGCGACTTCCACGCCCTGGACCACCCCTACCGGGGGCTCGTCCTGGAGGTGATCGACGCCCGGGACGCCGAGCAGCGCGCGGAGTTGCTGGAGTGGCTGCGCTCCTCGCACCTGCCCAAGCAGCTTGCGGGCTCCTCCGCCGCCATGGTCACCGTCTTCCGGCCGACACCGCTGCCCGGGGACCGGATGACGTACGTCAAGCAGGTCGAGGGGGTGGACACCCGGTTGACGCTGCTGTGGTTCCTGGAGGAGGACCCGCGCGAGAGGTGGCAGGAACGCTTCGGCGGGCTCGGCGACGCGGTCGCGGAGGCGGGACTGGGACGGGTGGAGCTGGTGGCGCCGTTCGTGCCGACGGTGGTGGGCACCGACCGTTACGTCGACGAGCTGCGCTGAGGGGGCGGCAGCCTGGACCGCCGTTGGCGGGAGCCGGGAGCGCGGGAGCCGGCGGTCGAGGACCGGTGGCCGAGGGCCGGGGGCCGGGAGCCGGAAATGCGAGGAGCCCCCTCGGCCAGGACGGCGGGCCGGACGA
Source organism: Streptomyces sp. NPDC091272 (assembly GCF_044757485.1). NCBI lineage: Bacteria > Bacillati > Actinomycetota > Actinomycetes > Kitasatosporales > Streptomycetaceae > Streptomyces > Streptomyces sp. NPDC091272. The sequence continues at coordinate 333,106 of NZ_JBIVVC010000004.1, forward strand.
GAGGGCTCAGTGCGTGTTGCTCAGTGCGTGTCGCTCGGTGCGTGTTGCTCGCGCCTGTCAGCGGCCGAGGGTTCCCTGGCCGACCTCGGAGACGAACGACGTCCACGCGCCGGGGGCGAAGGACAGAGAAGGCCCCTCGGGAGCCTTCGAGTCCCGTACGTCGATGGCTTGGACCGCGGGGGACTTCACCTCCACGCAAGCTCCGTTGCCACCGGAGTACGAGGACTTCGTCCACTCGGCCGTCGCGCCCTTGAGAATTGCCATGTTCGTGTCGCCTCCACCAGTCGTTCCGTCGTTCACTGTGACTGCCAACGGTCTTGCTTGGCGTGATCGACGCTACGCCGGAACTCACCTGCCCAGGGCGGCCGTTCACTCGACCGGATGGCATATACCGATGGGTCTTCCACTGCTGTGGCGCGACGGTGTACGGTACGCGACTCCAGAGGGATCTCCAGGGCGATCCGGTCGCCGCCGGGCCCCGGGAGCCGTGCCGGGCGGCCTGGCGTCACCAGGTCACGAGGCTGCGTAACCCTTCGCGATCTCGTCGATGTACTCCTGGGAGTCCTCCGCGCTCAGCGCCTTGGCCCGCAGATGTTCGTACATCACCGTGTACTTCTGGACGTCGGCCGTCTTCTCCAGGTAGAGGTCGCTCGTCACGCCCTCGATGTAGACCACGCTGGAGTCGGTGGTCTCCGGGAACTCCAGGATCGCGTAGTGCCCGCTCAGGCCCGTGTGTGCGCCCGCCTTGAACGGCAGCACCTGCACCGTCACGTGCGGCAGCCGGGCCAGCTCCTGCAGGTACTCCAGCTGTGCCAGCATCAGGTGCCGGTCACCGACCATCCGTCGCAGCGCCGCCTCGTCGACGACCGCCCACAGCCGCAGCGGGGCCGCGGCGGTGGTGACGCGCTCCTGCCGGCGCAGCCGCACGCCGACGCGCTTGGCCCACTCCTCGGGGGTGCTCTCGGGCAGCGCGCCGGAGATGACCGCTTCCGCGTACTGCGGGGTCTGCAACAGGCCCGGCACGACCTGGGGTTCGTACACGCGCAGGCTCTCGGCGTCGGTCTCCAGGCCGATGTAGACGCTGTACGGGATGTCACCGAAGGCGTGCCACCAGCCCTGCTGGCGCGAGTCCTTGGCCATCTGCATCAGCGACTCGACGACCCGGGGGTCCTCCACCTCGTACACCCCGCAGAGGTCACGGACGTCGCGCGGACTGATGCTGCGGCGGCCGTTCTCCAGCCGGCTGATCTTGGACTGCGAGACCAGCAGCTTCTCGGCCACGCCCTCGGCGGTGAGGCCCTTGGTCTCGCGGAGCCGACGCAGCTCCTGGCCCAGTCGACGTCGCCTGACGGTGGGATTGATGTTGGGGGACGCCACGGGAACTGCACCTCCGGCTGCGTGCTGCGCGTATCTACTGTTCAGCAGCCTGCCACCAACTGGCCGGATCGCGCTGGCGAATGGCGACACAGGGTGCTGCGACGAGTACGCATCCGTACGGACGCGGTCGCATCGACGGCGGTGCTGGTGGCGCTGCCGGTGACGGTGGTGTCGGTGGTGTCGGTGGTGACGCACGAGTACGCGCGGGGCGGCGGCCCGGCCCTCGTCCGGACGGCCGGTCCACTGCCCCGCGCGTTGTTGCGGCTCCCGAACCGGGTCTTGGGGACGTCGGTGCGGCGGCTTACTCGGGTGGTGCGGTCGTGCACTCCTGCGGTGTCAGTGCGCCGCGGCTCGGGCCATGCTGCCGCGGTGCGGCTGCGTGGTGATCGACGCCGACGCGGACTGGCGTACTACGCCACCGCCGCCGCCCGGGTTGCCCGGGACCGCGGCTGTGCCGGGTGCTGCACGGCGTGGCTGAGCGGCCACACCGTTCTGGACGTCCATCACGGCGTGTGCCACGAGTCCGCCCATGGGGTCGTGCCGAATCAGGTCCCGGAGACGGGACCTGGACGACCGGCCCTCGTTGCCGGGATACAAATGCTTGCCGAGGCCGACCGCGTGGGCCAGTGCGGCGAGCGCCGCGGTCCGCGGGTCCGGCGGTACGCCGGTGCGGATCGCACTGTCCAGCCGGGCACGGATGTCCCGGCTGATTGCCGTGTCGGTCGCCTGGTAGCGAGTCGTCGGCAGCACCCCGCACATCTGGCCCGACACGGCATGCACCATGCCGCACCGCTCCAGGTGCGCGAGATAGATCTGGCGCAGCCCCAGTCGGGGCCCGCCGATCCAGTGGACCGCCCGGACCGGGCTGCCGCGACGGCGCAGCAGTTCCAGTGCGGAGTCCAGTGTCGGATCTCCGGTCGGCCGTGGCATCACCACGGCGATACGATCCCCGTCAGGGGCTATCCGTCCTGCCAGAGCCAGCTCCACTAGCTGTGCCCCGGCCAGGCCGAGGTCGAGCGACTGCGGCTGCGCTGTGGTACCCGTTGCCGGGTCCAGAGCGAGCAACAGAAGCTCCTCCGGAATTGTTCTGCGGCTCCTGCCCATCCATGCCTCCCCGCGTGGATGAATGACAGGGTGACCCCTCTCACATTCATCTGTCGAGGGTGCCTGGTCGCTTCGTACGGGAACCAGTAGGTATGTCGTTCTCGTCTAGCACGTGGGTGCGGGTTCCGTAGCGGGACACTGGTCCATGGATCGGACAGGCGGGGGATAACCCCGCTACGACCTTTTTGCGTTGAGGAGGCATCGGTGGCGGGCGAGTCCCCCGGCAAGTCGGAGCAGCGGAAGTCGTCGGGGGAGACGGCTGAGAGCGAACGCGATCCCCGGCTCGCGGTCTTCCGCGAGAGGGCGCGGGAGGCGGCGGACCCGGCCGCGGAGCCGGAACCGGAGCGGAACTCTGCTCCGGGGGCGGCGGACGAGGGCGAGGGTGCCGCTGACGAGGGTGCCGCTGACGAGGGTGCCGGAGCGGGGGCCGACTCCGGGGCGGCGTCCGACGACGCCCCGAAGGCGGAGGACTCGCGTCTGCGGGCGGCGGTGGCGGCCTGGGTGGCCACGACCGAGGAGCCGGCGGAACCGTCCGCGGAGCCGGTCGGGGACGCGGGTGGGGACATCGGTGCGGGTGCTGCCACCGGTGTACGTGCGGCCGGCACGGGTGCGGTTACCGGCACGGGTGCTGCTGCCGACACCGAGTCGCGTGCCGAGGCGGAGTTGGATGCCGAGGCGGCGGACGACGAGGTCGTAGACGGCGAGGTCGTGGACGGCGAGGTCGCAGACGACGAGTCGGTGTCGGGCGAGGGGTCTGTCGCGGGCGGCGATGCCGGGCGCGGGGAAGACGCCGTGCACGTCGACGATCCCGCTTCGGCGGGGACGGACGCGGCTGACGTGGCTGCGGCTGACGTGGATGCGGGTGGCTCGGGTGCGGGTGGCTCGGCTGCGGCTGGTTCGGGTGCGACGGGTTCGGCCGTTACGGTCGCGGCCGTTTCCGGCTCGGCCGCGACCGGATCGGACGCCGCTGCGAGCGATGCCACCGACGCGGAGGCCGCTGACGAGGCGATCACCACCGGGGCCGCTACCGGTACGGACGCCAAGCCTCACACGCACGACACGCCCGAGGCGGTCGCCAAGCCTGACGCGGACATCAAGCCCGACGCGGACGGGAAGCTCGACGCGGACGCCAAGCCGCACACGCACGTCACGCCTGAGGCGGACGCTGAGCCCGACGCGGACGCCAAGTTCGACGTGAACGCCAAGCCTGACGCGGACGCGGACGCAGACGCCAAGGCCGCCGCGGTCGGTGCCGGCACCGACGAGAGTGGCGAGAACGACGCCGCCCCCGTCGCGGACGACGGCGACACCGAGGCCGAGGCCGACGCCGACCCCGACGACGGCAAGGGCGTGGATCAGGCCACCGCCGTCTTCAGGACGACACCGCGTCCGGCGCGTCAGACCGACCAGCCGACGGCGATGCTGAAGCTGCCGCCCACGGAGCCCAAGGGCGGTTCCCGAAGCGGGCAGGACGTCAAGGGCCGCCAGGGCCCCCGGACCGACCGGCCCGAGTCGGACGCCGAGCGGACCAGCACTTTCGTACCGCTGAAGCCGGACGGCGCAAGGCCTGTTGGGCCGCCGCGCACGCCCGGACAGGGCGCGGGCCGGCCAGGTTCGCGCCCGGGGCAGTCCGGCCGCGCCGGTGGGCCCGCGTGGGCCGCCGGACCGCAGCCCGCCCCTGCGGCGGCGGCCACATCCGCCCTGCCCGAGGCCGAGCTGACCAAGCAGCAGCCGGTGCCGCCGAAGCCGCCGCTCGACCTGCTCGCCGAGCTGACGAACAAGCCCGCGCCGCCGGAAACGCCGGTACGGACGACCGTGCGCCGGTTCAAGATCTGGACGCCGCTGGTCCTGCTCCTGCTGGTCATCTTCGCGGTGGTGCAGTTCGTGCGCCCGCTGCCGGAGGCGAAACTGGCGCTGAGCGCGACGCCGACGTTCACCTTCGACGGCGGCAGGACCGAGATGCCGTGGCCCGGCGAGGGCCAGTCGGCGATCGAGGTCGACGGCGTCGGCAGCATGGGCACGGAGGGACCGCAGAAGCCCGCGCCCATCGCGAGCATGGCCAAGGTCATGACGGCGTACGTGATCCTCAAGGACCACCCGATCACGGGCAAGGAGAACGGCCCGAGGATAAAGGTGGACCAGCAGGGCGAGGACGACGGGAACAAGGGCGACGAGTCCACGGCGAAGATCAAGGCGGGCCAGGAGTACACGCAGCGCCAGATGCTGCAGATGCTGATGATCCCGTCCGGTAACAACGTGGCCCGTCTGCTGGGCCGTTGGGACGCGGGGTCGGAGGACAAGTTCCTCGAGAAGATGAACACGGCCGCCAAGGACCTCGGCATGACCAACACCAAGTACACCGACTCCAGCGGCTTCGACAAGGGCACGGTCAGCACGCCGGTCGACCAGATCAGGCTCGGCCGGGCGGTGATGAAGAACGACATCTTCCGCAAGATCGTCGACATGCCCGACGTCGAGGTCCCCGGACTGCCGGAGCGGATCTACAACAACAACAAGATCCTGCTCAAGCCGGGTGTGAACGGCATCAAGACGGGTTCGACGACCCCGGCCGGCGGCAACCTGCTCTTCACCGCGAGCACGATCGTGGACGGCAAGGAGCGCCGGATCATCGGCGCGGTGATGAACCAGACCACCGGCACCGTGCTCAACGACCGGCTCGACAAGGCGATCTTCGACAGCCTGAAGCTCATCGAGAAGGCCCAGGCCGCCGTCACGTCGGCCACGGTGGTCAAGAAGGGTGATGTCGTCGGGTACGTGGACGACGGGCTCGGCGGCCGTACGCCGGTCGTGGCCACGAAGGACCTCAAGGCGGTGGGCTGGCCGGGTCTGAAGGTGGACCTGGCGATCGGCGGGGCGCCGGGCAAGCCGGTGCCGCACACCGGGAAGGCGGGCGACGTGGTCGGCGAGGTGACGGCCGGGGCGGGCCCCGGAAAGGTCTCGGCGCCGGTGGCGCTCCAGTCCCCCCTGGCCGAACCCGGCTTCGGCGCGAAGCTGACCCGGGTCGGCTGAGGACCACTCACCGGGGGCGGGGCGGGGGAGCAGGCCCCGCCCCGGCAGTCCCCACAGCCCCGGCAGTCCCTGCACCCCCCGTGCGGAGCAAGAAGATGCTGCTCGGGACGGTTGGTTCCCGCCCGGCGGGGGTACATTCCCACCGGCGCTCTGCGGGCGAGATGCGATGAGATGCGACACGAATATGTGCCGTGCCGAAATGCTCGCGGCATGCTACGGTTATTCGCAGTTGCAGTTGTGGTTCCCGAAAAGACTTACAAGTGCTCTCCTCGGATTCGTTACCTTCGCATCCGTTGGGCGCACTTTTCTTTTGTATTTCCGGTGCTTTTCTCCCGGACGGGGTCATCATCGCGCGACGTGGGACATGCACAGTGTGTGTTCCCCGGGTTTTTACCCCGAAGGAGATTTGACATGGCTACTGGCACCGTGAAGTGGTTCAACTCGGAAAAGGGCTTCGGCTTCATTGAGCAGGACGGCGGCGGCGCCGACGTCTTCGCCCACTACTCGAACATCGCCACCTCCGGCTTCCGTGAGCTCCAGGAAGGCCAGAAGGTGAACTTCGACGTCACGCAGGGCCAGAAGGGCCCGCAGGCGGAGAACATCGTTCCCGCCTGATCACTGATCACCGGCTTCGTGCCTGATCAGCGGTGACAAGCGCGGCTGGGACCTGCACCCTGGGTGCAGGTCCCAGCCCGTTTTTGCGTGTCACGGGGAATATGACGGGTCCGTTCGTTGTTAAGACGAGCCGGACCTACTTTTTGTTTTTAGTTGACTTCGGCTCGTTCTTGAAATGCGGCCCCGCCGAGGGCGCCGGGATTTCCTCGATACGTGCCGGTATCGAGAGGACTCCTAGTGAGTACGAACTACGCCCGCTTCGGCGGCAATCGTGACACCAGTGCCGGAAAGAAGTCCGGCGGCGGCTCGGGGAACGGCAGCCGCAGCGGTGCCCGCACGGCCGGCACCGGCGGCAACCGAACCGGCGCGGGCCGCACCGGTGGCAGCAACAACAGCGGCGGTGGCGGCCGGTCCCGCAGGCCGGTGACGCTGAAGGGCGAGTTCGCCCTCCCGGTCACGGTCACCCCCGCACTGCCCCCGGTCACGGCCTTCGCCGAACTGGACATGCCGTCCTCCGTGCAGAGCACGCTGGTCGCCGAGGGGGTCACCGAGCCCTTCCCGATCCAGGCGGCGACCCTGCCCAACGCACTCGCGGGGCGCGATGTGCTCGGCCGTGGCCGCACCGGTTCGGGCAAGACACTCGCCTTCGGCCTGGCACTGCTCACCCGTACGGCCGCCTACGGCAGGCGGGCGCAGCCCAAGCTGCCGCTCGCGCTCGTGCTCGTACCGACGCGGGAACTCGCGCAGCAGGTCACGGACGCGCTCACGCCGTACGCCAAGGCGCTGAACCTCAGTGTGGCCACCGTCGTCGGCGGCATGTCGATCGGCCGGCAGTCGTCCGCGCTGCGGCGCGGCTCGGACGTCGTGGTGGCCACCCCTGGCCGGCTCAAGGACCTGATCGAGCGCCGGGACTGCCGCCTCGACCAGGTGCGGATCACGGTCCTCGACGAGGCGGACCAGATGGGTGACATGGGCTTCATGCCGGACGTCACCGAGCTGTTGCAGCAGGTCAGGGAGGACGGGCAGACGATGCTCTTCTCCGCGACCCTCGACCGCAACGTCGACAAGCTGGTGCGTACCTTCCTGACCGACCCGGTCGTGCACTCCGTCGACCCGTCGGCGGGCGCCGTCACCACGATGGAGCACCACGTCCTTGAGGTGCACGGCGCGGACAAGCACGCGACGACGATCGAGATCGCGGCCAGGGACGGACGGGTGCTGATGTTCCTGGACACCAAGCACGCGGTGGACCGGCTCACCAAGGACCTCCAGGACGCCGGGGTACGCGCGGCGGCCCTGCACGGCGGCAAGTCGCAGCCGCTGCGCACGCGCACGCTCGACCGGTTCAAGAACGGCGGGATCAGCGTGCTGGTCGCCACGAACGTCGCCGCGCGCGGGATCCACATCGACAACCTCGACCTGGTGGTGAACGTCGACCCGCCGACCGACCCCAAGGACTACCTGCACCGCGGCGGCCGTACCGCGCGGGCCGGGGAGTCCGGCAAGGTCGTCACCCTGGTCACCCCCGGCCAGCGGCGCGACATGCACCGGCTGATGCGCGAGGCGGGGATCAACCCGCAGACCGCCGCCGTGCGTTCGGGCGACGCCGAGCTGAGCCGGATCACCGGCGCCCAGGCCCCCTCGGGCGTGCCGGTCAGGCCCGAGCCCGCCGACCGCCCGCGCACGGGCGGGACCGCCACGGGCGACGCCGACCAGGGCAGGGGCCGGCCCGGCCGCTCCCGGCGCTCGCCCGCGCCGTCGCGCGGACGCCGCGAGTCCGCGGAGCTGGCCGCCGCGCGCAAGGCGGCGGCGGTGCGCAGGGCGTCCTGACCGGACGGCCGATCGCGGTTCCGAGGGACCTGTGAACCTGAACCCATCCGCCCCCGAACGCCGAAGGGCCCTTCCGCTCGACTGCGCGGAAGGGCCCTTCGACGTCACTGACCTGCTACTTCACAAGTGCCCCCGGCAGGATTCGAACCTGCGACACCAGCTTTAGGAGAGCTGTGCTCTATCCCCTGAGCTACGGAGGCGACACTGCCCCTGGGGGCAGCTCAGGACAGGTTAGCGGATGGACGGCGCGGCTCGCTCGAAGGGGGAGCGGTGGGGTGCGGGCGGGGGTCAGCGGCGGGTGATGCGGATGCGGTGGTTGCCGGCGTCGTCGGCGTCCAGAACGTCGACGCGGATGCCGGTGCGGCGGTCCTTGAAGGACGTGCCGGGAGTGAAGGGGGCGTCGGAGAGTTCCAGGTGGACGTTGGGGCGGCGGGTGCAGCCCCCGCTCTCGCGCTCGCTGTCGGCGACGGTGATGGGGCCGTTGCCGGTGTCCACGTCCGCGTCGACGCGGTAGACCAGGACGCCGGGCTTGCAGACCGCGTCGTCGTTGCCGCCGGGGGTACGCACCTCGACCGCGTAGCCGGTCTTCTCGGACACGGGGACGAAAGCGAGCTTCCGCTTGTCGGACCGGGAGGACAGCGGGGCGAGCGTGAACTCGGTCTTGCCCGCGAGGGAGGCGCAGCCGATCTGGTGGCTGTCCAGCCAGCCGAGCTTCCACTTGTGCCAGCCGAGGAGGTCGTTGTTGGCCCCCCAGTCCTCGGACATGATGTCCCAGTGCCCGACGGCGGCGCCGCCGTCCGTGGTGTACAGGTCGGGCAGCCCGAAGACGTGGCCGTTCTCGTGCGGCAGTACGCGAAAACCCGTCTCCGCGTACGAACCGGAACCGTCGTCCTGCCGGCTGTAGACGAACGACGTGTTGGCGAGCGGGACACCGTCGGCGACCGGGGCCTCCTGGTTGCCCGAGAAGGTGACGGACAGCACGGTGTCCAGGGCGGAGGGGCCCGCGTTCGGGGTCATCAGGATGTTCACCAGGTCGTACGAGGAGAAGTCGACCTTGGGGTCGGCGGTGGTGACGATGTCCTGGACGAGCCGTTGGTAGCCCGGCTCGAAGGGGGCGCCCCGCTCGATCCCGTACTCGGCGAACGGCAGTGGCATCCGGAGCCAGCTGGTGACGGGGGCCTCGGGGATGTACCGCAGCCGTCCGTAGCTGCTGGTGTCGAACCAGGCGGCGGTCTGCGGGGCGAACTCCTGGAAGCGGTCGAGGGCGCGGCCCTTGCCGCGTGCGTCCGAGAAGTCGATCATCAGGTTGAGGGCGCGGACCTCGCCGGTCGAGCGCGTGTAGCCGGGCGCGGTGGGCATTCCCTCCGACATCTGGACGCCATGGGCACCCGATATCCGGCAGGGCTGGACCGCTGCCTCGGCGGCCTCCCGTGAACCGGGCGGCCCCGCGGGCTCCGGAGTGCCGCGGACCTGGGCCCGGGTGTCGGCCACGGCCTGGGGGCGGAGGGTGCCGCCGGGTCCTGCGGACGCGTGCCCGGGGGTACCGACGGGCGTGCCCACCGAGGTCACCGCGGTGAGGGCGAGGGCCGCGGCCGCGGTGAAGGTCAGGGTGCGGCGCGGGGCGCGGGAGCGCGAGTGGCGGCCGCCGGCTATGCCGGGGCGGGGGCGCGGCTGCTGCATGGGAATCGCCTTCCGCTCCATGCAGCCCTGCCCGTTCTGTCCCGGACAGTCCCGACTGCTCCTGTTCGCCCACCCTCCGGTGAGGTGGCCGGAGGCGCTCGCTGGGTGGGCCGATGGTGGGGCGGCTTGTGATTCAGGTCACATGGCTCCGCGAAATAACTGGGGATGCCGTCCCCGTTTACACCTGTGTCCGTACGAAGTGGGGAAGCTGTCCCCGCTTCGGAACAGTGGGGAAGCCGTCCCCGCATCCGAACACCGAGGAGAGTCGTGGTGGCCAGCCGAACCGGTGCCCCCGCCGTAGGGCGTACCGTCCCGCGTCCGCGTGCCGACGCACTGCGGAACCGGGAGCGGATCGTCGCGGCGGCCCGCGAGATGTTCGTCGAGCTCGGTCCCGAGGTGCCGCTCGACGAGATCGCGCGGCGCGCGGTGGTCGGCAACGCCACGCTCTACCGTCACTTCCCGGACCGTAAGGACCTGGTCCACGACGTCGTGCTGTCGGTGCTCTCCCGCACCGCCGACCGCGCCGAGGCCGCTCTCCTGGCGGCCGCGGCGGAGGGCGGCGATCCGTTCGGCGCCCTGCGTCGGTTCGTCCACGAGGCCGCGGACGAGCGGATCGGGGCGTTGTGCCCGATGCTGTCCGAGGGGTTCGACCAGAACCACGCGGATCTGCTCGCCGGGCGTGACCGCCTCGAAACGGCCGTCGAAAACCTCATGGACCGGGCCAGGAAGGCCGGCCGTCTCCGCGCCGACGTAGCCGTCGGAGACCTCATGGTGGCGCTGTCCCAGCTCACCCGCCCGCTGCCCGGCAGCGGCTGCGTGAACTTCGACCAGTTCGTCCACCGTCATCTGCAGCTGTTCCTCGACGGGCTCGAAGCGCCCGCCCGCTCCGAGCTGCCCGGCAGTGCAGCAACTCTGGAGGATCTCCGCCGGCCCCGGTAGCCGCTCGCAGACAGACATTCCGAACGCCGGCACCACTCCCGGCCGACGGCACCATTTCCCGGCCGCCGTGGCACCACTCCCAGCTGCCGGCACCCCCAGCAGTCGGCTCCCGCATCAGCGCGCCGTACGTCCCTTTTTCGGCTTTTCGCATCCCTAGGTGGCTACTCCCATGCCAAGAACAACCCACTCCCCGTCCTCGACCGCCGAGGCCATACCCGATCCCAACCGGTGGAAGGCGCTCGTCTTCATCGCGCTCGCCCAGCTGATGGTGGTGCTCGACGCGACGATCGTGAACATCGCCCTGCCCTCCGCCCAGCAGGACCTCGGCATCTCCGACGCCAACCGGCAGTGGGTCATCACCGCCTACGCCCTCGCCTTCGGCGGGCTGCTCCTGTTCGGCGGACGCCTGGCCGACCTGTGGGGCCGCAAACGCACCTTCGTCGTCGGCCTGATCGGCTTCGCGGCCGCCTCCGCCCTCGGCGGCGCCGCGTCCGGCGAGGCCATGATGCTCGGTTCGCGCGCCCTCCAGGGCCTCTTCGGCGCCCTGCTCGCGCCCGCCGCGCTGTCCCTGCTCGCGGTGACGTTCACCGACGTCAAGGAGCGCGCCAAGGCGTTCGGCATCTTCGGTGCCATCGCGGGCGGCGGCGGCGCCGTCGGCCTGATCCTGGGCGGCTTCCTCACCGAGTACCTGAACTGGCGCTGGACCTTCTTCGTCAACATCCCCTTCGCCGCGGTCGCGGCCCTGGGCGCGTACTTCTTCATCCGTGAGCCGGCCGGCAGCCGCAACCGCTCGCCGCTCGACATCCCCGGCGTGGTCCTCTCCACCCTCGGCCTGGTCTCCCTTGTCTACGGCTTCACGCGCGCCGAGGGCGACGGCTGGCTGGCCGGTTCGACGCTCGGCCTGTTCGCCGCCGCGGTCGTCCTGCTCGCCGCCTTCGTGACCGTCGAGGCCCGGGTGAAGAACCCGCTGCTGCCGCTGCGCGTACTGCTGGAGCGCAACCGCGGCGGGGTCTACCTCTCCCTCGGTCTGGCCGTCATCGCGATGTTCGGACTGTTCCTGTTCCTGACGTACTACCTGCAGATCGTGAAGGGCTACTCGCCGGTCATGACCGGCTTCGCCTTCCTGCCGATGATCGCGGGCATGATCACCGGCTCCACCCAGATCGGTGCCCGCCTGATGACCCGGGTTCCGCCGCGGCTGCTGATGGGCCCCGGGTTCCTGGTCGCCGCGCTCGGCATGCTGCTGCTCACGCAGCTGGAGATCGGTTCCTCGTACGCCGGTCTGATCCTGCCCGCGCAGCTGCTGCTCGGCCTCGGCATGGGTACGGCGTTCATGCCGGCCATGTCCCTGGCGACGCACGGCGTCGAGGCGCGGGACGCCGGCGTCGCGTCCGCCATGGTCAACACCTCGCAGCAGGTGGGCGGCGCGATCGGCACCGCCCTGCTGAACACCATCGCGGCGAGCGCCACCACCGCCTACATCGCGGCGAACGCGGCCGGAGCCACCAACGAGCAGCTGCTCCAGGCACAGGCCATGGTGCACGGCTACGCCAGCGCCATCTGGTGGGCGGTCGGCATCCTGGTCGTCTCGGCGACCATCGCGCTGACCCTGATCAACACCGGCCGGCCGAGCTCCCCGGTCGTCACGGGCGCCGGTGACGGCGAGGGCGCACAGGACGAGGTGCGCATCCCCGTCGTCGCGCACTGACCCGCGACCGCCCGACAGCCCCCGGATCTGCCCTGGTTCCGCTCAGCGGAGCCAGGGCAGATCCGCGCCCGTGCCCGTCGGTTCGAGGCCGTCGGCGATGACGCACATGATCTCGCCCAGCTGCCGCACCTGCTCCTCGCTGAGGCGGTCGAAAATGGCCTTTCGTACCAGTGACACGTGTTGCGGGGCGGCATCCCTGAGGACGCCGTAGCCCTCCTCCGTGAGGATCGCGTTCTGGCCGCGCTTGTCGGACGTGCAGTCCTGGCGGCGCACCCAGCCGTTCTTCTCCAGCCGGGAGACGGCGTGCGAGAGCCGGGAGCGGGTGATCTTCGCGTTCCTCGCCAGTTCCGTCATCCGCATCCGGTGGCCCGGCGCCTGGGCGAGCTGCACCAGCAGCCCGTAGTACATGTGCGGCATCCCCGCGTCGCGCTGGAGCTGGCGGTCCAGGGTGTCGTCGAGGAGGGTCGTGGCGTGGATGTACGCGCGCCAGACGCGCTGCTCCTCGTCACTCAGCCAGCGCGGCCCTCCGGTGGCCGGCGTCGCGTCGTTGCGGGCCGCATTCTTCGGTGTGCTCATGCGGTCCATGGTAGAGCTCCTCATTGAAAGTTAAACTAGCGTGCATGACGAACTCCGCAGTGCGCATGCCCGCCCTGTACCTCAGTCACGGAGCGCCGCCGCTCGCAGACGATCCTCTCTGGCCGGGTGAACTCGCGGCCGTCTCCGCCGCGCTGCCCCGCCCCACCGCGATCCTCGTCGTCTCCGCCCACTGGGAGGAGGCGCCGCTGGCCCTCGGCGCCACCACCACCGTGCCCCTCACCTACGACTTCTGGGGATTCCCCGAGCACTACTACGCGGTCCGCTACCCGGCTCCCGGCGCCCCCGAACTGGGCGAGAGGGTGCGCAAGCTGCTGCGCGGCGCCGGAACGCCCGTCCAGGACGTACCCGACCGAGGGCTCGACCACGGTGCGTACGTGCCCCTGGTGGAGATGTTCCCCGACGCGGACGTGCCCGTCCTCCAGATCTCCATGCCCAGTCTCGACCCGCAGCGGCTGATGGACATCGGGCGCAGGCTGGCGCCGCTGCGCGACGAAGGCGTGCTGATCGTGGGCAGCGGATTCTTCACGCACAACCTGGCCGCGCTCCGGCACCAGGGCCCCGGAGTGCCGGGCTGGTCGGCGGAGTTCGACGACTGGGGGCAGCGGGCGCTGGCCGCCGGTGACCTGGACGCGCTGCTCGACTTCGAGCACAAGGCCCCGGCGGGCCGCCTCGCGCACCCGCGCACCGAGCACTTCGCGCCGCTGTTCGTGACGCTCGGGGCGGCCGGGGACGAGAGCACCGCCGGCCGCAGTGTCATCGACGGCTTCTGGATGGGCCTGGCGAAGAGGTCGGTGCGGTTCGGGTGAGCGCTCCGGGGGCGGTTACGGGGCGGCTTTGAGCGGCTCGCTGATCTCCACGGCGTACAGGGCGGACGACAGCGCCTGCTCGCCGCCGACGTCGAGCGCGGTGTCGGCGAACTTCACCACGTGCTCGTCGCCGTGCGCGGCGGCCCGCTCGAAGACCTCGTCCGGGGACAGCGAGGCGGCGCCGCGCGAGCGGTAGGCGATCGGCTCGTCCGGCGCGTACATCGCGGTGACCGCGGCGGACGCCGTCCAGGCCGCGTGCAGACTCGGCACCCACAGCGCCCGCGGCAGCGCGGGCAGTGTGCGCAGTACGGCGTTGGGCGCCGTGGACGCGTGCACCAGCATGGTCTCCTCGCCGTGCCCGTGGGTGGCGTACCGCCGGACGGCCGCCCGCACCAGCTCGGCCAGCTTGGCCCGCGCCTCCTCGGGGGACCCGGGGGCCACCGCCCACGCCGGCAGGTGCGTCACGCGCGCGAGCCGGTCGGGAAAGCCCCCGTCGCGCACCCGGAGCGGCGGTACGGAGTCCAGGGCCGCGGCGGCGGACACCGCGCCGGGCAGCGGTACGGCGTCCGGTGCCAGGTGGTGACGGGCCGCCCAGTAGCCCAGCCCGTGCGCCAGCTCGGTCAGCCGTGGCGCGCTTCCGTCGTCCTCCAGCAGGCCCCGCACCGCGTGCCCGACCCGGATCACCGGGTGCGTGGAGCCGCCGTACATGCCGGGCAGCAGCCGTGGCCACCACTGCGCCAGGACGTCCCGCCAGGCACGCTCCGACAGCAGCCGCTCGAAGTGGGCGATCCAGTCGGCGGCCCGCCTCGGATCGCCCAGCGCCTCGGTCCAGTTCGCGTCCGTCACGCGCGCGTGGGCGCTGGGGAACTCCTCCAGCTTGGCCGCGTACACGTCCAGCCAGCGGTGCACGGCCGGTGCCTGCCCGCGGGCGGCGAGGGCCTCAACGGCCATCGGGGCGTGATTGGTGAGCCGTCCGAGCCGCTCGGGTCCGGTGGTGTGCAGGCGGGTCAGGGCTTCGTCGTACGTGCCGGTGGTGTCCATGCCAAGGACGGTAGGCGCGCGGGCGGGGCTCCGTAACGGTCCGCGGTCCCGGGTCCGCACATCCGGCGGCCTAGGCCGGGAGACGTACCGGACACGGTTCCGGCGCACGGCCACGGCTGTGCCTGTCGCTGCCGCTGCCGCTGCCGCTGCCGCTGCCGCTGCCGCTGCCGCTACGGCTGTGGCTGTGGCTGTGGCTCCGAGCCCGGCGCGGTGAGGTCCTTCTCGTACCAGGCGACGTCCCAGTACTGCCCGAACTTGCGGCCGACCTCGCGGAACAGGCCTACCTGCGTGAAGCCGAAGCGGGCGTGCAGGCGGGCGGACGCCTCGTTGGGGTGGGTGACGCCCGCGTACGCGCGGTGCACGTCCTCCTTGGCGAGCGCCTCGAAGAGCGCGTCGTAGAGGAGCGTGCCGACGCCCCGGCCGCCCGCGTCGGGCGCGCAGTAGACCGTCGTCTCCACGGAGGTGCCGAACGCGGCCTTGGGGCGGAACGGACTGCTCGTCGCGTAACCCAGGAGCCGGTCAGTCCGGGCGTCGCGAGCAACCACCAGGCGGTGCGGGCCGTCTTCAGGGTGGGAGAGCAGCCACGGACGACGCTCGTCGAGCGTGAAGGGCGCCGTGTCGAAGGTGATCGGGGTCTCACTGATGAAGTGGTTGTAAAGGTCGGTGAGCTCTCTCAGATCGGCCTCTACACCCGGCCTGACCTGCACTTCTGCGGTGATTTGGGACAAGATTCCTCCATGGTGGGCCGACAGGGTACTGCAAGATCCTCCGATTGAGGTCGCGCGCGGGGAATTCTGTCCCGATTCCAACCGTTGGTTCTTTTGGAAGCGGGGAACCCGAAGGGAGTCCCGGCAGCCACAGCCACACCACTCGCGACCTACTCACGCAAGGGAGCACCCAGCATGGCAACCCGTGCCGTCGCCCGTCGGTCCTCTACCGGATCGACCCGGGCAAGCAGCGTTCGCGCCGTAGGCGGGGAGATCGCCGACCGCGACCTGGTCGGCATGTACCTCGACGAGATCGCACGGACGCCACTGCTCGACGCCGCCAAGGAGGTCGAGCTGTCCCAGACCATCGAGGCCGGTGTGTACGCACGCCAGATCCTCGACGGCGAGACGGCCGACTCCGACGCCGCCGGTGCTTCCCGCGACGAGCTGGAAGCGCTTTACGAGGCCGGTGAGCGCGCGAAGGACCTGTTCATCCGGTCCAACCTGCGTCTCGTCGTCGCGGTGGCCCGACGCTACCCGCGCAGCGGTCTGCCGCTGCTCGACCTCATCCAGGAGGGGAACGCGGGCCTGGTCCGCGCGGTCGAGAAGTTCGACTACGCGAAGGGCTTCAAGTTCTCCACGTACGCGACCTGGTGGATCCGCCAGGCCATCACCCGCTCCATCGCCGACCAGTCGCGCACCATCCGGCTGCCCGTCCACCTGGTGGAGGAGCTGGGCCGGATCCGGCGGGTGCAGCGCGAGTTCAACCGGGAGAACGGCCGCGACCCCGAGCACGAGGAGATCGCGCGCGAGCTCGACACCAAGACCCAGCGCGTCAGCGACGTGCTGGACTGGGCCCGCGACCCGGTCTCGCTGAACATGCCGGTCGACGACGGCGGCGAGACCCAGTTCGGCGACCTGCTGGAGGACACCTCCGCGGTGTCGCCCGAGCAGTCGGTGCTCTCCATGCTGCGCAGCGAGGAGCTGGAGGACCTCATAGGCAAGCTCGACCAGCGCACGGCCTCGATCATCCGTATGAGGTACGGCATCGAGGACGGCCGGGAGCGCACGCTGACCGAGGTCGGCAAGGAGCACGGGCTGACCCGCGAGCGGATCCGCCAGATAGAGAAGCACGCGCTGCTCGAACTGAAGAAGATGGCCCGCGACACGGGGTTCGACGCGGCAGCCTGACGCCGGCCGCGCGCTCACGCGGGCGGTGGGGCAGCCTGATACGACGGCCGCGCGCTCCTGTGGGCGACGCGGCAGCCTGACCCAACGGCCGCGCGCTCCCGTGGGACGGCGGCTGGCCGGCCGGGCCCCAAAGCGTGCGGGCCGGACGGCGCGGGACAGAGGGCGGCCCGGAGACCTTGGCCGCTCACAGACCTCGGCAGGCCCACAGACCACGACGCGGCGGTGTTCCACCACCCGGCCGCCGCGTCCTTCCAGGGACGAAGCCCCGGCGCATCTCCCCCCGAGCGCCGGGGCTCCCCGCCAATCGGTGTCGAGCGGGTCGGGGGCGCCCTGCCGATCGGTGTCGAGCGGGCTGGGGGCGTCCTGCCGATCGGTGTGAGCGGGTCGGGGGCTCCCTGCCAGTCGGTGCTGAGCGCCGGGCTCCCCGGCCCTCTGCTCAGCCCGGTTCCGCGGTGGCCACCGCTCTTGTGACCCTGCCGGCGAGCGAGGTCAGGTAGTCCACCAGTTCCTGCGGTTCGTGCACCCGGAACTCGCACTCCACCATGGCCAGCCGCAGGGCCGTCCACTCCACCGACGAACCCAGCTCCGCGTCGAGCCGGCAGCTGCCGTCGCCTGTTGCCTCCGGCGTGCCCAGCGGGCCGGGCAGCCGCGCCGCGACGAACTCCGCCGGCGCGTCGAACAGCACCACCAACCGCCGCGGCTCCTCGTTCCCCCGTACGCCCAATCCGCTCAGCGACCGCCGGATGAAGTCCGCCGCGTTCCCCGTCGGAACCCCGCGCGGTACGAAGCGTGCCCCGGTGGCAAAGGGCTCCGCGACCCGGTCGACGCGGAACGTACGCCAGTCCTCGCGGTCGATGTCGTACGCGACGAGGTACCACCGGCGCCCCGTGCTGACCAGCCGGTGCGGCTCCACCAGGCGCTTGCTCGCCGTGCCGTCGCCGGAGCGGTAGGCGAACCGCAGCCGCTCCTGCCCGGCCGCGGCCCCCGCCATCACGGTCAGCGTCTGCGGGTCGATACTCGCGCCGTCACCGCTGGTCAGCGGGATCGTCGCGGCCTGGAGCACCGAGACCTGGTGGCGCAGCCGGGACGGCAGCACCTGTTCCAGCTTGGCCAGGGCGCGCACCGACGCCTCCTCGATGCCCTCGACCGCGTGCCCGGCGCCGGCCCGCAGGCCGACCGCGATCGCCACCGCTTCCTCGTCGTCGAGGACCAGCGGAGGCATCGCCTTGCCCGCGACGAGCCGGTACCCGCCCTCCGCGCCCATCGAGGCCTGCACCGGATAGCCCAGGTCACGGAGCCGGTCGATGTCCCTCCGTACCGTGCGGCGCGAAACGTCGAGCCGATCGGCGAGTTCGCTGCCCGGCCATTCGCGGGGCGTCTGGAGCAGCGAGAGCAGTTGCAGCAGCCGTGCCGGTGTGTCCGTCATAACGCCTAGGATGCGCGCGATATGGGCCACAGCTTGTCCTACATGACGACTAACGTCGTCGGCATGACTTCAGCACCCCCGTCGGGGACCCCGGACGACGAGTCCTCGATATCTGCCGCCGCGCCTCCCGAGGGCGCCGTGACCGCCCAGTCCGGTGGCCCGGCCACGCCCGGCGACCGCCGGCGCTGGTTCGCGCTAGCCATCGTGATGACCGCCGCGTTCATGGACCTGGTGGACGTCACGATCGTCAACATCGCGATACCGAGCATCCAGGGCAGCCTCGGCGCGACCTTCAGCGCGATCCAGTGGATCACCGCCGGTTACGCGCTCGCGTTCGCCGCCGGGCTGATCACGGGCGGCCGGCTCGGCGACATCTACGGCCGCAAGCGGCTGTTCCTGATCGGTATCGGCGGTTTCACGCTCGCTTCCGCCCTCTGCGGATTCGCCGCCAACCCGGACGTGCTGGTTGCGTCCCGCATCCTCCAGGGAGCGACGGCGGCGCTGATGGTGCCGCAGGTCCTCTCGATCGTGCACGCCACGTTCCCGGCCCACGAGCGGGGCAAGGTCTTCGGTCTGTTCGGCGCGATCGTCGGCCTCGGCGCGGTGACGGGGCCGCTGCTCGGCGCACTGCTCACCGAGTGGAACCTGTTCGGACTCGAATGGCGTCCGATCTTCCTGATCAATCTGCCCGTCGGCATCGCCGGGCTGATCCTGGGGCGCAAGTTCATCACCGAGTCCAAGGCCCCGCGCGCGCTGCGGCTCGACCTGCCGGGTGTCGCCCTGGTGACTCTCGCGCTGCTCGCGCTGATCTACCCGCTGACCCGTGGCCGCGAACTGGACTGGCCGCTGTGGGGATACCTGTCGATGGCGGGCAGCCTGGTCGTCCTCGCCGTGTTCGTCGCGTACGAGCGGTGGAAGACGCGGCGTGACGGCTCTCCGCTGGTGGAGCTGTCGTTGTTCAAGGTCAAGAGCTTCGCCGCGGGCATCGCCGTGCAGCTCACCTTCGGTGTCTTCACCGGCGTCTTCTTCATGGTGTGGACGCTCTACATGCAGATCGGTCTCGGTTGGAGCGCGCTGCGCGCGGGCGTCACCGGAATCCCGTTCTCCGTCGCCGTGTCGGTGGCGGCCGGGATCTCGGTCCAGAAGTTGGTGCCGAGGTTCGGCCGGAAGGTGCTGCAGACGGGTGCGCTGACGATGGCGGCCGGGCTGCTGCTCTACATCTGGGAGGCCGATCACTACGGCAAGGACATCTCGTCCTGGCAGATGGCGCTGCCGCTGATCGTGATGGGCCTCGGCATGGGCCTGATCGTGGCCCCGTTGACGGACGCGGTGCTGTCCGAGGTGCCCAAGGAGCATGCCGGCTCGGCGTCCGGGCTGATCAACACCACCGGACAGACCGGTAACGCGTTCGGCATCGGTCTGGTGTCGGTGATCTTCTTCGGGATCGTCGACGACAAGGTCGAGGCGGCGAGGGGTGCGCGCAGTGCGGTCGGCGCAGCCTATGTGGACGCCTTCCAGAACGCGCTCGGCTGGGTCGTCGGCGTGCTGCTGGTGATCTTCCTGCTGATGTTCGCGCTGCCGAAGAAGGCGGCGGGACACGGGGTCGCGGAGGCCGTCGCGGCGGCGGGCCCGGACGACGGTACCGACGTACCCAAGGAGCCCGCGCTGACGGCCTGACCTGCTGCGGCAGGCAGTACGGGACGAAGCCCGCGAGGTCCACGGACCCCGCGGGCTTCGTGCGTGCCAAGGTGCCCGACCTTCCAGGACCAAAGTCCGTTCATGCCCGAATAGGACCCGAATGTGTTTACCTCGCGCTAATCGGCGCGTAGGATCCAGGTAATCAACAAGTTCGGGCATTGAACGGACGTAAATCCACATGTACGCACCGGAGCGCCAGCAGGAGATCCTTCGACTCGCCCGCGAGGGCGGGCGGGTCGACGTGCTCTCTCTCGCCGACACCTTCCAGGTCACCGCCGAGACCGTACGGCGCGACCTCAAGGCCCTCGACCGGGCCGGGCTGCTGCGCCGGGTGCACGGCGGGGCGA
Source organism: Streptomyces sp. NPDC091272 (assembly GCF_044757485.1). Classification (NCBI taxonomy): domain Bacteria; kingdom Bacillati; phylum Actinomycetota; class Actinomycetes; order Kitasatosporales; family Streptomycetaceae; genus Streptomyces; species Streptomyces sp. NPDC091272. The sequence continues at coordinate 353,202 of NZ_JBIVVC010000004.1, forward strand.
TCCCGGCCGGGCGGCTCGACTTCGAACCTGATCTGGCCGAGCGGGAGTCCACGGCCGCCGACGAGAAGGACCGCATCGCGCAGGCGGCGACCGCCGAACTGCCGTCCGAGGGCAGCGTCGTCCTCGACGCCGGATCGACGGCGGCACGCCTCGCGGCGGATTTCCCGCTGGAGTGCGGGCTGACCGTCGTCACCCACGCGCTGCCCGTCGCGGCGCGGCTCGCCGACCACCCGGGAATCGACCTCCACCTCGTCGGCGGCCGGGTCAGGCACCGCACCCGGGCCGCAGTCGACGCGTGGGCGCTGCGGGCGTACGGCGAGATCCGGGCCGACGTCGTCTTCCTCGGCGCCAACGGCTTCTCCGCCGCGTACGGCCTGACCACCCCTGACCTCGCCGAGGCCGCGGTGAAGCGGGCGGTGATCGCGGCGGGCCGCCGGGTCGTGCTGCTCGCCGACTCGGCCAAGCACGGCCAGGAACACTTCGCGCGGTTCGGCGACCTCGCGGACATCGACCTGCTCATCACGGACACCGGGCTGAGCCCCAAGGACGCCGCCGCGATCGAGGCGGCCGGAACAGAAGTACAGCGAGTGTGACCCGATGATCCTCACCGTCACCCCCAATCCGAGCCTGGACCGCACCTACGAGGTGCCCTCGCTGATGCGCGGGGAGGTCCTAAGGGCCACCGCCGACCGCATCGACCCCGGCGGCAAGGGCGTCAACGTCTCGCGCGCGGTCGCCGCGGCCGGGCACCGCACCCTCGCCGTCCTCCCGCTGGGCGGCGCCCCAGGCGCGCTCGTCGCCGAACTCCTGAGCGCCGAGGGCATCGAGGTCGAGCGGGTGCAGGTGGCCGGAAGGACCAGGTCCAACATCTCCGTCGCCGAGCCGGGCGGCGCCCTCACCAAGATCAACGCGTCCGGCCCCGAGCTGACCGCCGCCGAGTCCGAGGCACTGCTGAGCGCGGTGCGGGCCCACTCGGCCGACGCCGACTGGATCGCCTGCTGCGGCAGCCTGCCGCACGGCCTGGCGCCCGACTGGTACGCGGCGCTGGTCGCCCGGGCACACGGGGCGGGGGCCCGGATCGCCCTGGACACCTCGGGACCTTCGCTGCTCGCGGCGCTGCGCGAGCGGCCCGACGTGGTGAAGCCCAACGCCGAGGAGCTGGCCCAGGCGGTCGGACGGCCGCTGAAGACGCTCGGCGACGTGGTCGAGGCGGCCGACGAGCTGCGCGCCCTGGGCGCACGGATCGTGCTCGCCAGCCTGGGCGCGGACGGACAGCTCCTGGTCTCCGACGCCGGGACCTGGTTCGCGACGGCTCGGGTCGATGCCGTGCGGAGCAATGTCGGCGCGGGCGACGCGTCCCTGGCCGGGTTCCTGACGGCCGGCGGCGAGGGCCCCGAGGCGCTGGTCGCGGCGGTCGCGCACGGCGCGGCGGCGGTACGGCTGCCGGGCAGCGTGATGCCGACACCCGCCGACCTGGACCCTGCCGCGGTGACCGTGACCGCGGAACTCCCGCTGGACCGCGCACTGACGGAGCCGGCGCTGTGAGGGCCGTGAGTGCCGTGAGTGCCGTGAGTGCCGTGAGTGCCGTGAGGACTGTAAGTCCCACGAGCTTCCTGAGTCCCACGAGCTTCCTGAGTCCCACGAGCGCCGTGAGTCGCATGAGCCCCCTGAATCCACCGATCCCCCCGGATCCTCTGGGTCCTATGGGCCCCGTAGTGCCTGCCCCTCCCGCCCCATCCACTGATGCATCCGTGCAAAGGAGCCCGCGATGAGCAGCCAGATGATCACCGCGGACCTGGTCGACCTCGACCTGGCCGCCGACACCAAACAAGAGGCGGCGCGCCTGTTGGCGGCCCGGATGGTGGCCCTCGGCCGGGTCACCGACCTCGACGGCTTCCTCGCGGACGTCGCGGCGCGCGAGGCGCAGATGCCGACCGGACTCGAAGGCGGCATCGGCATCCCGCACTGCCGCAGCGCGCACGTCACCGAGCCGACCCTGGCCTTCGGACGCAGCGCCGCAGGTGTCGACTTCGGCGCGTCGGACGGCCCGGCGGACCTGATCTTCCTGATCGCGGCCCCGGCGGGAGCGGACGACGCCCACCTGACGATCCTGTCCAGCCTGGCGCGCCAGCTGATGAACACGGAGTTCACCGACTCGCTGCGAGCAGTCGGAGACGCCGCGTCGGCAGCGGCGCTGATCAGGGGCGACGAGGCGGCACAGACCCCGGGTCCGGCACAGACCTCGGAGCTGGCACAGAGCCCGGAACCGGCGCAGAGCCCCGAGCCGGCACAGACCCCGGAACCGGCACGGACCCCGGACCAGGCTCCGGCCGCCCCGGTGGCGGACACACCCACAGCAGCCGCCCCGTTCCGTATCGTCGCCGTCACCTCCTGCCCCACCGGCATCGCGCACACCTACATGGCTGCCGAGTCCCTGGAGCAGGCGGGCAACGGCGACGGCGTGCAGCTCACCGTCGAGACCCAGGGCTCCTCCGGCTTCACCCGCCTCGACCCGGCCGTCATCGCCGCCGCCGACGCGGTGATCTTCGCCCATGACGTGCCCGTACGGGACCGGGAGCGGTTCGCCGGGAAGCCGACGGTCGACGTCGGCGTGAAGGCGGGCATCAACCGGCCGCTCGAACTGATCGCCGAGGCGAAGGACAAGGCGGCCAGGGGCGAGGTCTCCGCCACCCCCGCCAAGGGGAGCCCGGTCGAGGAGGCTGGCGAGGGCGACGAGAGTTACGCCGCGAAGCTCCGCACCTGGCTGATGAGCGGTGTCAGCTACATGGTCCCCTTCGTCGCGGCGGGCGGCCTGCTCATCGCCCTGGGCTTCGCCATCGGCGGGTACCAGATCGACAAGGCGCCCTCCGTGATCGAACACTTCGCGTGGGGCGACCACACCAGCTGGGCCGCGCTGATGTTCCAGATCGGCGGCCTCGCCTTCGGGTTCCTGGTGCCGGTGCTCGCCGGCTACATCGCGTACGGCATGGCGGACCGGCCGGGTCTGGTGCCAGGTTTCGTCGGCGGCTCGATCGCCGTGGCGATCAACGCGGGCTTCCTCGGCGGTCTCGTCGCGGGTCTGCTCGCGGGCGGGGTGGTGATGGCGATCCAGCGGGTCAGGATCCCGGCCGCGCTGCGCGGGATCATGCCGGTGGTGGTGATCCCGCTGATCTCCTCGATAGTCGTCGGCTTCCTGATGTTCCTGGTGATCGGCGAGCCGATCGCGAAGCTCCAGACGGCGCTCACCGACTGGCTGTCCAGCCTCTCCGGCGCCAACGCGATCATCCTGGGCGTCATCCTCGGCCTGATGATGTGCTTCGACCTCGGTGGCCCGCTCAACAAGGTGGCCTACGCCTTCGCCGTCGGCGGTCTCGCCAACCCCAACGACGGCAGCCTCAAGGTGATGGCCGCGGTGATGGCCGCCGGCATGGTCCCGCCGCTCGCGATGGCGCTCGCCACCACCGTCCGCGGCAAGCTCTTCACCAGGACGGAACGGGAGAACGGCAAGGCGGCCTGGGTGCTCGGCGCCTCCTTCATCACGGAGGGCGCGATCCCGTTCGCCGCGGCCGACCCGCTGCGGGTCATTCCCGCCTCGATGGCGGGCGGCGCGGTCACCGGCGCCCTGTCGATGGCCTTCGAGAACACCCTGCGCGCCCCGCACGGCGGTGTCTTCGTGGTGCCGCTGATCGGCAACCCGCTGCTCTACCTGGTCGCCATCGCCGCCGGGGTCGGCGTCACCACCGGCCTGGTCGTGCTGCTCAAGGGGATGCGCAAGCAGCAGCCGCAGGACCAGGCGCCGACTGGACCGGGCGCCAAGGACAGCGCCGGTGACAGCGCCGGTGACAGCGCGAAGGACATCCCCGAGGGAGGCCCCAAGGGCAGCCCCGAGGAGAAGGTGACCGCTGCGGCCTGACACCACCGCCCCACCCCCGGGCCCGGCAGGACCGGCCGGTCAGCGCACCCGCCCGCGAAGCTCCATCGCCTCGCGGGCGGAGTGCTTGTCCGCGTACACCTCGCACATGTGGCGTCCGTCGGGGGTCGCCGTGTGCTCGACCTCCCACAGGCTCGCCTCGCCGCCGTCCAGCAGCAGGAACGCGTGCTCGTACAGTGTGAAGCCCACCTCGCGGCCCTGGATGCGGCACTGCCGTCCGAACACCTGGGTGATCTCGTGCGCGAGGGCGTCGGCGAGCAGCCGTGCGGTCTCCTCGCCAGGCCGGTCCGCGTTCTCCGCGCGGCGCAGCACCCGGCGCGCGTGGTCGGGGGAGTCGTCCGGCACGAAGGAACGCCTGACCTCCCCGCGGGGGCGGGCCAGCAGACCCGAGAGCACCTCCAGGTCGCCCGCCACGTGCTCCGAGAGGTCGTCAGGGACGGCTATCGCGTCGTACCCGTCGATGTACTCGGGGAAGAGCGGCACGCCGTCGGCGGCCGGACCGCCGTTTCCGGAGAGCCGGTCGGCGGCGAGTCCGGCCTCGGTGACGTCCGTGTACAGCTCGTGCTCGGTGCGGTGGTCGCGGCCCGCGTTGTGCACCAGCTCCCACAGGGTGAGCGAGGAGCCGTCGGCGAGCAGGAAGGTGTGCCGGTGCAGGGAGCGGCGCAGGCCGGCGCTGTGGTGCGAGGAGCGCAGCGACGAGCTGTGCGCCAGCGCGGACGCGAGCCGGTCCACCGTCTCGTCCGGCAGGTCGAAGGAGTTCAGGGCGCGGCCCAGGAGCAGCCCGAGGTGGTCCTCGGTGGATTCGAGGCCGTCGCTCTCGTTCTCATACGGATCGTTCAAGGCTTTCTCCAGGCCGTCGCCGCAGGTGACTTGCTCGGTACTCAAAGTAGCCGCTGGGTCTGACATCGCGCCCCGGGTTGGCACTTATTTGCCTGTGAACGACGGGCGGCCCACGAGAGGTTCCCGCGATCCGCCCCGAAAGCGGGCGGTTCGCCGACTCGCATCGTGCACCGGGAGCGCCCGGTAGTGCGCTCACCCCACACGCTGGTATGCGCTCAGCCCGCGCCCGGATACAGCTCCCCGTACGCGGGGAAGACCCCGCCCGGCCCGTCGGCGCCGGTCGCCGCCCGGACCGCCTTGACGATCGCCCGCGTCACGGTGTCCGCGCCGGCCGCCAGTACCTCGTTGAGTGCGTCCGCCGCCAACTGCGCGGCGAACGCCGGGTCCTGCTCCCCGGTGAGCAGGGGCAGAGCGCCGGTGGACAGGGCGAACACCGTGTCGCCGTCCGTCAGCTGGTGCACGGGACGCAGCGCACGCGCGAAGCCGTCGTGCGCCGTCCCGGCGAGCTTCTGCGCCTGGGCGCGCGTGAGCAGCGCGTCGGTGGCGACCACCGCGAGGGTGGTGTTCAACGGGGGGCGCACGGACTGGGCGTAGCGGCGCGCGGACTCCTCGCGTGCCTCCCGGGTGCGCCGCAGCGCCTCCCGGTGCACCTCCTCGCCGGGGTGGGCGGCACGCCCCTGGAAGTACTCCCCGTAGAGCACCCCGGTCAGCGGATCGACGGCCGAGCCCACCGCGTTCACCACCACCAGCGCGGCCACGGTCACCCCCTGGGCGAGTCGTGCGCTCGCGGTGCCGACGCCGCCCTTGAGACCGCCGACCACCGCGCCCGTGCCGGCGCCGACCGAGCCCTGGGCCACCGGGGCGCCGGCCTCCGTGCCTGCGGCGGCCATCACGGCCGCCCGCCCCGTCGCCGCGTCGGGACGCGAGCGCCAGTCGCCGCCGCGGCCGAGGTCGAAGAGGCACGCCGCTGGCACCACCGGCACCACTTGCGCCGGGTCGAGGCCGATCCGGAAACCGCGCTGCTGCTCCTCCAGCCAGGCCATCACCCCGGACGCGGAGTCCAGCCCGTACGCACTGCCGCCGGTCAGCACGATCGCGTCGGTGTGCTGCACCAGGTTGCGCGGGTCCAGGGCGTCCGTCTCACGGGTGCCGGGCCCGCCGCCCCGTACGTCCACCGCGGCGACGAAGCCGCCCTGCGGGCCGAGCACCACGGTGGTCCCCGACAGGGCGTGCGCGCCGCTCACGCGCGCGTGGCCGACCCGCAGGCCCGCCACGTCGGTCAGTGCGTCGTTCGCCCCGGGGTGCCGCTGAGTTCTGCCATGGGCCTTGCGTATCACGTCGGCCGGGGCCTGCGGAGGGTACCGGGGTCCGGCCGTGCGGAGAGCAGCACACCGACCGCCACCGCCAGCGCCATGACCAGCCCCGCCGCGAGCACGCCCGGGACGCCGAGGAAGGTGCACGCGAGCACCGCGACCACCGTCACCGGCATCAGCGCCTTCTCGGCGAGGTCCCGCTTGAAGTACCGGGCCTGCAGCAACCAGCCGGTGAACAGGAACAGCGCGGTCGGGACCGTCACCGCGGCGGCCGCCGCGACGGCGGAGATGTGCGCCTTGCCCACCACCTGCTCGACCGCCACCTCGATGCCCGCTCCGATCGCCGCCGCGGAACCCAGGATGAACAGGTGCCCGTACCCCCACTGCACCGCCCGCCGCATGGAGGTGAGCCGGTCCTGTGCGGGGGAGGAGAAGTAGATCCACCAGGCGGCGAAGACGATCAGCAGGCCGCCGCCCGCGAGGGACAGCAGCTCTCCCAGCTCGTCGTGCTCGTCCAGTGCCTCCTGCACGGCGACCGTGGCGGCGGTGATGGACTCGCCGAGCACGATGATGGTGAACAGGCCGTACCGCTCGGCGACGTGGTGCGGGTGCCACGAGGTGTGGAAGCCCTTTTCGGCGAGCACCGGCACGCTCAGTTCGGCGACGGCGAGCACCGCGAAGACGTACAGGCGTGCGCCGTCCGGCACGGACAGCACGGCGAGCCAGCCGACCTGGACGATCACCAGGCCCGCGGCGTACTTCAGGGCGGTCGCCCGCTCGGCCCCGGTGTTGTGCCTGGCCACCCGTAGCCACTGACAGGTCATGGCCAGGCGCATCACGACGTACCCCACGACGGCGACGGCCCAGTCCCCGTCGTCGAACGCCCGCGGCACCCCGGCCGCCAGCACCAGTACGCCCGCGATCTGCACGAGTACGGCGACGCGGTAGAACACGTCGTCGTTGTCGTACGCGGAGGCGAACCAGGTGAAGTTCACCCACGCCCACCAGATGGCGAAGAAGACCAGGAAGTAGCCGAGCACCCCCGAGCCGAAGTGTCCCTCGGCGACCGCGTGCACGAGCCGCGCCCCGGCCTGGGCGACGGCGACCACGAAGCACAGGTCGAAGAAGAGTTCCAGCGGGGTCGCGGCGCGGTGCCCCTCGTCGGGACTGCGCGACGTCATGCGGCGCAGCAGGCCGGTGGGCGCGGGTGGGTGGCTCATACGTACAAGAGAGCAGAGCCCGCGCGGGGGCGCGCGCGGGACGGCGCCGAGGTGGTGGCCGCCCATGCGCGGAAATCTTTGTGAATGCGTTCACAAGCGAACTAAGGACTTTGGGCCCGACAGGAAGAGCAGGTCAAGGCCGGTATGCCGAAGAGAGGCAGGCAGAACTGAGGTCCTTCGGTCCTCGAATGGGGACCATTGCGCGCCGCCGCGGCGGCCTGGGAGGAGTGCAATGAAGACATAGCGACGAGGCAGGAACGGAAGGTGCGGACGATGACCACAGCCCCCGTGGAGACAGCGGTGAACGGTGCGCAGAGCGCGGTGACCCCGGACGCCTGGGAGGGCTTCCAGGACGGCCCGTGGCGCGACGCCGTCGACGTCCGCGACTTCGTGCAGCGCAACTACACCCCGTACGACGGTGACGCCGCCTTCCTGGCCGGTCCCACCGGACGCACCACGGCCGTCTGGCAGAAGCTCCTGTCGATGTTCCCCGAGGAGATCAGCAAGGGCATCCACGACGTCGACGTGAAGACGCCTTCGCGCATCGACGCCTTCGCCCCCGGTTTCGTCGACGCCGACAAGGACCTCATCGTCGGTCTGCAGACCGACGCCCCGCTCAAGAGGGCGATCATGCCCAACGGCGGCTGGCGGATGGTGGAGACGGCCCTCAACGCGTACGGCTACGAGGCCGACCCCGAGGTCCGCGACATCTACACCCACCTCCGCAAGACCCACAACGAGGGCGTCTTCGACGCCTACACCCCCGAGATCCGCGCCTGCCGCTCCTCCGGCATCATCACCGGCCTGCCCGACGCGTACGGCCGTGGCCGCATCATCGGTGACTACCGCAGGGTCGCCCTGTACGGCGTCGACCGTCTGATCGAGGCGAAGGAGGCCGACAAGGCCCGTGCGGGCGAGCAGTGGGCCACCGAGCACGTCATCCGCGACCGCGAGGAGATCTCCGAGCAGATCAAGGCGCTGAACGAGCTCAAGTCGATGGCCGCCTCGTACGGCTACGACATCTCGGGCCCGGCCCGTACCGGCCGCGAGGCCGTGCAGTGGCTGTACTTCGCCTACCTGGCGGCCGTGAAGGAGCAGAACGGCGCGGCCATGTCGATCGGCCGCATCGACAACTTCCTGGACATCTACCTCCAGCGCGACATCGACAAGGGCCTCCTCACCGAGGAGCAGGCGCAGGAGTTCGTCGACGACTTCGTCATCAAGCTGCGCATCGTCCGCTTCCTGCGCACGCCCGAGTACAACGAGGGCTTCTCCGGGGACCCGACCTGGGTCACCTGGTCGATGGCCGGCATCGGCGAGGACGGCCGCCCGCTGGTCTCGCGCACCACCTTCCGCGCCCTCCAGACGCTCTACAACCTCGGCCCGGCCCCCGAGCCCAACCTCACCGTGTTCTGGTCGCAGCACCTGCCGCAGGGCTTCAAGTCGTTCGCCTCGCAGGTGGCCATCGACACCTCGGCGATCCAGTTCGAGTCCGACGAACTGATGCGTCCGAAGTACGGCGACGACACCGCGATCGCGTGCTGCGTCTCCGCGATGGCGGTCGGCAAGCAGATGCAGTTCTTCGGCGCCCGCGTCAACGTCGCCAAGGCGCTGCTGTACGCGATCAACGGCGGCCGGGACGAGAAGTCCGGCAAGCTCGTGGTGCGCGGTTTCGAGCCGGTCACCGGTGACTACCTCGACTACGAGGACGTCGCGCCGCGCTACGACGCGATGCTGGACTGGCTGGCGAAGACCTATGTGCACGCGCTCAACGTCATCCACTACATGCACGACAAGTACGCCTACGAGCGCATCGAGATGGCCCTGCACGACCAGGAGATCCTGCGCACCATGGCCTGCGGCATCGCCGGTCTCTCGGTGGCGGCGGACTCCCTCTCCGCCATCAAGCACGCCCGCGTCAAGGTGATCCGGGACGAGAGCGGTCTTGCCGTCGACTACGAGATCGAGGGCGACTACCCGGCGTACGGCAACAACGACGACCGCGCGGACGCCCTCGCCAAGGGCATCGTCGAGGACTTCATGAAGAAGATCCGCAAGCACCCGACGTACCGCGACGCCGTGCACACACAGTCTGTGCTCACGATCACTTCAAACGTGGTCTACGGGAAGAAGACCGGCCACACCCCGGACGGCAGGCGGGCCGGCGCCCCCTTCGCACCCGGCGCCAACCCGATGAACGGCCGCGACGAGCACGGCTACATCGCCTCCGCCCTGTCGGTCGCGAAGCTCCCGTACGACGACGCGGAGGACGGCATCTCGCTGACCAACACGATCACCCCGGACGCGCTCGGCCGCACGGCACAGGAGCGGATCCAGAACCTGGCGGGCGTCCTGGACGGTTTCATGGCGAGCAACGGCTTCCACATGAACGTCAACGTCCTCGACAAGGCGATGCTCGAAGACGCCATGGAGCACCCGGAGAACTACCCGCAGCTGACCATCCGGGTCTCCGGCTACGCGGTCAACTTCGTGCGGCTGACCCGCGAGCAGCAGCTCGACGTCATCAACCGCACCTTCCACGGCTCGCTCTAGGGCCACCGGCTCCACGGCTCGCCCCTGAGCCCCTGAGCCCCTGAGCCCCCTCGGCCCTTGGGCCACCGGCCCGCCGCCTCGCGGCGGCGGGCGCCGCCCGCGGAGACCCGCGGGCCCCAGATCCGTACGGCGCCGGGGCCGATCCCCCTGACCTCACCCGGCCCCGGCGCCGTACGAAAAACCGTTTCTCCGCCCCGCCCAGGAGGCACCTGCCATGACCGCCGTACTGCTCGCGAGCGAGATCCCCGTACGGGCGGCCGCCCCGGCCGTCGTCGACTGCGCGACCCCCGCCGCCGCCGCCACCCACCGGCCGGTCACCGGCTCGGTGCACTCCTGGGACCTGTCCACCGGCGTCGACGGGCCCGGCACCCGCTTCGTCACCTTTCTCTCCGGCTGCCCGCTGAGCTGCCTGTACTGCCACAACCCGGACACGATGGCGATGCGCAACGGGAAGCGGTACGCGGCGGACGACATCGTCGCCGAGGCCGCGAAGTACACGACGTTCATCAGGGCCTCCGGCGGCGGCGCCACCATCAGCGGGGGTGAGCCGCTCCTCCAGCCGGTCTTCGCGGGCGAACTCCTCCACCGCTTCAAGCACGAGCTCGCCCTGCACACCGCCCTGGACACCTCGGGCTACCTGGGCGCCCGCGCCACCGACGCCCTGCTCCGCGACGTCGACCTGGTTCTCCTCGACATCAAGTCCTGGGACCCGGCGACCTACCGGAAGGTCACCGGCCGCGAGCTCGCCCCCACCCTGGCCTTCGGGCGCCGGCTGGCCGACCTGGGCAAGGAGGTCCATGTGCGGTTCGTGCTGGTCCCCGGCCTCACGGACGACCCCGCGAACATCGAGGGGGTCGCCGCCTTCGCCGCCTCCCTCGGTGTCGTCTCCCGCGTCGACGTGCTGCCCTTCCACAAGCTGGGCGAGGCGAAGTGGGACGCCCTCGGCAAGAACTTCACCCTGCGCGACACCCCCTCGCCCGGTCCGGCGGAGGTCGCCGCCGCCCGGGAGATCTTCGAGGGACACGGCTTGTACGCCGTCTGAGTGTCCCGAGGGGTGAAAGCGCATCTTTCGCCCTAATTTGATGGGGTGACCGAGCCCTCCATTGCACCTCCGGACCCGCCCTCCCCACCGAACCCCGTGGGCAGCGGCGCCCCGCCCCGTGGGCAGCAGGGCCACCCGGCGGGCGGCCCTGGCGGGCGAGGGACGGCCCCGGGCGGGGCCGCGGCCTCCGTGCCCACCACCCCGGTCCCGCCCGAGGCCGCCGTCCTGCCCGCCGCGACCCCGCCCTCCGTCACCCGCCGCGCCACCCTCACCGGCGCTGTCGTCTCCCTGCTCCTCATCCTCGCCATCTACTTCGGCAGCCGGATGCTGAGGGACTTCGACTCCGCCCTCATCCCGTACGCGGTCGCGAGCATCTTCCTCGCCTTCGGCGTTGCCTACCGCTACACCGTCTGGATCTCCGCCCCCGGTGCCCGACGGCTCTTCAAGCGGGGCTGGGGCAGCCTCTTCTCCGCCGAGAACTTCCGCAAGGCGCCCACCGCGCTGCCCAGGATGATCGCCACCTACCTGGGCTTCCAGAAGTTCCTCGGCGCCCGCTCGCACGCCCGCTGGGCCGCCCACCAGCTCATCTTCTGGGGCTGCATCCTGGCCGCCGCGATCACCTTCCCGCTCACCTGGGGCTGGTTCACCTTCACCTCGGGCAGCGGCTCGGGCCCCGGCTACGAGATGCGGATCTGGGGCATCAAGGTCCTCGGCTACGACTCCTCCAGCCTGATCGGCTGGCTGATGTTCCACGGCCTGGACATCGCCGCCGTCCTGGTCATCCCCGGCGCCTCGTACTTCCTGTGGCGCCGGATGAAGGACCGCGGCGCGATGACGGGACAGCGCTTCGCCTACGACCTGGTCCCGCTCATCGCCCTGATCGTGATCTCGGTGACCGGACTGCTGCTCACCTTCTCCTCGATCTTCCTGCACGGCGGAGGCTACGAGTTCCTGGCGATCCTGCACATGGTCTCGGTCGTCTTCACCCTCATCTACATCCCCTTCGGGAAGTTCTTCCACATCGTGCAGCGGCCCGCGGCCGTCGGGATGCAGCTGTTCAAGTACACCGGCCGGCAGCAGGAGGAGATCTTCCACTGCCGCCGCTGCAACACGCCGATCGACACCGCGCCGTACGTCGAGAACCTTGAGGCGACCATGCGCGACCTGCAGCTCGACTTCGCCCAGTGGGCCGAGTACTGCCCGCGCTGCAAGCGCGAACTGCGCGGCAACGCCTATCTCTCGCACGTCAAGAAGGGTTTCAAGTGACCGCGCAGGACGTCCCGCTGGGACGCACCGTACGGGGCGACCGGCCCGCCGCAGCGGCAGGCGGGCGCATCCCGCTCGACCCCTCCATCGCACCCCCAGGCACCCGCGGCTTCCGCGACGCCGGCGGCATCCCCGCCGACCAGTGGCACGCCGACCAGAACGGCGAGACCCTCGTGCCCACCCACTGCTGCTTCTGTGGCGTGCAGTGCGGGATGTACCTGCGCGTCGACAAGGGCGGCAAGGTCTTCGGCGTCGAGCCGCGCAACCACGACATCAACCGGATGCGGCTGTGCCCCAAGGGCATCAACGCCTACCAGCAGGTCAACCACCCCGACCGGCTGACCGCCCCGCTGATGAGGCGCTCCCGCGACGAGGAGTTCCGGGAGGTCTCCTGGGAGGAGGCCCTCGACTTCACCGCGTCCGAGGTGCGCCGGATCCAGCAGACGTACGGGAACGACGCGTTCGGCCTGCTCGGCGGCGCGAGCCTGTTCTCGGAGAAGACGTACCTGGTCGGCAAGTTCGCCCGGGTCGCGCTCAAGACGCGGCACGTCGACTACAACGGGCGGCTGTGCATGGTCTCCGCCGCGGGGGCCAACAAGCTGACCTTCGGCATCGACCGCGCGGGCAACCCGTTCTCCGACATCCTGCTCACCGACTGCCTGCTGATCGCGGGCTCCAACGTCGGCGAGTGCTTCCCGGTGCTCACCCAGTACGTGTGGGGCGCTCGGGACCGGGGGGCCACGCTCATCGTGATCGACCCGCGCGAGACGGCGGTGGCCCGCACGGCCGACATCCACGTCGCCCTCAAGCCGGGCACGGACTCGGCGTTCTTCAACTCCCTGCTGCACGTCGTCGTACGGGAGAAGCTCGTCGACGAGGCCTACCTGGCGGCGTACGCCACCGGCTGGGAGGAGGTCAGGGCCAAGGTCGCCGAGTACCCCCCGGAGCGGGCCGCCGAGATCTGCGGGGTCCCGGCCGCGCAGATCGAACAGGTCGCCCGGGTCTTCGCGGGGGCGGGCAAGGCGATGGCCTGGCACGCACGCGGCATCGAGCACCACTCCCAGGGGGTCGAGAACTGCCTGTCGGTCATCAACCTGTGCGTGGCCACCGGCAACATCGGCAAGCCGGGCGCCGGCTACGGCACGCTCACCGGCCAGGGCAACGGGCAGGGCGGCCGCGAGCACGGCCAGAAGTCCGACCTGCTGCCCGGCGGGCGCTCGATCATGAACCCCGAGCACCGCCGGCAGATCTGTGAGATCTGGGGCATCGAGGAGTCCGAACTCCCGCCCGCCGGCACCTCGATGATGGAGATGGTCTGGCAGATGCAGCGCGGCGAGATCCGCGGAATGATCGGCATCTGCAACAACCCGTTCGTCTCACTGCCCAACTACCGGGTGGTGAAGGAGGGTTACGACGCGGCCGAGTTCCACGCCCAGTTCGACTTCTTCCTCTCGGAGACGGCGGCCAACGCGCACGTCGTCTTCCCGGTCACCAGCTGGGCCGAGGACGAGGGCGTGATGGCCAACGCGGAGGCCCGCGTCGTCAAGCACAACAAGGCGCAGGAGCCCCCGGCCGGCGTCCGCACCGACACCTGGGTGATGTGCCAGCTCGCCCAGCGCCTCGGCGCGGGGGACAAGTTCGCCTTCGCCGGGTCGCGGGAGGTCTTCGACGAGCTGCGGGTGGCCTCCGCCGGCACCGTCAACGACTACTACGGCATCACCTACGAACGCCTGGAGGAGACCGGCGGCATCGTCTGGCCCTGCCCGGACACCGAGCACCCCGGCACCCCGCGCCTCTTCGAGGACGGCAAGACCTACCACCCCGACGGCAAGTTCCACCTCCAGGTGGTCGAGTGGCACCTGCCGATGGACCCGTACGACGACGAGTTCCCGATGACGCTCACCACGGGACGCACCGTCGCGCACTTCCTCTCCGGCAACCAGACCCGTCGGCTCGGCGCGCTCGTCGAGCAGACCCCGCGTCCCTGGGTGGAGGTGCACCCCTCGCACGGCTTCCGCAACGGCGACCCGGTGCGCGTGGTCACCCGGCGCGGCAGCTCCGTATACCCGGCGCTGGTGACGGAGGCGATCCGCCCCGACACCTTCTTCATCCCGTACCACTGGCCGGCGCCGACCGCCGCGAACGTCCTGACCATCGACGCCCTCGACCCCCGCTCCAAGATCCCGGAGTACAAGGTCTGCGCCTGCCGGATCGAGCGGGCGGAGCGGATCGACGAGGTTCCCGCGCCACCGGTGGCGCCGGGCCACCAGGCGTACCCCGAGACCCAGGTCTCCCGCACCGACCCCCTGCCGCCCACCGCCCCACAGGGCAGGGCAACCGCAGAAGAGAGGCGCTGACCAGCCATGATGGGTAAAACGATCTTCATTGACCCGGGTCGCTGCATCGGCTGTCAGGCCTGTGTGTCGGCCTGCCGCGAATGCGACTCGCACCGCGGCAAGTCGATGATCCACCTCGACTACACCGAACCCGGCCAGTCCGTCGCCTCCCTCCCCACGGTCTGCATGCACTGCGAGGACCCGGTCGCGCCCTGCGCCGAGGTCTGTCCCGCCGACGCGATCCTGGTGACCGCGGACGGGGTGGTCCAGCAGGCCGACACCACCCGCTGCATCGGCTGCGCCAACTGCGTCAACGCCTGTCCGTTCGGGGTCCCCAAGATCGACCTTGAGGCCAAGCTCCAGATGAAGTGCAACCTCTGTTACGACCGCACCGCCTACGGGCTCGCGCCCATGTGCGCCACGGTCTGCCCGACCGGTGCCCTCTTCTACGGAACTCTCGAAGAGCTCCAGGCCGAGCGTCCGGGCGTCCAGGTCGCCGACTCCTTCGCGTTCGGCGACGTGATGGTCTCCACGGGGGTCGCGATGGTCGTCCCCGCGGACAAGGTCCAGTGGCCGGTGCCCGGCGGGCTCCCGGTCGTCGAGGTGAACGGGGTCGACGTCCGATGACCACAGTCCAGCCGCCCCCGCCCGGGGGCCCCGGCGGCACGCCACCGGTGGACTCCGGCAGCACCGCCACGGCCACCAGCACCGACGACGCCCAGGCCGCCCTGCGCGACCGGATCAGCGCCGACTCCCTCACCACCCGGCGCGACTACCTGCGCATCGTCGCCACCGTCTCGGGCGGCCTCGCGGTCGGCGGCCTGGCGGTCGCCGGGGGAGTGCTGCACCGGCACGGCGAGGCCCAGGGCGACGGCGCGCCCGAGCCGAAGAAGATCGCCGACGGCCTGCAGCCCGGCGACTCGCTCGCCTTCCGCTACCCGGGCGAGGAGGACCGCGCCGTCGCCGTGCGCCTCACGGACGGTTCCCTGGTCGGCTACTCCGCGGTCTGCACCCACCTCGCCTGCGCGGTCCTGTGGCGCAAGGAACGCGGCACCGAGGGCGAGCTCTACTGCCCCTGCCACGAGGGCATCTTCGACGCCCGCACCGGTGAGGTCACCGCGGGCCCACCGCCCCGGGCGCTTCCCAAGGTCGTCGTCGTCGAGGAGTCGGACGGCAGCATCTGGGCGATCGGCACCACCCGCTCGGGCGAGAGCGTCGAGGACGGCCTCTGTCGCCAGATCGTCGACAAGCACCCCGAGTTCGCCGCCCGTGTCGGCTGCCCGGGAGCCACCGCCCCCCGGCGCACCCCCGCCGACCCCCGCGAGCAGCAGAGGCAGACATGACCGACCGCCCCCCGAACCCACCCCCCGGCCCGAACGCCTCCGGCACCCCCGCGTCCGGCACCCCCGCGTCCGGTGCCGCCGCCCCCGGCCCGAACGCCCCCGGCCCGAGCCCCACCCCTAGCCTGAACACCGCTCCCGGCCCGCACACCGCCACCGGGCCCTCGCGGCCCGTCTACCGTCCCGGCAGCGCCGACCCGCGTCTCAACCGCCCGGTCCGCGAGCGCTACCCGCAGATCCGGCCCACCAGCGGTTACGGCGACCCCCGGGTCCGCCACACGGGCCCCGGCCCCGGCGCGGGCACCGAGCACGAGCCGGAACGCTCGGCCAAGCTCACCGCCCGCCTGCTCCTCGCCATGTCCGTGGTCATCGGCCAGTTGTGGGCCCTGACCATCACCGTCAACGAGTGGATGAAGGGCGACACCGGCACCGCCTGGTGGGGTGCGGGGTTCCTCTGTCTCTCCTTCGCGGCCGTCCTCATCCTCTGGCTCCTCGACCCCAAGGACCGGTGACTCCCATGTCCACCGCAACTCCGGCATCCCCCGGCACCGGCAGCGAGCCCGGCGCCGGCGCCGACACCTACCGGCCCGGCACCACGATCACCGACTGGCGCCCGGAGGACGACTCGTTCTGGCGGTCCACCGGCCGCAAGGTGGCCAGCCGCAACCTGTGGATCTCGGTCCCCGCACTGATGCTGGGCTTCGTCGTCTGGCAGGTCTGGTCGGTGACGGTCGTCAAGCTCGGCGACGTCGGCTTCGGCTACTCCAAGTCGCAGCTCTTCTGGCTGACCGCCATCCCCGGCATCACCGGCGGCACCTTCCGGATCCTCTACACCTTCATCGGGCCGATCTTCGGCGAGCGGAAGTTCACCGCGTTCTCCACGATCATCCTGATCGCCCCGATGCTGTGGCTGGGCTTCGCGCTCCAGGACACCTCCACGCCGTACTGGGAGATGGCCCTGATCGCCGCGGTCTGCGGACTCGGCGGCGCGAACTTCGCCTCTTCGATGGCCAACATCGGCTTCTTCTTCCCCAAGCGGGAGAAGGGCAACGCCAACGGTATGAACGGCGGCCTCGGCAACCTGGGCGTCTCCGTCGTCCAGCTCGTCGCCCCGCTGGTCGTCACCGCGGCCGTGCTCCTCGCCCCGGCGGGCGGCCCGCTGAAGAGCAAGAAGACCGGCGAGGACGTCTGGCTCCAGAACGGCGCTTTCCTCTGGGTGCCGCTGCTGGTGATCGTGGCGCTGCTCGCGTGGTTCCTGATGAACGACCTCAAGGTCGCCGCCGCGCCGTTCAGCCAGCAGAAGATCATCTTCAAGCGGAAGCACAACTGGCTGATGACCTGGCTCTACGTCGGGACCTTCGGTTCGTTCATCGGCTTCGCCGCGGCCCTGCCGAACCTGATCAACACCACCTTCACGCCGATCAACTCGGCCTACTCGGCGACGACGTACGCCTGGATCGGGCCGTTCGTCGGGGCGCTCGCCCGCTGGGGCGGCGGCTGGCTCGCCGACAAGATGGGCGGCGCCCGCGTGACCATGCTGTCCTTCGTCGGGATGGGGATCGCCCTGGTCGTCGTGATCAGCGCGCTGCCGGGCGGCGGCGGAAACGGAAACTTCTGGGTCTTCTACGCGGGCTTCCTCGTCGCCTTCCTCTTCTGCGGCCTGGGCAACGGCTCGACCTTCCGGCAGATCCCGGTGATCTTCCGTGACCAGCACCTGAAGAGTGCGGCGGGCGGCAGCGACGAGGAGAAGGCGGCCGCGCTCAAGCAGTCGGAGATGGAGTCCGGGGCGGTCATCGGCTTCAGCTCGGCCATCGCGGCCTACGGCTTCTTCTTCATCCCCGCGATGTTCGCGAACTTCCCCGTGGTGAGTTCGCTGTGGGTGTTCGTCGGCTTCTACGTCACATGCCTGGCGGTGTGCTGGTGGTTCTACGCCCGCAAGGGCGCCGAGGCCCCCAGCTGACCCGGTGCCCCCAGTTGACCCGGTGCCCCCAGCTGACCCGGTGCCCCCAGCCGACCCGGGGGCACCGGGCCGGCCGCCGTACCCTGGAGGCATGAGCACTCCCGAGTCCGCCACCCCCGAGCCGGCCGGCCGCCCCAGGCCCCGGCTGGTCTTCGACGACCCGCTGGACCAGCAGTCGTCGGACGACACCGACGGCGGCTGGGGCGAGCGGCCCGCCGGGGGCGGCGGCGCGGCGGACCTCGCCCGCTTCCTGGACGAGAAGCCGCCCCACCACGTCTGAACCGGCCGGGGGACACATCCGGCGAGGCGGGTCCGCACGGGGCGCGGGACGCACCCGGGGAGGCGCGGCAGGAGGGTCTCCGTGCCTGCGGGGCGCGGCCGGGGTGCTTCCGCGCCTACCCGGCGCGTCAAGGCCGTTTCCGCGCCTACGGGTTGCCGTGCCCCGGTCCGCGTTGGGCGACCAGAGCGTCCCTGATCTCCTTCAGCACCTCGATCTCCGTGGCGTCCATCACCTCGTCGGTCGCCTCCTTCGCCTTCTCCTTGGCAGCCCGCCTGGCGAGGTACTTCGCCATCGGCAGCACCATCAGGAAGTAGACGACGGCTGCGGTGATCAGGAAGCTCAGCACCGCGCTGAGCACCGTGCCCCACATGATCGGGATGCCCTGCATGGTCCCGTCGACGACCTTGCACGGGTTCTTCAGGCAGGAGCTGTACTTCTCCAGGTCCTGCGTGCCGAACGCGCCGACCAGCGGATTGATCACGCCCTTCACGATCGAGTTCACGATGTTGGTGAAGGCGGCGCCGATGACCACGGCGACCGCGAGATCGATCACGTTGCCGCGCATCAGGAAGGCCTTGAAGCCTTCCAGCACACTGGTCTTCTCTTCGCTCACGAGTGAGCCTCATTTCGCAAGTGCAGGGGGCAGAGCAAATATCCCCGCAACTTACGGCAGCACCCGTCGCCACTGTCCAATCCTGCAACCCGTATCGGTGACGACACTGCTCGTCAGCTCGATTCGGCGCCGCCCCGGTGTTCAACACAGCGTCACCACCAGCCGGGACGCCGCCCCTTCGCCCGCCAGCCGGGCCGCGACGGACCGGGGAACCGCCAGCACCACCAGTGCTCCGTCGGCCGCGGCGGCCCCCGCCGGTTCCGGCAGCCCGCTCACCCGGGCCCCGGTCGCCACCACGCGGGCCGCGGGACTTCCGCCGCCGGTCGGGGGGTTGGGCGCGGCGATCACGTCGACGCGGTCCCCTGTTCGCAGCAGCCGTACCGTGGCCGCGTCCGCGATCCGTACCGGCGCGTGCACCGTCTCGGCCTGCGGGGCCGCCCGCCCGCGCACCTGCTCGGGCGCGCCGGCCGGCGCCGGGTGCGCCTCGACACGGTCCGTGCCGCGTGGCGCCCAGGCGGCCAGGGCCGCAGCGGTCACCGCGAGCCCCGCCGCCACCAACCGGCGCCTGCGCCGCACGGCCCGCCACAGCCCGTGCCGGACCCCGCCGCCTCGCACTCGCAACGGGGCGAATTCCGGCACTCCGCACGGCTCGGGCGCCGACGGGGGTGGCAGGGGCAGGGGCAGAGGAGGCGAAGCAGCAGGGGACGACACGGAAAATCACCACCAGGTCATGAGGGGCGTTCGCTCTGAACACCCCTCACGATCCCCGCGTTCCGCCGATCCCGCCGAGGCCTGTGCACAGTCCTCGGACTGTGGACAACTCGCTCACCCCCGAGGGTGATTCAGAGCTCGATCCCCGTCTCCAACCCGTCCAGCGCGTGGGCGCACAGGCAGTCCCGAGTGGCGTTCGCGGGGAGCCCGGCCACCGCGTCGAACAGCACCCCGCGCAACCGGTCCACGTTGGCGCCGAACACCTTCAGCACCTCCTCGTGGCTGACGCCCTCACCCGTCTCGGCCCCGGCGTCCAGGTCCGTGACCAGCGTCATCGACGTGTAGCAGAGCCCCAGTTCACGTGCGAGCACCGCCTCCGGGTGACCCGTCATGCCGACCACGGACCAGCCCATCGACGCGTGCCAGCGCGATTCGGCCCGGGTCGAGAAGCGCGGTCCTTCGACGACCACCAGCGTGCCGCCGTCCACCGGCTCCCACTCCCGTCCGCGCGCCGCGGCCAGCGCGGCCTCGCGGCCCACGGGGCAGTACGGGTCGGCGAAGGACATGTGCACGACCGCGGGCAGCTTTCCCTCGACCGCCGTCTCACCGTCGTAGAACGTCTGCGTCCTGGTCTTCGTACGGTCGACGAGCTGGTCGGGAACGAGCAGGGTGCCGGGACCGTACTCGGCCCGCAGTCCGCCCACGGCGCACGGTCCGAGCACCTGGCGGGCTCCCACCGAGCGCAGCGCCCACAGGTTGGCGCGGTAGTTGATGCGGTGCGGCGGCAGGTGGTGGCCGCGCCCGTGCCGGGGGAGGAACGCCACCCTCCGGCCGGCGATCTCGCCCAGGAACAGCGAATCGCTGGGCTTTCCGTAAGGCGTGTCCACCGCCACCTCGGTCACGTCCTCCAGGAAGGAGTAGAAACCCGAACCGCCGATGACACCGATCTCTGCCTGCGCTGCGTTCACCATGGCCGTCAGCCTAGGACCTGCCCCGCGGCGGCCGTCGGCCCGGGGCCGTCGCACGCCGAAGTCCCCGCCGTCGGTGACGGCGGGGACTTGGGGACACGGTTCTCAGGCGGCCGAGGACGACCCCGAGGAGGAGCTCGACGAGCTCGACGAAGACTTCGACGACGAGGCGGACGAGGCCGTGGACGACGACGAAGCCGCGGGCTTCGACTCGGATCCACCGCTCGACGATCCACCGTTCGACGAGGACGAGGCGGTCTTCGAGGCCGAGGACGCCGCCGTGCTGCTCGACGAGGAACCGCGGCTGTCGTTCCGGTAGAAACCGGAACCCTTGAAGACGATGCCGACCGCAGAGAAGACCTTCTTCAGGCGTCCCTGGCAGTTCGGGCACTCGGTCAGTGCGTCGTCGGTGAACTTCTGAACGGCCTCAAGGCCTTCGCCACACGCGGTGCACTGGTACTGGTAGGTCGGCACTTGCTCCTCCTGGCACTCTCACTCGATGAGTGCTAACGACGGTCCATAGTGACGTATTCCGCTGGATCAGTCCACCGTGACCGGCACGCGGTGACCCACACCACGTGCCGCGACCCGCCCCGAGGACCGCGGCAGCAGCCGCGAGCGGAGCAGTACCAGCACGGTCAGGGCCAGCGCCGTGCCGCCCAGCGGCACCAGGAATCCGGCGCTCGAACCGTGTGCGTCGGTCAGCCTGCCGGCCACCGTCACCGCCATGGCCTGGCCGAACGCGACGGCGCCGGTCAGCCAGGTGAAGGCCTCCGTGCGCGCGGTGGCCGGGACGAGCGTCTCGACCATCGTGTAGCCGGTGATCAGCGCGGGCGCGATGCACAGGCCCACCAGCAGCCCCAGGCCGGCGAGCAGCGGCACCGAGTGCACCGCCCACAGTCCGGACGCGAAGAGCGTCAGACCCACGTAGCCGGTCATCAGACGCCGGCGCGGGCCGATCTTCCAGGCGATGGTGCCGCAGGCGACGCCCGCGAGCATGTTGCCGCCCGCGAAGATCCCGTACAGCAGCCCGTTCATGCCCGGGTTGCCGGCCTCGGCCGCGAACGCGGTCAGCGAGACCTGCATGCCGCCGAAGACGGAGCCGATGCCCAGGAAGGCCACCGCGAGCACCCGTACGCCCGGCACGGACAGCGCCGAGACGTGCGGGGCGCGCTCGGCGCCCGCGGTGCGGCTCGGGGCGGGCTGGGTGCGCTTCTGCGCCGCGAAGAACAGGCCGCCCGCCAGGGTCAGCGTCGCCTCCGCGATCAGGCCGGCCGCCGGGTGCACGCCGGTGCACAGCGCGGTCGCCAGCACCGGGCCCACCACGAACGTGAACTCGTCCGTCACGGACTCGAAGGCCGCGGCCGTCGACATCAGGGGCGAGCCGTCCAGCTTGGCGGCCCAGCGCGCCCGCACCATCGGCCCGATCTGCGGCACCGAGGCACCGGCGGGGACCGCCGCCGCGAACAGCGCCCACAGGGGCGCGTCGGCGAGGGCGAGCGCGGTCAGGGCGGCGACGGACGCCGTGTGCACCAGCACCCCTGGCAGCAGCACCGCGCGCTGTCCGAACCTGTCCGCGAGCTTGCCGCTCTGCGGGGCGAACAGCGCCATGGAGACACCGGTGACGGCGGCGACGACGCCCGCGGTGCCGTACGACCCGGTGGTGTGCTGCACCAGCAGCACGATGCCGATGGTCAGCATCGCGAAGGGCTGCCTGGCCAGGAAGCCGGGGAGCAGATAGGACCAGACCCCGGGGGTACGCAGCAATTGCCCGTAGCCGGGACGCCTGGTCGTGTCGTGCGTGGTGGCGTCGGTCGTGACCGTGTTCGTCACGGCCCTTGCCTTTCTGCCGCCTGGTAGCGCATCCCTTTGCACGCACGTCGTACGTGGGCACGCATTGCGTGCGGAAGCCGCCGAGAGCTGTCCTCTTGCGCAGGACCGGCGGTAGGTACCAGGGCCCGGTCGATACCGGGGCAGGCCGCCGTGCGGTCGCGCCAGCCCTGCGTCAGGCAGAGTTGGTCGATCAATTCACCTTCATGCTACAGGGGCTTTCGCAGTGTCGCCCTTGCTTTCGCTGCCGCGGGCCGTGGCGCGGGTTCTTTTCCGGTACCGAGCCAGTCCGCCAGCTTGCCGCCCTGGCCGACTGCCCGCAGCCGCCGCTCGGCCGAGTCCCGCACCGGGTCGGTGGCCACCACCAGCAACTCGTCCCCGCGCCGCAGCACGGTCATCGGCTGCGGCACAAAACTGGTGCCGTCGCGCACGACGAGGGTGACGGCGGCGCCGGGCGGCAGCCGGAGCTCGCCCACCTCGACGCCGTGCATCAGGGACTTCTCCGGGATCGCCACCGACAAGAGGTGGCCGCGCAGCCGCTCCAGCGGCGCCGACTCGATGCCCAGGTCGGCGGTCTCGCCGCTGTCGCCCAGCTTCAGCCGCCGCGCCACCCAGGGCAGCGTCGGCCCCTGCACCAGTGTGTAGACGACCACCAGCACGAAGACGATGTTGAAGATCTGGTCGCTGTCCTCGACGCCGCCCACCATCGGGATGGTGGCCAGCACGATGGGCACCGCCCCGCGCAGCCCCGCCCACGACAGCAGTACCTGTTCGCGCACCGGCGTACGGAAGGGCAGCAGGCTCAGTAGTACGGAGGCGGGCCTCGCCACCATCGTCAGGACGAGGCCGACGACGATCGCGGGCCAGATGTCGTCGAGCAGCTCGTGCGGGGTGACCAGCAGGCCGAGCAGGACGAACATGCCGATCTGGGCCATCCAGCCGAGGCCGTCGGCGAAGCCGCGGGTGGCGGGCCAGTGCGGCAGCTTGGAGTTGCCCATGATCACGGAGGCGAGGTAGACCGCGAGGAAGCCACTGCCGTGCGCCATGGCACCGGCCGCGTACGCCGTCACCGCGATGGCCATCACGGCGATCGGGTAGAGGCCGGACGCGGGCAGGGCCACGCTGCGCAGGCCGAGCGAACCGAGCCAGCCGACCGCGAGTCCGATGGCCGCGCCTATGGCGAGTTCGAGGGCGATCTCGCCCACCAGTGCGTACCAGGTGTCCACCGGGCCCGCCGCGGAGAACGCGACGACGAGGATGACCACCGGGGCGTCGTTGAACCCCGATTCGGCCTCCAGGATGCCCGTCAGGCGGGACGGCAGCGGCACCTTGCGCAGTACGGAGAAGACGGCCGCGGCGTCCGTCGAGGACACCACCGCGCCGATGATCAGTGCCTGCCGCCAGTCGAGGCCCACCAGGTAGTGCGCACCCGTCGCCGTGATGCCCACGCTCACCGCGACGCCGAAGGTCGACATGATGACCGCCGACGGCAGCGCGGGTTTGACCTCCTTCCACTTCGCCCCCAGACCGCCCTCGGCCAGGATCACGACGAGTGCGGCATAGCCGATCACCTGGGTCAGCTCGGCGTTGTCGAAGGCGACGTTGCCGATGCCGTCCTGGCCCAGGGCGATGCCGATGCCGAGATAGACCAGCAGGCTGGGCAGCCCGCTGCGCGACGAGAGGCGCACCGCCGCGACCGCGACGAGCAGCACCACCGCGCAGATGAGCAGGAGTTCGTTGAGCTGGTGGACAGTCAGGGGCCGGTCCTTTCCTGGAGCCTGCCGGATCGATCCTCCAGCGGCGTGCCTGCGCAAGGTAGTTTCATTACCTTACCTAATCTTTGACGCTTCCTTAACGCCTTTCCCCAACCACCTCGCAGTGGGCCTGCGGAGACCGGGTCGACGGCGGTACGGGAGACCGAGTCAGGAGCGGTACGGGGCTGCGCCTATGGTTGCTCCAGCACTCCAGGACCACCCTGCCCCGCGAAGGACAGCGATGCCCGCCACCACACCCGCCCCTTCCGCTGCCCCGCAAGGCAAGAAAAAGAAGAAGGGGCGCGCCCGCCTGCTCGTCGTCGTGCTGGTGCTGGCGATCGTCGCGGGGGTCGGCTACGGCACGTACTGGAGCGTCAGCACCGTGCGCGCCTCGTTCCCCCAGACCAGCGGCGAGCTCACGCTCGACGGCCTGGCGGGACCGGTCGACGTCAAGCGCGACGCCAGCGGAATCCCGCAGATCTACGCCTCGTCGGACACCGACCTCTTCCGCGCCCAGGGCTTCGTCCAGGCCCAGGACCGGTTCTACGAGATGGACGTCCGCCGGCACATGACCTCGGGCCGTCTCTCCGAGATGTTCGGCTCGGGACAGGTCGAGACCGACGCCTTCCTGC
Organism: Streptomyces sp. NPDC091272; assembly: GCF_044757485.1. NCBI lineage: Bacteria > Bacillati > Actinomycetota > Actinomycetes > Kitasatosporales > Streptomycetaceae > Streptomyces > Streptomyces sp. NPDC091272. The sequence goes on from NZ_JBIVVC010000004.1 coordinate 377,791, forward strand.
GCACGCTCGGCTGGCGCCAGGTGGCGCAGAAGGAGTACGAGACCAAGCTGTCGCCGGAGACCAAGAAGTACCTCCAGGCGTACGCGGCGGGCGTCAACCAGTACCTCAAGGGGCGGTCCGACAAGGACATCTCCGTCGAGTACGCGGCCCTCGGCTTCACCACCGACTACACGCCCGAGGAGTGGACCCCGGTCGACTCGGTGGCGTGGCTCAAGGCGATGGCCTGGGACCTGCGCGGCAACATGCAGGACGAGATCGACCGCTCGCTGATGACGAGCCGCCTCGACCAGAAGCAGATCGCCGACCTCTATCCGGCCTACCCCTTCGACCGGCACAAGCCGATCGTCGAGGAGAACCTGGCCAGGACGAGCGGCGGCACGGGCACAGGTACAGGTACAGGCACAGGCACAGGTACTAACAGCGGCTCCGGCGCGGGCACCAGCGGTACGGGCAGCGGCACCGGTACGGGTACGGGTACGGGCAGCAGCAGTACCGGCACCGGAAATGGCAGCAGTACCGGCACCGGCACCGGTAGCACCACCCAGGGGCTCCAGTCCCAGCTCTCCCGCGTCTCCGACGCCCTCGACAAGATCCCGGCCCTGCTCGGCCCCAATGGCAACGGCATCGGCTCCAACTCCTGGGTGGTCTCCGGATCGAAGACCACCACCGGCAAGCCGCTCCTCGCCAACGACCCGCACCTCGCCCCGCAGATGCCGTCCCTCTGGTACCAGATGGGCCTGCACTGCCGTGAGGTCTCCGCGCAGTGCCAGTACGACACGGCGGGCTACACCTTCTCGGGGATGCCGGGCGTGGTCATCGGTCACAACCAGGACATCGCCTGGGGCATGACCAACCTCGGCGCCGACGTCACCGACCTCTACCTGGAGAAGGTCGGCCCCAACAACACCTACCTGTACGACGGCAGGGAGAAGCCCTTCAAGACCCGCGAGGAGACCATCAAGGTCGCCGGCGGCGCGTCGAAGAAGATCACTGTCCGCTCCACCGACAACGGCCCGCTGGTCTCCGACCGCAACGGCGAGCTGGAGACGGTCGGCCAGAAGGCACCCGTCACCAACGCCGCCCCCGACCGCGGCAACGGCTACGCGGTCTCCCTGCGGTGGACCGCCCTGGACCCGGGCAGGTCCATGGACGCCGTCTTCGAGCTCAACCGGGCCAAGAACTTCACCCAGTTCCGGGCCGCCGCAGCCCACTTCGAGGTGCCGTCGCAGAACCTGATCTACGCCGACACCCAGGGCAACATCGGCTACCAGGCGCCGGGCACCATCCCGATCCGCAAGGGTGGCCGCGACGGCCGGCTGCCCGCCGCGGGCTGGGAGTCCAGGAACGGCTGGAGCGGCTTCGTTCCGCAGGCCCAGCTGCCCTACGAGTACAACCCGAGCCGCGGCTACATCGTCACCGCCAACCAGGCCGTGGTGGATGCCAAGAAGTACCCGTACCTGCTCACCGAGGACTGGGGGTACGGCGCCCGCAGCCAGCGCATCAACGACCTGATCGAGTCCAAGACCAAGGACGGCGGCAAGATCAGCTCGGACGACATGCGGACCATGCAGATGGACAACAGCAGTGAGATCGCCAAGCTGCTGACGCCCTACCTGCTGAAGCTGGACGTCTCCAAGGACCCCTACGTCCGCGAGGCACAGAAGCTGCTGGAGGGCTGGGACTACACCCAGGAGTCCGACTCCGCGGCCGCCGCGTACTTCAACGGCGTCTGGCGCAACATCCTGAAGCTGGCGTTCGGCAACAAGATGCCGAAGGAACTCCGGGTCAAGGGACAGTGCCTGTACGTCCGCGGAGCCGATGGTTCCGGACCGGTCGACGACCTCGCCAAGCCCACCCGGGAGTGCGGCGAGCGGGACGGCGACACGGCGCAGCCCGACGGCGGCGACCGCTGGTTCGAGGTCGTGCGCAACCTGGTCAAGGACGAGAAGAACGAGTGGTGGTCCTCGCCCGCCTCCCGCACGGACAAGGCCACCACGACCCGTGACGAGCTGTTCGCGCGGGCCATGGAGGACGCCCGCTGGGAGCTGACCTCCAAGCTCGGCAAGAACATCACCACGTGGAACTGGGGCCGGCTGCACCAGCTCACGCTGAAGAACCAGACCCTCGGCACCGAGGGCCCCGGCTTCATCCAGTACCTCCTCAACCGCGGCCCGTGGAACCTGGGCGGCGGCGAGGCGGCCGTCAACGCCACCGGCTGGAACGCGGCCGGCGGCTACGAGGTCGTCTGGGTCCCGTCGATGCGCATGGTCGTCAACCTCGGCGCGCTCGACAAGTCCCGCTGGATCAACCTGACCGGCGCCTCGGGCCACGCCTACAGCCCGAACTACAGCGACCAGACGGACAAGTGGGCCAAGGGCGAGCTGCTGGACTGGCCGTTCTCCAAGGCCGCGGTCGACAGGAGCACCACCGACACCCTGGTACTCAACCCGGGCAAGGAAGTCACACCGGGCGAGCAGTAGAGAAGCGCCGGACGCCGCCGGGCGTCACCACCGCGTGCACGGGGTGGTCGTGGGGTTCCGCCGGAACCTCGTCGACCACCTCGTTCTCGTACAGCAGCACCACCAGTGGCAGCGCGACGGGCGGCGCGGCGCTCACGCGCGCGCGTGGCGGCCGTGGGCCGGCGCTCTCCAGGCGCGCCAGCACCCGGTCGTACGACCCGCCGCCGCGCCCCAGCCGCATCCCGTGCCGGTCCACCGCGAGACCCGGCAGCAGCACCGCTCCCGCGTCGCGTACGGCGTCCACCCCTTGTCGGGGCCCGCTCGGCTCCAGCAGCCCCCTGGCGGCCCGTACAAGGCCCTCCTGGCCCTCGTACGCCGCCCAGTCCAGGTCGTTGTCGGGCAGCAGCACCGGGAGCAGCACGCGCACCCCGCGCGCGTGGAGTGCGTCCAGGAGCACGCGGGTGCCGGGCTCGCGGCCGATCGAGACGTACGCGGCGACCGTGTCCGCGCCGCCGAGTTCGGGCAGCTCCAGTGCGTGCGCGGCGAGAACCGTGGCGGCCCCCTCGGCGTCTTCCACCGACAACAGGCGCCGCCGTCGGAGGAGTTCGCTCCGCAGCGCGGCCTTACGTGCCACACGGTCCGTCATCTCGGCGTCGCCCACGGTCACTTAACCTCCGTTATTCGCGCGTACTGCAACAAAAAGGCTGGAAGCCGACCTTCCGTCAGGGTCCAGCCGATATCGTTCCGGCATGACTCAGGCCCACCCCAGGATCAGTAAGGCTGTCATCCCGGCAGCGGGACTCGGCACGCGCTTCCTGCCCGCCACCAAGGCGACGCCCAAGGAAATGCTGCCGGTCGTCGACAAGCCCGCCATCCAGTACGTCGTCGAGGAGGCCGCCGCGGCGGGCCTGTCCGACGTACTGATGGTCACCGGCCGCAACAAGCGCCCCCTTGAGGACCACTTCGACCGCAACTACGAACTGGAGTCGGCCCTCACCAAGAAGGGCGACGCGGGGCGCCTGGCGAAGGTCCAGGAGTCCAGCGACCTGGCGACCATGCACTACGTCCGCCAGGGCGACCCGCGCGGCCTCGGCCACGCCGTCCTGTGCGCCGCGCCGCACGTCGGCGACGAGCCCTTCGCCGTGCTCCTCGGCGACGACCTGATCGACCCGCGCGACCCCCTGCTGGCCCGCATGGTGGAGATCCAGGAGCTGCACGGCGGCAGCGTCATCGCCCTCATGGAGGTCGACCCGGACCACATCCACATGTACGGCTGCGCGGCCGTCGAACCGACCGCGGACAGCGACGTCGTACGGGTGACGGGACTCGTCGAGAAGCCGGAGCGGGCCGAGGCGCCCAGCAACCTCGCGGTCATCGGCAGGTACGTCCTGGACCCGGCCGTCTTCGGGGTGCTGCGCGAGACCGCACCGGGCCGCGGCGGCGAGATCCAGCTCACCGACGCGCTCCAGAAGCTCGCGGTCAGGGACGGTTCGGGCGCCGGTGACGAGAAGAGCGGCGGACCCGTCCACGGTGTGGTCTTCAAGGGCCGGCGCTATGACACCGGGGACCGCGGGGACTATCTTCGGGCGATTGTCAGACTCGCATGCGAACGTGAAGACCTGGGCCCGGACTTCCAGACCTGGCTCCGCAGGTACGTCACCGAGGAGATGTAGCAAGTGAGCACCACCGAAGCACCGCCCGCCGCCCCGCACGACGGCGGTCACGGCCCCGACCGCGTCTGGTCGGTGGACGAGCACCTCGACGACGTCCTCGGCGCGGTCCGCCCGCTGGAGCCCATCGACCTCCAACTCCCGGACGCGCAGGGCTGTGTGCTCGTCGAGGACGTCATCGTCCCCGTGGCACTGCCGCCCTTCGACAACAGCTCGATGGACGGGTACGCGGTCCGGGTGGCCGACGTCACCGGCGCGAGTACGGAGTTCCCCGCCGTGCTCACCGTCATCGGCGACGTGGCGGCGGGTTCCGGTGGTGCCGACGCGCTCAGGGTCGGTCCGGGCGAGGCGGCCCGCATCATGACCGGAGCCCCGCTGCCGCCCGGCGCCGAAGCCGTCGTTCCGGTCGAGTGGACCGACGGCGGCACCGGCGGCGGCCCCGCCACCACCATGCGCGCCGCCGGGGCGAACCCGCAGGACTCCACCGGCGAGGTGCGCGTGCACCGGCCCGCGAAGGACCGCGCGCACGTCCGCGCGGCGGGCAGCGACGTCAGGGCGGGCGACATCGCCCTCTCGGCGGGCACGGTGCTCGGCCCGCCCCAGATCGGCCTGCTGGCCGCGATCGGCCGGGCCACGGTGCTCGTCCACCCGCGCCCCCGCGTCGTCGTCATGTCGACCGGCTCCGAACTCGTCCAGCCCGGCGAACGGCTGGCCGCGGGCCAGATCTACGACTCCAACAGCTTCGCCCTCACCGCCGCCGCCCGCGACGCGGGAGCCATCGCCTACCGCGCCGGAGCCGTCACCGACGACGCCGAGGAACTCCGCGCCACCATCGAGGACCAGCTGGTGCGCGCCGACCTCCTGGTCACCACCGGTGGCGTCAGCGTCGGCGCGTACGACGTCGTCAAGGAGGCGCTCGCCTCGGTGGCCGACGAGGACGAGCCCGGCAGCGGCGTCGACTTCCGGAAACTGGCCATGCAGCCGGGCAAGCCGCAGGGCTTCGGGACCATCGGCCCCGACCACACCCCACTGCTCGCACTCCCCGGCAACCCGGTCTCCAGCTACGTCTCCTTCGAGCTGTTCGTCCGCCCGGTGATCCGCGCCCTGATGGGCCTGCCGGACGTCCACCGCACGACGGTCCGCGCCACCCTCGCGGCGGACGGGCCCCTCGGCTCACCCTCCGGCAGGCGCCAGTTCCTGCGCGCGACGTACGACCCCGCGGCCGGCACGGTCACCCCCGTGGGCGGGTCCGGATCCCATCTGGTCGCGGCCCTCGCACACGCCGACTCACTGCTGGTCGTCCCCGAGGACACCACCGAGGTCGCGCCGGGGACGGAGGTCGAGGTGGTCCTGCTCACCCAGTGACCGGCGCGTGGCGGTACGGTGTCTGCCGCTGCGCCGTGGCAACGACTGCCCAGGCAACGACCGGCGCCGGAACGCGAGGCGGAGTTAATGAGTACGCAAGGCAGCCAGAGCAGCCCGACGGGCCCCCGGGCCCCGGCAGGGCTGACGCACATCGACGAGGCCGGCGCGGCTCGGATGGTCGACGTCTCCGAGAAGAACGTCACCACCCGCACCGCCCGCGCCAGCGGACGCGTCCTCGTCGCGCCACGCGTGATCGAGCTGCTGCGCGGCGAGGGGGTCCCCAAGGGCGACGCCCTCGCCACCGCACGCATCGCGGGCATCATGGGCGCCAAGCGCACCCCCGACCTGATCCCGCTCTGCCACCCCCTCGCCGTCTCAGGCGTCAAGGTCGACCTCTCGGTCGCCGACGACGCGGTCGAGATCCTCGCCACCGTGAAGACCACGGACCGTACGGGCGTCGAGATGGAGGCGCTCACGGCGGTCACCGTCGCGGCCCTGACCGTCATCGACATGGTCAAGGCGGTCGACAAGGGCGCCGTCATCACGGACGTACGGGTCGAGGAGAAGACCGGCGGCAAGTCGGGGGACTGGAACCGCTCATGACCCACAGCCACACGCACCGGTACGCGGACCCGATCACCGCCCTGGCCCCCGACGCCCCCGCCGGTACCGAGGACCGCCGCGCGTCCGAGGCGCACGCACCCCCGGGCGTCGTGCCAGTACCGGTCTCCGAACCCGGTTACCAGCCGCAGGAGCCAGGCGCCCCGATGCACGCGGGCCCGGACATCCGCCCGTACCGCGCACTCGTCGTCACCGCCTCCAACCGGGCGTCCGCGGGCGTCTACGCCGACAAGGGCGGCCCGCTCGTCGCCGAGGGGCTGGCCCGGATGGGCTTCATCGTGGACGGCCCCCGCGTCGTGCCCGACGGGGACCCCGTCGAGGCGGCCCTGCGCGACGGCGTGCTCCTCGCGTACGACGCCATCGTCACGACCGGCGGCACCGGGATCTCGCCCACCGACCGCACCCCCGACGCCACCCGCCGCGTCATCGACTACGAGGTCCCCGGCATCCCCGAGTCCATCCGGGCCGAGGGCCGCCCGCACGTCCCGACGGCCGCGCTCTCCCGGGGCCTCGCCGGAGTGGCCGGGGGCACGACCCTGATCGTCAACCTCCCCGGCTCCACCGGCGGTGTCCGCGACGGCCTCGCCGTCCTCGACCGGATCCTGCTGCACGCCGTCGACCAGCTGCGCGGCGGCGACCACCAGAGGCCCGCCGGCCCCGCCGGCCCGTCCGGGAGCGTCAACTGAACGGCTCCGCCTGGCCCGTGGAACTGGTGGACGGCGACATCACTCTCCGCCCGATAAAACTGCGCGACCAGCGGGCCTGGCGCGAGGTCAACCGGCGCAACCGCGAATGGCTCCGCCCCTGGGAGGCGACCGTTCCGCCCCCGCTGCCGACCGGCCCCGTCGCGCACCGGCCGACGTACCGTCAAATGGTGCGCCACCTGCGTACGGAGGCGAACGCCGGCCGGATGCTGCCCTTCGTCATCGAGTACCAGGGCCGGCTCGTCGGCCAGCTGACGGTCGCGGGGATCACCTGGGGTTCGATGTGTTCGGGCCACGTCGGCTACTGGGTGGACCGGGACGTGGCGGGCCGCGGCGTCATGCCGACCTCCGTCGCGCTCGCCGTCGACCACTGTTTCCGCACGGTCGGACTGCACCGCATGGAGGTCTGCATTCGCCCGGAGAACGGCCCCAGCCGCCGTGTCGTGGAAAAGCTCGGCTTCCGCGAGGAGGGCGTGCGCCCGCGCTATCTGCACATCGACGGGGCCTGGCGCGACCACCTCGTCTACGCGCTGACCTCGGAGGAGGTCGTGCCGGAAGGGGTGCTCGGCCGGTGGCGGCGCCGTTCGGCGGCGCAGCAATGACATCCGGCGGGGCAGTGTCAGCGCCGGAGCAATGACATCCGGCGGGACAGTGACATCCGACGAGGCCGTGACATCCAAAAGAATGAAATAAATGTTCGAATTCGGTCGTGAGTGCAATCCCGGACGCCAAAAAAGTTCGGAATATCAGACAGATACGCCCGACACACCGGCCCAATTGGCCGATGGCTCCCTCCGGGCCCCTCTACGGTGTGAGGTGTGAGCAGCAGCGGCCTGATCTACGCAGTCATTGTCGGGGCCTGGGCCGCCTACTTGGTGCCGATGTGGCTCCGCAGGCAGGACGAACTCAACGAGGCCCGTCCGACGGAACGCTTCAGCACCGCCATCCGGCTTCTGTCCGGACGGGCGGCGATGGAGCGCCGGTACGCCAAGGAGCTCCAGCAGCGCCCGGCCGACGAGCAGGACGGCACGGCGGACAGCGACCCCGAAGCCCCCGACAGCGCGGACCCCGCGACCGACCCGGTCGACGTCCGCGACTTCGCGGCGCCTCCTTCCAGGACCGAACGCCCGGCGGCCCGCGAGCAACCGCGCGACCACGTCAGGGAAAAGCTCCGGGAACCGTCCCACCCCCAGCCGTCGCACGGCCGGCAGGACCGGGACCAGCAGCCCCGGGGCCAGGAGGAGCGGGAGGCGCAGGCGCGGGACGAGTCCGCCCGGGACCGGTCCCGTCGCTCCATGGGCGGGGAGGCCGCGCAGCCCTCCGCGGGCGCCGCAGAGCGGGCCCGCCGCTCCAAGGTCCTCGCCCGGCGCCGCCGCACCACCGTGCTGCTCTTCGCCGCCTTCACCCTCGGCACGATCGTCGCCGCGGTCGGCGGGCTCCGCTACCTCTGGGCGCCCGGAATCCCGGCCGTACTGCTCAGCGCGTACATCGTGCACCTGCGCGGCCAGGAGAAGCGCCGGTTCGCGTTCACCATGGACCGACGGCGCGCGGAGCTGGCCGCCGAGCGGCTGCGCGAGCAGCGGACCCAGCAGGTCCGCCGTCCCGTACCGCAGTCTCCGACGGCCGACCAGCACCACGGTCACCACCCGCGCCACCCCCACCCCCCGCACCAGCGCGCCGAGAGCGACGGACGTCCCGAGCCGGAGCCCGCCCCCGCCGTCTCCCCGCAGGAGGCCGGCCGGCGCGCACTGGTCGAGCAGACCGACCACGCCGAGTGGGTCGACCAGCAGCGCGAGCGTGAGCGTGGCGGCCCCCGCGGCGAGAGCTGGGAGCCGGTTCCGGTTCCGCTCCCCACGTACGTCACCGCGCCGGTCGCCCCGCGCGCCACCGGTGACCTCGACCTCGGCGCCCCGGGCACCTGGAGCTCCGCCCGTTCCAGCACCGCCGAGCCGGCAGTGCCTCCGGCGGCCGACGCCGACTCCTCGGGCTCCTCGGCATCCGCGGCGCAGGAGGCGGCCCCGCGTCGCCAGCGTCCGCAGCAGGGGCGCCGGTCACGCGACCGCGGACGCACCCCGCTCTTCGACCAGTACGACGAGGACGAGCGGCCCCGCGCCGCCAACGAGTGACGGACGCGGCGCGCCCGCCGAAGGACCCGCCGCAGGTGGGGGCGTCGGCGGGCGGCCGGAACGGATTACCGAGCACCCCGGAAGAGGTGCTAGAGTTCTACTCGTTGCAAGGGCCTGTGGCGCAGTCTGGTAGCGCACCTCGTTCGCATCGAGGGGGTCTGGGGTTCAAATCCCCACAGGTCCACAACAACAAGAAAGATCCCGTCCGGTCGGAAGACCGGGCGGGATCTTTCGTTTGCCCGGCGGCAGTTGGGCGCCCGGCAAAGTTCGTGAGCGCGACCAACCGGGGGCGGGGCGGCCGGGGACGCACGGCGGCCGGCCCGCGCGGGCCGGCCTTCTCTCATGACTCCATGGCTCTCATGACTCCACGGCTCTCACGACTCCGTTGCTCTCACGTCTCCACTGCTCGGGCAGGACGGATCAGCTGAGGGACTTGGCGAAGCAGCGGCTCTCGTCGGTGTGGCGGTAGAGGCCGAACTTCTCCGTGGGAAGATAGCCGCTCGACAGGTAGAGGGCGATGGCCTCGGGCTGCTCGGTGCCGGTCTCCAGGACCATGCGGGTCCGGCCGGCCGCGCGGGCGTCGTTCTCCAGCAGGGCGAGTATCCGGCGGGCCAGGGCCCTGCCGCGAGCTTCCGGGACGACGTACATGCGCTTGAGCTCGGCGTCGCCGTCCGCGTAGTTCTCCTCGCTCGCGTCCTGGGCGCGCCAGCCGCCGGTGGCCATCGGGAAGCCCGCGTCGTCGTACGCGATCAGGTAGAGGCCGCGCGGCGGGGCGAACATGGCGGGGTCGAGCGGTGTCATGTCTCCGTCGCCGTAGCGCTCGGCGTATTCGAGCTGCACCTGGTCGTTGAGCTTGACGGCGTCGGGGTGGTCGTAGGCGACGGATCTGATTTCCATACGTATGAGCGTACGAGCGTGAAGCGGGTGGGCGGAGACGTGCCCAGGGGTCGTAGGGTTTCTGGATGCTCAATGTGACCAGCGTGAACGTGAACGGGCTCCGGGCCGCCGCCAAGAAGGGCTTCGTGCCGTGGCTGGCGGGGACCGACGCCGATGTGGTGTGCCTCCAGGAGGTACGGGCCGAGGCCGAGCAACTGCCGCAGGAGGTACGGGCCCCTGAGGGCTGGCACGTGACCTTCGCCCCCGCCACGGCGAAGGGCCGGGCCGGGGTCGCCGTCTATACCCGGCGCGAGCCGGACCGCGTGCAGATCGGATTCGGCAGCGAGGAGTTCGACGCGAGCGGGCGGTACCTGGAGATCGACCTGCCGGGGGTGACCGTCGCCAGCCTCTACCTGCCGTCGGGCGAGGTGGGGACCGAGCGGCAGGACGAGAAGTACCGGTTCATGGACGAGTTCATGCTCTACCTGGTCGCGCTGAAGGGCCGCGCGGCGGAGGCCGGACGCGAGGTCGTGGTGTGCGGGGACTGGAACATCGCGCACCAGGAGGCCGACCTGAAGAACTGGAAGGCGAACAAGAAGTCCTCCGGTTTCCTGCCGGAGGAGCGCGAGTGGCTCGGCCGCGTCTTCGAGGAGGCCGGATACGTCGACGTGATGCGCAAGCTGCATCCGGACGTGGAGGGCCCGTACTCGTGGTGGTCGTACCGGGGGCGGGCTTTCGACAACGATGCAGGTTGGAGGATCGACTACCAAGTTTCGACACCGGGCCTCGCCGAGCGCGCGGTCAAGGGCTGGGTCGAGCGCGCGGCGAGCCACGGGGAGCGGTGGAGCGACCACGCGCCGGTGACGGTGGCGTACGGCAGCTAGGGCAGACGGCGCGGAAGGGGGCGGGTTCCGGTTCCGTCCGCGCCCCGTTCAGCTCTTGCGCAGGTGCCGGTCCAGGGCCATGGAGAGTTCCGCCTCGACGACGCTCTTGGCGAGTGGGCGCAGGCGTTGCGGGTCGGCCTGGTGGGTGGTGACCAGGCGGATGAAGATCTGGGCCAGTACGTCCGCGTGTTCGCGGACCTGGAGTCCCGCGGCCATCACCTCGGCGAGCGGGACGCCCTCGCGGACCAGTGCGGCCGACACGTCGAGCAGGCGGCGGCTTATGTGGACGACCTCGTCGCCGTCGACGGTGAGGTAGCCGAGGGCCATCGCGGAGGCGAGGTTCTCCGGGGTGACCTCGCCCTCGAAGTAGTCGGCGAGCTGTTCGGGGGTGAGGCGGACCGGCACCTCCTCGGTGGGTTCGCCCGGGGTGCCGAGGGTGAGCAGTTCGCCCATGTCGCGGCCGCTGTCGAAGGTCGACGCGAGGTCGGCGATGCCGGTGAGGGTGTGGCCGCGCTCCAGGAGGGCGGTGATGGTGCGCAGCCGGGCCAGGTGGTGGTCGTTGTACCAGGCGATGCGGCCCTCGCGGCGCGGCGGTGGGATCAGCTTGCGCTCGCGGTAGAAGCGCAGGGTGCGCACGGGGATGCCGGCCGCGCGGGCCAGTTCCTCCATGCGGTACTCGCGGTAGGGCTGCGTCTCGTTGCCGGGTGCTTCTTCCACGCGGGGAAGCCTATGGCGTACCTCAGGTAACTCGTCGTGCCGTACCCCTACCGATCAGTACGGGACTGTTCTACGCTCCCATCGTGCCAGTGATTGCTGGCAGAGTCATGGAGTGTGTTGAGTGCGGGAGGCGTCGGGCATGGCCGAGTTCGAGCACGAGCATGTACGAGTGGCGGTGATCGGGTCCGGTTTCGGTGGCCTGGGGGCAGCCGTCCGGCTGCGCCGCGAGGGGATCACCGATTTCGTCGTCCTGGAGCGGGCCGACTCGGTCGGCGGGACCTGGCGGGACAACAGTTACCCGGGGTGTGCGTGCGACGTACCGTCACACCTCTACTCCTTCTCCTTCGCGCCCAACCCGGAGTGGCCGCGCACCTTCTCCGGCCAGGAGCACATCCGGGCGTACCTGGAGCACGTCACCGACACTTTCGGCCTGCGCCCGCACATCCGGCTCGGCCACGAGGTCACGATGATGACCTGGGACGCCGAGAAGCTGTGGTGGAAGATCGAGGCGGCCAATGGGACGACCCTCGTCGCGGACGTGGTGGTGTCCGCGACCGGGCCGCTGTCCGACCCGAAGACGCCGGACATCCCCGGGCTCGGCAGCTTCCCGGGCAAGGTCTTCCACTCGGCGAAGTGGGACCACGACTACGACCTCAAGGGCAAGCGCGTCGCGATGGTCGGCACCGGCGCATCCGCCATCCAGATCGTCCCCTCGATCCAGCCCGAGGTCGAGAGGCTGACCCTGTTCCAGCGCACCCCGCCGTGGGTGATGCCCCGGATGGACCGAGAGATCAGCGGCGCCGAGCGCTGGCTGCACCGTCAGGTGCCCGTCACGGGGAAGGTGCGGCGCAGGATGCTGTGGGGCATCCGTGAGCTCCAGGTGCAGGCCTTCACCAAGCGGCCGAACGAGCTGGGCTTCATCGAGAACATCGCCAAGGCCAACATGGCCAAGGCGATCAAGGACCCGGCGCTGCGGGCCAAGCTGACCCCCTCGTACCGCATCGGCTGCAAGCGGATCCTGCTGTCGAGCGCGTACTACCCGGCGCTCGCCCGGCACAACGTCGACGTCGTCGCCTCCGGGCTGAGCGAGGTGCGCGGATCGACCGTGGTGGCCGCCGACGGCACGGAGACCGAGGTCGACGCGATCATCTTCGGCACCGGCTTCCACGTCACGGACATGCCGATCGCGGACCGGGTGGTGGGCGCCGACGGCATCACCCTCGCCGAGGCCTGGAAGGGCGGCATGGAGGCCCTACGCGGGGCGAGCGCGGTCGGCTTCCCCAACTGGATGACGATCATCGGCCCGAACACGGGCCTCGGCAACTCGTCGATGATCCTGATGATCGAGGCCCAGCTCAACTACCTGGCCGACTACATGCGGCAGTTGAACGTGCTGGGCGGGCGCGCCGCCCTCTCCGCGCGGCCTTCCGCCGTCGGGGCGTGGAACCGGCGGGTGCAGGAGCGCATGCAGCGCACCGTCTGGAACACCGGCGGCTGCGACAGCTGGTACCTGGACGCCAACGGCCGCAACACGACCGTCTGGCCCGGCACGACGTCGGAGTTCCGGCGGGCCACCAGGGAGGTCAACCTGGCCGAGTACGAGGTGATCCGGGCGCGGGCGCCACTGGCCGACCAGGTCGAGGCCGAGGGGGCGGTGGCGTGAGCCGGGTGGCCGGAGGACTGGGCCTCGACGTACGGGAGTTGACCGTCAGGTCGGCCGACGGGGCGCGGATCCACGTCGAGGTGTACGGCGACGAGGGCGCGCCCGCGGTGGTGCTCTCGCACGGCTGGACCTGCTCGATCGCGTTCTGGGCGGCCCAGATACGGGAGCTGGCCGGGGAGTTCAGGGTCATCGCGTACGACCAGCGGGGGCACGGGCGCTCGCCCGACTCGGGGGCGTACTCGACGGACGGTCTCGCCGACGACCTTGAGGCGGTGCTCGCCGCGACGCTCGCCCCCGGGGAGAAGGCCGTGCTGGCCGGGCACTCCATGGGCGGCATGACCCTCATGGCGGCGGCCGGGCGGCCCGGCTTCACCGAGCACGCGGCGGCGGTCCTGCTGTGCAGTACCGGCAGCGCGCGGCTGGTCGCGGAGTCGCTGGTGCTGCCGCTACGGGCCGGGGGCGTGCGGACCCGGCTGACGCAGGCCGTACTGGGTGCGAAGGCGCCGCTCGGGCCGGTCACGCCACTCTCCAGGGCCGTGCTGAAGTACGCGACGATGGGGCGCGGCACGGCCAGGGAGCGGGTCGCGGAGTGCGCGCGGATCGTGCACGCGTGCCCGAGGGCCGCGCGGGTCGGCTGGTCGCACGTCCTGGCCGGGCTGGAACTCGCAGCCGGGGTCGCCGCGTTGGACGTCCCGGCCGCCGTCGTCGCGGGCGCCGACGACCGGTTGACGCCACCGCTGCACGCCCGCGAGATCGAGGCCGCGCTGCCGCACTCGCTGGGGCTGACGGTACTGGCCGGGGTGGGGCACATGACGCCGGTGGAGGCGCCCGAGTTCGTCACGGGGAAGCTCCGTGAGCTGGTCCACAGCTATGTTCTTGCCGGTACGGGAGTTGGGGAGGAAGTCGCGTGAGCTACAGCCTTGAAGGTCAGGTCGCGGTCGTCACGGGAGCGGCGCGGGGGGTGGGCGAACTGCTCGCCAGGAAGCTGTCCGCGCGCGGGGCGAACGTCGCGCTCGTCGGGCTCGAACCCGAGTTGCTGAAGGACGTGACGGGCCGGCTGCACACCGAGAGCGACTGGTGGTACGCGGACGTCACCGACCACGAGGCGATGGCGCGCGTCGCGCAGGAGGTCAAGGAGCGGTTCGGGAAGGTCGACATCGTCGTCGCCAACGCGGGTGTCGCGTCCGGCGGGCCCTTCGTTGACTCCGACCCGGAGGCCTGGCGGCGGGTGATCGAGGTCAACCTGGTGGGTGGCGCGGTGACCGCGCGGGCGTTCCTGCCGGTGCTGCTGGAGAGCCGGGGGTACTTCCTGCAGATCGCCTCGCTGGCGGCGATCACACCGGCGCCGATGATGAGCGCCTACTGCGCGTCGAAGTCGGGCGTCGAGGCGTTCGCGCACTGTCTGCGGGCGGAGGTCGGGTACAAGGGCGTCCGGGTGGGCGTCGGCTATCTGTCCTGGACGGACACGGACATGGTGCGCGGGGCGGATCAGGACGAGGTGATGCGGGAGCTGCGGCAGCGGCTGCCGTGGCCGTCGAACCGGACGTACCCGCTGGGCCCGGCGGTCGACCGGATCGTCGCCGGGATCGAACGCCGCTCGCACCATGTGTACGCGCAGTGGTGGCTGCGCGGGATGCAGTCGGTACGGGGGTACCTGCCGGCGGTCATCGGGACGGTGGGACAACGCGAGATGCGGCGCTTCGAACCGAGGCTTCGGGGAGTGAGTCGGGGGTTGGTGGGGGCGGGGGGTGCGGCGGACGAGTCGAGGCGGGCGTAATCCGCCCCTTCCCGCTGCCCAGCCTCCTTGGGCAGCGGGGCCGTCCCCTTTCCCCACCCCTCAGCCCTCTTGGGCAGCGGGGCCGCCCCCCGGGGGCGGGACGGGTGGGCAAGGGGGCGGCCCCTTGCGCGGAGCGTGACCCGTTGCGTGCCCCCTTGCGCGATGTTCCCTTCGCGCGGGCGCGTCGTGGCTGGTCGCGCAGTTCCCCGCGCCCCTGAAGGGGCCGTCTCACTTCGTGCGGGTGGGGGCTGGTCGCGCAGTTCCCCGCGCCCCTGAAGGGGCCGTCTCACTTCGTGCGGGTGGGTGGGGGCTGGTCGCGCAGTTCCCCGCGCCCCTGGAGGGGCGCCCCCCTGCGTGGGGGAGGGTCAGCGGGGAGGTAGCAGGGGGCGGCGTTTGTCGGGGAGGTTGGAGAGGGGTGGGGGGGAGGACGGGGGGGTTCGGGAGAGGAGGGTCAGGGCGGTGCGGACCGCGTCGTCCAGGACCGCGTAACGGCCCTCCGCCCAGTCCAGCGGGGTGCGGAGCGCGTCGATGTCCGGCGAGACGCCGTGGTTCTCGACCGACCAGCCGTACTCGTCGAACCACGCCGCGTTCATCGGGACCGTGATGACCGTCCCGTCGCCCAGCGGATGGCGGCCCGTCATGCCGACCACTCCGCCCCAGGTCCGCTGGCCGACCACCGGCCCGAGCGAGAGCAGGCGGAAGGCGGCGGTGATCATGTCGCCGTCCGAGGACGTCGCCTCGTCGGCGAGGGCCACCACCGGGCCGCGCGGGGCGTTCGAGGCGTAGGAGATCGGCTGGGCGTCCCGGGTCAGGTCCCAGCCCAGGATCCGGCGGGTCAGCTTCTCGATGACGAGCTCGCTGATGTTGCCGCCCGCGTTGCCCCGTACGTCCACGATCAGCGCCGGGCGCGAGACCTCCAGGCGCAGGTCGCGGTTGAACTGGGCCCAGCCGGAGCCGCCCATGTCGGGGATGTGCAGATAGCCGCACCTGCCACCGCTGAGGTCGCGGACGACCTCCCGGCGTTTGGCCACCCAGTCCTGGTAGCGCAGCGGGCGTTCGTCGACGAGGGGGACGACCGCCACCCGGCGCGGGCGGGCCTCCTTGCCCGGCGGCACCTCGGGCAGGAAGGTGAGCTCCACCGTGGTGCCGCCCGCCGCCGCGAGGAGCGGGAAGGGGCCCGCCACCGGGTCGACCGGGCGGCCGTCCACGTGGGTGAGGACCGCGCCCACCCGGATGCCCGTACCGGCGAGCGGTGAACGCGCCTTGGAGTCCGAGGAGTCGCCGGGCAGGATCCGCGAGACGGTCCAATTGCCGTCCTTGACGTAGAAGTTGGCGCCGAGCAGGCCCATCGCGCGCTGGTAGTGCGGCGGGCCCTCGTTGCGCCGGGCCGACGCCACGTACGCGTGCGACGTGCCCAGTTCGCCCAGTACCTCGCGCAGCAGGTCGGCGAACTCGTCGGGTGAGGAGACCCGTTCGACCAGCGGGCGGTACTGCTCCAGCACGGCCGGCCAGTCGATGCCGCCCATCCTCGGTTCCCAGAAGTACGCCTGGACGATGCGGCCCGCCTCCTCGTACGACTGCCGCCACTCGGCGCCCGGGTCCACCTCGTGCAGGATGCGGCGCAGGTCCAGGTGGACGGTGGTGTCGTTGTCGCCGCGCTCGGTGGCGGGGACGGCGCGCAGCTCGCCGTCCTCCATGACCACCAGGCGTGTGCCGTCGCCGCTGATCGCGAACCATTCGAGGTCCTCGGCGAGTTCCGTCCTGCGGGCCTTCACCAGGTCGAAGTGTTCCAGCGTGGGCCGCCCCGAGGTGTCGGCCGGGTTGGCGAAGGTCTCGCCAAGCGCCCCCGAGATGGGCCAGCGCAGCCACACCAGGCCGCCTCCGCCCACCGCCGAGAGCGAGGAGTACTTGGAGGCCCGCACCGGGAACGGGGTGACCCGGTTGGGCAGGCCCTCCACCTCGACGGTCACCGTCCCGTCGCCCTCCGCCGCCTGCCCGGGGTCCAGGCCGCCCGCCGCCGGACGCCCGTCGGGGGAGAGGGCGAAGGGCGAGGGGGTGGCCGAGGAGAGCGGGACGAGGTAGGGCCGGCAGCCGAGCGGGAAGGACAGGTCCCCGGTGTGGACGT
Source organism: Streptomyces sp. NPDC091272 (assembly GCF_044757485.1). Lineage (NCBI taxonomy): Bacteria > Bacillati > Actinomycetota > Actinomycetes > Kitasatosporales > Streptomycetaceae > Streptomyces > Streptomyces sp. NPDC091272. The sequence continues at coordinate 394,778 of NZ_JBIVVC010000004.1, forward strand.
CGTAGACCGGGTCGAAGCCGCGCCAGGAGAGGAAGGCCAGATAGCGGCCGTCGCTCGTGAACACCGGGTTCTCGTCCTCGAAGCGGCCGTTGGTGACGTCGACGACGAGAGCCTGCGCGGGGTCGTTGATACGGGCCATCTTGATCTGGCGCAGCGAGCGGCCGATCCCGGGGTGGGACCAGGTCAGCCAGGCACCGTCCGGCGAGAAGGCCAGGTCGCGGACGGGGCCGTTGACCGAGCGGATCAGCTCGGTCAGCTGTTCCTCGCCCTCCGTCACGGTGAGGAGCAGCAGGCGGCCGTCGTGGGAGGCGACCGCGACCCGGCCGCCGTCCGGATCGGCGATGAGTTCGTGGACCCGGCCCAGCTGGCCGGAGGCGAGCCTGCGCGGGGCCCCCGCGCCCGCCGCCCTCGGCAGGTACGCGATCTCCACCGCGTCCTCGCCCTCCGCGTCGGTGACGAAGGCGACCTGCCCGCTGGAGCCCAGCATCTCGGGCAGGCGTACCCGTACCCCCGGGGTGTCCGTGATCGTGCGGGCCGGGCCGTCGCGGTGGGTCAGCCAGTAGAGGCTGCCGCGCACCGACACCGCGCTGGCCCGGCCCGTCGTGTCCACCGCGAGGCCGCCGACGTGGCTGGCGGCCGGGACCTGGAAGCGGCGTCTGCCGGTGCGCGGGCCGCCGAGCCGCACGTCCAGCCTGCGCGGGACCCCGGTCGGGGAGAAGTCGTCGACCAGCCACACGTCGCCCGCGCACTGGTACACCACCCGGGTCCCGTCCGACGAGGCGTGCCGGGCGTAGAAGTCGGCGTGGTCGGTGTGTCTGCGCAGGTCGGAGCCGTCGGTGCGGCAGGAGTAGAGGTTGCCGATGCCTTCGTGGTCGGAGAGGAAGGCGATCCGGTCGCCGCCGACGAACATCGGGGAGTCCAGGTGCCCGTTCAGGTCGGGCAGCAGTTGTTCGCCGTGCAGCCACAGCCGGCCCGTGGCGCCGCCCCGGTAGCGCTTCCAGGCGGCCGGCTCGTGCGGCGGCTTTCCGGTGAGCAGCAGGGTGCGGCGCTCGCCCTCGCAGCCGGGCAGCGTGTCGCAGACGGCGATGTCGTGCACCGGGCCCCACGGCAGCCTGCCGCCCGGACTGCCGTCGGTGGGCAGCGAGTACGCCCACGAGAAGTACGAGAAGGGCTGGCCGTGCGAGGACACGGCGAGGATGTGCCCGTCCGGTGTCCAGCCGCAGACCCGGGCGTCGACCGCCCCCCAGTGCGAGAGCCGCCGCGAGGGGCCGCCGTCGACCGGGGCGACGTGCACCTCCGGGTCGAGGCTGCGCCATGACGTGTACGCGAGCCGGCTGCCGTCCGGCGAGAAGCGGGGGTGTCCGAGGCGGGTCCTGTCCACGGTGAGCCGCCAGGCCCGTTCCGGGGTCCGGCCGGCCGGGACGATCGGCGCCACCCAGAGGTCGTCCTCCGCGACGAAGGCGAGGGTGTCGCCGTGCAGGTGCGGGAAGCGGAGATAACCGGGAACGGCGGCACCGGCGGGGCCGGTGCGGGCGGTGGGCTCCGGTGCGGACTCGTTCGTGGGCACTCGCATGTGCTCATGCTTTCCGCGCCCGGGGGGCCCGGCAACTCGTACGGCCGGATCTGCGCGCGACCCCTCCCGCCTTACCCGTACGTCCGCCGCAGGAAGCCCCTCCCGCCTTACCCGTACGTCCGCCGCAGGAAGCGCACCAGTGGTGCGCAGTCGAACTGGAGCAGCAGCATCCCCTGGGCCGTGTGCAGCTCCAGCACCGCCTGGACCCGCCCGCACGGCCAGATGCGTACGTCGTCCTGCTCGGCCGGTGCGCGCAGGCCCGCTTCGAGCAGGGCGCGCGGGAAGGTCCAGGTGTGCCGGCCGGGCCCGGGTCCCGGGCGGGGGAGCAGCACGGTCAGTGCGCGCGGGTCGTCGGCGGGGTCGTGGCGGAGGGTGACCGGCAGGCAGACCGGGACGGGGGCGTCGGTGACCAGATTGGCGCGGAGGTCGACCTGGACGGGCGCCCCGGGTTCGGAGGCGGTGCTTTGCGGGCTCTCAACGGCGCGGGGCATTCGCCCGCCTCCTCACCTCGTACGTGCGCGACACTCACATTGGGGCCATTTGTCATCCAATGTCCCATATTTTGGCGTCGGGACGACCTGGGTATTTGTTCCTTGTGAGCTTTTGCAAGCGCTTTGCAATAACTCCCTATCATCGAACGGTTGTCCGCAGAACGTTCTGTAGCGGTTCGAACCCAGGAGTACCGCCATGCATGTCCCCGACGGTTTCATCAACGCGCCCGTGTCCGTGGCGGCCGGAGTGGCGGCGGTCGCCGCCGTCGGTGTCAGTCTGCGCGGGGCCCGCCGCGAGCTGGCGGACGAACGGGCCGCGCCCCTCGCGGGCCTGGTCGCCGCCTTCGTCTTCGCCGTCCAGATGCTGAACTTCCCCGTCGCCGCCGGAACCAGCGGACATCTGCTCGGCGGCGCGCTCGCCGCGATACTCGTCGGCCCGTTCACCGGTGTGCTCTGCATCTCGGTCGTCCTGCTGATGCAGGGCGTCCTGTTCGCCGACGGCGGCCTGACCGCGCTCGGCGTGAACATCACGGTGATGGGCGTCGTCACGGTCCTCGTCTCCTACGGGATCTTCCGCGGCCTGGTGAAGGTGCTGCCGCGCGGGCGGCGCCGCACGGTCACGGTGTCCGCCTTCGTGGCCGCGCTGGTCTCGGTCCCGGCCGCCGCCGCCTTCTTCACCCTGATCTACGCGATCGGCGGCACCACGGACGTTCCCGTCGGCAAGGTGCTGACCGCGATGGTCGGCGTGCACGTCCTGATCGGCATCGGCGAGGCCGTGATCACCGCCCTCACCGTGAGCGCCGTCCTCGCGGTGCGGCCCGACCTGGTGCACGGTGCGCGCGGCCTCGCGGACCCGCTGAAGCTGCGGGTGGGCGGCGAACTCGTGGACGCCCCCGCCCGGGACACCGCAGCCGTCCCGGTCGCGGCCAGGTCGACCCGGAAGATCTGGGGCGCAGGGCTGATCGCCGCGCTGGTCCTCGCAGGTGTCGTGTCGTTCTACGCGTCGGCGAGCCCGGACGGCCTGGAGAAGGTCGCCGCCGACCAGGGCATCGACAAGAACGTCCGTGAGCACGCCGCGGCAGGCTCCCCGCTCGCCGACTACGGCATCAAGGACATCGGCAACACCCGCCTCTCCGGCGGCCTCGCCGGGGTGATCGGCGTCGGCGTGACCATCGCGGTCGGCAGCGGCGTCTTCTGGGTGATCCGCAAGCGGCGCGACGACGACGGGTCGAAGGCCGCGGACAAGGCGACCGCCTGACATGGGCGCCGGTCACGCCCACGCGCTCTACCGGCACGGCCACAGCTTCGTGCACACCCTCCCGCCGCACTGCAAACTCGCCGCCGTCTTCGCCTTCGTGGTGGTCGTCGTCTCCACCCCCAGGGAGGCGGTGTGGGCGTTCGCGGCGTACGCGGTGCTGCTGGGCGTGGTGGCGCGCGCCGCGCGGATCCCCGCCCGGCACCTGCTGAGCCGGATGCTGGTCGAGGTGCCGTTCGTGGCCTTCGCCGTCCTGATGCCGTTCGTGGCGGAGGGCGAGCGGGTGCAGGTCGCGGGCGTCTCGCTGAGCGTGTCCGGACTGTGGGGCGCGTTCAACATCCTCGCCAAGGGCACGCTCGGCGTCGGCGCCTCCGTGCTGCTCGCCTCGACCACCGAGCTGCGCGAACTGTTGCACGGGCTGCAGAAGCTGAGGCTGCCGCCGCTGCTGGTGCAGATCGCCTCCTTCATGATCCGCTACGGCGATGTGATCGCCGGCGAGCTGCGGCGGATGTCGATCGCGAGACGCTCCCGGGGGTTCGAGGCCCGGGGCGTACGGCACTGGGGCGTACTGGCGAAGACGGCGGGGGCCCTTTTCATCCGCTCGTACGAGAGGGGTGAACGGGTGCATCTGGCGATGGTGAGCCGGGGTTACACGGGAGTGATGCCGGTGCTCGACGAGGTACGTGCCTCGCGGGAGCAGTGGATGTGTGCGGGAGCGCTGCCGTTGGCGGCGCTGGTGGTGTGTCTGACCGGATGGGTGTGGGTGCTGTGAGTACGACTGCGTCGCTCGATGTGAAGGGTCTCGCCTATGCCTACCCGGACGGGCACCAGGCGCTGTTCGGGGTGGACCTGCGGATCGGCAAGGGCGAGCGGGTGGCGCTGCTCGGGCCCAACGGCGCGGGCAAGACCACCCTCGTCCTGCACCTGAACGGCATCCTCCCGGCGGGCGCCGGATCGGTGGAGGTGGCGGGCCTGCCGGTGGCCAGGCGGAACCTCGCGGAGATCAGGCGGCGGGTCGGGATCGTCTTCCAGGACCCCGACGACCAGCTGTTCATGCCGACGGTACGGGAGGACGTGGCGTTCGGCCCGGCGGCGGGCGGGATGCGCGGGGCGGCGCTGGAGGAGTGCGTACGGGAGGCGCTGGAGCAGGTCGGGATGGCGGAGTTCGCGGACCGCGCCCCGCACCACCTGTCCTTCGGGCAGCGGCGGCGGGTGGCGGTGGCGACGGTGCTCGCGATGCGCCCGGAGATCCTGGTGCTCGACGAACCCTCGTCCAACCTTGACCCCGCCTCCCGGCGGGAACTGGCGGACATCCTCCGCCAGTTGGACGTCACGGTGCTGATGGTCACGCACGACCTGCCCTACGCACTGGAGCTGTGTCCGCGCGCGGTGGTGCTCAGCGAGGGCGTGGTGGTGGCGGACGGCAGGACCCAGGACCTGCTGCTGGACGAGTCGTTGATGCGGGCGCACCGCCTGGAGCTGCCGTTCGGCTTCGACCCGGGGTCGGTGCGGGTCGGCCGATAGCCGGTACGAGGCGGCCGGGGGGCCGGTCGGGACGGCTGCGGGGCCCCTTCGGAGCCCGTCCGTCCCCGCTTTGGTGCAGGCAGAGTCAATTTCTTGCGTACGTGAGCTCACTTCTTACGCAATCCTTTGTACGCTGCTCGTGTGACGAAACGACGACTCACCCAGGTGGCCGAGCACGCGGGGGTCAGCGAGGCGACGGTCAGCCGGGTGCTCAAGGGCAGTCCGAAGGTGGCGGGTTCGACCCGGGAGCTGGTGCTGACCGCACTGGACGTGTGCGGGATCGAGCGACCGCAGCGCTACCGGCGGGAGCGGGCGGCGCTCATCGGGCTGATCGTGCCCGACCTGCAGAACCCGATCTTCTCGGCGTTCACCGAGGCGCTGTGCGGACTGCTGAAGAAGCGCGGCCTGGTGCCGGTCCTGTGCACGCGCACCTCCGACGGGGCGTCGGAGGCGCACTACATCGAGATGCTGATGGACCAGCACATCGGCGGGCTCGTCTTCATCGGCGCGAGCTACGCCGACGCCGGCCCCGAGCAGGGGCAGGCACTGCGCGAGCGGAACATCCCGATGGTGCTGCTCAACGCCGCCGACGAGAACACCGGGGTGGCGCAGGTCAGGGTGGACGACGCGCTCGCCGCGGAGCAGGCGCTCCAGCACCTCGCCGCGCTGGGCCACGAGCGGATCGGGATGATCCTGGGGCCGGTCGGGCACGTCCCCTCGGCGCGCAAGCTCGCCGGATTCGCGACGTTCCAGAGCCGGCGGCCCGAGCCCGCGGGTGACTGGCGGAGGTTCGTCGCCCATGCGCTGTTCACCATGGAGGGCGGCGCCACGGCGCTGCCGCGGCTGGTGGAGGCGGGGGCCACCGCGGTCGTTTGCGCAAGTGACGCGCTCGCCCTCGGAGCGGTGCGGGGCGCCCGTCGGCTCGGGCTGCGGGTGCCGCAGGACCTGTCCGTCGTGGGCTTCGACGATTCCCCGTACATGGTGGCCACCGACCCGCCGCTGACCACCGCGCGGCAGCCGGTCCAGGCCATGGCGCTGGCGGTCGTCGCCTCGCTCGGGGAGCAGATCAACGGCCGTGCGAACGCGAACGAGTTGGTCATGTTCGACACCGAGCTCGTCGTGCGCGGCTCGACCGCGGCCCGGGTGCGTGAGTCATCGCGGTGACCGTGACGGGGCATGATCAGTATGTTTCTTGCGTATGAACATTGACTTCTTGCGTAACGGGCTTCTACCTTCAGCGGCAGCTTCACCACGAACGGGGCCGGTCGGTCCCGCCGTTGACAGGAAGGCACGATCCGCATGGATGGCAACTTCGGCTCCACCAGGCGACAGGTACTCGGCGCGGGTCTCGCCACGGTGGTGGCATTCGGTCTCACCGCGTGCGGATCCGCCGGCCCGGCGTCGAGCGGCGTCGACAAGAACGGCGTGGTCACCGTCTCCGTCAACGGCATGCCGCCCAAGACGCAACCGGTCGACCGCAAGTACTTCGAGGAGGACATCAAGGAGTTCGAGAAGCAGTTCCCGAAGATCAAGATCGACGCCCGAGAGGGCTTCATGGATCCGAAGGTCTTCTCGGCGAAGCTGGCGGGCGGGCAGCTGGAGGACGTCTACTACGTCTACTTCACCGACCCGGCGGGGCTGATCCAGCGCAGACAGGGCGCCGACATCACGCCCTACCTCAAGGACGTCCCGTACGTGAAGGACGTCAAGCCCGAGCTGCAGAAGGTGTTCACCGGGCCCGACGGCAAGATCTACGGCCTGCCCAACGGTCAGTACTCGCTCGGACTCGTCTACAACCGCGAGCTGTTCAGGAAGGCCGGGCTCGACCCCGACAAGCCCCCGGCCACCTGGGACGAGGTGCGCACCGCCGCCAAGAGGATCAGCGCCCTCGGTGACGGGACCGTCGGGTACGCCGACTTCAGCAAGAACAACCAGGGCGGCTGGCACCTCACCTCGTGGCTCTACTCCATGGGCGGTGACGTCGCCACCCAGCAGGACGGCAGATGGAAGGCCGCGTTCAACAGCGAGGCGGGCAAGAAGTCCCTCCAGGCGCTGCACGACATGCGCTGGACCGACAGGAGCATGGGCACCCGCCAGCTGCTGGAGATAGCCGACGTCCAGAAGATGATGGGCTCGGGCAAGCTCGGGATGTACATGGCGGGCCCGGACAACGTCCCCACCATCGTCAAGCAGTTCGAGCGCAAGTACTCGGAATTCGGTACGGCCGCGATGCCCGGCAGCGCCACGCTCGGCGGTGGCAACGGCTTCATGTTCAACCCGAAGGCCTCGCCGGAGAAGATCAAGGCCGGCGTGCAGTGGATCCAGTGGAAGTACCTCAACCCGGACCGCGAGGAGTTCGTCACCAAGCGGTCGGTGAAGGACGGCGTGCCCATCGGGCTGCCGCTCGACCTGCTCTACAGCGGGGCCGCGATGGAGAAGGTCGACGCCGTCCACGCCGCGCACGCCACCGTGCCGCAGAAGAACTTCGCGCAGTTCGTCGAGCGCAACGCCAAGCTGACGCAGAAGGTCGAGCCGCCGAACGCGCAGCAGATCTACACCGTCCTCGACGGTGTCATGCAGGCCGTACTGACCAAGCGGGACGCCGACTTCGACCAGTTGCTCGCCACGGCCGAGAAGAAGGTCAACGCCGTTCTCGCCACGGTGAAGTGACATGCGCGCACACCTGCCCGCGACGGGGCGGCCCGGCGCGCCGAGGGTTCCTGCTGGGGACGAGGGCCTCGACACGGCGGGCCGACCCGACGACGACACTCGTCCCGCCCCGGCCGAGAGCCCCGACGGTCCCGGCCGTGCCGCTCGCCGCGCCCCCTCGCTCACCGTGGCCCCCGGTCGCCTCGGTCGTCGGGTTCGCGAGAATCTCGTGGCGTATCTGTTCCTCGCCGCCGGCCTGCTGTGCTTCGCGCTGTTCTCCTGGTTCCCGATCGTGCGGGGCGTCCTGCTCGGCTTCCAGGAGGTTACCTTCGCCCAGCCCGCCCGCTGGGTGGGCTGGGAGAACTTCCAGCGACTCTTCGACGACCCGCTGTTCGCGACCGCCTGGCGCAACACCGGCTACTTCACCCTGCTGGCGCTGATCTTCGGCTTCGCGGCCCCGTTCGCCACCGCCGTCGTCCTCAACGAGCTGCGCTCGGGCAAGTCGTACCTGCGGATGACCGTCTATCTGCCGGTGATGCTGCCGCCGATCGTCACGATGCTGCTCTGGCGCTGGTTCTACGACCCCGGCCCCGGCCTCTTCAACTCCGTCCTGGAGGTCTTCCACCTCCCGGGGGCGCAGTGGCTGGAGTCGGAGAACCTGGCGATGGTCTCCCTGGTCCTGGTCTCCACCTGGGCCAACATGGGCACCACCACCCTGATCTACCTGGCCGCACTCGGCAGCGTGCCCGGCGAGCTGTACGAGGCGGCGGAGCTGGACGGCGCGTCCATCCGGCAGCGGCTGTGGCACGTCACCGTCCCGCAGATGCGGTTCATCCTGATGATCACGCTGCTGCTCCAGGTGATCGGCACCATGCAGGTGTTCGTGGAACCGTTCGTGCTCACCGGCGGCGGCCCCGACGACGCCACCGTCACCGTGCTCCTGCTGCTCTACCGGTACGCCTTCGTCTACAACGACTTCGGCCTGGCGAGCGCGATGAGCACCGTCCTGTTCCTGGTCCTCGGCCTCTTCTCGCTCGTCTACCTGCGGCTGACCAGGACCAAGAGCTGACCCGAGCCGGTCGACCGACCAGGACGAAGGGCCGGCTCGGCCGCCTGGCCGTCCGAGTCGCCCGAGCTGCCCCAGCTGCCCGAAGTGATACGACCGTACGACTCGAAGGGGCCCCCGTGGCTGCGGAATCACCGGTGCGCACACTGATCGCGCCGACCGAACTCACCCGTCGCACCAGCCGGTTCCTCTACCGATTCGTCCTGGTGTCCACCCTCGTGGGCTTCACCCTCGCGTTCGTGTTCCCGCTGTTCTGGATGGTGACCGGGGCCCTGAAGACCTCCGCCGAACTGGCCGACCCCAACCCGAGCCTGCTCCCCGGATCCTGGCACCCCGAGACCTACGCCGAGGCGTGGACCAACGTCGGCCTCGGCCAGTACTTCCTCAACACCCTGCTGCTCGCGGGCGGTGCCTGGCTCACCCAGCTGCTGGTGGACGTGTCGGCGGCGTACGCACTGTCCAAGCTGCGCCCCGTGCTGGGCAACGCGGTGCTCGCGATGATGCTCGCGACACTGATGCTGCCGGTCTCGGCCCTGCTCGTACCGACGTACCTGACCGTCGTCGATGTGCCGCTCGTGCACCTCAACCTGATCAACAGCCCCTGGGCGATCTGGCTGCCCGCCGCCGCCAACGCCTTCAACATCTTCGTCCTGAAGAGGTTCTTCGACCAGATCCCCACCGAACTGCTGGACGCCGCACGGATCGACGGTGCGGGCACCCTGCGGGTCCTGGTGTCGGTGGTGCTGCCACTGTCGCGGCCCGTGCTCGCCGTGGTGTCGATCTTCGCGGTGGTCGGGGTGTGGAAGGACTTCCTCTGGCCGATGCTCGTGCTCCCCGAGCCGAGCAGGCAACCCCTCACCGTCGCCCTCAACCGGCTGGCCGAGTTCATGCCGGCCAACCAGCTGCTCGCGGGCATGGTGATGGCCAGCGTGCCGCTGCTGGTGCTCTTCCTGATCTTCCAGCGGCACATCATCGCGGGCCTGACCGCGGGCAGCCTCAAGGGCTGACCCCAGGCCTCCCCCCCACCCCGCCGGTACGAAGGACCGTCCCGGCGGCCTCCAGAGCGCCCGCAGCCCGGCTCTCCCCTCGGGCCAGGCCACGGGGCTCTTCACGGAAGGACACACAGTCGTGTCTCGTGCACCAGGAACGTCCCCCAGGACCGCAAGACCGGTCCCCGCCTCCGTCCCCGCCTCCGTCCGCCCCTTCACCGGACCGGCCCCCGCCTTCGTCCGGTCCCTCGTCCCCACCCTCCTCCTCGCCCTGCTGTGCAGCCTGCTGTACGGCCTGACCGCGACCACCGCCCAGGCGGCGGACGGCCTGCTCGAAGCCGAGTCGGCGCAGCTCGCGGGTGGCGCGGTACAGGCCGCCGACCACACGGGCCACACCGGCAGCGGCTTCGTCGGCGGCTACACCGACGGCAACAAGGGCCGCGCCTCCACCACCTTCACCGTGGAGTCCGCGGCAGCGGGCAACGGCTCCGTCCGGATCCGGTACGCCAACGGCACCACGGCGAACATGACGCTCAGCCTGTACGTGAACGGCGCCAAGGTCCGCCAGGTGAACCTGCCCGCCACCGCCAACTGGGACAGCTGGGCCGTCCGCGAGGAGGCCGTCGGCTTCCGCAAGGGCGCCAACACCGTCGCCCTCACGTTCACCCAGGACGACAGCGGCAACGTCAACCTCGACCACCTCGCGTACACCAGCCCGGACGACACCTCCGTGCCCTCCACCCTGACCCACCAGGCCGAGGACGCCTTCGTCTCCGGCGGCGCCGCCCGCGCCTCGTCGGTCACCGGCTACCAGGGCTCCGGCTACGTCGGCGGCCTCGACCGGGCGGGCGCCCGCACGGTGTTCTCCGTACAGGCCGCCACCGCCAAGACATACCCGCTGGTGCTGCGCTACCGCACCACCGACAGCAACGCGGCCACCGTCACCCTGACCGCCAACGGCTCCCCGGTCCGCCGGCTCACCCTGCCCGCCGCCGCGGGCGCCTGGGCCGACGCCACCACCGACGTGCCCCTGCGCGCCGGGCTCAACACCCTCACGCTGCGCACCGAGTCCGGCGACAACGGCCGCCTGCTGCTCGACGGTGTCGCCGCCACCGGGACCACCGCCAACGCCACCCGCGGCGCGACCCTCCCGTACACCTCCTACGAGGCCGAGGCGGGTACCACCAACGGCTCCACGATCGGTCCGGACCGCACCTATCTGACGGTCGCCTCCGAGTCGTCCGCCCGCCGGGCCGTCGTCCTGGACCAGACCGGCGAGTACGTGCAGTTCACCCTGACCAGGCCCGCCAACGCGCTGACCCTGCGCTACTCCGTCCCGGACAACGCGGCCGGCACCGGCAGCAACGCGACGCTGAGCCTGTACGCCAACGGCACGCAGGTCCGCGACCTGGCACTGACCTCCAAGTACAGCTGGGTGTACGGCGCCTACCCCTACACCAACGTCCCCTCGCAGGGCTCGCCCCACCACTTCTACGACGAGGTCCGCAGCCCGATCGGCAGCTTCCCGGCCGGAACCGTGCTGCGCCTCCAGAAGGACTCGGGCGACAGCGCCGCCTCGTACACCCTGGACCTGCTGGAGACCGAGACGGCACCGGCGGCTGCCACCATGCCGTCCACCGGCTTCGTCTCCGCGGCCACCCTCGGCGTCACCGCGGGCGACGGCTCCGACGACACCAACGCCCTCAACTCGGCGCTGAACACCGCCAAGACGCAGGGCAAGGGGCTGTGGCTGCCGGCCGGCACGTTCAACATCTCCGGCCGGATCAACCTCGCGGGGGTCACCCTGCGCGGCGCGGGGGAGTGGCACACCACGATCTACGGCAGGGCGGGCAAGGGCGGGTTCTTCGGGGTCGGCGGCACCAGCGTCGTACAGGACCTGACCCTCGACGGCGACGCGTCGGTACGCGACGACAGCAACTCGGACGCCGCCTTCGAAGGTGACTTCGGCAACGGGTCGACCCTCCAGAACGTGTGGATCGAGCACAGCAAGGTCGGCCTGTGGATCGACGCGCCGACCAACGGCCTGCTCGCCACCCAGCTGCGCATCCGCGACACCTGGGCCGACGGGGTCAACCTGCACAAGGGCACCGCCGACACCGAGGTGTCGCAGAGCAGCGTGCGCAACACGGGTGACGACGGGCTCGCGATGTTCTCCGAGGCCCAGGCCGTCCGCAACTCGTCCTTCCGCTTCAACACCGTCCAGCTCCCGATGCTCGCCAACACCGCCGCGATCTACGGCGGCCAGGCCAACCGCATCGAGGACAACCTGCTCACCGACACGGTCGTCGCCTCCGCCGGCGTCGCGATCAGCAGCCGCTTCGCCCCCGTGCCGTTCAGCGGCACCACGGTGGTCGCGCGCAACACCCTCACCCGCACCGGCGGTTACGAACCGAACTGGGCGAGCAAGTTCGGCGCCCTGTGGATCTACGCCGACTCCTCCGACATCACCGCCCCCGTCCTCGTCCAGGACAACCAGATCCTCGACAGCACCTACAGCGGACTGCTCGTCTCCTGGCAGAAGAACGTCAGCTCGCTGACGGTCACCGGCACGAGGATCGACAGGACCGGTCTGCACGGCATCGAGATCCAGTCGGCGGGCTCCGGCAACTTCTCCGGCGTCACCGTGGCGAACACCGCTGCGGCGGCGCTGAACGTCACCGGCGGCTTCGTCATCAACCGCGGAGCCGGCAACTCCGGCTGGTGACCACCGCCCCCTTCCCGCGCGGGCCCGGCGCTGCGACACCCGGCCGGGCCCGCCCTTCCCGCGCGGGCCCGGCACTGCGACACCCGGCCGGGCCCGCGCACCCATCCCCAGCAAGGAGCTCCTGTGACCCACTGGTGGCGGCACGCCGCGATCTACCAGATCTACGTACGCAGCTTCGCCGACCGTGACGGCGACGGCGAGGGAGACCTGGCCGGAGTCCGCGACCGGCTGCCCTACCTGCGGGAACTCGGCGTCGACGCACTCTGGTTCACCCCCTGGTACACCTCGCCGATGGCAGACGGCGGCTACGACGTCGCCGACTACCGCGACATCGACCCGCGCTTCGGCTCCCTCGCACAGGCCGAACAGCTGATCAACGAGGCGCACCGGCACGGTCTGCGGGTCCTCGTCGACCTGGTCCCCAACCACTGCTCCGACCAGCACCCCTGGTTCCAGCAGGCCCTCGCGTCCCCGCCCGGCTCGCCCGAGCGCGAACGCTTCTGGTTCCTGCCCGGCCGCGGCGAGAGCGGCGAACTCCCGCCCAACGACTGGCAGTCGTACTTCGGCGGCGACGCCTGGACCCGGATCACCGAGGCGGACGGCACGCCCGGCCCCTGGTACCTGCACATGTTCACCCCCCAGCAGCCCGACCTGAACTGGGAACATCCGGGCGTGCGAGCCGAGTTCGAGGACATCCTGCACTTCTGGCTACGGCGCGGCGTCGACGGCTTCCGTATCGACGTGGCACACGGCCTGGCCAAGAAGCCCGGCCTGCCGGACGTCGGCCCGCACCCCGACGTGAGCGACCTGCCGTACCAGGACTGCGAAGGCGTGCACGAGATCTACCGCGACTGGCGCAAGATCCTCGACTCCTACGAGGGGAGCCGCACCTTCGTCGGCGAGGTGTGGCTGCCCACCGCCGAACAGTCCGCCCGCTATCTGCGCCCGGACGAGCTGCACTCCGCGTTCAACTTCGAGCTGCTGTGCTGCCCGTGGGACGCGACCGCGCTGCGCACCGTCGTCGACGACACCTTCGCCGGTCACCTCCCCGTCGGCGCCCCGCCCACCTGGGTGCTCTCCAACCACGACACGATCCGCCATGTGACCCGCTACGGCCGCGCGGACACCTCGTTCGACATGGGTGACAAGCGGCTGCTGGACCCCAGCGACCTCACCCTGGGCCGCCGCAGGGCCCGCGCCGCCGCCCTGCTGACCCTGGCCCTGCCGGGCGGCGTCTACATCTACCAGGGTGACGAGCTGGGCCTGCCCGAGGTGCAGGACCTCCCCGACGTCCTCCTCCAGGACCCGACGTTCGTACGCTCCGGGGGCCGGGACCGGGGCCGCGACGGCTGCCGGATCCCGCTGCCGTGGTCGGCGTCCGGCACCTCGCTCGGCTTCTCACCGGACGGCGCCGCCGAGGCGTGGCTGCCGCAGCCCGCCGACTGGTCGTCGCTCACGGTCGAGTCGCAGCTCGCCGACCCGGACTCCTTCCTCACTCTCTACCGCACGGCGCTCGCCCTGCGCGCGGAACGCCTGGTGCCGCTGCCCGAAACGCTCACCTGGGTGGACGCGGGCCGAGACACGCTCTGCTTCGACCGCCCAGGCGGCTTCCGCTGCCTGGTCAACCTCGGTACGCAACCGGTGACCCTGCCCGCGGACGCGACCGTGGTGCTCGCCTCCGGACCCCTCGAAGGCCGCGCGCTGCCCGCCGACTCGGCGGTGTGGCTGCACCTGTGACCGTCCGGCGGACGCCCGGTGCGGGAGACACCCCGCCGGGCGTCCGCCGTTGCCGACCCGCTCCACCACCCGCGCCCCGCACCCTGCACCATGGAGAGGTACAACACGCAACGAGCGGAAGTGGGCACACGTGGACGTCCAAGGCACGGTGGCGGCCGGGTTCGAGCCGGTCAGGGACGCCTTCGTACGCAACTTCCAGGTGCGCGGCGACCGGGGCGCGGCCGTTGCCGTCTACCGGCACGGACGCAAGGTCGTCGACCTCTGGGGCGGCACCCGGGACGTGGACGGGACGGTGCCGTGGGCGCTGGACACCGCCCAGGTCGTACGGTCGGCCGGCAAGGGCGTCGCCGCCGCCGTACCGCTCCTGCTGCACCAGCGCGGCCAGATCGACCTCGACGCGCCGGTGGGCACCTACTGGCCCGAGTTCAAGGCGGCGGGCAAGGAGCGGGTGCTGGTGCGGCACCTGCTCTCCCACCGGGCCGGACTCGCCGCCCTCGACCGGCCGTTGACCCCCGCCGAGGCCTGCGACGGCGTGTCGGGGGCCCGCGCGGTCGCCGCCCAGGCACCCGAGTGGGAGCCCGGCCGGGACCACGGCTACCACGCCCAGACGTACAGCTTCCTGATCGCGGAGCTCGTACGCCGGGTGACCGGCCGCACCATCGGCCGCTGGATCGCCGAGGAGATCGCCAGGCCGCTGGGGCTCGACTTCTGGATCGGGCTGCCGCAGGAGGAGTCGCACCGGGTGGGGCGGCTGGGCCCGGTGGAGGAGCCGCCGGCCGACGGCGGGCTGAAACTGCGCCCCAAGCGGGCCGTCAGCGAGGCCTGGGCGGACCCCGGCTCGCTCACCCGCCGCGCCTTCGGGGCCATCGATCCGCTGCCGGACGAGAACGACCCCGCCTACCGGGCCGCCGAGCTGCCGGCTTCCGGGGCCATCTCCACCGCCCGCGCGCTGGCCCGCTGCTACGCGGCGATGATCGGCCAGGTTGACGACGGAGTAAGGCTGTTCGCGCCCGCGACGCTCACCCTCGCCCGCACCGAGGAGTCGTCGGGCCCCGACCGCGTGCTGGTCGTCAACACCCGCTTCGGCCTCGGCTTCATGCTGCACGGCTCCGCGTCACCGCTGCTTGGGCCCGGTTCGTTCGGCCACCCGGGACGGGGCGGCTCACTCGGCTTCGCGGACCCGGAGTCCGGCATCGCGCTCGGCTACGTCACCAACGGCCTGCGCAAGGGCGTCACCGCGGACCCGCGCGCGCTGGCGCTGGTGGCGGGGGTGCGGGCGGCACTGGCGGCACGGCCGTAACGGCGAGGGGCGGACGCCGGCTCCGGCACAACCGGACCCAACACCCGCCCTCCCACCTGCCAACTGGCGCCTGCCAACGCCTACAGCTTGAACCCGTAATCCATGATCTTCTTCGCGTCGGCGGTCCTGTTGACCTCGTTGGACGAGGCCAGCACCGCGCCGACCACCGTGCGGTTGCCACGGGTCGCAGCGAAGACCAGGCAGTACTTGGCCTGGGTGCCCGAGCCCGTCTTCACGCCGATGGCACCGGAGTAGCTGCCGAGAAGCTTGTTGGTGTTGGTCCACGCCATGTTGCGGTAGCCACCGCTCTTGGTGGTGACCCGCTGGGTGGTCGACCTCGTCTTGACGATCGCGCGGAAGTTGTTGTTCTTCAACGCCTTGGACGCCAGCTTCGAGAGGTCGCGCGGCGTCGAGTAGTTGGAACCGTTGCTGATGCCGTCGAAAGAGTCGAACTTGGTGTTCGTCATCCCGAGGCTCTTCGCGGTCGCGTTCATCTTGCCGATGAACGAGCTCACGCGCGCGGCGCGCGTCTTGCCCGCGCCGAACTTGTCGGCCAGTGCGTACGCGGCGTCACAGCCCGACGGCAGCATCAGCCCGTACAGCAGGGCCCGCACCGGCACCTTGTCGCCGACGATCAGCCGCGCCGACGAGGCGCCCTTGCGGACGATGTAGTCGCTGTACGACTTGTCGATCGTGACCTTGGTGTCCAGGCTGAGCCCCTTGGTGCTGAGCACCACCAGAGCGGTCATGATCTTGGTCGTGGAGCCGGTGGAGAGCCGGGTGTCGCCGTACTTGCCGTAGTACGTACGTCCGGTGTTGCCGTCGAGCAGGAAGCCGCCCTTGGCGACGATCGACGGCGCCTTGGGCTTGGCGGGCGCGGCCTGCGCGGCGGGCGCGACGAGGGCGCCGGCGGTGAGCAAGGATCCGGCCGTGACGAGGGTGGCCATCATGCGGCCGGTCGCCTTAAGTCCAGTTTTCAAGGTGGATGCTCCAAATGCCCTGATAAAAGAGGCCACATGAGGGGGCCGCCTGCTCATGGGACGCCCGTGGAGGGTGGATGGATGTGCGGCGGACGAAGTCTTTACCTTTTTGCGACCTCGGACACCTCGACGCCCCTACGGACGGGCGTCGAACCGGTGCAGCAGCTTGCCGTCGGAGCCGTACACGTCGAGGAAGTACCCGTCGGGTGCGGCAAAGCCCTCGTGCTTCTTCAGGTGGTCGAGAAGCGTGGCCCGCAGCTCGTCGAAGCGGGCCGGGTCGTTCGCCTCGTCGTCCGCCGTGCCCTGCGTCCACACGATCACCCGGGGCAGCTTCTCCGCGACAACCTTGCTGTCCACGCCCGTCACGCTCTTCGGGCCGCCGCTCTTGCGGAACCGCTCGGCGCGCTGGGCGGCTGCCAGCGGTACGGGGCCGATCGTCAGGGTGTCGGCGTAGTACGCGGGGGCGGAGTGCTGCACGGGACCTGGTGCACCGGGCCCCGCGGACTCGTCCGCCCCGGTACAGCCGCCGGTCAGCAGCACGGCGACGAGGAGCAGGGGAGCGAGGGCGGCGCGACGGCGGCGGGGCGGGGTGAGGTTCACGCCGGGACAGTACCGGCGGTACGGGGCCGGGCACAGGGCTTCGGGACGCGGGTCGCCCCTTCGGGGGACGCGGATCTAGGATCCCGATCATGCCCACCTCACTGAGCGACAACGCCCGCAAGGTCATCGACGGCCGGAACCTCGCCGTCCTAGCCACCCTCAACCCCGACGGCAGCCCGCAGAGCTCGGTCCTGTGGGTGGGGCGGGACGGCGACGACCTCCTCATCTCCTCCCAGGCCGGCCGCCGCAAGGTGACCAACATCGAGGCCGACCCGCGCGTCAGCCTGAGCGTGTTCGACCTGGCGGACCCCCAGAGCTACGTGGAGGTCCGCGGCCTGGCCACGGTCACCGAGGACGAGGGCCGCAAGGTGGCCGTCGCCCTGGCCGAGAAGTACGAGGGCCCCGGCGCGGGCGAGGAGTACCTCCAGCTGCCGCCGGAATCGGTACGCGTGACGATCCGGATCGAGGTCCGGAAGGTGGTGGGGAGTGCGGCGGGCTGAACGCCGCCCTGAGCGGGGCTACTTGAGCGAGTTGACGAACGTCGTCCATGCGGAGGCCGGGAAGAGGATGGCCGGGCCGGTGGGGTGCTTGCTGTCGCGGACGGGGAGGTGGGTGGGGGAGGCGTTGTCGTTGACTTCGAGGCAGTCGCCGCTTTCGCCGCCGCTGTAGGAAGACTTGCGCCAGGCGTCGCTCACTTCGAGGCAATCTCCGCTAGAGCCGCCGCTGTAGGAGGACTTGCGCCAGTCGGTGAGGAGCGAGGCGTCACGGATGGTCTGCTTGGAGCGCTTCATGTTCGTAATCCTCCGCGACGGACCTGAGCAAGGCCAGGGACTTCCGGTGCGACAGGGCGTCGCCCAGTGCATGATCGTAGGCCACCTGGCATTGCCGGACCACGGACGGAATCTCCCACACCCGGCCTGACTTCAGGCCCTCCGTATAGGCGATCGGCGGGAGTTCGTTGAACCACATAAGTTTGACGAGCCCTTCCACCAGAGAGTGGAAACCGGCCGAGAATGGCAGCACGTGAACCCGGATGCGTCGGCTGTCTCCCAGGTCTGCGATGTGACGGAGCTGACGGCACATCACTCCAGGGCCGCCGATCGGACGGCGGATCACAGACTCGTCCAGCATCGCCCAGAACAGCGGTGAATCGAAGTTGTCGAAGATGCGTGCTCGGCCGAGTCGTGTGCCGAGTAGCTTGTCACGTTCCTCGTTGCTCTTCGGAGCGGCGCCGGAGTTGAGCACTTCTCGCGCGTACTCCTCCGTTTGCAGCAGCCCTGGCACCAACTTCGGCGCGTACTCCCGGATCGCCGTCGCCTGCCCCTCGAACTCCAACGCCTCCTTGAAGTGCTCCGCGACCACTTTCCCGTCCAGCGTCGGCAGGAACTCCTCAAAGAAGTTGCCCCTGCCCAGGGCGACGTCCAGGCGCCGTGCGTCGTCCAGCGTCGGCCTGCGCCGTCCGGCCTCCATGTGGGCGATGTGGGTCCGCGAGATGATCGTGATCTCGCTCAACTCCTCCTGAGTGAGGCCCATTTCCTCGCGTCGACGCTTGAGTTCCTTGCCGTACTTCTCTCGGGAGACCGGGTTGTCCTCGATGGCCACGTAGATCCACTCCCTTGCGTTCCGCGTTGTCACACGCAAACCCCTACCGAGGGTAGCCAGGCCGACTCCACTCTGTGAGGTGTTCCGCACACACAGCGAGAGGAAGCCGCATGGAAACCCCTTACGGAGAAGGTGAGTTCGTCACACACACCGAGACCGACGTCTACGGCCCCGGCAAAGTGATCGGCATCGAAGGTGCCTGGCGGCGGGTGCGGTTCACGCGGTTCGTGGCGAGTGTGGACGCCCGTAACCTGCGTGCGGCGAGCGACGCCGAGCGGGCCGAGATCGTGGCGTGGCTGGCCGCCCGGCAGCAGCGGTACGGGGGCAAGTGGTGACTGCCGAGACCGGTCCCGGATCCGAATCCCGCCCCCCAGTCGAACCCGCGCCGCCGGGGACGTACCTCACCCTCCGTGTCTCCCGGGACGGGGGCCGCACCTGGGGGCCCCGTACGACCTACGCCCCCGACCGGAAGTCTCCCCCGCTCGAAGCGGGCAGCCGGTTTCCGCTGTGCGGGTGCCCGCGCTGCGGCGGGACGCGGGGCGGGTGGTGAGCGTGGGCGCCGGATCAGCCGACGTGCAGCATCAGGCCGATGCCCACCACCATCAGCCCCGCCGCCGCGATCCGCGGCGCGCCGAAGCGCTCCTTCAGGAAGATCGCGCCGATCGCCGCGCCCACGATGATGCTCGACTCCCGCAGCGCCGCCACAGGGGCCAGCGGCGCGCGGGTCTGGGCCCACAGGACCATCCCGTACGCGACGACGGAGAGTGCCGCCCCGACGAAGCCGCGTACCGCGAACGGCTTGACCTGCGCCACCAGCAGCGACCTGCGGCGGTACAGCGCGTACACCGGAATCGCGATGCCCTCCAGGACCATCAGCCACGCGATGTAGCCGAGGGACGTCCCGGACGCGCGGACCCCGACGCCGTCGACCGTCGTGTAGAGCGCGATGGCCAGTCCCGTCGCGAGCGCCGCGCCGATCGCCGCCCAATGGGGTTTCTTGCCGGAGCCCCGGATACCCCACAGGGCCACGCCGACCAGCCCCGTACAGGCCACCGCGACCCCCGCCAGCTGCCAGCCGTCGGGGATCTCGTGGACGAAGACCGCCGCCAGCGCGGTCACCGCGAGCGGGGCCGTGCCGCGCGCGATCGGATACATCTGGCCGAAGTCACCGAGCGTGAACGACCGCATGAGCAGCAGCATGTACGCCACGTGCAGGGCCGCGGACAGGACCAGGTAGGGCCAGGCCCCCGCCGCCGGGAGCGGCACGAAGAGCGCAAGGACGAGGCCGATCAGCAGGCCGCCGCCCGAGATCAGCGTGAACGAGACCAGCTGGTCCTTGATGTGGTGGGCGATCGCGTTCCACGAGGCGTGCGTGACGGCGGCGACCAGCACGGCGGCTATGACGAGCGGCGTCATGCCGTACCGGCCTCCTCGTCCGCGAGGGGCTTCTCCCGTACGTCGGTGAGCGTCGCGCCCGCGTACTTGACGAGGGCCGCGGGGGCCATCGGGAACACCGTGTGCGGAGTGCCGGCCGCCGCCCAGACCACGGGGTGGACGAGCAGGTTCCGGTCCGCCAGGACGCGGGTCCTGGTGCGGTGGCCGAACGGCGGCACGCCACCGATCGCGTAACCGGTGGTCTCCCGTACGAGATCCGCGTTCGCCCGGGTGACCTTCCGCGCGCCGAGCTCGTCCCGTACGAGATCGAGGTCGACGCGCGAGGAGCCGTCCATCAGGACCAGCGCGGGCACGCCGTCCGCCTCGAAGATCAGCGACTTGACGATCTCGCTGACGTCGCAGCCGAGCGCGGCGGCGGCCTCGACGGCGGTGCGGGTGGCGTCGGGGAACTTGCGGACGTCCGCGGCGAGGGACGTCAGCCCCATGTCGCTCAGCGCCTCGGCGAAGAGGGGGTGCACGGGGGTGGGTTCGGATGTGCTCATGGCCCGCACGCTACTTGTAGCTGTACGGGCCATGCGAACGTGTTCCGGTGAGTGAGCGCTCAGCGGGCGTTGAGGACCTGCGCGACGACCGGGCCGGCCGCGTCCCCGCCGTGGCCGCCCGCCGGGACGGAGGCCGCGGCGACGAGGTTGTCCGCGTACCCGGTGAACCAGCTGTTGGAGGTCTTCTGGTTGTCGATCTCCGCGGAGCCGGTCTTGGCGCCCTTGTCGCCGCCCACCGATGACATGGCCGTCGTGGCCGTCCCGCTGGTGGCGGTGAGGCGCATCATCGAGCGGATGCCGGAGACGGTGCCCTCGGAGAGCGACTCGGAGGCCGTCGCGAACTCCCGGTCGTCCAGGTCGCGCGCCACGATGAAGGGCTGGTGGAAGGTGCCCGTCGTCGCGGTCGCGGTGATCGAGGCGATGTTCAGCGGGTTGAACTGGGTGGTGCCCTGCCCGATGTACTGGGTCGCCGCGTTGCCCCGGTCCGCCGGCGGGATCTGACCGTCGAAGGTGGCGATGCCGGTCTGCCAGTTCATGCCGATGCCGAAGTGCGAGGTGGCGAAGGCGGGCAGGGCCTTGTCGTCGTCGACCGGGACGATCTGCTTGATGAAGGCGCTGTTGCAGGAGACGGCGAAGGCCTGCGAGAACGGGATGTTCCCGTAGCCCTTGTGGTTGAGGTTGTCGACCTTGGTGCCGTAGTAGGTGGCGTCCGGCGGACACTCGACGGTCTTGGCGGGGGTCACGATGCCCTTCTCCATGAGCATCGCCGCCGTGAGGATCTTCAGGGTGGAGCCGGGGGCGGTGGCGCCGCTGACCGCCGCGTTGAAGCCGTCGGACCGGTTGTTGGCGATGGCCCGGATCGCGCCGGTCTGCCGGTTGAGCGCGACGACCGAACCGCCCTTGTAACCGCTGACGGCCTTCTCCGCCGCCGCCTGCACCCCCGCGTCGATCGTCGTCTCCAGCTTGCCGGGGACGCCCTTCGAGAGGGTGAGGAGCGTGCGGGCAGGGGCGTTCGTGCCCTCCGCCGGCTCGATGTACAGCTCCACGCCCGGCTTGCCGTTCGCCTTCTCGCCGTACTTCTCACGGAGCTGGTCCAGGACCGGGCCGAGTGAGGGGTACTTCTCCTTCGTCAGTTCCTTGCCGTTGCGGTCGACGGCCTTGATGGGCGGCGCGGTCGCCGTGCCCGTCTTGAGGAACTCGCCCGCCTTCAGGGCGGGGTGCACGACCGACGGCTGCCAGTCGACCAGCGCGCGGCCCGTGCTCTTGCCCCGTACGACCGTGAGCGAGGACGCGTAGCTGATCGGCTTCTGCTGCCCGTCGGAGGCGACCTTGCCGGTCAGTGTGAACGGCACCTTGGTGCCCTGCGCCTTGCCCGGGGTGATCTTCACGCCCGAGATGTGGCCCTCTTCGAAGTACGTGGCGAAGACGCCGGAGGCGACGCCCGCGTTGTTGGTGAGCTGCGCGGCCGTGTTGCTGTCTGCCTGCGACCACGCGTCGAAGAACGCCTTCGTGGTCGTCCTTGTCTCGTCCGCGTCCGGCGGCCCCGTCTTCGCGGCCCTCGTCCCTATCTCGCTCGACCCGCCGCCCTTGCCGCCCGCGTTGCTGCTGCCGCCGGTGATACCGGCGTAGACGTTGTACCCGCCCCAGCCCACCCCGCCCGCGACAAGCACGAATGCTCCGCCGACCACAGCGATCTTGGCTCCACCGCGCATGTCGCAGTCCCCTCCCCAGGAGCTGTCCGGCATCCGTGCCGGACAGTTGTCGGGGAGTGACTCTACGGCTTGCCGGTGACAGGAGCGACGGGCGTTACGTGACTGGTACGTGGCGAGGGAACGCACCCCGGGCCCGTTGCCGCGCCTGAGGGAAAGCGCTCCCAGGGCCGGGGCGGGCGACCGGGGCGGCCGTCCGAGGGCGGTGCCTCAGAGCTTGCGTCCGCAGTGCGGCCAGGGGCTCGCCCCGCGCTGGACGTACAACTTCTTGGCCCGGTAGGTCTGTTCCGACGCGGGCGCCTCGTGGGCGGCGCCCGAGCCGCCCAGCGACTGCCAGGTCTGCCGGTCGAACTGGTAGAGGCCGCCGTACGTCCCCGACGGGTCCGTCGCGCTCGCCCGGCCGCCGGACTCGCACTGCGCCAGACCGTCCCAGTTCAGGTGGTCGGCCCCGGCGACCCCCGTCGGCCTCGGCTTCGTGCCGACCCTGATCACCTGGTCCACCGGCTCCCTGGCGATCTCCGAGCCGAGCCTCTTGGGCCGCTGCCTCACCCCGTTGACGGTCCGCACCGAGTAGGTGACCTTGCGCAGGCCCCGGGCCCCGGTCCGTTCGACCTCCTCGGTGCCCTTGTAGACCGTGGGATCCTCCTTGCGGATCACCTCGAAGTCGATCGGCTCCTCGCGGACCTCCCGCGAACCGGTGATCCGCATGACCGTCACCGTCTGCCCGTCCCGCGGGAAGCTGTCCAGCGGTACGGAGGTGGTGTCCTGGTTGCCGAGGGAGAGGCCCGCCTCCTGGACCGCCTCCCGCACCGTCGCCGCGTTCGTACGGATGGTGTGCTCGCGGCCGTCGGCCATCAGGGTCAGCGTGCGTTCCGTACGGACGTCCAGGGTCAGGCCCCCGCGGGAGATCGCCGCGGAGCGGGACGCCGAGAGGTACGCACCCTCCGCCCGCACCCCGAACTGGCGCAGCGCGCCCGCCACGGTCCGCGCCGTGGTCCACACCTGGCGGCGCTCACCGTCGAGCGTGAGCACCACCGGACGGCCGTACCGCACGACGACCTCGTCCCCGCTGGCCAGGTTCGCCCCCCGGCCGGGCGCCACCAGGTCGTGCTCGCCGACGGCGATGCCCTCCTTCTCCAGGAGCTCGGTGACGTCGTCGGCGAAGGTGTGCAGGGTGCGGGGGGCGCCGTCGACGCTCAGCTCGATCGACTTGTCGTTGGCGACGAACGCCGAGGTGCCGCCCGCCAGGAACGCCACCACCAGCGCCTGCGGCACCAGCTTGCGGAAGCTGTCGGGTCTGCTCTCGGGTCTGCCGTCGGCCGCGGCGGGGGCGGTGGCTGCCTGCTCTCCCCGGTCGGGCGAACCGCCCTTGCGGCGCCGGTCGGGCCGCCGGGGCGCGGGGGCGATGTCCTCACAGCCGACGGGTGGCCGGTGTGCCTGGAAGGCGGCCTCGCCACCGACGGGGGGGCGGTGTGCCTGGAGGGCGGCCTCGCCACCGACGGGCGGGCGGTGTGCCTGGAAGGCGGCCGACGCCGGGTTCTGGCGGGGGAGCAAGGACTCCGCGCCCCCGGCGGGCGCCGGGGGCGCCGCAGGTCCGAACTGGCCTGCCCCGGTGTGCGGGTGGACGGCCGTCGCTCCCTCGTAGCCGTACGTGACGGAGGGGGCGGGGCCGTAACTCCCGTACGAATACGACTCGTACGGCTCGTAGGGCTCGTGGGGCGCCGCCTGCGCGGTGTGGTCGGTCCCGGCCGCAGGGCCCGGTGGGTAGGTGTCGTACGGCGGGGCCGCCGCCTGGTACGTGCCGCCGCCCCCGTAGGGGGCGCCCGTCTCCTCGTACGCCGCCGCCGCACCGCCGTACGGCTGCTGCGGCTCGTACGGCGACCCGTACTGCGCGTCGTACGACAGCGCACCACCCTGCGTATTGCTCACGTCGCTCCCGGTCGGCCCGAAAGGCGGACCGGATGCCGGGCCGCCACGTGCTGCGGGCCGGGACACTAGCGGAGTGACCGTCACTCTCCAAAGCGACGCGGCTACTCAGGGTCGCGTCACGAACTTCCGTACGAGCGCGGGAGCGGCTTCGGGGCGGGCTCAGTAGCCGAACGCGCGGGCCGTGTTCGCCGCGATGGCGGTCGCCATCTCGTCCTCGTCGATGCCCTTCACCGCGGCCATCGCACGGACGGTGATCGGGATCAGGTAGGGGGCGTTGGGCCGTCCGCGGTAGGGGGCCGGGGTGAGGAAGGGGGCGTCCGTCTCCACCAGCACCAGTTCCCTCGGGGCCACCGCGAGCGCGTCGCGCAGCGGTTGGGCGTTCTTGAAGGTGACGGTCCCGGCGAACGACATGAAGTACCCGTTGGCCGCGCACACCTCGGCCATCTCGGCGTCACCCGAGTAGCAGTGGAAGACCGTCCGCTCCGGGGCGCCCTCCTCGGCGAGCACGCGCAGCACGTCGGCGTGGGCGTCGCGGTCGTGGATGACCAGCGCCTTGCCGTACCGCTTGGCGATCTCGATGTGCGCGCGGAACGACCGCTCCTGCGCGGCCGTGCCGTCCTCACCCGTGCGGAAGTGGTCGAGCCCGGTCTCGCCGACGCCCAGGACGTGCGGGAGGGCGGCCAGCCGGTCGATCTCGGACAGCGCGTCGTCCAGTGCCGCGTCCCCGCCGCCGGGGCGGGCGCCCTGCCGGGACCAGCCGTCGGGGTCGCCGAGGACGATGCGGGGGGCCTCGTTGGGGTGCAGGGCGACGGTCGCGTGGATGTTCTCGTGCGCGGCGGCGGTCTCCGCGGCCCAGCGGGAGCCCTTCACGTCGCAGCCCACCTGGACCAGGGTCGTCACCCCGACCGAGGCGGCCGTGGCGAGGGCCTGCTCGACGGTGGTGTCCTGCATGTCCAGATGGGTGTGCGAATCGGCGACCGGCACCCGGAGGGGCTCGGGGGCCGGCGGCGCGCTGTTCCTGTCGGCGTTCTTGGCGGGGCTCGGGCTCATGCCCTCGATCCTACGAAAGCCGTGGGCCCGGCCCCCTTGGCGGCGGCGGGGAGCGGGAGGGCCTACCAGTGACGGCCTACCTGCGGCGCCCTACCTGTGGCGCCTGTGGCGGCCTACCTGCGGTGGAAGGGGTGCAACAGGTCGGAGAGGTGCCAGTGGTGCGGTTCCCGCTGCTGCGGGACGTCGACGTCGGCGCTCGCGGCGGGAGGTCCGGCGACCGGGGCCGCGTCGCGCCTGCGCGTGGCCTGGGCGGAGGACACCTGCCCGGAGCGCATGATGCGCACGACCGTGCCGCCGCAGTTGAGGCAGGAGGGCCGGGAAAGCGGGGACGGGACGCGCTCGCCGTCCGCGCGGTAGACGACGAAGGGCCGACCGGAGGCGTCGGTGTGGTGCTCTATCTCGTACGCCTGCTCCCAGCCGTGCCCGCACTTCATACAGGCGAAGGCGTAGGCCTCCGCCACCGTGTCCGACGAGGTCCGCCCTGCTGTCGTGCTGCCGGCTGCGCTCTGCGCGATCTCGCTCATGCCAGCTCCTTTCCACTTACTTTCCAGTGGACGCCTTATCGGGCGGAAGCGCGACAGACCTGTCAAAACGTGGGGAGTATTTGACGGGAGCCTCAGAAAGTTGCCTTATGCACGGGGTTCGCTTTGCATTTCACGACACCCCTTTACCTTCCGCACCCCCGGTGACCTGGGTACGAGCCGCATTCTTTGCCGCCACGACCGCATCGAACACCTCCCGCTTGGGCAGCCCCGCGTCGGCTGCGACAGCGGCGATCGCCTCCTTGCGCCGCTCGCCCGCCTCCTCGCGCACCTGCACCCTGCGCACCAGCTCCTCGGCGTCCAGCTCGGCGGGCCCGGACTCGGGCGCACCCTCGACGACGACGGTGATCTCACCCCGCACCCCGTCGGCCGCCCACTCGGCCAGCTCCTTCAGCGGGCCGCGCCTGACCTCCTCGTACGTCTTCGTCAGCTCGCGGCAGACGGCCGCCCGCCGCTCGTCGCCGAACACCTCGGCCATCGCGGCGAGGGTGTCGTCCAGGCGGTGCGGTGCCTCGAAGTAGACGAGGGTGCGCCGCTCGTCGGCGGCCTCGCGCAGCTTGCCCAGGCGCTCGCCCGCCTTGCGCGGCAGGAAGCCCTCGAAGCAGAACCGGTCGACCGGCAGCCCGGACAGCGCGAGTGCGGTGAGCACCGCGGAGGGCCCCGGCACGGCGGTCACCCGAAGGTCCTTCTCGACGGCCGCTGCGACCAGCCGGTAGCCGGGGTCGGACACCGAGGGCATGCCCGCGTCGGTCACCAGCAGCACCCGCGAGCCGCTCTCCAGCGCCTCCACCAGCTCGGGCGTCCGCGCGGACTCGTTGCCCTCGAAGTACGACACGACACGTCCCGTGGTGTGCACCCCCAGCGCCTGGGTGAGCCGCCGCAGCCTGCGGGTGTCCTCGGCGGCGATCACGTCCGCGTCCGCCAGCTCCTTCGCCAGGCGGGGCGGCGCGTCGGACACGTCCCCGATGGGCGTCCCGGCGAGCACGAGGACACCGCCGGCGGGAGCGGCAGAGGCAGATGCGGGTGCAGTCGATCCAGTCACACCCCCATCCTCCCAGGACGGCCGGGCTGCGGCGCACGGCGTACGGCGCACTCGGGGCGGGCCCGGGGCGGGCCCGGGGCGGCCGGGATCGGGTGCACACCGGCCGAGGCCCCGGGGCGGCCGGGGAAAGTGCTGCCCGGCGGGCCTGCGGGGTGGCCGGGCGACGTGCACAGCCGCGTTCCCTACGATGGCGCGGTGACGAGTACTGCGCCCCACGCCCAGCACGGACGGGCCCCCGAAGAGGAACCGCCCTCCTGGCAGCGGCGGCTGCGCCGATTCGGCTACCTGCCCCGCCGGACGGCAGGACTGCGGGAGCGTCTCGTACCCCCGTACGTACGCCCGCCAGGGCCGTACCTGTGGTCCCTGCTCAGGATCTCCCCGGCCCTCGCCGACCGCCTGATGCGG
Source organism: Streptomyces sp. NPDC091272 (assembly GCF_044757485.1). NCBI lineage: Bacteria > Bacillati > Actinomycetota > Actinomycetes > Kitasatosporales > Streptomycetaceae > Streptomyces > Streptomyces sp. NPDC091272. Next base: position 421,883 of record NZ_JBIVVC010000004.1, read on the forward strand.
CTCGCCCCCTGGGGCGGGCCGCTCCTCGTGACGCTCGTCGCCGGCCTCGCGCGGTTCTGGAACCTGGGCAGGCCCCACGCGGTGATATTCGACGAGACGTACTACGCGAAGGACGCGTGGGCGCTGGTCAACCAGGGGTACGAGGGCAGCTGGCCCAAGGACATCGACCGGCGCGTCCTCGCCGACCCCGGTTCGGTGCCGATCCCCACCGAGCCCGGTTACGTCGTGCACCCGCCGGCCGGGAAGTGGCTGATCGGCTGGGGCGAGCAGCTGTTCGACTTCTCGCCGTTCGGCTGGCGCTTCACCGTGGCGGTGCTCGGCACGCTCTCGGTGCTGATGCTCTGCCGCATCGGACGGCGGATGTTCCGCTCCACCTTCCTGGGGTGCCTGGCCGGGCTGCTGCTGGCCGTCGACGGCCTGCACTTTGTGATGAGCAGGACCGCCCTGCTCGACACGGTGCTGATGTTCTTCGTACTGGCCGCCTTCGGGTGCCTGGTGGTCGACCGGGACCGGTCGAGGCGCAGGCTCGCCGACGCCCTGCCGGTGGACGGGGACGGGGTGCTGCGGCCGGACGCGGAGATCGCCGAAGGGCTGCGGCTCGGCCTGCGGCCCTGGCGGCTGGCCGCCGGACTCTGCCTCGGCCTCGCCTTCGCCACCAAGTGGAGCGGGCTCTACACACTGGTCGTCTTCTGCCTGCTGACCGTCTTCTGGGACGTGGCCGCCCGGCGCACGGCAGGCGCCCACCGGCCCTACCTCGCGGTGCTCAAGCGCGACGTGCTGCCCGCCTTCGTCTCCACCGTCCCGGTCGCGATCGGCACCTACGTCGTGTCCTGGGCGGGCTGGCTGTTCACCGACAAGGGGTACTTCCGCGAGTGGGCGAAGGGCCGCTCGGGACTCTCGCCCGACCACGTGGGCGGCATCTCCCTGCCCCAGTTCGACATGACCTGGGTGCCGGAGTGGCTGCGCAGCCTGTGGCACTACGAGAGCGAGGTCTACTCCTTCCACATCGGCCTGACCTCCGGGCACACCTACCAGTCGAACCCGTGGTCGTGGATCCTCGTCGGCCGGCCCGTCTCGTACTACTACGAGTCCCCGAGGCCGGGCCAGGGCGGCTGCCCGGCCACCGAGACGGAGAAGTGCGCCAGCGAGGTGCTGGCCCTGGGCACCCCGCTGCTGTGGTGGGCGGCGGCCTTCGCGCTGCTGTACGTGCTGTGGCGCTGGTTCTTCCGCAGGGACTGGCGGGCCGGCGCGATCGTGGCGGGGGTGGCGGCGGGCTGGCTGCCGTGGTTCCTCTACCAGGAACGGACGATCTTCTACTTCTACGCGGTCGTCTTCGTGCCGTTCCTGTGCCTGGCGCTGGCGATGCTGGTCGGCGCGATCCTCGGCCCGCCCGGCTCCGGCGAGAGACGCCGGACGGCGGGCGCGATCACGGCCGGTGTGCTGGTGCTGCTGATCATCTGGAACTTCATCTACTTCTGGCCCATCTACACGGGCACGACGATGCCGATCGAGGAGTGGCGGCACCGGATGTGGCTCGATTCGTGGATCTGACCCAGCCCGTCCGGCGTTTGAGGACGCGCGGCCGCAGGCCGTGCACCGGGCGCAGCCCGGGGACGCACGCCCCCACGGACGCCCGCCATGAACCGCACCGGAGTCCGCTTACGCTTGTGCGGTGAGTACCCCAGAGCCCTCCACCACCCCCGACTCCCTCCTCGGCCCCGCCGACATCCGGGAGCTGGCCGCCGCACTCGGCGTACGCCCGACCAAGCAGCGCGGCCAGAACTTCGTCATCGACGCCAACACCGTGCGCCGCATCGTGCGCACGGCACAGGTGCGCCCGGACGACGTCGTGGTGGAGGTCGGCCCCGGCCTCGGTTCACTGACGCTCGCCCTGCTCGACACCGCGGACCGGGTCGTCGCCGTCGAGATCGACGACGTGCTGGCCGCGGCGCTGCCCGCCACCGTGCACGCCAGGCTGCCGCACAAGGCCGACCGCTTCGACCTCGTCCACTCCGACGCCATGCTGGTCGAGGAGTTGCCGGCGGCCCCGACCGCGCTGGTCGCCAACCTGCCGTACAACGTGGCGGTCCCCGTGCTCCTGCACATGCTGGAGCACTTCCCGACCATCGAGCGCACCCTCGTCATGGTCCAGGCAGAGGTCGCCGACCGGCTCGCCGCGAAGCCGGGCAACAAGGTGTACGGAGTGCCTTCGGTGAAGGCGAACTGGTACGCGGAGGTCAAGCGCGCCGGGTCCATCGGCCGGAACGTCTTCTGGCCCGCCCCGAACGTCGACTCCGGGCTCGTCTCCCTCGTCCGCAGGACGCACCCCGTCGAGACGAGCGCCACCCGGCAGGAGGTGTTCGCCGTCGTCGACGCGGCCTTCGCCCAGCGCCGCAAGACGCTGCGCGCCGCGCTCTCCGGCTGGGCGGGCTCCGCCCCGGCCGCCGAGGAGGCCCTGGTGAAGGCGGGCATCTCGCCGCAGGCACGTGGCGAGGCCCTGACGGTGGAGGAGTTCGCACGGATCGCGGAGGCCAAGGCGTGAACCAGGCACCCGTCACCGTCCGCGTCCCCGCCAAGGTGAACGTCCAGCTCGCCGTGGGCGGGGTACGCCCCGACGGCTTCCACCCCCTCGCCAACGTCTTCCTCGCCGTCGGTCTCCACGACGAGGTGACGGCCACCCCCGCCGACTCGCTGCGGATCACGTGCACCGGGCCCGGCGCGGACCGGGTCCCGCTGGACGCGACGAACCTGGCGGCCCGCGCCGCGAGCGCCCTCGCGCGACTGCACGGCCTGAGCCCCGACGTCCATCTGCACATCGCCAAGGACATCCCCGTCGCCGGCGGCATGGCGGGCGGCAGCGCGGACGCGGCCGGAGCGCTGCTCGCCTGCGACGTGCTGTGGGCAACCGCCACGCCGCGCGAGCAACTTCTCGACATCTGCGCCGAGCTGGGCAGTGACGTGCCGTTCAGCCTGGTCGGCGGGGCGGCCCTCGGGGTCGGCAGGGGCGAGCAGCTCACCCCGCTGCCCGTCGGGGGGCCCGGGTTCCACTGGGTCTTCGCCGTCGCGGACGGCGGGCTCTCGACGCCGGCCGTGTACGGGGAGTTCGACCGGCTCACGGCAGGCCTGGCGGTCCCGGAGCCCGAGGCCTCCGACGCGCTCCTCGGCGCGCTCCGTACCGGCGACGCGACCGCCCTCGCGGCAGCGCTCACCAACGACCTCCAGGCCGCCGCCCTCTCGCTGCGGCCCTCGCTCGCGGACACCCTGGCGGTGGGCACGAAGGCGGGCGCCCTGGCCGCGCTGGTCTCCGGCTCGGGGCCGACGACGGCGTACCTGGTGCAGGACGCGGAAGCGGCGCAGCGGGTCGCTGACGCGCTGCTCGCCTCGGGTACGTGCGTGGCGGCCCGGCCCGCGGTGTCACCGGCGGCGGGCGCGACGGTCGTCTGAGGCCTCGGACCCCGGACGAGCTGCGCGCCCGCACTCCGCACGAGCTGCGGGCCCGAGGCTCAGGCCGTCAGCTTCGACAGGAACCCGAAGAGGTTGCCGCGGGTGCGCTCGATCTGCTGGTCGAGCGTCAGCGACTCCTCGAACCTGCCGCCGGGCTCCGGCGTCTTCTTCCCGCGCACGTACAGCGAGCACGCCATGTCCGTGCACATGTAGATGCCCACGGAGTTCCCCTGGCGCCCGGCCAGGCCCGCCTTCGGGGCGGTCATCAGCGAGACGCCGTTGCCGGGGTGCGTCGTCAGGCAGACCGCGCACATGCTGCGGTGCAGGAAACCGCGCTGCCGGGACGGGAAGCGGAAGGTCACGCCGAACAGCCGGCCGTCCGCCGGGTCCTCGGTGACCAGATAGCTGCGGTCCGGCGCCGACAGGTCCCGCCAGCCCATGAAGTCCAGGTCGGACCAGGGGCGCTCGGCCAGGTCCCGGGGCATGGGCAGACGCTTGGCCTCGCCCTTGGAACAGTTGATGAACGACGACCTGATGTCGTCCTCGGAGGCTTGCTTCATGACATCGACCGTAAGTCTGCCTAGTACCTTTAGGCAAAAGATTAATTGTCATAGGCGTTCCTCGGGTGGAGACGCCCCTCGCGTCCCCGTGCCCCGACGCCCGCCGTCGTGGTCGGCGGCCCCCGCCGACTACGCTGGGACGTCTGTCCTTCCCCCGCCCCCCTGGTCGCACTGGAGCACCCACTCATGGCCGTCAACCTGGTCAATGTCGAGGCAGTCAGCAAGGTGTACGGCACCCGTGCCCTGCTCGACGGCGTCTCCCTCGGCGTCTCGGAGGGCGACCGGATCGGTGTGGTCGGCCGCAACGGCGACGGCAAGACCACCCTCATCCGGATGCTCGCCCAGCTGGAGGAGGCCGACGGCGGACGCGTCACGCACGTCGGCGGGCTGCGCCTGGGCGTCCTCACCCAGCACGACTCGCTCGACCCGGCGGCCACCGTGCGGCACGAGGTCATCGGCGACATGGCCGACCACGAGTGGGCGGGCAGCGCCAAGATCCGCGACGTGCTCACCGGCCTGTTCGGCGGGCTCGACCTGCCCGGCTTCGGACAGGGCCTGGACACCGTCATCGGCCCGCTGTCCGGCGGTGAGCGCCGCCGTATCGCGCTCGCCAAGCTGCTGATCGCCGACCAGGACCTGATCGTCCTCGACGAGCCCACCAACCACCTCGACGTGGAAGGCATCAGCTGGCTCGCGGGCCACCTGCGGGCGCGCCGCTCGGCGCTCGTCTGCGTGACCCACGACCGCTGGTTCCTCGACCAGGTCTGCACCCGCATGTGGGACGTGCAGCGCGGCGCGGTCCACGAGTACGAGGGCGGCTACTCCGACTACGTCTTCGCGCGGGCCGAGCGGGAGCGCATCGCCGCCACCGAGGAGACCAAGCGGCAGAACCTGATGCGCAAGGAGCTGGCCTGGCTGCGGCGCGGCGCCCCGGCGCGTACCTCCAAGCCGCGGTACCGCATCGAGGCCGCCAACGAACTGATCGCCGACGTGCCGCCGCCGCGCGACACCAGCGAGCTGATGAAGTTCGCCAACGCGCGGCTCGGCAAGACCGTCTTCGACCTGGAGGACGTGACCGTCCAGGCGGGGCCCAAGACGCTGCTGAAGCACCTCACCTGGCAGCTGGGCCCCGGTGACCGGGTGGGCCTGGTCGGCGTGAACGGCGCGGGCAAGACCTCCCTGCTGAAGGCCCTCGCCGAGGCCGCCCGTACGCAGGGCGAGGAGCAGCCCGCCGCCGGGAAGATCGTCGTCGGCAAGACCGTACGGCTGGCCTACCTCTCGCAGGAGGTCGGCGAGCTCGACCCGAACCTGCGGGTGCTCGAAGCGGTGCAGAAGGTCCGCGACCGCGTCGACCTGGGCAAGGGCCGGGAGATGACGGCGGGCCAGCTGTGCGAGCAGTTCGGCTTCACCAAGGAGAAGCAGTGGACCCCGGTCGGGGACCTCTCGGGCGGTGAGCGGCGCAGGCTCCAGATCCTGCGGCTGCTGATGGACGAGCCCAACGTGCTGTTCCTCGACGAGCCCACCAACGACCTCGACATCGAGACGCTGACCCAGCTGGAGGACCTCCTCGACGGCTGGCCGGGGACGATGGTCGTGATCTCGCACGACCGGTTCTTCATCGAGCGGACGACGGACAAGGTGTTCGCGCTGCTCGGCGACCACACGCTGCGCAACCTGCCGCGCGGCCTCGACGAGTACCTGGAGCGGCGCGCGCAGGTCCTCGCCGCCGCCCCGGCGGCCCCGGCCGCACCCGCGAGGTCCGCCGCCGCCAAGCCGGAGAAGTCGTCCGGCGAGTCCCGGGCGGCGAAGAAGGAACTCCAGAAGATCGAGCGGCAGCTCACCAAGCTCTCCGAGCGGGAGACCCAGCTGCACGCGCAGATCACCGAGAACGCCACCGACTTCGCCAAGGTCGCCGACCTCGACGCCGAACTGCGCCGGATCATCGGCGAGCGCGACGAGTTGGAGATGCGCTGGCTGGAGTTGGCCGAGGACGCGTGATCCGTTGCCGCGTCCGACGCCCCGTCAGTCGCGGAGTCGAAGCTCCGTCAGTCCTCTGTCAGTCGTAGAGAACGCGTAGAGGGCTCATAACGAGCGCATCACAGGCCGGTCCTCCCTTGGGAACAGGGGCGGACCGGCCCCTTGTTCGAGGTGACTCCAGTGATAGAAAGAAGCCCCGCTCGACTGACGTAGATCTACGGGACCCAAGCCCGATTCGCTCCTTTCCGGGGGGATTTGACCGCCCGGAATCGCGGGGGAGACCGACCGGGCAGCGGACCACCCGTGTGAAGAGGTAAGTGCTGATGTCTCAGCCGCCCAACCAGCCGCCGCAGGGGGGCTTCGGCGCCCCGCAGGACCCGAACTCCCCACAGGGCGGGGCTCCGCAGGGTCCGCCGCCGGGAGCGCCGCAGCCGCCGCAGGGCCCGCCGCAGATGCCGGCAGGACCGCCGCAGGGCCCGCCGCCCGGCCAGCCGCCGCAGGGCCCGCCGCCCGGACAGCCGGGTTACGGGTTCCCGCAGGGCCCGCCGTCGGGAGCGGACAACCCGTACGCGCAGCCGGCCGCACCCCAGCAGGGCTACGGCTACCCGGGGCAGCCGGGTCAGCAGCCAGGACAGCCCGGACCGTACGCACAGCAGCCGCAGCAGGGTTACGGCTACCCGGGCCAGCCGGGGCAGCCCGGTTACCCGGGCGGGCCCACCCAGCCCATGTACCCCGGCGCCCCGGCCCCCGGCGGCAACGGCGGTGGCCCGCAGGGCAAGCAGAAGCTGCTGCTGATCGTCGGCGCGGCCGTCGCCGCGCTGATCGTGATCGGCGGCGGCATCTACCTGGTCTCGGGCGACAAGAAGGAACCGGTGGCCCAGCCGACCACGAGCACGCAGCCGACCGCCCCCGTCGAAGGTGACGGCAAGGGTGACGGCGGAGCGTCGGACGCCCCGGGCCGCGACGCCGGCACGGACTTCAACTCCGCCCGCCAGCCGGGCGACGCCAAGGTCCTGTGGCACCACGAGAACGCGGTCGACCTGCCCAAGGCGGGCGGCAAGGTGATGCCTTCGGTCTTCGTCGGCGACACCGTGATCCAGGCGTACTACAAGGCCATGACGGCCTACGGCGCGGCCGACGGCAAGCAGCGCTGGGAGCTCAAGTTCCAGACCGAGATCTGCGCCGCGCCCCGTCAGGCCGGAGCGGGCGGCGTCACCGTCGTCGCGCTCAAGAACAACAACACCGAGAAGGCCGAGTGCAACCAGCTCCAGCAGGTCAACCTTCAGACGGGTAAGACGGGTTGGCGCAAGGAGGTTGCGAAGAGCGGCCTCTTCGACCTCGGCGGCGTCGACGAGATGACCATCACGGGCAACACCGTCACCACCAGCGCCCGGTTCGGCAACACCAAGGCCTACAAGGTCAGTGACGGGGCCAAGGCGTTCGGCGGCGAGCGCGTCGGCAACTGCAGCCTGTCCGCCTTCGCCTCCAACGGCGTCAAGCTGCTCGGCGTCGACAGCTGCACCGGCAGCGGCTCCAACAGCAAGACCACCTACCAGCTCCGTGAACTCGACCCCGCCACCGGCAAGGGCAGGTGGACCTGGAGGGCCGAGGCGGGCTGGGAGATCAAGAACGTCTTCTCCGTCAACCCGCTGGTCGTCTACCTGGAGAACCGCGACAAGAAGGCGGGCAACGTCTCGTTCTTCAAGGCGAACGGGCAGCGCAGCGCCGAGATGACCGGTGAGTTGCCGGCGGCCAAGTGCGGCATGTTCAACAACAGCCTCCAGGGCTGCCAGGGCGTCGCGGCCGACGCCAACACGCTGTACGTGCCCAGTGAGGCGAAGTCGGGCCCGGACATGTCGGGCCGCACCAACGAGGTCCGCGCGTACGACGCGGTCACCGGCAAGCTCAAGTGGTCCTCGAAGGAGGAGGGCCGCGAACTGCTCCCGGTCAAGGCCGAGGGCGGCTTCGTCTTCGCGTACACCGAGCCGTCGTACGACAAGCCCGGCGGCCTCGTGAAGATCCCCGCCGGCGGCGGCAACCCGGCGCCCGTCCTCAAGCACCCGTCGTCGGTGAACGACGTCGAGAACGGCATCTTCTCCAAGCTCCTCTCCTACGAGGACGGCCGGCTCTTCCTCGCCCCCGACCGCGTCTCGGGCAAGGACGACGAGAAGCCGCAGACCCTGCTGGCGTTCGGCAACTGAGCAGTACGGGGCGGGAGTCCGGCCGGTCCGGCCGCTCCCGCCCCGTGCACCTGCGCCCCGCCCGCGCCACACGGCGCCCCCACCACGCCTGCCGTACCGCTTCTCCTGTCACCTCCCGACGTCCCCAGAGGTAGAACCACCATGACGCAGCCGCCCAACGAGCCCCCGAAGAACGGGGAAGGGGCCCCGCCCCCCTCGCCGTTCAGCAAGACCCCCGAGCCGGGAGCGCACGCCGACCCGCAGTCCCCTCCGCCGAGCGGCGCAGGCGGCTTCGGCGCCCCCCAGCAGCCGCCGGCCGGCGGCTTCGGCGCCCCGACCCCGCCCCCGCCCGGCGGCCAGCCGGGCCAGCCGGGACAGCCGGGTCCGTACGGTCAGCCGCAGGGGCAGCCGGGCTACGGCTACCCACAGGCACCGGGGCAGCCGCCGCAGGCTCCCGGACAGCCTCCGCAGACGCCCCCGCCCGGCCAGGCACCCCCGGCCGGTTACGGCTACCCGGGGCAGCCGGGCCAGCAGCCCGGCCAGCAGCCCCCTTCGGGCTACGGCTTCCCGGGTCAGCCCGGTCAGCCCGGGTACGGTCAGCCGCAGACCGGCGGCCCCAACACCCCGTACGGCATGTACCCGCCCCAGCCGCCCGCCCCGCAGCAGCCCGGCGGCAGCGGCGGTGGCGGTCTGACCACCCAGCTGAAGATCATCATCGCGGCGGTCCTCGCCGTGGTCCTGATCGTCGGCGCCGGAGTGGTCTACAAGGCGACCAGCGGCGACGAGCCCACGGACGTCGCGGGCAGTTCCTCCGGCGGCGGCGGCGACGCCAAGGGTGACGAGAAGGCCGGCCCCCCGGCCCCGGACGGCGCGGGCAAGGAGAAGGTGCCCGGCAACGTCACCGCCAAGGTCAAGTTCCAGGTCCCGGTCCCGGTGGTCAAGGAACTCACCGACGTCAAGGGCTCCTGGGCGACCGACAAGGTGTACGCCAAGGCCGGCGTCAAGAAGATCACCGGCTACGACCCGGAGAAGGGCACCGAGCTCTGGACGCTCCCGCTGGCCGGTGAGGTCTGCGGCGAGTCGCGCCACCTCAGCAAGGACGGCAACAAGGCCGCGTTCCTCTTCGAGGGTCCCCTTGAGGCGGGCCGCAAGGTCGCCCAGTGCAGCCAGGTCGGCCTGTTCGACCTCACCAGCGGCAAGCTGCTGTGGCAGCACCACTTCAAGGACGCCGACCGGGTCGCCAGCCTCGACCAGGTGACCATCTCCGGCGACACCGTCGCGGCGGCCGGCACCGGGGGAGCGGGCGCGGTCGACATCACCGGCAAGGAGCTGTGGAGCCCCAAGCCCACCGCCGACAACTGCGAGGACAAGGGCTACGGCGGTGGCCCCGCCCTGGTCGCGATCCGCATGTGCGGCAGCTACGACGACCCGCAACTGCTGGTCCAGCCGCTGAACCCGGCCAACGGGGCGCCGCTCTCCACCTACAAGCTGCCGAAGGGCGCGGACACCGCCTCGGTCCTGTCCACCAAGCCGCTGCTCGTCGGCGCCGAGGTCAACGACTCCGCCGGCGGCACCGCCGGCATCTCGCACCTGTTCTCCATCGACGGCGCGACGGGCAAGCTGCTCGCCCAGATGCCGGTCGACGGCGAGAAGTACGACCTGCACTGCCCGCGCACCGAGACCGAGGCCTGCACCAAGGTCGCCGTCGGCAACGGCAAGGTCTATCTGCCGACCGTCCAGCACCAGGGCAAGGCCGAGACCGGCCGCACCAACGAGATCGTCTCCTGGGATTTGAAGACCGGCAAGCCCACCTCCGACAAGATCGACGCGGGTGAGCGGTACTCGATGGTCCCGCTGCGGATGGACGGCGGAAACCTGCTCGTCTACAAGTTCCCCCCGTACGACAAGGGCGGCCAGGTCGCCAGCATCGACGGCGGCTCGCTCAAGCAGACGCTGCTGCTCGACAACCCGGCCGACCGGGCGGTCCGCGACGCCGAGTCCAGCCTCACCATCAACTTCGAGAACGCGCGGTACGCAGGCGGGCGGCTGTTCCTCTCGAACGACCTGCTGAGCGAGAGCAACACCAGCCAGAAGTACCTGGCGATGGTCTTCGGCCCCTGACGGGAGCCCGCCACCGCCCAGGGGCGCCCCCGACCACCGGTCGGGGGCGCCCCCTTTTCAGCTCGCGCCCCCGCCCGCACCCTGAACCGAGGCATTTGGCAACTTCGAGTGGCTTCTCACGGGTAAGGGGCGCGCTACGTCGAACAAGCGTGTAGCTTGCCGGGTCAGAAGGCCGGGGGGCCTGCTCCTGGGGGAATGTGGGGGGTACTTCGATGGGCGTGCGGCTCATGGTGGTCGACGACCACCGCCTGCTCGCCGAGGCACTCGCCTCGGCGCTCAAACTCCGCGGGCACCGGGTGCTCGCCGCCGCCGCGCCCACCGCGGGTGCGGCCGAGCTGGTGGTCAGCCGGGCGCCCGAGGTCTGTCTGTTCGGCACCGCGACCCCCGCAGCGGCGGGCACCTTCGACCCGATCGTACGGATCAAACGCGAGCGTCCCCAGGTGGCGGTCGTCGTCCTGGGCCCCGTCCCCAGCCCCCGCGGCATCGCCGCCGCCTTCGCCGCGGGAGCGGCCGGATACGTCAGGCACGACGAGCGCATAGAGGGCGTGGAGCGGGCCATGGTGAAGGCCCGCGCGGGAGAGGCGGCGGTGGCGCCGCTGCTCCTCCAGGGTGCGTTCGCCGAACTCCTCAACCCCGCCGCCCAGCCCGACGACGAGGGCCAGCGGCTGCTGCACATGCTCACCCCGCGCGAGGTCGAGGTCCTGGTCAGGGTCGCGGACGGCGAGGACACCCGGCTCATCGCGGCCGGCATGGGCATCGCCCCCAGCACCGCGCGCACCCATGTCCAGCGGGTCCTGATGAAGCTGGGCGTCGGCTCCCGCCTGGAGGCGGCCGCCCTCGCGGCCCGCACGGGACTCCTCGACCGGGCGACGGTCACCCAGCAGCAGGAGCAGTAGCGACGCCCCGCCCCACCCCGGCCTCTCGTACCGCGGCGCGGCCTTTCCCGCCCCCGGTCTCTCGCCGCGCAGCCCGGTATCCCCCCACACCGGCGCGGCCTTCCCCCACCCCGGCCTCCTTCACCTTGCCCCGCCCAACTCGCCCCCGTGGCATTGACGGCACTGTGGGTCTGTGGTTTGTTGTGTTCGATTCTGTCGGTGTGTGTGCGTACGTGAGGTGACAGTGAAGAAGACATCGACCCGTCTCGCCGACGGTCGTGAGCTCCTCTACTACGACGAGGCCGACGACCGTGTCCGCGACGCCGTGGACCGGCGGCCGCTCACCCCGGTCGCCACCGCCTCCGAGATCCGCCGGGACGTGCTGCTCGGCGACTCGGTGGCGATCGCCTCGCACCGCCAGGAGCGCACCTACCTGCCGCCCGCCGACGCCTGCCCGCTCTGCCCGTCCCGCGAGGGCCACGAGAGCGAGATCCCGGCCGCCGACTACGACGTGGCCGTCTTCGAGAACCGGTTCCCCTCCCTCGCCGGGGACTCGGGCCGCTGCGAGGTGGTCTGCTTCACCTCCGACCACGACTCCTCGTTCGCCGACCTCACCGAGGAGCAGGCCGCCCTGGTCCTCGCAGCATGGACCGACCGCACTGCGGAAATGGGCCAACTCGCCGCCGTGGAGCAGGTTTTCTGCTTCGAGAACCGCGGCGCCGAGATCGGCGTCACCCTCGGGCACCCGCACGGCCAGATCTACGGCTACCCCTACGTCACCCCCCGCACCGACCTGATGCTCCGCTCCCTGAAGGCGCACGCGGACCGCACCCAGGGCGCCTCGAACCTCTTCGACGAGGTCGTCGCGCGGGAACGGGCCGAGGGCACCCGGATCGTCCTTGAGGGTGAACACTGGACGGCATTCGTCCCCTACGCCGCCCACTGGCCCTACGAGGTGCATCTCCACCCCACCCGCCGGGTGCCCGACCTGCTCGCCCTCGACGACGCGGCACGCGCCGAATTTCCTTCCGTCTACCTGGAGTTGCTGCGCCGGTTCGACCGGATCTTCGGTCCCGACCAGCCCCCCACCCCGTACATCTCGGCCTGGCACCAGGCGCCTTTCCGGCACCCGCTGCGCGAGGAGTTCGCGCTCCACCTGGAGCTGTTCAGCATCCGCCGTACGTCCGGCAAGCTGAAGGTCCTCGCGGGCTCCGAGTCCGGCATGGGCGCGTTCGTCAACGACGTGTCGCCGGAGGCCGCGGCCACCCGACTGCGAGAGGTAGCGAGCGACAAGTGAAGTACATGGTTACGGGCGGCGCGGGATACGTCGGCAGCGTCGTCACGGCGCACCTCCTGCAGGCCGGACACGAGGTGAGCGTCCTCGACGACCTCTCCACCGGATTCCGGGAGGGCGTCCCTGCGGGCGCCGCCTTCATCGAGGGCCGCATCCAGGACGCGGCCGCCCATCTGGACCCCAGCTTCGACGGCGTACTGCACTTCGCCGCGTCCTCGCAGGTCGGCGAGTCCGTCGTCGACCCCGAGAAGTACTGGCGCAACAACGTCGGCGGCACCATGGACCTGCTCGCCGCGATGCGTGACGCGGGCGTGCGCCGGCTCGTCTTCTCCTCCACGGCCGCGACGTACGGCGAACCCACCGCCACCCCCGTCACCGAGGACCTTCCCACCGCGCCCACCAGCCCGTACGGCGCCTCCAAGCTCGCCGTCGACCACATGATCACCGGCGAGGCCACCGCGCACGGTCTGGCCGCGGTCTCCCTGCGGTACTTCAACGTGGCTGGTGCGTACGGCAGTTGGGGCGAGCGGCACGACCCCGAGTCCCACCTCATCCCGCTCGTCCTCCAGGTCGCCCAGGGCCGCCGCGAGTCGATCTCCGTGTACGGCGACGACTACCCGACCCCCGACGGCACCTGCGTCCGGGACTACCTGCACGTCGCCGACCTCGCCGAGGCCCACCTCCTGGCGCTCGCCGCCGCCGAGCCCGGCACCCACCGCATCTGCAACCTGGGCAACGGCAACGGCTTCTCCGTCCGCGAGGTGATCGAAGCCGTCCGCAAGGTCACCGGCCACCCGGTCCCCGAGGTCGTCTCCGCCCGCCGCGGCGGCGACCCCGCCGTCCTGGTCGCCTCGGCCGACCGGGCCCGCGCCGAGCTGGGCTGGACCCCCACGCGCACGGACCTGGCCGACATCATCGGCGACGCGTGGCGCTTCGCCCAGGACGCGGGGGAGTAGCGGGATGGAAACCCAGCAGGTGACAGCCGAGTTCCGGGCGCTGTACGGCACGGAGCCCGAAGGGGTGTGGGCCGCTCCCGGCCGGGTCAACCTCATCGGCGAGTACACCGACTTCAACGACGGCTTCGTGATGCCGCTCGCCCTGCCGCACACCGCACAGGTCGCGGTGGCCCGCCGCACCGACGGCGTGCTGCGGCTGCACTCCGGCGACAGCGAGGACGGCGTCACCCAGATCCGCGTCGATGACCTCGTGCCCCTCGCCGTCACCGACAGCTGGTGGATCTACCTCGCCGGCGTCGTCTGGGCGCTGCGCGAGGCCGGGCACGAGGCGGTGGCGGGCGGCGCCGACGTGCATCTGCGCTCCACGGTCCCGACCGGAGCAGGCCTCTCCTCCTCCGCCGCCCTGGAGGTCTCCCTCGGCCTCGCCCTCACCGAGCTCCACGGACTCCCGCTCACCCGGCCGCAGTTGGCCCTCATCTGCCAGCGGGCCGAGAACGCCTTCGTCGGCGTGCCCTGCGGCATCATGGACCAGACGGCGTCCGCCTGCTGCGAGGCCGGGCACGCGCTCCACCTCGACACCCGCGACCTCACCCGCCGCCAGGTCCCCTTCGACCTGGCCGCCCAGGGGCTCGCCCTGCTGGTCGTCGACACCCGGGTCAAGCACGCACTCGGCGACGGGGCGTACGCGGAACGCCGCGCGGGCTGCGAGGAGGGCGCACGCCTCCTCGGGGTCACGCATCTGCGCGACGTGCCGTACGAGGAACTGGACGACGCGCTCGCCAAGCTGGCGGACGAGCGGATCCGCCGCTACGTGCGGCACATCCTCACCGACAACCACCGCGTGGTCCAGGTGATCGGCCACCTGGACGCCGGCGACACCCGCGCGATCGGCCCCGTACTCACCCAGGGGCACGCCTCCCTCCGGGACGACCTGCGGATCTCCTGCCCGGAGCTGGACCTGGCCGTCGAGACGGCGAACGCGGCAGGTGCCTACGGCGCCCGGATGACCGGCGGCGGCTTCGGCGGCTCCGCGGTCGTCCTCGCCGAGGAGTCGGCGGTGGCTGACCTGACGCGGGCGATCGAGGCGGCGTTCGAGGCGGCGGGCCACCGCAGCCCGCGCGTCTTCCCGGTCACCCCCGCGGCCGGAGCGCGCCAACTGGTCTGAAACGGAAGGGATCGACGACAGGAACTGTCCCGTGCCTCTCTCCTTCCGTCACAACACGACACAGGAAGCACACGTCGGCCCCCGAGGCCAAACAGTTCTGCAAATACCCTTCCGAACACCGCCCCCGCCCGTACTCTGAGGCTTGAGCACCGGTGGGGGCCGGTGCTGATCAGGGGGCGAGACAGTCGGACACGGCGCCCGGGGCCGGAACACCGCACGGTTGGCATCGATCGGCACACGGCGGCGGCCGTGCGCACCGACGGTTCCGCCCGGCCCCGGGAGCCGTGTCCGCGCAGGTCCGCCCTCCGACCCATGGGGGTGTCTGAGGCAGTGGTTCGTATCCGGGTCCTGGTGGTCGACGACCACCGAATCTTCGCCGAGTCGCTCGCCGCCGCCCTCGCGGCGGAACCGGACGTCGACGTGGCGGCCGCGGGCAGCGGCCCCGCCGCGCTGCGCTGTCTGGAACGAGGAGCGGCGGAAGGCCGCAAGTTCGACGTGATGCTCATCGACGCCGACCTCGGCACCGCGCTCGCACCGGGCGGCGCAGCCCCGCACGCGGTGGCGGTCGCCGTACCCGACAACGGCGCCGAACAGGACGGCCTGGTCGACGGGATCTCCCTGGTCGCAGGGGTACGCACCGGACAGCCCGCCGTCCGCACGGTGGTGCTCGCCGAGAAGGACGACCCGCGCAGGGCCGCCCTCGCGCTCCAGGCCGGAGCCTCAGGCTGGGTCGCCAAGGACTGCTCACTGCAACGTCTCCTGGCGGTCATCCGAGGGGTCCTGCGCGACGAGACCCATCTGCCGCCCGCGCTGCTCACCGGCGTCCTGAGGGAGCTGACCGCGGCCCGCAAGCACCGCACCGAGAGCGAGCGCCTGGTGGAGTCACTGACCCCGCGCGAACGCGAGGTGCTGCGCTGCATGGTCGCCGGCCTCGGCCGCAAGGCCGTCGCCGAACGCCTCTTCCTCTCCCCGCACACGGTCCGCACCCACATGCAGAACGTGCTGGGCAAGCTCGGCGTCCACTCCACCCTCGCCGCCGTCGCCCTCGCCCGCAGGGCGGGAGTGGGACCCGCCGACCTAACCGCCGGGGACGTTGTCGAACGGGGCGGTCAGCTGGCGTAGCAGCCCGGCCAGTTCGCCGCGCTGCGCCCGCGACAGTTCGCCGAGGATCGCCCGCTCCTGCTCCAGCAGGCCCGCGAGCGCCTGGTCCGCCCGGTCGCGTCCCTCGTCGGTGAGCCGCACCAGCACCCCGCGCCGGTCACTGGGGTCCGGCAGCCGCTCCACGAGGCCCTTCTTGGCGAGCCTGTCGATGCGGTTGGTCATCGTGCCGGACGTCACGAGGGTCTGCGTCAGCAACTGCCCAGGCGACAGCTGGTACGGGTCGCCGGCCCGCCGCAGCGAGGTAAGCACGTCGAACTCCCACGGCTCCAGGGAGTGCTCGGAGAACGCGAGGCGGCGCGCGCGGTCGAGATGGCGCGCGAGCCTGGACACCCGACTGAGCACCTCAAGGGGCTCCACGTCGAGGTCGGGGCGCTCTCGGCGCCATGCTGCGACCAGTCGGTCGACCTCGTCCTCCATGGCGATCAGTGTAGGGGGTCTGTCGACATGAAGTCTCTTCAGGTCAAGTCTCTTGACGTCGAGATACATTTTCGGGGAGTCTCGATCCATGACGAACCCTCCCACCCCCACCCCCGGCCCCCGCCCCCGGCCCGCAGCCGCCCCCGCCCCCGCCCCGCGCTG
This sequence comes from Streptomyces sp. NPDC091272, assembly GCF_044757485.1. Classification (NCBI taxonomy): domain Bacteria; kingdom Bacillati; phylum Actinomycetota; class Actinomycetes; order Kitasatosporales; family Streptomycetaceae; genus Streptomyces; species Streptomyces sp. NPDC091272. Next base: position 438,195 of record NZ_JBIVVC010000004.1, read on the forward strand.
GGACCCCTCCCAGTACCTGCGCCACGAGGCACACCGGACCCGCCCCTTCCTGGACCTGCTGGCCCGCGTGAACCCGCCCGCGCAGCCCTCCCGCATCGCCGACCTCGGCTGCGGCGCCGGCAACGCCACCGCCCTCCTGGCGGACCGCTGGCCCACCGCCCGCACCACCGGCTACGACAACTCCCGCGAAATGCTCGCGACGGCCGCGCGGTACGCCACACCCCACCTGGACTTCGCGTACGCCGACGCCGCCACCTGGGCCCCCGCCCCCGCCTCGTACGACCTGATCGTCTCCAACGCGCTCCTGCAGTGGATCCCGGACCACACCGCGCTGTTCGAGGGCTGGCTGGACGCCCTCACCGCCGGCGGGACGTTCGCCTTCCAGGTCCCGGGCAACTTCGCCGCCCCCAGCCACACGATCCTCACGGACCTGCGCAACTCGACGCGGTGGCGGAACCGGCTGGCAGGCGTGGGCGACCGGGCCGGAGCGGTGGAAGACCCCGGAACGTACCTCTCCCTCCTCACCTCCCTCGGGTGCGAGACGGACGTCTGGGAGACGACGTACCTGCAACTGCTCCCCGGTACGGACCCCGTCCTCGACTGGGTCAAGGGCACCGCGCTGCGCCCGGTCCTGACCGCCCTCGCCGACGACGAGGAAGCGAGCGGACTCTTCACCACGGAGTACGCGGCCCTGCTCCGCAAGGCCTACCCCCCGACACCCGCCGGAACGGTCTTCCCCTTCCGCCGCGTCTTCGCACTGGCCACCCGCCCCTGACCGGGCCCCTCGGAAACGGGCGCCCCGGCAGCGATGTCACGTTCCGGGGGTTCCCCCCGTCGTACCGGCGACCGCGCACCACGACGGAGGCCACACCGCCCCCGTGGTGCGCACCCCGACCGAGGAGCCGTCGTGACCACCTCCACCGCCCCCGCGGACACCGCCCGCACCCGCCGCCCCCAGACGGGCCCGCCCCTGGTCCTGCCCGTCCTCGCCTTCGCCGCCCTGACGATCGCCTACGTCGTCCTCAACAGCTCCACCCCGCAGCCCACCGCCACCGGCGCCGAGGTCCTCACCCACGCGCAGGGCCACGGCACCCGCATCCGCGTCGGGGCCTTCCTGCTGCTGGCCTCCGCCGTGCCGCTGGCAGTGCTCACCGCCGTGCTGTACCGGCGGCTGCGGGCACTGGGAATCACCGCCCCCGGCTCCGCCATCACCCTGGTGGGCGGGGTACTGGCATCCCTCGCCCTGACACTGAGCGCGCTCTTCGCGTGGACCGGCGAACGGCTGGCACAGACCTCCGAGGCGGCCCTCGCACGGACCCTCGCCGACCTGTCCTTCCTGACCGGCGGAGTGACATACGCGATGGCCTGCGGACTTCTCGTCGCAGGACTCGCGGTGAGCGGACTGCGGGCGGAACTGCTGCCGAAGCCACTCGCGTGGGCAGGTCTTGTCATCGCCGCCTGCGGAATGCTCGGCACACTCAGCCTGCTCGCCGACCCCTTCGCGTTCGCCCTGCCGGTGGTCCGTTTCGGCGGACTGATCTGGCTGGTGTGGGCCGCGACGGCACTGCCGCACCACCGGGCCCGCACGACACCCCCTACGGAGCGGTGACCCGAGGCGCCACGTCGAGGACCCGCGCCCCCTGCCGGGAACGCGGGCCCTCATCTCCGTACGAGCAACACCGCTCAGCTCTTGCGGTGGCCTATCAGCCGCGGCTTCGCCTCCAGGTTCTCCAAGCCGTGCCAGGAGAGATTCACCAGGTGCGCGGCGACCTCCGCCTTCTTCGGCTTGCGCACGTCGAGCCACCACTGACCCGTCAGCGCCACCATGCCGACCAGCGCCTGCGCGTACAGCGGAGCCAGCTTCGGGTCGAAGCCACGCGCCTTGAACTCCAGGCCGAGGATGTCCTCGACCTGGGTGGCGATGTCCGAGATGAGCGAGGCGAACGTACCCGTCGACTGCGCGACCGGGGAGTCCCGGACCAGGATGCGGAAACCGTCCGTGTACGTCTCGATGTAGTCGAGCAACGCGAAAGCGGCCTGCTCCAGCAGCTCACGCGGATGCCCCGCCGTCAGCGCGCTCTGCACCATGTCCAGCAACGACCGCATCTCACGGTCGACCACCACCGCGTACAGGCCCTCCTTGCCGCCGAAGTGCTCGTACACCACCGGCTTGGACACCCCCGCCTTCGCGGCGATCTCCTCCACCGACGTGCCCTCGAAGCCCTTCTCCGCGAAGAGCGTGCGGCCGATGTCCAGCAGCTGCTCCCGGCGTTCCGCGCCGGTCATCCGCACCCGGCGGGCCCGCCGGGTCGCGGCGCGGGGCTTGTCGCCGCCCGTGCTCGGCTTGGTCACTCCGGTGCTGTCGTCGGTCGCCACAGGCTCCATCATGCCGTTTCTGTCGCTTCGCTCTCGCCCGGGGACCCGTCCTCGGCCTTGCGCCGGGACGCCAGCCGGGACGCCGTCGGCCAGCGCACGTCGTACGCCCACCCCGCCCGCTCGAACCAGCGGATGAGCCGGGCCGACGAGTCGACCTGCCCCTTCAGCACCCCGTGCCGCGCGCTGGTGGGGTCCGCGTGGTGCAGGTTGTGCCAGGACTCGCCGCAGGACAGGACCGCCAGCCACCACACGTTGCCCGAGCGGTCCCGCGACTTGAACGGACGCTTGCCCACCGCGTGACAGATCGAGTTGATGGACCAGGTGACGTGGTGCAGCAGCGCGACCCGCACCAGGGAACCCCAGAAGAACGCCGTGAACGCACCCCACCAGGACATCGTCACCAGCCCGCCCACCAACGGCGGGATCGCCAACGACAGCATCGTCCAGTAGATGAAGTCACGCGAGATGCGGCGGATCGCCGGATCCCTGACCAGGTCCGGGGCGTACTTGTCCTGCGAGGTCTGCTCCTCGTCGAACATCCAGCCGATGTGCGCCCACCACAGACCCTTGACCAGCGAGGGAAGGTCCTCGCCGAACCGCCACGGCGAATGCGGGTCGCCCTCCGCGTCCGAGAACCGGTGGTGCTTGCGGTGATCCGCCACCCAGCGCACCAGCGGCCCCTCCACAGCCATCGAGCCCATCACGGCGAGCGCGATCCGCAGCGGGCGCTTCGCCTTGAACGCACCGTGCGTGAAGTACCGGTGGAAACCGATCGTGATGCCGTGGCAACCCAGGTAATACATGAACACCAGCAGGCCCAGGTCGAGCCAGCTCACCCCCCAGCCCCACGCGAGCGGAACCGCCGCGAGGAGGGCCACGAAGGGGACGGTGATGAACAGGAGCAGCGCCATCTGTTCGACGGAACGCTTCGACTCGCCGCCGCGCGTCGCGAGCGGAGCCTGCGCGGCGGCCCGGTCCGCGGACCGGACTTCGGACGAGCCCGAGGATCCGGACGGATCCGGGGCTTCCTTGAGGAGATCGGGGCCGATGGTCATGAAACTCCCCTGTGGGGTGAGAATGCGGGAGACGCCTGCCTACGGTTCCGTAACCTACGCCTTCGTAAGTATGGCAGCGGTGAGGCCCGCTGTACGAGGCCGCCGAGTACCCGAATACCGGGACACATATCCTGGGCCCAGTCGGACAGCGCGGTCCGAGTTCCTGCCTGACGCGTTCCCCACTGCAAGGAGCCGCACCTGTGAGCAGTGCCGACCAGACCACCCCCGACACCAGCGCCGTCCTGAGGGCCGACATCCGCCGCCTCGGCGACCTCCTCGGAGAGACCCTCGTACGCCAGGAGGGCCCCGAACTCCTGGAACTCGTGGAGCGGGTCCGGGCCCTCACCCGCACCGACGGAGAAGCAGCCGCCGAACTGCTGGGCGACACCGACCTGGAAACCGCCGCACGCCTCGTACGTGCCTTCTCCACCTACTTCCACCTCGCCAACGTCACCGAACAGGTGCACCGCGGACGTGAACTGCGCGAGCTGCGCGCCGCCGAGGGCGGACTCCTCGCCCGCACCGCCGACCTGCTGAAGGACGCCGACCCCGAGCACCTCCGGCAGACCGTCAAGAACCTCAACGTGCGGCCGGTCTTCACCGCCCACCCCACCGAGGCCGCCAGGCGCTCCGTACTCAACAAGCTCCGCCGCATCGCGGAACTGCTGGAAACCCCCGTCATCGCCTCCGACCGGCGCCGCCACGACCTGCGCCTCGCCGAGTCGATCGACCTGATCTGGCAGACCGACGAGCTCCGCGTCGTACGGCCCGAACCCGCCGACGAGGCGCGCAACGCCATCTACTACCTCGACGAACTCCACGCCGGCGCCGTCGGCGACGTCCTGGAGGACCTGGCGGCCGAGCTCGGCCGCCTCGGCGTCGAGATCCCGCCCGGCACCCGCCCCCTCACCTTCGGCACCTGGATCGGCGGCGACCGCGACGGCAACCCCAACGTCACCCCCGCCGTCACCTGGGACGTGCTGATCCTCCAGCACGAGCACGGCATCACCGACGCACTCGAACTCGTCGACCAGCTCCGCGGCCAGCTCTCCAACTCCATCCGCTACGCAGGCGCCACCGACGAACTCCTCGAATCCCTCCAGGCCGACCTGGAACGCCTCCCGGAAATCAGCCCCCGCTACAAGCGGCTCAACGCCGAGGAGCCCTACCGGCTCAAGGCCACCTGCATCCGGCAGAAGCTGGTCAACACCCGCGAACGCCTCGCCCAGGGCTCCGCCCACCGGCCCGGCTGCGACTACCTCGGCACCAGCCAGCTCATCGACGACCTCACCCTCATCCAGACCTCGCTGCGCGAGCACCGCGGCGGACTCTTCGCCGACGGCCGCATGGACCGCACCATCCGCACCCTCGCGGCGTTCGGCCTCCAGCTCGCCACCATGGACGTCCGCGAGCACGCCGACGCCCACCACCACGCACTCGGCCTCCTCTTCGACCGGCTCGGCGAAGAATCCTGGCGGTACGCGGACATGCCCCGCGAGTACCGCCAGAAGCTCCTCGCCAAGGAGCTCAGGTCCCGCCGCCCGCTGGCCCCCGTGCCCGCACCGCTCGACGCGGCGGGGGAGAAGACCCTCGGGGTCTTCCTCACCATCAAGGAAGCCCTGGCACGCTTCGGCCCCGAAGTCATCGAGTCGTACATCATCTCCATGTGCCAGGGCGCCGACGACGTCTTCGCCGCCGCCGTACTGGCCCGCGAGGCCGGACTCCTCGACCTGCACGCCGGCTGGGCCAAGATCGGCATCGTGCCGCTCCTGGAGACCACCGACGAACTGCGCGCCGCCGACGTCATCCTCGACGAGATGCTCGCCGACCCCTCCTACCGGCGCCTGGTCTCCCTGCGCGGCGACGTCCAGGAAGTCATGCTCGGCTACTCGGACTCCTCCAAGTTCGGCGGCATCACCACCTCCCAGTGGGAGATCCACCGCGCCCAGCGCCGACTGCGCGACGTCGCCCACAGGTACGGCGTCAGGCTGCGCCTCTTCCACGGCCGCGGCGGCACCGTCGGCCGCGGCGGCGGCCCCTCCCACGACGCGATCCTCGCCCAGCCCTGGGGCACCCTCGAAGGCGAGATCAAGGTCACCGAGCAGGGCGAGGTCATCTCCGACAAGTACCTGGTGCCCTCACTGGCCAGGGAAAACCTGGAACTGACCGTGGCAGCCACCCTCCAGGCCTCCGCACTGCACACCGCGCCCCGCCAGTCCGACGAGGCCCTGGCCCGCTGGGACGCCGCCATGGACACCGTGTCCGAGGCCGCCCACACCGCGTACCGGGGACTCGTCGAGGACCCGGACCTGCCCACGTACTTCCTCGCCTCGACCCCCGTCGACCAGCTCGCCGACCTGCACCTGGGCTCGCGGCCCTCCCGCCGCCCCGGCTCCGGCGTCTCCCTCGACGGCCTGCGGGCCATCCCGTGGGTCTTCGGCTGGACCCAGTCCCGGCAGATCGTCCCCGGCTGGTTCGGCGTCGGCTCCGGCCTCAAGGCACTGCGCGAGGCAGGCCTGGAGAGCGTCCTGGAAGAAATGCACGAGCACTGGCACTTCTTCCGCAACTTCCTCTCCAACGTGGAGATGACGCTCGCCAAGACCGACCTGCGGATCGCCCGCCACTACGTCGACTCCCTGGTGCCCGACGAACTCAAGCACGTCTTCGACGCCATCGAGGCCGAGCACGCCCTCACCGTCCAGGAAGTGCTGCGCATCACCGGCGGCACCGAACTGCTGGACACCAACCCCGTCCTCCAGCAGACCTTCGCCATCCGCGACGCCTACCTGGACCCGATCTCCTACCTCCAGGTGGCGCTGCTCAAGCGCCAGCGCGACGCGGCGGCGGCCGGCCAGGAACCCGACCCGCTGCTCTCGCGGGCCCTGCTGCTGACTGTCAACGGTGTGGCGGCAGGACTGCGCAACACCGGCTGACAGCCCACGCCGGCTGACGGCCCACGCCGGCTGACGGCCCACGCCGGCTGACGGCCCACGCCGGCTGACAGCCCACGCCGGCTGACAGCCCACGCCGGCTGACGGCCCACGCGAAGAGGGCGGCACCGTGAACCACCGGTGCCGCCCTCTTCCTTGAGCCGCTAGGAGTTGTACGTCGACTGCGCCCGCTCAAGGCCCTCGATCACCAGGGCCTCCACCGCGTCCGACGCCCGGTCCACGAAGTAGTCCAGCTCCTTCTTCTCCGCCGACGAGAAGTCCTTCAGCACGAAGTCCGCCACCTGCATCCGGCCCGGCGGGCGGCCGATGCCGAAACGCACCCGGTGGTAGTCGGGACCCAACGACTTCGTCATCGACTTCAGACCGTTGTGCCCGTTGTCACCGCCGCCCAGCTTCAGGCGCAGCACCCCGTAATCGATGTCCAGCTCATCATGGATCGCCACCACGTTCGCCGTCGGCACCTTGTAGAAGTCGCGCAGCGCCGTCACCGGACCGCCCGACAGATTCATGTACGACAACGGCTTCGCCAGCACCACACGGCGGTTGTACGGGCCAGGAGGACCGATCCGGCCCTCCAGCACCTGCGCGCGCGCCTTGTGCGACTTGAACTTCCCGCCCATCCGCGAAGCGAGAAGGTCCGCGACCAGCCAGCCCACGTTGTGACGGTTGGCCGCGTACTCGGGGCCCGGATTGCCCAGGCCCACCACAAGCCAGGGCGCCGACGGGTCGGCGGCGGCGGGGCTCGGGGTCGTCATCAGCATGTCTCCTTGCGTCGAACAGTGCGCACAGACAGAAAACCGCCGCCCCGCGCCCTCGGGCACGGAGCGGCGGCCAACCTGCTCGAAGCTACGAGGCTCAGGCCTCGGAGCCCTCGGCGTCGGCGTCCGCGGACGGCTCCTCGGCCTGCGCGGAGACGATCTGGATGACGATCGCTTCCGGGTCGGTCACCAGCGTGGTGCCCTCGGGCAGCACGACGTCCTTCGCGAGGATCGCGTCACCGGCGTCCAGGCCCTGCACCGAGACGGTGACGGACTCGGGGATGTGCGTGGCCTCGGTCTCGACCGAGAGGGTGTTCAGCACGTTCTCCAGCAGGTTGGAGCCCGGCGCCAGGTCGCCCTCGGAGAGCACGGAGACCTCGACGGTGACCTTCTCGCCGCGCTTGACCGCGAGGAGGTCGACGTGGGTGATGGTGCGCTTGATGGCGTCACGCTGAACGGCCTTGGGGATGACGAGCTCGCTGCGGCCGTCGATGTCCAGGTTCAGCAGGGCGTTGCTGGTCTTGAGCGCCATCATCAGCTCGTGACCCGGCAGGGTGATGTGCACGGTGTCGGCACCGTGGCCGTAGATGACGGCCGGAACCTTGTTGGCGCGACGGGTCTGGCGGGCGGCGCCCTTGCCGAACTCGGTACGGACCTCAGCGGTGATCTTGACCTCAGCCATGACTGCGCTCCTCGTAAATGGTGGAAACGGGGTTGGTCGTCACCCGGCCACACGAACGGCCCGCTGCGGAGCCTGCTACGAAGAGCGCGTCGATAACGGAGGTACGAGCCTCCCTCGCCGAGCAACTTCGCCACTGTACCCGGGCCTGCCCCGGACAGCCCAATCGATCATCACGGCGATGGCACGGCGAAGGGCCGCCGGGAATCCCGACGGCCCTCCACCAGCTGCGTACTGCTACGACTGCTCCTCGAAGAGGCTCGTCACCGAACCGTCCTCGAAGACCTCCCGCACCGCGCGCGCGATCGACGGCGCGATCGACAGCACCGTGATCTTGTCGAGCTCCAGGTCCGACGGGTCCGGCAGCGTGTTCGTGAACACGAACTCGCTCACCTTGGAGTTCTTCAGCCGGTCCGCGGCAGGACCCGACAGGATGCCGTGCGTGGCCGTCACGATGACGTCCTCCGCACCGTGCGCGAACAGCGCGTCCGCGGCGGCGCAGATCGTGCCACCCGTGTCGATCATGTCGTCGACCAGGACACAGACGCGGCCCTTGACCTCACCCACGACCTCATGGACGGTCACCGTGTTGGCGACCTCCTTGTCACGGCGCTTGTGCACGATCGCCAGCGGCGCGTCCAGACGGTCGCACCAGCGGTCGGCGACGCGCACACGGCCGGCGTCCGGAGAGACGATCGTCAGCTTGGAACGGTCCACCTTCGCGCCCACGTAGTCCGCGAGGACCGGCAGCGCCGTCAGGTGGTCCACCGGGCCGTTGAAGAAGCCCTGGATCTGGTCGGTGTGCAGGTCCACCGTGAGAATCCGGTCCGCACCCGCCGTCGACAGCAGGTCCGCCACCAGACGCGCCGAGATCGGCTCCCGGCCCTTGTGCTTCTTGTCCTGACGGGCGTACCCGTACGACGGCACGATCACCGTGATGGAACGGGCCGAGGCCCGCTTCAACGCGTCGACCATGATGAGCTGTTCCATGATCCACTTGTTGATGGGAGCCGTGTGGCTCTGCATCAGGAAGCAGTCGGCGCCACGAGCGGACTCCTGGAAACGGACGTAAATCTCACCGTTCGCGAAGTCGAAGGCCTTCGTCGGCACCACACCGATACCCAGCTGATGTGCGACCTCCTCGGCCAGCTCGGGGTGTGCGCGGCCGGAGAAGAGCATCATCTTCTTCTCGCCGGTCGTCTTGATCCCGGTCACAGCACGGTCTCCTCAGAGTGTTTCTGGCCGCCAGCAGGCTGCGAGCCAGCCGAAATGGTGTGCGTCTATCACGGTACGCGGTGCGCGGAGCACCTCTTTCCGGTCAGCTTTCGCCGCCGGCCTCCTGCGGAGCGGCCTGAGCGGCCTGGGCAGCCGCGCTGCCCGGACGCTTACGAGCCACCCAACCCTCGATATTCCGCTGCTGCCCACGGGCCACGGCCAACGAGCCGGCCGGCACGTCCTTCGTGATGACGGACCCGGCGGCGGTGTAAGCACCGTCCCCGACAGTGACAGGAGCCACAAACATGTTGTCCGAACCGGTACGGCAGTGCGAACCGATCGTCGTGTGGTGCTTCGTCTGACCGTCGTAGTTCACGAAGACGCTCGCCGCACCGATGTTGCTGTAGTCACCGATCGTCGCGTCACCCACGTACGACAGGTGCGGAACCTTCGTCCCCTCGCCGACCGACGCGTTCTTCGTCTCGACGAAAGCACCGATCTTCGACTTCATGCCGAGCTTCGTCCCCGGACGCAGGTACGCGAACGGGCCGACATTGGCAGCAGCGCCGATCTCGGCCCCGTCCGCCACGGTGTTGTCCACCCGGGCGCCGATACCGACCGTCGTGTCCTTCAGCCGGGTGTTCGGGCCGACCTCCGCGTCCGCCGCGACGTGCGTGGCGCCCAGCAGCTGCGTACCCGGGTGCACGATCGCGTCCTGACCGAAGGTCACCGTCACGTCGACAAAGGTCGACTGCGGGTCGACGATGCTCACACCACTGAGCATCGCCTGCTCCAGAAGACGGGCGTTGAGCAGCCGACGGGCCTCCGCCAGCTGCACCCGGTTGTTGATCCCCAGGATCTCCCGGTGGTCCGCGGCGACCGACGCACCGACCCGGTGACCCGCCTCACGCAGGATCCCCAGGACGTCCGTGAGGTACTCCTCACCCTGGCTGTTGTCCGTACGCACCTTGCCCAGCGCATCGGCCAGCAGCTCACCGTCGAAGGCGAAGACACCGGAGTTGATCTCACGGATGGCGCGCTGGGCGTCGCTGGCGTCCTTGTGCTCGACGATCGCCGTCACGGCCTGCGTCCCGGCGTCCCGCACGATCCGCCCGTACCCGGTCGAGTCCGGGACCTCGGCGGTCAGCACGGTGCACGCGTTGCCGTCGGCGCTGTGCGTGGCCGCGAGCGCGGACAGGGTCGCGCCGGTCAGCAGCGGGGTGTCGCCGCACACCACGACCACGGTCCCGGACGGGCTGCCACCGAGGGCCTCCAGGCCCATCCGTACGGCATGACCCGTACCGAGCTGCTGCTCCTGCACGGCGGTGTGGGCCTCGGGGTCGATCTCACCGAGGTGTGCGGTGACCTTCTCGCGTGCGTGGCCGACGACGACGACCAGGTCGGCGGGGTCCAGCTCGCGTGCTGCGGTGACGACGTGGCCGACGAGCGAGCGCCCGCTGATCTCGTGCAGGACCTTCGGGGTGGCCGACTTCATACGGGTGCCCTCACCCGCTGCGAGGACGACGACGGCTGCCGGGCTATTGGCGCTCACGGTGGGTGCCCTTCGGCTTCTTCGGGGGTGGACCACCGCAGGATACCGGGGGGTTACGTGGGGGAAACGAGGGCGGGTCCCGACCGTGGAGGTCGGGACCCGCTTTCAGGCTCCCAGGGAAGGAATCGAACCCTCATTCAATGGACCAAAACCATTTGTCCTGCCATTAGACGACCTGGGATGGTCTGCCACCTATGTCCGATTCTGTTGATCGGGCAACGGTGCGGCACCTACTATGCCGTACCAGGTGCCTTCCATGCGACGGTACAGATCGGCGCTTCTGGTGACGTAGACGGAGAGGCACCCCTGATATTGATCGCTGGTGTTCTTCCGGTTGGTCTTCGGATTGTGCTTCTTCAGCGAGGTGGACTGAAAGTCGGACACGTCCACGTCGGCGACGTCGGCCCAGAACTTCTCGGCTGCTACGACGTTCGCCGTCTCGTGAATGTAGACCCGGAAGCGCATGCGGTCGCGCGAGACACCCAGGAGCTCCAACCAGCGTAGGTACAGCTTGATCACGTTGGGGTCGCTGTTGATGAACTTCAATGCTTCGCGGCGGCTGTAGGACTTGTCCTTGCCGCCTTCGGCCCAGTACAGGGCCGTTCCTGCGACGAGCAGTTCCCGGTCCGTGAGCTGCCCCACCGCGGCAAAGGCACTGCGCTTGGCCTGCTCGCGTTCTTCATCCCTGCGAGCGTTCTCGTGCTCCCAGCGCCGCTGGCCTGCGAGCCTGGCCTGCTCGGTGGGTGATCGGCGCTCCGGCTTCGGCAAGTCCCTCACCCACAGCGAGATCGAACCCTTCGAGCACCCCAGCTCCACCTGGATCTGGTCGTACGTCATGCCCTGGAGGCGCAGTTCGCGGGCCTTGGCGTGCAGGTCGTCCTTGGCGTTGGGGCGTTTCGTCCACTCCGGGGCCGGTTCGCCGTCGAGGAGGCGGTTGAGGAGGTCGTTGTTGTCGACGTGGATGCGGTCGCGGATCTGGCGGCGGCTGAGCCCCTCGCGGCGCAGCGCGACGGCCTGTTCGCGCAGGGTCTCGAAGTCCGCGTACTTCCCGTGCGGTGTGATCGTCATGCGGGCAGCTTTGTTCGCTGAGCGGACGTGTGTGCCGGGAACGGGCGCGATTCATGTATCCGGGTGGATTGTGGGTGATCCGGTGGCGCCGGGAGTTTTGCTGTGCCTGCGGGGCTATCGCTCCGGGTCCTTGACCGGGAGGACGGCGGAGACGCGGAAGCCGCCCGCGTCGGTGGGGCCTGCGACGAAGACTCCGCCGAGGGTGTGGACGCGTTCGCGCATGCCGACGAGGCCGTTGCCGCCGCTGGGGAGGCCCGCGGTGGGGGCGTCCGCGTCGGAGGCCGCGTTCTCGACCTGCATGGCGATCTCGGTGCCCTCGCGGTGGGCGATGCGTACCCACGTCTTCGCGCCGGGGGCGTGCTTGTGGACGTTGGTGAGGGCTTCCTGGACGACGCGGTAGGCGGTCTGTTCGACCAGGGCGCCGCAGGGGGCCGGGTCGCCGTCCACGGAGAGTTCGACGGTCATTCCGGCGGCTCTGGACTGTTCCACGAGGGCGTCGACGTCGGCGAGGCAGGGGCCGTTGCCCGCTGCGTCGGCTGCGGCTGCTGCCGCTGCTGCCGCGCCCGCGGCGGCTCCGACGGCGGCCAGGGGGACGGCGGGGGTGCGGGTGAGGGGTGCGGTGGTGGATTCGGGGGAGCGCAGGACGCCCAGCATCTCGCGGAGTTCGGTGAGGGCCTGGCGGCCCATGTCGCCGACGAGTGCGGCGTTCTTGACGGCTTTCTGGGGGTCCTTGAGTGCGACGGCCTGGAGGGCGGCGGCGTGGACGACCATCAGGCTGACGCGGTGGGCGACGACGTCGTGCATCTCGCGGGCGATGCGGGTGCGTTCCTCGGTGCGGGCCCACTCGGCGCGTTCCTCGGCGCGGTCGGCGAGGAGGGAGAGTTCGCGTTCCAGGGAGTCTGCCCGTTCGCGCAGGCTCTCCATCAGGCGGCGGCGGGCCCCTATGTAGAGGCCGAGGAGGAGCGGCGGGGCCGTCATGCCGAGGGCGAGTACGACGGACATGGCGAGGGTGTAGCCGGTGCTGGGGTCGAAGGAGCTGCCGTCCTGTCCGGCCAGGGAGCGCATCCGGACCAGGGAGACGATGAGCGTGCCGGTGAAGGCCATGCCCGCGATGACCGTGGTGATCCGGCGCGGTACTTCTGACGCGGCGAGTGAGTAGAGCCCGACGACGCCGAGCATGAAGCCCATTTCGGCGGGGGTCACGGCGAGCGAGGTGAGCACGACGGCGATGGGCCAGCGGCGCCGTACGAGCAGGGTGGAGCCCACCAGGATGCCGATGAGTACGCCGAGGGCGCCCGGCAGTCCGGTGTCCGTGGCGAAGGCCATGCCCTCGACCGCGCACTCGGCCGCCGACGCGGCGGCCAGCCCCGCGTCGAGCACCACGCTTCGTCGCCGCTCCCACCACCAGAAGCGTGGACCGGTCAGGTCCACGTCGTTCCGGTCTTCCCCCGTGACGGTCATACGGACCAGCCTACGGTCGGGTCCTGTCGTTGTGCCTGCGAGTTCTCGACTTCTCGGGGCGGTGGGCGGGTGCGGTGGGCAGGGGTGGCGGGAGGCGTGGCCGGGGTGTTTCAGGCGAGTGCGAGGCGGGCGGGCCGGGTTCCGGAGACGAGGGTGGCGAGGGCCTGGTCGAGGGTGTGGCCCAGGAACCAGTCGCCGGTGTGGTCGAGGCTGTAGACGCGGCCTTCCGCGTCGATGGCGAGGGTGGCCTGGAGGTCGCCCGTCCTGCCGTTCTCCCGGCCGAGCGGGCAGACCTCGGTGTCCAGGGCGCGGCCGAGGTCGGCGAAGGTGCGGGCGAGGTGGAGGCCGTGCAGGGGGTCGAGTACTGCCGGGGTGGGGGCGATCTGGCGGCCGGTGCCGGGCGGGTTGATGTGCAGTCCGCCGAATTCGGCCCACGCCTCGACGGCCGCGGGGAAGACGGTGTGGCGGTGGCCGGCGGGGGAGGCGTGGGCGCGGAGGGTGTCTGCCCAGTGTTCGGCCTGCTTTATGTCCCAGCGGCCAGGTTGCCAGCCGGCTTCGCGCAGTGCGGCGTCGACGGCGACGGGGAAGCGGGTGGTGCTGGTGTTGAGGTGGGGGTGGGGTGGGGGCGTGGCCTGAGCCTGGGCGTGCGTCTGGGGCTGTGCCTGGGCGTGCGGGTGCGGGTGTGGGTTGGTGCTGGGGGGCATGGGGGGTGGTTCAGCCCTTCTCGGCGGTGGGGTCCACGGGGCGTACGCCGAAGTGGGCGAGCAGTGGTGCGCAGGAGTGGCAGGGCGGGGCGTAGCTGCCGTGCAGGGGGTCGCCGTCCTCGCGGATGCGCCGGGCGGTGAGTTTGGAGTGCTTGAGGGAGCGGCGGGCCTCGCTCGCGGTGAGCGGTTTGCGCGAGGCGCGTTTGGACCGGCCGCTCTCGGCGGCGGAGAGGTGGCGGGAGAGCAGGATCGCTTCGGGGCAGCGGCCGGTGAAGCGGGTGCGCTGGACGGTGGTGAGGGTGTCGAGGAAGTCCTGTACGAGGGGGTGCAGGGCGGGTGGCTGGTCGGCTTTGCCCGCGGTGCAGGTGAGGGTGTCCGCGCCGCGTACGGAGAGGGCGGCGGCGACGGCGGGCAGTATGCCGTCGCGGCGGTGTCGGAGGGTGGGCGCGGGTCGGTCCTCGGCGGTGTTGGAGCTCCAGGTGAGGCGGGGGTCGCCGGGGGCGGCGGGTGTGGGGGCGGATGTGGCAGGGCCGTCCGTGTCCGCTGGGGTGAGGGCCGGGCCGGTGGTGTTTGTGGGGGCCGGGTCGGGGCTGGTGGTGTTTCTGGGGGTCGCGATCGGGGGCGTGCTGCCAGTGCCGGTCGCGCTTGCGGGTGTGTTGTTCGTGCCGGTCACGCCCGCGGGTGTGCTGTTCGTGCCGGGTGCGGTCGTGAACGGGTGGCCCGTGCCGGGTGCCGGGGTGGATGTGCCGGTTGCGGTCGCCGTCGGGTTGCCCGTGCCGGTTGCGGTCGCCGTCGGGTTGCCCGTGCGAGGGTCGTGTGCCGTGGCGGTGTCCGTGAGACTCATGGTGGCTGCCGTCGTTCCCGGTGCGCCCGTCGCCCTCGGTGCCCCCGTTGTCCTTGTTGTCCGCGGTGCGCGCAGATTTCCTGTTTGTGCAGTGTGCATGGTGGTGCGTTCCCTCCCTGCAATCCCCCGAGTTGCGGGGGACAGCCTGCCAAATGTGCACTGTCGTGGGGAAGCTGGGGCACCGGTTCGGGCGCGTCCCCCGGGAGAGTCCCCTTCGTGCGGCGTGTCGCGGGGGAGCGCCGGGACAGGTGTGCGTGACCGCCCGTGAACCGTGGGTGGACCGCCCGTCACGAACCCGCCACGAGGGTCGCGTGCAGGTCTCGTACAGGCGGTGGCCGGGGCGTTCCTGGGGCAGGACCCCCTGTTGCACCACCGCATAGGCTGTGCTGAATCAGCCAGACGCAGCAGGGGGCATCAGCCATGACGACAGGTCGGCTCGGGCAGCAAGCCGCGCCACCGAACGCGGCCTACGCCGGGCAGCTCGTGAACTTCCCGGACCCCGTCCGGGCCGCCCGCCACCCCCGGGGTGTGCGCGTGGACGAGGACGGCTATCCGGACTTCGCGCCCTACGCGCGCGCCGCCGCCGAGATCGCCGAACCCCCCGAGGGCTTCGGGGTGGACGAGCTCCGGCTGACCGACTACGTGTCTGCCAACGCCGCGCTGCACGCCGAGGGTCACGAGCTGTGGGAGACGCTCGACCCGGTGGCCACGCCGCACGGCTGGACCTGGCACCACGTTCCGTACACCCGCCGCATGTACCTCGTGCCGGTGGAGGTGAAGGCGCTGCTCCGGCATCACGGCGGGCTCGCCACGACCTCCGTGGACCAGGACAAGCGCGGTACGCGGCCGTTGCAGGAGACCCGTCCCGTGCACTTCGGGCTGCCGAGGAGGGCAGTGGCCGTCTCCGAGAGCCAAGTGCTGGGCGTGGAGGAGGACTTGGGGTACCGGCTGCCCGGCGCGTACCGCTCCTTCCTCAAGGCTGCGGGCGGCTGTGCGCCGGTCGGTGCGGCGCTGGACGCGGAGTTGGGGCTGCTGGTCGACCAGCCGTTCTTCACGGTGCGCGACGAGGCAGGGGTCAACGACCTCGTCTACGTCAACAAGTGTCTGCGCGATCACCTGACCAAGGACTATCTGGGTGTCACCTTCGTCCAGGGCGGGATCCTGGCGGTGAAGGTGCGTGGTGAGGACGTCGGGTCGGTGTGGTTCTGCGCGTACGACGACGCGCGCGACCAGGACGGCTGGTCGGTCCAGGAGCGGGTGGAGCGGCTGCTGCTGCCCTGCGGTGAGGACTTCGACGAATTCTTGCAGCGGCTGGCGGGCAGCCCGCCGGAGCTGCAGACGGTGGCGAATCTGATGGTCGACGGCGGCTTCGCGCACGCCGTCGACGTATCGGATGTTCCGGACGAGGGATGACGGGGTTGACTGTCCGATGGTGACTTTCGCGCAGGCGCAGGAGCGTGCGGACGAGTGGGTCAACGGGGACGTGCCCGCGTACCAGCACCGGGAGGTGCGGGTGCGGGAGTTCGATCTCGGGTTCGTGGTGTGGGCCGAGGACCGCGAGAACGGCCCGGTCTCCGACGGCGGCCGGCAGCGGCTCGTCATCGCGCGCGACAGCGGCGAGGCCACGCTGTGGCCCGAGCTGCCGGTGGGCGAGGTGATCCGGCGGTACGAGGAGGAGTACGGGGCTCCGGTGTCGGACGCGGGTGAACCGGCCCCGCAGCCGCCGCAGCGGGTCGATCTGCAGCAGACGTCCTTCTTGCTGACGCCGCCGGAGTGGCTCCAGGAGGCGGCCGACAAGATCGGGATTCCGGACAGGAGGTCGGCGCCGGCTTCGGAGTCGACGCCGGCTTCGGGATCGGTGCGGGCTTCGGAGTCGACGCGGGCCTCGGGATCGACGTCGGCCTCGGGATCGACGTCGGGGGAGGCTTCGGCTGCGGGGCTTGCTTCGGTGCCTGCGCCGGGTGCTGGTCCTGCGCCTGCGCCTGCCCCTGCTTCCCCTTCCCCTTCTACTTCTACTTCTGGTTCTGGTTCGGCTTCGGACGAGTACGAGCCGACGGAGTCCGACGGTGTGCCCGTCTCGTCGTCGGGATACGGGGCCGGTGGAGCGCGCGGTACGGCCGGTGCGCCGCCCGCCGGAGCGACGCCGTGGGCCGGCACCGACACCAACTCGGGCGACGCGGGCGGTGTTCCGCTGCCCGCCACCGTGTTCGCACCGCCGCTCGTCGGGGCGGACGACGACGACTCCCGGGCGCCCGGGGCCGGTCCCGAGGCCCAGACGTCGCTGCTCCAGGGCGGCAGTCAGCTGCCGAGCACCGCGGTGGCACCGGTCGTACCGGACCCGTCGGCTCCGCAGCCGTTGCCGGGGTCGGGCGCGGGGGTGGGGCAAGGTTCCGGTTCCGCTTCCGGTTCCACTTCTGGTTCTGGTGCCGGTGTGCAGCCGGGTGCGGGCCCGCACGGTCCGCACACGCCGCATGCTCCCGGCGCTCCCGGCGCCCCGCGTCGGCCCGGTCTGTCCGTCGGGGCCGAGGACATCGCCGATGCCGCGACCAGTAAGGCGTCCCTGCCGCCCGGTGCCCGGCGTGGCGGGGGTTCGACGACTCCGCCGCCGCCCGGTGCGCCCGGTACGCCGGGTGCGCGCCCGGGTGCGCAGGCGCCCGCGGGGCCCGGCGCTCCGGGTGCCCCTGCGGCGGGTTACGTACCGACGGCGCTGGTGCCGCAGCTGGGTGCCGGGGGCGCCCCGGGTAGTCCGGGTGCTCCGCAGCCGCCCGGCCCCCCTGGTCCGCCCGGTGGCGGCGTGCATCACGCGGCGACGATGCTGTCCGACCCGAGCATGGGCGGTCAGGGCCGGCCCGGGGCCCCGCAGCCGCCCGGCCCGCCCGGTCCTCCCGGTGCACCGGGAGCTCCGGGGTCGACTCCGCCTGCGGGCGGGGGAGTTCACCATGCGGCGACGATGCTCGCGCAGCCCGGACCGAACCAGGGCCCCGGCGCCCCGCAGCCGCCCGGCCCGCCAGGGCCCCCTGGTGCCATGCCGCCCCCGCACGGGCACATGCCACCCCCGCACGCGCAGCACCAGCCTCCGCACGCGCAGCACCAGGCTCCGCCACCGAACATGCCGCCGCCGAACATGCCCCCGCCGCACGCCCAACACCAGCCCCACCAGGCCCCGCACCAGATGCAGCCGCCGCACCAGGGGCCGCCCGCGTACGGGTATCCGCCGCAGCAGCCGTCCGGGTTGCCGACGGTCGGGCCCGGTTATCAGGCGGTGTTGCGCTACCGCGCGCAGGACGGCTCCGAGCAGCAGCTCATCCGCCGTTCGGCGCCCGGTACCCCGCACCCCGAGTGGCAGATGCTGCACGAGTTGCGGGCGATGCAGGTGCCGCCGCAGCAGGTGCTCGAACTCCACACGGAGCTGGCGTCCTGCGAGCTGCCCGGTGGTTACTGTGCGCGGATGATCCGGGAGACCTGGCCGCAGGTACGGATCACGAGTGTCGCCCCGTACGGCACGGATCACGCGTCGCGTCAGCAGGGGATGCAGCACCTGCTGACCCACCAGGGCGAGCTGCATCAGGTCGCGGACGGTCCGGCGCGGCCCGCGCCGGTGCGGGCACCGCTGCCGCACCCGAGCCAGCTGATGCAGATCCCGCCGGTGCCGCCCGAGGGTGTCGCGCACGAGTTGGTGTCGGCGTTCGGGCCGCAGGCGGTCTTCCGGTTCGACCAGGGCGCGGTGTCGCGCCAGGGGGTGCCGGAGCTGGTGGCGATGACGCTGATGTGGGCCGGGCTGCCGGTCGACTTCGGGCCGTTCTTCTGGGCGCAGGCGGTGCCGGGCCAGCCGGTTCCGACGCTCGCCGAGCTCGCTCAGCAGCGCGGTGTGCAGCCGGCCCCGGACGCGGGTTCGTACCTCGTGATGGGCTCGGACTTCGGGCGGGCGATCTGCGTGCAGTACGGGACGGCGAACATCGTGGCCGTACCGGTGGAGGCGGGTGCGGGAGGTCGTCCCGTACCGCCGCAGTTCGTGAACACGGGCCTGCCCGAGTTCGTGCGCTCGCTCGCGCTGCTCGGCAGGATGTGGCGGCTGCGCTTCGGTCTCAACCCGGAGCAGGCGGGTCGGTGGACGGTGGACTTCCAGGCTCAGCTGGCGGCGCTCGACCCGGCGGCGCTGGCGTCGCCGGAGAGCTGGTGGTCGGTGCTCCTGGAGCAGATGTGGGACGGGTTGTTGTAGCTCTTGCCGTAACCGCGCACCGGCACCTGCCGGTACGTCGCCACCGCTGGCGCCGCCGGGGCGCCCGAACCTTCTCCGAGGTCGGGCGCCCCGGCTTTTTTCCTTACGGGGCGCGGGGCGGATTCCGGCCAGGCGGCGGACCGGTTTCCGGGTGGAGTGTCGCGTTATGCACACTGGAGTCCGATCGATCAGGATGTGCCGGAGTTCAGCCGGAGACCGGAATCACCGGATTTGAGGGGATACAGGGATGAGTGCATCGACGTCACCCCAGGACTTCACCGTGGTACGGGGCCGTGGCTACCGCCCCGAGCAGGTGGACCGCCGGATCGCCGGACTGTCGCAGGACCGCGACGACGCGTGGGAGCGGGCGGCGCGGCTGACGGTGCTCACGAAGCAGCTGGAGGCGCAGGCGGAGGCCCTGCGCGAGGAGGTCGCGCAGCTGGCGCCGCAGACGTACGAATCGCTGGGCGAGCGGGCGAGGTCGCTGCTGACCCTGGCGGAGGAGGAGTCGCAGGAGCTGGGCTCGCAGGCCGCGCGGGAGGCGTCGGCCCGTACGGACGCGGCGAGTGCGGCGGCGCACAAGGTGCGGGACGAGGCACGGGCGGCGTCGGACGCGCTCCGGGCGGAGGCCGAGCAGGCGGCCGTCGAGCTGCTGGAGTCGGCGCGGTCGGCGGCGGACGGCATGCGGGCGGGGGCGCGCAGGGACGCGGAGGGGTGGCGGTCCGCCGCGGTCGCGGGGCTGCAGGAGATGCGGGAGCGCACGGAGGCGCTGCTCACGGCCCAGGAGAAGGAGCACGCCGAGCGCCGGGAGGCGGCCGAACGCGAACTGGCGGAGCGCGAGGCGCAGACGGACCGGCATTTCGCCGCGCTGACGGCCCGCGCGGAATCCGTACTGGCGAAGGCGAAGAGGGCGCTCGCCGAGACGGAGGAAGAAGCCAGGCACGGCCAGGAGGACGCGGAGGCCCGAGCCGCGGAACTGCTCGCGGCGGCAAGGGTGCAGGAGGAACGCATCGCCCGCGAGACGGACCGCGTGCTGCAAGAACACGACGAGGCCCGCCGGGAGCTGCAGTCCCACATGACCCACGTACGAACAACCCTCGCCACCCTGACCGGCAAGACCGAAGCAGAAAACCAACCCGAACAAACAGGCCCGTGAGGTAGGGGGCGCGGAGATCTGCACGCCCAGCCACACCCGCCCGGGGCACGGAGATCTGCACGCCCAGCCACAACGCACCCCGCCTTTCAGGGGCGCGGGGAACTGCGCGCCCAGCCACAGTGCACCCGCAGGACTCCCACCATCGCCCGCCCCTCCAGGGGCGCGGGGAACTGCGCGCTCAGCCACAACGCACCCGCAGCATGCCCCTCCAGCCCCGCGGCAGCGGTTTCGGGAAGGGGCGGGGAGGGGCCGAACCCGCGAAGCGGCCCACCCACCCGCACGGGGCCGACACTGCACACCCACCCCGCCGCCCCCGCCCACGCGGCACGGGCATGCCACCCCAGTGGGCCAGGCCCGCCCCCGGCACGGCCCGCCCCCCCACGCAGACCGCGCCCCCGCGCCCCGCGCCCCGGTGACCCCAACCCCGCCTGCGCCAGTGCCCCCTCACCCCCTCACCCCCTAACCCCCGACCCAACCCCCCGTTCAGAACCCACCCCTCCCCCCTGCGCCCCTTCCTCCAGCACCGGAAACCTCCTCGGTGCCAGGAACACCAACGCCAGCAGCGCCAGCACGCCCGCCCCGGCCGCGCCCACGTACACATGGTCGACAGCCGTGTCCACCGCGCGCCTCAGGTACTCCGCCGCCCCCGCGGGCAGCGCCGATCCCGGGTCGGTCAACGCGTGCGAGACCGAGTCGAGATCACCCGGCAGTCCGTCCCTGATCGCCCCCGGCGCCGCCGCCAGCCGTGCCGCGAGCGTCGCGTTGGCGACCGCGCCGAAGACCGCCGCTCCCACGCTCTGCCCCAGCTGCCGGTAGAAGAGGATCGACGCGGTGGCCGTGCCACGCTCGGACCAGCCGACCGTCGACTGGACACCGACGATCAGCGGCAGCTGGAAGAGACCGAGCGCGCCGCCCAGCAGCAGCATGATCAGGGCGGGCTGCCAGGCCTCCCCGGGGAAGGGCAGCAGCGGAAACGCCAGCAGGGTCAGCGTCGCCAGCGAGATCCCGATGATCGCCGTCTGCCGGAAGCCGATCCGCCGGTAGACGTGCTGACTCAGCGCCGCCGACAGCGGCCAGCTCAGTGTCATGACGGACAGGACGAAACCGGCGGCCGTCGGATCGAGCCCCAGCACGGACTGGGCGTACGTCGGCAGGAAGACGGTCGGGGCGACCATCAGCAGGCCGAGCGCACCCAGGGCGACGTTGACCGCGGCGATCGTGCGGCGCCGCCACACCCAGCCGGGGAGGATGGGTTCGGCCGCGCGCCGTTCGACGGTCACCACCACCGCGACGAGCACCGCGCTCGTCGCGAACAGCGCCAGGGAGGGGGCGGAGAACCAGGGCCAGGCCACCCCGCCCTGCACCAGCGCCGTCAACAACACCCCGCCACAGGCGAACACGGCAAGCGCACCGGGCCAGTCGACCCGAGAACGTACGGCCACCGGGCCGAGTTCCCCACCCGTCGCCACGGCCGGCACCCCCTGCGCCTGCCTCGCCCCCTGTGCCTGCCTCGCCCCCTGCGTCCGCGCCACCCCCTGCGCCCGCGCCACCCGCTCCGGTTCCCGCAGGTACCTGGCGATCAGCCACATCGCCACCGCGCCCACCGGCAGGTTGACGAGGAAGATCCACCGCCAGTCCGCGTACGTGGCCAGGAGTCCGCCCAGTGCGGGTCCCGCGACCGCCGAGGTCGCCCACACCGTCGAGAGCCGCGCCTGGATCTTGGGGCGTTCCTTCAGCGGGTACAGATCGGCCGCGACGGTCTGGACAGTGCCTTGGATGGCGCCGCCGCCAAGACCCTGGACGATGCGGAAGGCGATCAGCGCCGTCATGTTCCAGGCGAGCGCGCACAGCACGGAGCCGATGAGGAAGAGGGCGATGCCCGCGAGCAGTACGGGCTTGCGGCCGAAGGTGTCGGAGAGCTTGCCGTACACGGGGAGGGTGACGGTCACGGCGAGCAGGTAGCCCGCGAACAGCCAGGAGAAGACCGTGAATCCGCCCAGTTCGCCGACGATCTGGGGGACGGCGGTGGAGACGATGGTCCCGTCGAGTGCGGCGAGCGCCATGCCCAGCATGAGAGCGGCGACGACCGGCCCACGCCGGACGGGCCCACTTCCTGCCGTCGGGCTCCCTGCCGGCGGGCTGTCGGCCGTCGAACTCCCGGCTGTCGGCGCGCGGCCCCCGGGCACCTGCCGGGAGCCGTCCGGAGCTCCGGGTATCTCCCCAGAGCTCTCCGCACCCTGGGTGCCACTTACATCCTTGCCGCCCACCGAATTCCCTTCCCCCTGCACGTATTTCTGTCGGGACAGCGTCTCACCCGCAGGTCGGGCGGGGGAGGGGGCAGAAAGGGTGGACGTGCTCC
Organism: Streptomyces sp. NPDC091272; assembly: GCF_044757485.1. Taxonomy (NCBI): domain Bacteria; kingdom Bacillati; phylum Actinomycetota; class Actinomycetes; order Kitasatosporales; family Streptomycetaceae; genus Streptomyces; species Streptomyces sp. NPDC091272. Next base: position 460,592 of record NZ_JBIVVC010000004.1, read on the forward strand.
CCCTGGGTGCTCCACCTACGGGTTGAGGATCCGGGGTGGACTTCCCTACTTCGCTGCACCCGGTTGTTGGTACTCCAGGCCGACGTGCCGGAACAGGCCCATTCCGTAACTTGGAGTGACGTTGGACCGGCGAAGGCCGGCAGGGAAGTACTGGCTGCACAGGGGGAATTGACGTGACTACGGCAGTGGGGCTCTCGGGCCACGAGCAGGGGTCCGGGCACGGGGACACGGCGGCGGGCGGGCGTTCGGCCGTCGCCGCGCGGGCGAGCCAGGTGGTGAAGGCGTACGGGGCGGGGGAGACCCGGGTCGTCGCGCTGGACGGCGTCGACGTCGAGATGGCGCGCGGCGAGTACACCGCGATCATGGGCCCCTCGGGGTCGGGCAAGTCGACCCTGATGCATTGTCTGGCCGGACTGGACACGGTCTCGTCGGGTCAGGTCTTCCTCGACGACACGGAGATCTCCGGCCTTGGGGACAAGCAGCTCACCCAACTCCGCAGGGACCGTGTCGGTTTCATCTTCCAGTCCTTCAACCTGCTCCCTACGCTCAACGCGATCGAGAACATCACCCTGCCGATGGACATAGCGGGCCGCAGGCCCGACCCGGCCTGGCTGCGGCGGGTGGTGGAGACCGTCGGGCTCACCGACCGGCTGAAGCACCGGCCGTCCGAGCTCTCCGGCGGCCAGCAGCAACGCGTCGCGGTGGCGCGGGCGTTGGCCGCCCGACCCGAGATCATCTTCGGGGACGAGCCGACCGGGAACCTGGACTCGCGCTCGGGCGCCGAGGTGCTGGACTTCCTGCGCCGCTCGGTGGACGAGCTGGGGCAGACCATCGTGATGGTCACGCACGACCCGGTGGCCGCCTCCTACGCGGACCGCGTGCTGTACCTGGCCGACGGGCGGATCGTCGACGAGATGCGCCGGCCCACCGCCGAGCTGGTCCTGGACCGGATGAAGGCCTTCGACGGTCGGGGGCGCACCTCATGACCGTCTGGAAGACCTCGATGCGCAACTTCCTGGCGCACAAGGGCCGGATGGCGCTCTCCGCCGTCGCCGTCCTGCTGTCGGTGGGTTTCGTCTGCGGCACCCTCGTCTTCACCGACACCATGAACACCACCTTCGACAAGCTCTTCGCCGGCACGTCGGCCGACGTCACCGTCACGCCGAAGACCGAGAAGGACGACCACTCCGCGCAGAACGCGGGGCGTCCCGCCGTCCTGCCGGGCTCCGCGGTCGCGAGGATCGCGGGCGCCGACGGTGTGGAGTCCGCGCGAGGCGCGGTCAGCAGCATGTCGGTCACCGTCGTCGACGCCGACAACAAGGACATGGGCTCCACCACGGGGGCGCCGACCATCGCGAGCGACTGGGCCGCCAACGACGCCCGCTCGATGACCATCACCTCCGGGCACTCCCCGCGCGGCCCCACCGACGTCATGATCGACGCGGACACCGCGGACAAGCACGGGCTGAAGCTCGGTGACGAGCTGCGCACGATCGCCGTGACCGGCGACTTCACCGCCCGGATCAGCGGTATAGCCACCTTCAGGACGACCAACCCCGGGGCGACGGTCGTCTTCTACGACACGGCGACGGCACAGCGGAAGCTGCTGGGCGGCCCGGACCGGTTCACCGGCATCAACGTCGAGGCCGTGCCCGGCGTGAGCGACGAGCAGCTGAAGACCCGGGTGGCCGCGGCGCTCGGACCGACGGCCCCGTACAAGCTGCTGACCAAGGAGGAGGCCGGCGAGGAGAGCAAGAACGACCTCGCGTCGTTCCTGGACGTCATGAAGTACGCGATGCTCGGCTTCGCCGGGGTCGCCCTCCTCGTCGGAATCTTCCTGATCATCAACACCTTCTCGATGCTGGTCGCCCAGCGCACCCGGGAGATCGGTCTGATGCGGGCGCTCGGCGCCGGCCGCAGGCAGGTCAACCGGTCGGTGCTCCTGGAGGCGCTGCTGCTCGGGGTCGTCGGGTCGGTGCTGGGGGTCGCGGCGGGCGTGGGGCTGGCCGTCGGGCTGATGAAGTTCATGGGCGCGATCGGTATGAAGCTCGCCACGAGCGACCTGACGTTCAAGTGGCCCACCCCGGTCATCGGTGTGGTGCTCGGCGTCGTCGTCACGGTCGTCGCCGCCTACCTGCCGGCCCGCCGGGCGGGCCGGGTGTCCCCGATGGCCGCCCTGCGCGACTCCGGGACCCCCGCCGACGCCAGGTCCGGGCGGATCAGGGCGGCCGTCGGCGTGACACTGAGCCTGGCCGGCGGGGCAGGGCTGTACGCAGGCGCGCAGTCGGCGAGGGCGAGCGAGGGCTCCCTCTTCTTCGGTCTCGGTGTCGTGCTCACCCTCGTCGGGTTCGTCGTCGTCGGACCGCTGCTGGTCTCGGTGGTCGTGAAGGGGCTGGGCGCCGTGGTGCTCCGCGTCTTCGGCCCGGTCGGCCGGATGGCCGAGCGGAACGCACTGCGTAACCCGCGCCGTACGGGAGCGACCGGTTCGGCCCTGATGATCGGGCTCGCCCTGGTGGCCTGTCTGTCGGTCGGTGCGTCCTCGATGGTCGCCTCGGCCACGCAGGAGCTCGACAAGTCGGTGGGCGCGGACTTCACGGTGCGTTCCAACAACCAGCAGCCCGTGCTGCCGCAGGCGCAGCAGGCGCTCGCCGAGGCCGAGGGCATCTCCCGCCTCACCCACTACAAATTGGTCGCCGCGAAGGTGACCGCTCCTGACGGAGTCCCGGAGTTCAAGTCCCTGTCGGCGACCGATCCCTCCTACCAGCAGGACCTGCGGCGCAAGACGGTGTCGGGCGATCTCGCCGCGGCGTACGCGCCGGGCGCGATATCGGTCGGCGAGGACTACGCCAAGCAGCACGGGGTGAAGGTCGGCGATGCGCTGACCGTGCTCTTCCCGGGCGGGAAGAGCACGGAGCTCAGGGTCGCCGCGGTCACCTCCGACGACGTCAGTGTCGACAAGGGGGCGCTGTACCTCAACATCACCACCGCCGCCGCGCACATCCCCGCCGACCGGATGCCGCAGGACATGGCGGTCTTCGCCAAGGCGGCGCCGGGCCGGGCGGACGCCGCGTACGCGTCGCTGAAGGCAGCCGTCGCGAAGTACCCGCAGTACCGCGTCCTGAACTCCACCGACTACAAGGAGGACCTCAAGGCGCAGATCGACCAGCTGCTCAACATCGTCTACGGGCTGCTCGGGCTGGCGATCGTGGTGGCGGTCCTGGGTGTCGTCAACACCCTCGCCCTCTCGGTCGTGGAGCGGACCAGGGAGATCGGCCTGCTGCGGGCCATCGGCCTCTCGCGCCGCCAGCTGCGCCGGATGATCCGCCTGGAATCCGTGGTCATCGCCCTCTTCGGGGCGCTGCTCGGCCTGGGTCTGGGGCTGGCCTGGGGCACGGCCGCCCAGCAGCTCCTCGCCCTGGAAGGCATGGCCGTCCTGGAGATCCCGTGGCCGACCATCCTCACGGTGTTCCTCGCCTCGGCCCTCGTCGGCCTGCTGGCCGCCCTGGTCCCGGCCTTCCGGGCAGGCAGGATGAACGTCCTCACCGCGATAGCCACGGACTGACGGCGCCGGAGGTGCGGGGGCGGGCCCGCAGCACCGGGGCGGGGCACGGGGGCAGGTGCCGGCCCCCCCGGGCCCGGGGGCCACGTGCAGGCCCCCCCCCGGGCCCGGGGGCACGTGCCGGCCTCCCCCGGGGCCGGGGGCCCGGGGTACGTGCAGGAGCCCCGCCCCCAAGGCCCCGGGCACGTGCCGGCGCCTCCGGGTCCGCGTCCGGACGGCGGCTGTCAGTCGCGCGTCGTACGCTGGGAGCCCCGGCCCGTGCGACGTGTCGGGCGGCTCGCGTTGCCCACCGGCCCCACCGGCAGGTGCCGCCGCGCGGCCGACCAAAGTGTTCTCAAGCATCGGATGGATGCCCTTCATGAGCCTGCACGGCCTGCTGGACGCAGTGGTACGAGACTCGGCGCTCGCCGAAGCGGTGAAGGCCGCCGTCGACGGCAACCGCATGCACGTCGACCTCGTCGGCCCCTCCGCGGCCCGCCCCTTCGCCGTCGCCGCCCTCGCCCGTGACGCCGGGCGCCCGGTGCTGGCCGTCACCGCGACCGGGCGGGAGGCGGAGGAGCTGGCGGCGACCCTGCGCACCCTGCTGCCCGAGGACTCGGTGGCGGAGTTCCCGTCCTGGGAGACGCTGCCGCACGAGCGGCTCTCGCCCCGTTCGGACACGGTGGGCCGCCGGCTCGCCGTCCTGCGCAGGCTGGCCCACCCGCAGCAGGACGACCCGGCGGCCGGCCCGCTGAGCGTGGTCGTCGCGCCCGTGCGCTCCGTGCTCCAGCCGCAGGTCAAGGGCCTGGGCGACCTCGTGCCCGTATCGATCAGGTCCGGGCAGAGCGCCGATCTCGGCGAGCTCACCGACGCGCTCGCCGCCGCCGCGTACGCCCGGGTCGAACTGGTCGAGAAGCGTGGCGAGTTCGCGGTCCGCGGCGGCATCCTGGACGTGTTCCCGCCGACCGAGGAGCACCCGCTGCGCGTGGAGTTCTGGGGTGACGACGTCGAGGAGATCCGCTACTTCAAGGTCGCCGACCAGCGCTCCCTCGAAGTCGCCGAGCACGGCGTCTGGGCGCCCCCGTGCCGGGAGCTGCTGCTCACCGCCGACGTCCGGGAGAAGGCCGCGGCCCTCGCCGAGGCCCACCCCGAGCTGGGCGAGCTGCTGCACAAGATCGCCGAGGGCATCGCGGTCGAGGGCATGGAGTCCCTCGCCCCGGTCCTCGTCGACGACATGGAGCTGCTGCTCGACGTGCTGCCGCAGGGCTCGATGACCGTCGTCTGCGACCCCGAGCGGGTCCGGACCCGGGCCGCCGACCTCGTCGCGACCTCCCAGGAGTTCCTGCAGGCCTCCTGGGCCGCGACCGCGGGCGGCGGCGTGGCCCCCATCGACGTCGGCGCCGCCTCGCTGCGGGGCATCGCCGACGTCCGTGACCACGCCCGTGAGCTCGGCATGATGTGGTGGTCGGTCTCCCCGTTCGCCGCCGACGACGTCGACCACGAGGACGACACCCTCAAGCTCGGCATGCACGCCCCCGAGCTGTACCGGGGTGACACCGCCAAGGCGCTGGCCGACACCAAGGGCTGGCTGGCCGACGGCTGGCGGACCGTGTTCGTCACCGAGGGCCACGGCACCGCTTCCCGTACGGTCGAGGTGCTGTCCGGGGAAGGCATCGCCGCCCGCCTCGACGCCGACCTCAGCGCCCTCGCGCCGAACGTGGTGCACGTCGCCTGCGGCGGCCTCGACAACGGCTTCGTGGACCCGGCCCTCCAGCTCGCCGTGCTCACCGAGACCGACCTCACCGGCCAGCGCACCGCCACCAAGGAACTCGGCCGGATGCCGGCCCGCCGCCGCAAGTCCGTCGACCCGCTCACCCTTGAGGTCGGCGACTTCATCGTGCACGAGCAGCACGGCGTGGGCCGCTACATCGAGATGGTGCAGCGCACCGTGCAGGGCGCCACCCGCGAGTACCTCCTCGTCGAGTACGCGCCGGCCAAGCGCGGCCAGCCCGGCGACCGCCTCTACATCCCCACCGACCAGCTGGAACAGGTCACCAAGTACGTGGGCGGCGAGGCCCCCACCCTGCACCGGCTCGGCGGCGCCGACTGGACCAAGACCAAGGCGCGCGCCAAGAAGGCCGTCAAGGAGATCGCCGCCGACCTCATCAAGCTGTACTCGGCGCGGATGGCCGCCCCCGGCCACACCTTCGCCCCCGACACCCCCTGGCAGCGCGAGCTGGAGGACGCCTTCCCGTACGTGGAGACGCCCGACCAGCTGTCCACCATCGCCGAGGTGAAGGAGGACATGGAGAAGTCCGTCCCGATGGACCGGCTGATCTGCGGCGACGTCGGCTACGGCAAGACGGAGATCGCGGTGCGCGCCGCCTTCAAGGCCGTCCAGGACGGCAAGCAGGTCGCCGTCCTGGTCCCCACCACGCTCCTCGTCCAGCAGCACTTCGGCACCTTCACCGAGCGCTACGCCCAGTTCCCGGTCAACGTCCGCGCGCTGAGCCGCTTCCAGACCGAGAGCGAGTCCAAGGCCACCCTGGAGGGGCTCAGGGACGGCTCGGTCGACCTGGTCATCGGCACGCACCGGCTGTTCTCGCAGGAGACGAAGTTCAAGGACCTGGGCCTGGTCATCGTCGACGAGGAGCAGCGCTTCGGCGTCGAGCACAAGGAACAGCTGAAGAAGCTCCGCGCCAACGTCGACGTGCTCACCATGTCGGCCACCCCCATTCCCCGTACGCTCGAAATGGCGGTCACCGGCATCCGCGAGATGTCCACGATCACCACGCCGCCGGAGGAGCGCCATCCGGTGCTGACCTTCGTCGGGCCGTACGAGGAGAAGCAGATCGGCGCCGCGGTCCGCCGCGAGCTGCTGCGCGAGGGCCAGGTCTTCTACATCCACAACCGGGTGGAGTCCATCGACCGGGCCGCCGCCAAGCTGCGCGAGATCGTGCCCGAGGCGCGCATCGCCACGGCCCACGGCCAGATGTCGGAAACGGCCCTTGAGCAGGTCGTCGTCGACTTCTGGGAGAAGAAGTTCGACGTCCTCGTCTCGACCACGATCGTCGAGTCCGGCATCGACATCTCCAACGCCAACACCCTGATCGTCGAGCGCGGCGACAACTTCGGCCTCTCCCAGCTGCACCAGCTGCGCGGCCGGGTCGGCCGTGGCCGCGACCGGGGTTACGCGTACTTCCTCTACCCGCCGGAGAAGCCGCTCACGGAGACCGCGCACGAGAGGCTGGCGACCATCGCCCAGCACACCGAGATGGGCGCCGGCATGTACGTGGCGATGAAGGACCTGGAGATCCGCGGCGCGGGCAACATGCTCGGCGGAGAGCAGTCGGGTCACATCGCGGGCGTCGGCTTCGACCTGTACATCCGGATGGTCGGCGAGGCCGTGGCCGACTACCGGTCGGCCGTCGACGGCGGCGGCGAGCAGCCGGAGGCCCCCCTGGAGGTCAAGATCGAGCTCCCGGTGGACGCCCACGTCCCGCACGACTACGCGCCCGGCGAGCGCCTGCGCCTGCAGGCCTACCGCGCGATCGCCTCCGCCACCACGGAGGCCGACATCACCGCCGTGCGCGACGAGCTCACCGACCGCTACGGCAAGCTCCCCGAACCGGTCGAGAACCTGCTCCTGGTGGCGGGCCTGCGGATGCTGGCCCGCGCCTGCGGGGTCGGCGAGATCGTGCTCCAGGGCCCGAACATCCGCTTCGCCCCGGTCGAGCTCCGCGAATCCCAGGAGCTCCGCCTCAAGCGGCTCTACCCGCGGACGGTCATCAAGCCCACGGCGCACCAGATCCTGGTGCCGCGCCCGAGCTCGGGCAAGATCGGCGGCAAGCCGGTGGTGGGCCGGGAGCTGCTGTCGTGGACGGGCGAGTTCCTGGCGACGATCCTGGGCGGCTGACCCTCCCGGCGGACACCCGGCCCGTGTGGACCCGGCCACGTTTCGGTGTGGTGTCGCGGGTCGGGGGGTTCGTTCGGGGCATCCGTCCCTAAGGTGGTGCGTTTCCGGTCGCGGTGATGAACTCCTTGGGGTGGCACGTCTTGATATCTCGTACGAGCACGAGCACGAGGACCTTGAAGACCTTGAAGGCCGTGTCGGCGGCGGGACTTGGCGCGGTGCTGCTGCTCGGCAGCGCGGGGTGCGACTCCCTCGGCAGCTCGACGGGCACGAGCTCGGGCTCCGGCTCGGGTACGGGCGCCGGGCGGGGCGGGCCCGCCGGGAAGCCCGGCTCCGCACTGGCCGCGGTGGACGGCCTGACCGTCAAGGGGCGGGCACCCAAGACCGGTTACGAGCGGGCGGAGTTCGGCCGGGCCTGGGCCGACACCGACGACAACAGGTGCGGCACCCGGGACGACATACTCAAACGCGACCTCCAGGACGTGAAGTTCACCGACGGCAGGTGCAAGGTCGCCTCCGGTGTCCTCGCGGACGATCCGTACACGGGCGGCCGGATCGAGTACCGGCGCGGCGCCAGCAAGGTCGACATCGATCATCTGGTGGCGCTGTCCGACGCCTGGCAGAAGGGCGCCCAGCAGTGGAAGCCTGGCAAACGGCTCGCGTTCGCCAACGACCCGCTGAACCTGCTCGCCGCGCAGTCCTCCGCGAACCGGCGCAAGGGTGACGGTGACACCGCGACCTGGCTGCCGCCGAACAAGGGGTACCGGTGCGCGTACGTCGCCTCGCAGGTGGCGGTGAAGAAGAAGTACGGCCTGTGGGTCACGGCGGCGGAACGCGACGCGATGCGCAAGGTGCTGAACGGCTGCCCGCAGCAGAGGCTGCCCGCCGGAGGCAACCCGACAGAGGCGCAGGTGGGCAAGAGGTGACGGCCTGAGGGGCGGCCGGGGCGGGGCCGCTGCGGGGGCCGCTGAGGGGCGACGGCCGCCGGAAACGCCGGGACGACCACCGCCGGAAGCGCCACGACGACGACGGGCTGCGCCGGGGCGGTGGCCGCCGGGACGGGCCGGGGTGACGCACCGCGCCAGGGCGACGGTTGCCGGGACGGGGCGCCGGGACGCGTCGACGAAACGGGCCGCCGGGGCGGGCCCGCACCGTCACCCCCGGTTCGCCTCAACGTCGTACGGATGCCACGCCCCCGGTGGCCGGGCCGTCTAGCGTCCCCGCCATGTCACTGCTGACCCACCCCCTCGCCCGCCGCGCCCTGCGCCCCTTCGCGGCCCTCGTCGATCAGCGCGTACGCACCCAGACCAGCGGCACCGGTGGTGAACTCGCCGCTCTGCGCAGCGAACTGGACGCCCTCAAGAAGCAGAGCCACGCCGTGGAGATGCTGCTCGACCGCACCGGCAGGGGGGCCCACCGCATGCCGTCCGCCGGGCAGATCTCGACCCTGGTCGCCCAGGTCGCGGAGGTCAGCGGCAGCGCGCACGCGCGACGGGCGGTGACCTCCGCGTTCCGCACGGTCGTGGCGCTGGAGGCGCTCGGCGTCGGGCGGCTCGCCGGCGGCACCTCGAACGTCTGCGGGAAACTCGCCACGCTGCCGCTGCTCGCCCCGCCCGCACACCCCGACGTACTGGAGATCGGCACGCTGCACGGCCTGTTCGCGACCGCGCTCACCCGCATGCTGCACCGCGAGGGCATCGAGCCCCGGCTGACCATCGTCGACCCGCTGGTCGGCTCGCAGCTCCAGCCCGACGCGGTCCGCGACAGCGCGGACCCGACCGGCACCCCGGTGCGCGAGGACGTCGTACGGGCGAACCTGGCCCTGGCCGGCACGGCCCCCGGCGGACCGTCCGGTACGCGCATCCAGCAGGGCTTCTCGCAGGACCCCGAGGTACGGGCCGCGGTGTCGGACCGGAAGTACGGCGTGATCGTCATCGACGGCGACCACTCCAAGGAGGGCGTGCTGGCGGACCTCGGATGGGCGGAGGAGATCGTCGCCGACGGCGGGATCGTCGTACTGGACGACTTCGGTGACAGGGCGTGGCCCGGCGTGCAGGAGGCGTGGGAGCAGCACCTGGCGGACCACGTGGACACGGCGGGCCCGCGGCTGACCTTCCTGGGCCAGGTGGCCACGTCCGGGTTCCTGCGGAAGGGCTGATGCGCGAACGAGCCGCGTGGGCGCAGATGATGAGGTTCGCCCTGGTCGGGGTGGTCAACACGGCCACCTTCTACGGGGCCTACCTGGTGCTGCACCGGTGGCTGCCTTACTACCCGGCCTATGTGCTGGCGTTCGTGCTGAGCATGGTCGGCTCGTTCTTCCTGAACACCCACTTCACCTACCGGACCCGCCCCACCTGGCGGAAGTTCCTCCTCTTCCCCCTGACCAACCTGACGAACTTCGTGGTCACCTCGGTGGGGGTCTTCGTACTGGTGGAGTGGGCCGGGACGGACGAGCGGGTGGCCCCGCTGGTGGCCGCGGCAGCCGCGATCCCGGTCACCTTCCTGCTGTCACGGCGGATCCTGACGGGGGCGGCGGCGTAGGGGTGCGGGGTGCCGCCCGCCCGGTCACGACGGGCCCGGACCTCCGCCACGCGTCCCGACGGCCGAACCAGCGGACCACCAGCACCGCCACCACCAGCACCGCCGACCCCAGGCCCGTTGCGACGCCCGCCCGCAAGCCCGGCGGACGGAACACGCAGCGGGCCTCCCGGCCGTGCTCGCCCAGGGGCACCGCGAGCAACCCCAGGTGGTTCCCGGCGGGGGAGAGCGGGCCACCGTCTACCGCGCACTGCCAGCCGGCGATCCGAGGCACCGCGAACACCGCCGTCCGGACGACCGCAGCCGCGGAACCCGCCGCCCCGGAAGCCGCAGTCCCGGAGCCTGTCGTCCCGGAAGCCGCAGCCCCGGCTCCCGCAGCCCCGGCGCCCGGCGTCCCGGAAGCCCCCGTCCCGGAGCGAACCGCCCCGGAAGCCCCCGTCCCGGAGCGAGCCGTCCCGGAACCCGCCGCCCCCGAGCCCACCGCCCCCGAGCCCGCCGTCCCCGTACCCGCCGTCCCCGTACCACCCACCACGGCCCGGATCGTGCCGTCCCCCACCTGGATCTCGCTCGCCCCGGCCGCCCGTAGGTCCCGTACCGCCGAGGTCAGCCGGTCCTCGCGGAGGCATGCCGCCTCCGCGCCCCGTGCCCCCGAGCCGTGCAGCTCGATCCGTACCCGGCCGTCCGCGGGAGCGACGCCGGTCTGCTGCATCGCCGCCCGCACCCGCCCCCGCTTGGCCTCGAACCGCACGCCCGGCGCATCCGTGCCCGCCATCCGTACCGTTCCGTTGAAGCCGGGCGCCCACACGAAGACCGGCGCGCCCGGCGTGCACGTACCCGCCGGACCGGGTGAGCCCGCGGGGCCCGCGCTCCCCGGCAGCCGTTCGTACACCTTGGCCCCGAGCAGCAACTCCTGGTTGGCGAAGGCGGAGTGGCCGTAGTGCGCGGCGCCCGCCGGGAGCTCCCGTACGGTCACCAGCGGCGCCGACTCCCGGCGCACCACCGTGAAGTCCGTGTCCGCGCCCTGCCGGTACGTCGACCGCAGCCGGGTGCCGACCCCGAACACCGCGTCCGTGACCGGGTTGTCGAGGCTGTGCGGGGCGCGTCCGCTGCCGTTCCAGCCGTCGCCGAGCGCGCCGAGTGTCCTGGTCAGTACCGCCGAGGTCATGCTGCTGTAGTACGCGGCGCCCTGGCCGCCGACCAGCATCGAGTCGTTGTGCACGGTCTGGGCGCGGCCCGGCTCGGTGCGGCTCAGGGGCCACTCGTCCACCCCCGCGATCACCGCGCTCTGCGCGACCTGCCGGGCGCCGTAGGGGGCGTGGTCGTCCTGCGCGGCCACCCGCCGCTTCGCGGCCCACGCCGTCGTCAGGGCGGACTGTGCGACCGTGCAGCCGACCAGCAGCACGGCGGCCGCCACCGCGTACCCCCGCCGCCTGCCTCCCAGCAGCACCAGCGCGCAGGCCACGGCCACCAGACCGGCGCCCGCGCCGAGCCACGCCCACCGTCCCGTGAAGGCACTGCCGAGCCCGGCGAGCGCCAGCAGCGCCACACATGCCACACCGCCCGCCAGGGCAGGCCGGGGCAGCCGCAGGTGGCTGATCGCGAGCCAGCCCGCGATCACCAGCACCCCGCTCAGTACGAACGTCTGCCGGTACGAGCTGCCGTTCGGCTCGGCGAAGGCGTGCCAGGCCAGATGGGTCGGCCCCCACTGCATCGACACCAGCACGGCGACCGCGAGCACGGGCCAGCCGACCCGTACCCGCACCGCGATCCCCCGGTGGAACGGCAGCGCGCACGCCAGCACCAGCACCACCGAACTCACGTACATCGCGGGCGCGTTGAAGTTGTAGGTGGCGGGGAGCAGGCGCCCCAGCACGTCCCCCCAGCCCGCCTGCCGGAAGCTCAGCCCCATTCCCGGGTACGCGTGCCGTGTCCCCGCGAACACCGTGAACAGCACGGGCGCGGACAGCCCGATCCCGAGGGCCACTACCGCGCACGCCCGCAGCAGGACCCGCACCGGAGGTACACCGCGCGCCGAGCGCTCCGACTCCGACCCGGGCCCCGGGGCCGGAACCGACCCCTGCCTTGGCTTCGGCCCCGGCCCCGGCTCCGCCCCCGCGCCCTTCGGGCCGGCCGGGCCCGTCGTGCGCTCCGTCAGCAGCCGCACGCCCAGTACCAGGCCCGCGCCGGCCGTCGCCATGTACGCGGTGTAGAAGTTCGCCGTCCACACCAGGGCGACCAGGACCACCCCCGCCCCGAACCACAGCCGGAACCTGCGCCCCGTACGCACCCACTCGCCCACCAGGCACAGCAGCGGGAAGCCGATCAGCCCGTCCAGCCACATCGGGTTGTACGACGCCTCGATCACCGCCCACCCGCAGAGCGCGTACGCGGCCCCCAGCGTGCCCGCTGCCCACCACCGCCCGCCCGGCCGGAGCGTGAGCAGCAGCCATGCCATCACCGCGCCCGCCGCCCCGATCCGCGCCACCGACGTCACGTACACCGCGAGGTCGATCTGCTCCTTCGGGAACACCGCGACGAGCAGGGCGAAGGGGCTGGACAGATACGTGCCCACGTCGGGCAGGAAACTGGAGCCGTACCCCGACTGCCAGTTGATCAGCCAGCCGCCGTCGGCCCGGCCGTGCAGCACGTCCCACAGGTGGGCGTGGAAGGGGACGAACTGCGTACCCAGGTCGTTCACGTTCCGGTTCATCCGGCCGAAGGGCTGGCTGCCCGCGAGCGCCGACCCCAGGCAGTGCGTGAGCGCGGCGAGCAACGCGGCGAGCAGCGAGGACGCGGCGACGGGGTGCGCAGCGGGGTACGGGCGCGGAGATCGGCCGGTGCGATTCAGCATGAGGCCGACCGTAAACACCCCGCCAGGCCTTTCACCAGCACCGCGCAATTCCGTTAACCGAACCGCCCGCCGCCCGTCACACAACGCCTGGGGAAACGTCATCTCCCCGCGCTGCCATGGCACATGCTCATCTCCCTCGTCGTGCCCTGTTTCAATGAGGCGGAGATCGTCCGGCGATTCCACGCCCATGTGTCACGGGAAATCGCCCCCCTCGCCCTGTCCGAACCGGCCGCGGAATTCGAGTTCGTGTACGTCGACGACGGCAGCCGGGATGCCACGCTCGAACACCTCCGCTCCCTCGCCACCGCCGACCCCCGGGTGCGCTTCGTGTCCTTCAGCCGGAACTTCGGCAAGGAGGCCGCCATGCTGGCCGGGCTGCGGCACGCCACGGGCGACGCCGTGGTGATCATGGACGCCGACCTCCAGCACCCGCCCGAACTCGTCGCCCGCATGGTCGACCTGCACCTCCAGGGCCATGACCAGGTGGTCGCGCGCCGTACCAGGGCGGGCGACCGCGTCACCCGTACCCTCACCGCCCGCGCCTACTACCGCCTGGTCAACCGCCTGGTGGACGTCGAGCTCGTCGACGGGGTGGGGGACTTCCGGCTGCTGTCCCGCCGCGCCGTGGACGCCGTGCTCCAACTCACCGAGTACAACAGGTTCTCCAAAGGCATCTTCGCCTGGATCGGATTTCCGACCGCGACATTCGAGTACGAGAACGCGGTGCGCGAACAGGGCCGCTCGAAATGGACCTTCGGGAAACTCCTCAACTACGGCCTCGACGGTGTCATTTCCTTCAACAACAAACCCCTGCGCGCCGCCCTCTACTTCGGTCTGCTGCTGCTCGCATTCGCCGCCGCGTACACCATGTGGATCGTCGGTGACGCACTCGTCAACGGAGTGGAAACCCCCGGTTATGTGACCCTGCTCGTCGCCGTCACCGCGCTGTCCGGGGTGCAGATGGTGCTGCTGGGTGTCGTCGGTGAGTACGTCGGCCGCATCTACTACGAGGCGAAGCGCCGTCCGCATTTCCTGATCGGCGAGACGAACACCGGGCCCCGTCCCGTGCCCGCCGCATCCCAACTCATGAACGACTCGTTGGTCGAACCAGTGGCCCGGACCACTCCGGCTGCCTAACATCAACAACCGCAAGGCTGTTGTGCACCGCCGCACGATCACCGCCCACCGGGAGGCACCCTTTGCACCGCCGTACGCGCACCCGCACCACGCTCCTCCTCTCCGCAGGACTGCTCGCCGCGGTCCCCGTACTCACCGCCTGCGGCAGTCAGCCCCACCCGGGAGCGGCGGCCCTCGTGGGCGGCGGGCGCATCGAGATGTCCGCCGTCCAGGGCCAGGTCAAGGACGTGCGCGCCGCCCAGGCGAAGGCGCCACAGTCCGCCCAGCTGATCAGCAACACCGGCCAGATGAACCGGGCCAAGCTGCACAGCATGCTCTTCACCCGGGTCGTGGAGCGGGCCGCCGCCGACGCGGGCGCCGAGGCGAGCCGCAAGGAGATCCAGCAGGCGCGCGGCGCCGCGGCCGCGCAGGCACAGGGCGAGGACAAGCTGGCGCAGATGCTGGTGCAACGAGGTATCGCCCCCGGCCAGATCGACCAGGCGGTACGGGAGGAGATCCTGCTCAACAAGATCGCCGCCGCGAACCAGGCCAACCTCGCCACCCCGGACGGCCAGGCAAAGGTGACCGAGGTCCTCGCCAAGGCGTCCAAGGCGCTGCACATCAGCGTCAACCCGCGCTACGGCACCTGGGACAACGAAAAGATCGGCCTCGCCGACCGCAAGGCCCCCTGGATCACCCAGCGGACCAAGAGCGCGGAGGCCCAGGCGGCCGAGCAGCCGGCGGCCGAACAGCCGGCGGCCGAACAGCCGGCCGCCGAGCAGCCTGCCGCCGGGCAGCCGCAGTAGCCGGACGGGCGGACGGCCCGCGGGCGCGCGCCGAGGCACCGGCCGTACCGCGCGGCCGGGCGCGCCGACCGTGATCGGGCCCGGGTACCGTCGGGAGGGTGACCCCAGAAGCCCCCGGAGCACCCGGCGCCCCCGAAATCCCCCCGGGGCCGTCGCCCGCCACCGCCGCCACCACGAACCCCGCCACCACGACCCCCGCGAGCACGGCCCCCGTAGGCACGGCCCCCGCGAGCACGGCACCCGCAGGCACGGCCCCGGCCCCCGGGCCCCCCGACGCGTCGCCCGCCCCCGGTCGTATCGTCCTGCTCAGTGCCAGTCACCGGGTGGCCCCCGGGCTGCTCTCCTGGCCGGCCTGGCGGACGCTGCGGGAGGCGGACCGGGTGCTGTGCGCCGACGAGCAGCACCCGCAGCTGCCGTACCTGGCCGAGGCGGGGATCTCCGTCGGCCACCAGGTGCCGTCCGCCGAGGAACTGGTCTCCTTCTGCGCGGGCGGCCGGACCGTCGTCGTCCTGCCCTCCGGCGAGGGCGACGCCCGCCTCACGGACGGCCTCGCCCGGCTGGCCGGCTCGAACCGGGTTGCGATGCCCGACCTGGAACTCCTCCCCGCCTCCTACGACCTCCCCGGCGCCCGCCTCCTCGACCTGGTCGACGTGATGGACCGGATCCGCCGTGAGTGCCCGTGGTCGTCCCGGCAGACCCACGAAGGGCTGGCCAAGTACGGCATCGAGGAGGCGTACGAACTCGTCGAGGCCATCGAGGCGGGCGACCGCACCGAACTGCGCGAGGAGCTCGGGGACGTACTCCTCCAGGTCGTCTTCCACGCCCGTATCGCCCAGGACGCCACCGGCGACGAGGGCGAGGACGGCGAGGCGGGGGAGGGCCCCTTCTCCATCGACGACGTCGCGGCCACGCTCATCGACAAGCTCATCCACCGCCACCCCCATGTCTTCGGCGACGAGACGGCGCAGACCCCGGCGGACGTGAAGGCCCACTGGCTGCGCACCAAGGCGGTCGAGAAGCAGCGCGACTCGGTGACGGAGGGCGTCCCCCTCGCCCAGCCCGCCCTGGCGCTCGCCGCGAAGCTGTCCTCACGGGTACGTACCGCGGACCTCGACGTCCCCCTCCCGGCAGGGGACGGCGGCGTCGGCTACCAACTCCTCGCCCTGGCCGCCCGTGCGGAGGCGACGGGCACCGACCCCGAGACGGCCCTGCGGGCGGCGTCCCGCGCGTACCGTGACGCCATCGTCGCTGCCGAGCGGGCGAGGGCTGAGTAGTGTCGTAGGACGAGCCGGTCGAGCGATGCGGGGGCGTGCGTGGCAGGGGAGTTGGGCGAACTCGCGGGGCTGCTGGAGCGCGCCGCGCGCACCTCGCTCTGGACGGGGTGGCGTTGGCGGATCGCGCAGGTGGTCACCACCGCGTACGGGCCGCACGTGGCCGACCGCATGCCCGCGGGGCCGCAGGCCCCCGTGGACGAGTGGTACTCCTGGTTGCAGGACCTCGCGGCGGCGGATCCCGAGGGTTCCGCCCGGGTGCGGCGGGACATCGCGGAGGCCTGCCTCGACCGGGCGTGGGACGGGGGCGCCTTGCCCCGCTCCTTCGGCGTCGGCGCCGACGCCGGGGCCGTGATCCGGTCCGTCCCCTCCGCCACCGTGCAGAGCCATGTCACCGGCGACAACGTCGACCTCACGGGCAACACCGTCAACGGGCAGGTCATCGGCTTCCAGTCCGTCCATCACGCCCCGCCGGCCACGTACGACCGGCGGCCCGTCGGGCAGGTGGGCCCGGTGGAGTTCGGTGTACGCCCCACCCGCCGAGTCGTCGGCCTTCCCGACGTACCGCCGTACGTCGAACGGGACGTCGACCGCGTCCTCGCTGCCCGGCTGGCACGGTCCGGCCTGGTCGTCCTCCTCGCCAAGCCGCTCTCCGGCGCCTCGCACACCGCCTGGAACGCGGTGCGGCAGATGGACGGCCACCAGCTGTACGCACCTGAACCCGGGACCGACCTGCGGACGCTTCCCGCCGACCTGAAGTACGAGTCCGGCGCGCACGTGCTGTGGCTCGACGACCTCACGGGCCATCTCGGCAACGGCGGTCTCACCCCCGGTCTGCTGGGCCGCCTGGCCCACCTGGGTGTGGTGGTTCTCGCCACGATGGACCCCGACGCCCACCACGCCCGGCGCACCGAACGCGTCCTGGCGGCCGCGCACACCGTTCCCCTCGAACGAGGATGGAGCGAGAAGGAGTTCGCGGGACTGGCGTCGTTCGTCGCGGACGGCCGCGTCGCCGAGGTCCACGAGCACGGGGACCGCGCCCAGGTCGCCGCCCACTTCGCCTTCGGCCACCTGCTGCGCGACGAGTGGCACCACCCCGGCGCCCGGACCGCCCACCCGCGAGGGTGCCTGCTGGTCCGCGCCGCCGTCGACCTGGCCATGTGCGGGGTGGAAGGCCCGGTCTCGGAGAGCCTGTTGGCACGGCTGAGTGAGGGTCACGCTGCCGGGTCAGAGGGCCCGGCGGGCGAGTCGTACGGGGAGGCCTTCGCCTGGGCGGGCGCGGAGCGCTTCTCCATCCCGGGGTTCGGCCTGCTCGTCAGGGGCCGGCGGCAGGGTTCATGGAAGGCGCACGGGGCGGTGGTGGCGGGCGAGTGGCCGGTCCTCCACGAGGTGTGGGACCGGGTCCGGCACGAGACGCGGGACGACCCCGACGTCGACAGCGAGGCCCTGACGCGGGCCTACTGCGAGACACTGCGGCCCCGCGCGGAGGCCGGCGAGACGTCTGCCATGGTGCGACTCGGCCGCGCGGTCCCCGAGCGCACCGAGGCCCTCGCCTGGTACCGCAGGGCGGCCGACGCCGGAAGCATCGAGGCCGCGGCCGAGCTGGGCGTACTGCTCACCGAGTCGCCCGGCAGCGAGCAGGAGGCGATCAAGTACCTGGAGACCGCGGCCACCGCGGGACACCTCCCGTCCGCCCGCGCCCTCGGCGGCTTCCTCCGCGACTGGTCCGACCGCTGGCTCGGCGTCGCCGCCGCGACGGAGAGTGACGGTACGGAGCAGCCCCAGCCGCCCTCCGCCGAGCCTCCGGGAGGACCGGCGGGGGAGGCGACGGAAGATCCCGTCCCCGGCGCGGACGGCTTCCGCATCGACCTCGGCCACGCCCCGCCAGCCTGGTACCCGCAGGCACCCGACCCGGTCGAGTTCCATATCGACTACGCGCCGCCCGCCTGGTACCTGCGCAACAGCGCCTCCCCGCCCGAGGACCGCGGTCCCACCTCCGCCCCGGGCTCCGGTTAACGTCACAGCGTGACCGATTCCCGCGCCCCCGAACTCTTCACCTGGGAGTTCGCCACCGATCCCTACCCCGCCTACGCCTGGCTCCGGGAGCACGCCCCCGTGCACCGCACCACGCTGCCCAGCGGTGTCGAGGCCTGGCTCGTCACCCGGTACGGGGACGCCAAGCAGGCCCTCGCCGACCAGCGGCTCAGCAAGAATCCGGCGAACCACGCCGGGTCCTCGCACGCCAAGGGCAAGACCGGCATCCCGGGCGAGCGCAGTGCCGACCTGATGACGCATCTGCTGAACATCGACCCGCCGGACCACACCCGGCTGCGGCGGCTGGTGTCCAAGGCGTTCACGCCCCGTACGGTCGCCGAGTTCGCGCCGCGCGTGCAGGAGCTGACCGACCGGCTGATCGACGGCTTCGACGGGCGGGGGAGCGCGGACCTCATCCACGAGTTCGCCTTCCCGCTCCCCATCTACGCGATCTGCGAACTGCTCGGTGTGCCGCGCGAGGACCAGGACGACTTCCGCGACTGGGCCGGCATGATGATCCGGCACGGCGGCGGGCCGCGCGGCGGAGTGGCACGCTCCGTCAAGAAGATGCGGGCCTACCTCGCGGAGCTGATCCACCGCAAGCGCGAGGATCTGGGCAACGACCTCATCTCCAACCTGATCCGGGCCGGCGACCACGGCGAGCACCTCACGGAGAACGAGGCAGCGGCGATGGCCTTCATCCTGCTGTTCGCGGGTTTCGAAACCACCGTCAATCTGATCGGCAACGGGGTCTACGCGCTCCTGCGCAACCCCGGCCAGCGGGCCCGTCTCCAGCAGGCCCTCGCCGAGGGCGACGATTCCCTGCTCGCCACCGGTGTCGAGGAACTCCTGCGCTACGACGGCCCGGTCGAGCTCGCCACCTGGCGGTACGCCACCGAGGAGCTGACCCTGGGGGGTGCGGACATCGCCGTCGGTGACCCCGTGCTCGTCGTGCTCGCGGCGGCCGACCGGGACCCCGAGCGGTTCCACGATCCGGACACCCTCGATCTCAGCCGTCGGGACAACCAGCACCTGGGCTACGGGCACGGCATCCACTACTGCCTCGGTGCGCCGCTGGCCCGGCTTGAGGCGAGGACCGCGCTCGCGACCCTGCTGACCCGGCTTCCTGACCTGGAACTCGCGGGAGATCCTGCCGATTTGCGGTGGCGTGGCGGGCTCATCATGCGTGGACTGCGCACCTTGCCGGTCGAGTTCGGGGAAGCCGTACCGGTGCCGGTGACTGACGGCTCATCAGTGATGTGACCTTCGCGTGATCTGCACTGCACCGACTTGTGACGGGTGTTCGACTGCGGCTACGTTCACGGGCGACCCGGCAGTTACGACCTGAGGCCCGGTCACCGTCAGCTGAAAGGCAACCGCATGCGCTCCGGGAACGGTAAACACCGCCGCCCGCGTCAGGCACCCGCTCTCGTCGTCGCGGCCGGGGTGACCGGATCCGCACTCGCGATTCCGCTCCTGGGCGCCACCAGCGCCGGTGCGGTCGAGTCGAACACGTGGGACCGGGTCGCTGAGTGCGAGAGCGGTGGCATGTGGAGTGCCGACCTCGGCAACGGCTATTACGGCGGGCTCCAGTTCTCCCAGGAGCAGTGGGACCGGTTCGGTGGCGGTGCGTACGCCCCGCGGCCCGACCTGGCCAGCCGTTCGCAGCAGATCAAGATCGCCGAGAAGGTGTTCGCGGCCCAGGGCCCGAAGGCCTGGCCGAGCTGTTCCGTCGTCTCCGGGCTCACCCCCGGCGGCGGCTCCGGTTCCGGTTCCGGTTCGGGCGGTGTGGACGCCGCCGACCCCGGTACGGACACCCAGGCGCCGGCCACGCCCCCGGCGGGCTCCGTGAAGCCGGACCCCGGCGCGCCGGCCCATCGCGACACCCCGCGCGCGGACAGGAGTGGTGACGCCGACGCCGGGGCCACCACTGCCACCCCGGGCGCCCCCGTGGGCGGGCAGCCCACCGAGCCGGCGGCCGGCTCCAGCATCGGGCCCAGCGACGGGCCCGGCGCCGCGCAGCCGCCCGCCGGTACCGCCACGCCAGAAGCCACGCCCGGTACCGCCACGCCCGGTACGCAGGACCCGGGTGCACAGGGTTCCGGTGCCGCCTCCCCGGACGCGACCGCGACACCCGACGCCTCCGCCACCACCGACCCCTCGGCCACCGGCCAGGGCAAGCACCGCGGCGGGCCGGCGCCCGAGAACTCCGCGCCCGTATCGGACAATTCGTCCGGTAGTGGTGAGGGGGAGGAGCGGGAGACGGGTCGTCATGCCTCCCGTGGCGGCGACAAGGGCGGCGAGGCGCCCGCGCCCGGCGACTACACCGTCCGGCCCGGCGACAACCTCTGGCACATCGCCGACGAGGCCGAGGTGCCCGGTGGCTGGCCGGCGCTCTACGAGGCCAACCGCAAGGCCGTGGGCGACGATCCCGACCTCATCAAGCCTGGCCAGAGCCTCGATCTGAGTGAGAAGCAGGCCGTAAACCCGGGTAGTTAGAGGCCTTATGTCCGGTTCTGCGCAAGTGAGACATGAGTCTCTCTGCCCCAACTGGCGTGTCCCTGCCCGATGGTCCCGTTGTGTCCCCTCTGACCTGCGTAAACAACAGTGCAGTGGGGGCAAGTAGGGGTCGAATGTCCCCGATGTGCCTCTTTGAACATCGGGGACACCTGTGATTACGGTCGTCCTCGCTCGCCACCGGTGAGCACCGGAGCCCGTCACGCCGAATCCTGCCGGCGGGTCCCGGGAGCAGTCGTCGCGTAAGCGCCGTAGGCAGGAGCGGGGGACCCAAGGTAAGTGCCGGGCCCGGACGTTGAGAGACGTGTGGGAACGGCTTGGGGTGAAGCCGACGAAACGGAACGACGCAGCGATGCGGCGGTCCGGACCGGAGGCCGGGCGAACTCACAGCCCGAACCCGACAGCTCACCTCGAAGGCGTCGGTGAGGGGATTTCCATGTCGCTTTTCAGCAAGGGCAAGCACCGCCGTTCGTCCAAGGCCACCCGGGTCGTCACTCTCGCGGGTGTCGCCGGCGTCGCGGTCGCCGCTCCGCTGATGGGGGCCTCGTCGGCCTCCGCCGCCTCCGTCGACACCTGGGACGCTGTCGCCCAGTGCGAGTCCGGCGGCAACTGGTCCATCAACACGGGCAACGGCTACTACGGTGGCCTGCAGTTTACCAACTCCTCCTGGGCCGCCGCCGGTGGTACCCAGTACGCGCCGCGCGCCGACCAGGCCACCAAGAGCCAGCAGATCGCGGCGGCCGAGAAGCTGCTCGACATCCAGGGCCCGGGTGCCTGGGCCTGCGCGGGCGCCGGCAACCTCAGCAACGACGGTGTCGACCCGGGCGTCAGCACCGGCTCCGACGACGCCCCGAAGCAGGAGTCCGCTCCCAAGCAGGAGTCGGCTCCCCAGCAGGAGCAGCGCTCCGAGGCGCCCGCCGCCTCCCGCAGCGAGCACCGCTCGGTGCCCAAGGTCGAGTCCAAGGCCGGCGGCCCGATCAAGAAGGGTGACGGCGAGTACAAGGTCAAGTCCGGCGACACCCTCTCGAAGATCGCCGAGGCCAAGCACGTCAAGGGTGGCTGGCAGCACATCGCGGACCTGAATGAGGACGTCGTCTCCGACGCCGACCTCATCTTCCCGGGTCAGCAGCTCCACCTGAGCTGACCCCGCGGGGATCCCGGCGGCCCACCCCCGCCCGGTTCCCGCCCCGTGGGGCGGACGGCCCACCCCCGTCCGCCCCGCACACCGGACCCCGGCCGGGCGCGACTTCCCCCCAGTACGCGCCGGGCCGGGGCCCTTTTGTGTCCACGTCCCCTCATATGTGCAGAGTCCCGTGCGACGCATGGTGACGAGGTCCGTGACACATGGCGACGGCCGTTGGGCTGTTCGTCCTGTATTACAGGCATTCGGGCATCTTTTCGTCCCAGCGGGCGGTCGATCGGCCGGTTGATGCCTCCGGGCCGGTTAGGCTCATGTCGCAAGGCCGAAAGCGACCCTGCACGTGCGCCCGTCCATCGGGCGCGCCCCTCAGCGTCACATCCCATAAGGAGATGCTCGTGCCGTCCATCGACGTCGTCGTAGCCCGGGAAATCCTGGACTCCCGAGGCAACCCCACGGTCGAGGTCGAGGTCGGCCTCGACGACGGCAGCACCGGTCGTGCTGCTGTTCCGTCCGGCGCCTCGACCGGTGCCTTCGAAGCCATCGAGCTTCGTGACGGGGACCCGAACCGTTACATGGGCAAGGGTGTCGAGAAGGCCGTCCTCGCCGTCATCGAGCAGATCGGCCCGGAGCTCGTCGGCTACGACGCGACCGAGCAGCGCCTGATCGACCAGGCGATGTTCGACCTCGACGCCACCGAGAACAAGGGCTCCCTCGGCGCCAACGCCATCCTGGGTGTCTCCCTCGCCGTCGCGCACGCCGCGTCCGAGGCCTCGGACCTGCCGCTGTTCCGCTACCTCGGCGGCCCGAACGCGCACCTGCTGCCCGTCCCGATGATGAACATCCTCAACGGTGGGTCGCACGCCGACTCCAACGTCGACATCCAGGAGTTCATGATCGCTCCGATCGGCGCGGAGTCCTTCTCCGAGGCCCTTCGCTGGGGCGCCGAGGTCTACCACACCCTCAAGAAGGTGCTGAAGACCAAGGGCCTGTCCACCGGCCTGGGCGACGAGGGCGGCTTCGCCCCGAACCTGGAGTCCAACCGCGCCGCGCTCGACCTCATCGTCGAGGCCATCACGCAGGCCGGTTACATCCCCGGCGAGCAGATCGCGCTCGCCCTCGACGTCGCCGCCTCCGAGTTCTACAAGGACGGCAAGTACGAGTTCGAGGGCGCGTCCCGCTCGGCAGCCGAGATGACCGAGTACTACGAGGAGCTCGTCTCGGCGTACCCGATGGTCTCCATCGAGGACCCGCTGTACGAGGACGACTGGGCCGGCTGGCAGGTCCTCACCGAGAAGCTGGGCGCCAAGGTCCAGATCGTCGGCGACGACCTCTTCGTCACCAACCCGGAGCGCCTGGCCCGCGGCATCGAGGAGAACTCCGCGAACGCCCTGCTCGTCAAGGTCAACCAGATCGGCTCGCTCACTGAGACGCTGGACGCCGTCGAGCTGGCCCAGCGCAACGGCTTCAAGTGCATGATGAGCCACCGCAGCGGTGAGACCGAGGACGTCACCATCGCCGACCTCGCGGTCGCGGTGAACTGCGGACAGATCAAGACCGGCGCCCCGGCCCGCTCGGACCGCGTCGCCAAGTACAACCAGCTGCTGCGCATCGAGGAGATCCTCGACGACGCCGCGGTGTACGCCGGCCGCTCGGCGTTCCCCCGCTTCAAGGGCTGATCACCCCCGGGGTCCGCCCAGGACCCTCCCAGGTGCCAGCTTCCGTTCGTCCCCGTACCCGGCCTTGTACCGTGTGCGGGGACGTCGGTGCGTAACGGGGAGGCGGGAGACAGATGGCCGGGAAGGGTGCGGGCAACCGCGACCGGTTCTCCACCACGACCAGGCTGCGGTTGCTCGGCGAGCAGACCGCCGCCCGGGTCTACCGCTCCCAGACCCGCCGCCAGGCCCGCCGCTCCCGGCTCACCGGCCGGGCCGCGCTGCTGGTCCTGGTGGTCTGCACGCTGGTGGTAGCCCTCGCGTACCCGATACGGAGTTACTTCTCGCAGGCCACCGAGATCTCCGACCAGGAGCAGGCCAGGGACCAGGCCGAGCAGCGCGTGGAGCAGCTCCGCGACGCGAAGGCCAGGCTCCAGGACGACGCGTACATCGTGCGGCTGTCCCGCGAGCACCTGCACTACGTGCGGCCGGGCGAGACCGGCTTCACGATGTACGACCCGGACGCGTCCGGCACGGGCCCGCGCGGCGACGGGGACGAGGCGGCCGACCGGCCCTGGTACTCCCAGGTCTGGGGCGGCGTCGACGAGGCCGACCGGCGCGATCCGTAGCAGACGCAGAACACAGCGACACACGACAGAAGGCACGCATGGACACCCCGCCCCCGACCACGCCGCGCACCGAGCCCACCGACAGGGACATCGAGGCGTTCAAGCTCCAGCTCGGCCGACCGCCGCGCGGGCTGCGCGCGATCGCGCACCGCTGCCCGTGCGGCAACCCCGACGTGGTTGAGACGGCCCCGCGGCTGGAGGACGGCACGCCGTTCCCCACGCTCTACTACATGACCTGCCCGCGGGCCACGGGCGCGATCGGCACCCTTGAGGGCTCCGGCCTGATGAAGGAGATGCAGGCACGGCTGGCGGACGACCAGGGACTGGCGGACACCTACCGGGCGGCGCACGAGGACTATCTGAGGCGGCGCGACGAGATCGAGGAGCTGGTGGGCTTCCCGAGCGCGGGCGGGATGCCGGACCGGGTGAAGTGCCTGCACGTGCTGGTGGGGCACTCGCTGGTGGCGGGCCCCGGGGTGAACCCGTTCGGGGACGAGGCACTGGCCCTGCTCCCCGAGTGGTGGGCCAAGGGCCCCTGCGTCACCCCCTGCGCGGACGCGGAGGCGGCCAAGTGACCCGGGTGGCCGCCGTCGACTGCGGTACGAACTCCATCCGTCTGCTGGTCGCGGACGCCGACCCGGCCACCGGCGAGCTGGTGGACCTGGACCGCCGGATGACCGTCGTGCGGTTGGGCCAGGGCGTCGACCGCACCGGCCGGCTGGCCCCCGAGGCGCTGGAGCGCACCTTCGCGGCCTGCCGCGAGTACGCGTCGGTCATCGAGGCGCACGGCGCGCAGAAGATCCGCTTCGTGGCGACCTCGGCCTCCAGGGACGCGGAGAACCGGGACGAGTTCGTCGCCGGGGTGCTGGACATCCTGGGCGTGGAGCCCGAGGTGATCTCCGGCGAGCAGGAGGCGGAGTTCTCCTTCACCGGCGCCACCAAGGAGCTCGCGGGCCGCGGCGAGGACTACCTGGTCGCGGACATCGGCGGCGGCTCCACGGAGCTCGTCGCGGGCCGCGAGGGCGTCCGGGCGGCCCGTTCCGTCGACATCGGCTGCGTACGGCTCACCGAGCGCCACCAGCCGTCGGCCCCGGCGACCCCGGACCAGGTCGCCGCGATCCGCGCGGACATCGAGGCGGCCCTGGACCTGGCCGGGCGGACCGTGCCGCTCGGCGAGGGCACCCTGGTCGGCCTCGCCGGTTCCGTCACCACCGTCGCGGCGATCGCGCTCGGTCTGGACGCGTACGACCCGGCGGCGATCCACCACGCCCGGATCCCGTACGAGAAGGTGCGGGAGGTCACCGCGATGCTGGTGGCGGCCACCCACGACGAGAAGGCCGCGATCCCCGCCATGCACCCGGGCCGGGTGGATGTCATCGTCGCCGGTTCGCTCATCCTGCTCGCTCTCATGGAGCGTGCCGGGGCGGCCGAGGTGGTCGTCTCGGAACACGACATTCTGGACGGGATCGGCTGGAGCATCGCCTGACGGAACACCGTCCGGAACGAACTTCGTGAAGTTCTTCACAAGGAAAAGGGGCCCGATGGGCCCCTTTTTTTCGCCCCGGGGCCGATCGGGCGGTGCGGCGCCGCCGAGTGCGTGCATAACGGACGGTTCCGGGCGCGTTACGGCTGTATGAAACGCGTAAGTGGTCCAGTGGTCGGCAGGGGTCATCGGGCCTGTTGGGAAGGGGTTTTCAACGACCCCCGGCGCCCGGTGGTTCCCCTCTCGCGCCATGACCTCGATCACGCGGGCCGCGGAGTGTAGCAGAGGGTCCCGCAGACCTTGTGAAGGGGCTCACGAGGTACCCCCCTGCCCGGGGTGGATACTCGATTGCATGAGCACCACGGAGCGTCCCAGGATCCTCGTAGTAGGCGGTGGGTACGTAGGCCTGTACGCGGCACGACGCATTCTCAAGAAGATGCGTTATGCGGAAGCGACCGTCACGGTCGTCGACCCGCGCTCGTACATGACCTACCAGCCCTTCCTGCCCGAAGCCGCCGCCGGCAACATCTCGCCGAGGCACGTCGTCGTACCACTGCGACGCGTCCTTCCCAAGGCCGAGGTGCTCACCGGTCGGGTCACCACCATCGATCAGGACCGCAAGGTCGCCACGATCTCGCCGCTCGTCGGCGAGGCCTACGAGCTGCCCTTCGACTACCTGGTCGTCGCGCTCGGCGCGGTCTCCCGCACCTTCCCGATCCCCGGCCTCGCCGAGCAGGGCATCGGCATGAAGGGTGTCGAGGAGGCCATCGGCCTGCGCAACCACGTCATCGAGCAGCTCGACAAGGCCGACTCCACGACCGACGAAGAGGTCCGCCGCAAGGCGCTCACCTTCGTCTTCGTCGGCGGTGGCTTCGCAGGTGCGGAGACCGTCGGTGAGGTCGAGGACATGGCCCGCGACGCGGCCAAGCAGTACAGCAACGTCTCGCGCGACGACATGCGCTTCCTGCTCGTCGACGTCGCCGACAAGATCCTCCCCGAGGTGGGTCCCAAGCTCGGCGAGTACGGCAAGCAGCACCTGGAGAGCCGTGGCGTCGAGGTCTACCTCAAGACCGGCATGGACTCCTGCATCGACGGCCACGTCAAGCTGAACAACGGCCTGGAAGTCGACTCCAACACCATCGTGTGGACCGCCGGCGTCAAGCCGAACCCGGTGCTGGCCCGTTACGGCCTGCCGCTGGGTCCGCGCGGTCACGTCGACGCCGCCGCCACCCTCCAGGTGCAGGGCACCGACTACATCTGGGCCGCGGGCGACAACGCCCAGGTTCCGGACCTGGTCGGCCGCAAGGCCGGCAACCCGAACGCCTGGTGCCCGCCGAACGCCCAGCACGCGCTGCGCCAGGCCAAGGTCCTCGGCGACAACGTGGTCTCCGGCATGCGGGGCTTCCCGCAGAAGGAGTACAGCCACGCGAACAAGGGCGCCGTCGCGGGTCTCGGCCTGCACAAGGGCGTCGCGATGATCGTCATGGGCAAGATGAAGATCAAGCTCAAGGGCCGTCTCGCCTGGTACGCGCACCGCGGTTACCACGGCATGGCGATGCCGACGTTCAACCGGAAGATCCGTGTGCTGGCCGACTGGACGCTGGGGATGTTCCTCAAGCGCGAGGTCGTCTCGCTCGGCGCCATGGAGACTCCCCGCGAGGAGTTCTACGAGGCCGCCAAGCCCGCACCGGCCCCGGTCGACGCGGTGAAGGTGCCCGCCGCTGCCGAGCCGAAGAAGACCGAGGCAAAGGCTTCCTGACGCCTCACCAGCAGGTCGCACGTCCGTGTCCCGAAGGGGCCGCCCGCCATCCGTGGTGCGGGCGGCCCCTTCGTCGTATCCGTACAAACGTAGATGTACTAGCCATTCATTTTGCCTTCTCGTAACGGGAATCCGGGATGCGGCGACCTCGGGGCGGTGTTAATCCCAGTAGTACGTCGAAGAGAGACGACGACACGGAGGTGTGCACCATGGCCGATGCCGCGCTGCGGCTGACCAGACTTGCCGAGGAACTCCTCTCCGCCCCGCTCCCGGTCCGCATCCGCGCCTGGGACGGGAGCGAGGCGGGCCCGCCCGGCGCTCCTGTGCTGGTGATACGCGACCGCCGGGCGCTGCGCAGACTGCTGTGGAAGCCCGGGGAGCTGGGTCTCGCCCGAGCCTGGGTGGCCGGTGAGATCGACGTGGACGGGGACCTGTACGAGGCCCTGGGCGTGCTCGCCGGGCTGATCTGGGAACGGGAGGGCGACGTCAAGGACGCCGTGCACCCGGCCCGCGACCCCAGGCTGCGGGCCGCGGCCCGTGGCCTGCTCAAGCTCGGCGGCCCGTTCCCGCCGCCGCCCCCGCCGCCCGAGGAGCTGCGCCGGCACACCGGACGGCTGCACACCAGGCGCCGGGACAAGGAGTCGATCAGCCACCACTACGACGTGGGCAACGACTTCTACTCGCTGGTGCTCGGCCCCTCCATGGTCTATTCCTGTGCCTATTTCTCCGACCCCGACGCCACCCTGGAAGACGCGCAGCACGACAAGCTCGACCTGATCGCCCGCAAGCTCGACCTGCGGCCGGGACAGCGGCTGCTCGACGTCGGCTGCGGCTGGGGCTCCATGGCCATCCACGCCGCCCGTGCGTACGGCGTCCAGGTGACCGGGGTGACGCTCTCCGTCGAGCAGGCCGCGTTCGCCCGCAAGCGCATCGCCGAGGAGGGCCTCACCGACCGTATCGAGATCCGGGTGCAGGACTACCGCGACGTGCGCGACGGCCCCTACGACGCGATCTCTTCGATCGGCATGGCCGAGCACGTCGGCGATGTCCAGTACGGGGAGTACGCGGCCGACCTGTACGCCCTCCTCAAGCCGGGCGGCAGGCTGCTCAACCATCAGATCGCCCGGCGGCCGGTGCCAGACGAAGGCGCCTACCACGTCGACGAGTTCATCGACTCCTACGTGTTCCCGGACGGCGAACTGGCGCCGGTGGGGCGCACCGTGAGCCTGCTGGAGGAGGCCGGCTTCGAGGTCCGCGACCTGGAGTCGATCCGCGAGCACTACGCCCTGACGCTGCGGCACTGGGTGGCCAACCTGGAGAAGAACCGGGACGCCGCGCTGCGGATGGTCACCCCCGGCCGCGCCCGCGTCTGGCGGCTCTACATGGCGGCCTCCGCGCTCTCCTTCGAACGTAACAAGATCGGCGTCAACCAGGTCCTCGCCGTGCGGCCCGAGGAGCCCGGGGGGTCCGGGCTGCCGCTGCGTGCCCGTGTGTGGGGTGGGGGGAGTGAGTGACTACCTGAGGGAGAAAGTTTGAACGCTCCCCGCGTGACGATACGTTGAGATTTTGCGGAACTCCGTGCCCCGGCCCTTCCTGCCGGGGCACGGAGTTCCGTCACGTACGGACACGTCTAGGAAGAGGGGTAGCGACGTGCAGCACCGCAAGAGCACGCGTACGAGGCGGATGCGGCTGTGGGGGGCGGGGGCGGCGGTCGCCGCACTGACGGTCCCGACCGTGGCCCAGGCGGGCGCCGCGCCGCAGGCGCAGGCGCAGGCGGCGGTGGCGACGACGGCGACGTTCAACGACCCGGCGGGCGACACCGCGGCCCAGAGCCGGATCAGGGACCATGTGAAGGGACTGATCGAGGGGGCGGCTGCGGGCAGCACCATCACCGCGGGCCTCTACTCCTTCACCGACACCCAGGTCTCCGGCGCCCTCGCGGACGCCAAGGCGCGCGGCGTCAACGTCAAGATCGTCATCGACAACGCGTCGACCGGCACCGGCGGCCAGTACGACGCACTGAAGGCCGCCCTCGGCACCGACCAGTCCAAGGGCTCCTTCGTGACCAACTGCGGGGTCAACCGCGGCTGCATCGGCTCGCGCGAGCTGGTGGCGGGCTCGGGCGACGGGTCGATCAACCACAACAAGTTCTGGCTGTTCTCCGAGACCGGCGGCACCAAGAACGTCGTCGTGCAGGCCTCGGCGAACATGACGAGCCTGCAGCGCACCGACCTGTTCAACAACGCGGTCACCATCGTCGACGCCGGTCTCTACGGCGTCTACCAGAACTACTTCGCCGACCTCGCCACCCGCAAGGTCAACAACGACTACTACCAGACGCCTTCGGCGGGCGCGTACAAGACGTACTTCTTCCCGCGCAAGGAGGCCGCGGGCAAGAGCTGGAACAGCGACGCGTCCACCGACACCGTCTCGCTGATCCTCGGCAACGTCGACTGTGCGGCCGGTACCGAGGTGCGGGTGGCCGCGAACCTCTTTTCGCGCCGTGAGGTGGCGAGCAAGCTGGTCTCGATGAAGTCGGCGGGCTGCAAGGTCCTGCTGGCCCAGGACGGCGGCACCTCGATGAGCGCCGACGTCGCGTCGATCCTCTCCGGCAAGCTCACCGAGCGCGTCGAGTGCGAGGAGGCGCGCGCGGGCAAGAACCCGGTCGGGCTGCACTCCAAGTACGTCCTGGTGAACGGCAGTTACGAGGGCAAGACCGGCCGCAAGCTGGTCTTCACCGGCAGCCACAACTACAGCTACGCGGCGCTGCGCGCCAACGACGAGACGCTGCTGAAGATCGACAATGCGGCGCTCTACGACCAGTTCAAGGAGAACCACGCCAAGATCATGAGCTACTGCAAGGGCTCGTGACGCCTCGCGCGGACGCATGACGGCGGCCCCCACGACGCGTGTGCCGCGTCATGGGGGCCGCTGTCGTACGGGCCGCTGTCGTACGGGCGGTGCCGCACGGACCGCTGTCGTACGGGCCGCTCTACTCGGCCTTGATGGCGGAGAGCATGTTCAGCCGGGC
Organism: Streptomyces sp. NPDC091272; assembly: GCF_044757485.1. Taxonomy (NCBI): domain Bacteria; kingdom Bacillati; phylum Actinomycetota; class Actinomycetes; order Kitasatosporales; family Streptomycetaceae; genus Streptomyces; species Streptomyces sp. NPDC091272. Next base: position 490,871 of record NZ_JBIVVC010000004.1, read on the forward strand.
CGCGCTGCGGGCCGGCCACATGGCTGCCAGCACACCGACCAGGCCCGCCAGTACCAGGAAGATCCCGATCCGGTCCCACGGGATCACCAGGGCGTAACCGGCGATCTGGTCCTTGACGGTCTGGCCGATGGCCCAGGCCAGGAAGGTGCCGAGGACGACGCCGACCACCGCGCCGAACACCGAGATCACCACGGCCTCCAGCCTGATCATGGTCTTGACCTTGCCGCGCGCCAGGCCGATCGCCCGCAGCATGCCGATCTCCTGCTGGCGCTCGAAGACGGACATCGCCAGGGTGTTGACGACCCCGAGCACCGCGATGACCAGGGCCATGGCCAGCAGGCCGTACATGATGTTGAGCATCTGGTTGACGATGCCGCCGAACTGGTTGCGGATGGCGTCACCGTCCATCACCACGATCGCCGGGTTCTTGCCGAGCGAGTCGATCAGGGACTGCTCGTTGGCCGCGCTCGCGCCGCCGTCCATGGCGACGTACGCCGCGTAGTACAGCGGTTCCTCGGCGTGCGAGCTGAGGATCTTGGTGTCGATCAGGGCGCCCGAGGTGAACTCGTTGTGCCCGTAGATCCCGCCGATGGTGAACGTCTGCTTCTTGCCGTCGTCGAAGGTCAGCGGGACGCGCTGGCCGACCTTGTAGTTGCCGCTCGCCGCGGTCTTCTCGTCCAGCGCGATCTCACCGCGGGCCAGACCGCTCAGCGAGCCCTGGACCACCGGGAGGTTGAGAACCTTCTCGACGTCGCCGGGGGTGACGCCGTTCGCGTTGAAGGAGTCGTTGTCCGAGATCTGGAGGTTGCCGGCCTCGTTCGGCGAGGACGCCGTGACGCCCTTCGCCTTGGCCAGCGCCTCGATGACGGTCCTGTCCATGGCGGAACTGTTCGCCATGGTGACCATGTAGTCGGCCTTGATCACGTCCGTGGTCTGCTTGTCGATGGCCTGGCCCATGGTGACCCCGAGCACGGTCAGACCGGTGACCAGGGTCAGGCCGATCGCCAGCGCGGAGGCGGTGGCACCGGTACGGCGGGGATTGCGGACCGAGTTCAGCCCGGCGAGCTTGCCGGAGACCTTGAACACCCGGTTCAGCAACGGGCGCACCAGTGCGATCACCGGCCGCGACAGCAGCGGGATCAGGATGATGATGCCGATCAGGGCCAGGAAGGCGCCGGCCCCGATGAGCATCCGGCCGGACTCCTTGCCCATGGCCGCGCCGCCGACGACGGTGGCCGCGCCGAGGCCGGTGACGATCGCGCCGATGACGTTCCGTACCACCAGGGACTTCACCGACGGGGTGGCGTGCACGCTGCTCATCGCGGCGACCGGCGGGATCTTCGCGGCCCTGCGGGCGGGCAGCCAGGCGGCGAACATCGTGATCAGCACGCCGACGGCGAGCGAGGCGATCACCGGGCTCGCGCCGACGACCAGCGGCCCCGCCGGAAGCTGGGCGTCCATGGCGTCCATCAGCGGCCCGAGGCCCGAGGCCATGGCGAGGCCGACGGCGAAGCCGATCACCGAGGCGATCAGGCCGACGATGCCGGCCTCGGCCAGGATCGAGCGGGTGATCTGCTTGCGGGAGGCGCCCACCGCGCGCATCAGCGCGAGTTCCTTGGTGCGCTGGGCGACCAGCATGGTGAAGGTGTTGGAGATCAGGAAGACCCCGACGAACAGCGCGATCCCGGCGAACCCGAGCAGGACCTGGGTGAGGCTGCTGGTGGCCTGCGAGACCGTCCGCTCCTCCTCGGCGGCGAGCTGCGCGGCGGTCTCCACCTGCGCGTCCTTGGCGACCAGCGGCACGATGGCCTCACGCATGGCTTCGTGGTCGGCGCCGGGCCCGCCGGTCACGGTGGCCGTGGAGAAGAAGCCGGGCTTCAGGAAGAGTTCCTGGGCGGTCCTGGTGTCGAAGAGCACCAGGCTGCCGCCCGACGCGACCTCGCCCTGCTCGGAGGTGTAGACACCGCTGAGGGTGTACTCCTTCACCGGGCGGTTGGTGGCGATCCGGACCTTGTCGCCGACCTGGTAGCCGCCCTTGTCCGCGGTGTTCCTGTCGAGGGCGACCTCGCCGGGGTTCACCGGGCCGTGGCCGGAGGTGAAGTCGTAGCGCCGGTCCTGCCCGTCCTTGCCCGGGTAGAAGTTGCTGCCGTTGTTGGACCAGCCCTGGGCGATGAGCTTGCCGTTGCGGTCGGCGGCGCCCGCGAAGCCGTCGACCCGGCCGCTCACGCTGTCCGCGCCGGGCACGGCCGCGATCTTGGCCAGCTCGGCCTGGCTGACGCCGGGCCGCTCGGCGCCCTCGTGGCTGCCGTGGTCGGTGATGCCCACGGCCACCTTGTCGAGCCCCTTGCTCGACTGCTGGCGGAAGGCGTTGTGGAGGGTGTCGCTGAAGATCAGGGTGCCGGAGACGAAGGCGACGCCGAGCATCACGGCGAGCACGGTCATCAGCAGCCTGGCCTTGTGCGCGAGCACATTGCGCAGGGCGGTGCGGAACATGAGGGTTACGTCCTGTGGGGTGAGTTCCGGGTTACGGAGACGGAGCGGGCACGAGGCGACGCGGTCGTGCGCGTCGGTGGGCGCGGGCCGGGGGGCCGTGCGGTCATGCACGTCGGCAGCGGCCGAGGCCTTGCGGTCGTGCGCGTCGGCGGCGGCCGGCGCCTTGCGGTCGTGCGCGTCGGTGGCGGCCGGGGCCTTGCGGTCGTGCGCGTCGGCGGGCGGCCGGGGCCGCGCGGTCGTGCGCGCGGGGTGGCGCGTCAGCTCGTGCGGCCCTTGGAGTCGAAGTCCTTCATCCGGTCCAGCACGCCGTCCGCGGTCGGCCGCAGCATCTCGTCGACGATCCGCCCGTCGGCCAGGAAGACCACCCGGTCCGCGTACGAGGCGGCCACCGGGTCGTGCGTCACCATGACGACGGTCTGCCCCAGTTCCCGTACGGAGTTGCGCAGGAAGCCCAGCACCTCGGCGCCGGACCGGGAGTCGAGGTTTCCGGTCGGCTCGTCGCCGAACATGATCTCGGGGCGGCTGGCCAGCGCGCGGGCCACCGCCACGCGCTGCTGCTGGCCGCCGGACAGCTCGGACGGGCGGTGCTTCAGCCGCGCCGAGAGACCCACCATGGAGATGACCTGCTCCAGCCACGCCTGGTCCGGCTTGCGGCCCGCGATGTCCATCGGCAGCGTGATGTTCTCCAGCGCGTTCAGGGTGGGCAGCAGGTTGAACGCCTGGAAGATGAAGCCGATCTTGTCCCGGCGCAACTGGGTGAGCTGCTTGTCCTTCAGCGTCCCGAGCTCGGTCTCGCCGATCCGTACCGATCCGGAGGAGAACGAGTCCAGGCCGGCCACGCAGTGCATCAGCGTCGACTTGCCGGAACCCGAGGGACCCATGATCGCGGTGAACTCGCCCTGCCGGAAGTCGACCGTCACCCGGTCCAGCGCGACGACCTGGGTCTCACCGTGCCCGTAGACCTTGGACAGTTCGGTGGCGCGGGCGGCCACCGCGGTGGCGCGGTGCGTGGACTGCTGCGGGTACGTGGTCACGGTGGAGCTCCTGTCGGGACGCTTGGGGGGACGCTTCTTATCCTCACGTCGCTTTTACGTCCGCGAGTCCCTCCGCGTGGCGGTTCCCGTGACAGCCTCCGGTCTGACCCACGGAGGCTTGCGTCCTCCTTGAGTATGACGGCGACCCTGAGGCGGGAGGGACGGCGTGCCACCCGGGCGCAAGAGGTCGACTTTCCGTCAATCCCGTGCACGCTCCGAAACCGGACGACACGTCTCTGTGCGCGCTACCGCCCGTGCGTACGAGCGGATCGTGGCGCTGACGCCCCATCAAGCGCCCATAAAATAAGACAGCGTTGCTCTGATGTGCCGCTGCCCGGGGGGCCGCTGAGGATAGGCTCTGAGCCATTGTCGCGGCCCCGCGCCTGCCCGGATGGTGGAATGCAGACACGGCGAGCTTAAACCTCGCTGCCCCTCGGGGGCGTACCGGTTCGAGTCCGGTTCCGGGCACATCTCTGTCTCCCGCTGCCGGCCCCCGCAGGGCCCCTGTTTCCCGGGCCCCCGGCCCCTCCGGTGTCGGCCGGTCAGCGGTGGGGAGCGCCCTGGTCGGGGTCGTCGTCGATCGTCTGCCACGTCTTGCCGCGCTGGTGGCCGCCGTCGCCGAACTCGACGTGGTCGGTGTCGATGCGGGAGATCTGCTGTTTGCGGGCGCTGCGGCGGCTTCCGTACGCGAAGGCGCCCACCAGCAGGACGACCAGCACGACGCCGACCGTGATGAGCACGAGCGGGGGACCGCCCTCGACCGCCAGATTCGCTGAAAGGTTCATGGTTTCTGCCTACCCCCGATCTTCGTCATCAGCATTCCCGCGCCCCGCGGAAGCGAAAGCGCGCCCGGCCCGAGCCTGGAGAGGCTCGGGCCGGCGCGCTGTGCGGGAGCGTCGGCGGCGCGGTGCGCCGCGCGGTCGCGGGCCGCGTCAGAAGTAGTGCTTGCGTCCGCCGATCTTGCGTCCGGTCGCGCCGAGGATCCACAGGATGGCGCCGACCACGACGAGCACGCCGCCGATGGTCGTCAGCAGGGACACATGGGCCAGCAGACCGATGAGGAGGAGGATGACACCCAGGACGATCATTTCAAGATCCGATCTTCAAGTCTTTGCGGTGGGTACGGCCGGCGTGTCCGGCCGTGCGACAGCACCTTCGTCTCGTCCGCTGCGCAGCAGGTTTGTCGCTTGTCGTCGTGCGACATCCAGGTGCCCAGCCCCGGGAGCCTGATGCATGCGCATGTCATTTTCTTGATCGGGCCCGGGAAAACCTGGTCGGGCCCGGGAAATCCTGGTCGGCCCCCCCGGGAATACCGCCGCCGCCGCTTCGGCTGACCCCGACGGGGAAAGATCCTCCTCTGGTACAGGGGAAGTTTCTTTGCGACCCCATTACTCTTGACAGCAAGGTCGCACACGGTGGCCATGGAGGAGTGAGATGAGGAGCAGCAACCCGGTCTTCTCGCGACGGGGGTTCAGCCGCGACAACGGCTACGCGGGCTTCAACGCGCAGCAGCCGCAGGCCGGGGGCCCCGCCGTCGGGACCCAGGGCAACCCCTACGCCCAGGGCAATCCGCACGCCCAGGACGCGACGAACCCGTACGCGACCAACCCGTACGCCCAGCAGGACCAGTACGGCGCCCCGGTGGCACCGCCCCGCGGCAGCGTCATGACCATGGACGACGTCGTCTCCCGCACGGCCGTCACGCTCGGCCTGGTGGTCGTGGGCGCGACCGTCGCCTGGGTCACCGACATGGGGCTCGGCCTGGCCATCGGCGCGGCGCTCGTCGCGATGGTGCTCGGCCTGGTCCAGTCCTTCAAGCGGAAGCCCGTTCCCGCGCTGATCCTGGCGTACGCGGGCTTCGAAGGCCTCTTCCTGGGCGCGCTCAGCAACTACGTGAACCAGTGGGTTCCGGGCGCCCCGATGCAGGCGGTGCTGGGCACGATGGCGGTCTTCGCCACCATGCTCGTGCTGTACAAGACCCGCATCGTGCGGGTCACGGCGCGCTTCACGCGCTTCGTGATGATCGCCGCGATCAGTTTCCTGGTGCTCTCCGCCGTGAACCTGCTGTTCATGGTCTTCGGCGGCGGTGACGGCCTCGGCTTCCGCAGCGGCGGCATGGGCATCCTGTTCGGCGTCGTCGGCGTGCTGCTCGGCTCGTTCTTCCTCGCCATGGACTTCAAGCAGGTCGAGGACGGCGTGGCGTACGGCGCCCCGCGCGAGGAGTCGTGGATGGCGGCCTTCGGCCTCACCATGACCCTGGTGTGGATCTACCTGGAGATGCTGCGTCTGGTCGCCATCCTGCAGGGCGACGACTAGCACCGGGGCAGTTACCCGCTCCACGCGACACGAGAACATGAGAAAGGGCCCGCAGACCGTGCGAACGGTCTGCGGGCCCCTTCGCGTGCGGTAGGGGGCGCCGGGGGTCAGAGGAGGTTGCGGGCGGCCCGCCGCAGGTCGTACTCGTGGATGATCGCCTTGGCGTGGCCGTGGGCCAGGTTGTGTTCGCTGCGGAGCCAGCTCACCTTTTCCTCGAAGCGGAAGAGGGAGGGCCCGTCGTCCACGGTGCGCAGCCAGTCGGACACTTCACGACCGGTGCACTGGGGGATTCGGGAGAGCAGGTTGCGATGGGTCTCGTCGGAGAAGACTTGGGACATCGGCGCCTCCGGAGGGCTTTGCGCGGTGCTGGTCCTTCACGTCACCGTGCCTGAGCGCGGGCGTGTTGGCAACAGTCCCGGGCAGGCGCGTAGGGTCGCGATGTGCTGGATACGACACCCCTGCTGACCGCCGTGGAACGGCTCGCCGACCGGCTGCGCTCCACCCCCGAGAGCCGGCTGCGCCATGGCGCGGCGGCCGTGGGCCTCACGCTGGCCAGGGAACTCGCGCTGCGGGCGCAGCTGCTGGAGTTCCCGGGCCGTGAACCGCGGCCGTTGCCGGACGCGGGACTCTTCGCCGTGGCCGATCAACTGGCCGTCGCCGGAAGGGATCTGGCGCTGGTCGTGGGAACGGCCCCGTCCGGCGAACTGGACGAGGCCGTGGCGTTGGTGGAGGCGGCGCAGCAGCAGCTGTAGCCGCCCGCGCGCACCGGCCGCCGTGGCGGCGGCCGTGCGGTACGCGCCTACGCGGGGTACGAGGCGATGACGCGGTCCGCGAGGATGTAGACGTTGTCCTCGCCGCACGAGAACGTCAGTGCGTACGCCCCGGAGATGCCGGAGCCACCGAGCAGCACCGGGGGCTTGCCCTCGCGCAGCGCCTGTGCGAGCTGCTCCGCGGTCTCCCGGTGGCCGGGGGTCATGCACAGCGTCGTACCGTCCACGAAGACGTACACGTCGAGGGTGCCGAGCGGGCCGGGGCGGATGTCGGAGAGCGGGGCGCGGGTGACGGCGAGGCCTTCGAGCCTGGCCATCGTCGCGTCGTGGTCGCCGCGGTCGGTGACCGGCGCGGCGGCGGGCTGCGGCACGAACGGGACGAAGTCGGGGTGCGAGGGGTGCCGGCGGCGGGCCGCCGCCAGTTCGGCGGAGTCCTCGGGCAGCTCGTCCTGTGCCTCGTCGTCCTCGGCCGGGTCGGTGTCCTGGGCGCACTCGGCGAGCCGGGCGTCCATGGCGTCCCGCAGGGCCTGGGCCGCGTACTCGGCCTCGGCCGCCTCTTCCTCCTCCAGGGAGACGTAGAACTCCGACTCCTCACGGCCGTAGGCGCGGGTCGCTTCGAGGAGCGCCTCCAGCTCGCCCTCCTGGAGACCGGTGAAGTCGGCGGGCCTGGGCAGGTAGTACCCGGCGGCCTCCTGCTCGGACGGCGTGAAACCGCCGAGCAGCGGCGGGGCGTCGGCGGCGTCCCTGGCCTCCTGCGCCGCCCAGAAGGCGCGCGCCTCGGCCAGTTCGCGCTCCCGCTCCTCGGCCAGCGCCTCGGTCACGGCGGCCCGTATCTCGGCGGCCGGGGAGAGCGCGCTCTCGCTGCTGCGGGTCTGGTGGGGGAGCGTGGCGAGCGCCGCCTCGGACCGCAGCTCGGCCGCCTGTGCGCGGTCGGCCGCGCGGTCGGCGCGCAGGGCGGCGACCTCGTGGCGGAGGCCGCGGACGGTGTGCAGGGCAGCGCCGCCGACGGCAGCCGTGGCAGCGGTGGCGAGCAGCAGGGCAAGAGACATGGCGCTCACTGACGTACTCCTGAATTCGTTGCGATCCCCTGGACGGTCCGGCCAACTCCTGGTCGGATCCGGCCGAAGTCATCGGTCCCCCGACCGATCCCCCGAACTTCCTACCTCAGCTTCCCGTGTTCGTGCGCTCGCTGTCAGTGCATTTCGTCATGAAATGGACAGGTCTTAGGGCCTGGTCGTTCGTCCTTCAACAGCTGTGACCTGCGGGAATCCTGCTTCCCCAAGAGGTAGGTCACATCCTGGGGGAGATTGGGTTACGACTGGGACGCGTCCTGGTTGACGGGGTGCGCGGGGGGAGTGCGCACCGGTTGCACCCAGATGATTGTGCGCTTCGATCCGGCCACGCGCTCGGTGATCCCGGGGATTCGTGAGCTGTTCCACAAAAGGGGGGTGCGGGGATGCGGACAGGGGCCCGGCCGGTGCGGCCGGGCCCCTCGAAAGCGGGTGTGCGGGTCAGCTGAGGCGCTCGATGACCATGGCCATGCCCTGGCCGCCGCCGACGCACATCGTCTCCAGGCCGAACTGCTTGTCGTGGAACTGGAGGCTGTTGATGAGCGTGCCGGTGATACGGGCGCCGGTCATGCCGAAGGGGTGACCGACCGCGATGGCGCCACCGTTGACGTTGACCTTGTCGAGGTCCAGGCCGAGGTCCTGGTAGGAGGGGATCACCTGGGCGGCGAAGGCCTCGTTGATCTCGGCCAGGTCGATGTCGCCGACGCTCAGCCCGGCCCGCTTCAGCGCCTGCTTGCTGGCCTCCACCGGGCCGTAGCCCATGATCTCGGGGGAGAGGCCGGAGACTCCGGTGGAGACGATGCGGGCGAGCGGGGTCAGGCCCAGCTCCCGCGCCTTGGTGTCGGACATGATCACGAGGGCGGCGGCGCCGTCGTTGAGCGGGCAGCAGTTGCCGGCGGTGACCGAGCCGTCGGGGCGGAAGACGGGCTTCAGGCCCTGCACGCCCTCCAGGGTGACTCCGGCGCGCGGGCCGTCGTCCTGGCTGACGACGGTGCCGTCGGGGGTGGTGACCGGGGTGATCTCGCGCTCCCAGAAACCGTTCTTGATGGCCTGCTCGGCGAGGTTCTGCGAGCGGACCCCGAAGGCGTCCATGTCGGCGCGGGTCACGCCCTTGAGCCGGGCCAGGTTCTCGGCGGTCTGCCCCATCGAGATGTACGCGTCCGGTACGAGGCCGTCCTCGCGGGGGTCGTGCCAGTCGGCGCCCTCCTGCTCGGCGCGGGCCGCGGTACGGGCCTCGGCGTCGGCGAACAGCGGGTTGTGGGTGTCCGGCAGCGAGTCCGAGTTCCCCTTGGCGAACCGGGACACCATCTCCACACCTGCGGACAGGAAGACGTCGCCCTCGCCCGCCTTGATGGCGTGCAGGGCCATGCGGGAGGTCTGCAGGGAGGAGGAGCAGTAGCGGGTGACCGTACAGCCGGGAAGGTAGTCCATCCCCATCTGCACGGCGACGATGCGGCCGAGGTTGTTGCCCTGCTCGCCGCCGGGGAGCCCGCAGCCGAGCATCAGGTCGTCGATGTCCCGCGGGTCCAGCTCGGGGACCTTGGCGAGGGCGGCCTGGATGACGGTCGCGGTGAGGTCGTCGGCGCGGAGGTCCTTGAGGGAGCCCTTGAAGGCGCGGCCGATGGGGGAGCGGGCGGTGGAGACGATCACGGCTTCGGGCATCGGGGCTCCTGGGGGGCGTGGCGAGGGGGTGCGGGGCAAGTGGGCTTTTCTTCTTCGAAGTTACCGGTCCGTACCGGGGGTGGTCACCGGGTGGGTGGTGTGACGCGGGACGCACTTCTAAGCGGTTGCTCAGGGGGGTGGGGGGTCCGGGGGTTCTGGGTGGGCGTGAAGTGGGGGGCGTGGGGGCGCGGGGGTGGGCGGTCGTGGAGGGGGCGCTCCGCGCGAGGGGCCGCCCCCTTGCCCACCCGTTCCGCCCCCAGGGGGCGGCCCCGGTGCCCAAGGGGGCTGGAGGGAGGGGGAGAGGGGTGGCCCCGGTGCCCAAGGGGGCTGGGGGGGAGGGGGAAGGGGCGGCCCCGGTGTCAAGGGGGCTGGGGGGAGGGGGAGAGGGGTGGCCCCGGTGCCCGAGGGGGCTGGGGGGAGGGGGAAGGGGTGGCCCCGGTGCCCGAGGGGGTGGGGTTGTCAGGGTTGGGTTGCGGGGGAGGTCGTTGCCGGGTGTGGGTCCGGGGCTGTTGGGATGCGGCGCCGGCGGCGGTGCTTGAGGAGGGCCCAGGGGGCGCGCGCGCCCGTGACCTCCGTGCCCGCCTGCGCCGCGGCCCGCGTCGCCGCTCGGGCGACCGGCAGCATGTCCTCGTCCCGCGCCCCGTCCAGCCGGTCGGACTCCGGCCAGAGGCCGAGCACCGCGCACAGGGTGGGCAGCACCGCCATGGCAGCCGTGGAGTACCCCTCGGCCGAGGGATGGTAGTTGTCCGGGCCGAACAGCTCGCGCGGATTCGCCTCGAACTCCGGCCCGAGCAGATCGCCCAGCGAGACCGTCCGCCCGCCCTGCTCGACGACCCCGATCGTCTGCGCCGCCGCGAGCTGCCGCGAGACCCTGCGGGCCAGCCACCGCAGCGGCTGGTACACCGGCTCGATCGTGCCCAGGTCGGGGCAGGTGCCGACGACGACCTCCGCGCCTGCCGTGCGCAGCCTCCGTACCGCCGAGGCCAGGTGCCGTACCGACTGGGTGGGGGGCATCCGGTGCGTCACGTCGTTCGCGCCGATCATGATCACGCACACGTCGGGGGGTTGCACGGGGTCCCGGACGAGCAGTGACACCTGCCGTTCCAGGTCGTCGGACATCGCGCCGGGCAGCGCCACGTTGCGCAGCTCCACCGGGCGCTCCGCGACCGCCGCGAGACCGGAGGCCAGCAGGGCCCCGGGGGTGTGCCCGGCCCGCCGCACCCCCTGGCCGGCGGCCGTGGAGTCCCCGAGCACGCCGAGCCGCAGCGGCGGCAGACCGGTCCGGCCGGCGAAGGCGGTGCCGTACAGCCCGTCGGCCGGTGGGGCGATCGGCGCGACCGCGCCGCCCACCGACCGTTTCGCCAGCTGTACCTCCGCGATCACCAGCCCCACCGTCGCGGCCCCGATCAGTCCGATGCCACCACCGCCGTACGCCGCGCCCGCGGCGATTCGCCGTGCCACCCTCGCCCTCGACACAGTCGCAGCCACCTCCTCGAAGAGCCGACCGCACGGACGTCTGCCCGTCCGCCGGTCCGTACATCTGCTAACTGCCCGGTAACAGGTGCTGCTCAATCTCCGCCAATGGTGAATACGGGGGGAGGAAGGGCGGTCTAGTCTGGGCCGCACCATCACGGAGACCCCGGAGAAGACGTGCGATTTCACGACTCGATGATCAGCCTCGTAGGCAACACCCCGCTGGTGAAGCTGAACCGAGTGACCGCAGGCATTCAGGCGACAGTCCTTGCGAAGGTCGAATACTTCAACCCGGGCGGCTCCGTGAAGGACCGGATCGCCGTCCGCATGATCGAGGCCGCCGAGCAGAGCGGCGCGCTGCGCCCCGGCGGCACCATCGTCGAGCCGACCTCGGGAAACACCGGGGTGGGCCTGGCGATCGTGGCCCAGCAGAAGGGTTACAAGTGCATCTTCGTCTGCCCGGACAAGGTGTCCCTCGACAAGATCAACGTGCTGCGGGCGTACGGGGCGGAGGTCGTGGTCTGCCCCACGGCGGTCGACCCGGAGCACCCGGACTCGTACTACAACGTCTCGGACCGGCTGGTCCGTGAGACGCCCGGTGCGTGGAAGCCCGACCAGTACAGCAACCCGAACAACCCGCGCTCGCACTACGAGACCACCGGCCCCGAGCTCTGGGAGCAGACGGACGGGAAAATCACCCATTTCGTCGCGGGCGTCGGCACCGGCGGCACGATCTCCGGCACCGGCCGCTACCTCAAGGAGGCCAGCGCCGGGCAGGTCCAGGTGATCGGCGCCGACCCGGAGGGCTCGGTCTACTCCGGCGGCTCGGGCCGTCCTTACCTCGTCGAGGGCGTCGGTGAGGACTTCTGGCCCAGCGCCTACGACAAGAGCGTCACGGACGAGATCGTCGCGGTCTCCGACAAGGACTCGTTCCAGATGACCCGCCGCCTCGCCAAGGAGGAGGGGCTGCTGGTCGGCGGTTCCTGCGGGATGGCGGTGGTGGCCGCACTGCGGGTGGCGGAACGGCTGGGCCCGGACGACGTCGTGGTCGTGCTGCTGCCGGACAGCGGCCGCGGGTACATGAGCAAGATCTTCAGCGACGAATGGATGGCCGACTACGGCTTCCTGGAGGACGCGGGGCCCTCGGCGCAGGTCGGGGACGTGCTCCGGCACAAGGAGGGCGGCAGCATGCCGCACCTCGTGCACATGCACCCCGAGGAGACCGTCGGCGAGGCGATCGAGGTGCTGCGCGAGTACGGCGTCTCGCAGATGCCGATCGTGAAGCCGGGCGCCGGCCACCCGGACGTGATGGCCGCCGAGGTCATCGGGTCGGTCGTCGAGAGGGAACTGCTCGACGCTCTGTTCGCGCAGCGGGCCTCGCTCGGTGACCCGCTGGACAAGCACATGTCGGCGCCGCTGCCGCAGGTCGGCTCGGGCGAGCCGGTCGAGGACCTGATGAGCGTCCTGGGCGGCAAGGGCGGGGCGGACGCGGCGATCGTGCTGGTCGAGGGCAAACCGACGGGTGTGGTCAGCCGCCAGGACCTGCTCGCGTTCCTCGCGAAGGGCTGACGCCGGGCGCCCGGTGGCTCCTGCGGGTTGCGCGAGCGGCCCGTGGCACCTGTGGGTCGCGCAGACGGTACGAGCACGACATGCCGTCGCAGCACCGGCTTAACACGGCGGGGGCACAGTGGTGGTTGTCGGCGTCACGGACAACCGGAGCGGCTCCCGGGCCTCCGCGGACGTCAGGACACGGACACCGGCCCTGACCCGGACCGTGTCCCAAGCGGGGACCGTCGTCGTCCCGCCCCCCGGGCAACCGGGGGTGCGGCGGTCCCCGCTTCAGTCTTTTCCGGGGCGGGACGCGCTGCGTCGGGGCGGCCAGTTCAGGCCAGGATGGCGGGGGCCGGGGTCAGTCGTCCCAGTCGGAGGAGCGTTTCCCGCGGCCCTGCTCCGGCGCGGGGAGGAGCGGGCCGCCGCGGGTCGAGTACAGCGTGTTGACGCCGACGACGCCCAGCCAGCAGACCACCAGGCCGATCAGTCCGGCGTTCAGCACCGCGATCGCGGAGAGCGGGATCGCCAGGACGAGCGAGATGATCGCCAGCCCGAAGCGCTCGCCGAAGCCACCGTCCCCCGAGGCCTGCCGTGCGGGCCGGGACGCGCCGCGTGCCACCACCATCTGCTGCTCGGCCAGCTGCCGGCGCACCCGCCGGTCGACCGTGGAGTCGAGACGCTGCTCGACCTTCTCCAGGAACGATTCGACCAGGGCCGCCTCGTACTCCGCCCCGAGTTCCCTCCGGGCGTGCACGGTGGCGTCCAGGTCCTTCTGCAGCTCGTGATCACGAGCGCGGCCTGTTGCGTCCATGCTTCGACGTTACGGATTCGGGGCGCCCACGGCAGTGGGGCTAGCCCCCGACTCCTCCTGCGGTCCGCCCCCGGGAACGGGCGCGGAGTTCCGCCGGGCCAGCAGGTGGTACAGCACCGCGGGGACGACGAGTCCGACGATCCAGGAGATGTCCGCGCCGCCCAGCGGGGCGACCAGCGGCCCGGTGTAGAAGTGCGTGACCAGGAAGGGCAGTTGGGCGAGCACGCCGATGCCGTAGACGGTGATCGCGTCCCACCGCCAGGCACCGTAGCGGCCGTGCGGGTCGAAGAGCGCGGGCAGGTCGTAGCGCTCGCGCGAGATCAGGTAGTAGTCCACCAGGTTGATCGCCGACCACGGGGTGAAGAAGGTCAGCAGGAAGAGCAGGAAGTCCTTGAACGAGGTCAGGAAGGTGTCCTTGCCGAGGAGCGCCACCGCGGTCCCGGCGACCATGATGCACGCGATGTACACGGACCTGGCGCGCGGCGAGAGCTCCCGCTGCCCGCGGAAGCCGCTGATGCTCGTCACCATCGACATGAAGCCGCCGTAGGTGTTGAGCACGTTGATCGTGAGCTTGCCGAGGGCGATCACGAAGTAGAGCACCGAGGCGATCAGGCCGGCGCCGCCGAGCCCGACGACGTACGACACCTGGCTCTCCATGAACGCACCGCCCGACGTCGCCGCCACCAGCACGCCGAAGGTCATCGACCACTGCGAGCCGATCCCGGACCCGGCGAGGGTCCACCAGAAGGTGGCCCTGCCGGACGTCGAGCGCGGCAGATAGCGCGAGTAGTCCGCGACGTACGGGCCGAAGGCGAGCTGCCAGGACGCCGCGAGGGAGACCGCGAGGAGGAACATCGGCAGGTCGAAGCCCGAGTCGGTGGACAGGACCGCGCCCAGGTCGATGTCGGCGAGCAGCCGGATGCCCAGATAGACGAAGGCGACGGCGCAGACGGCGCCCGCGACCCGGCCCAGCGCGTGGATGACCTTGTAGCCGACCGCCGCCATCACTGCGGTGATCAGGGCGAACACCACGATCCCTGTGGTGTCGCCGAGGTGGGTGAGCTCACCGACCGCCTGGCCCGCCAGGACACTGCCGCTGGCGAAGAAGCCGACGTACATCAGGATGACCAGTACGAGCGGGACGACCGCCCCCTTGACGCCGAACTGCGCACGGGACTGGATCATTTGGGGGAGCCCGAGCTTCGGGCCCTGCGCCGAGTGCAGTGCCATGACGGCGCCGCCGAGCAGGTTGCCGAGGAGGAGGCCGATGAGCGACCAGAGCGGGCCGCCGCCCAGGACGACGGCGAGGGCGCCGGTGACGACGGCGGTGATCTGGAGGTTCGCCCCGAGCCACAGGGTGAACTGGGAGAAGGCCCTGCCGTGCCGTTCGGAGTCCGGGACGACGTCGATCGAGCGACGCTCGACGAGTGTGTCAGCTGGTGCGCCGGCCATGTGGGTGCCCCTCCCGTGCGGTCTGTATATGGTCATGCAGGCTTCTTGGTGACTGAATAGATGTCAATGGGTTGGCTTGAATTCGCGGAGACGGGGTTGGTCATGGGTGATGCGGGAAGTTCGGCCGCGGCGGCGGGCGGCGGGTCGGCCGCCGCGCGGCTCCAGCAGCTCTTCGAGGGGCGGCGGCTCACCCCGACCCAGCGGCGGATCGCGCACAGCATGGTGCGGCGGGCGGCCGACGTGCCGTTCCTGTCGAGTGTGGAGCTGGCGGAGCTGGCCGGGGTCAGCCAGCCATCGGTGACCCGGTTCGCGGTCGCGCTGGGCTTCGACGGCTATCCCGCGCTGCGCAGGCATCTGCGGGAGGTGGCACCGGCGGTGGACCCGGGGCCCGGAGCATCGGCCTCGTACAACGAGTACCAGCAGGCGGTGCAGGCCGAGATCGAGAACCTGCGGCACCTCGCGGAATTGCTCGCCGACCCGGCGCCGGTCGAACGCGCCGGCCGGCTCCTCGCCGCCTCGCCCGTGCTGCCGGTGCTCGGGCTGCGTGCCGCGTCCTCACAGGCGCGTGGCTTCGCCTACTTCGCGGCGAAGGTGCACCCGGACGTACGGCTGCTCGACGAGGGCGGGTCGATGCTCGCCGACCGGATCGACGCCGCGCGGCGGGCGGGTGCGGACGTGCTGCTGTGCTTCGCGCTGCCGCGCCATCCGCGCGAGGTGGTGGAGGCACTGGCGTACGCGCGCGAGCAGGGGCTGACCGTGGTCACGGTCGCGGACTCCGCGTTCGCCCCGGTCGCGCACCACAGCGATCTGCTGATCCCGGCGGCGGTCGGCACCGGGCTCGCCTTCGACACGGCGTGCGCGCCGATGCTGCTGGGCCGGGTGCTGCTGGAGGCGATGTGCGACGGGCTGCCGCAGGCGCAGGCCCGGCTGGAGGAGTTCGACGTACGGGCGGCCGCGCGGGGGCTGTTCATCGAGTGAGGCGCGTCCCCTCGGGGGTGACGGGGGTGGCGAGGGTGCCGAGGGTGGCGGGAGTGCGGGTGCCGGGTGCCCGCACTCCCGCCGGGTGGCGACTCAGACGTCCAACTCGGCTTCGATCTTCCTGAGTTGGTGGCGGGCCATCGCCAGGTTCGCGCGGCTCTTGTCGAGCGCCAGGTAGAGGAAGAGCCCGTTGGTGCCGCGGCCCTTGAGCAGGCGGATCAGGTGGTACTGGCTGCTGAGCGTGATGAGTATGTCCTCGATCTCGTCACTGAGCCCGAGGTGCTCCATGGTGCGGACCTTGGCGCGCACCACGTCGGTGTTCCCCGCGGCGGCGACCGTGAGGTCGAGTTCCTTGCTGCCGCCCGCGGTGCCCAGCGCCATGCCGCTGGTGTAGTCGACGAGGGCGACTCCGATGGTGCCCTCGATGGTGGACATTGCTTCCTTGAGGGCGGCTTCGGTGTTGGCCATGAGCGGTCGCACTTCCTTCGTGTGGGTCGTGTGGGTCGGGGTGGGTCGATGTTCAGGTGGTCGTGGTGGCGTTCGTCCCGTCGACGAGGGTGCCGATCCGGGCGCCCGCCCTGCGGGCCTCCAGGTGCAGGCGGCCGACGTTGATCCGGTCCTCGGCGAGCAGGGTGAGGACGGCCGAGGTGCCCGCCGCGTAGGTGGCGACGTACCCCCCGTCGCCGCGGACCAGCAGTTCCCTGAAGCCGCCCTGCCCGGTGGCGTCGGTCAGCCGCAGCGAGACTCCGAGGGCGGCGGCCGTGAGCGCGGCGACGCCCTCGGTCTCGACGCCCGGCGCGTCGTCGGCCAGCACCAGGCCGTCCACGCTGGCGGCGAGCGCGCCGGTCAGCTGGGGCAGCCGGGCCCGCAGCCGGTGTATCTCCGCGAGGACCTCGGCGAGCACCAGGGGGTCGGGCGGTCTCGGCTGCGGCATGCTGCTTCCCCTGTCCGTACGCTTCTCGCCCCGTACGACCCGGGTGCGCAGGGCACGTCTCACCATGGGTTCCTCACAGCGCCTCCAGGGCGTCGCGGAGTCTGCGCAGCAGCGCGACGTCCGGGTCCTCCTTCATGTCCGCCACCCACCGGGGCACGGGCGTGGGCGGGGGAGCGGCCGCGGGTGTCGTCACCGCGCCGGCCGCGGCCAGTCGCCGTATGTCGACCAGGGTGTGGAAGGCGGGCCGCCCGAGCGCCCGCGCGATGTCGGCGGGGGTGCGTACCCCGTCGGCCAGGTCGAGCACGTCCTGCTGGCGCCGGGTGACGTGGAGGTCCGTGTCGCCCGGCCCGACAGGGGAGTTGTCCATCTCCGGATGGGGCCACAGCGAGTCGAGCAGCTGCCGGCGGCGCAGGCACTCGCGGGCCACGGTCCGGGCGGGGACGGGGCGTACCGGGCCCATCCAGTGCGCGACCCCGTGCCGGAACCTGGTCGGGCCGCTGCCCGGGGCCAGTGCGAAGTACGCGGCGTCGAACAGGGCGCCCAGGTGGGCGAGTTCGAGCTCGCCGTCCGCGAGGCGCCCGCTGTCCACCAGGAACCGCCCGACCCTGCCCGCGGGGCCCGCCCGGTCGAACGCCTCCTGCCAGCCCTCGCGCGGCAGCCGCCCGTGCAGCAGGACGTCGAGCCCCGGCGCGGCAGGGCTCTCCGCGTGCACGACCTTGCCGTCGGCGAGGTAGAGGGTGCCGTGGTCGCGCAGCAGCGCGCCGGTGGCCCGCTCGTCGGCGAGCCGGGCCAGCATGGGGGAGAGGGCGGTCGACGTCGGTACGGGCGGGAAGACGGTCGCGGAACTCATCCAAGCACCAGCCGTTCGGCGAGGTCGGCGAGCCGGAGCCGGGCGAGCGCGAGGTTGCCCAGTTCCCGGTCGAGCCACAGATGGAGGAAGACGCTGCTGTCGAAGGAGGTCTCCACGTACCGCAGCAGGTGGTAGTCGGTGCGGGTGGTGATAATGACGTCCTCGACGGGCAGCCCCTTGGCGTCGCCGCCGTCGTCGGGGGTGAAGGTGGAGTGCTCGGCGGCCATCCGGGCCAGCTCGGCGGACTCCGCGGCGGCGGTCTCGGTGTCCCCGCCGGGCAGCCGGCCCGCCGTACCGAGCGCGAGCCCACTGGTCCAGTCGACGACGGCGGCCCCGCGTGCGCCGGGCAACTCCATCGCTTCGACCAGGCATGCGTCGATTCCGGACACGCAGAACTCCCCTCCCCCGGGTCCCCACCGGGCCGGCGTGAGGTCATGACACTACGCAACTGTGAGGCTTCGGAGGGGAGTTCTGGCATATTCCAACGGAAGAACCCCCTCCGGACTAACCTGCCCGCGCCGGGGCATCGGGCGGACGCACGGGAGGGGCCTCGGGGGCGTGCGGGGCGGGCTCGGCGGACGCACGGGGTGGGGTCCCGTGGGCGCACGGGACGGACTCGGCGAACGCCCGGGGCGCGCTTCCGTGGACGCACGGGACGGGTGCCCGCGGGCGTGCCGGGCGGGCTCCGCGGGCGCACGGGACGGGCCCCCGGCGGACGCACGGGACCGGGCTCCATGGGCGCCCGGGAAGGGGCTCCGCAGGCGTACGGGCCGGGGGCACGCGGACGCACGGGCCCCCGTGGGCGCACGGGGTGGGCCCCCGCGGCCGGAAGGCGCGCGCCCCGCGGCGGCCGTCCCATCGCCGCGGTGGCCACCCTGCGCCCCGAGCTGGCAACCCCGCGCCCCCGGCGGCCGCCCCGCACCTCGACGGCCCGGCTACCTCGAAACCCCGAAGGCCGACCGCCCGACACCCCGAGGGCCCGGCCCCCCACGCAACCCCGAAGGCCCGCCGCCTCGCGACACCCCGAACGCCCACTCCCCGCCATCGCGGCGGGAAATCGTCGGGAGTGGGTGTTGACTAGTTCTATTCAGAAGCACAGGATGTGAATAACAGCATCATGTCCGCCACGAGGAGGCACCCATGTCAGGACCGCGACCCGTACGAGCCCCGCGCGGTACGGAGCTCAGTGCCCTGGGATGGCAGCAGGAGGCCGCCCTGCGGATGCTGCAGAACAACCTCGACCCCGAGGTCGCCGAGCACCCCGACAAGCTCGTCGTCTACGGCGGTACCGGCAAGGCGGCCCGTGACTGGCGCTCCTTCGACGCCATGGTGCGCACGCTGCGGACGCTCAAGCAGGACGAGACGATGCTCGTCCAGTCCGGCCGCCCGGTCGGCGTCATGCAGACCCACGAGTGGGCGCCGCGGGTGCTCATCGCCAACTCCAACCTGGTCGGCGACTGGGCGAACTGGGAGGAGTTCCGGCGCCTCGAAGCACTCGGGCTCACCATGTACGGCCAGATGACCGCCGGTTCGTGGATCTACATCGGTACTCAGGGAATCCTCCAGGGCACCTACGAGACGTTCGCCGCGGTCGCCGCCAAGCGCTTCGGCGGCACCCTCGCCGGGACCATCACCCTCACCGCGGGGCTCGGCGGCATGGGCGGCGCCCAGCCGCTGGCCGTGACCATGAACGACGGCGTCGCGATCTGCATCGACGTCGACCCGCGCGCCATCGAGCGCCGCATCGAGCACAAGTACCTGGACGTACGGGCCAACTCCCTGGAGCACGCGCTCCAGCTGGCGGTCGAGGCCCGCGACGCCCGCAAGCCGCTCTCCATCGGCCTGCTCGGCAACGCGGCCGAACTGCTCCCGCGGATGCTCGCCGAAGGCGCGCCGATCGACATCGTGACCGACCAGACCTCCGCGCACGACCCGCTCGCCTACCTCCCGCTCGGCGTCGCCTTCGACGACATGGCGTCCTACGCGGCCGAGAAGCCCGCCGACTTCACCCAGCGGGCCCGGGAGTCGATGGCCAAGCACGTCGAGGCCATGGTCGGCTTCATGGACGCCGGGGCCGAGGTCTTCGACTACGGCAACTCGATCCGCGGCGAGGCACAACTCGCCGGTTACGCGCGGGCGTTCGACTTCCCCGGTTTCGTTCCGGCGTACATCCGCCCGCTGTTCTGCGAGGGCAAGGGCCCGTTCCGCTGGGCCGCGCTCTCCGGCGAGGCGTCCGACATCCACAAGACGGACCGCGAGCTGCTCAAGCTCTTCCCGGAGAACGAGTCCCTGCACCGCTGGATCAAGATGGCCGGCGAGCGCGTCCACTTCCAGGGACTGCCCGCCCGCATCTGCTGGCTCGGCCAGGGCGAGCGCGACAAGGCCGGCGAGCTCTTCAACAACATGGTGGCGGACGGCACCCTCGCCGCCCCCCTCGCGATCGGCCGCGACCACCTCGACTGCGGCTCGGTGGCCTCCCCGTACCGCGAGACCGAGGCCATGCTCGACGGCTCCGACGCCATCGCGGACTGGCCGCTGCTCAACGCCATGGTGAACGTCGCCTCCGGCGCCTCCTGGGTCTCCATCCACCACGGCGGCGGCGTCGGCATGGGCCGCTCGATCCACGCGGGCCAGGTCTCGGTGGCCGACGGCACGAAGCTCGCGGGCGAGAAGATCCGCCGGGTGCTCACCAACGACCCCGGCATGGGCGTCATCCGGCACGTCGACGCCGGCTACGACATCGCCGACGAGACCGCGGACGCCCAGGGCGTACGCATCCCGATGAAGGAGGGCGAGGGCGCGTGAGCTCCTCGTTCCACGAGATGTGGGCGGACCTCGCGCCCATCGGCCGGGACAAGAGCACCGGCGGCTACCGCAGGTACGCCTGGACGGCCGCCGACGCCGACTGCCGGGCCTGGTTCCGCGCCCAGGCGCAGGCCCGCGGCCTCAGCTACGAACTGGACCGCAACGGCAACCAGTGGGCCTGGCAGGGCGACCCGCTCGCTGGGGACGCCGTCGTCATCGGCTCCCACC
Source organism: Streptomyces sp. NPDC091272 (assembly GCF_044757485.1). Lineage (NCBI taxonomy): Bacteria > Bacillati > Actinomycetota > Actinomycetes > Kitasatosporales > Streptomycetaceae > Streptomyces > Streptomyces sp. NPDC091272. The sequence continues at coordinate 511,298 of NZ_JBIVVC010000004.1, forward strand.
TGGACTCCGTCCCCGACGGCGGCGCCTTCGACGGGCCGCTCGGGGTGGTCTCCTCCTTCGCGGCGCTCGACGAACTCCGCCGCAGGGGAGCGGAGTTCACCAGGCCGGTGGCCGTCACCAACTTCGGTGACGAGGAGGGCGCCCGGTTCGGGCTCGCCTGCGTGGGCTCCCGGCTGGCCGCGGGACAGCTCACCGCCGCCAAGGCGTACGAGCTGCGCGACGGGGACGGAACCAGCCTGCCGCAGGCCATGGAGGCGGCCGGGTACGACCCGGCCGCCATCGGCCCCGACCCCGAGCGCCTGGCCCGCATCGGCGCGTTCGTCGAGCTGCACGTGGAACAGGGCCGCGCCCTGGACCTGAGCGGCGACCCGGTCGGCATCGCCTCCGCGATCTGGCCGCACGGCCGCTGGCGGTACGACTTCCGCGGCGAGGCCAACCACGCGGGCACCACCCGCCTGGTGGACCGCCGCGACCCCATGCTCACGTACGCCGAGACGGTGCTGGCCGCCCGCGCCCAGGCCCAGCTCACCGGCGCGGTGGCGACCTTCGGGAAGATCTCGGTCGAGCCGAACGGCGTCAACGCGATCCCGTCCCTCGTCAGGGGCTGGCTCGACTCGCGCGCCGCCGACCAGGACACCCTGGACGCGGTGATCGCGGGCATCGAGACCGCGGCCAGGGACGCGGCAGGCCGCTCCGGCATCGACCTCACCGTCGTGCGGGAATCGTTCACCCCGGTCGTCGAGTTCGAGCACGCCCTGCGCGACGAACTCGCCAGGCTGCTCGGCGGCGAGGGCGCCCCGCCCGTCCCCGTGCTGGGAACGGGCGCCGGACACGACGCGGGGATCCTCTCCGCGGCGGTGCCGACCGCCATGCTGTTCGTACGCAACCCCACCGGCGTCTCGCACTCCCCGGCGGAGTACGCAGCCGAGGACGACTGCGTGGCCGGGGTGCGCGCGCTCGCCGACGTAACGGAAGGCCTCGCCTGCGCATGACGACCACCTACTGGCTGGAACACGCCTGGCTCGCCACCTACGTCGAGCCGGGCGTGGCGGTGGAAGTGTCCGACGAGGGCCGCGTCACCGCTGTCCGCACCGGGGTCACGGCCTGCCCGCCGGGCGCCGAGGCCCTGCGCGGACTCACCCTCCCCGGCCTCGCCAACGCCCACTCGCACGCCTTCCACCGGGCGCTGCGCTCCACGGTCCAGGTCGGCTCCGGCACCTTCTGGACCTGGCGCGAGGTGATGTACGGGGTGGCCGCGCGGCTGACCCCCGACTCCTACCACGCGCTGGCCCGCGCCGTGTACGCGGAGATGGCGCTCGCCGGGATCACCTCGGTCGGCGAGTTCCACTACGTCCACCACACCCCGGGCGGGGCCCCCTACGCCGACCCCAACGCGATGGGCGAGGCCCTGATCGCCGCGGCGTCCGACGCCGGCATCCGCCTCACCCTGCTCGACACCGCCTACCTCTCCTCGGGCTTCGGCGAGCCGCCCAGCTCGCACCAGCTGCGCTTCTCGGACGGGACGGCCCAGGCCTGGGCGGAACGGGTCTCGTCCCTCAAGGACACCCCCTTCGTACGCCACGGCGCGGCCGTCCACTCCGTGCGCGCGGTGCCCGCCGCCGAACTCGCCACGGTCGCGAAGTGGGCGCAGGACCGCGAGGCACCCCTGCACGTCCACCTCTCCGAGCAGACCGCGGAGAACGAGGCGTGCCTGGCGGCCCACGGCTGCACGCCCACCCAGCTCCTCGCCGACCACGGCGTGCTGGGCCCGCGTACCACCGGTGTCCACAACACCCATCTCACCGCCGCCGACATCGCCCTCATCGGCTCGTCGGGCACCGGCACCTGCATGTGCCCCACCACCGAACGCGACCTCGCCGACGGGATCGGCCCCGCGGTGCCGCTCCAGCAGGCCGGCTCCCCGCTCTGTCTGGGCAGCGACAGCCACGCTGTCATCGACCTCTTCGAAGAGGCACGGGCGATGGAGCTGAACGAACGTCTGCGCTCGCGTACCCGTGGCCACTGGACGGCGGCGGCCCTGCTGCGCGCCGCGTCCGCCGACGGCCACGCGGCGCTGGGCCGGCCCGACGCGGGCACCATCGAGCCGGGCGCCCTCGCCGACTTCACCACCCTCGCCCTGGACACCGTCCGCACGGCCGGCCCCGTCCCCATGCTGGGCGCCGAGACAGCCGTCTTCGCCGCCACGGGCGCGGACGTCCGGCACACCGTCGTCGGCGGCCGTCAGGTGGTCCGCGACGGCGTGCACACGGCGATCCCGGACACCGCGGGGGCCCTCACCGCGGCCATCAGGGCCCTGCACGGCTGACGTCAGGAGTCCGTACCGGGGGCGGGCCCGCCCCCGGCACGGGCACCGCCAACCACAAGGATTCCGCCATGAGCGCCACCACCCCGGCCCCGGCCACCACCACCCTCGTCCGCAACATCGGCAGCCTCGTCACCAACGACCCCGGCCTCGGCGAAGGGCCCCTGGGCCTGATCGAGAACGCCGCCGTCGTCTTCGAGGGCGACCGCGTCGCCTGGGTCGGGCCCACCGCGAACGCACCCGCCGCCGACGCCGGGCACGACGCGCAGGGGCGGGCCGCGATCCCCGGCTTCGTCGACTCGCACTCGCACCTCGTCTTCGGCGGCGACCGCACCCAGGAGTTCAACGCCCGTATGTCGGGCCGCCCCTACGAGGCGGGCGGCATCAGGACCACCGTCGCCGCGACCCGCGCCGCGAGCGACGAGGAACTCTCCGCCAACCTCGCCAGGTACCTGCGCGAGGCACTGCGGCAGGGCACGACCACCTTCGAGACCAAGTCCGGTTACGGGCTGACCGTCGAGGACGAGGCGCGCGCGCTGCGCATCGCGAGCGAGCAGACGTCGGAGGTCACCTACCTCGGTGCGCACATCGTGTCGCCCGAGCACGCCGACGACCCGGCGGGCTACGTCGACCTCGTGACCGGCGAGATGCTCGACGCGTGCGCCCCCCACGCCCGCTGGATCGACGTCTTCTGCGAGAAGGGGGCGTTCGACGGGGACCAGGCGCGGGCGATCCTGACCGCGGGCAAGGCGAAGGGGCTGGTGCCCCGGATCCACGCCAACCAGCTGTCCTACGGGCCGGGCGTCCAGCTCGGCGTGGAGCTCGACGCGGCGAGCGCCGACCACTGCACCCACCTCACCGACGCGGACGTGGACGCGCTCGCGAGCGGCAACACCGTGGCGACGCTGCTGCCGGGCGCGGAGTTCTCCACCCGGGCCCGGTGGCCGGACGCGCGGCGGCTGCTCGACGCCGGGGTGCGCGTGGCGCTGTCGACGGACTGCAACCCGGGTTCCTCGTTCACCTCTTCGATGCCGTTCTGCATCGCCCTCGCCGTACGCGACATGGGGATGACTCCCGACGAGGCGCTCGCGGCGGCGACCGCGGGCGGGGCGCGGGCGCTGCGTCGTACGGACGTCGGCCGGATCGTGGTCGGGGCCCGCGCCGACCTGGCACTTCTCGACGCGCCCAGCCATGTGCACCTCGCCTACCGGCCCGGCGTGCCGCTCGTCTCGGCGGTCTGGCGAAACGGTGTGCTTGCCGTGTGAGGTCCTGGGTAGGCGGACCTTGCACCACCGGCACACAGTGCCCGCACAAAAGAACGTTGGACTGCCCCGGATACGGCCTGGGGCAGCCCAACGTTCGGTTCACAACTCCTCGCGGAGCGGCGGTGACTACTCGACCACGGTCAGGCCCTTGCGGAGCTTGACCAGCGTGCGCGACAGCAGGCGCGAGACGTGCATCTGCGAGATGCCGAGCTCGTCGCCGATCTCCGACTGCGTCATGTTGGCGACGAAACGGAGGGAGAGGATCTGCCGGTCACGGGTGGGAAGCGAAGCGATCAGGGGCTTGAGGGACTCGACGTACTCGATGCCCTCCAGACCGTGGTCCTCGTAACCGATCCGGTCGGCCAGCGCGCCCTCGGAGTCGTCCTCCTCGGGCTGGGCGTCCAGCGAGCTGGCCGTGTAGGCGTTGCTCGCGGCCATCCCCTCGACGACTTCTTCCTTCGTGATGTCCAGGCGTTCGGCCAGCTCCGCCACGGTGGGGGAGCGGTCCAGCTGCTGGGCCAGCTCGTCCCCGGCCTTGGCGAGGTCGAGCCGCAGCTCCTGGAGGCGGCGCGGCACGCGCACCGACCAGGAGGTGTCACGGAAGAAGCGCTTGATCTCGCCGATGATCGTCGGCATGGCGAAGGTGGGGAACTCCACACCCCGGCTGAGCTCGAAGCGGTCGATGGCCTTGATCAGGCCGATGGTGCCCACCTGGATGATGTCCTCCATCGGTTCGCTGCGGGTGCGGAACCGGGAGGCGGCGAACTTGACCAGGGCCAGGTTCAGCTCGACCAGGGTGTTGCGGACGTAGGCGTGTGCGTGGGTTCCCTCTTCGAGGAATTCCAGGCGCTCGAAGAGCGTCTTCGACAGGGCCCTGGCATCCAGCGGCCCCACCTCGTCGTACGGCGGGATCTCGGGAAGGTCGGCGAGGCTCAGGGGCCGCTCCGTGAGCATCTGGCCCGAGGTGGACACGGCGGGCGTGGCAGATGCCACAATGGCCACGGAGCTCGCGCCGCCTCCGGTTCCTGTCTCGATCTGCGGGGGCGGGGGTGTCGACGCCGCGTCCGGTTTGTGGTGAGTACGCGTTTCGTCGAGCCGGGGTGACATGGTCTCCTCCATCGTTCTCGGCATATGGCTGCCGATGCCGATACGTGTTCCTGCGGTGAAGCGGCGCCTCCAAAGCCGGTGGTGGGCGGGTGGTGGCCGGATGTGTCCCTACTAGGCCTACCCGCTGGCAGCGGGCGGTTGCAAGTGCCTTATGTCCGAATAAGCCCAGTTCAGGACGTTGTTCGACTACCCGTGGGTGTGAAGAAGGCGTAGTCTTCTGCTGCTGTCGGGGGCATACCCCGCTGTCTTGATGCGCGGTTAGGGTGCGGCCAGGGCGAAGGCCCGCCGGGCGGGCCGCGCGCAGCTACGAATACTCTGGACCACAGCTTCAAACACGCAGTACGCAGAGCAAGCAGAACAACACGACGGCGAAAAGGGACGGGCATGGACCGCGGGACGGTCGGCAGCGCGAACCGGGGCCGGCTTCAGGTCGAAGTGCGGACCGAGGGCCGGAACGAGATCGTGACGCCGGCGGGTGAGCTGGATCACCACACGGCCGAGCTGCTTCGGGAACCTCTGGAGCAGGCGCTCGACGACGGGCGGACACGGCTCGTGATCGACTGTTCGCTGCTCGAATTCTGTGACTCCACCGGGCTGAACGTGCTGCTCGGGGCCCGGCTGAAGGCCGAGGCCGCAGGCGGCGAGGTACATCTGGCGGGCATGCAGCCCGTGGTGGCCCGCGTGTTCGAGATCACCGGGGCCGAGGCGGTCTTCACCGTCCACGACTCGCTCGACGCCGCCCTCGCGGCCCCCCTGGGCGACTGAACCCCGCCGGCCTCCGCTGCGGACCGCGTGAGACGCGCGGCACGGCTCGTAGCGAATCGTGGGTGTTCTCACGGTTCGGTCGGGCAGGAGGAACCTCAGACCCTGCAAACGACAATTTGGTGAATCGGTGAGGTGAAGCGCTGATGAGCACCACCCGGCAGCATCCGCCGGGCGACCTCGGCCCCGAGCCGGACGGCATCGCCTCCGCCTCCGAAGCGTCGGCCGCGCCCGCGCCCGCCGCGGCTGCCGACACGTCCGGTGAGCCCGATGCGTCCGGTGAGTCCGTGGCGGCCGACGGGCCCGCGGTCGCGCCTGCCTCCGCCGGTTCCCTGGCCGCAGGTACGTCCCGGGCAGCCGTGCCCCCCACCGCCGCCGACGCGTCCTCCGGAGCCCCCCGCAGGCCCGCGGCGGACGTGTCCCCCGAAGTGCCGCACGTGTCCGCCTCCGAAGCGTCCGTGGAGTCGGCCTCGTCGCCCTCCGGGGCGTCCGCCCACCCGGTCCCCGCCGAGGGAACGCAGACCCCGTCAGGTCCCTCCACCCGTATGTCTGCCGCCCAGGTGCGCTCCCTCCCGCTGAACGGGGCCAGTGGCATCGTTCCGCTCGCCCGCGACTTCACCCGGCAGGCGCTGTACGACTGGGGCTGGCTGCCCGCGTCCACCGCCGACCGGCGGGCCGCGGCCGAGGACGTCCTGCTCGTCGTCTCCGAGCTCGTCACCAACGCCTGTCTGCACGCGGAGGGCCCCGAGAGCCTGCGGGTCGCCAGTGACGGCAAGGTGCTCCGTCTTGAGGTCACCGACCGCAGCGGCGGCGAGCCGGCGCCGCGCACCCCGCACCGGGCGGGCCGCCCCGGCGGCCACGGCATGTTCATCGTCCAGCGGCTCTGCCTGGACTGGGGCGTCGCCCGGACGCCCGAGGGCGGCGGACAGAGCGCGGGAAAGACGGTCTGGGCGGAACTGGCCGCCCCTGCCTAGCCGTTGACCGGTCGCCGGCCCGCGAGCCGGCTGGGGGAAGTGTTGTTGGAGAGCACGTCGATACGGCGTGCTCTTTGTCTTCCCCTCCCACGGTCCCCGGCGTACCTTGAGCGCCCAATCTGATGCGCCGTCAGCAATGCGGCGTTCCGGCGTACGAGGGGATCACCAGGTGTCGTACCAGAAGCGGACCCGGCAGCGGACAACTCTCGCACTGGCGGCGGTGACCCTGGGCTCGGTGGTGCTGATCACCGCCCCCGCCGCGCAGGCCGACGTCGTCGACGTCAACTACCGGTGCAAGACCCCGATCGGCGACAAGAGCGCCGTCTCCCCGATCGACATCAAGGCGGTCAAGGGCGGCAGCGGCTACACCCTCACCATGTCCTTCCAGAAGGGCGTCTCCTCCAGCCCCGTCGAACTCGGCAAGGGCGCCATGAAGCCCAGCGCCGTCATCAAGGTGGGCGGTGCGGACGGCGGCACGGTCTCCGTCGCGGGGCCCACCAACTCCGCCGCGATACCCGCGAATTCCCCCATCAAGATCAGTGACCTCTCCGGGACCTACACGCCCGGCAAGAGCGGCAAGGTCACCTTCACCGCCTCCGTCCTGACCATCAAGGCACTGGGCACCACGACGACCTGCACCCCCTCCAACAGCCCCAAACCCTCGCTGGAGCTGGCCGTCCAGGGCGCGGGCGGCAGCGGCGCATCCGGCGGCGCGGCGGACGACGGATCCGGCGGTACGTCCCAGAGCGGGGCGTCCGGCGGCGACGAGCTCCCGAGGACCGGGCCGCTCGACTCCGCCGCGGCCCTCGGCACCCTCGGCGGCACCGTCCTGCTCGCGGGGGCGGCCGGAGTGCTCTGGCTGACCCGGCGCAACCAGCGGTCCGCGAGCTGATCCGGCCGGAGGGAACGTGCGTCGCCAACTCCGCCCGCTCACCGTCCTGTGCGCGACCCTGGGACTTCTGTACGCCGCCGGGCCGCCCGCGTCCTCCGCGGACCGGGCACCGGCCGCCGCCTCCCCGCCGGCCGGGGCCTGGACGGCGGGGCCGGCCGCCGGCGGCGGCAGCAGGCCCGGCGCGTCCGACAGCGGCGGGCGCCCGTACTTCTACCTCCAGGGTGCGCCCGGCACCGTCTTCGAGGACAAGCTGTCCGTCACCAACCCGGCCCGCGCGGCTCGCACCGTGCAGCTGCGGGCCGAGTCCGGCGAGCGGGCGGCGGGCGCCTGGATCGTGCTCGCGCGGAGCGAGGTGAAGGTGCCGCCCCGCACCCGCGCGGACGTGCCCTTCACGGTGACCGTCCCCGCAGGCGCGACGCCGGGCGACCACCCGGGGGCGGTCGTGGCCTCCTCCGCGGACGGGCGCGAGCAGCGCACCGCGGTCCGGCTCAAGGTCAGCGGGCCGACCCTGGCCGCGCTCTCCGTCGAGGAAGTGCGGATCGACGACGGGGTCATCCGGTACGCACTGGTCAACCGCGGCAACACCACGCTCTCCCCGCACGTCGCCGTCCGCGCCCAAGGACTCTTCGGCGAACTGCTGCGGCGCGAGGCGCACCCGGTGGGCGCACTGGCCCCCGGCCGCCGCACCGAACACGCCGAACCCTGGCCCGACACCCCCGCCCTGGACCGGGCCGAGGCCCGGCTCACCGTCACCGCGCAGGGCGGCGTCCGCGAGGAGGGCGCCGCCACGGCGACCTTCGTGACGTGGGGACCCGCGCTCGGCGGAGGGACGTTGGCGCTGGCGACGGGCGCGGGCGCGGTGCTGTGGACCGTACGGCGCAGGAGGAACGCCAGAGGGAACGCACAGGAGGAGCGCGCATGAAGAGGCGACGCGGACGGTACGCCACCACCATCGCTGCGGCCCTGGCGGCCTTCCTGCTCCTGGTGCCGGCCGGTGGCGCGAGCGGCGCCGAGCCGGCGCCGAAACCCCTCGTCACGCTGTCGAAGAAAGAGGCGGGCAAAGGCGGTGAGATCACCGTCAGGGGTTCCGGCTGGCGGCCGGGCGCGCTCCTGATGCTGCTCATCTGCGGCGAGGCGTCACCCGCCGCCGGGGTGCGGGGCGGCACCAACTCCTGTGCCAACGCCGACGGCCGGGCCGTCACCACCGACGCCAAGGGCGCCTTCCGCCGCGTACTCGCGGTCGCCGAGCCGCCCAAGCCGTGCCCGTGTGTCGTGCACGTCGCGACCGTACAGGGTCAACCAGCCGTCGTGGACGCCGAGTTCAAGGTGGCCGGGCATCCCGTCGCGCCACTGCCCGAGCCCGCCCCGGACGCGGGCCGGCTCGCCGTGGTGGACCGTACGGTACGGCTCGACGGTTCCGGGTCGCTGCTGACCTGGTTCGGTTCCCCGCAGGCCCGCAGGGTCGTCGTCGAGTTCGGCAACGTGGGATCGGCGCCGGTCACCGACCCGGTCTTCCAGGTGGGCACCTCGCACGGGGTGTTCGCGCCGCTCTGGGAGGAACGCCAGTGGCGGGGCACGATCGCGCCGGGCAAGCGGGCCGAGGTCGCACTCGACGTGCAGCTGCCGGCGGGCGCGCACGGCGACTACCTGGTCTCGGTGAAGTACGGCTCGAAGCTGATGGCGGCGCAGCCGTGGGGTGTGGACCGGCCGTGGGGCGTGGTCCTGTTCTGGCTGCTGCTGGCGGTCGTGGTCCCGGCGGCGCTGTTCCGGATCGGGATGGCGGTGGTGGACCGGGTGCGGCCGGGCGCGGTGGCGCGCGCGGTGCGCAGGGTGCCCAGGGCCCCCGCCCGCCACCGCACCGCCGCGCGCCCGGCAGGGGCCGGGGGCGCGGAAGGGGACGCTGAGGAACCCGCCCGCCCGGCAGGGCCGCCGGCCACCTCCGCCGGTCCGGCGACGACGACCACCACCGCGGCGCTCCCGTGGTTCACCCCGGACACCGCACCGGGCCCGGCCGCCCCGCACGCACAGGTTTCCGCACCGCACGAAGGCACCACCCGTTCCCAGACCCCCGAAAGGTGACTCGTGAAGACTCAACGGAGGATGAGCGCGGCAGGGATCGCGCTGATGCTCACAGGTGCGGGAGTCGTACTGGCCGCATCTCCCGCGCAGGCCGCCGAGGTCGCCTACAAGACCGAGTGCATCCCGCCGCCCATCTCCGGGCTCCCGGCGGTCCAGGGCACCACCAAGGTGTCCGTCACCGCGCCGGCCACGGCGAAGGTCGGCGACGAGGTCGAGGTGGTCTGGAAGACCGTCGAGGCCGCATCCAAGAATCCCGACGTCCTCGACCTCGACAAGGACACCGTCAAGCCGTCCGGCACCGTCAAGGTCGGCGGGGCGGCCACGGGTGACCTCAAGGTGGAGGGCCCGCGGCAGAATCCGCCCATCCCCAAGAACAGCCCGATGATCCTGCCCGAGATGAAGGGCAAGCTGAAGCTGGAGAAGGCGGGCGACGTCACGCTCACCCCCGGCGCGTACACGATCAACGTCAGCAAGCCACTGTCGACGGACACCAAGTGCACGCCCAAGGAGGAGGTGCAGCCGTCCGCGACGATCAAGGTGACGGACGGCTCGGGCGGCACCACGGGCGGCACGACGGCGGGTGGTACGACCGCGGGTGGCACGACGGCCGGCGGTACGACGGCGGGCGGCACGACGGCCGGCGGCACCACCGCGGGTGGCACGACCGCGGGCGGTACGACCTCGACGGGAGGCTCCGACACCGGCGGCTCCGCCTCGGGGGGTGCCGCCACCGGCGGGTCCGACGCGGGCGGCGCCACCACCGGCGGCGGTGACGGCGGCAAGACGGACTTCCCCGGCAAGGAGGTCTCCGTCGAGTACGCCTGCCAGTCCCCGGGACCGGCGAGCATCAAGACCAAGGTCACCGCGAGCGCCAAGAAGAACGGCGGCAGCTACGACATCACCGTCGTCACCGCCAAGGGCGTCATGGACAGCCCCGCCGCCCTCCCCGCCGGCGCCCTGAAGCCCTCCATGGCACTCACCCTCGGCGGCTCCGACAAGGGCAGCGTCAACGTCACGGGCCCCGGCAACAAGGACCCCCTGGAGCAGGGCAAGCCGGTCGACCTCCCCGACATGACCGGCACCTACAAGCCCGGCGCCAGCGGCAGGACCACCCTGGCCCCCGGCACCCTGAACATCGACGTCACCCTGGGCGGCCAGAAGATCAGCATTCCCTGCACGGTCAAGGGCGCGGCCCCCGTCACCCTCGAACTCGACACCGCGGCCCAGCCGGGCGGCGCGAGCGGCGGCAGTGCGTCCGGCTCGGCGGGCGGCAGCGACACGGGCTCGTCCGGCGGTACAGGCACCGCGGGCACGGCGTCCGGCGGCACGACGGGCGGTGGACTGGCCGACACGGGCGCCGAGGACAGCGGCGCCCTGCGGGCGCTCGCCCTCGTCGCGGGCACCGTCATCCTGCTCGGCGGCGCGGTCTTCACCTTCACCCCGTGGCGACGACTGCGGGGCACCCGCTAGCGACCCCGTAGCACCGGGCACCCGCCGGCGGCCCTGCCCCACCGGACACCCTCTGGCGGACCCGTAACACCGCGCACCCGCCGGCAGCCCCGTACGCCAACGGTCCGTGGCAACGCGAAGGCCCGCCGCACCTCTCGGTGCGGCGGGCCCTCGCCTGTGTCAGAGTCCGTGTCAGACCCGAAGGTGGCGCGTGATCAGTGGATCTCGCCCATCATCGTCTGGACCTTCTTGCGGTACATCCAGACCGCGAAGCCCGCGACCACCGCGAGCGAGGCCTCCGCGGCGATCACGCCGAGCCCGTTCAGGTCCACACCGCCCAGCGAGAGCAGACCGGTGACGCAGTCGCCCGCCGTGACGGCGAGGAACCAGACACCCATCATCTGCGAGGCGTACTTCTGCGGCGCCATCTTGGTGGTGACCGAGAGGCCGACCGGGGAGAGGCACAGCTCACCGATGGTCTGGATCATGTAGATCGAGACCAGCCACATCGGCGAGACCTTGTCGCCGCCGCCCGCCATGTTCATCGGGACGATGAAGACGAAGAACGAGGCGCCGACCAGGACGATGCCCATCGCGAACTTCACGATGGTGTTCGGCTCCTGGTTCTTGCGCGCCAGCCACAGCCACAGCCAGGCGAAGACCGGAGCCAGCGCCATCACGTACAGCGGGTTCAGCGACTGGTACCAGGTGGCCGGGAAGCCCAGTCCGAAGACCGTCGACTCGGTCTTGCTGGAGGCGAACGAGGAGAGCGTCGAGCCGCCCTGGTCGTAGATCATCCAGAAGACGGCGGCGGCGACGAAGAACCAGATGTACGCGCTCATCTTGGACTGCTCGGGGACCGAGAGGTCCTTGTCGCGCTTGATCCTGGCCAGTACGGAGACCGGGATGATCAGGCCCGCGAGGGTGATCGGGACCAGTGCCCAGTTCAGCGTGAAGACGCCGATGGAGACGACGATCGCGTAGAAGACCGCGACGACGACGGCGATGCCGCCGGCCTTCAGCAGCAGGCCCTTGCGCTCCTCGGGGCTCAGCGGGTTCGGGACGACCCTGGACTTCTCGCTCATGCTCTTGCCGCCGAGCAGGAACTGGAGCAGACCCAGACCCATGCCGACCGCGGCGAGGATGAAGCCGAAGTGCCAGTTGACCTTCTCGCCGACCGTACCGACCACGAACGGCGCGATGAACGCACCGAGGTTGATGCCGATGTAGAAGAGCGTGAAGCCGCCGTCACGACGCGGGTCGTTCGGCCCGTCGTAGAGGTGGCCGACCATCGTCGAGATGTTGGCCTTCAGGAGACCCGAGCCGACGGCGACCAGGATCAGACCCGCGAAGAACGAGATCTGACCCGGCAGCGCCAGACAGAGGTGACCCGCCATGATCACGCAGGCCGCCACGGTGACGGTCTTGCGGGCGCCCCATACGCGGTCGCCGAACCAGCCGCCTGGCATGGCCATGAGGTAGACCATCGCCACGTAGACGGAGTAGATGGCGGTGGCCGTGGCCAGCGTCATCGCAAGGCCGCCGCCCTGGCTGCCCGTGGCGGCGTCGGCGCCGCCGGAGACCAGGTAGAGAACCAGAAGTGCGCGCATGCCGTAGTAGGAGAACCGCTCCCACATCTCGGTCATGAACAGTGTGGCCAGTCCGCGGGGGTGGCCGAAGAAGGCCGTGTCCGCGGCTACTGCCCCGGAGGTTTCCTTCGTCAGGCTGGACGCCATGGTCGATCCTTGCTTGCTCGGGACGCGTCCACGTGTGAGTTACGGGTACGCGCCCGGTGGGGGGCAGCCGGCACCGGGAGCGGATTCCGTCCCACCCCCACGCCTGAGGGGGTTCCGCACTCGGGTCGCGAGGCGGAGGGAGCGGAGCGCACCGGGATCCACGCCCCGCGTGCGTCGTCGCACGAAGGGCCCGGCCGATAGGTCATTCACTTCTCAGGAACCGGTTGACACCAGTTCCACACAGAAAAGAGACCTTTGCAGCTCAGTGACTCATTGAGCGCAAAGGTCCCCGTCTAGCGCTAAAGGCGTGCTCGCCACCATACGACACCACACGGCGACATATGGAAGGACTTGAGACATGGATCACAGGTGGCGGTGGAACTAACTTCCCACAATCAAAGGTCCTTCATGGAATCGAGTCATAGACCCGTAGGCACTCTCCGTTCCAGGACGATCACACCCTGGGCACTCGCCACGCCGACTAACATTCCCCCCATGACCCGTGTACTGCTCGCCGAGGACGACGCATCCATTTCGGAGCCGCTGGCCCGCGCACTGCGTCGGGAGGGTTACGAGGTCGAGGTCCGCGAGGACGGGCCGACGGCCCTCGACGCCGGACTCCAGGGGGGCATCGACCTCGTCGTGCTCGACCTGGGGCTGCCCGGCATGGACGGCCTGGAGGTCGCCCGCCGGCTGCGCGCCGACGGCCACACCGTGCCGGTCCTGGTGCTCACCGCCCGCGCCGACGAGGTGGACACCGTCGTCGGGCTCGACGCCGGCGCCGACGACTACGTCACCAAGCCCTTCCGGCTCGCCGAACTCCTCGCCAGGGTCCGGGCCCTGCTGCGGCGCGGCTCGTCCGAGCCCGTCCCGGCGCCCGCCACCCACGGCGTGCGGATCGACGTCGAGTCGCACCGCGCGTGGATGGGCGATGAGGAACTCCAGCTCACTGCGAAGGAGTTCGACCTGCTGCGGGTCCTGGTCCGGGACGCCGGCCGGGTCGTCACCCGCGACCAGCTGATGCGCGAGGTCTGGGACACCACCTGGTGGTCGTCGACGAAGACCCTCGACATGCACATCTCCTGGCTGCGCAAGAAACTCGGCGACGACGCGGCCAACCCGCGCTACATCGCGACCGTACGAGGCGTCGGCTTCCGCTTCGAGAAGAGCTGACCGGCGCAGGCGTCGGCTTCCGCTCCGAGAACAGCTGACCGGCGCAGGCGTCGGCTTCCGCTCCGAGAACAGCTGACCGGCGGTACGTCCCACCCGGGCGGCGTGCATTCTTGAGACATGCGCCGCCGTCTGATCAACTCCACGCTCGCCGTGGTGCTCGTCGTCATCGCCGTCTTCGGGGTCTCCCTCGTCATCGTCGAGACCCGCACCATCAGCAACAGCGCCCAGGAGTCCGTCGACTCCGAGGCGCTGCGGCTGGTCAGCGTCGTCGAGGGGCGGCTCGGCGGCGACGGTGACGTCAGCCGCCAGGTCCTCGCCCAGCAGATCGCAGGCCACAGGTACGCCCGTATCGAGATCCCCGGCCGGCCCGCCATGGAGATCGGCACCCCGCCCGACGGCGGTGTCATCGAGGGCAGGGCCGCCGGTGAGCGCGGTGAGTCCGTCACCGTGCAGGAGTCCCGCTCCACCGTCACCCGCGAGGTCGGCCGCACCCTGCTGATCATCGGGGCGGTGGCGCTGCTGGCCGTCATCGCCGCCGTACTCCTCGCCGTACGGCAGGCCAACCGGCTCGCCTCCCCCCTCACCGACCTCGCCGAGACGGCGGAACGGCTGGGCTCCGGCGACCCGCGCCCGCGCCACAAGCGCTACTCCGTCCCGGAACTCGACCGGGTCGCCGACGTCCTCGACTCCTCCGCCGAACGCATCGCCCGGATGCTCACCGCCGAACGGCGCCTGGCAGCCGACGCCTCGCACCAGCTCCGCACCCCGCTCACCGCGCTCTCCATGCGGCTGGAGGAGATCACGCTCACCGACGAGCTCGACACGGTGAAGGAGGAGGCGACGATCGCCCTCACCCAGGTGGAACGCCTCACCGACGTGGTGGAACGCCTGCTCACCAACTCCCGCGACCCGCGTACCGGCTCCGCCGTCGCCTTCGACCTCGACGAGGTGCTCAAGCAGCAGCTGGAGGAGTGGCGGCCCGCCTACCGCAGCGCCGGGCGGGCGATCGTACGGTCGGGGAAGAAGAACCTCCGCGCCGTCGGCACCCCCGGCGCGGTCGCCCAGGTCCTCGCCGCGCTCATCGAGAACTCCCTGATGCACGGCGGCGGCACCGTCGCACTGCGCTCCCGGGTCACCGGCAACCAGGCCGTCATCGAGATCACCGACGAGGGCCCCGGGGTCCCCCCCGACCTCGGCGCGCGCATCTTCGAGCGGACCATCAGCGGACGCAACTCCACCGGCATCGGCCTCGCCGTGGCCCGCGACCTCGCGGAGGCGGACGGCGGCCGCCTGGAACTCCTCCAGCAGAAGCCCGCTGTCTTCGCCCTCTTCCTCAGCACGGTCGTGCCGGACAGCAGGCAGGACGGGGAGGGCAGCGGCAAGACGATCAGGTGAGGCGCCGGGGGCGGGCCGCGCCCCTACGGTGCGACGGGACTCCGACGGCGCGGCGGTACTTCAGAGCGGGCGCGGTGCGGGCTGCTGCTGCCCGGACTCGGACGAGGCGTCGGCAGCGCCCTCCGCCAGGAACTTCTCCGCCTGCTCGACCGCCTCGCTCGTGGCCTCCGGCTGCGCGGGATGCGTCCGGAACACCCACGTCCGGTAGGACCAGAAGCGGAACAGGGTCGCCACCCCGATCCCGAAGACCTTGAAGAAGTTGCTCTGCAGCGGGCTGTTCCAGCCGAAGCCGTACGTCGCCGCGTAGAGCAGTCCGTTCTCGATGACCGCGCCCACCACGCTGAACAGCAGGAACAACGTCAGTTCCCTGGCCCGGCCACTCTTGTCCCGGTCCCGGTAGGTGAAGTAGCGGAAGCCCACGTAGTTGAAGAGGACCGCGA
The DNA here is from genome assembly GCF_044757485.1 of Streptomyces sp. NPDC091272. Classification (NCBI taxonomy): domain Bacteria; kingdom Bacillati; phylum Actinomycetota; class Actinomycetes; order Kitasatosporales; family Streptomycetaceae; genus Streptomyces; species Streptomyces sp. NPDC091272. The sequence goes on from NZ_JBIVVC010000004.1 coordinate 526,893, forward strand.
TCACGGTGGCGATCAGACTGGCCCGCACGACCTGGAGGTCGGTGGTGTGCCGCAGCAGGTTGAAGGCGGCCATGTTGACCAGCAGACCCAGGCCGCCGACGGCCCCGAACTTGGCGACCTCGCGTGCGAGCTGCTCCACACGGGTCCGCAACGAGGTGTCGCCAGGCTCGCTCATGATGTCCGTCGGCCCCGTTCGGAAGATGTCGTCAACCCCGCCATGCTAACCATCACCCGCCCGGCCCTGCGCGGAGACGTGCTCCGGCCCAGGGGCGGCCGGGCCGGCCCTTGTGCGTTCGTACGAACGACCACCCGTCCCGGGTGGTGGATGCCTACGGATACCCTGGAAGAGTGACGTTCCCGGTAGTCGGCATGGTCGGTGGCGGTCAACTCGCCCGAATGACCCACGAGGCGGGCATCCCCCTCGGCATCAAGTTCAAGCTCCTCAGCGACACCCCGCAGGACTCGGCAGCCCAGGTGGTGAGCGAGGTCGTCGTCGGCGACTATCGCGACCTGGACACCCTCCGGGCGTTCGCGCGCGGCTGTGACGTGATCACTTTCGATCACGAGCATGTGCCGACCGAACACCTGCGGGCCCTGGAGGCGGACGGCATCCCCGTCCGCCCCGGGCCCGGCGCGCTGGTGCACGCCCACGACAAGGGGGTGATGCGCGCGAAGCTGACGGAGATCGGCGCCCCCTGCCCCCGGCACCGGATCGTCTCCGGCCCGGCCGACGTGACGGCGTTCGCCCAGGAGGGTGAGGGCTACCCCGTCATCCTGAAGACGGTGCGCGGCGGGTACGACGGCAAGGGCGTGTGGTTCGTACGGAGCGAGGCGGACGCGCACGAGCCCCTCCAGGCCGGGGTCCCCGTCCTCGCGGAGGAAAAGGTCGACTTCGTACGCGAGCTGGCCGCCAACATCGTGCGCTCCCCGCACGGGCAGGCCGTCGCGTACCCCGTCGTCGAGTCGCAGCAGGTCGACGGCGTGTGCGACACGGTGATCGCGCCCGCCCCCGGCCTCTCCGAGGCCCTCTCCGGTGCGGCCCAGCAGCTCGCCATCCGCATCGCCGTCGAGCTGGACGTCGTCGGGCACCTCGCCGTCGAACTGTTCGAGACCCACGACGGCCGCATCCTGGTCAACGAGCTGGCCATGCGCCCGCACAACTCCGGCCACTGGACCCAGGACGGCGCGATCACCTCGCAGTTCGCCAACCACGTCCGCGCCGTCCTCGACCTGCCGCTGGGCGACCCCCGCCCGAGGGCGCGCTGGACGGTCATGTGCAACGTGCTGGGCGGTGACTACCCCGACATGTACAAGCCGTACCTGCACGTCATGGCCCGCGACCCGCAGGCGAAGATCCACATGTACGGCAAGGACGTGCGGCCGGGCCGCAAGATCGGCCACGTCAACACCTACGGCGACGACCTCGACGACGTGCTGGACCGCGCCCGTCACGCCGCCGGCTACCTCCGAGGAACGATCACCGAATGACTGCTCCCGCCCCCCTCGTCGGCATCGTCATGGGCTCGGACTCCGACTGGCCCGTCATGGAGGCCGCCGCCACCGCCCTCGCCGAGTTCGAGATCCCCTACGAGGTCGACGTCGTCTCCGCACACCGGATGCCGCACGAGATGATCGCGTACGGGGAGGAAGCGGCAGGCCGCGGTCTCAAGGCGATCATCGCGGGCGCGGGCGGCGCGGCCCACCTGCCCGGCATGCTCGCCTCCGTCACCCCGCTCCCGGTCATCGGCGTCCCCGTGCCCCTGAAGTACCTCGACGGCATGGACTCCCTGCTCTCCATCGTGCAGATGCCGGCCGGAGTCCCCGTCGCCACGGTCTCGATCGGCGGCGCCCGCAACGCGGGCCTCCTCGCGGCCCGCATCCTCGCGGCCCACGACCCCGCCCTCCAGGCCCGGATGCGCGACTTCCAGCAGGAGCTGAACGACCAGGCGAGCGAGAAGGGCAAACGGCTGCGCGCGAAGGCGATGAGCGGCCAGGACTCCTTCGGCTTCGGGAAGTAGGGAACAGCCATGAGCGACCTGACCGCGGCCCACGCACTCCTCGCCGACTTCCCCGTCGTCGACGGCCACAACGACCTTCCCTGGGCGCTGCGCGAGCACGTCCGCTACGACCTGGACCGCCTGGACATCGGCGCCGACCAGCGCGCCCACCTGCACACGGACCTGGCCCGGATGCGCGCGGGCCGGGTCGGCGCCCAGTTCTGGTCGGTGTACGTGCGCACCGACCTCACCGGCGACAGCGCGGTGAGCGCCACCCTCGAACAGATCGACGTCGTCGCCCAGCTGCTGAGCCGCTACCCGGACGACCTGGTCCGCACGCTGACCGCGGACGACATGGAGACGGCCCGCCGGGACGGCCGCATCGCCTCCCTGATGGGCGCCGAGGGCGGCCACTCCATCAACAACTCCCTCGCCACCCTGCGTGCGCTGCACACCCTCGGCGTGCGCTACATGACGCTCACCCACAACGACAACATCGCGTGGGCCGACAGCGCCACCGACTCCCCGGGCGTCGGCGGCCTCTCCGCCTTCGGCCGTGAGGTCGTGCGCGAGATGAACCGCGTCGGCATGCTCGTCGACCTCTCGCACGTCGCCGCGACGACGATGCGCGCGGCCCTGGAGACGACCGAGGCGCCGGTGATCTTCTCCCACTCCTCGGCCCGCGCGGTCTGCGACCACCCGCGCAACATCCCGGACGACGTCCTGGCCGCGCTCCCGGCCAACGGCGGCGTCGCGATGGCCACGTTCGTCCCCAAGTTCATCCTCCCCGAAGCCGTCTCCTGGACGGCCCGCGCGGACGAGAACATGCGCGCCCACGGCCTCCACCACCTGGACACCACGGCCGAGGGCATGAAGGTCCAGCGCGCCTTCGAGGCCGCGCACCCCCGCCCGATGGCCACCGCCGCCACCGTCGCCGACCATCTGGACCACATGCGCGAGGTGGCGGGCGTCGACCACATCGGCATCGGCGGCGACTACGACGGCACGGCGTTCACCCCGGCCGGCCTCGAAGACGTCTCCGGCTACCCGAACCTGATCGCCGAACTGCTCTCCCGCAACTGGTCCACCACCGACCTCGCCAAACTCACCTGGCAGAACGCGGTCCGCGTCCTGCGCGACGCCGAATCCGTCGCCCGCGACATCCAGCCCCGCCGCACCCCGTCGAACGCGACGCTGGAGCAGCTGGACGGCTGAGGGGCCGGGGGCAAGCAGAAGGGGGCGTCCGGCCGGACGCCCCCTTCTGCACATCTCGTGACTACTTCGGCAAGTTCCGTGCCATCACGATGCGCTGAACCTGATTGGTTCCTTCGTAGATTTGTGTGATCTTGGCGTCCCGCATCATCCGCTCCACCGGGTAGTCCCGCGTGTAGCCGTAGCCGCCGAGCAGCTGGATCGCGTCCAGGGTGATCTCCATGGCGGCGTCCGACGCGTAGCACTTGGCGGCGGCGCCGAAGAAGGTCAGGTCCTCCTTGTCGGCGCCGGCCGAGACGCGTTCGGACCTGGCGGCGGCCGAGTAGGTGAGCTGGCGGGCCGCCTCCAGCTTCATCGCCATGTCGGCCAGCATGAACTGCACGCCCTGGAAGTCGCCGATCGGCTTGCCGAACTGCTTGCGCTCCTGGACGTAGCCCTTGGCGTGGTCCAGGGCGCCCTGGGCGATGCCGACGGCCTGGGCCGCGATGGTGACGCGGGTGTGGTCCAGGGTCTTCATCGCGGTGGCGAAGCCCGTGCCCTCCTCGCCGATCATGCGGTCGGCCGGGATGCGGACGTTGTCGAGGTAGACCTCACGGGTCGGCGAGCCCTTGATGCCGAGCTTCTTCTCCGGTGCGCCGAAGGAGACGCCCTCGTCGGACTTCTCCACGACGAAGGCCGAGATGCCCTTGGAGCGCTTCTCCGGGTCGGTGACGGCCATGACCGTGTAGTACTCGGACTCGCCCGCGTTGGTGATCCAGCGCTTCACGCCGTTGAGCACCCAGAAGTCGCCGTCGCGGACCGCGCGCGTCTTCATGCCCGCGGCGTCCGAGCCCGCCTCCGGCTCGGAGAGGCAGTACGAGAACATCGCGTCGCCCTTGGCCAGGGGGGCGAGGTACTTCTTCTTCAGGTCCTCGGAGCCGGAGAGGATGACCGGCAGCGAGCCCAGCTTGTTGACGGCGGGGATGAGCGAGGAGGACGCGCAGACGCGGGCCACCTCCTCGATCACGATGACCGTGGCGAGCGCGTCGGCGCCCGCACCGCCGAACTCCTCCGGGACGTGCACCGCGTGCAGGTCGGATGCGACGAGTGCGTCCAGCGCCTCACGGGGGAAGCGGGCGTTCTCGTCGACGTCGGCCGCGTGCGGGGCGATCTTCGCCTCGGCGAGCGCGCGCACCGTGTCGCGGAGCATGTCGTGCTCTTCGGACGTCCGGTACAGGTCGAAATCGGGCGAACCTGCCAAGGTTTCTCACTCCCCAAGGTGCTGACTGTGCAGTGCCGGCCGGTGTCGGCCGGGATGCTAACTACCGTTAAGTAACCCTGATTTTAGGTGGTGCGGACCGTCCTGGATACGTGAGTTTGCCGACAGGTTCCCGACCCCGCACCGAGGCTCCCCCCAACGGGTCCCGGATATGCTCGGGCGCGTTGTCCCGCCCGTACCGCTAGGAGCACCGCATGGCCCTCAGGATCACCGTGATCGGCACCGGCTACCTCGGCGCCACACACGCCGCGGCCATGGCGGAGCTCGGGTTCGAGGTGCTCGGGCTCGACGTCGTGCCCGAGAAGATCGAGATGCTGTCGGCCGGGCGCGTTCCGATGTACGAGCCGGGGCTTGAGGAACTCCTGCACAAGCACGTGGAGGGGCTGCCGGGGTCCACCGGGCGGCTGCGCTTCTCCATGGACTTCCAGGAGGCCGGGCAGTTCGGGGACGTCCACTTCGTCTGCGTGAACACCCCGCAGAAGCACGGCGAGTACGCCTGCGACATGAGCTACGTGAACAGTGCCTTCGCCTCCCTCGCCCCGCACCTGAAGAGCGACGCGCTGGTCGTCGGCAAGTCCACCGTGCCCGTCGGGTCGGCCGCGCGGCTGAAGCAGCTGCTCGCCGACGAGGCGCCCGAGGGTGTCGAGCTGGCCTGGAACCCGGAGTTCCTGCGCGAGGGCTTCGCCGTGCAGGACACCCTGCACCCGGACCGGATCGTCGCCGGTGTGGAGAGCGAGCGCGCCGAGAAGATCCTGCGCGAGGTGTACGCGACGCCGCTCGCCGAGGGCTCGCCCTTCGTCGTCACGGACTTCCCCACCGCGGAGCTGGTGAAGACCGCCGCGAACTCCTTCCTCGCCACGAAGATCTCGTTCATCAACGCCATGGCCGAGGTCTGCGAGGCCGCCGACGGTGACGTGGCGAAGCTGGCCGAGGCGATCGGCCACGACGAGCGCATCGGGAAGAAGTTCCTGCGGGCCGGGATCGGCTTCGGCGGCGGCTGCCTGCCCAAGGACATCCGCGCGTTCATGGCGCGCGCCGGCGAGCTGGGCGCCGACCAGGCCCTCACCTTCCTGCGCGAGGTCGACTCGATCAACATGCGGCGCCGCGGGCACATGGTCGAACTGGCCAGGGAGGCGCTGGGCGACGTCGGCTTCCTGGGCAAGCGGGTCGCCGTGCTCGGCGCCACCTTCAAGCCCGACTCGGACGACGTACGGGACTCACCCGCGCTGAACGTCGCCGGACAGATCCACCTCCAGGGCGGTCAGGTCACCGTGTACGACCCCAAGGGCATGGACAACGCCCGCCGGGTCTTCCCCACCCTCGGCTACGCCGACTCCGCGCTGGACGCGGTGCGCGGCGCCGATGTCGTCCTGCACCTCACCGAGTGGCGCGAGTTCCGCGAGCTGGACCCGGCGGAGCTGGGCGGGGCCGTCGCGCACCGGCTGATCCTGGACGGCCGCAACGCCCTGGACCCGGCGAAGTGGCGCGAGGCCGGCTGGACCTTCCGTGCCATGGGCCGCCCGAAGGCCTGAGGTGCTCCAGGTGTCCGGGGTGCCGGACACGGTCCCCCCGGGCGCGGCCCTCGTCATCGCCGTCCTGCTCGGCCTGACCGGGCTCGGCCTGGTCGTCGTCGGCCGGATCGGCGCCACGGGGTTGCTGCGCCGTAACGCTCTCGTCGGTATCCGCACCGCACGCTCCACGGCGAGCGACGAGGCGTGGCGGAGCGTGCACCGCACGGCCGCGCCCTGGCTCTACGCGGCCGGGGCCGTGCCGCTGGCCGCAGCCGTGGCGATGCCCTTCATCGGGCACCCGGCCGTCCTCGTCGGCGTGGCGCTGGGCTCGCTCGCCCTGCTGCTGGTGCTGCTCGCCCTCGGGGTGCGGCGGGCGACACGGGCACTGCCGCCCCCGGGCCTCCCGGGCCTCCCCGACGCGACGGGCGGGACGACCTAGCGGGACCTAACAGTCCAGGTCCTCCCGGCGCGCTGTCGAAGGGCTGCGGCGCTGCTGTGCCGAGCGGGCGGTGAGTTCCACGTCGCGCAGCACCCGTTGGAGGTTGCCCCAGGTGAGCCGGGCCAGCTCGGCCTCGGGCCAGCCGCGGTCCAGGAGTTCGGCGATCAGGTACGGGTAACCGGCCGTGTCCCGCAGCGCGCCCTGGTGGTCGTCGCCGGTGTCGTACGAACCCGACAGGCCGACGCAGCCGGGGCCGGCCAAGGCGCGGACGTGGTCCAGGTGGTCGGCGACGTCGCCCAGCTCGGGGCCCGTGCGGTCCGCGGCGAACGGCACCATGCACAGTCCGCCGTTCTCCCGCAGCGCGGCCAGTACGTCGTCGGGGGCGTTGCCCGGATGACCGGTGCGGGCGAGCGCGCCGGAACGGCTGAGGATCACCGGGGCCCGGGAGACGGTCAGGACCGCGCGCATCGTCTCGGCCGGTGCTCCGCTGAGGTCGGCGAGCAGACCGAGGCGGTTCATCTCGCGTACGACCTCCTGGCCGAAGCGGGTCAGACCGGTGGGCGGCGCCCAGCCCGCACCGGTGAGGGTGAGGCTGCGGACACCGAGCGCGTACAGGGCCCGCAGTGTGCCCAGGGAGTCGCCGATCGCGGCGGCGTCGGCGGGACCGAGCAGCGAGGCGATGCGGCCGCAGGCGCGGGCGTGGCCCACCTCGCCCGAGCTCAGCGCGAGGCGCAGGGCCTGCGGATAGCCGGCGACCATCGCGCGGACGTGGTCGATCTGCTCCAGGCTGGCGACCACCGCGCAGCTGCCCTCGGTGGTGTGCAGGGACCAGAACTGCGCGCCGACACCGCCGGCACGCAGCCGCGGGATGTCGGTGTCCAGGGTGCTCTCGCCGAGCTCTATGTCCGACCACGGCGCGGAGCGCAGCGCCCGCGCCAGCTCGTTGTAACCGTCCGCGACGGGGTGTTCGGCGAGCAGCGCACGGGCCCTCGGGAGGGTGTCCTCCGCGGGGGCGACCGACGGAGGCTCGGTCGGCACGGGAGGGAACGCAGGCCGGGCTGCGGGAGGGGTGGTCGACGAGGGCGCGGCCGAGGCAGGGGTGGTGGGCGCGGTCCGGTCCGAGGGAGGTGTGCTCGGCACGGTCCGGTGCGAGGGAGGGGTGGTCGGCACGGGAGGGACTGACGCTGGGGTGTCCGCCGCTGGGTTGACCGCTGGGGTGTCCGCCGCTGGGTTGACCGCTGGGGTGTCCGCCGCCGGGTTGGCCGTCGGGGTGTCCGCCGCCGGGTTGGCCGCCAGGGCGTCCGGCGCGGGAGTGACCGTCGGGGCATCCGCCGACGGCGTGCCGTCGTGGCCCGCGTGGCCGTCGTCGAGTGGCTCCGGCGCGGGCGGCTCCGTATCGAGTCGGCCCGTCGCGGGGGCGGTCCGAGGGTCGTCCTCCTGCAGTGCCATGACGGGGCTCCGGTTCTGCGACGGCAGTACGGCCACCGTGGCACGGGAGCGCCGGGGGTTCGCGGCGGGTGTGGCGTTCGGGGGTACGGGGGCGGGGGCGGCGCGCGCGGAAGGTGCGCGTACCGCGGGGTGAAGGTGCGCGTACCGCGGTGCGCGTACCGCGGGGTGAAGGTGCGCGTACCGCGGGGAGAGGGGCTGCGGCCCCGCGACCCCGTCCCCTTCCCGCCCCGTCCGCTCCCTCAGCGGTCCGAGCTGACCGTGACCTTCTCGTCGTTCTTGATCTGCTTGACCAGCTCGTCGACCTTCGACTTGTCCCAGACCAGGTTGCCGCCGCGGCTCCCCGAGATCGGCATGTTCATCGACTTGCCCTCGCCGCCGCTGATGCCCTTCATCGCGAAGAACATCTCGGCCAGGTCGAACAGCCCCATGTCCTTGTCGACGACCAGGGTGTCCAGACCCGCGCCCAGCGTCGGGTACAGCGAGAACGGGTTGAGGATCGTGCCCGGCGTCGCCGCCTGGCTCGCCAGTGCTGACAGGAACTTCTGCTGGTTCTTGGTGCGGTCCAGGTCCGAGCCGGCGAAGGCGTACCTGGTACGGACGAAGGCCAGCGCCTGCGATCCGTTGAGGGTCTGCTTGCCCGCCTGGAAGTCCGCGCCGGACTTCTTGTCCTTGAACGCCTTGGGGATGTCCAGCTCGACGCCGCCCAGCGCGTCCACGATGTTGGCGAAGCCCGCGAAACCGATCTCCGCGTAGTGGTCGATGCGCAGGCCGGTGTTGTGCTCGACGGTACGCACCAGGAGCTGGGGACCGTCCTCCGCGTAGGCGGCATTCAACTTCACTCTGCGGCCCTGGCCTTCGCGGCGCTTTCCGGACTCCGAACCGACGAAGGTCGGGATCTCCACGTCCGAGTCACGGGGCAGCGAGACCATCGTGTTCCCGCTGCCGCACGCCGCCAGGATCATCATCGAGTCGGTGCGCTTGCCCTCGGCGGAGCCGGTGTGCAGCTGCTTCTTCTGTTCGGCGGTCATGCCCTCGCGGCTGTCGGAGCCGACCACCAGGTAGGTCGTGCAGTCGCCCTCCTCGGGGCGGTCGATGACCTTGGAGAGGTCGACCTCGCGGCGCACCTTGGAGTCGGCCCAGAAGTAGGTGCCGACCGACGTGACGACGAGGACCGAGACGACGGTGATCGCGCCGATCTTGATCCGGCGTCCCCAGTTCGGTGCGGGGCGCGGGCCGCGGGGGCCGGTCGGCCCGCCGGGGCCGCCCTGGCCGCCGCCACGGCCGCCGCCGTAGACCTGGCCGGTGTTGTAGCCGTCGCCCCGGCCGCCGCCCTGGCTCGGCACCTGACTTCCGTCGTACGAGCCGTACCCGTCGTGGCCCGGGGACTGCTGCGGCGGAACGCCGGGCCGCGGCGGTGCGTCGCGGCGCCGGTTCGCAGGCCGGGGGGCCTGGCCGCGCTGCACATGGCGCATCACCTGGGGGCCTTCGGGCTGCGCTCCCGCGCTGCCGCGGCCGTACCGGTCGCCCCGGTCGTCGTCTCGTGCACTGGGCCAGTCGCTCATGACCTCAGTGTGCGGGCAGGGGGCGGCAGGCTCACAGGGCGGGTGGGAAATCGGGGCAGGGCTGTTGCCAAGCTGATGCAATGGGCACCGGCATAAGGTGGAGCGTATGACAGATCAGGCCCGCACCCCGGAAGACCCCATTCCGGGCAAGCCCACCTCCGCTTCCCGCACCACGCTCAGCCACATCATGACCGCCGCGGAAACGAATCTTCTCGGTACGGTGCACGGCGGCGTGATCATGAAGTTGGTGGACGACGCGGCGGGCGCGGTCGCCGGACGGCACTCCGGCGGGCCCGCTGTCACGGCGTCGATGGACGAGATGGTGTTCCTGGAGCCGGTGCAGGTCGGTGACCTCGTCCATGTGAAGGCGCAGTGCAACTGGACCGGCCGCTCCTCCATGGAGATCGGCGTACGGGTGCTGGCCGAGCGGTGGAACGAGTCGACCCCCGCCCAGCAGGTCGGCTCCGCCTACCTCGTCTTCGCCGCCGTCGACGCGGACGGCAAGACCCGTTCCGTACCGCCGGTGATCCCGGAGACGGAGCGCGACCGGCGGCGGCACCAGGAGGCCCAGATCCGGCGCACGCACCGGCTCGCCCGACGCCGCGCGATCAAGGAACTGCGGGACCGGCGGGCGGCCGAAGGACTCGACGACTGAGAGCCCCGGACCCGTTACGGGCACACCACCCGGTCCCCCGTAGCCACCCCGAATTCTCCCTGGTACGCATCCTCCGCCCGTACCGGCGTCACCGCCCGGAAGTCCGCGCCCGCCGTCACCCGCAGCGTGCTGCCCTGGCCCTTGACCGCCGTCAGCTCGCAGCCGGGCAGGGCCGCTGCCAGGGACTGCGCGGAGCGGTCCCAGCGCGGGTCGTACGTCACGAGCGTCCTCGGCAGGTCGCGGCGCACACCGTTGCCCGGGACGCCGGTGGTACGGAACCCGGTGGCGCGCAGCTCCGCGTCCACGCGCTTGCCCAGGCCGGCCCTGCGCGTTCCGTTGTCGACCTGCACCCTGATCTGCTGCGGGGCGACGCCCACCGTCTTCCCCTTCGGCCTGTTCGGCCGCTGTACCGCCAGCGGCCGGTCCTCGCGCAGGGTCCGGAACAGCTTCTGCGACTTGGCCCGGTCCCACTTGAGCGTCGACCCGATGCCCTTGACCTTGAAGCCCATCTCGCCGAGCGGCACCGAGGTGAACTCGGACGACGCCGGGCTGAAGCCCCGCATCGCCTGTCCCAGCGCCAGCATCTCCGCCGTGCCGAAGCCGCTGTCCGCGCGCACCGAGCCGAGCAGCGTGCCGGCCACCTCACGGAACTTCACCGGGTTCAGCAGCGCCCCGCTCGCCGTCGCCCGCGCGATGAACGCCGCCAGGAAGCGCTGCTGGCGCTGCATCCGGCCCAGGTCGGACGCTCCGTCGATGTGCCGGGAGCGTACGTACTGAAGGGCCTGGCCGCCGCCGAGCCGGTGCGTTCCGGGGGCCAGGTCCAGGCCGGTGTAACTGTCTTTCAGGGTGTCGGCGGTGCAGATGTCGACGCCGCCCAGCACGTCGACCGTCTTCATGAAACTGGTGAAGTCGACCTCCAGGTAGTGGTCGATCTTCACGCCCGTCATGTGCTCGACGGTGCGGGTGGTCAGCCCGGGCCCGCCCTCCGCGTACGCGGCGTTGAGCTTGACCGGGTGCGGCTTGTGGTGCTTGCCGGTCGTCTCGTCGGTGTGCTCCGGCAGCTGCGCGTAGCTGTCGCGGGGGAGGCTGACGATGCTGGCGCGGTCCCGGGCCTCGGAGACGTGCACCAGCATGACCGTGTCCGTGCAGTGACAGGGAGCGCCACCCAGGCGGTACTTCTCCTTCTCCTCCTCGGAGATCCTGTCGCGGCCGTCGGTGCCGACGACCAGGACGTTCATGCCGCGCCCGGACTCCGCCTCGGGCCGGTTCTTCATGTCCTTGAACGGGTCGACCCGGGCGATCTGCGTGTTCATGCTGGTCACCATCGCGTGCCCGATACCGCCCGCCGCCAGGACCAGGACGGACAGGGTGGTCGCCGCCCGCATCCCCCAGTGCGGCCGCTCGTCCTGCTTCCTGCGGCGCTCGCGTGCGAGTGGCTGCCGCCGGCGGCCCTGGTGCGGGGTCCGGCGCGGAGCCGGTCGTCGACGGGAGGGTACGGGCACGGGGGACACCTCCGGTGGGGCACAGGACGGGGACCTGGTGCACCGTATGCCGATACGATCTGCGGACCGGTGCAGCACCGCGGCCGCCGCGCGAGGCTGTCCCCCGTTCGCGGTAACGTGACGTGCTGTGAACGCCTACGCCTCCGCCGCCCCGGCGGTCTCCGTGATCATGCCGGTCCTCAACGAGGAACGGCACCTGCGCAGCTCGGTCCGCCACATCCTGGAGCAGGAGTACGACGGCGAGATGGAGGTGGTCATCGCGCTCGGCCCCTCCACGGACCGCACCGACGAGATCGCCGCCGAGCTCGTGCGCGAGGACCCCCGGGTGCACACCGTCCCCAACCCGACGGGCCGGACCCCCGCCGCCCTGAACGCCGCCATCAAGGCGTCCCGGCACCCGATCGTCGTGCGTGTCGACGGTCACGGCATGCTCTCCGCCAATTACATCGCCACGGCGGTGCGCCTCCTGGCGGAGACCGGTGCGATGAACGTCGGCGGCATCATGAACGCCGAGGGCGAGACCCCCTGGGAAGAGGCCGTCGCCGCCGCGATGACCTCGAAGATCGGCGTCGGCAATGCGGCCTTCCACACCGGTGGCGAGGCCCAGCAGGCCGAGACCGTCTTCCTCGGCGTCTTCCGCCGGGAGGCCCTTGAGCGGCAGGGCGGCTACAACGAGGAGTTCATCAGGGCCCAGGACTGGGAGCTGAACTTCCGGATCCGCGAGGCCGGCGGACTGATCTGGTTCTCGCCCGAGCTGAAGGTCCAGTACCGGCCGCGGCCCTCGGTCAAGGCGCTCGCCAAGCAGTACAAGGACTACGGCCGCTGGCGGCACGTCGTCGCCCGCTACCACTCCGGCTCGATCAACCTCCGCTACCTCGCTCCGCCGGCCGCGGTGTGCGCGATCGCCGCGGGTGCAATCGTCGGCGTGGCCGTCACCCCGTGGGGCTTCGTCGTCCCGGCCGGCTATCTGGCCGCGATCACCGCGGGCTCGCTGCCGGCCGGCAAGGGCCTGTCCCTGAAGGCCCGCGCGCAGATCCCCCTCGCCCTCGCCACCATGCACATGTCCTGGGGCTACGGCTTCCTGACCTCGCCGAAGGCCCTCGCCAGGAAGGTCATCGCGAGCCGCAGGCCGGCCGTGCAGGACGCGCAGGGCGCGCAGGACGCGCAGGACGCGCAGGGCGCGCAGGACGCGCAGGACGCCGCCGTTCAGTAGTCCGCCCACGGACAGCCGTCGAGCGGTCCGGCCAAGGAGAGGGGGGGGCCCGGGCGCGCGGGCCCGGCCCCCCCCCCCCCTGGGGCCCCCCCCGGCGCACCCCGCCCCCGTGCAACCCGAACGCGCCGGGACCGCCCATCAACCCCCCCCCGGCGTTGGCCAGGACCCCCCCCC
>NZ_JBIVVC010000004.1:539874-570312 GCF_044757485.1 Streptomyces sp. NPDC091272
GCCGGCCGCGCCGCCCGCCCGGGGCCCGCCGCCGGCGCCCCCCCCGGGGTACGGGCCGCCCCCCCCGCCCCCCCGCGGGGGGGGGGGCGCCCGGGGGGGGGGGGGGCCGGGCCCGCGGGCCCGGGCCCCCCCCTCTCCTTCGTACCGCCCGGTCCTCAGCCGGCGCCGTTCCACCGGTACGGCGCGTAGACGTCCATGCACGCCCCTGCGTCGTTGCCCTTGACCGCCTCCGCGCTCTGCGGCACGTCGCCCGCCCTGGGGGCCTCGCTCTTCGGGTAGGAGGAGCCCTCCCGCCAGTCCGCGCCGACGACCAGGGTCACGCCGGAGGCGTCCGTCGACCGGCTCACGGCCGTGGCCGGCAGGCCGAGCGCCTTGGCGACCGCCTGCGCGTCGCCCTCCAGCTCGGCGCTCGGGAAGCTGACCGTCGTCCGCTCGGAGCTCTGCCGCTCCCGGCTGGCCGTCGTACGGGCGTAGCCCTTGCCGGAGAGGACCTGCGCGACCGCGGCGGCCCGGCCGGAGACGGGGGACCGGGTGTCGCTGCCGGTGCCGTTCTGCACGGTGACGGCGAGTTCGCCGGGGCTCGTGGAGGCCTTCTTCGCGGGCTTCTCGGCGGGCTTCTTCGCGGGCTTGCCGTCCTGTGCGCCGCCCTTGTCGAAGGGGACGTCGTCCTGGAGCAGTTTGAGGACCTGCTCGGAGTCCTTCGGATCGACGACGTAGTGGTTGCGGTTGGTCGGGTCCTCGATGGTCGGCAGCGACGTCATGGTGATGCCGTCCGACGGGACGTCCTTGAGTTGCAGTGCCAGGTCGAAGAGTTTCTTGACCGAGCCGATCTCGTCGGAGACCTCAAGCGCCTTGGTGGCCGTCTCCGCCAGGCCGGTCAGCCGGCCGACGTCGGTGAACGCGTTCTGCGACTTGAGCGTGCGGATCATCGAGTTCATGTACATGTGCTGCGCCTTGGCGCGGCCCTTGTCACTGGCGAACGCGTGCCGGGTGCGCAGCCACTTCAGGGCGTCCTCGCCCTTGATCTTGTGGTTGCCCGCGCTGAGCTTGAGGTGCGAGCCGCCGGACTGGCTGGGCGTCGGGCGGTCCCAGACGCCCTGTTTCAGGCAGACGTCGACACCGCCGACGGCGTCCGACATCTGCACCACGCCGGCGAAGTCGATCATGATCCAGTGGTCGATGTAGACCTTGGTGAGCTCCTGCCAGGTGTCCAGGACACAGCTCGGACCACCGCGCGCCAGCGACTCGTTGATGATCGTGTTGGTCTTCGGCGAGACGGCGCCGGTCTTGTCGTCCTTGCACTCGGGGATGTTCACCCGGGTGTCGCGCGGGATGCTCACCACCGAGGCGTGCTTGCGGTCCGCGGAGACGTGCAGCAGTTTCTGCACGTCGGCGAGCGGCTTGCTGCCGACGGACGACTTGCTGCCGCCGAGCTTCAGGTTCGCCGGATCGTTGCGGTCGTCGGAGCCGATCAGCAGGATGTTCAGCGGGGTCTGCCCGGCCGCGTTGGCCTTGGGCCTGTCCGGGCCGTTGTTGCTGCTGCGGGCGCTGCTGCGCAGGTTGCTGTTGAGGTGCTCGTAGTAGAGGTAGCCGGCGCCGGCCGTGCCGAGGATCAGCACGGCCACGGCTATCGCGATCCCGCGCAGGACGCGCTTCTTCCTGCTGCCGCCGGGCTCCGGACGCCGGCGGCGCGCACCGCTCCTGCGGCGTCCGCCGCCGGAACCGCTGCCGCCCGCCGGTGTGCCGCGTCCGTCCCCCGGAGGCGCGTCCTGCGCCCCCGGGCCCCCGGGCGCCGCGTCCTCGTAGAGACTCTCGTCCCAGCCGAGGCTGCGGGCCCGGGTGCCCTCCCCATGCACACTGCTGCTGCCCACCGGGCCCCCCTACTCCTGTTCAGATTTTTCGTGCGTCGTACGTCGTGCCTACGGCGCCCGGTGACCCCAGGTCACTTGGCGCACACCGACTTGGCCGCGTTGGCCTGCTGGACGCCGGCCGGCACCTTCGCGGGACCGCCCGGGGGCGTGCCCGGCGCGGTGAAGTCCTTGCCCAGGGTGAGCGACATCGGCTCGCGCTCCTGCGCCTGCTGCCCGGTCGGCTTCATCGCCGAGGACGGCAGTCCCATCATCGCGGCGAGCGCGCGCGCCTGGTCGGCCTGGTTCTCGCCGTACGACAGCGTGGTCTTCGCGATGTCGGGCTGCGGCGAGTTGCCGCCGTTGGTCGCGAGCCTGGCGCCCTTCTGCAACTGGAGCCAGGACAGCGTCTCCTGGGCGGCGCCGCTGGGGCCGCCCCCGTTGAAGACGTTCACCCGTACGTCGTCGGCGGCGGCCTTCTCGCCCTTGAGCAGGGCGTCCTGCTTGGCGTCCGCCTGGGCCTTCTGGGCCTTCTCCTGCTTCTTCACCTCACTGAGCGAGGTGTCCGACTGCATCATCGAGAACAGCGGAGCGGCCTGCGAGTCGTTGACGACGACGGTGGCCTTGCGGCCCACCGGCTCCGCCGGGTTGTCGAGGACCGGCAGCGTGGCGAAGGTGACGTTGGCCGGGTCGACCTTGGCGACCTCGGTGGCCAGTGACTTCAGCTTGAGGATGCTGCCGATGCCGGAGTCGACGGTCAGCGCCTGGGTGGCGGCGTCGGCCAGGTCGTAGAGCTTGCCCGGGTCGGTCAGCGTCTCGCTGGACTTCATCTTGCGGATCATCGCGCCGATGAACTGCTGCTGCGTCTTGATCCGGCTGAGGTCGGACTCGTCGCCGAAGGCGTGCCGGGTGCGTACGAAGGCCAGCGCCTGCTCGCCCTCGATGGTGTGGTTGCCCTTGGCGAGCTTGAGGTGCGACTTCGGGTCGTCGACGTCCTTGGCGACGCAGACGTCGACGCCGCCGACGGCTGTGGTCAGCGTCTTCACCGCGTTGAAGTCGACCATCATGAAGTGGTCGACGGTCAGCCCGGTGATCTCCTTGACCGTGCGCATGGTGCAGCCGGGGTCGCGGTCGGACTGACCGAGGCTGGTGTTGAAGCGGGCCTGCTGCTGGCCGGGTACGACCTTCTCGGTGCCGTCCACCTTGGTGGGGCAGTCCGGGATCGAGGTCATCAGGTCACGCGGGATGGACATCGCGGTCGCGTTCGTCCGGTCCTTGGAGACGTGGAAGAGGATCGTGGTGTCGGCGTGGCCGGGGCTGTTCTTGTCGCCGTAGCCCTCGTTGCCGTCGCCGACCCGCTTGTCGGTGCCGATCACCAGGATGTTGATGGCCTGGTCCTTCTTGAAGCCGCCCGTGCCGCCGGAGACCTCCACCGACTTCAGGTTGCCGTTGAAGTGCTCGTAGAGGGCCCAGGCGCCGACCGAGCCGACCACGACGACGAAGCCGACGACGGCGCCGGTGATCTTCAGTGCCTTCTTGCGCGGCTTGGGCTGCTTGCGCTTGCGGCGGCCCGCGGGTGGCGAGCCGCCGCCACCCTGGCCCCGGGTGCCGGGGCCTTCCTCGGGGCCCGGACGTGCCGACGTACGACGGCTTCGCTGGGGCGGTACCTCGCGCCGGGGGGCGGCGGACCGCCGGCCGCTGTCACGGGTGTCCCGACCGCGGCCGCGACCACTGCCCGGGGGCTGTCCCGTGCCTCTCGGGGACCCTGCGGATTGGTCCAGTCGCAGTTCGTAATGGCCGGTGTGCGGGTTGAGAACCCACTGGTCGGCGGGGTCGATCTCGCCCGCCCCGTCACGGCTGTGCGCGTCCACGGTTGCCTGAGTCCTCCGTCGGTCCCACGCGAGGCGCCTCCCCCCAGGCGCTCGGTCATTCGGTCCAGTCGTGCGTGCGTGACCCGCGTTGTGGCAGGTGCTTGCACTGGATCGCGTCACACTATCTGCCCAGATCACGGCCGAGCGACGGCAGTGACAAATTCCACGCCCCTTACAACCGGGCAATTCCCCCAAACCGCAACGGGGTATGTCTCCGTCTTGGGAATCGCTTTACTCGCACATGCCCGTGGCGGCGTTTGTTCCGGTGAAAGTCGGTGTCGGCTGGGGACTTGGTGTACCCGGACCGATCGGCTTGCCCTCGTCGGTGTTGCCGTTCTCGGGTTCGACCGTCCCCCCGGAAGGGGTGGGGGAGCCCGACTCCCCGGTGTTCGACGGGGACTTGGCCGGTGCGACGGACACCGGCGCGTCCTCGCGCAGCTGCCGGAAGAGCTTCTCCGCCTGCGACTTGATGAGTTCGTCCCGATTGATGTCGTACGTGTAGGGCTGTCGTGGAACGGTCAGGAACTGCACCTTCTCGGACGGTACGTCCCGCATCCCGGACGCCAGGTCGTACAGGTCGCGCAGCGAGGCCAACCCCGGGTCGGTGGTGAGGGACTTGGTCGCCGCGTCCAGCACCGGATAGAGCTTCCCCGGGTTCAGCAGGACGCCGCTGCTCTGCATCTTGTTGACGAGCGAGCCGAGGAACTGCTGCTGGCGGTCCATGCGTTCGGTGTCACTGCCACCGCCGATGCTCTTGCGCGCGCGTACGTAGCCGAGCGCCTGCTCCCCGTTGAGGGTCTGCGGTCCTGCGGCGAGCTTGAGGTGCGCGTCCTTGTCGTCGATCGGCTTCTTCAGACAGACGTCGACGCCGTCGACCGCGTCGACCATGTCCTTGAAGCCCTGGAAGTCGACCACCATGTGGTGGTCGAGCCGGATGCCGGTCAGCTTCTCCACGGTACGGATCGTGCAGGCCGTACCGCCCATCTCGTAGGCCCAGTTGAACTGCGCGAACATCGCCCGGGTGCGGGTGCCGTCCGCCTTGGTGCAGCTGGGGATGTCCACCATCAGGTCGCGGGGCAGCGAGACGCCGGTCGCGCCGGTGCGGCCGCCCGCCAGGTGCAGCAGGATCGTGGTGTCCGAGCGCTGGGTTCCCTCGTCGCGGCCGTACTTGCCGTTGCCGCCGGCCCGGGTGTCCGAGCCGATCAGCAGGATGTTCAGGGCGTCGAGCGCCACCGGGGCCTGGGCGGGGCGCTCCTTGTCCCAGGCGCGGAGCTCGGCGGCGGCGTCGTTGTCGGTGGTGATGTTGCCGTTGAGCTTCTGGTAGAAGTACCACCCCGTGCCGGCGGCGGCGAGCACCACGACCGCGGCGCCGCCCGCCAGCCAGCGCACCCAGTGGCGACGGTGGGGCGGCGGGGGAGCGGGGGGCTCGGCGGGGGCGCCGTCGGATGCTCCCGTGGCGGGAGGGTCGGCGGGTGCACCGTCGGATCCTCCCGCGGCGGGGGGCTCGGCCGGTGCACCGTCGGATGCTCCCTCGGTGGGCGCACCGTCGGAAGCTCCCGCCGCGTTCTCCCGCGGGGTGTCCCCCGCGCTCCCTTCGCCTGCCTCCCGGGCGGCGGATCCGTGCTCCTCCTGCGCCGAGGCGCCGGGGGGTCCCGCGGACGCCGCAGTGCCGGCCGTCTCCGCTCCGGACGCCCCTGCTCCGTCCGCCGCCGGTTCGTCCGGTCGGGGGGGCGTGCCAGCAGTGTCGGTCACGTCTGCGTCCATCCTCGTACGGGGGCGGCGGCCCGCTGGGCCGCCGATCGCAGGAGTAGACGGCTGAACCCGGCGCTTGGTTGTGCGTGCGACCGATCATGTACCGGGCCCGCTCCCGCACCGGCGAGGCCGGGCCCCGGTCCACCTGATGGGCCCGCCCCCGGCGGCGTACCCGCTCTACGCCTGCGCCGGACGTCCCGCCGTGTGCGTGACGCGCTCGCTCGCGACCCGCTTGGCGAGCCCTTCGGCCGACAGCTGTCCGAGGTTGCGGCACAGCACGACGGACGCGCCGGCGGCCAGCGGGGCGTACAGGCCGGCGGACAGTCCCTCCCAGCTGTCGTACCCGAGCCCCGACAGCACGCGCGAGTCGGGGCCCAGGCCGAGCGCCGCCGCGTCCGTGCGGGCGCGCTCCACGACCTCGACAGCGGTGAGCTCCCCGCCGTCGACGACCAGCGCGCTCTCCTGCGGGTCCACCGGGGCGAAGGGTGCGAAACGGTCACCCTGGGACGGGACTTCGACCGCGTAGTCGGCGAAGCCCTCCGGCGGTTGCGGGAACCGGCCGCCCAGCGGGCGCAGCGCCAGTGCGATCCGCTCGCCCCGGCCCGCGCGCGCCGCTTCGAGCGAGTCGGGGCCGCTGACCACCACGTCCGCCGACCCCGGCGCTCCGAGCACGTCGGCCGTCACACCCACCGACGAGCAGGCCAGCAGCCAGACCGCGGTCTGCCAGTGCGCGGGCAGGTGCAGCGCGAGCCGGTCGCCGGGCCCCGCCGAGAGGTCGCCCTGCAGGAGGTTGGCGGTCTTGGCCACCCAATTGGCGAAGGTGGCGACGGACAGTTCGACGCGCTCGCCCGTCGCGTCGTCGTAGAAGGTGACGAGGGGACGGCCCGGGTCCGTGGCGAGCGCGGAACGCAGCAGGTCGGCAGGGGTGCGGTCGGTGGTGTTCATCCGAGGAGGGTACGTCGGCCGGGTGCGGGGGAACCGATCCGGCCGGTGGCAGGGGCACCCGTCCGGCAGACACACCGTCAATCCGCCCGCCGGTTCCAGCGATGGACAGATTTATATGCTTATGTCCAAGATCTGTTGCATGCGTGCATCCCTTGCTTCTTCGATCGGCGTCACGTGCGCGGCCCTGCTCGCGCTCCCGTTCGTCCTGCCCGACGAGGTACCCGCGCCCCGGCAGCAGTTGGCGGGCTCGCAGGCGGACACACTCTCCGGCTCCACCAGATCTCTCCCACTGACACCGCGGGGCGCAGGTGCGCCGGGCAGCGACCGGGCGGCGCGCCCCGCCGGACGGGCGGACCTGAACTCACCGGACGTGGAACCGTTCTCCCTGGTCGGCGTGGTCTGGGACGACCCGCGCGCCGTACTGGACGGACGGGTCCAGGTACGTACGAGGGCAGCGGACACCGGCCGCTGGTCACCTTGGCTGGACCTGGACGCGCACCCTGCCGACGCGGCCGACCCCGACGCGGCCGAGGGACGCGCACACGGCTCCACGGCTCCCCTGTGGGTCGGCGCGTCCAACGGCGTCGAGGCCCGGGTGCGCCCGGCAGGCGGCGGGAGCCGGTCACTGCCCGCGGGCCTGCGCCTCGACCTCGTCGACCCCGGCCCCGACCCGCTCCGCCCCCGCTCGCCGGTCCCGGACCTCGAACTCCCGGAGCTCACCAAGGCAGGCGCCGAGCTCCAGGCCGAGGCGGAGACCGGCACCGCGAATCCGTACGTCGGCCCCCGGCCGCGGATCGTCCTGCGCAAGGGGTGGGGCGCGGACGAGAACCTGAAGGAGAAGGGCTACGTCTACACGAAGACGGTCAAGGCCGCCTTCGTCCATCACAGCGCGACCGGGAACGGGTACAGCTGTTCGCAGTCCGCATCGGTCCTGCGCAGTATCTACCGCTACCACGTCAAGAGCAGCGGCTGGCGTGACTTCGGCTACAACTTCGCCGTCGACAAGTGCGGCAACATCTACGAAGGGCGTGCGGGGGGTGTGGCCAAGCCGGTCATGGGAGCGCACACTCTCGGTTTCAACACCGACAGCACGGGCATCGCCGTCCTCGGGACGTTCGGCAGCACCAACCCGTCCGATGCCGCCGTGGACGCGGTCGCGAAGCTCACCGCCTGGAAGCTCGGACTGCACGGCGCCGACCCGCAGGGCGCCACCTACCTCACCTCGGGGGGCAGCAACCTCTACAAGAAGGGCGCCAACGTCCGGCTCAACGTCATCTCCGGCCATCGCGACGGCTTCTCCACCGAGTGCCCCGGCCAACTCCTCTACAGCAGGCTCGGCGACCTGCGGTGGCAGGCGGGGCAGCTCCAGGGCCGCTGAGCTGCGGGCCGGCCGGGACACCTGCCCGGTCAGCGCCCCGCACGGGGCACTGACCGGGACGTATCGAACAGTCTGCATACACTGGCCGCCCACACCCGGCCGGCCCCAGCAGGAAGCAGAGACGACAAGGTGACTGAAGCGATCCTCCTGGTCGGGGGCAAGGGAACCCGGCTGCGCCCGCTCACGGTGAACACCCCCAAGCCCATGGTCCCCGCGGCGGGCGTGCCCTTCCTGACCCACCAGCTGGCCCGCGCGCGGGCCGCCGGGGTCGAACACATCGTCCTCGCCACCTCCTACCTCGCTGAGGTCTTCGAACCGCACTTCGGTGACGGCTCCGCCCTCGGCCTGCACCTGGAGTACGTCACCGAGGACGAGCCGCTCGGCACCGGCGGCGCCATCCGCAACGTCGCCTCGCGCCTGCACTCGGGCCCCGACGAGCCCGTCCTGATCTTCAACGGCGACATCCTCACCGGCCTCGACATCGAGGCCCTGGTCGCCACCCACCGGACCTCGGGCGCCGACGTCTCCCTCCACCTCACCCGCGTCGACGACCCGCGCGCCTTCGGCCTGGTCCCCACGGACGCCTCCGGCCGTGTGAGCGCCTTCCTGGAGAAGCCCCAGAGCCCCGAGGAGATCGTCACCGACCAGATCAACGCGGGCGCGTACGTCTTCCGCCGCTCGGTCATCGACACCATCCCGACGGGCCGCCCCGTCTCCGTCGAACGCGAGACCTTCCCCGGGCTGCTCTCCTCCGGCGCACACCTCCAGGGCATGGTCGACTCCACGTACTGGCTGGACCTGGGCACCCCGCAGGCGTTCGTACGGGGCTCGGCCGACCTGGTGCAGGGCCGCGCGCCGTCCCCCGCGGTACCGGGCCGCTGCGGTGACCGCCTGGTCATGCCGGGCGCGGTCGTCGCCCCCGACGCCAAACTCACCGGCGGTACGGTCGTCGGCGCGGGCGCGAAGGTCGGCGAGGGCGCCCGCATCGAGGGCAGCGCGATCCTGGCGGGCGCGGTCGTCGAGCCGGGCGCGGTGATCACGGACTCGCTGGTGGGCGCGGGAGCCCGCATCGGCGCCCGTACACGGCTGGCGGACGCGGTCATCGGCGACGGCGCGCGGATCGGCGCCGACAACGAACTGCGCTGCGGCGTCCGCATCTGGTGCGACGCGGTCCTGCCACCCGGCTCGGTGCGCTTCTCCTCGGACCAGTGACCTGTTCCTGACCTGTTCCTGACCTGCCCCTGACCCGTTCCGCTACAGGTGGGAGAACCTGCCGGGCGCCATCCGAGGTGCCCGGCAGGGCGGGGTCAGCCCGGTGAGCATGATCAGCCGGACCGCCCGGTGGCGCTGCCCCGCGTAGGGCGCCAGCAGCTCCAGCATGTCGGCGTCCGTCGCGTCCCGCTTCCCGGCCAGGGCGTGCCCGACGATCCCCGGCAGGTGCAGATCGCCCAGCGTCAGGGCGTCCGGCGCGCCGTTGCTGCGCTGGAGGGTCTCGGCGGAGGTCCACGGGCCGATCCCGGGCACCAGCTCCAGCCGCGCCTTGGCCTTCTCGTACGGCATCCCCGCCGCCTCCTCCAGCCGGGCGGCGACCCGGGCGGCCCGTACGACGGTGTCGGAGCGCTTGGCGTCGACGTTCGCCAGGTGCCACTCCCAGGAGGGGATCCGGGTCCAGGCCCTGGCGTCCGGCATCACATACAGATCCGAAGGCGCCCCCGCCACGTCGGGCACGGGCGCGGGCTCCCCGAACTTCCGCAGCAGGTGCCGCCAGGACCGGTACGCCTCGACCGTCGTGACCTTCTGCTCCAGCACCGACGGGATCAGCGACTCCAGCACCAGGCCGGTCCTGCACAGCCGCAGTCCAGGATTGCGGTGCTGCGCCTGCGCCACCACGCGGTGGTGCGCGACGAAGCCGTCCGGCTCGTCCCGCTCGCCCAACAGGTCGGGCAGCCGGTCCAGCAGCCACTGCGCCCCCGGGCCCCAGGCCCGCGCGGAGTCACCCGCCACCCGCAACGTCCCCGGCCCCTCGGGGGTCCGGCTCGCCCGCCACACGGCACCGTCGGCACCGACCCGGTACGCCGGATCGGCCCCGCCACGCCGGAGCGGTCCGAGCACCACCCGCTGAAATCTCCCTGCCACCCCAAAACCCTAACGGGCCTGACCGCGACCCGGATCCCTGCCGCTTTGGACAGCGGGGCCGCCCTCACCCATCCCCACCTCAGCCTCTTTACGCAGCGGGGCCGCCCCCTTTCCCCACCCCCCAGCCCTCTTGGGCAGCGGGGCCGCCCCCTTTCCCCACCCCCCACCTCAGCCCTCTTGGGCAGCGGGGCCGCCCCCCGGGGGCGGGACGGGTGGGCAAGGGGGCGGCCCCTCGCGCGGAGCGCACCCTTTCGCGTGCCCCCTTGCCGGTGCGTTTCCTTCGCGCGGGTGCGTCGTGGCTGGTCGCGCAGTTCCCCGCGCCCCTGAAGGGGCCGTCTCACTTCGTGCGAGTGGGTGGGGGCTGGGCGCGCAGTTCCCCGCGCCCCTGGAAGGACCGTCTCACTTCGCGCGGGTGCGTCGTGGTTGCTCGCGCAGTTCCCCGCGCCCCTGGAGGGGCCGTCCCGCCTCGCGCAGGGCGGAAGGGGGACGAGGGCTCAAGTGACGCGACGTCGCTGCCTCACCTGACCTCGACAAACCCCTCCACGTCCCGCTCCGCCCGCGCCCCCGGCGCAGCCGTCGGGTGGCCCACCGCGATCGTTCCCATCGGGTCCCAGCCGGCGGGAAGTTGCAGCACCTCGCGCACCACCGGCCGGCAGAACATCGTGGAGGACACCCACGCCGACCCCAGCTGCTCCCCGGCCAGCGCCACCAGGAAGTTCTGCACGCCGGCCCCCATGGCCACCACGAACATCTCCCGCTCCGCCGCGTCCCGCCGCGCGTCCCCGTACGCGTGCGCCCCGTCCGTCACCAGGCACGGCACCACCAGGTACGGCGCCCGACGCAGCACGTCCCCGCGCCGCACCCGCTTGGCGATCGACTCCTCGGACTTCCCGTCCGCCCGCAGGTCCGCGACCCACGCGTCCCGCATCGCGTCCAGCAGTCGGACCCTGGACGCCTCGCTCTCCAGCAGCACGAAGCGCCACGGCGTCGTGTGGTGCGGCGCGGGAGCCGTCACCGCCGCGGCGACCGCCCGGCGCACCGCGCCGCCGTCGACGGGCTCGTCCGTGAAGTCCCGTACCGTGCGCCGCTGCGTCACCGCCTCCCGTACGGCCTCCGACGTCCCCAGCCGGAACATGTCGCCGGCCGCACCGCGCACCAGAGCCCGTGCACCCTCGCCGTCCGCCCCGGCGGACACCGTGTGGGCCAGCCCCCGTACCACCGCGACCGGCAGCCCGGCGGCCTTGCCCTTCACCAGGTCGCCGGCGGCGGCCAGTTCGTCCGCGGTCGCCACGACCGTCGCACTCAGCGGATTGCCGTACGCGTCGACACCGCCCCGCAGGTCGTCCAGGACCCGCACCCCGGCGGCCCCGATCGCCACATCGGTGAGCCCGCTGCGCCACGGCCGCCCGAAGGTGTCCGTGACGATCACACCCACCTCGACGCCCAGCGCGGCACGCACCCCGTCCCTGATCGCGCGGGCCGAGACGTCGGAGTCCAGCGGCAGCAGCAGCACGGTCCCGGCCGGGGTGTTCGACGCGTCGACGCCCGCCGCGGCCATCACCAGGCCCTGCCGGTTCTCCACGATCCGCAGCGTCCCGCGCCGGGCCACCACCCGTACCGTCTCGGCGTCGATCGCCGACTCGCGCGAGTCGGCGGCGACGATCCGCCCCTCCGCCTTACTGACGATCTTCGACGTCACCAGCAGCACGTCACCGTCGGCGAGCGCGGGCTCCGCGGCCACGATCAGCTTCGCCAGGTCGTCGCCCTCACGGACCTCGGGCAGCCCGGGGACCGCCCACACCCGGTACGAGGGCGCCGGTGCGTCCGTACGCGCGTCGCTCACGCCCGTACCTCCGAAGCCAGTTCCAGCGCGGCCCGCGCCATCGCGGTGGTCGCCGCCAGGTCCGTCATCATCAGCGGTACGGCACGGCAGCGGATGCCCGCGTCCTCGACCGCCGCCACGGTGCCCGCGTCGACGGTGTCCACGAGCCACCCGTCGAGCAGCCCGGAGCCGTAGTGCTGCGCCACCGCCGCCGCGGTCGACTCCACGCCCACCGCGGCCAGCACCTTGTCCGCCATGCCGCGCACCGGCGCGTCGCCCACGATGGGGGAGAGCCCGACCACCGGCACACCCGCGTCGGCGATCGCCTCGCGGATGCCGGGAACGGCGAGGATCGTGCCCACGCTCACCACCGGGTTCGACGGCGGGAAGACGATGACGTCGGCCTCCGCGATCGCCTCCAGCACGCCCGGCGCGGGCTTCGCCCGGTCGGCACCCACCGGCACGATCGCCTCGGCGGGCACCGAGGCGCGCAACCTCACCCAGTACTCCTGGAAGTGCACCGCCTTGCGCTCGCCGTCCACGTCGACCGCCACATGCGTCTCGACGCGGTCGTCGGACATCGGGATCAGCCGTACGCCGGGCTGCCACCGCTCGCACAGGGCCTCGGTGACCGCGCTCAGCGGATAACCGGCGCCGAGCATCTGCGTACGGACGATGTGTGTCGCGAAGTCCCGGTCACCGAGCCCGAACCACTCCGGGCCGACGCCGTACGCCGCGAGCTCGGCCTTGACCTGGAAGGTCTCGTCCGAACGCCCCCAGCCCTGTTCCTCGTTGATGCCGCCGCCGAGCGTGTACATCACCGTGTCGAGGTCGGGGCAGACCTTCAGCCCGAACAGATGAATGTCGTCACCGGTGTTGCCGATGACGGTGATGTCCGCGTCCGGCGCCGCCTCCTTGAGACCGCGAAGAAAACGAGCACCGCCGATACCGCCTGCAAGAACCACAATGCGCATGCGGAACAGTCTCTCAGGCGAGGTCCGCCCCGTGCGGGGGCCCGGCCTCCCTTGCTCCGGCCTCCACGGCGGATACGGCGGGTACGGCGGGAGCTTGCGCGCCGACCTGTGCGGCTGATGCCGCGGGAGCTTGCGCGCCGACCTGCGCGGCCGATGCCGCTGAAGCTTGCGCGCCGCCCTCCGTGCCCGTCCCGTACATCGGCATCTCCGTCAGTCCCGGGAAGTAGATGTGCAGGCTGACGGCCGGCTCCAGGGTGTCGTTGACCACCTCGTGGACGTGGCCGGGCGCGGAGACGTACTGCGCCCCCGTGCCGAGCGTGCGCGCGCCCCTGTCGTTACGTTCGGTGAGTTCGCCCTGGAGGACGGTCAGCACCCCGGAGGAACCCCCGTGGTCGTGGGCGCCGCTGGCCTGGCCGGGGACCCAGCTGAGCAGCCAGACCTCGTAGCCGGGGCCGGTCCGTAGCCGGTGGTACCAGCGGGTGGCGGCGTCGTAGCGCACGAGCGGGGCCCACTGTGCGCGGTCGGCCGCGATCGAGCGGGCGAGACCGGCGAACCCGGCCACGGTGGAGGGGTGCTCGGGGGCGGGGGCCAGGAGGTGCAGGACCTCAAGGAGGTCACCGGCGATCTGGAGGTCGCTGTCGCTGTTCATGGTGCGGGGGTTCCTCGGCGATGAGTGCTGGGGTGTCGCAGGGCGTCGTGCACCGGCGCAGAAGGTCAGGTGCGGATGCGTCGCCGGCACGTGGGGTGCGGTGTGCGGCGGGTGCGTCGCCGGCACGCGGGATGCGGTGCGCGGCGGGTGCGGGGCTGGAGCGCGGGTGGCTTCAACAGCTGTGACAGCAACAGTGGCAGCGGACCGGGGCAGCACTGCGGACCACACGGGTGTGGGTCCGGGAGAGCACTGCGGTAGCTGGCACGAAAACAAGGTGACCGGGAGTATCACCGTCTGTCAACTCGATGACCGGTTTGGCCTCAATGTTTCACCCCTTCCGGTTAAGGCGGCAGAAGAAAGGTTTGTGCAGCCGCTGACGTGGAGAGATCGCGCTCCAACTGCTCACGCGCCCCGTCGCCCGCACCCTTGCGCGACCGCCGGCAATTTCCGGGCGTACGCCGTTGCCGTCCCGTGATCCGACTGTGATCCGAATCGCTTCCCGGGGTGGACCGCAACAAGATCCAGATCTTCCGCGTCTTCCTCCGTGTTCGGGGTAACCGATCCACAGGCGAGGACATGTGTCATGGTTTTTGGCGATTTGAACACTTTCTGCATAGCCTTGGTTCCGCAGAGTGAATAACGGGCTCAATAGCAGATCTCGGCTTGACTGCCACGGAGCTACACACTTGTAATTTCACTCGTGTCGTTCGGCCGGGATTCGGTAGCGGCAACATCACGGGGACACAAAAGACAGACGAGGGGCGCACATGACCGAGCTGTTCCAGCAACTGCTGGTCGAGGACGCGGACGAGGAACTCGGCTGGCAGGAGCGCGCATTGTGCGCCCAGACCGACCCCGAGTCCTTCTTTCCCGAGAAGGGTGGTTCCACCCGCGAGGCAAAGAAGGTCTGCCTCGCCTGTGAAGTCCGTTCCGAATGCCTCGAATACGCCCTGTCGAATGACGAACGCTTCGGAATCTGGGGCGGCCTGTCGGAACGTGAGCGCCGGAGACTGAAGAAGGCCGCCGTCTGAGCAACACCGGCGCGGTCCCTGACCGCCCGTCGCCGGAGGCCGCCTGACCGCGGCCCCAGCAAAACAGCACAAGGCAGTACACAACGCACGGTCCGCCGCCTGCCCCTTCCCCGCAGGCGGCGGACCGTCCGTATGTGCAGCCGTTAGTGTGGGCCGCTGTCCGGCGATCGCACCCGGCGCCCCCACGGGCCCGCGCGTGCGCCGCAGTCAGCTGAACCAGCCTTCCGGGGGGCGACCCCCGGACCCCGGCCGGAGGGCCCGTACGTCGATGTCCGTCAGTCAACCAACGGCCCCGTACGCGGCCGCCGCCACCCCGCCCGAGTTCCCCCGGCACGTCGTCACCGCCGTACTCGTCTCCCACGACGGTGCGCGCTGGCTCCCCGACGTGCTGCGGGGCCTGCTCGGCCAGGAACGCCCCGTGCAGAACGCCGTCGCCGCCGACACCGGCAGCGCCGACGACTCCGCCCGGCTCGTCACCGAGGCCCTCGGGGACGAACGCGTCCTGCACCTCGCCCGCCGCACCGGCTTCGGCACGGCGGTCGACGAGGCCGTCCGCACGGCCGGCGTCCTCACCCCCGAAGAACTGCCCTACCTGAAGAAGCCCAGCGGCTGGGACCCCGTCAGCAGGCAGTGGCGCGACGACGCCTACGACATGCCGGACCTGCCGCACGGCGAACCCGTGCAGTGGCTGTGGCTGCTGCACGACGACAGCGCGCCCGCCCCCGACGCACTCGCCGAACTCCTGCGGGTCGCCGAGTCCGACGAGTACGCCGCCGTCGTCGGCCCCAAACTGCGCGGCTGGTACGACAAGAAGCAGCTGCTTGAGGTCGGCGTCTCCATCGCCAACAGCGGACGCCGCTGGACCGGCCTGGACCGCCGCGAGCAGGACCAGGGCCAGCACGACCAGGTCCGCTCCGTGCTCTCGGTCTCCAGCGCGGGCATGCTGATCCGCCGTGACGTGTGGGAGCAGTTGGGCGGGTTCGACCGCAGGCTGCCGCTGATGCGCGACGACGTCGACCTGTGCTGGCGCGCGCACGCCGCGGGGCACCGCGTCCTGGTCGCCCCCGACGCCGTCGTACGGCACGCCGAGGCCGCGGCGCGCGAGCGCCGCACCGTCGACTGCGCGGGGCGCTCCGTCGCCAACCCGCACCGCGTCGACAAGGCGGGCGCGGTCTACACGATGCTCGCCAACGCCCGCGGCACGGTCCTCCCGTACGTCCTGCTGCGGCTCGTCGTCGGCACCCTGCTGCGGACGCTCGCCTACCTCGTCGGCAAGGTGCCGGGACAGGCCGTCGACGAGGTCACCGGACTGCTCGGCGTGCTGCTGAGACCAGGACGCGTGCTGGCCGCCCGCAAGGCGCGCGGCAAGGGCCTCGTCGACGCGGCCGAACTGCGCCCCCTGTTCCCGCCACCGGGAGCCACCCTGCGGGCCACCGTCGAACAGGTCGCGGGAAGCTTCGGCGGCCCCGCCGAGGCCGAGTCGGGCGGCTCCCGGCACGGCGCCGTCGAGAGCGGCCCAGGCGGCGACGACGCGGACTTCCTGGAGGTCGAGCAGTTCGCCCGGGTGAAGAAGGTCGCCCGCAAGCCGGGCCCCGTCCTCTTCGCCCTGCTGCTGCTCGTCTCCCTCATCGCCTGCCGCGGCCTGCTGGGCAGCGGCTCCCTCGCGGGCGGCGCGCTCCTGCCGTCCCCCGACGGCGCGGGCGAACTCATGGCCCGCTACGCCGACGCGTGGCACCCCACCGGCACCGGCGGCACCCAGTCCGCCCCGCCCTACCTGGCGCTCCTCGCCGCCCTCTCGACCCTGCTCCTCGGCTCCCCGCACGCCGCCCTGACGGTGCTGCTGATCTGCTCGGTGCCGCTGGCGGGACTGGCCGCGTACTTCGTCTCCCGGCCGCTGGTCGAGTCCCGGCTGCTGCGCGCCTGGGCCGCCGTCGCGTACGCCTTCCTGCCCGCGGTCACCGGCGCACTGGCCGGCGGCCGGATCGGCACCGCCGTCCTCGCCGTCCTGCTGCCGCTGATCGCGCGCTGCGCCGTCTCCGCGGCCGGCGTCCGCGGCGCCGACGGCGCACGCTCCAGCTGGCGCTCGGTGTGGGCCTACGCGCTGCTGCTCAGCCTCGCGACGGCGTTCACCCCCGCGGTGTGGCCGCTGGCGGTGCTTCTCGGCATCGGCGTACTGGTGCTGCGGCGCGACGACATCGCCGCGTACGGTCTGCGCTTCGTGGCGGCGGTCGGCACCCCCCTGCTGGTGCTCGCCCCGTGGTCGCTGTCGCTGCTGACCGACCCCGCCGCCCTGCTGCGCGAGGCGGGCCTGCCCTTCGGTGCGGGCGCGGCGACCCCCCTGGACCTGCTGGGCATCAGCCCCGGCGGACCGAAGACGGCCGGCGGTCTGCTGCTCGTCGGCATCGTGCTCGCCGCCCTCGCCGCCCTGCTGCGCGGGGAGCGCCAGTTCGCGATCCGCAGCGCGTGGGTCGTCGCCCTGGTCGCACTCGTCCTCGCCGTGCTCACCAACCGGGACGGCTGGGCGGGCCCCGCAACCCTCGTTCACGGCCTCGCCCTGATCGCCGCCACCGTGCTCGGCGCGGACGGCGCGCGGGTGCGCGTCGCCTCGCAGAACTTCGGCTGGCGCCAGCCGGTCGCCGTGCTGATCGCCGCGGCGGCCGCCCTCGGCCCGGCGCTGGCCGCGGCGGGCTGGATGTTCACCGGCGCCGACGGACCGCTCGGCCGGCGCGACCCGGTGCAGGTGCCCGCATTCGTCGCGGAGGAGTCCACCACCCGGGACCAGCCGCGCACCCTCGTGCTCGGCGGCAGCTCGCCCGACCAGGTCTCGTACTCGCTGGTCCGCGGTTCCGGCGGACGGCTCGGCGACGCCGAACTGACCGCGGCGGGCAGCTCCAACCCCCAGCTCGACAAGATCGTCTCCAACCTGGTCGCCGGCTCCGGCGCCGACCAGGCCGGTCAGCTCGGCGGCTTCGCCGTGCGTTACGTCCTCGTGCGCGACGGAGCCCCCCGGCAGATGAGCCGCGTGCTCGACTCGACGCCCGGCCTCAGCCGCCTCAGCCAGCTCGACGGCAGCGCCCTGTGGCGCGTGGACCGGCAGGTCGCCCGACTCATGATCGTGCCGCCGGGCGAGTCCGCCGAACCGCAGTCCGTCGCCTCCCGGCCCGTCGAGGCGCACACCACCCTCCAGGCAGGACCGGCGGGCCGCGTACTGCGCCTGGCGGACGCCGCCGCACCGGGCTGGACGGCCACTCTCGACGGCCGCGAGCTGACCCGCAGGACGGTGGACGGCTGGGCGCAGGGCTTCGAACTGCCCACCACGGGCGGCAGACTCGACCTGACCTACGAGGCACCGCTCACCCACACCGTGTGGCTGTGGGCACAGGGCGCGCTCGCCCTCGTCCTGGTGGTGCTGGCGCTGCCGGGCCGCCGCCGCGAGATCGACGACGACCTGCCCGAGGAGGCCGCCGCGGACTTCCCGGCGGCGCCGGTCGAGGGCGAGGGCCGCCGGGCGCGCAGGCTGCGCGCCGCGGCGGAGGCGGAGGCCGAGCAGCAGGAGCCGACCACCCCCGTCGTCGACCCGTACGCGTCCCCGTACCCGTCGCCCGAGTTCGCCCCGGACGACGGCCAGGACGCGCCCTACGCGGCGGCCGTACCGCCACAGGGTTCGTACGGCGAGTGGGACGCACAGGCGTACGCACATGCGGAGTACGGCCAGGGCCAGGGCGACCAGGGCCAGTTCGGCGAGGACGGGTACGGCGAGGACCCGAATCAGTCGTGGCAGCAGCAGGGGCAGCAGGGACAGCCGCAGGGGCAGCAGCACGAGGGACAGCAACTGGGTTACGGCGAGGGCCAGTACCCCCCGTACGACTACGGTCGGCAGCCGGAGGACCCGAACTCGTCGCACGAGTCCGTGCAGAACCCGGTTGCGAGCCCGGTGCAGGGCCAGCAGGCGTACGACGCGTACGGCAGCGGGGATTACGGCGCCCAGCAGCCGTACGACCCGCAGCAGCAGACCTATCAGCCGCAGCCGTACGACCCTTACGCGAACGGTCCCTATGCCGGCGAGGCCTACGCGGACGGCCGGTCCCAGGGCCACCGGCAGGACGGTCGACCCCAAGGCGACCTGCAGGACGGTCGACCCCAAGGCGACCTGCAGGACGGTCGTCATGACGACGGCCGGGACCATGACGGACCGCGCCCCGACGGGAGCAACAACCGATGAACCGCGCCACCCTCTCCCTGCTCGCCGCCGTGACCGCCCTCGCAGCCGTCACCGGCTTCGCCGTGGTCGCCGCACCGGACGGCGACACCGCGGGGAACGACGCGAAGTCCGCGGGCACGGGAGCAGCCGCCCGGCTGCCCGTCGAGCGGTCCAGTCTGCTGTGCCCGGCGCCCAGCGGCTCGGACCTGGCGGAGACCGCGTACACCGCGTTCACCCCGGGGGGCGGCGCGGCGGCCGGACAGGGGGACACCAAGCCGGGCAAGGCGGAGCTGGTCCCGTCCGCGGGCGCCAAGAACGCCAATGGCGCCAAGAAGCCGACCCTCTCCCTCAAGGAGCCGGGGAAGCCCGTCACCGCTGCCGCGAGCGGTTCGGGGGCCCCGGCTCTCGTAGGCACCGCCGACGGCGCCCTGGCGCCGGGCTGGGCCGCCCAGCAGACCACCAAGGTCGCCGCGGGCGGGTCCCGCGGGGTGCTCGGGGTGAGCTGCTCGGCACCGGACACCGAGTTCTGGTTCCCGGGGGTGAGCACCGCCGAGGCGCGGCAGGACTACGTCCACCTCACCAACCCGGACGACTCGGCCGCCGTCGCGGACGTCGAGCTGTACGGTCCCGAGGGGCTGCTGAAGTCCGACGCGGGGGAGGGGATCACGGTCCCGCCGCACTCCAGCGTCCCGGTGCTGCTCTCCACGCTGTCCTCGGCCCGGCTGACCGACGCGACCGTGCACGTCACCACGCGTGCGGGCCGGGTCGGCGCCGCCGTGCAGGCCATGGAGGACAAGGCCGGCAGCGACTGGCTGAGCGCGTCGGCGGACCCGTCGGGAAGCGTGGTGCTCCCGGGCCTGCCCGCCGACGCCACGTCCGTACGGCTGGTGGTCTTCGCCACCGGTGACGCCGACGCCGACGTCAAGGTGCGGCTGGCGGGTGCCAACGGCTCCATCACCCCGGCAGGGGCCGAATCACTGCACGTCAAGTCGCGGATGACCGCGTCGCTGGACCTCCGGGACGTCACCAAGGGAGAGGCGGGCGCCCTGGTGCTGTCCCCCTCGGAGGGCAGTCGCAGCGCCCCCGTGGTGGCGGCGGTGCGCATCGTGCGCGGCATGAGGGACAAGCAGGAGGTCGCCTACGTACCGGCGACCGCCCCCGTGGGCGCCCGCTCCACCGCGGCCGACAACCGCGCGCAGGGCTCGGTCCTGTCGCTGACCGCGCCGGCAGCGGCGGGCGAGGTGAGGGTGACGGCCTCGGCGGGCACCGGCGGCGGAACGCCCGTCGTGAAGACGTACAAGGTCAGGGCCGGTACGACGGTGTCGGTTGCGGCCCCCGTGCCGACCGGCCTCAAGGGTGCGTACGCCCTGACGGTCGAGTCGCTGGCGGGCGGCCCGGTGCACGCGTCGCGGATGCTCCAGCTCCCGGAGAACGGCATCCCGATGTTCACCGTCCAGCCGCTGCCGGACGACAAGGGCACGGTGGTGGTCCCGCACGCGCGCAACGACCTGTCGGTACTGGACGACTGACGGCGGTCCGTGGTCCTGGGTGTGGGGGCGCCTACACGCGGGCGTGGGGGCCGTGCACGTCCGGGTAGGCCGGCCCGTTCGTGCGGGTGCGCGTGCCGGTCCTGGCGGGGGCCCTTCGCGCGGGCGTGCGGGCACTCCGAGCGCCCGGCGTGCGGGCACTCCGCGCACGCGTCCGCGTGTCAGTCCTGCCCGTAGCGCGGGTCGACGGATTCGGGAGCCAGCCCGAGCAGTTCCGCGACCTGCTCCACGACGACCTCGTGCACCAGCATCGCCCGCTCGTCCCTGCTCTTGGTGCGGATCTCCACCGGCCGCCGGTACACCACCACGCGCGCGGCACGGCCGTCGTCCGCCGACAGCACCCCGCCGAGCGGCACCGGCTCGTCCGTCCACCCGTCGGGCCCCTCCGCGCCGCCCGCCGGGGGCACGTCGAGCACCAGGAAATCAACATCGGCCAGTTGCGGCCAGCGCCGCTCCAACCGCTCCACGGAGTCCTGGACGAGATCGCCGAACACCTCCGCCCTGCTGGCCGAGAGCGGCACCTGGGGCGGCGCCACGGGGCCGCGCATCCCGCGGCCGTGACGGTCGCGCCTGCGAGGCCCGGCGCGGCCCTCGGAGTGCGGTTCGGCGGGGCACGGCTCGACGGGGCACGGCTCGACGGGGTGGGGCCCGGCGGGGTGCGGCTCGGGGGAACGGGGCGGTCCGGAACTGTCCATCACTGACGCAGCGTAGCCCTCCGGGCCGAACGATAATCCGGGCCCCGGCGCGACGGCGATCCGCGCTCCCGTGGGGCGGCGAGTCGGGCACCGGACGCGATGGTGATCCGCGCCCCGGCGCGACCGCGCTGCGCGCCGTCCGCGGCACTCCGGGTGGTTCCGAATGATCATTTCAGCCAAGTACGGGCTCGATCTCGCACCCGTAGGTGACCGCCCGACCCACCCCGATTGACATCGTTTGTGGCCATCGCTGACCGGTACGGTACGGGCGCCCCCACCACCCGTCGCCGCTTTCACGCAGGTCAGACCGGCCACCCGCAGGGAGGCCCGGAGGGGGGTCGCCGACCGACACGGTGGGGTGACGTCGGGGGAGAGTCGTCGCGGCCCGTTCAAGAGTGCGGTACCGTCCAACGTCGTGAGCCCTGTACGTCGCTGTTCGCGCACTGCGTGCGGTCGCCCTGCCGTCGCGACACTGACGTACGTCTACGCGGACTCGACGGCAGTTCTCGGTCCGCTCGCCACCTACGCCGAGCCCCATTGCTACGACCTGTGCGCCGAGCACTCGGACCGACTGACCGCGCCCCGCGGCTGGGACGTGGTGCGTCTCTCCGACGGCTCCGCGCCCGCCCGCCCCAGCGGTGACGACCTCGAAGCCCTCGCCAACGCGGTCCGTGAGGCCGCCAGGCCGCACGACCGCCCCGCCGACCCCGACGCCAACGGTGCGCGCACGGCGAACCCCGCCGCGCCCTCCGCCGCCCGCCGCGGCCATCTCAGGGTGCTCCGCTCTCCCGAATAGGCCCCCGCGGGCCAGGTACCCCGCGAAAGTCACCGCCCGGTCCAAAGAACCCCCGTACGGGTAGTTTGGGGCGACCGAACAGGACTTTCTTGAGGGGTGGCCCGTGACTGCTGATCTGTCCCAGATCGTGAAGGCGTACGACGTGCGGGGGGTGGTCCCCGACCAGTGGGACGAGCAGCTCGCCGAACTGTTCGGAGCAGCCTTCGTGCAGGTCACGGATGCCGATGCGATCGCCGTCGGGCATGACATGCGCCCCTCTTCGCCCGGTCTCTCGCGCGCCTTCGCGCGTGGAGCCGCAGCGCGCGGGGCGGACGTCACCGAGATCGGCCTCTGCTCGACGGACCAGCTCTACTACGCGTCGGGCGCGCTGAACCTGCCGGGCGCGATGTTCACGGCCTCGCACAACCCGGCGCAGTACAACGGCATCAAGATGTGCCGTGCGGGGGCGGCCCCGGTCGGCCAGGACACCGGCCTGGCCGAGATCCGCAGCCTCGTCGAGGACTGGTCGCGGACGGGTGCCCCGGCCCCGGCCCCCACCCCGGGAACCCTTGAGCAGCGCGACACGTTGACGGACTACGCGGCGCACCTCCTCTCCCTCGTCGACCTCTCCTCGATCCGCCCCCTCAAGGTCGTCGTCGACGCGGGCAACGGCATGGGGGGTCACACGGTCCCCACCGTGTTTTCCTCCCTCCCGCTCACCCTCGTCCCGATGTACTTCGAGCTGGACGGCACGTTCCCGAACCACGAGGCGAACCCGCTCGACCCGAAGAACATCGTCGACCTGCAGGCGCGCGTGCTCGCCGAGGGCGCCGACCTCGGTCTGGCCTTCGACGGGGACGCGGACCGCTGCTTCGTGGTCGACGAGCGCGGCCGCGGAGTGTCACCCTCGGCGATCACCGCCCTGGTCGCCGCCCGCGAGCTCGCGCGCAACGGCGGCAAGGGCACCGTGATCCACAACCTGATCACGTCCTGGTCGGTTCCGGAGGTCGTCCGCGAGCACGGCGGGACACCGGTCCGCACCCGCGTCGGCCACTCCTTCATCAAGGCCGAAATGGCCACCTCGGGCGCGATCTTCGGTGGCGAACACTCCGCGCACTACTACTTCAAGGACTTCTGGAACGCGGACACCGGGATGCTCGCCGCCCTGCACGTCCTGGCGGCGCTCGGCGGCCAGGAGGGCCCGCTCTCCGCGCTCCTCTCCTCGTACGACCGCTACGTCGGCTCGGGCGAGATCAACTCCACCGTCGCGGACCAGGCCGCCGCCACCGCCGCGGTCGCGGACGTCTACGCCGACCGGGACGACGTCACCCTCGACCACCTCGACGGCCTGACGGTCACGGCCGCCGACTGGTGGTTCAACCTCCGCGCCTCCAACACCGAACCCCTGCTCCGCCTCAACGTCGAGGCCCGCGACGAGCCCACCATGCAGAAAATCCGCACCCAGGTCCTCACCCTGCTCACCCCCTGAACGCTGACTTGCCCCGGGACCTTGCCCCATCCCTGACCCCACCTCGCCCCGGGGACCCTGACTTGCCCTGGGACCCTGACTTGCCCTGGGACCCTGACTTGCCCTGGGGCCCTGACATGCCCTGGGACCTTGCCTCGCCTCGGGACCGGCTCGCTCCGGGATACCCGGCTCGCCGCGGGACCCGGTTCGCTCTGGCGCCCTGGCTCGCCCCGGGGTCTTGGCTTGCCTCGGGACTGGCTCGCCCCGGGGCTCTGACTTGCCCCGGGGCCTTGATGCGTCTCGAAACCCTGCCGCGTCTCGGGACCTTGCCTCGCCAACCCTGTCCCCACCCCACCGGCGGTACGCTGACCTCGCCCAATCCGCACCGCAAGTGCACGCCACCGCAAGCGGACGTACGGCACCCGCACGCACCGCACCCGCACCCGTACATCTGAAAGGACCACCCCATGCCGCTCGAAGCCGGCCTCCTGGAGATCCTCGCCTGCCCGGCCTGCCACGCCCCGCTCGGCGACGAGACGGCCGCGGCCACGCCGGAGCTGGTCTGCACCGGCAAGGACTGCGGTCTCGCCTACCCGGTCCGGGACGGCATCCCGGTGCTCCTCGTCGACGAGGCCCGCCGCCCCGCCTGACCACTGCGACACCCCCTGGACGGCAAGGCCCACGGCCGCGCAAGTCCCCAGCAAGTTCCGCGCAAGGCGATCGGAGGCTTCATCCCATGCTCGACGAGTCGATGCTGGACGCCCCGGAAACGCTGGCCCGAGCCGACCACCGCGGTCTCCTCCGCGGCGCGGCCGAGGCCGGAGCCCGGGTACGCACCGCGGTCCGGCATGCCACCGAGGCAGGTCTGCCCGACCTCAAACCGGAGGGCCGCCCCCGCGCAGTACTGATTGCGGGACCCGGCGTCGCCGCCACCGGAGTCGCCGACCTGGTGACCGCGCTCGCCGGAGCCGCCTGCCCGGTGACGAGCCTGCACCCGGT
The DNA here is from genome assembly GCF_044757485.1 of Streptomyces sp. NPDC091272. Lineage (NCBI taxonomy): Bacteria > Bacillati > Actinomycetota > Actinomycetes > Kitasatosporales > Streptomycetaceae > Streptomyces > Streptomyces sp. NPDC091272. The sequence goes on from NZ_JBIVVC010000004.1 coordinate 563,965, forward strand.
CGGCGTCGCCCCCGCCGCCGGCGCCCTGCGCTGGACCCTCCCCGGCTGGGCCGGCTCCGTCGACCTCCTCCTGATCGTGACGACGGACGGCGCGGAACCGGGTCTCGCCCTGCTGGCCGAGCAGGCATACCGCCGCGGCTGCACGGTCGTGGCGGTCGCACCCCAGCGCTCCCCGCTCAGCGAATCCATCGGCGGAGTGCACGGCCTGGTCGTCCCCATGGCGACGGCTCCCTACGAGGAGTACGACGAGGGCACCACCGCGGGCCCCGGCCCGCTCTGGGCACTGCTCACCCCGCTGCTCGTACTGCTGGACCGGCTCGGTCTGCTGTCCGCGCCGGCGCAGACCCTCAACCTCGTTGCCGACCGCCTCGATCAGACCGCCGAGCGCTGCGGCCCCGCCATCGCGACGTACAGCAACCCCGCCAAGACCCTCGCCTCCGAGCTCGCCGACTCGCTCCCGCTCGTCTGGACCGAAGGCGCGCTCGCGGGCCCGGTGGGCAGGCGGTTCGCCGCCGTACTCGCCGAGCTGGCCGGCCGTCCCGCCCTCGCGGCCGAACTCCCCGAGGCCCTGCCCGCACACGGAATGCTGCTCTCCGGCGGGTACGCCGCAGGGGCCGACCCGGAGGACTTCTTCCGGGACCGCGTGGACGAACCGCAGGCCCTCCGCGCCCATGTGGTGCTCCTGCGCGACCGCCCCACCGGCGGCCTCTCCGCAGCGCCCGCCGCGCGCGAACTCGCACTGGGCCACGAGACGCCCCTCAGCGAACTCGAACCGGAAGAGGGCAGCGAGCTGGAAAGCCTCGCCGAACTCCTCGCCGTCACGGACTTCGCGACCGCCTACCTCGCGCTCGCCGCCACCGCGCCCCCTGCCGGCTGACCCCCCTCACCCCACCGGCCTCCGCCGGCCCGACCAACACCCCCGCCACTCCAGCACCCCCACCGCTCCAGTACCTCCCCTGCTTCTTCGCTCTCGGACCGACTCCGACCCAAGCTCGGGACTGACTCCGAACCCACGGCCCCCGGACCCGAAAGAGCCACCATGGACCGCCTCGCCAACACCGTGCGCCCCTACGCCTGGGGCTCGGTGACCGCCATCCCGGAACTGCTCGGCACCGAACCCACCGGCGAACCGCAGGCCGAACTCTGGATGGGCGCCCACCCCGGCGCACCCTCCCGCATCGAACGCGCACCTGCCCGCGCCGAGCGCTCCCCGCTGGGTGCGGCGGAACCGGCGGCAGGCCGGGTCCCGTCGCGGCAGGACCCCGAGACCCACGCGCTCTCCGACGTCATCGCCGCCGACCCGGAGACCGAGCTGGGCGCCGCAGCAGTGAAGAAGTTCGGCCCGCGGCTGCCGTTCCTCCTCAAGGTGCTCGCCGCCGGAGCACCGCTCTCGCTGCAGGTCCACCCGAACCTCGCCCAGGCGCAGGAGGGGTACGCCGACGAGGAACGCCGTCAGGTCCCGATCGACGCCCCGGACCGCAACTACAAGGACGCCAACCACAAGCCCGAACTGATCTGCGCGCTCACCAAGTTCAACGGCCTGTGCGGCTTCCGAGTTCCCGCCGAGGCCGCCGCGCTCCTCGAATCCCTGGGCGTCGACTCCCTCAAGCCGTACGTCGACCTGCTCCGCGCCCGCCCCGAGGAAGCCGCACTCCGCGAGGTCCTCACCGCCGTGCTCTCCGCCGACCGCACGGAGATCGCCGCCACCGTCACGGAGGCGGCAGCCGCCGCCGAGCGCCTGGCCGCAGCCCCCGGCACGCCACCCGCCGAGGCGGCCGCCCTCGCCGCGTACGCCTCCCTCGCCCACCACTACCCGGGCGACCCCGGCGTCCTCGCCGCGGTCCTCCTCAACCACGTCGAACTCCAGCCTGGCGAGGCCCTGTTCCTCGGCGCCGGCGTTCCACACGCGTACCTCGACGGACTGGGGGTGGAAATCATGGCGAACTCGGATAATGTGCTGCGCTGCGGCCTCACTCCCAAGCACGTCGACGTCCCCGAGCTCCTGCGTGTCGTCCGCTTCGAGGCCACCGACCCCGGGGTCCTGCGCCCCGAGGCGTCGCCCGAAGGCGAGGAGCTCTACGACACCCCGACCGACGAGTTCCGGCTCTCCCGCTACGTACTCGCGGAAGGCGCCGCTCCGGTCCGCCTCGCAGCAGGCGCCCCGCAGATCCTCCTCTGCTCGTCGGGCTCCCCGCAGGTCGGCGGGGCAGGCCTCACCCCCGGCCGGGCCGTGTTCGTACCGGCAGGAGAGTCGGCCGAACTGTCCGGCCCCGGCACGGTGTTCCGCGCCACCGTGGTCGCCTGACGCACCGGCAGACACCTCCGCCCCCGGCAAGCTGCAACAATGTGCGGCCGTACCCACAGCGGCGCTCGGGCCGCAGCATCCAGGACGTCACAGGACATCCCGGCCACCCAGGAAGGACCCCTGTACCCATGAGCGCGTCAGGCGGAACCAAGGCAATCGTGGCGGCACTCGCCGCCAACCTCGCGATCGCCGTATCCAAGTTCGTGGCGTTCCTCTTCAGCGGCTCGTCCTCGATGCTGGCGGAGAGCGTCCACTCGCTGGCCGACTCCGGCAACCAGGGCCTGCTCCTCCTCGGCGGAAAGAAGGCCAAGCGCGAGGCCACCCCGGAGCACCCCTTCGGGTACGGGCGCGAGCGCTACATCTACGCCTTCCTCGTCTCCATCGTGCTCTTCACCGTCGGCGGCATGTTCGCCATCTACGAGGGCTACGAGAAGATCCACGAGCCGCACGCCATCGAGGCCTGGTACTGGCCGGTCGGCGTCCTCGTCTTCGCGATCATCGCCGAGAGCTTCTCCTTCCGTACGGCCATCAAGGAGTCCAACCACACCCGCGGCAACCAGTCCTGGAAGGACTTCATCCGCCGCGCCAAGGCCCCGGAGCTCCCCGTCGTCCTCCTGGAGGACTTCGGCGCGCTGGTCGGTCTGGTCCTCGCCCTCGGCGGCGTCTGCCTCGCGCTCCTGACCGGCAACGGCATCTGGGACGGCATCGGCACCCTCTGCATCGGCATCCTGCTGATCGTCATCGCGATCGTCCTCGCCGCCGAGACCAAGTCGCTGCTGCTCGGCGAGGCCGCCGGCACGGACGAGGTCGAGAAGATCAAGGCGGCGGTCGTGGACGGCGACACCGTCACCCGCGTCATCCACATGCGCACCCTGCACCTCGGCCCGGAGGAACTGCTCGTGGCCGCGAAGATCGCCGTGCAGCACGACGACACGGCCGTCGAGGTTGCCGCCGCGATCAACGCCGCCGAGGAACGCATCCGCGCCGCGGTCCCGATCGCCCGCGTCATCTACCTTGAGCCGGACATCTACAGCGAGTCCGTGGCCGCCAAGGGCGAAGACCCGGCCCACACGCCCGGGGGCCCCGTCCCCGGCGCCGCACACTGACCGCCCGCCGCACCGGACCCACCTCACACCGAAGGCCCCGCCCACCAGGGCGCGGGCCTTCGGCCGTTCCCGTCACCCGATTCCGGCCCCGTACCGCGGCGTCCCGACGTCCGGCGATCCCATCACCACCAGCGGCAACCACCAGCAGTCGGCCGGCCGGGAATACGCGGAATCCCGAAATGCCCCGTGGGCCCGCCCCACTTCTGTCGAGCCGGACTCCAGGGGCGGGCTGGGGTCCGCTGGGCCGATCGGTGTAGGTTCGTAACCTAGCCAGACGTCGCTGCTGATGGCGGTCGGGCGGTCCACAGGACCGGCCGAGGGAGAGAGGGCCTCCGACGGACTGCGCTGCGAATGCTCGGGCATTCGTGTGCCCGACGCCGCAGATCAGCCGTAACCACCTCGAACCACCTCACGAGGAGCAGCTCTTCATGACGACTGTCGCCACCGGCCAGGACTTCAAGGTCGCCGACCTCTCCCTCGCCGCCTTCGGCCGCAAGGAAATCACTCTCGCCGAGCACGAGATGCCCGGCCTGATGTCGATCCGCCGCGAGTACGCCGCCACCCAGCCGCTCGCCGGCGCCCGGGTCACCGGCTCCCTGCACATGACCGTGCAGACCGCGGTCCTCATCGAGACCCTCGTCGCCCTCGGCGCCGAGGTCCGCTGGGCGTCCTGCAACATCTTCTCCACCCAGGACCACGCTGCCGCCGCCATCGCGGTGGGCCCGAACGGCACCCCCGAGGACCCGCAGGGCGTCCCGGTCTTCGCCTGGAAGGGCGAGACGCTGGAGGAGTACTGGTGGTGCACGGAGCAGGCGCTGACCTGGCCGAACACCCCCACCGGCGGCCCGAACATGATCCTGGACGACGGCGGCGACGCCACCCTCCTCGTCCACAAGGGCGTCGAGTTCGAGAAGGCCGGCGCCGCCCCGGACCCGTCCACCGCGGACTCCGAGGAGTACGCCCACATCCTCACGCTCCTGAACCGCACCCTCGGTGAGAGCCCCCAGAAGTGGACCCAGCTCGCCTCGGAGATCCGCGGCGTGACCGAGGAGACCACCACCGGCGTCCACCGGCTGTACGAGATGCACCGCGACGGCACCCTCCTCTTCCCGGCAATCAACGTGAACGACGCCGTGACGAAGTCGAAGTTCGACAACAAGTACGGCTGCCGGCACTCGCTGATCGACGGCATCAACCGCGCCACCGACGTCCTCATCGGCGGCAAGGTGGCCGTGGTCTTCGGCTACGGCGACGTCGGCAAGGGCTGCGCCGAGTCGCTCCGCGGCCAGGGCGCCCGGGTGATCATCACGGAGATCGACCCCATCTGCGCGCTCCAGGCCGCGATGGACGGCTACCAGGTCTCGACGCTGGACGACGTCGTGGGCATCGCCGACATCTTCGTCACCACGACGGGCAACAAGGACATCATCATGGCCGCGGACATGGCCAAGATGAAGCACCAGGCCATCGTGGGGAACATCGGCCACTTCGACAACGAGATCGACATGGCCGGTCTCGCGAAGATCGACGGCATCGTCAAGGACGAGGTCAAGCCGCAGGTGCACACCTGGACGTTCCCGGACGGCAAGGTCCTGATCGTGCTGTCCGAGGGCCGTCTGCTGAACCTGGGCAACGCGACCGGTCACCCGTCCTTCGTGATGTCCAACTCCTTCGCGGACCAGACGCTGGCCCAGATCGAGCTGTTCACCAAGCAGTCCGAGTACCCGACCGACGTGTACGTGCTGCCCAAGCACCTCGACGAGAAGGTCGCCCGCCTCCACCTCGACGCCCTCGGCGTCAAGCTGACGACCCTGCGCAAGGAGCAGGCCGACTACATCGGCGTCGACGTCAACGGCCCCTACAAGCCGGACCACTACCGCTACTGAGCAACCGGCACCACGCCGCTCAGCAGCAGTAGACAGCCCCAGCTGTCAGGCAGGCCCCCGGACCCCCGTGCCGGGGGCCTGCCCCGCGCCCGGCTCACACACCGGGACGGTGCACGGAAAGAACCCCAAGGACCCCATGCCCCGCGGCCGTTATTCGCTCCACGATCCCCACGATCACACTCCCCTCGGCGAAGAACACTTCCACTGCGCCCCAGGCCCCTCCGGCTGGCGCTACGTCTCCCAGACCACCACCCCCTCCGGCGACCACGCCGGCTCCGTCGACCTCGCCCTCGACGACCTCGGCCGCCCCATCCGTCTCGAACTCCACGCATCGAGCTGGCAGATCCGAGGCGCCGCCATCGACGGCGTCACCTGGGTCCGTACCGACCCGTCCGGCGATCACGCCAGCGAAGGCAATGTCCGCGCCCACGCCTTCACCGGCACATCCCCGGCCTTCCTCGTCGCCGTCGCCCGTCTCCTGCGCCTCACCCCCGCTTCCCCCGCCACTCGCGTCCGCCTGGTCGCCTTCACCGACCCGGTCCTGGCACCACGTACGCTCGACCAGTCCTGGGCCTTGGTGAAGAGCGAAGCACACGCCACTGACAACGGCCCCCTGATGGTGGACGAATACCAGGTCAACGCCCTGGACACCGGTGAACAGCACCAGATTCACCTCGCGGGCGACGTCGTGCTCTCGGCCCCGGGCATCGAGCTGGAACACCTGGAAACACCGCCGTCCGTCTTCCCAACAGCGCCCACGGAGCCCACCGAGGCCGCTGGTCCCACGTAGCGCACGGAGTCCCCGGAGTACACGGGCCCACGGAGTCCACCGAGGCCGCTGGTCCCACGGAGTCCCCGGAGCACGTGGGTCCTATGGGGCCCACGAGACCCACGGAGACCACAGCGCCCACAGAAGCCGGACCGCCCACGGGCCCCGGCGCCTTCTGGGCCGACTCCTAGGTCGTTTCTGATGGCTCTTGGACGGTGTCGCGGAGCCAGATGGCGATCGCTGCGACGGTGAGGGTGCCGTTGAAGATGTAGTCGCGCTTGT
>NZ_JBIVVC010000005.1:0-567473 GCF_044757485.1 Streptomyces sp. NPDC091272
CGTCGGTGAGTTCATGTCGTCGCACCATACGAAGCCACTTCCCACCCGACCGAAAGATCCACCCAGCCCACCAAGAGCCATCAGAAACGACCTAGGCGGGCCCCGCCGTCCAGGGCCCCCGGGGAACCCCCCGACCCGTCCCGCACGTTCATCCCCCGCACCGGTACGGTCAGTGCCGCCACCGACAGCCCCCGTCGCGCCCCCGTCCCGCCCCGTCACCCGCCCAGGAGGCCGCACCCATGACCACCGCCATCAGCCGCAGGGACCGCCGCATCAGCCCGGTGTTCCTCGGCATCGTCGCCGTCATGGCGGTCGCGGGCTGGGCCGTCTGGACGGACTTCGCCGCGCGGGCCGGTGTCACCGCGCGCCTCGACGCCTCCGTGTTCCTCTTCGTCACGGCCGCCTGGATCGTCTCGCTGTGCCTGCACGAGTACGCGCACGCCCGTACCGCCCTGCACAGCGGCGACATCAGCGTCGGCGCGAAGGGCTACCTGACACTCAACCCGCTGAAGTACACGCACGCCCTGCTCAGCATCGTCCTGCCGGTCCTCTTCGTGATCATGGGCGGCATCGGCCTCCCCGGCGGCGCCGTCTTCATCGAGCGCGGCCGTATCCAGGGCCGCTGGAAGCACAGCCTGATCTCCGCCGCCGGGCCCCTCACCAACGTACTGTTCGCCGTCGTCTGCACGGCGCCGTTCTGGCTGGACGCACTGGACGGCGTCCCGGCGACCTTCCGCTTCGCCCTGGCCTTCCTGGCCCTGCTGCAGGTCTCGGCGGCGCTGCTGAACTTCCTGCCGGTACCGGGGCTCGACGGGTACGGGGTGATCGAGCCGTGGCTCTCGCACGGCTTCCGGCGGCAGATCGAGCCGTTCGCGCCGTTCGGCCTGCTGTTCGTCTTCGCGCTGCTGTGGGTGCCGGAGGTCAACCGGGTCTTCTTCGACGTGATCTACGCGATCACCGACGGACTCGGTGTGAACGAGGCGGAGGCGTACTGCGGGCGCGAGCTGTTCCAGTTCTGGCGGGGCGAGAACCCGATCTGCGCCGCTCCCTAGGCGGACGCCGAGGCCGCGTACCAGGCGGAGCCGAGGCGCCCCCTAGACGGACGCCGAGGCCGCGGCCGCTTCCTTGTCCACCTTGGCCTTGCGCACGTAGTACCAGGTCATGTTCGACGAGACGCCTGCCAGCAGGATCCAGACGATCCCGAGCAGGCTGCCCTCGACGAAGGAGACCACTGCCGCGGCGACCGACAGGACGCAGACGACCAGGGAGTACAGGGCAAGGCGGGGCATGGGGGACGGCTCCTGTCCGAGCGGCGAGGGGACACTGCCCGTCCAGTGTCCCCCATGCCCGTATCGCCTCATACGTCGGTTCGCCCCGCGGCGCGAACACGCGTCGCACGCCACCCCGCGCCCGTACGTCGGCCGCTCACGCACTACACGTCGGTCACCCGCCCTGCATGCACGTCGGCGTCACGCCCTACACGTCGGTCACCCGCAGTCCCGCGTGCGCCTTGTAGCGGCGGTTCACCGAGATCAGGTTGGCGACGAGGGACTCCACCTGGTGGGCGTTGCGCAGCCGGCCCGCGAAGACGCCGCGCATGCCCGGGATGCGGGCGGCCAGCGCCTGGACGAGGTCGGTGTCCGCGCGTGCCTCGCCCAGCACCATCACGTCGGTGTCGATCTCCTCGACCGCCGGGTCCTGGAGCAGCACCGCCGAGAGGTGGTGGAAGGCCGCCGTGACACGCGAGTCCGGGAGGAGGGCCGCGGCCTGTTCGGCGGCGCTGCCCTCGGCCGGCTTCAGCGCGTACGCGCCCTTCTTGTCGAAGCCGAGCGGGTTCACGCAGTCGACCACGAGCTTGCCCGCGAGCTCCTCGCGCAGCGTTTCGAGGGTCTTGGCGTGGCCGTCCCACGGCACCGCCACGATGACGACGTCGCTGCGGCGCGCGCACTCCGCGTTGTCCGCGCCCTCGACGCCGAGACCGAGCTCCTCGGCGGCGGCCTGCGCCCGCTCGGCGGCGCGTGAGCCGACGATCACCTTCTGGCCGGCCCTGGCCAGCCGGTACGCGAGGCCGCGGCCCTGGTCACCGGTGCCGCCGAGGACGCCGACGACGAGACCGGACACATCGGGAAGGTCCCACGGGTCCTTGACCGGCTTCTTCTCGGCCGCGGGCCCGGAGGTGGAGTCTGTGGTGGAAGTCATGAGCCGACCCTACTTGGCGGTAGCGCCCTCGTCCGGGTGAGTACGACCGGAACTCCCCGAACACCGAGGGGCCCGCGGGGCAGGCTGGCCGCCATGGATGCCGTGAGGGTCGCACTGCTGCGGGAGGTCCTGGCCGGTACGCAGTGGCTGGGCGCGACGCGGCGGTTCGCCGGGGTGCTGCGCGGCTCGGTGGAACCGTACGGCGGCGGCCTGCTGCTGGTCGGCACCCAGCGGTACGAGCCGTGGCACCTGGCCGCCCACCTGGTGGACGAGGCGGCGTGGTCGGGGCTGCCCGCCCTGGCCCCCACCCTCGTCCGGCACGAGGTGCGCAGACCTGCCCCGGAGCACCTCGCGGTGGATCTGGGCAGGCTGGAGGCGGCCCGGCGCGGCGAGACCCTGCTGGTGGTGGCCCCGGGCACGGTGGAAGCGGGACTCCTTGAGCGGGTGCAGGGGGTACGGAGAACGGGGGCGACGGTACTCGCCCTCTCCGACGAGGGGTCCGAACTGGAAGGACTGGCCCACGAGTTGCTGACGGTCCCGAAGGCCGGTGCGGTGGACCTGGACACCGTCCAGCACCTGGTGAGCGCGGCGGCCGGCGAGAACACGGTGCCTGGAGCCCGCGGCGGGCGGAACTTCCGGGACCGCCTGTCCCGACTGGCCGACCGGCTGACGGCGCCGCCACCGGAGAGGTGGTGAGGACGTCGGGCGCCACCGGAGAGGCGGTGAGGACGTCGGGCGCCACCGGAGAGGCGGTGAGGACGTCGGGCGCCACCGGAGAGGTGGTGAGGACGTCGGGCGCCACCGGAGAGGTGGTGAGGACGTCGGGCGTCGCCCACCCAGGGCCTGGGCGGCCGGGGGCTCGTTGCCCGAGCCCCCGTAACGACAGGCCTGCCCACCCGGGGCCCCGGACAGCGGGCCTGCCGTCCGGGCCGCGGCCACAGGGCAGCCCGCCCGTCCCGATCAGGCCTGCGGGGCGCCCGCGCCCCCCTGGCCGCCCTCCTGCGATCCCTTGTCGTGCCACTTCGGGTCGTTCTCCCACTCCAGGTTGCGCTCGCGTGCCGTGTCCATGGCGTGCTGCGCCTCCTGCTGGGTGGCGTACGGCCCGAAGCGGTCCTTCGAGGGGCACTGCGGGCCCTCCTCGACCGTCTTGTGCTCCAGGCAGTAGAACCATTCACCGGGCTTGCCGGTGGTACGTCGCTTGAACAGGGCCATCGCCCGAACTCCTCGCCTCGGCCGCACGCGGTGCGCGGTTGTTTCTGCCGCCATAGTGCCCCCGTAGCGCTGACTACACTCGTCGGCATGTCTGGCCAGTCGCTGCTCGTACCAGGGGAGCTCTCTCCCATCCGTTCCGTCCCCGGCAACATCCGGCGCCCCGAGTACGTCGGGAAACCCGCGCCCGCGCCGTACACAGGGCCCGAGGTCCAGGACGCCGACACCATCGAGCGGATGCGCGTCGCGGGCCGCATCGCCGCGCAGGCGATGGAGGAGGCCGCCAAGCACATCGCGCCCGGCGTGACCACCGACGAGCTCGACCGGGTCGCGCACGAGTTCATGGTGGACCACGGGGCGTACCCCTCGACCCTCGGCTACCGGGGCTATCCGAAATCGCTGTGCAGCTCGGTCAACGAGGTCATCTGCCACGGCATCCCCGACTCGACCGTCCTCAAGGACGGCGACATCGTGAACCTCGACGTCACCGCGTTCATCAACGGTGTGCACGGCGACAACAACGCCACCTACTTCTGCGGCGACGTCGACGAGGAGTCGAAGCTGCTCGTCGAGCGCACCCGCGAGTCGCTCAACCGCGCGATCAAGGCGGTCAGGCCGGGCCGCCAGATCAACGTCATCGGCCGGGTCATCGAGTCGTACGCCAAGCGCTTCGGCTACGGCGTCGTACGGGACTTCACCGGTCACGGCATCTCGACGGCGTTCCACTCCGGGCTGATCGTGCCGCACTACGACAGCCCGCACGCCACGACCGTGATGCAGCCCGGCATGACGTTCACCATCGAGCCGATGCTGACGCTGGGGACGTACGAGTACGACATGTGGGAGGACGGCTGGACGGTCGTCACCAAGGACCGCAGGCGCACTGCCCAGTTCGAGCACACGCTAGTGGTGACGGAGACCGGGGCGGACATCCTGACGCTGCCGTGACCAGGGGCACGGCGGGCGGACGTTTTTACCGACAGGTCGTCGGGAACCAGTTGACTTAGGTAACCCTAAGCAGGGAGGATCGGTGGTGGCGGGAGCCGTTGCTGCCATCACCGCTCTCCCCGTCCCGTCCCGTCTGTCCTCGGAGGTCCGCTTTGGACACCCCCTTCTCCACCCAGATCCGTGTCGCCTCGCACGAGCAGCACACGGAGGCGGAGACCTCGACGTTCATGAGCGACCTCCTTGGCGGCAAGCTCGGCGTGGACGCGTACACGCGCTACACCGAGCAGCTGTGGTTCGTCTACAAGGCCCTTGAGGACGCCGCCGGTTCGCTGCGCGACGACCCGGTCGCGGGCCCGTTCATCCAGGACGAGCTGATGCGGGCAGGCGAGCTGGAACGCGACCTGACGCACCTGCGCGGCGCGGGCTGGCGCGAGGGCCTGGTCGCCCTCCCCGCCACGGCGGCCTACGCGGCACGCGTCACCGAGTGCGCGCGGACCTGGCCCGGCGGGTACGTCGCCCACCACTACACCCGCTACCTGGGCGACCTGTCGGGCGGTCAGATCATCCGCGACAAGGCCGAGAAGACCTGGGGCTTCGACCGCAAGGGCGACGGCGTCCGCTTCTACGTCTTCGACGGCGTCACCAACCCGGCCGCTTTCAAGCGGCACTACCGGGAACTGCTCGACGCGGTCCCGGCGGACGAGCTGGAGAAGAAGCGCATCATCGACGAGTGCAAGCGGGCGTTCGACTTCAACGGGGCGGTCTTCCGCGAACTGGGCGGGGAGTTCCCGCTCAGCGCGTGACCGCTTGGCGCTCGGCGGTTGAGGGCGCGTCAGTAAGGGCCCGCATCCCGGGGGATGCAGGCCCTTACGCGTGCGCGCGGCCAGGGGTGGGGGACGGCGCGGGCAGCCGTGCGTGTCGGTGATGACGTACGGGGGCGTGGTGAGCGGCCGCGGGGGCGTGGTGACCGGCCACGGGAACGTGGTGAGCGGCCACGGGAGCGTGGTGAGCGGCCGCGGGGCCGGTGCACCGAGGCCGGCCGCGGGACGGGTGCGTCGTGGCGGACCACGGTGCGCGTGCGTAACGGTTGGCGACGGGCGGGTGCGTCGTGGCGGACCACGATGCGCGTGCGTAACGACCGGCTGCCGTACCGGTGCGCCGAGGCCGACCACGGTGCGCGTGCGCGACGGCCGAGTGCGACGCGAGCCCGTCGTGGCCGGCCGCCGCACGGTGCGGGGCGGCCGGCCCGCCGAGGTGCGCCGAGGCCGACCGCAGTGCGCGCGCGTAGCGGCCGGCCGCCGCACAGGTGCGCCGGGGCCGACCGCGGTGCGCACGCGTAACGGCCGGCCGCCGCACAGGTGCGCCGAGGCCGGCCACGGTGCGCGCGCGACGGCCGAGTGCGACGCGGGCCCGTCGTGGCCGGCCGCCGGACGGGAGCGCGGCGGCCGGCCCGCCGTGCAGGTGCGCCGAGCCCCGCCACGGTGCGCGTGCGTGACGGTCGGCCACGGGCGGGTGCGCCGGGGCCGACCGCGGTGCGCGCGTAACGGCCGAGTGCGGCGCGGGCCCGTGGTGGCCGGCCGCCGGACGGGTGTGCCGAGGCCTGCCGCGGTGCGCGCGTAACGACCGGCCGCCGCACAGGTGCGCCGAGGCCCGCCACGGTGCGCGCGCGTGACATCCGGCCACAAGGCGGGGGCCTCGTGGCCCGTTACGGCACGGGGGCGTCGTGGTCTGCCACGGTGCGGGTGCACCGTGGCATGCCGCAGGGCGGTGGGTGCCGGCCGGCCGCCCTGCGGGTGCACGGGGACCTGCAGGTGAGTCTCGGCCGGTCGTGCAGTTCCCCGCGCCCGTGACTGCGCGCCCCCGGCTCTCTCAGCCCCGCTTGCGCTTTCGCGCCGCGAAGACGACCGCTCCGCCCGCCACCGCCAGCGCCCCCGCCGCACCGAGCAGCGCTCCCGACGGCGTGGAGGATCCCGTCGCGGCGAGGTTGCCGCCGGCCGACGCCGCGGTCCCGCCCACGGACCCGCCGACCGAGCCACCACCCGTCGTGGTGCCCGTACCGCCGGTCGTGTCACCCCCCGCTGTCCCGGCGGAGCCCGCGGTGCCGGCCGAGCCCGAGGTGCCGGTGCCTCCCGTGCCCGCGCCCGGCAGCTGCGCGTCCTTGTCCACCGAGACCGCGACCGTCAGCGCGTCCATCTCCTGGCCCGCCTCGTACATGCCGCCGAACGCCTTCGAGCCGCCCGCCGTCAGCTTCACCGGCACGCCCGCGAGCTTCACCACGCCGTCCACGACCGACAGTTCACCAGCCGGCTTCAGGTCCGCGACGGTCAGCGCCTTGTACGTGAGGACCTTCTTCGTCGCGCGGTCCTTCGTCGACACGTCCGCGACCAGCGTTCCCTTTCCGCCCTTCACCTCGACCTTGAGCGCGGAGAAGTTGAGGTCGAGGGTGTACACGCCGCCCTCCTCGTGGCCCAGGAACCGGACCTTGCCGCTGAAGGCCGCGGAGAGGTTCTGCTTCTCGGCGTCGAAGGAGCCCGTGCCCTTCGGGAAGCGGAAGCCGTCGCCGGACTTCACCGCGCCGCCGGAGAGTTCGACCTTGCCGTGCGCGATGGGGCCCGTGACGTAGTTGCGGAAGCGGCCGAGGACGCCCCAGTCCAGGTTGCCGCCGACGATCGCCCCCTGCTCGGCCTCGGCCGGCGGAGCCACCGGCGGCTTCGACCCGGTGGGGCCGGTCGTCGGCGGCTTGCTCTCTTCGGGCCGGGTGATCGGCGGCTTCGTCTCACCCGGGTTCGTGACGGGCGGCTTCGTCTCGCCCGGATTCGTGACGGGCGGCTTCGTCTCACCCGGATTCGTGACCGGCGGCTTCGTCGCGCCCGGGTCCGTCACCGGCGGCTTCGTACCGCCGACCGGGACGGTGAGCGTCATCGGGTCGAACGCCGAGCCCGCCGGGTAGAAGTTGTTGAACGCGACGCTGCCCGCGGCGGTGACCTTGGCCGGGATGTCCTTGAAGACCATCGCGTCCTTGCCCGCGGCGGGCTTGACACCGGTCAGGTCGAGGTTCACGAGCGCCACGTCGTTCGTGACGACGTACTCGCCCTTGCCGCCCTTGTCGGTCATCGACTTCACGTCGGCGGTGACGGTGCCGCCGGTACGGGTCGTGGTGACCTTGATGTCCGAGAGGGTCAGGTCCAGCTTGCCCTGGTGGCCGCTGAAGTTGACCGAGCCCTCCAGCGCGGTGGTACTGGCGTGCGTCGTGACGTCGTAGGCGGTCTTGCCGTTGACGAACGTGAACGCACCGTTGCCCGCGGCCTGCTTGGCGCCGCCCGCAGTCGTGATCTTGCCCTGTGCGACGGGGCCCGCCACGTACTTGCGGAAACCGGCGAAGACACCCCACTCCAGGGTGCCCCCCACGGTCGGGGCTCCCGCCGCGGCGGGAGCGGCAGCGTCGGCGGCGGCTGCCGGCAGGGTGAGGGCGGTGGCGCCGACGGCGGCGACCGTGGCCACGGCTGCGGCAAGGGCTATGGGGCGGCGGTTGACTGCCATGTTCCGAGAACTCCTGAGGAGAAGGGGAGAGAGGGGGAGGGGGGATACGTGGGTGGGGATGGAGGGGCTACCGAACAGGGGCGCAGGCACAGGAGCAGGTACAGGCGCAGGCACAGGCGCAGGCACAGGTGCAGGCACAGGTGCATGTGCACATGCCGGCCAGGCGGTGGCGTCGGAGAGGAGTCAGCTCCCCGCGTCGCCTCCACCCGCCGCCCCACCGCTCCGCCTGCGGACCGCGAAGAACACGGCCCCGGCGACGAGCACCAGGACGACCGCGCCGACGGCGACGTACGTTCCGGTGGAGGAGGACGTGGACGAGGAGGCGGGGGCTGTGGCAGCGGCGGTGTCCGCCGGCTTCGGCGCCGCCGAGGACTTCGGGGCGGTTGTCGTGGGGGTCTTGGTGTCGCTGCCCAGGTCCGGCAGGGGCGGCAGTTTCGCGCTGTCGTCGACGGTGACCGCGAGCGAGACCGGGTCCATGTCCGTGCCCGCCTTGTACATCGAGCCGAAGGCCTTCGCGCCCTGCTCGGTGAGCGTCGCCGGTGCCTCCGTCAGGTCCACCAGGCCGTCCTTGGCGGTCAGCGTCCTCGCCGCGAAGCTCACGAGCGGCACTGCGGGCGTGCGCGTGGCCTGCTTCGTCCGCGGGTCCTTGCCGGCGACGTCGGCGATCAGGGTCCCCTTGCCGTCGGCGACCTTCACCGCGACCTTCGAGAGCGTCAGGTCGAGGTGGGCGCCGTGGAAGCGGACGCTGCCGGCGAACGCCGCGTCGAGGCTCTGCTTCCCTGCGTCGTACGCACCCTTGCCCTGCGGGAAGCGGAACAGCGCGCCGCCGTCCAGCGCGCCTCCCGCCAGCTCCCACCTGCCCTTGGAGATGGGACCGGTGACGTACTCGCGGAAGGTGCGCCGGACGCCCCAGTCGACCGCCGCGTCCTTGAGCGTGCCCGGGACGGCCGCCGTGTCCCGGTCCTTCTGCTCCGGGGCCTTCGCGTCGGGCCGCTTCGCCTCCGGGGACCTCGCGGGTGCCTTCGCGCCCGCCGCCACGTCCACCGACAGGCTCACCGGGTCGAGCGCGGTGCCTGCCGTGTAGTAGCCGGCGAACGCGCGCGCCCCCTGTGAAGTGAGCGTCGCGGGAACGTTGTTGAGCGCGACCGGGCTGCCGCCGCCCTTCATGTTGATGCCGCCGACGGCCAGCGACGCCAGCGGAATCTGCGGGGAGCTGGTCACCTTGCCGGTACTCCTGGCCTTGCTGGTGACGTCCGCGAAGAGGGTGCCGCTGCCGCCGGAGATCCGGACGGTGGGGCGGCCGATGGTGAGGTCCAGTTCGTTCGTACCGTCCGGCTTCCCGTGGCCGGTGAAGCGGACCGCGCCCGAGAATCCGGACCGGAACTCCCCGCTGTCCGGATCGTAGGAACCGGATGCGGAGTGGAAACGGAACTGGCTGCCGCCGACCGTCGCTGCGCCGCCCCGGAGCGCGAAGTTGCCGTGGGCTATGGGCCCGGTGACGTAACTCTGGAAGGAGGACTTGATCCCCCAGTCGAGCCTGCCGCCCTGGACGGTGCGCGCGTCCGCGACGGCGACAGTGGCCGGAAGCAGTGCTCCCAGCACGGCCGCGATGAGCGCGACGGCGAACGCGCGGGCCGATCTGGACGACAACATCAGGGTCCCTCCGAGGTCTGGCGAGCAAGGTAAGGCTAACCTAAGCTATGTCCGACCTGGTCCGGAACCCTCCGGGCCCCGACAGACGGCCGGGCAGCCGAAACTCCCCCGCAACACCGGCCACTTCGGCCGGCCGCGGGCAGCCCGTACGAGCCGGCGACGAGACAGCAGCAGAACAGGAGGTGCATCCGTGCGAACGCCAGCCGCGTCCCCGCGCCCCTCACGTCTGGCAGGTGCACTGATATCCGTGCTCGCCCTCGCCGTCACCGCGACCGGCTGCGGCGCCGGTACGGGACAGGACTCCCCCGCCGCGAAGCCCCCGGCCGCCGCGCGGCAGCCCGCCGACCGCGTGGAACCCCTGACCACCGCGCCCAGGCCCCAGCTCCCGGCCACCGTCCCCTCCGCGGACGGCACGCGGGTCAAGGTCACCTCCACCGACCGGATCGTGCCGCTGACGGGGAGCCTGAACGAGATCGTCTTCACCCTCGGCCTGGGTAAGAACGTGGTGGCCCGCGACATCACCGCCACGTTCGAGCAGGCCAGGGCCCTGCCGGTGGTGACACGCGCGCACGACGTGTCGGCGGAGAGCGTCCTGTCCCTGCGGCCGACGGTCGTCCTCGCCGACACCACCACGGGACCCGCCGAGGCCGTCGCCCAGATCCGCGACGCGGGGATTCCGTTGGTCGTCGTCAAGCCGGCCAAGGAACTCGCCGACGTCGCCAGGCGCATCGACGCGGTCGCCGCCGCCCTGGGGGTGCGGTCCTCGGGCGAGGAGTTGAAGCAACGCACCCAGGAGCGCATCGCCGCCGTCCAACGGGACATCCCGCGGCCCGAGGACGGCAAGAAGCCACGCGTGACGTTCCTGTACCTGCGGGGCTCCGCGTCCGTGTACCTGCTCGGCGGGCGCGACTCGGGGGCGGGTTCGCTGCTGGAGGCCGCGGGGGCGGTGGACGCGGGCAAGGACTCCGGACTGGAGAAGGACTTCACCGCGATCACCAGCGAGGCACTGGTGAAGGCCGCGCCCGACGCGATCCTGGTGATGAGCAAGGGCCTCGCGTCCGTCAACGGCGTGGAGGGCCTCCTCAAGGTCCCCGGCGTCGCCGAGACCCCGGCCGGCGCGGACCGCCGCGTCGTCTCCGTCGACGACGGTGTGCTGCTGAACTACGGCCCGCGCACGGACCAGGTCCTCAGGAGCCTGGTCGAGCAGCTCTACGGCAAGGAAGGGTGACCCGGTGACCGCCACCACCCGGACCGATTCGGACACGCCGACCGTGGAGCGGCAACCCCCCTCCGCCGAGCACGAGTTGCCGCAGTCCGCCGCCAGGAGACGCCGCGGCGCCACCTTCACCCTCACCGCGGGTCTCTCCCTCGCACTCGTGGTCCTGGCCCTCGTCTCGGCGGGGCTCGGCACCTACCACATCTCCCCCGGCGACGTGCTCGCCTCCGTGCAGCACCGCGTCGGGCTCGGCGGCGCCCCGCTGGACCGGGTCGGGGAGAGCGTGCTGTGGAACATCCGGCTGCCGCGCGTCGTCCTCGCCCTCCTGGTCGGCTCCTCACTGGGGTGCGCGGGAGCCCTGATGCAGGGCGTGTTCGGCAACCCGCTCGCGGAGCCGGGCGTCATCGGCATCTCGTCCGGCGCCGCGGTCGGCGCGGTCGCCTCGATCGCGCTGGGCCTGAGCTTCTTCGGGAACTGGACGGTCACCTTCTGCGCGTTCGTCGCCGGCCTGGTCACCGTGCTGCTCGTCTACGTGCTGTCCCGCTCGGGCGGCAGGACCGAAGTGGTCACCCTGATCCTCACCGGCATCGCGGTGAACGCCTTCGCGGGGGCCCTGATCGGTCTGTTCATCTTCTTCGCGGACAACGCGCAGATCACCCAGATCACCTTCTGGCAGCTGGGTTCGCTCGCCCAGGCCACCTGGCCGAAGGTCCTCGCCGTCCTGCCGTGCGCCCTGCTCGGGCTGCTCGTCGCGCCCCTGCACGCGAGGAAGCTGGACCTGCTCGCCCTCGGGGAGCGGCCCGCCAGGCACCTCGGGGTGGACGTCGAGAAGCTGCGCATGGCCCTGGTGCTGGTGGTGGCCCTGCTCACGGCGGCGGCCGTGGCGGTGGCGGGCATCATCACCTTCGTCGGCCTGCTCGTTCCGCACCTGCTGCGGATGGCCAACGGTCCCGGACACCGCTTCCTGGTCCCCGGCAGCGCTCTGGGCGGGGCGCTCGTCCTGCTCGCCGGCGACCTCGCGGCCCGTACGGTCGCGAGCCCCGCCGAGCTCCCCCTGGGCGTGCTGACCGCGCTCTTCGGCAGCCCGTTCTTCTTCTGGCTCCTTCGCAGGACCCGACGCAAGCAGGGTGGTTGGGCATGAACGCCCTGAAGTCGCTTCTCTCCTCCGGCCGTTCCCGCGCGCTGCCGTCCCCGCTCACTCCCGGCGCCGCCGCCGTGGAGGCGCGCGGCCTGCACGTGCGGCTCGGACGGCACGAGGTGCTCTGCGGCATCGACCTGACGGCACACGCGGGTGAGGTGCTCGCCCTGGTCGGCCCCAACGGAGCAGGAAAATCCACCCTGTTGGCCGCCTTCGCCGCCGATCTGCCCGCCACCGGCGGGACGGTACGCATCGACGGCCGCCCCGTCGGCGACTGGAGCGCGCCGGAGCTGGCGCTGCGCCGGTCGGTGCTTCCCCAGGCGGCGGCGCTGTCCTTCCCGTTCCCCGTGGAGGACGTCGTACGGATGGGGCGCGCACCCTGGGCCGGCACCCCGCGGGAGGACGAGGACGACCTCGCGGTCGCGGAGGCCATGGCTGCCACCGAGGTCTCCGGGTTCGGGCCCCGCTCCTTCTCCGCGCTGTCCGGCGGCGAGCGGGCCCGGGTCGCGCTGGCCCGGGTGCTCGCGCAACGCGCCCCTGTCCTCCTGCTCGACGAGCCGACCGCCGCCCTGGACCTGCGCCACCAGGAACTGGTGCTGGGGATCTGCCGGGAGCGGGCCGCCGCGGGGGACGCGGTGGTCGTCGTCCTGCACGACCTCGGCCTCGCGGGTGCGTACGCGGACCGGGTGGCGGTGCTGCACGACGGGCGCATACCGCTCTGCGGCCCGCCGGCCGAGGTGTTCGACGAGGAACTGCTCACCCGGGTCTACCGGCAGCCGGTCGAGGTGCTGCCCCACCCGCGCACGGGGGATCCCCTGGTGCTCCCCAGGAGGTGACCCGGTCGACGGGCCCGAACCGCGCCGGGCCGCGCCGCGGGTCACGGTGCGGCCCCGGTGCCAGGTCCCCGTGCCCGCGCCGTTCCCGGCCCCGGTAGGGTTCCGGACGTCGGTGGCGGCTGGTACGACGGGGACGGCAAGGGCAGCTCATGGGGACGCGCACGCGAAGGGCGAGGCGACGGCTGGCGACGCTGGGAGCGGCGACGGTCCTGGCGCTGACGGCGAGCGGATGCGTGACGGTGCACGGCGAGCTGGCCCTCGTCCCGGCGGCGACCAGGTCCGAGGCCGCGCAGGCGGTCAAGGACTTCACGGACGCCTACAACAAGGCGGACAAGGCGTACGACCCGGCTCTCGTCGCAGGCCGGACCACCGGCGCGCTGAGCGCCATCAACCAGGCGGGGCTCAAGGCCCGCCACAGTCAGAGCCCCGGCGGCAACAGCAACCACCGGCCGCTCGCCCTCACCGACGCCCGCTTCCTGATCCCGAAGAAGGCGGGCTGGCCACGCTGGTTCGTCGCCGACACCGACAGCAACCGCGACACCGAGGGCGGGGACGGCCGCGCCGACACCCGCTGGCTGCTGGTGTTCGTCCGGGGCGGCGCCGACCAACTCTGGGAGGCATCACACCTGTTGACCCTGCGGGCGGGGGACGTCCCCGAGTTCGCGGTGGACGGCGAGGGGTGGGCGCGGCCCGCGGACGGCGCGGCCCTGGCGGTGCCGGCCGATGAGCTGAGCCGCTCCTACGCGGCGTACCTCCAGAGCGGTTCCGCCGTCGGCAGCCGTCCTGCGGCCGGTTTCGCCCCCGGCCGTGACACCACCGGGTGGCTGGACTCGCGCAAGCGGGCCTCGCAGCGCGTCGGACGGTCCATGCAGTACCTCGACCAGGCGCTGGACACGGGTGCGTACGCGCCGCTCGCACTGGCCACCGAGGACGGCGGCGGTTTCGTCTTCTTCGCCTCCCGCCACTTCGAGAAGCAGACCGCGGCCAGGGGCGTGCCGCTGCTGGACCTGAACGCGGACGTACGGGTGCTCATGACCGGCGCCCCGAAGTCCACGCTGATCAAGGAACGCGTGTCGAGCGAGGTGGCGCTGGTGCCGGGAAAGGGCGCGGCGGACACGACGGTGGAGCTGCGCTCCCGGGTGCAGGGACTGGTCGCCGCCACCGGGTCCTAGAGGCGGGCGGCGCGAGAGGTTCAGCGGCCGATGGGCCAGGCCACCGCGTGCGGGTCTGTGTCCGCGCCTGCCTCGTCCGCGGCGGCGGTGTAGCGGGCGCAGGCGTCGGTGAGGGTCTCCAGCAGGGTCAGCGGGTCCGGCAGCCCGTGTTCCAGGCCCCGTACCCAGTGCACGTCCAGGTCACCGGGCAGCCGCGCAGGGGGGACCAGGACGTAGCTGCCCCGGCAGTGCCAGCGCAGGCCAGGGTGCTCGTCCATGGTCTCGGGGTGGCAGTCCAGCTCGCACGGCCACCACTCGTCCTCGTCCTCGGGGGTGCCCCGGGTCGCCGTGAAGAACAGCATCCTGGCGTCGGCCTCGCTGCCGCCCTCGCCGAAGACGGCGACCGGGCCGACCTCGATGCCGGCCTCCAGCAAGCGCTCCAGCGCGCCGGCGCCGGCCGCCAGGGGCACGTCGAGGACGTCGTGGACCATGCCGGTCGCGGTGATGAAGTTGGCCTGCGGCTGGGTGTCGGCCCAGCGCTCGACCTGGGCCCGGTCGGTGGTCGACTGGGTCTGCCAGGCGAAGGACACCGGGTGCCTGGCGGGCGTCGGACAGCCGACGCGCTCGCACGAACACCGGTAGCCCACGGGGTACGCGGCGGGGGCGAGCGGCAGTCCGGCTCCGGCGGCGGCGCGCAGCAGGCCGAGCCGGTCCGCCGAGGTGTCGGGAGCGGCCCTGCCGCCCGAGCGGCGGCGCAGCCACTGGGCGATCCGGCCGCCCTGCGCGGCCGGGGCCCGGCCCGGGTCCGCGCCCTGCCCGGCGGCCTGTTCCGCGCCGGGTTTCGAGCCTGTCCCTGCGCCGCGATTGCGGCCGAACTCCGCGCCCATCTGGCTCCTCACCCTCACACCTCGGCCCCCGGCCCTTGAGCTTTCGCCCCCGGCGGACCCGTCCATGCTCGCACCATCCTGCTCCTCGGGTGGCAGGTGTCCGCATCCGGGGTCCCGCGGCACGGGGCCGGTGGACGTGCTCAGCGCGGGGCGAGACCGTGCACGGCGTAGTCCACGACGCTGTCCGCGTAGGCGTGGGTGAGCGGCGCGGTACGCAGCAGCCAGCGGTGGGTGAGCGGCCCGGTGAACAGCTCCAGCGCTGTCTCGGGGTCCACGTCGGGGCGGACCTGGCCGGCCTCCTGGGCGGACCGCAGCCGGTCCACGTACAGCTGGAGGGCGGGCCGCAGCAGCCTGTCGACGTACTGGGCGCCGAGCTGGGCGTCGACGACGCCCTCGGCGGTGAGGGCGCGGGTGGGGATGTCGTACGTGGGGTCGACGAGTTCGTCGACGGTCGCGCGCAGGACGAGCTTGAGGTCCGCCACCAGGTCGCCGGTGTCGGGGATGGCGCGCGCGAGGTCACCGACCGCCTCGGCGGCCCGCTCGTTGAGGTCCACGAAGGCCTCCAGGAGAACGGCCGCCTTGGAGGGCCACCAGCGGTAGATCGTCTGCTTGCCGACGCCCGCGCGGGCGGCGATGCCCTCGATGGTGGTCTTCTGGTAGCCGAGTTCGCCGACGAGGGCGAGGGCGGCGTCGTGGATCGCCCGCCGGGAGCGGTCACTGCGCCGGCCGGAGTCGGGGGCCTTCGTGGTTGCCATGGGCGCAATTTACCAGCGGACCGAGACGAGACGAGTCGTCTCTCAGCTGCGTGGCCGGTCCGTCCTACCCGCCCCGGCCACCCAGGAACCACCCTTTCGGTGCACAGCACAATCCGCCCTCCACCCCCGACCATGACAGCAGGCACACACCGTGCCCAGCCGGACCCGTCGTTCGTGAGGAGCCCTCATTGACCGGACGCATTCGTGACGCGGCGCCCCGCCGCTACCTGATGTGCCCCCCGCGGCACTTCAGGGTCACGTACTCCATCAACCCCTGGATGGATCCCGCCAAGCCGGTCGAGCTGCCGCTGGCCCTCGCGCAGTGGGAAGACCTGCGCGACCGCTACCTGGCACTCGGCCACACCGTCGAACTCCTCGAACCCCGCGCCGGACTCCCCGACATGGTCTTCGCCGCGAACGGCGCCACCGTGGTGGACGGGCGCGTCCTGGGCGCCAGGTTCGCCTACGCGGAACGCACCCCGGAGGCCGAGGCCCACCGCGAGTGGTTCAGGTCGCACGGCTTCGAGGACGTCCACGAGCCGGAACACGTCAACGAGGGCGAGGGCGACTTCGCCGTCACCGCCTCCTTCCTGCTGGCCGGCCGGGGCTTCCGCTCCACCTCGGCCGCGCACGACGAGGCGCAGGAGTTCTTCGGCCGCCCGGTCATCGGCCTGGACCTCGTCGACCCCCGCTACTACCACCTCGACACGGCGCTCGCCGTCCTCGACGACCGCACCGACGAGGTCATGTACTACCCGGGCGCCTTCTCGCCAGGCAGCCGCGCCGTCCTCGCCAGGCTCTTCCCCGACGCGCTGATCGCCCAGGAGCCGGACGCCGCGGCGCTCGGCCTCAACGCGGTGAGCGACGGCCGTCACGTCCTGCTGCCGCAGGCGGCGGCCGGGCTGTACGCGCCGCTGCGGGCCCGCGGTTTCGAACCGATCGGCATGGACCTCGCCGAACTCCTCAAGGGCGGCGGCAGCGTGAAGTGCTGCACCCAGGAACTGCGCGGCGGCTGAGCGGCGGCGGGTCCACCGGGGCGGCCGGGCGGGGCCTACCGGGGCGGCCAGGCGTCGCCCCAGTCGGTGTCGCGAGCGGCCCGGTAGAGGTCCCCGTCCCGCTTCTTCGAGACGTTCTCCCGGACGAGGGCGAGCTGCTCCCCCTCGTCCCGGCAGAGCTCCAGCATGACCAGGCCCTTGCGGATCTGCGGTCTGCGCACGACGCGGGCGGCGGCACCCGTCGCCCGCACCGCCTCGGGGCGCACCGCGGCCACGTAGGCGAACTTCTCGTCCTCGTAGGCGAGCGAGCCGCCCTTGACCTGCCGGTGCAGCGAGGACCTGCTGACCCTGGCGGAGAAGTGGCACCAGTCGGTGCCCGCAGGGTCGATCGGGCAGGCGGCGCTGTGCGCGCAGGGGGCGGCGACCCGCATCCCCGCCCCGAGCAGCCGCTCGCGGGCCGCCAGGACACGGCGGTAGCCGTCGGGTGTGCCCGGTTCGACAATGACGACCGCCCCGGCCGCGGCACGGGCCGCCTCGGTGACGAGGGTGTCCCGGTCGGCCTCGGTCAGCTCCTTGAGCACGTACGAGACGGTGACGAGATCACTGCTCTCGATGGTGAGCGCCGATCCAATACGAGAGCGCTGCCAGACGGTGTCGCGCAGCGCGGGCACCCCGGAGGCCTCCGCGAGCTCCCGGCCGAGTGCGAGTGCGGGCTCCGCCCAGTCCAGGACGGTGCTCCGCTGCGTCCCCCACGCCTCCGTGACCGCCCAGCTCGCGGCCCCCGTCCCGCCGCCCACGTCGACGTGGGTCTCCGGCGTCCACCCTGGCGCCGCGGCCCGCAGCGCGCCGAGCGCGGACCGTACCGCCTCGAAGGTCGCGGGCATCCGGTACGCCGCGTAGGCGGCCACGTCCGAGCGGTCGCGCAGTACCGGGGCGTCGGTCGGAGTGGTCCCCCGGTAGTTGGCGATCAGCCGGTCGACGGCCTGCGTCGCCTGCTTGGGCGGCAGCCCGTCGAGCAGGCCCGCGAGGGCGCCGCGCAGGGCTTCCGGGAGGGAGAGGGTGGAGTTCACCGGAAAAGTGTAGGGGGCAAAAAGGGACGCGACGGAACTGCTGCGCAAGCAGGGGCAGTTGCATACGCTGACAGCCGTCGGCCGGTTGCGGGGGGCGGTGCACCGGCGTCGGTGCGCCGGGACGAGCAGCGGGGGGAAACAGTGGCACAGCGAACCGTCCGGGTGGCCCTGGTGGCCGGCGTCGCCGTCCTGGCGCTCCTGCTCCTGCTGGCCACCTGCGGCGCCCCCGGGGAGGGCAAGGACGGCAAGGGCGCCGGGGACGGCCGGGGGCCGGGCGCGGACAGCACCGCGCAGGCCCGGCAGCACCCGGCGCCCACCCCTGTCCCGCGCCTCCAGGTCCCGGCCGCGTACGACACGGGACCGCGGGACGCCGAGGGCGGGCCGACGGGGAGGGGGACGGGCTGGCAGATCGTCGGCGGCTCCCCGGAGTACGCGATCGTCCACCCGCCCGCCCGGCTCCTCGGACACGTGGAGCGCTCCGGCGCCGACCGGTTCGTGCTCCGCGCGTACGACGCGGCGACCGGGAGGCCCGTCTGGGCGGGCGCACCGTGGCGGGCGCTCTCGGACCCGGCGTACTTCCCCCGGCTGCTCTCCCTGGCCAAGGGCGACCGCCGTTACTTCGTCACCTGGTCGTACGGGAAGGTCGGCGGCTCGGACGCCCTGTCGACCGGGGACTCGGTCGTCGCCCTGGACGTGTACGACGCCGCGACCGGCCGCCAGCAGCACGTCGAGCTGCCCTGGACGGGGGTTCCCGTGGTGACCGGCACCGGACCCGGCATCCTGATCACCGACGGTGCGGCGACGGCGACGGTGGTGGACCCGCTCACCGGCCGTCCGTCCGCCGTGGCCGCGAAGGACCTGCGGCCGCCCAAGGGCTGTGCGAACTGCCGCACCCGCACCGAGGTCAGGGGCCTGACGTCGAAGGGGCTGCTGGTCGGCGGGCGCAGTGAGTTCTGGGTGCGGGGCGGCTGGTACAGCAGGTCGGTCGCACCGAAGGGCACCGACCCGGCGTCCGGGCTGCCGACGTCGGTGACCCCCGCCGGGCACGTACTGGCGAAGTGGCGGCCGAAGAAGGCGAACGGGTGGGACCGGTGGGCGGTGCACGATGCGGACACCGGCAAGGTGCTCGGCACGGTCGACTGCCGCAGGCCCGCGCTGGAGCCGGGCGCCTACCCGCAGGCGGTGACCTCGCCCGACGGCAGCTATCTGGTGGCCGGGAACCTGGCCTTCGACCTCCGTACCCCCGCGGTCGAGGGCGCGGAGCGGGCCCACTGCCTGCAGGAGAAGGACGGTGCCAGGCCGCTCACGCTGACCTCGGTCACCGACGACGGCGTCGCGTACGGCACGACGAGTCCGGCGTCCGCGGGCGGCACACCGGTGGAGGTGCCGCTGGCGACCGCGGTGCCGGTGGCACTGACGGACACCACGGTGCTGCCGGAGGCGGAGGTGGCGGGCACCGGCCTGTTCCGCTGGACGGACCGGCAGGACAGGCCGCGCCTGATCGGTTATCCCAGGCGCTGACCGGCAGGACAGGCCGCACCTGATCGGCCGGCCCGGGAGCTGACGGCCGGACAGGCCGCACCTGATCGGCCGGCCCAGGCGCTGACCGGCCGGAACGGGGCCCGTCTCAAGGACCCGGGGGGCCGGAACTCTGGCGCGGCGGCGGGAACTCGGCCACTCTGGGCGGATGTTGTTGCCCAGCGCACACGAGCAGACCGAGCTGGTCGAGGTCGTCCGAATCACCCCGGACGCGAACGACCCGCTGCCGAAGACCATGACGGGCGAGGACACGGCACTCTGGGAGCAGGCCGAGGCCCGCGAGGCGCTGGCCCTGGTGAAGGAGCTCCCGGGCAGCCAGCCGGGCCAGACGTTCCTGCCCGGGTGGGGGATGAGGGTGCACGGGCCGCGCGGGACGCTGTTCGAGATCGCCTTCTCGTACGAGTGCCACGCCGCCCGCGTATGGGGCCCCGCCGTCCCGCACAAGCAGGAGGGCATCTACAGCTTCGACCCGGACAGCCCGGCGGCGGTCGAGCTGTTGCGCCGCTTCCGCTCGGGCGAGTAACGGGAGCCGCGCGTACCGGCCGGCCGGCGGGAGGAAGGAGCGGCGCCCCTTCCTCCCGCCGACCGGCGGCTCACGCCTCCGAGGTCCGCTGCCAGGGCCGGCACAGCCCCAGGAAACAGCCCACGGCGAGCAGCGCGCACACCAGTTGGACGACGGCCATCGGCACGGCCGTGGACTCCCCCGCGATGCCGACCAGCGGGGATGCGACCGCACCGATCAGGAACGAGGACGTGCCGAGCAGCGCCGAGGCGGAACCCGCCGCGTGCGGGGTGCGCATCAGGGCCTGGGTGTTGGTGCTGGGCATGATCAGGCCCATCGCCGACATCAGGACGAACAGGCCGGCGGCCACCGGCCACAGCCCGACCTCCCCGAAGACCCCGGTGGTCATCAGCAGCAGCGCGACGGCGGCGACGGTGATCACGGCGAGGCCGAACGCCAGCACCTTGTCGAGGCGGACCCGGCCGACGAGGACCTTTCCGTTGATCTGGCCGACGGCGATCAGCCCGACGGAGTTGACGCCGAACAGCAGGCTGAAGGTCTGCGGGGAGGCTCCGTAGATCTCCTGCACGACGAAGGGCGAGGCGCTGATGTAGGCGAAGAGGACCGCGAAGGCCAGGCCGCCGGTGATCATGTAGCCGGTGAACACGCGGTCGGCGAGCAGCCCCTTCATGGTGCGCAGCGCCTCACCGACGCCGCCGGTGTGCCGGCGCTCCTGGGGCAGCGTCTCGTGCAGCCACTTCCACACCACGAGGGTGAGCAGGACACCGACCGCGGTCAGCACGTAGAAGATGCCGCGCCAGTCGGTGATCCGGAGCACCTGGCCGCCGATGACGGGGGCGATGACCGGGGCCACCCCGGAGATCAGCATCAGCGTCGAGAAGAACTTCGCCATCGCCACGCCGTCGTACATGTCACGGACCACGGCCCGCGCGATGACGATGCCCGCGGCTCCCGCCAGCCCCTGCAACAGGCGGAAGGCGATGAGGAGTTCGGCATTGGGCGCGAGGGCGCAGATGGCGGTCGCCAGCACGTACACGACCATGCCGAAGAGCAGCGGGCGGCGTCGGCCGAGCTTGTCGCTGAGCGGGCCGACGACCAGCTGGCCGAGCGCCATGCCGGCCAGGCAGGCGGTCAGGGTGAGCTGGACGGTCGCGGCGGGGGCGCCGAGGGCCTTGGTGACCTCGGGGAGCGCCGGGAGGTACATGTCCATGGAAAGCGGCGGCATCGCGGTGAGTCCGCCGAGGACGAGCGTGACCAGGAGGCCGGTGCGCCGGACGGCCGTGGCGGCCGGGGAGGCCGGGGCGGCCTCCGGGCCGGCGGACGGGGCCTCGGCCGCCGAGACCTGGGGGCCGGCGGACGGGGCCCCGGCCGGGACGGCGGACCCGGCCGGGACGGGAACGACGGTCACCGGGCCCGCGGTAGCGGCGGTGGCGGACTCGGCGGCGGCCGCCGCCGTCGCCGACTCGACCGCGGCGGTGGCCTCGGCGCCCGCCCCGGTTATGTGGTCCTGTTCCGCTGCCGCTGTCCGGCGGCCGCTGTCCGGCATCGTCGCTCCCGTTTCGTTGAATACCGACCCATGCTCTCAGCTCGTCCGCAGTGATCGGAACAAACGTCCGGTCCGGGAGACGGGCCGGGGGATCAACGTTGCCCGTGGCCTGTCACACCGGCCTGAGTCCCGGGTTGCCGGCCTCCGAGACGAACGAAGCGGCGGTCGTCACGGGCGCCCCCGGGGTGGTGACCGCGGACACGGTCCTGAAGTCGGCCCTGGCCTGCTCGGGGGTGAGGGTGACGAGGGTGTACCCGCGCCGACCGTTGTAGTGCTTCATGTGCGGGTTCGCGCCGGTCAACCGCTCCCAGTCGGCGGGCCGGTCCGCACCGTCCCTGCCGCTGGCTATCGAGGTCGTGACGATCTCCGTGCCGACGGTCCGCGAGCCGGGGTCGCGGAAGTCCCGCTTGATGTCGAGGCCGTACGAGACGTGCACGTCGCCGGTGAGTACGAGCAGGTTGCGCACGCCGGCCGACTCGGCCCCGCGATGATCCGCTCCCTGGACGCGGGGTAGCCGTCCCAGGAGTCCATGCTGAGCTTGAAGCCGGGGGCGGCCTGGCTGCGCCGCTCGGCGAAGGTCACCTGCTGCGGGACGACGTTCCACACGGGCCTCGGTCCCCTGCGCCACCCGTCGGTCAGCCAGCGCTCCTGGGTGGCGCCGGTCATCGTCCTGGCCGGGTCCTCGGACTCGGGGCCCGGGACCTGCCAGCCGTCGCCGTACGCCTGGTCGGAGCGGTACTGCCGGGTGTCGAGGATGTCGAACTGGGCGAGCCGCCCGAACCGCAGCCGCCGGTAGAGCCGCATGTCGGACCCGGTGGGCCGCTGGGGCAGGCGCAGCGGCTGGTTCTCCCAGTACGCGCGGTAGGCGGCGGCCCTGCGCAGCAGGAACTCCTCCGGCGGTACGTCGTTCTCGGGGGTGCCGCCGGCGTAGTTGTTCTCGGTCTCGTGGTCGTCCCAGGTCACGACGAACGGGTGCGCGGCGTGCACGGCGGCCAGGTCGGGGTCCGACTTGTAGAGGGCGTAGCGCAGCCGGTAGTCCTCCAGGGAGACGGTCTCCCGGTTGAAGTGGGCGGGCAGCCGCCGGTCGGTGTACTTCCGCTCGCCGCCGGTCGCGTTCACCGCGTACTCGTACAGGTAGTCCCCGAGGTGCAGTACGGCGTCGACGTCCTCGCCCGCGAGGTGCTTGTACGCGGTGAAGTAACCGTCGTGGTACGCCTGGCAGGAGACCACACCGAGCCGCAGCCCGCCGACGCTCGCGCCCGGCGCCGGGGCGGTGCGGGTCCGCCCGGTCCTGCTGATCCAGGCCCCGGCCCGGAAGCGGTAGTGGAAGACCCGGTCCGGCGCGAGGCCGTCCACCTCGACGTGCACGCTGTGGTGGAACTCCGGGTGGGCGGTGACGCTGCCGCGCCGCACGATCCGCCGGAACCGGTCGTCGTAGGCGACCTCCCACTCCACCCGGACCCGGGACGCGGGCAGGCCGCTGTCGGTCTCGTACGGTCTGGGGGCGAGCCGGGTCCACAGCAGCACGGACCCCGGCAGGGGGTCGCCCGAGGCGACGCCGAGGGTGAACGGGTCCTCCTTGAGCCGGCGGGCGTCGAAGTCGCCGACGGGAGCGGCGTGCGCCCGGGCGCCACCGGTGCCGGGCAGGTTGGTGGCGAAGGCGAGGGTGGCGGCGGCTCCGGCGACGGTCAGGAAGCGACGGCGGCCGTGGGTCAACCGGTGGGCGGCGGCGCGGAGTTCTGGCGCATGGCTACTGGTCATACGGACAGCTCAGCCGCCGGGGACGGCTCACGCTTGTCGCGTACACGTCCACCACATGACGGACAGATGAGTTCCTGGGCGGCGCGGGTGGCTACCCTCCCTGCCCATGAGCACTCAGAAGATCGCGGTGGTGACAGGGGCGGGCTCCGGCATCGGCCGGGCGGTGGCGGTGGAGCTGGCCGGGTCCGGCTGGGCGGTGGCGCTGGCGGGCCGGCGCCCGGAGCCGCTCGCCGAAACCGCGGAGCTGGCGGGCGGCGAGACGCTGCCCGTCCCGACGGACGTCTCCTCCCCCGCCGGGGTGACGGCGCTGTTCGACGCCGCGCGGGAGCGGTACGGCCGCGTGGATCTGCTGTTCAACAACGCGGGCACCTTCGGCCCCGGCAACACGCCCGTCGAGCAACTCTCCTACGAGGACTGGCAGTCCGTGGTCCAGGTCAACGTCACCGGCGCGTTCCTCTGCGCCCAGGCGGCCTACCGGCAGATGAAGGACCAGTCCCCGCAGGGCGGCCGGATCATCAACAACGGTTCGATCTCCGCCCACGCCCCCCGCCCGCACTCGGTCGCGTACACGACCACCAAGCACGCGATGACGGGCCTGACCAAGTCCCTCTCCCTGGACGGCCGTCCGTACCGGATCGCGGTCAGCCAGATCGACATCGGCAACGCGGCCACGGACATGACCCGCCGCATGCAGACCGGCATCCTCCAGGCCAACGGCGAGCTGGCGGTGGAACCGGTGATGGACGTACGAGAGGTGGCACACACGGTCCGCCACATGGCAGACCTCCCCCTGGAGGCAAACGTGCAGTTCGCGACGGTACTGGCGACGAACATGCCGTACGTGGGACGGGGCTGAGCATCGCGCAGGGTGGCGGACCCGCCCCGCCCGGCCCCAGAGGGGCGGGGCGGGCCTGCCCCGCCCCTCTGGGCCCGCCCCGCCCCCTGCGCCCCGCCCCTCGGGGCCCGCCAGGGTGCGCCCCTGGAGGGACGCGGAGCCCGTACCCATGCCCTCGCCCCGGCCCCGACGCACCCGCCTGGCGTCCGGCTCGCCCCGGGCCCCGGCGCATCCGCCCGTGGGGGCGCGCGGCCCGCGCCGCCGACCTGGCCTCGCCTCCGGCCTCGCACCTGGCCCGGCCGCACACCTGGCCCGGCCTGGCCCGTGGCCTCGCCTCCGGCCCCGCACCTGGCCCGGCCCCGCCCCTGGCCTCGCCTCCGGCCCCGCACCTGGCCCGGCCCCGCCCCTGGCCTCGCCTCCGGCCCCGCACCTGGCCCGGCCCCGCCCCTGGCCTCGCCTCGCCCCCCGGCCCCGCGTGCGGCCCCGGGCGTCGACTCACCCGCCCGAAGGGGCGCGCCGCCCCCCACGGGAATGCAACCCACCCCCCAGCAGTTGCCCGCAACATGACGACCACGCCGGCTCCCGCCAGCCCCGAGATCCTCCGTTACACCGCCTTCTCCTCCGACCCCGCCGGCGGCAATCCCGCCGGGGTCGTGCTGGACGCCTCCGCGCTCTCGGACGGGGAGATGCTCGCCATCGCCGCCGGACTCGGTTACAGCGAGACCGCGTTCCTGGTCCCGGCCGAGGCGCAGCACCACTACTCCGTGCGCTACTTCAGCCCCAAGGCCGAGGTTCCGTTCTGCGGGCACGCCACCGTCGCGACCGCTGTCGCGCTCGGCGAGCGCCTGGGCCCGGTCGAGCTCGTGTTCGAGACGAAGGCCGGCACGGTCCCGGTGAGCGTCACCATTCCCCCGGGCGGCAGCCCCCGCGCCGTCCTCACCAGTGTGACGCCGCACACCGAGCCTGCTGACGACGCGGACGTCACCGAGGCCCTCGCGGCCCTCGGCTGGGCGCCCGCCGAGCTCGATCCCGCCGTCCCGCCCCGGATCGCGTACGCCGGCGCCCGCCACCTCGTGCTGGCGGCGGCCACCCGGGCCCGGCTGGCCGACCTCTCCTACGACTTCGAACGGCTGACGGCCCTGATGCTCCGGCTGGACCTGACCACGCTCCAGCTGGTCCACCGCACCTCGGACACCGTCTTCCACGTCCGCGACCCGTTCCCGGTCGGCGGCGTCGTCGAGGACCCGGCGACGGGCGCCGCGGCAGCCGCCTTCGGCGCGTACGCCCGTGAACTCGGCCTGGTGCCGGACGCGTCCACCCTCACCCTCCACCAGGGCGACGACCTGGGCCGCCCCGGCATCCTCACGGTGGAACTCCGCACCGGCGACCCCCGCGTCCGCGTCGGCGGCACGGGGGTGCGCATCCCGCGCGGCGGTCTGAGGCGGCATCGCGACCCGAGGAGTCTCCCCGCCCGTGCCCGTACCAGGGCAACTTTCGACCTCGGTGGGGCGCACCCCGCCGGGGTCGGAAAGCGAAGGCGGCGGCGCCTGGAGTCCACGGGTAGCGCTATCTCTTAGTGGAGTGCAGCATCCACACCGAAACCCCGGCCCAACTCCGGAGGTTTCTTCTCGTTTCACTTCACCGAAGCCACGAAGGCACTCCACGCTTCAGCGGTGGACGTGACCACGGGAAGCTGCCTGTCCTTCGTGTCGCGGATCAGGACGAGGTTGGGGATATTGTCCGCGACCTCGACGCAGTTGTCAGTCTTCGTGTAGGTGCTTGTGTGCCAGTTCAAGGGTTCGCTCATGGTGTCTCCCTGGTCAGTGGCGGTCATATTGGTCGTAGTGCCGGAGAGCACCACGGATCAGCTCCTTGGCGCTGTCGCCGTAGACGGCCGATCGCTTTAGGGTCTCGAACACCTTCGCGTACGCCTCTATCTCCGAGGGCTTCGAGACGGAGAGCTCTGCCGAGAAGGTCTCCACAAGGACGAGCCTGTCGTCGAACATGCTGAACGAGTTGCCGGGCCAGATCCACATGGGGGCGGAACGGGGAATGAACCCGACGCTCAGCCTCGGGAGTCGCATGATGTGCAGGAGCCATTCAAGCTGCTCCAGCATCACCTGTCGGCCACCGAAGTTCGTATACAGGGCTTGTTCTCCCAAGATCACGTGGAAGGCCCTGTTGCCCTTATACAGGTATTGCTGTCGCTCCAGTCGCTTGGCTGTGGCCGCCTCAACATCGTCCGGGATCTCGTAGAAGTCGACCACCTGTCTGAAGGTAGCCTCGGCGTACCCCTCGTTCTGGAGGGCTCCCCACACCACAGTTGGGTGCCAGATCCGAAAGAGTTTGGTTCGCTCGTAGACCGGCAGAGCCTTCTGCTGTCTCGCCGTGGCGCCCTCGCCCAGGTGCCGCCTCCACTCCATCCAGAGCTCGTCGATGTGGCGAAGTGCGCCGATCAGGTCTTCAAATTGATCGGCCTGCCCCGTTGCCTCACACCAGACACGAAGGTCGTCGTCGCTGGGCTTCTGCCTTCCGTGCTCTATCCGGCTGACCTTGGATTCGTGCCAGCCTGTCACGGCCGCGAAAGCGCGACCGCTGCTGAATCCCGCGTCCTTCCGGAATCCACGCAGCCGCGCCCCCAGCGCCTCTCTCTGGCCTTGTGCCTCTGTGCTCACGAGTCGGTCAGGGCTTGTACTCAGCGTGCGGTGTAGCGAGCCCCCACAGGAGATCCCTGATCCGCACGCACTCGGCTACGACCTTCGGATCCTCGATCAACTCCGACCCGAGCACACGGCCGTCATTGTCGAAGTGGCCAACTGCCACAAGCCGAGAGTCGATCAGCCACCAGTCGTTCCCGCCCACTGGGAAGGAGATTCCTTCGGGGAGCTTGTGACGCGGCAACCAACGAATGGATTCTCCTGCTTCCAGATTCACCGGCGTCGTCTCGTACTCCCAACGCACGTAGTCCGAGTGCGGTTCGGTCACGACCCTCACCCTGCGCCAGGCCCCTCCCGATGCGGTGGTCCGCCGTACGAGGTTCACCCAGTAGTCCATGAACGACGGGTCATTGGGCTCGCCCCGCAACCAACTCTGGAACGGTCCATCCTCCTCGGGCACGGAGTAGTCGTCCCTGAGCTCCAGATGGAAGGCTTCCTGCTCGAAGCTCTCAAAGAGCTGGTTGCGCTCGGCGCTTGAGATCAACTCCACGCGGATCCTCCAGAAGTGCAGTGATGGCGGCCTTGGGGACCTCGACCACTGTTTCGTAGTCGGGGACATCCATCGCCGAAAGAGCCTCGGGGTCGGTGACCTCCAGGCCCTGGACGACGAACGTCCCTCCGGGCGTGAGGACCATGATCGGGTCCTCGATGCGCCGGATGTCCCCGGAAGGGAGTCCGTCCTTGGTCAGGTGGCCGAACAGTTCGGTCGGGACCTCCACGGCCGTCTGCCCCTCGCAGAGGTCGAGCTGCATCAGCAGGTCGTTCGCGAAGATCTTCCAGCCCTGGACCAAGTAGGTGTCCCGGTCCGTGGAGTAGAGAGTCGGGCATTCCCCGACGTTGGAGTTCTTACCAAGGAACCGTAGCTTCATGGTCGTTCCACTGTCCTCGCCCTTGCGCAAGTTTGCGCGATGAACCGATGGTCGGCTGAGCATTCGGGCCCGTCAAACGGATCGCTGCAAACTGCTGCAAGTTTCTTGGGAGTTGACAGCGTCCAGTCCTACGTTCGTTGTGACAGCGCGAGCGACGAGGGAATGAGGCGAAGCCATGGCTGACTCCGAAGCGATACCTGCACAGAAGCTCGGCTCAAAACTTGCAGCGCGTCGTCCCGGAGCTACACGCGATCTCTCGGGAGATCCAGGTCGAGACGGGTTACTCGAATTACGTGCACGCGTTCCTAACCCCGGCGAGCAGCCAGGGACTGCGGCACCACTGGGACCAGCAGACAGCGATCATCACGCAGATGTCAGGGATAAAGCGCTGGCAACTGTGGAAGCCGGTCGTGGAGTCTCCGATACGGCACTTCGGCGAGTCGACGCGCGTGTGGGATGAAAGGTGGCGCAAACGCTGGATGGCCATGGGGCCCGATTTGGAGATCGATCTGATGCCGGGGCAGTCCCTGATTCTCCCGCGCGGCTGGGTTCATAACCCCTTCACGCCGGATGCCACGGAAGGAAGCTGTCACCTGACCTTCGCGATCCGCGAGCGGACTCCGTACTGGATGGCTGAGAAGCTGCTTGAGTCCCTCTTGGAGCGCCCAGAGTTCCGGAGGGTCCTCCTTCCGGACGCAGTCATCGGCGGGGGGCTCGCTGGGAGCTTGCACGAGGTGAGGGGGCTGCTCGCCGAGGCTTTCAACTCGAAGGCTGACGTCGAGAAACTCGCAAGCATGATTCGTGATGCCGCACGAAGCGAGTTGGAGTACTCGACCTGATGGCGAGAGACTCGATGGGCTCCACTGCGGAAAGGAACGGAACAGCACGATGGACGACGAACCTCTGTCGGAATGGTTGAAGCGCCGGGAAGCGCGAATCGGTCGCCTGAGAGCTGTGGTCGCCGACGAAAAGGGTCGGCGGGCCACGCATCTGTTCCCGGACAAGCCGCGGGCCATCGAGCGCTGGAACGGGCACACCTGGGAGCTGGTCACTGTCGTACCGAATCTGGCCGAGGCGAAGCGGGTCCTGTATCCGGACGTAGCGAAGCCTGACAGCCCGACGAGGCAGCCTTCGCTCATGAAGGAAGGCACGGGCCGGCACCGGAAGCCCCCTGCTACCTGAGCTCACATGACGGCCCAGACGAAGGCGCGCGACCGACGCCTTCACCGCCACAGGATCGCCACAGGACACTCAGAAACAGGCAGAAAAACAAGGTCACCAGGCGCAAATAGCGTCGGTCGTGCCGCAAATGAAAG
The DNA here is from genome assembly GCF_044757485.1 of Streptomyces sp. NPDC091272. Classification (NCBI taxonomy): domain Bacteria; kingdom Bacillati; phylum Actinomycetota; class Actinomycetes; order Kitasatosporales; family Streptomycetaceae; genus Streptomyces; species Streptomyces sp. NPDC091272. The sequence goes on from NZ_JBIVVC010000005.1 coordinate 28,704, forward strand.
CAGCCCCTCCGACCCGCAAAGATGCAGGTCAGAGAGGCTGTTACAGCCCCCCGCCCCCTTGCGGGGACGGAGGCTAGAGACGAGCCGACCTATACGCCGGGTTCTGTCTCGCGGTCGCCTCGCGGCGGCCGCGGAGACGGCCATCCATCTAGGGCCGGCGTTGCCGCCGGCCTCGTGCGGTCTACCCGCGGACTCGGGCGAGCAGCCCTCGGACGTCCGCGCAGGACCGTCTTGCGACGGCCCCTCTTGACCTTGCTCCGGGTGGGGTTTACCTAGCCGTCCGGGTCGCCCCGGACGCTGGTGGTCTCTTACACCACCGTTTCACCCTTACCGAGGACCTCGCGGTCCCAGGCGGTCTGTTTTCTGTGGCACTTTCCCGCGGGTCACCCCGGGTGGCCGTTAGCCATCACCCTGCTCTGTGGAGCCCGGACGTTCCTCGGGAGGGGCCCCGAAGGGTCCTCACGCGGCCGTCCGGCCGACTCGTCTGCCGTGCCGACCATGCTACCCGGCGGGGCGGGGCGCGGGGGACCTGCCCTGTCGTGCCATGTCCTGCTTGACCTTGCCGCAGCGTCAACGTTTCTACTGGGCGCATGAGGATCGGAGAGATCGCCGCGCTCGTCGGTGTCACCACACGTGCGGTGCGCCACTACCACCACGTCGGGCTGCTGCCCGAGCCCGTGCGGCGCAGCAACGGCTACCGCGAGTACGGGCTGCGGGACGCGGTCGTGCTGGCCCGGATCAGGCGGCTCACCGAGCTGGGTCTCGGGCTCGACGAGGTCAGGGACGTCGTACGGGACGACGCGGGGCGCGAACTCGTCGAGGTGCTGGGCGAGCTGGACGACGACCTGGCCAGGCAGGAGGCGCAGATCAGGGCGCGCCGCAGCCACATCCGCGCACTGCTGGCGCGGGCCGACGCGGGAGAACTCACCGAGGAGGGCCCGGTGTCCCAGGAGCTGGGCGAGCTGCTCAACGAGCTTCCGGTGTTCTCCGGCGGCATGGCGGCGAAGGACCGGCAGATCCTCACGCTTCTGGAGACCGTCGCACCGCCGGAGTCGCGGGGGCAGCTGCTCGGCGCGATGCGGGACGCGTTCGTGACGACGCCCGGGGCGGCGGAGCGGGTGCAGGAGGTGTACGCGCTGCTGGACGAGCTGGTGGACGCCGGCCGCGACGACCCTCGGGTGACCGGGGCCGCCGAGGCGCTGGCCGAGTGCATTCCGGACGGGCTCTGGGAGCAGGGGGCCGCGCCGGACGAGAGTGACGCCTTCGTCGAGGCATTCTTCGCGGACTTCTCCCCCGCACAGGCGCAGGCCGTACTGCGGGCGATGGACCTCGTGACCGCACGGGCACAGCGGAAAGAGCAGGCAGAGCAGAGGGGTGAGGGTGCATGAAGAGGATTCTCAGAGGGGTCGCGTACGCCGTCCTGCCGGGGGAACTGGTCTTGTTCGTCTGCCTGTTGGCGGGCGTGCGGGTGTCCGCTCCGGTGCTGGCGGCGGCGGAGGCGCTGGTCGTGGCCGTGGTCCTGGCGGAGGTCTGGCTGTTCGTACGCCTGCGCCGTCGTGGGCTGACCAGCCGGCAGGCCGTGGCCGAGCTGGTGCCGGAGCCGGTCCTGCGGCTGTTGGGGCACGAGCTGCGGGTGCTCGCCTCGCTCGGGCGGTGGGTTGCCCGGCGCAGGCACGGGGTCGGGGCGGCCGACCTCGCATTCGGGCATGCGAAGGCCCAGGCGGCGCTGCTGTACGGGTTCACCTTCGTCTGCGTCGTGGAGACGGTCGGACTGCACGTGCTGCTGGCGGGGCTGCCCCTGGTGCAGAAGGCGTTCCTGGTGGTGGACGTGTACACCGTGGTGCTCATCCTGGGACTGCACGCGGCGGCCGTGACCCGGCCGCATGTCGTACGGGCGGACGGCGGCCTGCGGGTGCGGGCGGGCGCGCACGTCGACCTGTCGCTCCCGGCCGGGCGGATCGAGTCCGTACGGTACGACCTGCGGCTCAACCCCGGGCAGCGGGAGGACGGCGTGCTGGAGCTGGCCGTCGCCTCGCAGACCTCCGTGACCGTGCGGCTGACCGCGCCTGTGGAAGCGGTGTCGCTGCTCGGGAAGCGGCGGCCGGTGACGACCGTACGCTTCCACGCCGACGACGCGCGGGCACTGGTCACGGCGTACCGGGCCGCCACGCTCACGCGGGCCGGAACTGAACCTTCGCCGCCCCCGGGTCTGCCTGCGTCAGCCTGACCCTGATGCGCTCGCCGAGCGGCAGCTTGCCGCCGCCCTCGACCCGGGCGATCACCGCGAGGTCCTCGCCCTGCAACTGGACGGTGCCGACGGTCGGTTCCCGGTCGTCGACGTCGACGACGTGCGCGTCGAAGAGTGCGCCGACGCGGTCCTGGAGGAGGGCCGCCTCGACGATGTCCACGCACTCACGCTCCACGGTGTTCTGCCGCCGGGTGCCCTCCGCCATCTCCTTCGGCAGGCCGGGCAGCGCGGCGAGCACCCACTCCGGGGTGCCCTCCCCCGCCACCGCCGCCACGCACAGCTCGCCCGCGTACCGGTCGACGAGCCGGCGCAGTGGCGCGGTGCAGTGGGTGTACGGGGCGGCCACGGCGGCGTGCACCGCCGGGTCGGGGAGCTCGCCGCCGCTGAACACGGTGTAGCCGGCGCCCCTGAGCAGGGTCGTGCACTCCTGGAGGAAGGCGGCGTGCCCCGGGTCGGCGGGGTCCAGGCTGCGGACGATTTCGGCGTACGAGGTGTGGTGCGGCCAGTCGACGTGCAGGGCGTGCGCGGTGCGGCGCAGTCGGGCTACCGCGCCGTCCGGGGCGGCCGGCAGGGTGCGCAGGATGCCGGCGCCCGCCGCCGTCATGAGGTCGGCGGCGGCCATCCCGGTGAGCAGCGAGATCTGCGCGTTCCAGCCGTCGGCGGGCAGCGGGGTCCGGTAGCTGAGCCGGTAGGCGCCGTCGCGCAGTTCGATCTCCTGCTCGGGGACGTTGAGCGAGATGCCGCCGCGGGCGCGTTCCTGCTCCTCGCGCAGCAGCCCGATGTCCTTGAGCAGGGCCAGGGACTCCTCGGCCGTCCCGGCGTCGATCTGCCGCTGCACCCCGGCGTAGTCCAGCTTGGCGCGGCTGCGCACCAGTGCGCGGCGTACGTCCGTGGCGGTGGCCGTCCCGTCCGCGTCGAGGTCGATCCGCCACAGCAGCGCGGGACAGGTCTGGTCGGGCAGCAGGCTCGCGGCGCCCTCCGAGAGGATCCGCGGGTGCAGCGGAACCTTCTCGTCCGGGAAGTAGAGGGTGGTGACCCTCCGGTGCGCCTCGGCGTCGAGCGCCCCGCCGTGGGCCACGAAGGCGGCCACGTCGGCGATCGCGTAGTGCACCCGGTAGCCCCCGCCGGTCCGCCGCTCCAGGTGCATGGCCTGGTCGAGGTCGGTGGAGGTGGGCGGGTCGACGGTGAAGAAGGGGACGGCGGTGGCGTCGTACGGGTCGGCGGGCAGCCGCGGGTTCTTCGCCGCCCGCTCCGCCTCGGCCTGCACCTCGGGCGGGAAGGCGTCGGGCCCCGCCGGGTCGGCGGGCACGTCGAGCGTCGTGCGCAGCTCGCGCAGGGCGGCCCGCAGGGGGGCCGCGTCGGCGGCGCCGGTCATCTGGATGTGGCGGCGTGGCATGGGTCGAGCGTAGGGCGGGGAACGGGATGCGGCACGGCGGAAGAGGCCGTTCCTGCGACGGACCGCGGACGGACTACCGTTGCCTGGTTCACCCCGTACGTACGAAGGAGTCACCCGGTGCTCGTGCTCTTGCCGCCGTCCGAAGGAAAGGCCGCCGCGGGGCGCGGTGCCGCACTGAGGCCGGAGTCCCTGTCACTGCCGGGGCTCGCCGGGGCGCGGGCGACGGTCGTCGCCGAACTGGTGGAGCTGTGCCGGGGCGACGAGGAGAAGGCCCGCCTGGTGCTCGGGCTCAGCGAAGGACTGAGGGGCGAGGTCGCCAAGAACGCCGGGCTCCTCACCGCCGGCACCCGCCCCGCGGGGGAGGTCTACACCGGGGTGCTGTACGACGCCCTGGGCCTGGCCTCGCTGGACGCGGCGGCACGCAGGCGGGCCCGGCAGTGGCTGCTGGTGTTCTCGGGGCTGTGGGGGGCGGTGGGGGTCGCCGACCGGATTCCCTCGTACCGCTGCTCGATGGGGGTGAAGCTGCCGGGAGTCGGTGCGCTCGGTGCCTTCTGGCGGCCGGCGATGGCGGAGGTCATGCCCGCGGCTGCCGGGGACGGTCTCGTCCTGGACCTGCGCTCCGCCGCGTACGCGGCCGCCTGGAAGCCGAAGGGCGAGGTCGCGGGACGGACGGCGACGGTGCGGGTGCTGCACGCGCAGGTGGTGAACGGGGTGGAGAAGCGGTCGGTGGTCAGCCACTTCAACAAGGCCACGAAGGGCCGGATCGTACGGGACCTGCTGGTCGCGGGCGCCGCGCCCGCTGACCCTGCCGAACTGGTCGTGGCGCTGCGGGACCTGGGGCACGTGGTGGAGGCGTCGCAGCCGACCGCGGCGGGCAAGCCGTGGGCCCTGGACGTGGTGGTGCGGCAGATCCACTGAGGGCGGGAGATCCACTGAGGGCGGGAGATCCGCTGAGGGCAGGAGATGCGGTCGGCGGCGCCGGTATATGCGCGTAGAGTAGCAAGGTTGTTTTTCCAGCTTTGTCTGACTTCCGCCTTCCGCAGGGCCCACCGCCTCCGCGAACGGGCGCAGACCTGTCGAACCCGCAGAGGAAACGCGTGCCCAGCACATTGCCCGACATCCTGGCCGACGTGGCGCAGGGGCGGTACCCGGCGCCCGACGGCCGCACGGTCGTGGTGCCCCAGCCGAGCCCCCGTGACGCGGGGGTGCTCGCCTTCACGGCGCACTCGGTGATCTTCTCCGACCAGGACCCGGAGTGGATAAGGGCGACGCTGGAACAGGCCTGCCCCGACCCCTTCTCCGCCTCCCTGCACCCGGCGTTCCTGGCCGCACTGATGGTGCGCACCGGCCGCCGCATGGACACGGTCGGCTCGCTCACCCTGGCCTCCGCGCTGGAGGGGCCGCCCCCGCTGGACCTGACGCCGATCGAGGACCCGGACCACCCGAGGGTGGCGCGGGCCCGCAGGTACCGCGACGACGTACGGGTCTGGTCGTCCGAGGGCGGCGGCATCCTGATCGTCGGCCGCGGTCTCGCGGGGCGCTGGGAGACCGCGATCGAGGTCGACGAGGAGTCCCGCCACCGGGGCCTCGGCCGGGCGCTGGCCGAGTCGGCCCGGCACCTGATCCCGGCGGGCGAGGTGATCTGGTCCCAGCAGGCCCCGGGCAACGCCCGCAGCGTGCGCGCCTTCCAGGCCGCGGGGTACCGGCCGGTGGGCGCGGAGGCGCTGCTGATCGCGGCGTAGCGGGGGCCGTGGCACGTCTGGGTCGCGGCACGTCTGGGCCGCGACACGTCTGGGCCGCGACACGTCTGGGCCCCGGCACGCTGACGCTGCGCCGCGGCACGCTTCGGGTTGCGCCACGGCACGCCTGGGTTGCGCCGCGGCACGCCTGGGTTGCGCCGCGGCACGCCTGGGTTGCGTCGAGGCACGCCTGAGTTGCCTCGCGGCACGCCTGAGTTGCCTCGCGGCACGCCTGAGTTGCCTCGCGGCACGTCTGGGTTGCGCCACGGCACGCTTCGCGTCGAGTTGCACGGTGTGCAACGCGCGTTGCACACCACACACCTCACCCGGCAGGATGCGGGTATGGCCTCCGTACTCGACCTCGCCCCCGTCGTCCCCGTAGTCGTCCTCGACGACGCCGCCGACGCCGTACCCCTCGCCCGAGCCCTCGTCGCCGGCGGTCTTCCCGCCATCGAGGTCACCCTCCGCACGCCCGCCGCGCCGGCCGCCATCCGGGCGATCGCCGACGAGGTGCCGGACGCGGTGGTCGGCGCGGGGACCGTGATCTCCCCGGCCGGTGTCGCCGAGTCCGTGGCGGCGGGAGCGAAGTTCCTGGTCAGCCCCGGCTGGACGGACTCGCTCCTCGACGCGATGAAGGCCTCGGGGCTCCCCTTCCTGCCCGGCGTCTCCACCACCTCCGAGGTCGTCGCCCTGCTGGAGCGCGGCGTCACCGAGATGAAGTTCTTCCCGGCCGAGGCCGCGGGCGGCACCGCGTACCTCAAGTCGCTGTCCGCCCCGCTCCCCCAGGCCCGGTTCTGCCCGACCGGCGGGGTCTCCCTCGCGTCCGCGCCGTCCTACCTCGCCCTGCCCAACGTCGGCTGCGTGGGCGGGACCTGGATGCTCCCGGCCGACGCGCTCCGGGACAAGGACTGGGGCCGGGTCGAGGCGCTGGCCCGCGAGGCCGCCGCACTCCGCTGAGCGGGGCGGCCCCCAGGCACGACGAAGCCCCCGGCGGTGACCGCCGGGGGCCGTGCGCACGTGCTCAGCGCAGGTGCGAGGTGTCGTTCAGCAGCCGTACGGACGCGTTGCCGTCCGCGTAGTACGCGACGGCCGACAGCGAGGCCGCCGAGAGCTCCATCTTGAACAGGGCCTCCGGCGGGGCTCCCAGCGCCAGCCGTACCAGCGTCTTGACCGGCGTCACATGGGTGACCACCAGGACGGTACGGCCCGCGTACTTCTCGGCGAGCCTGTCCCGCGCCGCCGAGACCCGCCGCGCCACCGCCGCGAAGCTCTCGCCGCCGCCGGTTGGCCCGGCATCCGCGGACCCCAGCCAGACGTCCAGGTCCTCCGGGTACCGCTGCCTGACCTCGGCGAACGTCAGGCCCTCCCAGGCCCCGAAGTCCGTCTCGCGCAGATCCTCCTCGATCTGTACGGGCAGACCGAGGCGGGAGGCGACCGCTTCCGCCGTCTCGCGGCAGCGGGTGAGCGGGGAGCTGACGACCGCCTCGATCGTGCCGCGCGCGGCGAGCGAGCCGGCGACCGCGGCGGCCTGCTTGCGGCCGACCGCCGAGAGCTCGGGGTCGGAGCCGCCGCTGCCGGAGAACCGCTTCTCCGGGGTGAGCAGGGTCTCGCCGTGCCGGAGCAGTACGAGGGTGGCGGGGGCGCCCATGTCCGCGGCGGGCCCCCAGCCGACGGCCGGGGCGACAGCCTCCGTGGCCGCCTGCGCTCCCGCGGGCTCCTCGTCCAGCGCGAACAGACCCTCTTCTGCGGGGGCGCTCCGCGCACCGGCGAGCGCGGCCCGTGCCTTCGCCGCACCGGCCGTCGCGTCACCGACCACCCGGGGCGGTTCGGCGACCGCGGCCCTGAGGGCGGCCGTCGAGCCCGAGGGCTCCCACTGCTTGCCCTTCTTGCCCGCGTCCATGGCCTCGTTGGCGAGCCGGTCCGCGTGCTTGTTCTTCTCGCGCGGGATCCACTCGTACCGCACCTGGGCGCGCGGCAGGACCGTCGCGGCCTCGGCGGCCAGCGGCTTCATGTCCGGGTGCTTGATCTTCCAGCGTCCCGACATCTGCTCGACGACGAGCTTGGAGTCCATCCGCACGTGCACCCGGGCGTCGGGGAACAGGTCGCGGGCGGCCTTGAGCCCGGCGATCAGGCCCTTGTACTCGGCGACGTTGTTCGTGGCGACGCCGATGTACTCGGCGGCCTCGGCGAGGGTTTCGCCCGTCTCAGGGTCGAGGACGACGGCGCCGTAACCGGCGGGGCCCGGGTTGCCCCGGGAACCGCCGTCGGCCTCGACCACCACGGTGCGGCCCACCGCTGCTACAGCCCCGAGTCGGAGGTGCGGACCAGGATGCGGCGGCAGTTCTCGCAGCGCAGCACCGCGTCGGGGGCCGCGGCGCGGACCTCCATGACCTCGGTGATGTTCAGCTCCAGCCGGCAGCCCTCGCAGCGGCGCTGGTGCAGGCGGGCGGCGCCCACCCCGCCCGACTGCGCGCGCAGCTTCTCGTACAGCTTGACCAGGTCGGCGGGGACGGAGGCGACGACGACCTCGCGCTCCTTGGTGAGCCTGGCGCTCTCCTCTTCGAGCTCGGCGGTGGCGGCGTCGCGGCGCGCGGTGGCGGCGTCGACCTTGCCCTGCACGGCGCCGACCCGCTCGGTGAGCTCGGCGGCGCGCTCCTGGGCGGACTCGCGGCGCTCCATGACCTCAAGGACGACGTCCTCCAGGTCGCCCTGGCGCCTGGCCAGCGAGACGATCTCCTTCTGGATGTTCTCCAGGTCCTTCGGCGAGGAGACCGCGCCGGAGTCGAGGCGCTGCTGGTCGCGTACGGCGCGCTGGCGGACCTGGTCGACGTCCTGCTCGGCCTTGGTCTGCTCGCGGGCGGTGTCGCTCTCCTCGGTCGTCGCGGCGACGAGCAGGTCGCGCAGCTGGGTGAGGTCCTTGGTGAGCGACTCGATCTCGGCGTGCTCGGGCAGCGACCGCTGCTTGTGGGCGAGCTGGGACAGCCGGACGTCGAGGGCCTGGACGTCGAGAAGGCGGATCTGGTCGGCGGGCGCGGCGTTCAGTTGGGGGCTCCAGGAGAAGAGAAGGGGGAGGAGAAGTGGGATGTCCAGGGGTCGGTCACCGTCGACGAGACGTGGACCCGCAGGTTCCACCCCTCGCGGTCGGAGACCGCTTCGAGCTGTCCCGCGGCCTGCTCGCACCACGGCCACTCGGTGGCCCAGTGCGCGGCGTCGACCAGTGCGAGCGGTGATGTCTCGCGCGCCTCGGAGACCGGGTGGTGGCGCAGGTCCGCGGTCAGGAACGCGTCCGCCCCGGCCGCCCTGACCGCCTCGAAGAGGCTGTCCCCCGATCCGCCGCTGACGGCGACGGTACGCACGACGGCGTCCGGGTCGCCCGCGAAACGGATGCCCTGCGCGGTGGCGGGCAGCCGCTCGGCGGCCCGCGCGGCAAACTCGCGCACGGTCTCCGGGTGGTCGAGCTCACAGATCCTGCCGAGCCCCCGCCGCCCGTGCGGATCATCCGGATCCGGCACGAGGGGGCGTACGACGCGGAGCCCGAGCGCCGCGGCGAGGGCGTCGGAGACCCCGGGGTCCGCGGTGTCGGAGTTGGTGTGCGCGACGTGCAGGGCCACGTCGTTCCTGATCAGCGTGTGGACGACCCGGCCCTTGAAGTGGCCTGCCGCGACCGTCGTCGTCCCCCGCAGATAGAGCGGGTGGTGGGTGACGATCAGGTCGGCGCCGAGCCGCACGGCCTCGTCGGCGATCTCCTGAACGGGGTCGACGGCGAACAGCACACGGGTCACCTCGGCGTCCGGGTCGCCGCAGACCGTACCGACGGCGTCCCAGCTCTCGGCCCGTTCGGGGGGCCAGAGTGCGTCGAGCGCGGCGATGACTTCAGACAGACGGGGCACGGGGGCAAGGCTACCTGCCGTCCGTCCCCCTTCGGCCTGCGCTGCCGGACGGGCACTCTACCCGCCTGCCGCGGGGCGGAACCCGTTCAGCACACCTGTCCCCCCGGTACCGGTCGAACGACCGGACGGCCACCCTTATGTGTGAAGTGACGTGACTCGTGTTGTCCGGCGGGAAAGGCGAAAACTAGCGTCTCGGGCGGAGGTGACCAGACGATGACAGCCTGTGCCATCGAGACTGCCCCGGAGGGCGGCGCGGTGCGGCGACGCGGATTCACGATCGCCGCGGACGGTTCGTACGCGGCGCGGCTGGCGGGGTCCGGCGAGACGTGGTTCCCGGAGCGCTGGACGCTGGACGGGCCGGAGCCCTACGCGGTGCCGCTCCCGGCCGGCCAGCCTGAGGAGCCGGGCACCGAGGTGCTGCCGCTGAGCGACGGCCGGGTACTGATCCACCGGGAGGCGGCGGGCCGCCATCTCTTCTCGCTGCTCTACCCCACCGGCCCCTCGACCGGCGAACTCCCGCTGGGCGCGGTCGAGTTCGGCGAGGGGCCGCTCACCCTGCTGCCGCCCGCCCCCGGCGGCACGGCCGCGTACGCGCTCGCGGTCGGGCCGCGGTCGACGGCGGTGTGGCTGGTCGCGGGCGGGGCGTTCGGTCCGGAGCACGTGGCGCAGCTGCAGGGCCGGTGCTCCGGCGGGGTGTGGCTGGACCGTGAGGGGCGGATGCTGGCACTGGACCGGGAGGCCGGGGACGGTGGCGTGGTCAAGTCCGTCGCCGTCGACCTGGAGCGGGGCGGTGAGGTGACCCCGCTGCTGCAGATCGCCGAGCGGAGCAACGACCGGCTGCTCCTCGCCGACCCGGACAGCGGGCTGATCGTGATCCGCTCGGACGCGCCGGGCGAGGACCGGCTGGGCTGGGGGGTGCTGGGCAGTACCCGCCCGGTCCGCTTCCCGGACTGCCTGCGGGTCGAGGACTGCACGCTCACGCCGTTCGCGGCGCAGCCGGGCCAGGTGCTGATGCCGGAGGGCTGCGCGGTGGCGGTACGGATCGACCGGACGACGCCTGCGGCGGACCCGGCCCTTGCCCCTGCCCCGGCCTCTGCCTCTGCCCCGGTCCCGGCCCCGAGGAGCTGGTTCGGCATGTGGCGCCCGTCCGGCCGCCGCTTGCACCAGCTGGCGGCTCCGGCGGGCTGGCTGCCGGGCGCGGGCCTGTGGACCCGCGAGGGCGTCCTGAGGCTGCCGTTCGCGACCGACGCGGTGCCGTGCGGGGTGGCGGAGGTGTGCGCACCGCTCACGGAGGACGACCCGGCCACCCCCGGCGGCCGACCGGGAACGACACCACCTGCGGAGCCTTCGCAGCACCCGGAGCCGACGGGGCCCGCGCAGTCGTCGGCGCTCGCGCAGCCGTCGGGGTCCGCGCAGCCGTCGGTGCCTGCGGCGGGAGACCTCTCGGCCGGTGCCTGGCGCCCCGTACCTCTGCAGAAGTCGCCGTTGACGGGGAAGCGCCGGCGCCCGGGGACGCGTGCCGGGGCTGCGGCGGAAGTACCGGTGGCGGAGGTGCCGGCGGAGGCGCAGCCGCCTGCGCAGTCGGTACCGGCGGCCCCTGGAAAGCCGGGGACGCCCCCCGTACACCCGGCCCGCCGGATCGTCCCGGTGCTGGTGCGGGTGACGGATCCGACCCTGCTGCGGGGGCCGGCATCCCCGCTGAACAGGCCGGGACCCGGCAGTTAGACTCGCGGGCCCGAGGCGGCAGAACCGCCCCGGCGTACCTATGCAAGCGATGTTGACGGGGTGACTTCCCACATGTCCGAAGCCCGAACCGACACGACCCAGGAACGGCCGCAGACCACGGCCTCGGCCCAGGGCGCGGCCGGTGGCCCAGGAAAGCACAGGGGCGGTGCGGCCCAGTCCGACGAACCGACGATCCCTGCCCAGGGACGCCACAGAAGGTCAGCTACCGCGCACCACGGGGGATAACGGCCTTCCGGACGGGCTGAGAGGTGCCGCTGCGCGGCATGTCTCAGCCCGTCCGGCATGTGCGGAACGTCTCGCGCCCCGCAGGTCCGGCAGGTGCGGAACGTCTCGCGTCCCGCAGGTCCGGCAGGTGCGGAACGTCTCGCGTCTCGCAGGTCCGGCAGGTCCGGAACGTCTCGCCGCCCCGGTGGTACGGGGCAGCTCACGCGCCGCGGCCCCCCTCGCGCCGCCCCCCTCAGCCCCGTTTGAGCCCCAGCACCTCCGCCGCCCCGAAGCTCTCGTCCGTCGGCCGGTTCTCGAAGTATCCCGAGAGCGCCTCGTCGAGTTCCTCGTACGAGAACACGTCCTTCGCGGTGTCGAACTTCGCCGCCACACGGGGCCGCTCCATCACCGCCACCATGCCTCCGTGCACCACCAGCAGCTGTCCGTTGACCCGGGCCGCCGCCGGGGACGCGAGGTAGCCGACCAGGGGTGAGACGTGCTCAGGAGCCAGCGCGTCCCTCTCGCCCTCTCCCGACGGCTCCGCGAACCCGGCGAAGACGTCCTCGGTCATCCTCGTCCTCGCCCGCGGGCAGATCGCGTTCGCCGTCACGCCGTACTTCGCCAGTGCCATCGCCGTCGAGGTCGTCAGTCCGACGATGCCGCCCTTGGCCGCCGCGTAGTTGGGCTGGCCCGCCGACCCCGCCAGGAAAGCCTCGGACGAGGTGTTCACCACCCGCCCGTACACGGGGCCGCCCGCCGCCTTGGACCGGGCGCGCCAGTGCGCGGCCGCGAAGTGCGTGGTGTTGAAGTGGCCCTTCAGGTGCACCCGGATGACGGTGTCCCACTCCTCCTCGCTCATCGAGAAGATCATCCGGTCCCGCAGGATGCCCGCGTTGTTGACCAGCACATCCAGCTTGCCGAACTCCGAGATCGCCAACTCGACGAGTTCCCGGGCCTGTTCGTGGTCAGCGACGTCGCCCCGGTGTGCGACGGCTGCGCCGCCCGCCGCCCGGATCTCCACCGCGACCTCCTCGGCGGGCCCCGCGGAGGCCGCGCCCGAGCCGTCGCGCCCCGGCTGGCCGAAGTCGTTGACGACGACACCCGCGCCGAGACGGGCGAGTTCGAGCGCCTCGGCCCGGCCGAGGCCGCGCCCCGCACCTGTGACGATCGCGGACAGGCCTTCGAGCGGCAGCGTCATGGGGCAACTCCCTGCTGGAGTGGATCGGTTCGGACCGGACACCTCGGTGGTTCAGAGCGCGATGGAGGTACGGAGCGCCACGCCCGTGCGCATCTGCTCCAACGCGTCGTTTATCTCCGCAAGTTGGACCCGGTGCGTGATCATGCTCTCCAGGTCGATGCGGCCGGCCCGCCACAGCGCGACGGCCCGCTCGTACGAGCGCAGCACGTCTCCGCCGCCGTACATCGAAGGCAGGATCCGCTTCTCGTCGAAGAACAGCTCGAACATGTTGACCTGGAAGAAGTCGTCCATCGCGCCCGCTCCGACGACGCACAGGGTGCCGCCGCGCCGGGTCGTCTCGTACGCGGTGCGGGCCGTGGCGGACTTTCCCACCACCTCGAAGACGTAGTCGAAGCCCTCGCCCGCGGTGATCCGCTGCTTGGCGTCGGCGAGCGCGTCGGGTGACACGGCCTCGGTCGCGCCGAAGCGCAGCGCCGCCTCCCGGCGCGAGGCGACCGGGTCGACGGCGACGATCTGCGCCGCACCCTGCACCCGCGCGCCCTGGATCGCGGAGATCCCGACACCTCCGCAGCCGATGACGACGACCGACGAACCGGCTTCCACCTGTGCGGTGTTGATGGCCGCGCCGAGTCCCGTCGTCACCCCGCAGCCGATCAGCGCGGCGATCTCGAACGGCACGTCGTCCGGGATCGGCACCGCGCAACCGGCCTCCACCACGACCTCCTCGGTGAAGGTCCCGGTCCCGGCGAAGCCGAAGACATCACCGCCCGGCCGCTTGAAGTTGGGGGTCCCCGCGTTCATGAAGCCGGCCAGACAGAGGTGGGTCTGGCCGCGCCTGCAGGACGCGCAGGCACCGCACGCGGGCAGCCAGCAGACCAGTACCCGGTCGCCGGCGGAGAGCCCGGCGACCCCGTCCCCCACGTCCACGATCTCGCCCGCGCCCTCGTGGCCGGGGATGAAGGGGGCGGGCTGCGGCAGTACGCCGTTCATCGCGGAGACGTCGGAGTGGCACAGCCCGGTGGCCCGGACCCGGATCTTCACCTTGCCGGGGCCGAAGCCCACGGTCTCGACGTCGTCGAGTACCTCAAGCTTTTCCTGACCCGTCTCGTGCAGTACGGCTGCGCGCATGACATGACTCCCCTCGTGGATGTGCTCATGGGTGTGCGACGGTCACGAGTGCGTGACGACGGTGTCGGCGAGCACGGGTGCGTCGTCCCGCTCGGCCGCCGTCACCGTCACCTGGGTCCGGCCCTCCCCCGTCCACATGCGGATACGCAGCGTCTCGCCCGGGAAGACGACCCCCGCGAAGCGCGTGCCGTACGAGGTGACCCGGGTGACGTCCCCGCCGAGCACCGTGTCCACGACCGCCTTGAGCGCCATGCCGTACGAGCACAGCCCGTGCAGGATCGGCCGCTCGAAGCCAGCGAGCTTCGCGAACCCGGGGTCGGCGTGCAGCGGGTTCCAGTCCCCGGAGAGCCGGTAGAGGAGGGCCTGCTCCTCCTTGATCGGGCGCACTACGGTGAACTGCGGTGCGGTGGAGGGCACTTCGAGGCGCTCCGAGGGTCCGCGGTCGCCGCCGAACCCGCCCTCGCCGCGCACGAAGATGGAGGAGTCGCTCGTCCACAGCGGCCCGTCGGCGTCGAAGGCCTCCGAGCGCAGGACGATGACGGCGGCCTTGCCCTTGTCGTACACGGCCTGGACCCGGGAGGTCTGGGTGGCCTCGCCGTCCACCGGGATCGGCCGGTGGACACGCACGCTCTGCCCGCCGTGCAGCACGGCGGCGAGATCGACCTCCACACCGGGGGCCGAGAGCCCGCCCGCCATCGCCAGCCCCGCGCCCGCGACGGTGGCGAAGCTCGGCAGGACGTGCAGCCGGCTCTCCAGGGTGTAGCGCAGTTCGTCCGGGTCGGTGGCCGGTACGCCCGCCCCGAGCCCCAGGTGGTAGAGCTGGACGTCCTTGTGCCCCCAGGAGATCGGGGTGGTCCGGGGTTCGGCGGCGAGTGCCTTGGCAACGTCAATCGGCATGGCGGCTGGGCTCCTTGTGGCTTGCTGAGACCCCGGCGCGGCCGTCCGCACCGTCGGACACGCCGGGGCCGTACCGGATCGGCCCGGCCCGCGCCCCGGTGCGTACTTCTGGAACGTACGCACTTCTAGAACGCGTTCTAGCCCGATGGCCCCCATGTATAACGCACCCCGGAGTGCTTGGGAAGACGCATGACGGATCGTCAGATGCGGTGCCCGGCAAGGCGGAACGGCTCCTGCCGCGCGGCGCCCCCCGCGGGCCGGCCCCGGGCCGTGACATTTGTCCTGCCCGGCCGCGTACAAGCGGCTCTACGCCCCGGCCGCCCTGCTCCGTAGCGTTTTCGACATGAGGAAGACACCCGGAGACCAGCCCGCCCACCCCGCCGTCCGTCTCACCGCGGTCACCAAGTCCTACGGCCCCGTCCGCGCCGTCGACGGCGTCGACTTCACGCTCGCACCGGGCAGCACCGTCGCCCTCCTCGGCCGCAACGGCGCGGGCAAGTCCACCACCATCGGGCTGCTGCTCGGCCTGGACGAGCCCGACTCCGGCACGGTGAGCGTCTTCGGCGGCGCCCCCGCCCAGGCCGTCCGGGCCGGGCGGATCGGCGCGATGCTCCAGGACGGGCGGCCGATCCCCCGGGTCACGGTCCGCGAGCTGGTCACCTTCGTCGCCAGGACCTACCCCCGCCCGCTGCCCGTGGACGAGGCGCTGGACCTCGCCGGGATCGCGGAGTTCAAGAACCGCCGCGCTGACCGGCTGTCCGGCGGGCAGATCCAGCGGGTCAGGTTCGCGGTCGCCCTGGTCGGGGCCCCGGAGCTGATCGTGCTCGACGAGCCGACCGCGGCCCTGGACGTCGAGGCCCGCCGCGCCCTGTGGGACTCGATGCGCAGGTACGCGGACCGCGGCAACACCGTCCTGTTCTCCACCCACTACCTCACCGAGGCCGACGAGAACGCGGACCGGATCCTGGTCGTCGACCGCGGCCGGATCGTCGCCGACGGCAGCAGCGAGGCGCTGAAGCGGCGCGCCGGCGGCAACCTGGTCTCCTTCGACCTGGCGGGCCGCCCCACCGAAGGACTGTCCCGCCTCCCGGGCGTGCGCGAGGTCGAGATCCGCGGCGACCGGGCCAAGCTGCGCACCGACGACTCGGACGCCACCGTCGTCGCCCTGGCCGCGATGGACGCCGTCCGCGGGCTCGCCGTCACCCAGAGCACCCTCGAAGACGCCTTCCTCCGGCTCACCGACCCCACCGGCAACACCACCACCGGTACCGGCCCCTCCACCGCCGGCGCCGCCCTCGTCAAGGAGACCGTGTGATGGCCCTCGTACTCGACTACGTCGCCCTGGAGTCCCGCCGCACCCTGCGCGACACGGGGTTCGTGATCTTCGGCGTCGGGATGCCGGTGCTCATGTACCTGCTGTTCACGAACATCGGCGGCGGCGCCGAGCCGGAGTGGAAGATCGCCTCCATGGTCGGCATGGCGGCGTACGGCGCGCTCGGCGCCGCGCTCTCCGCCGGCACCGGCGTCGCGGAGGACAAGGCGCTCGGCTGGCTGCGGCAGCTGCGGATCACACCGATGACACCGGCCCAGGTGGTGGTGGGCCGGGCGCTGACCGCTTCCGTGGTCGTCCTGCCCGTGGTCCTCACGGTGCTCGCGGTCGGCGGGCTGGTCAACGGGGTCCGGCTGGCGGCATGGCAGTGGGCGCTGCTCGCGGCCCTGCTGTGGCTCGGCTCGCTGCCCTTCACCCTCCTCGGCATCGGCAACGGCTACCGGCTGTCCGCGCAGAGCACCGGCGTGGTCAACGTGGGCTGCAACCTGGGGCTGTCGATCCTCGGCGGTCTGTGGTTCCCCGCCCAGTTCTTCCCCGGCTGGCTCCAGGGCATCTCCAGGTACACCCCGACCCGGGCGATCTCCCAGTTCGGCACGGACGTCGGCCGGGGCGGGGCGCCGGGGCTGTTCTCCGTCGCCGTGCTGACCGGATGGCTGCTGGTCTTCGGCTCGTACGCTGTCGTGTCGTACCGCAAGGCCGCACGGACCGTGTGACGAGGCCGGGTGCACAGGAAGGCGAAGGCGATGTTCCGGACGGACAAGAGCTGGAAGGCCGAGTGGCCGGCCACGCGCGCGCAGTGGCGGGCCGGCAAGAAGGGCCGCGGGCCCGGCCCCGGACAGCTGGGCCCGCCCAACGGATTCGCCATGCTGCCCTGGCTGCTGATGGGCATGGGCGCCTTCTCGCACCTGATCCAGGGCAGGACCGCGAACCCCTGGGTGGGCGGTGTCAGCCTCTTCGTCTTCAACTCCCTCTACATCTATGTGGTGTTCCGGGCCTCCGACAAGCGCGCCCGGGAGTCCAGGAGCACCACGCTGGCACTGGTCGGGCTCGGGCTGGTCACCGCCTTCATGTCGGTGATGTACGGCGGCCCGTGGCTGCTCTTCTGGATGCTGCTCGGGCTGGCCGCCGGCTCCGTCCTGCGCGGCAGGCACGTCGGCAGGGCGATGCTCGCGCTGGCCGTCACGGCCGGGCTGGTCGCGGGGTTCAAGGACGGCTGGGGCGCGATCAACGTCGCGTACGGCACGCTGATCTCCGGCCTGGTGACCTCCGCGATCCTCACCCTGGCCGAAACGGTCAAGGAACTGGGCGAGACCCGGCAGGAGTTGGCGCGTACCGCGGTCGACCAGGAGCGCCTGCGCTTCTCCCGCGACCTGCACGACCTGCTGGGGCACACGCTGTCCGTGATCGTCGTGAAGTCCGAGGCGGCCAGGCGGCTGGCGCCCCGCGACCTGACGGCCGCGCTCGTCCAGGTCCACGACATCGAGTCGGTCGGCCGCCAGGCGCTGGTCGAGATCCGCGAGGCGGTCACCGGTTACCGCGAGGGCAGCCACAACACCGAGCTGGACGGGGCCCGTTCGGCGCTCTCGGCAGCCGGGATCGAGCCCGTCGTACGCCAGTGGGGCCCGCCGCTGGAACCGTGGGCCGAAGCGCTGCTCGGCTGGGTGATCAGGGAGTCCGTCACCAATGTCGTGCGGCACAGCAGTGGCGCGACCCGCTGCACGATCACCCTGGAGGCCGCCGCGGAACGGGTCCGCCTGACGGTCGCCGACGACGGGCGGGGCGCCGGGCCCGCGGCGGCCGACGACGCCGTTCGCACCGGCACGGGCCTCAGCGGCCTCGGCGAGCGCCTCACGGCTGCGGGCGGCTCCCTGACCTCGGGGCCGGGGGCGCACGGCGGGTTCGTCGTCACGGCCCGCCTGCCGGTCCCGGCCGGGGCGACGGCGGCCCCCGCCTGACCGTTCCTGCCGGTCCCGGCCGGGACGACGGCAGCACCCGCCTGACCGTTCCTGCCGGTCCCGGCCGGGACGACGGCGGCCCCCGCCTGATCACTCCTGCCGGGTGCGCGACCGGGGCCTCGCCCGTACGTGCATCCGCTCGCCCTGCCGGCCGAACAGGCTCAGCACCTCCACCGGCGCCTCCCCCGTACTGCCGAACCAGTGCGGCAGCCGGGTGTCGAACTCGGCGGCCTCCCCCGCCCCGAGCACCATGTCCCGGTCCCCCAGCACCAGCCGCAGCCGCCCGGTCAGGACGTACAGCCACTCGTACCCCTCGTGGGTGCGGCCCTCCGGCCGGCAACGCGTCACCGGCAGGATCATCTTGTACGCCTGGATCGGGCCGGTCCCGTTGGTCAGCGGCAGCACGGTCGAGCCGTACACCTCGCGCGCCTTGATCCTCACCCGTGGATCGCCGACCTCGGGGGCGCCGACGAGGTCGTCCAGCGGCACCTGATGGGCCTGCGAGATGGGCAGCAGCAGCTCAAGGCTCGGCCTGCGCTGTCCGGACTCCAGCCGGGAGAGCGTGCTGGTGGAGATGCCGGTGGCCTCGGACAGGGCCGCCAGGGTGATTCCCCGGGCGACGCGCATCCGCTGGAGGCGGGGGCCGACGTCGGCGAGTGCCCGGCTGACCGCGGGTGTGTGCTCCATGTCCGCCATTGCACAGGCCCGTCCCCGTGATGGCAACGTGTGTTGCCGATCCTGGGAAACGACCGGCCGGCGCGGAAAGGTTCGTCCGCCCGGCGCGGGAGAGTTCCGGGAACCTCCCGGCCGGCCGGGACCGTCCTACTCTGTGCAGGTGACCGAGATCCCCGCGCACCACCGCCCCGCCAAGTCGATCCGTGTGCTGCTCGCCGAGGACCAGGGAATGATGCGCGGCGCGCTCGCCCTGCTGCTCGGTCTGGAGGCGGACATCGAGGTCGTCGCGCAGGTCGGCGCGGGCGACAGGATCGTGGCGGCGGCCCTGGAGTCCCGGCCCGACATCGCCCTCCTGGACATCGAGCTGCCCGGCATGAGCGGTCTGGACGCCGCCGTCCTGCTGCGTGAGGAGGTGCCCGACTGCCGGGTGCTGATCCTCACCACGTTCGGCAGGCCCGGTTATCTGCGCCGGGCGATGGAGGCGGGCGCGGCCGGGTTCCTGGTGAAGGACGGCCCGGTGGAGGAACTGGCGCAGGCGATCCGCCGGGTGCTGAGGGGAGAGGTCGTGATCGATCCGGCGCTCGCGGCGGCGGCGCTCAGCTCGGGGCCGAGCCCGCTCACCGCGCGCGAGCGCGACGCGCTCAACGCCGCCGTGGACGGCGCGACGGTCGCCGACATCGCGGCGAAGCTGCACCTCTCGGAGTCGACGGTACGCAACTACCTGTCGTCGGCCATCGGCAAGACCGGCACCCGTAACCGGATGGAGGCGGTGCGCTCGGCCCGGCAGCAGGGCTGGCTGTGAGCACGACCTGCCCGGCAGCAGGGCCGGCGGTGAGCACGCCCGCACTCACCCTCCGGCCCTGGCCGTGCTCGCCGCCTCCTCCTCCGCGGCCTCGGCCGCGGTCGCGGTCGGCCCCGTCGGGCCCCCGGCGGCCCGCCTCGGCCCCCGCGGCAGCCACAGCAGCGTCAGGACCACGCCCAGGAGCAGCACCCCGGTCCCGGTCCGGAACGCCAGCGCGTACCCGGCGGTGAGCGCCTCCGGGCTCGCCGCGCCACCGGTACGGGAGGCCGCGACCGTGGACAGGACGGCGAGGCCCAGCGCACCGCCCATGGTCCGCGAGGTGTTGATCAGCCCGGACACCAGGCCCGCGTCGCCGGGCGCCGCGCCCGACGTGGCGAGGGAGGCGAGCGGGGTGGAGGCCAGGCCCGCCCCGAGCATCATCAGGATCCCGGGGCCGAGGATGGCGGTGGCGTACGAGCCGTCCGCGGTCATCGTGGACTGCCAGCCGAAGCCGGTGGCCGCGACGAGGGTGCCGAGGGCGGCCAGGTTGCGCGCGCCGACCCGGGGCATCAGGCGCGGCGCCAGCTTGGACCCGGTGACGATGGCCAGCGAGCTCGGTACGAGGGCGAGGCCCGCCCCCAGCGGGGTGTAACCGAGCACATTCTGCGCGTACAGCGTCATGAAGAACCACATGCAGAACATCGCCGAGCCGTTGACGAACATCGCCGCGTTCGCCGCCGACACCGACCGCACCCGGAACAGCTTCAGCGGCATCAGCGGTTGCTTCGCGCGCGCCTCGACCAGCAGGAAGAGGCCGATCAGCAGCAGTCCGCCGGCCAGCGGGACGAGGGTCGCCGCGGCCGTCCACCCCTGGGCCTCGGTCTGCACGATGCCGTACGCGAGGGTGGCGAGTCCCGCGGTGGCCAGGACGGCGCCCGGCAGGTCGAGCCGGCGGCCCGCCCGCGCATGGCTCTCGGTGAGCCAGAAGTACGCCCCGACCAGGACCAGCGCCCCGATCGGCACGTTGATCAGCAGCACCCAGCGCCAGGACAGGGTGTCGGTGAGCAGGCCGCCGACGAAGCCGCCCGCCGCGCCGCCGCCGGCGCCGACGGCGGACCAGGTGCCGATCGCCCGCGCCCGCGCCGCGCCCTCCGGCACGGCGGACGTGAGGATGGTGAGTGTCGCCGGCGCCAGCACCGCCGCGCCCAGCCCCTGCGCGGCGCGGGCCGCGAGCAACTGCCACCCCTCCTGCGCCAGTCCGCCGGCCAGCGAGGCGGCCGTGAAGAGGCCGAGGCCCACCAGGAACGTCAGCTTCCGCCCGAAGATGTCGGAGGCCCGCCCGCCGAGCAGCATGAATCCCGCGAAGGCGATGGAGTAGAGGTTCACCACCCACTGGAGCCCGCCCGCCGTCATGCCGAGGTCGGCGCGCATGGAGGGCAGGGCGACGTTCACGACGGAGACGTCGAGCACGACGAGGAACTGCCCGGCGCACGCGGCGAGGATCACCAGCCAGGTGCGGGAGGGGCGGGGCCGCGCCTCGGGTATCAAGGGGTCTGCGGGGTCTGCTGGGTCTGCGGGACCTGCGGGCTCTGCGGGCTCGGCGGAATCTGCGGGGTCCGCGGGTACGGGAAAGGCCATGTCCGTCATGGTCGCAGGTACCCGGTGGCCCGTACATCCACGTTTCGGCGCACGGGCCCCCGCCCGGGGTCCTAGGACTTCCGCAGCAGGGTCACCACCGCCGCGCCGCCGAGCCCGATGTTGTGGGCGAGCCCCACCCGTGCGCCGGGCACCTGCCTCTCGCCCGCCGTCCCGCGCAGCTGCCAGGTCAGCTCGGCGGCCTGGGCGAGTCCGGTCGCGCCCAGCGGGTGGCCCTTGGAGATCAGCCCGCCGGACGGATTGACCACCCAGCGCCCCCCGTACGTCGTGCCGCCGCTCTCGACGAGCTTGCCGGACTCCCCTTCGGGGCACATGCCCAGTGCTTCGTAGGTCAGCAGCTCGTTTACCGAGAAGCAGTCGTGCAGCTCGATCACGTCCACGTCCTCGATGCCCAGCCCGGCCGCGCCGTACGCCTGCCTGGCCGCCTCGCGCGACATGGGTTTGCCGACGACGTCGATGCAGGAGCCGGAGGCGAAGGACTCCTCGGTGTCGGTGGTCATGGCCTGCCCGGCGATCTCGACCGCCTTCTCGCGCAGGCCGTGTTCGGCCACGAACCGCTCCGAGACGACGACCGCCGCCGCGGCGCCGTCGGACGTGGGCGAGCACTGGAGCTTCGTGAGCGGCCGGTGGATGGTCTTGGCGGCGAGTATCTCGTCGACGGTGTACGGATCCTGGAACTGGGCGTACGGGTTGTGCACGGAGTGCCGGTGGTTCTTCGCGCCCACCGCCGCGAGCTGCGCCGGCGTCGTGCCGTACCGCTCCATGTGCTCCCGGGCGGCGTTGCCGAAGATCTGGGCGGTGGGCGGGGTCATCTCGAAGCCGTGCTTCGCGGCCATGACGCCGTAGTGCCGTGCGACGGGCGAGGCCGCGAAGTCGCCGCCGTCGGCCCCGCCGCCCAGCGCGCCGCGTTTCATCTTCTCGAAGCCGAGTGCCAGCACGCAGTCGGCGACGCCGCCCTCGACGAACTGCCGCGCCATCATCAGGGCCGTCGACCCCGTCGCGCAGTTGTTGTTGACGTTGTAGACGGGGACGCCGGTCAGCCCGAGTTCGTAGACCGCCCGTTGGCCGGCCGTGGAGGACTGGAAGCAGTAGCCGACCGGGACCTGCTGGACGTGTCCGTAGTCGATCCCCGCGTCCGCGAGGGCCGCCGTGCCCGCCTCCTTGGCCATGTCCCAGTACTGCCACTCCCGCGACTCGGGCTTCTCGAACTTCGTCATCCCGACGCCGACGATGTACGCCTTCATGCTCACTCCCCTTGTTGGTCGCGCGGCAGGCCGAGGATGCGCTCGGCGACGACGTTGAGCTGGACCTGGGTGGTACCGCCCGCGATGGTCAGACACCGCGACATCAGGAAGCCGTGCACGGCGCGCTCTCCGGGCCCCTCCGCCAACGCACCTTCCGGACCCAGGAGTTCGAGTGCCAGCTCGGCGACCTTCTGCTGGTGCGGGGTCTGTACGAGTTTCCTGACGCTCGCCCCCGCGCCCGCCTCCAGGCCGTCCACCTGCTGGAGGGTGGTCCGCAGCCCGATGCAGGCGAGGGCGTGCGCCTCGGCGGCCAGCGCGCCGATCCGCACCCTGGTGGCGCCGTCGAGGCCGTCGCACCGCCCGATCAGTGCTTCGAGGCCCGTGTCGAAGGCGACCTGGTCGGCCATGTGGACGCGCTCGTTGCCGAGGGTGTTGCGGGCCACCTTCCACCCGCCCGTCTCCGCCCCCACCAGGGCGTCGGCCGGCAGCACCGCGTCGTCGAAGTACACCTCGTTGAACAGGGACTCCCCGGTGATCTCCTTCAGCGGCCGGATGTCGATGCCGGGGGTGTTCTTCATGTCGACGACGAAGTAGCCGAGCCCCTGGTGCTTACTGGGGGCGTTCGGGTCGGTCCTGGCGAGCAGGATGCCGTAGTCGGCCCACTGGGCGGCCGACGTCCACACCTTCTGCCCGTTGATCCGCCAGCCACCGTCCTCGGTGCGTTCGGCGCGGGTGCGCAGCGACGCGAGGTCCGAGCCGGCCTCCGGTTCGCTGAACAGCTGGCACCAGAGCAACTCACCTCGCAGAGTGGGCGGTACGAACCTCTCCTTCTGCGCGTCCGAGCCGTAGGCGATGAGCGAGGGCACCACCCAGGTGGCGATGCCGAGCCCGCTCAGGGTGACTCCCGAGGCACCCAACTCCCGTTGCACGGCCAGCTGTCGCACCGGTCCCGCGCCGATTCCGTACGGCTCGGGGAGGTGCGGGGCCGCGTACCCGGCGGGGGCGAGCAGCCGCCGGGCCGCCCCTGGGTCGAGCCCCCGCGCGCCTTCGATCACCTCGCGGGCCTGGGCGCGGTAGGCGTCCGCCTCCGCCGGAAGCTCCATCCGCAGCTCCCGCCGCGTCCCCGCCCCGGCCAGGCGCACCGCCCGCAGCCGGTGGCCGTCCCCCGCCCCCAGCAGCTGCCGTGCCACCAGCGCCCGGCGCAGATACAGGTGGGCGTCGTGCTCCCAGGTGAACCCGATGCCGCCGAGGATCTGGATGCAGTCCTTGGCACACGAGTAGGCGGCGTCCAGGGCGGTGCCCGCGGCGAGTGCGGCCGTCAGCCCGCGCACGTCCGCCGGTTCGTCGACGGCCCCGGCCGCGTCCCACACCAGGGCCCGCGCCTGCTCGACCCGGACCAGCATGTCGGCGCACAGGTGCTTGACCGCCTGGAACCGGCCGATGACGCGTCCGAACTGTTCGCGCACCTTGGCGTACGAGGTGGCGGTGTCGAGCGCCCAGGCCGCGGTGCCGCAGGCCTCGGCCGCGTACAGCACGCCCGCCAGGTCACTCACCAGGGCGCTGCTCAGGGCGAGTTCGCGTTCCGCGGGCACGAGCACGCCCTCGGCGCGCACCTCGGCGGTCGGCCGGGTGGGGTCGGCGCAGGCCTGGACCCGTATCGCCAGGTCACCGGCGTCCACCACGAGCCATATGGTCCCCTGCGGTGCCTCTGCGGCCAGCAGTACGAGGTCTGCCGCCGGGCCCGCGCCCAGCACCGGTGGGGCGACGCCGTCGAGACGGTACCCGTCCGCTCCCGCGGTGGCGGTCAGCGTGCCGGGGCCGGTGGCGACGGCGGCGACGGGACGGCCGGCCGCGAGCCCGGGATGCCCGCCGCGCTGGAGGAGCGCGGCGGCGAGCACGCTCGGCAGGAACGGCCCCGGGAGCGCGCCCCTCCCGGTCTCCTCCAGTACCACCGCGAGGTCGAGCACGCTCCCCCCGCCACCGGGCAGGTGCACGTCGAGCAGCCCCATCCCGGCGGCCCCCTCCCAGTAGGCGGGCCGCCCACCGCCTCCTCCGTCCGTCTCGCCGTCGAGGAGCTTGCGCACGTCCTGCGGCGGCGCCACCCGCGCCACCCAGCCACGCACCGCTTCGGCCAACTCGTGGTGCTCACGCGTGATTCCGATGCCCATGGTCGGGCAGAGTAGAACACGTTCCATTCTGACGGAAGGTCAGGAGACGCGCGGACCTGACGACAGGTCACATGGGTCCGCGAACCTCAACTCCCGCTCACCGGTAGCACTTTCATCGCAGCGTCCCGGTTGGGCACCGACCGGCCGGTGTACGAGTCGAGCAGGAGGCGCTCTCCCAGGGCGCGCTCCAGCCGCACCGTCGTCTCTCGCAGCCCGGCCCGCTTGGTGCAGAGCCCCCCACTTCCCCGCTCCCCCAGAGAGACGGTCAGCACCACGGTGCCGCCCGTCTCCAGCACGTCCACCGCGAGCCCGCCGCCGCAGTCACCGCGAAAGGCACCCACGGTCACCGACCGCCCGTCCGCGGCGACCCGGCTCAGGTGCTCCAGCGGCCCGCCGGGCACGCCCCGGGCCTCCCCCACCGGCGAGGAGGGCGGCTCGGACGCGACGAGGGCGGCCCGCCTCAACGGGGTGTCGTAGCCGTCCAGGGTGAACAGCCAGGCCGGTACCACCGCGGGCCCGCCGCTGGTGGCCAGGGTCATGTCCCCGAGCCGCACCCCGGTCACCGTCAGCCGCGACCCCTTCCCGGCCCGGCCGCCCGACAGCGCCTCGTACGCCGCGCCCGCGCCCTGCACCGGCCGGGTGAGCTGCCGCTGCCCGGCCGCCCACACCGCCCGGCCGTACCCGGGCGGGGCGGCGGGCAAGGCCGCCCGCAGGACGAAGTTGCGTTCCCGGTAGGCCTGCTCGTCGGCCCGCCCCCGCCACCCGCCCCGCGGCGGCTGCACCACGTCACCCATCGGGTGATACCCCGCCCGCCACGCCGCGGCCGCACGCGACGCGTCCCATGCCTGGGCCACCAGCCGCGCCCGCTCCGCCACCTCCGCCGGGTCCACCCGCCCTCCTGCCCCGCCTCCCGCACCACCGCACCCGGCAAGGCCACCCGCACCGAGAACCGCGAGCACCAGCACAGCGACCCGACCGGTGACACGTACTGCTCCGACACGCATGCGAACTCCCGAGGTCCGGCGAAGAGGGCGAGGGCACCCTTGTGACGCGGCGACGGCCGGAAGGGTTTCGCGGGCCCCCGCACGACTCCCCCGCGCCCCCGTACGGCACCATGACCAGCCCAGGCGCGGCGTCCGTCGTGTCCCTGTCCTTGTGGTCCCTGTGCGCCCCGCAACCGGAAGAGACGCTTCATGACATCCCCCGCCCTCGCGCCCAGCGCCGCCGTCCTCGCCGCCTTCGAGGGGGCCAAGGGCTTCATGCCGGTCCATGAGGGGCTGGCCCTGTACGCGGCCGCGGCCGGGGTCGCGAAGGAGCTTCGGCTGCCGTTGCTGGAGGTGGGGACGTACTGCGGGCGCTCCACGCTGCTGCTCGCCGACGCCGCGCGTGCGGCGGGGGTGACGGCCGTGACCGTCGACCACCACCGTGGCAGCGAGGAGCAGCAGCCGGGGTGGGAGTACCACGACGAGAGCGTGGTGGACCCGGAGCTGGGGGTCATGGACACCTTGCCGACCTTCCGGCGGACGCTGCACCGCGCCGGGCTTGAGGAGCACGTGCTCGCCCTCGTCGGGCGCTCGCCGCAGGCGGCCCGGGTCTGGGGCAGCCCGCTCGGGCTGGTCTTCGTCGACGGCGGGCACACCGACGAGCACGCGAACGGCGACTACGAGGGGTGGGCCCCGCACGTCGCCCCCGGTGGGCTGCTCGTCGTGCACGACGTGTTCCCCGACCCGGCCGACGGCGGCCAGGCCCCGTACCGCGTGTATCTCCGGGCCCTCGCGTCCGGCGCGTTCACCGAGGTCTCGGTGACCGACTCGCTGCGCGTCCTGCGGCGTACCGGCTCGGGGATCTGAGCCGCGCGCATAGCATCGCCCTGTGTCGTACGACGGTCGTTACCCCCACGAAGATCCGCCCGAGCCCGAGTCGGGACAGCGCCCGCGCCGCGGTCGCGGCAACGCCCTGATCGTGGCCGCCGCCCTGGTGCCCACCTGCCTTGCGGGCTGGCTCGTCTGGCAGGCGATGAGCGGCCCCGGCGGCGGCGACGAGCCGCCGAAGGTGCTGCCGCTGCCGAGCGCGTCGGCCACGGGCGGCCCGGGGCCGTCCGCCGGCCGGGACGCCAGACCCGGCGCGCCCGCGACCCAGGGCGGCGGCTCCCTGAGCGCGTCCCCCACCGCGCCCGCAGGTCAAAGGCCCCCGGCCGGCGGGCCCCTCTCCGGCCGTACGGTCGTCGTCGACCCCGGCCACAATCCCGGCAATTTCCACCACACCCGCGAAATCAATCGCCAGGTGAACATCGGCACGAACAGCAAAGAATGCGACACCACGGGTACGGCGAGCAATGCCGGTTACACCGAGGCGGAATTCACACTGGATGTGTCGCGCCGGCTGAAAGCCCTTCTCGAAAAGCAGGGCGCAAGCGTCAAATTCACCCAGAACGCCGACCGCCCGTACGGTCCGTGCGTCGACGAACGGGCCCGCATCGGGAACGAAGCGAGGGCCGACGCCGTCCTCTCCGTCCACGCCGACGGCTCGTCCGCCGGTCATCGCGGCTTCCACGTCATCCTGCCCGCACGGGTGAACTCCGGCGCTGCCGACACCTCGTCGATCGTCGGCCCCTCGCGCGAGCTCGGCACCCGGATCGTCGGCAACTTCGTACGGGCGACGGGCGACGCCCCCGCCAACTACCTGGGCGAGAGGACCGGGTTGGTGGTGCGCAGCGACCTCGGCGGGCTCAACCTCTCCACCGTGCCGAAGGTGTTCATCGAGTGCGGAAACATGCGGGACCCCCAGGACATCGCCCTGCTGAGCGATCCCTCCTGGCGGCAGAGGGCGGCCCAGGGCATGGCCGACGGCATCAGCGGCTTTCTGAGGGGGTAGGACTGCCGGGCGGTCCACGGCGCGGGCGGCCAAGGCTTGTCACCGACCGGCAACGATGGGGGCGCCCCAGCGATCGGACGATACATTCATCCGTACGATGGGGAGCCACCCCCGAGCTTCGCACCGAGTTCTCGCGTGAACCGCGCACACCGGCGCAGCGACAACCGCCCCGAAGAAGCCCTGAAGAAGACGACTGACAAAGGACTTTAAGTGAACATCCGCTCCCTCACACGAGGTGATGGCGTGGTGATCGGAGCAGCGGTGGTGCTGTTCATCGCCTCGTTCCTCAGCCTGAACGCAGCTCCCGACTGCTCTGGCATCGACGCGCGTTTCTGCCCCCGCGTGTCCGTCAACGCCTGGGACTCCCTCGGGCTCCTGATGAGCGTGTACCTCGCGGGGGTCATCGCCGCGGTGCTCATCGTCGTGGCGCGCGGCCTCCCCGCGCAGCGCAAGGTGGCGGGCATCGAGCTCGGGCAGTTCGGCGTGGCCCTGGCGGTCTTCGCGGCCTGGACGGCGTTCTGGACGATCATCGACGCGGGCAGCTCCGGCGCCGGTCTGATCCTCGGCCTGATCGCCGCGCTGGTCCTCGCGGCAGGCGCGGTCGCCTCCCCGCTGGTCCCGGCCCTCAAGGCCCCGCTGATGGGCGCCCCGAAGCCGGCCGTCGCCAACCACCCCTACGGCGCCCAGCCGGGTGCCGGTTACGGTTACCCGGGCGGCCAGCAGCAGTCGTACGGCGGCCAGCCGGCGCCGGGCGGCTACGGCTACCCG
The DNA here is from genome assembly GCF_044757485.1 of Streptomyces sp. NPDC091272. NCBI lineage: Bacteria > Bacillati > Actinomycetota > Actinomycetes > Kitasatosporales > Streptomycetaceae > Streptomyces > Streptomyces sp. NPDC091272. Next base: position 56,601 of record NZ_JBIVVC010000005.1, read on the forward strand.
GCCGGAGCCACCCAGGACCCGCACGCGGCCCAGGCGGCGCAGACGGGCGCGGCCCAGGCCGCTCCGGACGCCGGCCGGCCCGCGCAGGGCGAGCAGGCCCCGGCCGGCGCGGACGCGTCGGGTTTCGCACCGTTCTGGTTCGCGGTTCCGGTCGCGCGCCCGCTCTACCCGGAGGACGGCGCGCCGACCCCGATCGCCGAACTCGCCCCCGGCACCTGGTACTTGGCGGTGGACCAGCGTGGTCCCGGCCTGGTGGCCCAGACCCAGGACGGCCGTCGCGGTCTGCTCCAGGACACCACGGGGATCCAGCGCGGCTGACCGCGCCCGCCTCGTCTCCCCCCGCGCACCGGCTGCGCGCCCCGGCCCCCACCTCACTTGCGAGGCGGGGGCCGTTGCCTTGTCCCGGCCGCTTCCCGGCCCGTACGCTGTGTCGAGCTGACGATCCGTCAGCTACTCCGTGGGCTCACGCGGAGTCGCGTGAACGGGAGGCGGTGCCATGCGGCTTGGACTCGCGCTGGGTTACTGGGGGCGCGGCCCCGATCCGAACGCCCTCGCGCTCGTACAGGAGGCGGAGCGGCTCGGTTACGACTCGGTGTGGACGTCCGAGGCCTGGGGTTCCGACGCCTTCACCCCGTTGACCTGGTACGCGGCCCACACCAGCCGGATCAGGCTGGGTACCGCGATCGTCCAGATGGCGGCCCGCACCCCGACCGCGACGGCCATGCACGCGCTCACCCTGGACCACCTCTCCGGCGGCCGGATGCTGCTGGGCCTCGGACTGTCCGGACCGCAGGTGGTGGAGGGCTGGTACGGACGGCCGTTCCCGCGCAGCCCGCTGACCGCGACCCGGGAGTACGTGGACGTGGTGCGCCAAGTCCTGAGGCGTCAGGCCCCCGTTGAGCTGGACGGACGCTTCCACCCGCACCCGTACCGGGGCGAGGACGGTACCGGCATCGGCAAACCGCTGAAGCCGATCACCCATCCGCTCCGGGCGGACCTGCCCGTCCTGCTCGGCGCGGAGGGGCCGAAGAACATCGCGCAGACCACCCGCATCGCGGACGGCTGGCTGCCGCTCTACTGGTCACCGATGCGCCCGGACGTCTACCAACTCCCCGAACTAACACCCGACTTCATGGTCGCCCCGATGGTCCGCGCGCACGTCTGTGAGGACATCGCCGAGGGCCTGCTCCCGGTCAAAGCGATGCTCGGCTTCTACATCGGCGGGATGGGGCACGCCGCGAAGAACTTCCACGCGGACCTGATGGCCCGGATGGGGTACGAGGAGGAGGCCCGTCGCATCCAGGACCTGTTCCTGGCCGGACGCAAGGAGGAGGCGGTACTGGCAGTGCCGGACGCGTTCGCCGACGAGATCTCCCTGGTCGGCCCGCGCGGGCGGATCGCCGAGCGGCTGGAGCTGTGGCGCAAGGGCCCGGTGACCGACCTGCTGGTCACGGCCCCGGACCCGGTCACCTTGCGGGTGCTGGCCGAACTCAACCGCTGACCGGGCGGGGGGGCCGGTGTCCGGCGACCCACGACCCGCGCCGACGGGACGGCCGGACGGCCGGACGGCGACCGATGTCCGGCGACCCGCGCCGACGGGACGGCGGCCGATGTCCGGCGACCGGCGGCCTGCGACGGCGATCGGCGACCGGCGGAACGAACCCATGGCGGAGACCCGCGAGCAGCCCGCGCAGGGTGACGGCCGGACGGGGGCAGCCCCCCGTCCGGCCGAACACCGCGCCACGGCTCGACCGCCGCGGCTCGACCCTTCGCGGGCTCGCCCGCCGAAGCGCCGCGGCTCAGCCCTTCGCGAGCTGTCCCGCCGACGGCACCTTGTCCGTGACCTCCGCGCCCGCGCTCTTGCCCGCGCTCTTCACACCGTTGACGGCCTTCTCGAAGAGGCCGACCTCACCGGCGCCCGCGGTACCGGCGGCCAGCTTGGTGCCGAGGCCCTTCAGCGACTCGATGCCGTTGGTCATCGGGCCGACCGCCTTGGAGAGCAGCGGGTCACCCTTGGCGTTGTTGACCGCCGCCTTCAGCCTGTTGTACGTGAACGCACCCGCGAGACCCGCCTTGACGAGGGCGAACTTCCGGCCGTCCGCGCCCTTCTTGAACTTGCCCGCCTTGAAGGGCTTCACGACCCACTGGTAGGCCGCTCCTGCGGCCAGCCCCGCGTTGGCGACGAACCGGGTCTTGGCGAGCCGCTGCTTCTCGGCCTGGGGGGAGGACGAGGCGTTCGGACTGGCCATGGAGGACGCGTTCGCCGCCTGGCTCGACTTCGTGTCCTTGTCGTCGTCGTTGCAGGCCGCGAGCGGCATCAGCAGCGCGCAGGTCAGCGGCACCGCGACGAACGCACGGCGGGTCGGGGTGGTGAAGTGGAGGGCGGTACGGGACACAGTGGGCCTCCCGGGGCCTGGGCTTGAGGACAGTGACGGCGCTGCGGCAGCGAGGACAGCACTTCCCCGCAGCGTCACCCGGGCCTCGAACACCCACCACCGGAGCAGGGCCATCCGGGTTTGACGACCGTCAATTCGGCAACATGTTCGGCATGTCCACACGCACGCGCACCGGAAATCCAGCCGCGACCCTGATCGCTGTCGTCGCGGACATCGCAGCCCTGATCCTCGGTCTGTGGATCCTGTTCTACCTACTGGACGCCAACCAGGGGAACGCGCTGGTCGGCTTCGTGAAGGACGCCGCGCACTTCCTGGCGGGCTGGTCCTACGACCTGTTCACCTTCGACGAGGAGTGGGCGCGCGTGGTGGCGGGCTACGGCCTGCCGGCCGTGGTCTACCTGTTCGTGGGCCATGCGATCGCCAGTGGGGTACGCCGCCGCTGACGGACCGGACGCGGGGCACGCTGCGCGCATGACATCGCGCCCCGCGCCCGAGGTCGCGGTCCACGTACGACGTCACGCCCCGCGCACGGCCTCGTGAGCGCGCCCCGCCCCCGTGCGGTGTCCGTCGGTCAGCAGCAGTCCGGGTCCAGGCCCAGCGGCAGCCGCTCACCGCTGAACACCGCGCAGGTGGCCTCCTCGCCGCCGAGCGCGGCCACCGCGAGGAGCAGCGAGCCCGCGGTCCAGGTGGTGAGCTCCTGCGGCCACAGCGCCTTGTCCTCGAAGACGTAACCGGTCCAGTAGAGACCGCTGCCGTCGTCGGCGCGCAGGTGCTGGACGGACTGGAGGATCTCCAGGGCCCGGTCGGACTCCCCCATCACCCAGAGCGCCAGGGCGAGTTCGCAGCTCTCGCCGCCCGTCACCCACGGGTTGGGCAGTACGCAGCGCACTCCGAGGCCGGGTACCACGAAGGCGTCCCAGCGGGCCTCGATGCGCTCCTTGGCCGCGGGGCCGGTGAGGGCGCCGGCCAGGATCGGGTAGTACCAGTCCATCGAGTAGTGGTTCTTGTCGAGGAACCGCTCGGGGTGGCGCCGGATCGCGTGCCGCAGCGAGCCGACCGCCAGCTCCCAGTCGGGCTGCGGCTCCTCGCGCTGCTCGGCGATGGCCAGGGCGCAGCGCAGCGCCTGGTGGATGGACGAACTCCCGGTGAGCAGCGCGTCGTTGACCGGCGTCCCGTCCTCCTCGCGCTTCCAGCCGATCTGTCCGCCGCTCTGCTGGAGCCCCAGGACGAACTCGACGGCCGCGAACACGGCGGGCCACATCCGGTCGACGAAGGCGTCGTCGCCGGTGGCCAGGTAGTGGTGCCAGACGCCGACCGCTATGTACGCGCAGAAGTTGCTCTCGCGGGAGCGGTCGGTGGGGCGCTCGTGCGCGCCGTCGTCGTAGGCGGCGTACCAGGAACCGTCCGGGTTCTGGTGGCGCACCAGCCATTCGTAGGCGCGGGCCGCCGCCTCGTGCTCGCCCGCGGCGTCGAGCGCCATCGCCGCCTCGGTGTGGTCCCACGGGTCGAGGTGGTGGCCCCTGAACCACGGGATCGCACCGTCCGGGCGCTGCTGGGCGAGTATCCCGGCGACGGTCTCGGCGGCCTGATCGGCCGTCAGCACACCGGGCAGGACGAGGTGTTCGGTGTAACCGGGGCTGGTCACTTGGTGTCCGTGACCGCGGCGGCCGGCAGGTGCGGCTTCGTGGCGTACGCGACGAAGCTCTTGCCGACGACCGGGTTGAGCGCCTGCTCGGCGAGCCTGGTGAGCAGCGGCTTCTTCATGATGTCCCAGACCAGGAGCTTGTGGTACGCCTTCACCGGCAGCGCCTTGTCGTTGTCGACGCCGAAGGCGCACTTGAGCCACCAGTACGGCGAGTGCAGCGCGTGCGCGTGGTGCGTGCCGTACGGCCTCAGGCCCGCCCCGCGCATCTTCGCGAGCAGCTCGTCCGCCTTGTAGATGCGGATGTGGCCGCCCTCGACCTCGTGGTACGCGTCGGAGAGCGTCCAGCAGACCTTCTCGGGCCCGTACCGGGGCACGGTCACCGCGATGCGCCCGCCGGGCCTCAGCACCCGCACCATCTCCGCCAGCACTCCCTTGTCGTCGGGGATGTGCTCCATGACCTCGGAGATGATCACGACGTCGAACGAGGCGTCGGGGAAGGGCAGGTTGAGCGCGTCGCCCTCCATGGCGGTCGCGGTGGCCCCCTCGGGCGCCTCCCCGGCCTCCTTCATGGCCGCGAACCACTTGGCGACCTCGCGGATCTCCTCGGCGTTCTGGTCGAGGGCGACCACCTGGGCGCCACGCCGGTAACACTCGAAGGCGTGCCGCCCTGCGCCGCAGCCCAGGTCGAGGACGCGGTCGCCCGGGGCGAGCGGGAAGCGGGAGAAGTCCACGGTCAGCACGGGGGCTCAGCTTTCATCCGGCGGTGGGGTCGTCGTTGGGGGTGGTGCGGTCTGATCGGTCACTGGGGAGGAATTGTTGCGGCAAGTGCCTTGCGGCGCCTAGGACTTGACGGCGGGCGGCTGGGCCGCGATCGCCTCGCGGTAGCGCTCGGCGGTACCGATCGCCGCCTGCTTCCAGGTGAACCTCTCCAGCACCCGGGCCCGTCCGGCCGCCCCCAGCCGGGTGCGCAGCGCCGGGTCCCCCAGCAGCCGCGACAGCTGTCCCGCGAGGGCGTCCGCGTCGCCGGGCGGCACCGCGAGGCAGGTCTCGCCGTCGGGGCCCGCGACCTCGGGGATCGCGCCGCCCGTCGTGGCGACGAGCGGTGTGCCGGTGGCCATGGCCTCGGCAGCCGGCAGCGAGAAGCCCTCGTACAGGGACGGCACGCAGGCGACCTGTGCGCCCCGCACCAGGTCGACCAGCTCGCTGTCGCTGATGCCCTTGACGAACTCGACGGCGTGCGCGAGCCCGTACCGCTCGATGGCCTGGGCGACGGGGCCGTCCTCGGCCCGCCTGCCGACGACCACCAGGTGTGCGTCGGGCCGCTCGGAGCGCAGCTTGGCGAGCGCCTCGACGAGGTGCACCAGGCCCTTCAGCGGGACGTCGGCGCTGGAGGTGGTGACGATGCGGCCCGGCACCTCGGGCACGGCCGCGTCCGGCGACCAGAGCTGTGTGTCGGCGCCGATGTGCACGACGTGCACCCGGTCGCGGCGTACGCCGAGGTGCTGGACGATCTCCGCCTGCGAGGAGCCGGAGACGGTGAGCACGGCAGGCAGCCGGCGGGCGACCCGCTTCTGCATACGGGTGAATCCGTACCAGCGCCGTACCGAGAGCCGCTTCACCGGGGTGGGGGCGGCGTCCAGGTCGAGCAGCCGGTCGACGGTGATGGGGTGGTGGATGGTCGTCACCAGGGGGGCGCCGAGGTCGCCGAGCAGTCCGTACCCGAGCGTCTGGTTGTCGTGGATGACGTCGAAGTCCCCGCGGCGCGCGAGGAGATGGCGCTTGGCCCGCAGCGAGAAGGTCAGCGGTTCGGGGAATCCGCCGGTGCGCATCGTGGCGTACTCGACGACGTCGATCCAGTCCCGGTACTCGTGCCGCGCGGGGTTACGGAAGGGGTCGGGGCTCCGGTACAGGTCGAGGCTGGGCAGCTCGGTGAGCGGCACGCCCTCGTCGAGCACGGGGTACGGCTGGGCCCCCAGCACCTCCACGTCGTGCCCGAGCCGGGCGAGCTCCCGCGAGAGGTGGCGGACGTACACGCCCTGCCCGCCGCAGAACGGATTCCCCTTGTACGAGAGGAGCGCGATGCGCAGCGGGCGGTCCCCGGCGCCGTCGGCGGCGGTGGCTTTCGTGGCGTCCCCCGCCAGGGGACCCGCCTGTACGGCCTCAGCGGTCACTCTCGGCCCCCTTCTTGACGCACGTCCGCCGGAGCGTAGCCGCTGGCGCTAATCTAGAACAAGTTCCAGTGTTGATCGAACACGGAGCTTTGAATCTACCGGCATGATGCGGCGGCGTAAGGTCCGGATCAGGTGATTCGCGCCACGGCGGCACGGACCGCCCCGGAACGGACCCGCAGCGGTCGCAGGGACTCGCTCGAACTCGGCACGGACACGGGGGCACGGGGTCAGATGAAAGCGGAAGCCAGAACGGCCGGCGGCGGGGCGTCCGGCGCCCTCGTCCCCACCACGCCACCCCTGACCGAGCGTCAGGAGGCACGCAGGCGGCGCATTCTGCACGCCAGCGCCCAGCTCGCGAGCCGTGGCGGCTTCGACGCCGTACAGATGCGCGAGGTGGCGGAGGCCGCCGAGGTGGCGCTGGGCACCCTCTACCGCTACTTCCCCTCCAAGGTGCATCTGCTGGTCGCCACCATGCAGGACCAGCTGAGCCACATGCACCTCACCCTGCGCAAGCGTCCCCCGGCCGCCACGGGCTCCTCGGAGCGGGTGGCCGAAACCCTCATGCGCGCCTTCCGCGCACTCCAGCGCGAGCCGAACCTCGCGGACGCCATGGTCCGCGCCCTGACCTTCGCCGACCGCTCGGTCAGCCCGGAGGTCGACACCGTCTCCCGGCAGACCACGGCGATCATCCTGGACGCGATGGGCCTGGACACGGACACCCGCCGCCCCACCCCGGAGCAGCTCTCGGCCGTCCGCGTCATCGAACACACCTGGCACTCGGCCCTGATCACCTGGCTGTCGGGCCGCGCCTCCATCGCCCAGGTGAAGATCGACATCGAGACGGTCTGCCGCCTGATCGACCTGACGGCGGAGCGGGACCGGCCCGCGGAGAAGGGCTGAAAACCCGCGCCCGTTCTCCGCGCGCGGGCCCCGGCCGCTCACCTGACCGCGGCCGCTCACCCGACCGCCGCCGGTCGGCCCCGGTCAGTCCTCCGGCGGGAAGACCGTCTCCCCCGTGTCGCGCAGGGTGATCGTGATCGCCTCGACCGGGCAGCTCTCCGCCGCGGCGAGCACGTCCTCGTTGGCGTCGCGGTCGGGTCCGGTGGGATGGGACTGGCGTGCGGTGTCCAGGCGGAACGCGCCGGGGGCCGTGTTGACGCACATGCCGGAGCCGATGCAGACGCCGCGGTCCACCTCCACGTGCCAGCGGTCGCCCATCAGGAGGCCCCCGGACCCTCGTGACCCGCCGGGAGGTGGATCATCTTGTGCTCCAGGTACTCGCCGTAGCCCTCGGGTCCGAACTCGCGGCCCAGGCCGGAGTTCTTGTAGCCGCCGAACGGGCCCATCATGTCCATGCTGAAGGTGTTGACCGAGTAGGTGCCGGTGCGCACCGAGCGGGCGACCTCGATGCCGCGTTCCACGTCCGCCGTCCAGACGCTGCCGCTGAGGCCGTACTCGGAGTCGTTGGCGATGCGGACCGCGTCCGGCTCGTCGTCGTACGGGAGCAGGCAGATCACCGGGCCGAAGATCTCCTCGCGGGCGATGCGCATCGAGTTGTCGACGTCGCCGAAGAGGGTGGGCTCGACGAACCAGCCGGTCTGCTGGGAGGCAGGCCGGCCGCCGCCCGCGAGGATCTTGGCGCCCTCCTCCTGGCCGATGCGGATGTAGTCGAGCGAGCGCTGCTGCTGGCGCCTGGCGACGAGCGGGCCGACCTCGGTGGCCGGGTCCATGGGGTCGCCCACCTTGAGCGCGTTCGCCGCGGCGGCGAAGGCCTCCGCGAACTCGTCGTAGCGCGAGCGGGGGGCCAGGATGCGGGTCTGGGCCACGCAGGCCTGGCCGTTGAGCATCCAGGAGAAGGGGACCAGTCCCGCGACGGTCGTCTCCAGGTCGGCGTCCTGGAGGATGACGGCGGCCGACTTGCCGCCCAGTTCCAGGGTGACGCGGGTGAGGTTGCGGGAGGCGACCTCCATGACGCGCTTGCCGGCGGCGACCGAGCCGGTGAAGGAGACCTTGTCGACGTCCGGGTGGCCGACCAGGTACTCACTGACCTCGCGCTCGGCCGGGATGATCGAGAGCACCCCCTCCGGGAGCCCCGCCTCCGCGCAGATCTCGCCGAGGAGGTAGGAGTCGAGCGGGGTCTCGGGCGAGACCTTCAGGACGACGGTGCAGCCGGCGAGCAGCGCGGGGGCGAGCTTGGCCGCCGCGGTGAACTGCGGGACGTTCCACGGGACGACCGCCGCGACGACGCCTACCGGCTCGCGCCTGATCAGGAGGTTGCCCAGGACCCCGGTACGGCTGGTCTCGAACGGGACCTCCTGCGCCACCTTGATCGCCGCGTCCCAGACCATCATCGCGGCGAGCGCCTGCATCATCACGCTCGCGGTGTACGGGGTGCCGTTCTCGGAGGTGATGACCCGGGCCAGTTCCTCGTGCCGTACGGCGATCGCGTCCTTGATGCGGGTGACGACGGCGACCCGCTCGTCCAGCGGCATCCGGGGCCAGGCCCCGGTGTCGAAGGCACGGCGGGCCGCCGCGACCGCCCGGTCCACGTCGGCCTCGTTCGCGTGCGGGACGCGCCCGATGACCTGCTCGGTGTGCGGGGAGACGACCTCGATGAAGTCCTGGCCCAGGGGGTCGGCCAAGGCGCCGCCCACATATAGCTGCTGGTGCTCCACAAGCTCGGTCATGGCTGCTGCCTCCCGCAAGTCCGGTCGCGCCCGGTCGTACTGACGTCTCGTCAGCTCGCTCCCTCGAACTGATACCAGTTCTAGTTCGTACGGGGAAGGGGCGTGACGCGGGCGCCGCGCAGGAGCGGGGCGAGGGCGATCAGGAAGCAGAGGCCGCCCAGCGCGAGGAAGTTGAGGTTCAGGGTCATCAGAACCGTACCGAGGACCAGTGCGCCCACCATGAGCAGCTTGGTGCGCGGCGGCAGGGAGGTGAGCGCCGCCAGGGCGATCGCGCCCAGGAAGAAGAGCGGCGGCACCAGGCCGTAGACGACCGGCTCCACCCCGGGCACCGCCTTGACCTGCTGGAAGATCTCGACCATCTCGGGGCGGTCGGCCGCCATGAAGCCGGCCGTCAGGTCGATCACCGCCTGTACGGCGGTGGCCACGAGCCCCACCAGGCCCACCGCCAGGGCTGCCCCGGCCGGGACGCGCCTGGATGCGGGGGCGGCCCGGCGCAGGTGCAGCAGTACCGGAACGAAGAGCACGAGCCCGGCCAGCATGGCCAGATGGCCCGCGGTCCAGCCGGCGCTCGGCACGCCCCGCTCGCTGAGGAGGCGGATGACCCCGTACGCGACGAGGGCGAGGGGCCCGGCGACGAAGGCGGTGCGGGTGAGGCGGCCGGGGGCCCCGGCGGGGGCGGCGGGGGCGGCGGGGGCGGTGCGGACGGGGGCTGTGTACGTCGTGTTCGTCATGCCCCGATCCTGTCCGTGTACAGCCACCCGGACCATCGGGGAGAACCACGGGATGCCCCCGACAACACCCCTGAGACGACTGGGGGTTGGCAGGGCTTCCGTCCCCGACCCGCAATGGAACCGGTTCTAGTTATAGTGACCGCGAGGCAAGTCCCGCACCACTGAGGACAGTTGGGAGAGCCATGAGGCGGAGCACAGCCGGGGCGCAGGGCACGGGCCGGGCCGACGGGGCGGACCGTACGGGCACGGAGGCCGAAGCCGCACCGGGGGTGCTCGACCACGGCGGCGGCGTCTGGAGCATCAAGGTCCCCATCCCCGACAACCCGCTGGGCCACACCCTCGTACACCTGCTGGACACCGACAGCGGCCCGGTCCTCATCGACACCGGCTGGGACGACCCCGCCTCCTGGGACACCCTCACCGCCGGACTCGCCTCCCTGGACGTACGGGTCGAGTCCATCCACGGCGTACTGATCACCCACCACCACCCCGACCACCACGGCCTCTCCGGCCAGGTCCGTGCGGCGTCCGGGGCGTGGATCGCGATGCACGCCGCCGACACGGACGTCGTCCGGCGCACCCGCAGCGCCGAGCCCGGTGTCTGGCTCGACTACCTGAGCGCCAAGCTGGCCGCCGCCGGAGCCCCCGACGACCATCTCGCGCCGCTCGTCGCGGCCCGCGAATCCGGCCGGACGCGCACGCTCCCCGGGCTGAGCGCGGCGCTGCCCGACCGCGAGATCGTCGCCGGCGAGCTGCTGCCACTGGCCGGGCGCAAACTCCGCGCGGTGTGGACCCCCGGCCACACCCCGGGCCATGTGTGCCTGCACCTGGAGGAGCGGCACCCCCGCAACCTCCCGGGCCACGGCCGGCTCTTCTCCGGCGACCACCTCCTGCCCGGCATCACCCCGCACATCGGCCTGTACGAGGACCCCGACACCGCGGCCCCCGACGGCCCCGCCCATGGTGCTTCCGGCGGCGGGGACCCGCTGGGCGACTACCTGGCCTCGCTGGAGCGCGTCGCACAGCTCGGCGTGGCCGAGGTCCTCCCCGCCCACCAGCACGCCTTCACCACCCCGCGCGAGCGCGTCGAGGAACTGATCGCCCACCACGAGGAGCGCCTGACCGGCCTGCGCGCCCTGCTCGCCACCCCGCTCACCCCCTGGCAGCTCGCCCGGCGCATGGAGTGGAACAGGCCCTGGGAGCAGATCCCGTACGGCTCACGGAACATCGCCGTCTCGGAGGCCGAGGCCCATCTGCGCCGCCTGGTGAAGCTGGGCCACGCGCAGGCGGTACCCGGCAGCGACCCGGTGACGTACACGGCGTGCTGAGCGCGGCGGGCACCGGCCCCCGGACGTCGCGGCGGCCTCCCCGAGGTCCGCCGGGCGCCCCCGTGCGCGCGGGGCGGCGGCCACCCGCCCCCGGCCAGGTACCGGTACCGGTCGGTAGAATGCGGGCATGATCACCCTTCGCCGCAGCGCCGCCGCGCTCGCCGCCACCGCCGTCCTCGGTGCGGTGGCCGCCCCCGTCGCCTCCGCCGCGCCGACCCCGTCGCCCGTCGCCGTTCCGTCCGGGCTGTACGGGAAGGGGGACCCGACGTACGACGGGGTGTTCCGGCAGTCGCTGGCGCTCGTCGCGCAGCAAACGACCGGGGTGCGGCCCTCGGCCAAGGCCGTGGACTGGCTGGTGGGGCAGCAGTGCGACAACGGCGGCTTCGCGGCCTTCCGGGCCGACCCGGCCAAGGCCTGCGACGCGAAGACCATGGTCGACAGCAACGCGACGTCCGCCGCCGTGCAGGCACTGAGCGCGCTGGGCGGCCAGGACGCGGCCGTGCGCAAGGCGGTCGGCTGGCTGAGGTCCGTACAGAACGCGGACGGCGGCTGGGCCTACTTGCCGAAGACGCCGTCCGACTCCAACTCCACGTCGATCGTGATCGGGGCACTGGCCGCCGCGGGCGAGAAGCCGCAGGACGTACGGGGCAAGGACGGCAAGTCACCGCTCCAGGCACTGCTGGCGTTCCAGGTCAACTGCGACGGCAAGGCGGAGAACCAGGGCGCCTTCGCCTTCCAGCCCGACAAGTCGGGCAAGCTCTTCCCGAACGCCGACGCGACCGCCGCCGTGGTGAGCGCGTCCCTCGGCAAGGGCCTGGTCGTCGACGCCCCCAAGACGGACCGGCCGGTCGAGGCGGCCCCCGGCTGCAAGCAGGGCATCTCCGACCCGAAGGCCGCCGCGTCGGCGGGCTCCGACTACCTCTCGCGGCTGCTCGCCAAGAACGGACAGCACCTGATGTCCGCGATGCCGGGCGCCGAGTCCCAGCCCGACTTCGGTAACACCGCCGACGCGGTCGTGGCACTCGCCGCCGACGGGCACAAGGAAGCCGCGGCCAGGTCCGCCGACTGGCTGGCGAAGAACTCCGCCGCCTGGGCGAAGCAGACCGGCCCCGCCGCCTACGCCCAGCTGGTGTTCGCCGCGCACGCCACCGGCGCGGACCCGCGCTCCTTCGGCGGCGCCGACCTGGTCACGCAGCTGAACGCGACCGGCCCGGCGCCGCAGGCGCAGAAGGACGCGGGCGACGCCCAGGAGAAGCAGGAGAAGCAGGACGACGGCGGCGGGGCCACCGCGACCTGGTGGATCGTCGGCGTCGCGTTCGTGGCGAGCATGGGCGCCGGCTTCCTGATCAGCGGGCGCAACAAGAAGAACCGGCAGCTGTGAGCCGTTCGACGAGGTGCGCCGCGCTGCTGACCGCGGTGGCGGCCGTGCTGTTCGCCTTCCTGCCCGCCGCCCAGGCCGCGGACACCCCCTCCGGTTACCGGTACTGGTCCTTCTGGGAGCGCGACGGCGCACGGTGGACGTACGCGACGCAGGGCGCGGCCACCACCCGCCCCGACGACGGCGCCGTGGAGGGGTTCCGGTTCGCCGTGAGCCAGGACTCGCAGGACGCGGCGAAGCCGCGCGGGAACGCCGACTTCGGCGCCGTCTGCGCGCGGACCGCGGCCCAGGAGGGCACCAAGCGGATCGCCCTCGTCCTCGACTTCGGCACCGCGCAGGACGCCCCGGACGGGGAGCGGCCGCCCGCGCCGCGCACCCTGTGCGCGCGGGTGAGCCCCGACGCGACGGCCGCCGACGCGCTCGCGCAGGTGGCGAAGCCGTTGCGGTACAACAGCGCGGCGCTGCTGTGCGCGATCGCCGGGTACCCGAAGGCGGGCTGCGCGGAGCAGGTGTCCGGGCCGGGCGGCTCCGCGACAGCCGCCTCCCCCTCCGCGGCCGCTCCCACCGCGGTCCGGGGCGGGAACGAGGACGGGGGCGGGCCGTCCGCCGGGCTGATCGTCGGGTTCGCGGCCGTCCTGCTGCTCGGCGGGGCCGCCGTGTGGCAGGCCCGCCGCCGCCGGGGATGAGTACGGTCCTCCCGCAGCTCCGCGCCCCCGCCGCGCACCGCAGCAACGCCGTGCACGCCGGTGCCTGGTGGCTGTGGGCGCTCGGGCTGGCCACCGCCGCCTCCAGGACCACCAACCCCCTGCTGCTGGGACTGCTGGTCGCGGTGGCGGGCTACGTGGTCGCCGCGCGCCGCACCGACGCACCGTGGGCCCGCTCGTACGGCGCGTTCGTCAAGCTCGGGCTGATGGTGCTGGTGATCCGGCTGGTGTTCTCGGTGTTCCTGGGCTCGCCCATCCCCGGGCAGCACGTGCTGTTCACGCTGCCCGAGGTGCCGCTGCCCGACTGGGCGAAGGGGGTACGGCTCGGCGGGAGGGTGACGGCCGAGCAGCTGGTCTTCGCGCTGTACGACGGGCTGAAGCTGGCCACCCTGCTGATCTGCGTGGGCGCGGCGAACGCGCTCGCCAACCCCGCACGGCTGCTGAAGTCACTGCCGGGCGCCCTGTACGAGGCGGGCGTGGCCGTGGTGGTGGCGATGACCTTCGCCCCGAACATGGTCTCCGACGTCGTACGGCTGCGGACCGCCCGCCGGCTGCGCGGCCGGCCGACCGGCGGGGTGAAGGCCCTGCTGCAGATCGGTCTGCCGGTGCTGGAGGGCGCGCTGGAGCGGTCGGTGGCCCTGGCCGCCGCCATGGACGCGCGCGGTTACGGCCGTACCGCCCAGGTCCCGCCCGCCGTGCGGCACCTGACGAGCGTGCTCACCCTGGGCGGGCTGCTCGGCGTGTGCGCCGGGACGTACGGGCTGCTGGCCGCCGAGGGCGCGGGGTACGGGCTGCCGGTGCTGCTGGTCGGGCTCGTCGCCGCCATGGGCGGGCTGCGGCTCGGCGGGCGGCGCAGCGTGCGCACCCGGTACCGGCCGGACAGGTGGGGGGTGCGGTCCTGGCTGGTCACCGGGTCGGGGGCGGCCGTGGCCGGGCTGATGATCCGGGCGGGCTCCTACGATCCCGAGGCCCTGCACCCGGGGGTGCTGCCGCTGGTGGCACCGCAGTTCCCGCTCTGGCCCGCGCTCTCGGTGCTGCTCGGGCTGCTGCCCGCGTTCGTGGCGCCGGTGCCCCCGCCGCCGGCCGCGGCGAAGGAAGCCTCCCTCGCGGGAGAGTCGTCCGCCTCAAGAAAGAACGTGAAGTGATCCGGTTCGAGAACGTCTCCGTGCGGTACGACGGAGCGGACGCCCCCGTCCTGGCAGGGGTCGACCTGACCGTCCCCGAGGGCGAGCTGGTGCTGCTGGTCGGCCCCTCGGGAGTCGGCAAGTCGACACTGCTCGGCGCGGTGTCCGGTCTGGTGCCGCACTTCACCGGCGGTGTGCTGAGCGGCCGGGTCACCGTCGACGGCCGCGACACCCGCACCCACAAGCCCCGCGAACTCGCGGACCTGGTCGGCACGGTCGGCCAGGACCCGCTCTCGCACTTCGTCACCGACACCGTCGAGGACGAGCTGGCGTACGGCATGGAGTCGCTGGGCGTCGCCCCGGACGTGATGCGCCGCCGCGTCGAGGAGACCCTCGACCTGCTCGGCCTCGCGGAGCTGCGGGAGCGCCCGATCGCCACGCTCTCCGGCGGTCAGCAGCAGCGCGTCGCGATCGGCTCCGTCCTCACCGCCCACCCCAAGGTCCTGGTCCTCGACGAGCCGACGTCCGCCCTGGACCCGGCCGCCGCCGAGGAGGTCCTGGCGGTGCTCCAGCGGCTGGTGCACGACCTGGGCACGACCGTGCTGATGGCCGAGCACCGGCTGGAGCGGGTCGTGCAGTACGCCGACCAGGTCGTGCTGCTGCCGGGCCCCGGCCTCCCCCCGGTGATGGGTGACAGCGCCGGGGTCATGGCGCTCTCCCCGGTGTTCCCGCCGGTGGTGGGGCTGGGCCGGCTGGCCGGGTGGACGCCGCTGCCGCTGTCCGTGCGGGACGCCCGGCGCAAGGCGGTCGCCCTGCGCGCCGAGCTGGCCGGCCTGACGCCTGCCGCCGCCGTCCCCGCGCCGCAGGCGCCGCCGGTCGCCGAGACGGCCGGGCTCTCGCTGCGCCGGGGCCGCGTGGAGGCACTGCGGGACGTCTCCCTGTCCGTACGGCCCGGTGAGGCGGTCGCCCTGATGGGCCGCAACGGGGCGGGGAAGTCCACCCTGTTGAACGCCCTGGTCGGCATGCACGCGCCGACGGCGGGCCGGGTCACCGCCGGCGGCCGCGTTCCCGCGAAGACCTCGCCGCGCGAGATGGTGCGCAGGGTGGGACTCGTACCGCAGGAGCCGCGTGACCTGCTCTACGCGGACACGGTCGCCGCGGAGTGCGCCGCGGCCGACCACGACGCGGGGGCGGACGCCGGTACCTGCCGGGCCCTGGTGAGCGCGCTGCTGCCGGGTGTGCCCGACTCCACCCACCCCCGTGACCTGTCGGAGGGGCAGCGTCTCGCGCTCGCCCTCGCGCTGGTGCTGACCGGGAGGCCGCCGCTGCTGCTGCTCGACGAGCCGACCCGCGGCCTGGACTACGCGGCGAAGGCCAGGCTGGTGGAGATCCTGCGGGAGCTGACGTCGGACGGGCACGCCCTGGTGCTCGCCACCCACGACGTGGAGCTGGCCGCCGAGCTGGCCCACCGGGTGGTGATCCTCGCCGACGGCGAGGTCGTCGCGGACGGGCCGACCGCGCGGGTGGTGGTCTCCTCCCCGGCCTTCGCCCCCCAGGTCGCCAAGGTCCTCGCGCCCCAGGAGTGGCTGACCGTCAGCCAGGTGCGCGACGCGCTGGACCGGAGCGCCCCCGACGGCCCGCGGGAACCGCGGTGAGCGCCGCACGGCCCGCGCGGGCGGTGCGGCCGGTGCGGCTCGGCCCCCGGTCCGTCGCCGCGCTCGTCCTGGTCGGTGCGGTCGGCGTGATCGCCTTCGGGTGGCCGCTGCTCGCCGACTCGGCAGCCGGCCTCGCGCACTCCAAGGACGCGCCGTGGCTGTTCGCCGCGCTGCTGCCGCTGCTGGTCGCGGTGGTGATCGCGACGATCTCGGACTCGGGCCTCGACGCGAAGGCCGTCGCGATGCTGGGGGTGCTGGCCGCCGTGGGCGCGGCGCTGCGCCCGCTGGGAGCCGGCACGGCGGGTCTGGAGCCGATGTTCTTCCTGATGGTGCTGAGCGGGCGGGTCCTGGGCCCCGGCTTCGGGTTCGTGCTCGGCTCGGTCACGATCTTCGCCTCCGCCCTGCTCACCGGCGGGGTGGGGCCGTGGATGCCGTTCCAGATGCTGGCGATGGGCTGGTTCACCATGGGCGCGGGGCTGCTGCCCGGCTGGCGGCGGCTGCGCGGGAAGGCTGAGCTGGTGCTGCTCGCGGGGTACGGGGCGGTGGCCGCGTTCTTCTACGGCACGGTGATGAACCTCCAGGGCTGGACGTACATCGGCGGTCTCTCCACCGGGGTCTCCTTCGTGCCGGGCGACCCGGTGCACGAGAACCTGGTCCGCTTCCTCGCGTACTGCCTCGCCACCTCGGTGGGCTGGGACCTGGGCCGGGCCGTGCTGACGGTGGTGCTGACCCTGACGGTCGGGCCCGCCCTGCTGAAGGCCCTGCGCAGGGCCACCCGCCGCGCCGCCTTCGAAGCACCGGTCGCCTTCGAGGCGCCGGCCGCCCTCGCAGAACCGGCTGCCCTCGAAGAACCGGCCGCCGTCGGAGAATCAGCCGCCTCCGAAGAACCGGCCGCCGCCGAGAAACCGGTCACCCCGCAGCCACCGCCCGCCGACGGGGACCCTCACAGCCGCTGAATGATCGTCCCCGTCGCCAGCGCCCCGCCCGCGCACATCGTGATCAGCGCGAACTCCTTGTCCCTGCGCTCCAGCTCGTGCAGCGCGGTGGTGATCAGGCGGGCCCCGGTGGCGCCCACCGGGTGGCCGAGCGCGATCGCGCCGCCGTTCACGTTGACCTTCTCCAGGTCCTGCTCGAAGACCTGTCCCCAGCTCAGCACCACCGAGGCGAAGGCCTCGTTGATCTCGACCAGGTCGATGTCCTTGAGCGACATGCCCGCCTTGCCGAGCACCGCACGCGTCGCGTCGATCGGCCCGTCCAGGTGGTAGTGCGGGTCGGAGCCGACCAGCGCCTGCGCGACGATCCGCGCCCGTGCCTTCAGCTTGAGCGCCCGTGCCATCCGC
Organism: Streptomyces sp. NPDC091272; assembly: GCF_044757485.1. NCBI lineage: Bacteria > Bacillati > Actinomycetota > Actinomycetes > Kitasatosporales > Streptomycetaceae > Streptomyces > Streptomyces sp. NPDC091272. The sequence goes on from NZ_JBIVVC010000005.1 coordinate 73,760, forward strand.
TTCGACGCCCACATCAGGGCCGAGGCGCCGTCGGATATCTGCGAGGAGTTCCCCGCGGTGTGCACCGCCTTGGGCATCACCGGCTTCAGTGCGCCCAGCGCCTCCAGCGAGGTGTCCCGCAGTCCCTCGTCCCGGTCGACGAGGCGCCACATGCCCTGGCCGGCGCTCTGCTCCTCCTCGTCCGTCGGCACCTGCACGGCGAACGTCTCGCGCTTGAAGCGCTCCTCCGCCCAGGCGGTCGCCGCCCGCTCCTGCGACAGCAGGCCCAGCGCGTCGACCCGTTCGCGGGTGAGTCCCCGGTTCCTGGCGATCCGCTCGGCCGCCTCGAACTGGTTGGGCAGGTCCACGTTCCACTCGTCGGGGAAGGGCTTGCCCGGCCCGTGCTTGGAGCCGCTGCCCAGGGGCACCCGGCTCATCGCCTCGACGCCGCAGCCGATGCCGATGTCGATGACACCGGCCGCGATCATGTTCGCGACCATGTGGTTGGCCTGCTGCGAGGACCCGCACTGGCAGTCCACGGTGGTCGCCGCCGTCTCGTAGGGCAGGCCCACCGCCAGCCAGGCGTTGCGCACCGGGTTCATCGACTGCTCGCCCGCGTGCGTGACGGTGCCGCCGACGACCTGCTCGACGCAGTCGGCCGGAATTCCGGTGCGGCCAAGCAGCTCCCGGTAGGTCTCACCGAGCAGATAGGCGGGGTGCAGATTGGCGAGCGCGCCTCCGCGTTTGCCGATGGGGGTGCGTACGGCTTCGACGATGACGGGTTCCGCGGCCATGAGCTCGTCCTCTTCTCACCAGGTACCGGGGGCATCGAGCAAGGGATCCGCGCGGGAGGCCGGACCGGGCCCCGAGCGAGGATCCAGCAAGAATTAGTACGCGTTCTAGTTCTGCTGCCAGTCTCGTGAAGAACGGCCCGAGTGCGCAAGGGTCTTGCCACTTGTAGAACTCGTTACTACCTTGCGGTCAACTCCTGATGGGCCGTCAGACGTGTTCCGGTGATGCGTCAGTGAGAGGAAGCTGCCGATGCCCTGCCCCGCCCTCCCCGAAGGGTTCGACTTCACCGATCCCGACGTCCTTCAGACCGCCGTCCCGCTGCCCGAGTTCGCGGCGATGCGCAGGACCGCGCCGGTGTGGTGGTGCGCGCAGCAGCCCGGGATCGCCGGGTTCGGCGACACCGGCTACTGGGCGGTGACGCGGCACGAGGACGTCAAGTACGTCTCCACGCACCCCGAGCTGTTCTCCTCGACCACCAACACCGCCGTGATCCGCTTCAACGAGTCGATCAGCCGGGACCAGATCGACGTCCAGAAACTGATCATGCTCAACATGGATCCGCCCGAGCACACCCGGGTCCGCCAGATCGTCCAGCGCGGCTTCACCCCGCGCGCCGTCCGGTCCCTGGAGGACACCCTGCGCGACCGGGCGCGGAAGATCGTCGAGGCGGCGGTGGCCGAGGCGGCCAAGGGCGACGGCAGCTTCGACTTCGTCACGAACATCGCCGTGGAGCTCCCCCTGCAGGCGATCGCCGAGCTCATCGGTGTCCCGCAGGAGGACCGCAGCAAGATCTTCGACTGGTCCAACAAGATGGTGGCGTACGACGACCCCGAGTACGCGATCACCGCGGAGATCGGCGCCGACTCCGCCATGGAGCTCGTGTCGTACGCCATGAACCTGGCGGCGGACCGCAAGGAGTGCCCGGCCAAGGACATCGTGTCGCAGCTCGTCGCCGCCGAGGACGAGGGGAACCTGGCCTCCGACGAGTTCGGCTTCTTCGTGATCCTGCTGGCGGTGGCCGGCAACGAGACCACCCGCAACGCCATCAGCCACGGCATGCACGCCTTCCTCACCCACCCCGAGGAGTGGGAGCTCTACAAGAGGGAGCGCCCGGCGACCGCCGCCGAAGAGATCGTCCGCTGGGCGACCCCGGTGGTGTCCTTCCAGCGGACCGCCACGCAGGACCTCCAGCTGGGCGGCCAACAGATCAAGAAGGGCGACCGGGTGGGGATCTTCTACTCCTCGGCCAACAACGACCCCGAGGTCTTCGAGGAGCCGGAGAGGTTCGACATCACCCGGGACCCCAATCCGCACCTGGGCTTCGGGGGCGGCGGCCCGCACTTCTGCCTCGGCAAGTCCCTCGCCGTGCTGGAGATCAACCTGATCTTCAACGCCCTCGCGGACGCCCTCCCCGACCTGCGACTGGCGGGCGAGCCCCGGCGGCTGCGCTCCGCGTGGATCAACGGGATCAAGGAGCTCCAGGTCCGCACCTCCTGAAACCCGTGCGCCGGCCGGCGCCACCGCGGGCCGGCGCCGCAGGCCCCTTGGGACATCGATCACACACGCACACGTGATCCGGATCCCGCAAAAAAGATGTTTGCCCAGGTGAGAAGGGGTACAAGCGCAGTCGGGTAACGGCCGATGCACCGTGTGCAAAGTGCAACCGAGTGCTTATGGTCTGTTTTGGGTCGCCCCGCGGTGCGGGGCGGCTCCTGTCTTTCCCCACCGCTGCCGTTCGGGGACAGCCGCTGCCCACCTCCGTCCACCCAGAAAGTGCAGGCGAGCGAATACGTGCCGGCGTCCACCTCCGTCGCCCCCCAGCCAGTGCCCCTGACCAAGGGCGAAGCCGCTGACACCCCCGTCACCGTCACCGACCCGGCGATGGTGAAGCGGGCCGTGAAGGCCGCCGCCCTCGGCAACGCCATGGAATGGTTCGACTTCGGCGTCTACAGCTACATCGCGGTCACCCTCGGGAAGGTCTTCTTCCCCGGCGGCAACCCGACCGCGCAGCTGCTGTCGACGTTCGGCGCGTTCGCCGCGGCGTTCCTGGTGCGGCCCGTCGGCGGCATGGTCTTCGGTCCGCTCGGCGACCGGATCGGCCGTCAGAAGGTCCTCGCCCTGACCATGATCCTGATGGCCACCGGCACCTTCGCCATCGGCCTGATCCCGTCCTTCGCCTCGATCGGCCTGTGGGCCCCGGCGCTGCTCTTCGTGGCCCGCTTGGTCCAGGGGTTCTCGACCGGCGGTGAGTACGGCGGCGCCTCGACCTTCATCGCGGAGTACGCGCCGGACAAGAAGCGCGGCTTCATGGGCAGCTGGCTGGAGTTCGGCACGCTCGCCGGCTACATCGGCGGCGCCGGCCTGGTCACCCTGCTCACGGCGCTCCTCAGCTCCGATGACCTGCTGTCCTGGGGCTGGCGCCTGCCGTTCCTGATCGCGGGCCCGATGGGCCTCATCGGGCTCTACCTGCGGCTGCGGCTGGAGGAGACCCCGGCGTTCGCGGCCCTGGAGAAGGAGTCGAGCGCCAAGCAGAAGGAGCAGAAGAAGGTCTCCCTCAAGGAGACGGTGGTCGGCCAGTGGCGGGCCATGCTGCTCTGCGTCGGCCTGGTGCTGGTCTTCAACGTCACCGACTACATGCTGCTGTCGTACATGCCGACGTACCTGACCGAGCAGCTGAAGTACGACGCCACGCACGGCCTGCTCGTCATCCTGGGCGTGATGGCCCTGATGATGTGTGTGCAGCCCTTCGCCGGCCGCCTCAACGACCGCTTCGGCCACCGCCCGGTGATCGCCGCCGGCTGCGTCGGCTTCCTGGTGCTCTCCGTTCCGGCGCTGCTGCTGATCCGCCAGGGCAGCCTGCTCGCGATCGGCCTGGGCACGGGAGCGCTGGGCCTGCTGCTGGTCTGCTTCACCTCGTCGATGCCCTCCACGCTGCCCGCGCTGTTCCCGACGAAGGTCCGCTACGGCTCGCTGTCGATCGGCTTCAACATCTCGGTGTCGATCTTCGGCGGTACGACGCCGCTGGTCGTCACGGCGCTCATCGGCGCCACCGGCAACCTGCTGATGCCCGCGTACTACATGATGGCCGCGGCCGTCGTCGGCGGTGTCGCGGTCTTCTTCATGACGGAGAGCGCCCGCCGCCCGCTGCCCGGCTCCCCGCCGTCCGTCGAGTCGGAGGCCGAGGCCCGCGCACTGCGCGCCGCCGGATAACCCCCTCGCGCACCCAAGCTCGGTGCGCACAAGACACACGGGAGCGGCCCCCACCACTCGGGTGGGGCCGCTCCTTCATGCCTGCTGCCACGCGCCGCCGGGTCGCTATCCGGCCACGACCCTGCGGCGGTAGCTGCTGCCGTCCTTCGTACGGGACAGGAAGCCGCCCTCGACGAGATAGCGGCGCAGGGCGGGGGCGTCCTCGTGCACGGTGCGGATCGCCGCGTTGACCTCGGGCTCGGTGTAGTCGCGCCCCGGCACGAACAGGGTCTCGGTCAGCTGCGCGAGCACCTGCGCACGGCGGGCGGCCTTGCGGGGTACGGACGTCAGCCTGCCGTCGGAGAAGAACGCCTCGACACCTTGACCCGCCACGGGTGCACTCCCAGCTCTAAGACGACAATGAAACGCGGGTTCCGTTCTAGCCGGTGGGCACGTCCGCCTGCCACGCATTAAACGCGCGGCCCGCCGGCTCGACGGGCAGTGACGCGCGCCGGGGCCGCCAGCAGACTGTCCGGGGTGTCCAGCCACGCGAATTGCCCTTCCGTCGTCACGGTGAGCCCGAATCGCGTGTGATCAGGTTCGCCTCGGTCGATCCACCACCGGTAGGCGGTCTCCACCTCGTCCCAGAGCCGCCGTGGGCCGTCCTGCCAGACCCGGGTCCTCCTGCCGTCCCGGAACTGCGCGCAGGCCCAGGAACGGCCTTCGCCCAGCTCGTACAGCCGGACCACCCGGCTGTCCCGCGCCCTGGGCTCCACGGACTGGAAGCAGTCGGGGACCTTCAGGCCCAGGGCGAATTGCAGAGTGGACCATCTGGACCCCTGCTTCCCCACGAACTCCTCCTCCGTGAGCTCCGATCCTGACTCGTCGCCGTCGGTCACGGGGCCCGTGAGGTAGTCCCGGTGGACCACCTCGGGCATTCTCTGGCCCCGCAGCTTCATGAACTCCACGGGGGCGCCGAAGTGCCCGGACGCGTACTCCCCGCTCTCGACCACCAGCCGGAGCAGAGCGTCACGGTTGCTGTAGTGCGTCCCCCAGGGCGCCACGACGATGGCGCCGGCGGTGCACTGCCGCAGCCACGCCACGGGGATCTGACGCAGGCCCGCCGTAGCGGTGATGCGGTGGAACGGAGCCTGTTCCGGGAGCCCCAGGTATCCGTCGCCGTGGACCACGGTCACGGGCAGCTCCGCGTCCTTGAGGGCGGCGCGGGCGCGGTGCGCGACAGCCCCGTCCACCTCGACGCTGAACACCTTGCCCGCACCGAGCCGATGCGCCAGAAGCCCGGCGTTCCAGCCTGTTCCGGTGCCGATCTCCAGAACCCTGCTGCCCGGCTCGACCGCGAGGTCCTGAAGCATCCGAAGGACGACCGAAGGCATCGAGGCCGACGAGGTCGCGACACGGCCGGGCGAGGTTCCGCTGTGCTTGCCGTCGTCCCACTGCGTGACGACGGGCACGTCTGAGTCCGCGTACCGCAGCCACGCCTCGGGGTCCGCCGACCGGAGGACCGGAACGCTCCGCTGTGTCTCCATGTCGAAGGGCCACATCAGCTCCGGGAGGAAGCCGGCACGCGGAACAGCGCGAAAGGACGGCTCCCAGTCCCGGGAAAGATGCCCTTGAGCCGCGAGAACGCGTCCCAGCTCCACCACGCCGGGACGCTCGTCGCCGGGGTTCGCCGTCACCGCTTCGGCGGGTTCGGCACGCCGGGACCCCCGTCGGGGGTCGGCGGCTGGTGGGGGCCGGGGTACGGCTCGCCGGGGACCTTGTCTGCGCCGTTCTGCATCACCATGTGTCTGCCTCTCGTGAGTCCGGTGCCTGGATACTTGTTCGGTTGTGCGGGCGGAAGTTGGGGGCCTGCCCCCGGCAGCCGGTCAGGGGCCCGGCCATGACGTGCCGCAGGGGAACCGGGCCGGCCCGCAGCAGGAAGAGTTCAGGACTGCCACCGTGGTGGTACGGGTGCCGTGCCACGTGTACGACCCGGCGCCACGTGCCGTCGAGGAGGACCCAGGTACCGCTGCGTACCTCGCCCGGGTCGATCTCGGTGATCTCGCCGGGAATCCGCTCCGCACCCGGTGGCAGACGCTTCCCCATCCACAGCTCGTCACCGTCGCCCCGTACCAGGAGCAGCAGGCCCGCGGTGTCCCGCGCCACCACCAGACGGATGTCACCGTGCAGTGTGACCAGGTCTCCGATGTCCACGGTCGTTCCCTCTCCGGATCGGTGTGCGCGTAGTGACTCGGTGATGAGGATCAGCAGCCCGGGGGCCGCGGTGCAGATGACCAGGAAGCGCTCACCCATGCGCGGTCACCGCTGGGGGCGGCCCGGTGTGGGGATGGTTGCGAAGTTCCGCGTTGCACTGTTCCACGGTCAGCTCCGTGCCGTTGCGCGTAGCCGTGTCGCGCTGCCGCACGAGGGCGGCGCACACGCCGCAGGACGGGTACGGGTCGGGGTTGTGATCCTCCACGGACCAGACGTCCGTGACCTCCCCGACGAGCAGGAGGCCGCCGGCACACCCGGACTCCTCCATCAGAAATCGCAGGTCCGCCCGCGCTGCGCTGCCCATGGCCGTCGCTCCCCTCTGTGGCGGTTCCATCACCCGGTGGAGTCAGCCTGGCGTAGCCTGTGCGGGTCTTCAACTAATCAGGCGTGGTTGCAGAGTTGGTGCCCCCATGGTGAACAAGAAGGATCTCGGGTTTGACGGATCGCCGGTTCCCCCTTTCGGCGCCCGTCTTCGCAGGCTGAGAGAGGAGCGAGGTTGGACGCAGAAGCGCCTTGCGTCCCTTGTTGGTTGCACGGAGCAACACATCTCTGCGGTGGAGACAGGGCGGCGCGCGCCAACTAATCAGTTCGCGGCGGGAGCAGACACGGCATTCAAGACCGGCGATTACTTCGCTCGGCACAGCCGAACGGCCAGACGTCGAGCCCTCATCGAGGGATTCCCTCAGTACCTGGAGCACGAAGCGCGAGCGGCGGAGATCCGGCTGTACGAAGTAGGCGTTGTTCCTGGGCTCCTACAGACACCGGAGTACTCGGCCACGCTCGAAGCGGATGCCGTACGGCGGGGAGCGATCAGCCAGGAACAGGCCGAGGAACGGGTGGCCCTGGTCGCGCGCCGCCAGGCCTCGTTGGTCCGCTCGCCACCGCCCCTGGTCATCGCGGTTCTGGACGAAAGCTGCATCCGTCGTCCCATGGGGAGCCCGGCCATCATGAACGCCCAGTTGGCCCGTCTGCTGGAGTTTGCCGATCAGCCCACCGCCTTGCTGCAAATCGCTCCGTTCACCATGGGCGAGCGGCGCCCTTTCAGCCTCCCCGTGACGGTGCTGACCCTTCCGGACCGCCCCTTGATGTCCTATGCGGAGTCGGCGCAACGAGGCCACCTGGAACGGGAAAGTGCGTTCGTACTGCCCCTGTTGAGCGCCTACCATCAGCTACAGGTCGGGGCGTTATCGCAAGCAGAATCCTTGGCCATGATCAATGAGGTACGAAAGGGCACCCTGTGACGACCGAAACCCCAAACTGGTTCACGTCTTCCTACAGCGGCAACGGTGGACAGTGTGTTGAGGTGGCCACCAACCTCGTCGTGCCGTGCGGCGTGGTTCCCGTCCGCGACAGCAAGGCCCTTGGCGGGCCTTCCCTGAACCTCCCCGGCAGCACTTGGGAAACGTTCATCGACGCCGTGAAGGTCGGCTGCCTCTGAGGCTGCTGGGCTCCTGCGGACACAAGACGGGCCCCCGGCATCCACCAGGGGCCCGTGCGGCAGGATGGGAGGCATGAGCATCGTGAAGATCAACGCCCTGACCGTGCCGGCCGAGCAGCGGGAGGTGCTGGAGAAGCGGTTCTCCTCGCGCGCCGGGACCGTGGAGAGCTCCGACGGGTTCGAGTGGTTCGAGCTGCTGCGGCCCGTCGAGGGCACCGACCAGTATCTCGTGTACACGCGCTGGCGTGACGAGGACGCGTTCAAGGCCTGGATGGAGGGGCCGATGAAGGAGGCCCACCAGCGCGGTGCGGACAGCGCGGAAGGCGGCGGGCGTCCCAGGCCCGCCGCCTCCGGCTCCACCGTGTGGTCGTTCGAAGTGGTCCAGCAGACCGGTCCGAAGACCGGCTGAGACCGCCCGGGACCACTTCCGGTCCGATCACATCTGGAGCAGCCGCTCCGTCACCTCGCGGTACTTGCGCAGCGCGACCCGCAGCTCCTCCGTCTCCGTCTCCCGGTCCTTGGTCTCCCAGGCGCCCCGGAGCGAACGGCGGTGCTCGGCAAGGGTCTCCGCAACGTGGCGGGTGGCCTCCTCCAGTACGTGGTCGGCCTCCTCGACCGCGCGCCGCGGCTCGTCGACGAACTGGTTGACGGCCTGCTGGAGGCGCAGCCCCAGCTTGTCGCGCTCGCCGTGCGGGAGGAGCTGGGCGCCCACGCCGGGCTGGTGCGCGGTGGCGGAGCCGGGGTGCTGTTCGCCGCGGGCGCCCGCGACAGCGCCCCCGGCGGGCGCGTCCAGGTGGCCCGCGCCCGCGCGATCCTGGCCGGCGCCGGTGCGGTCGGCGCCCAGGCCGGCGCCCGCCCGGCCAGTGCCTGCGCGGTCGGCGCCCAGGTGGTCGCCACCGCGGTCGCTACCGATGCGGTCGGTGTTCATTGCGTCAGTCCCCAATCCGTCCGTACCCCTGCCGTCCGTGCCGCGGCCGTCCTTGCCCGCTGCGGGCGTACCCGCGCCGCCTCGGCCCCCGCCTGCGGCGGGTGCCTGTACCGGCGGGACCGGCGGCGCCTGACGCTCCTGGCCCGGCTGCCGTCCCTGCGCCGCGTCCGAACCCTCCGGCGGCCTGCGCAGCGGGCCGATCTCGTCCGACGCGCCCGCCCCCGTCACTCCGAAGTCCCTCGCGCTGCGGCCCCGTTGGTTGGCCTGGGCCTGTACCGGGTCGTGCAACGCGTCGAGTTCGGCCTCCGCGCCGCGCTCGGAGGGCGTCGGGGTGCGGGGGGCCGTACCGTCCGCGGCGCGCTCCCGGCCATCGTTTCCGCTCTCGTACGTCATGTCAGACTCCACTCCCCTTGGCGTTCCGGCCGAGAATGCCGGGCCGGTGCGAACCAGAACCGTGCTCGTCCCCGTGGTGGCCGGGGCCGTGCTCACCGTGCTCCGGCCCGTGTCCGCCCCGGTGGTCCGTGACCAGGGCCTCGAACAGTGCGCGGGCCTCGACCACGGCCTCGCGCATCTCCTCCGTACCGCCCTCGCCGCGTGCGGCGCCGCGCACCCGGCGGAAACCGTCGACGTGCGTGGCGTGGTGCACCGACAGGGCCTCAAGCTGCTCGCTCTCGCCGTCGGGGTAGCCCCGCTCGACGGCGACCGCCGACAGCAGGCGGTCCGCCTCGGCGACCGCCCGCTGCGGGGAGTCGACGAACTGCTCCTGCACACCGGCCCACAGGGCCACGTAGCTCTCGTGCCGCTCCCGCGACAGTTCGCGCGGGCGGAAGTCGCCGTAGCGCTTCACCCGCTCGCCCAGCTCGTGCTCGGCGGCCTTGGAGTCACCGCCGTGCCGGGCCAGCACCCTTTCGTATTCGGGGCCGAACCGCCGCTTCAGGCTCCCGCCGCCCACACGGCCCCGTCCGGGACCGAGGAAGACGACAGCCGCCGCGACGGCGATCACGACCACCACGATCAGCACAATGATCAGGACTGTGGACATGCTCTGCCTTTCCGGTACTTGGGGCTCGGGGCCCGTTCGTGCGGGCCTCTCGACCACCGGGTAGCCCGTAATCCGGTGGCCAAACGGTCGCCCGTTCCGGTACAGAGGGGCGATGAGCTGGATCATCACCACCGAGCACCCCCGCACCCCGGACGCGACCACGCTGCGCCGTGACTACTACGACGAGGTCGCGAGCCGGTACTGGGACCGCCCCGCCACCGAGCGCGAGATCGACGAGGGGCTGAGCGACGACGGCACGGAGCTGCTGCTGCCGCCGACCGGCACGTTCGTGGTCGGGCGGTACGAGGGCAAGCCTTCGGCGTGCGCCGGGATGGTCCTGCTCGAACCCGAACTGGCCGAGCTGACAAGGGTGTTCGTACGCCCGGAGGCGCGCGGCACCGGTGGTGGCGGCCGGCTGCTGAAGGCGATCGAGGACACCGCGCGGGCGTACGGCGCCCGGCGCATCCAGCTCGACACCCGCAACGACCTGGTGGAGGCCCGCGGCCTGTACGTCAAGCACGGCTACCTGGAGGTCGGCGCGCTCAACGCGAAGCGGTACGCGGAGCACTGGTACCAGAAGGACCTGACACTCTGACCGGGCGGACGGCGCCCCGGGCCGCACGACCGGACGGCCCTTTGACCGCTCGGCCGGACGGCTCCCCCGGTTCGGCCCTTCGGTGGCTCAGTGGCCCCACCGCTCCCGCCGTACCTCTGCTGCCCCCGTCGGCCCGTCCGTGTTGGACCCGCACAGTTCGGCGCTCAACTTCTCCACCAGTTCGGAGAGTTCGTCCTGCCGGCCGGGCTCCCACCAGTCGCCCAGCAGCTCCGCGAGGGACTCCTCGCGGGCCTTCGCGAGCCGGTCGGCGACGGCCGCGCCGTCGTCGCTCAGCAGCAGCGCGAGGCCCTCGCGGCGGGCGAGCGCGCGTTCCTCCGTCTGCCGGGCCGCCTCGCGGATCACGTCCGCCGGCACCGTGCTGTGCTCGGCCAGCAGCGCCGGCTGGACGAAGCCGTCCCTGCGCATCCGCAGCAGCAGCCAGCTCGCCGCCGGCAGGAGGTCGTAGCCGGCCCGCGCGGTGATGTTCTCGTACGCGGCGCGGCGGCCGTCCCGGGTGCCGAGCACCGACAGCGCCCGCGCCACCTCGTCGCGCGAGGAGCGCTCGACCGGGTTGGAGGCGAGTGTCTGGGACGCCTCGGGAGCGGTGACGGAACCGCGCAGCCGGTCCTCCTTGAGGAACCAGGCGAGGACGAACGCGACGAGGCCGACCGGGGCCGCGTAGAGGAACACGTCCGTGATGGCGGAGGCGTACGCGTCCAGCACCTCGGGTCGCAGGGCGGCCGGAAGTCCCGCGATGGCGCGCGGGTCGGACTCCAGCCGGGCGACGTCGACGCCGGGCGGCAGCGGCTGCCCGGCCAGGGCGTCGGTCAGCTTGCCGTCGAGCCGGCTCGTGAAGATCGTGCCGAAGATGGCGACCCCGAACGAGGCGCCGATCGAGCGGAAGAAGGTCGCCCCGGAGGTGGCCACGCCCAGGTCCTCGTACGGCACCGCGTTCTGCACGATCAGCACCAGCACCTGCATGACGAGGCCGAGGCCCGCGCCGAAGACGAAGAAGCACAGGCTCATCCGCAGGGTGCTGCTGGTGGCGGTCAGCTGGTGCAGCAGCAGCAGGCCGACGGTCGTCACCGCGGTGCCCGCGATCGGGAAGACCTTCCAGCGCCCGGTCCTGCTGACGATCTGCCCGGAGCCCGTCGTGGAGATCAGCATGCCGAGCACCATCGGCAGCATGTGCACACCGGACATGGTCGGACTGATGCCGTGCACGACCTGAAGGAACGTCGGCAGGTACGTCATCGCCCCGAACATCGCGAAGCCGACCACGAAGCTGATGACCGAGCTCAGCACGAAGGTCCGTACCCGGAAGAGCCGCGGCGGAAGCACCGGCTCCGCGGCCCGCCGTTCCACGGACACGAAGGCGACGAGCACCACCACGCCCAGTACCGCCAACCCGATGATCTGCGGCGACGCCCATGCCCAGGTGGTGCCGCCGAGGGAGGCGATGAGGACGAGGCAGGTGGCGAGGGAGGCGATGAGGAAGGTGCCGAGGTAGTCGATGCGGTGCTTGCTCGTACGGGCCGGGATGTGCAGGGCGGCGGAGATGACGAGGAGGGCCACGATACCGATGGGCAGGTTGATGTAGAAGACCCAGCGCCAGCTCAGGTGCTCGGTGAACAGTCCGCCGAGCAGCGGCCCGAGCACGCTGGTCGTACCGAAGACGGCGCCGAAGAGACCTTGGTACTTGCCGCGTTCCCGGGGTGTGACGATGTCTCCGACGATGGCCATGGCGAGCACCATCAGGCCGCCGCCACCGAGACCCTGGAGCGCCCGGAAGGCGATGAGCTCCGGCATGTTCTGCGCGATGCCGCACAGGGCCGAACCGACCAGGAAGATCACGATCGCGGTCTGGAACAGCTTCTTGCGGCCGTACTGGTCGCCCAGCTTGCCCCAGAGGGGGGTCGCGGCGGTCGCGGCCAGCATGTAGGCGGTCACCACCCAGGAGAGGTGGTCCATGCCGCCCAGGTCGCTGACGATCGTCGGCAGCGCGGTGGACACGATGGTCTGGTCGAGGGCCGCCAGCAGCATTCCGAGCAGCAGCGCGCCGATGGAGACGAGCACGGCGCGCTTCGGCTGCCCCTCGCCCGGCGCCGGGACGGCTTCCCGCAGAGCCGGTCCGCTCCGGGGTGGTTGCGGTGATTGCGGCCGTTGCGACGGCTGGGGCTGCTGCGCCTGAGGTTCCTCCTGAGCCATGTCTCCATCCTTGTCGGTTTGGGTGGATACGGCCTGCCGAGCGGGGCCGGGTCCGGGACCTGGCGATGGAGCCCCGCGAGAGGGGGCCGCATAATCGCTGCAGTTCGAGGGAGGGGACCCCATGGAAAACGGACACCTATGTCCTGAATGCGGTACGGAACGCGCGGCGCCGGACGGAGGCAGACCCGGGCCGGGCACCCCGGCCTGTGACTGCGCCCGCCGTGCCGCGGACGCACACCACGCGCAACGAACGGCGGCGATGGCCGACGCGGAGGACTTCCACCCTCTCCGCATCCGTCCGTACGTCAACCTGGGCCGCCCGGAGGAGGCCTCCCCGACCCTCGCGGACGGAGAGGCCTCCGACCCCTCCGCGCCGGCCCGGCCCGCCACCCCGCCTGCCGCCCGGACCATGCCGTTGCACACGGTCCCGCAGACGGACGGTCACGGACCCGCGCCGCACGAGGGCGGCTTTCCCGGGCGGGGGCCCGCGCCGCACGAGGGCGGCTTTCCCGGGCGGGGGCCCGCGCCGCACGAGGGCGTCTTTTCGGGGGGCGGGCCCGCGCCGCACGAGGGCGGCTTTCCCGGGCGGGGGCCCGCGCTGCACGAGGGCACTCGTCCCGGAGGTGGGTCCGCGCCGCACGAGGACACCCATGCCGGGCGTGTGCCCGCGCCGCACGAGGGCGCCCCTTCCGGGGGCGGCCGCGTGCCGTATGAGGGCACCCTTCCCGGAGGCGGGCACCCGGACCCCCGCCCGACCGGTGCCGCCGAACCGCCCCGCCGCCGGGCCCGCGGGACCGTGCTGCTGGCCGCCGCTGCCGCCGCGGTGGTCCTCCTCGGCGCCGCCTTCGCCGTCGGCGCGTTCGACGGCGAGAGTGATCGCACCCGCGCGCTCCCGGCCGGCGGCACCCCCACGGCCGCCGCCCCCACCCCGTCCACCGGGCCGAGCGCGGGCAGCGCTCCGTCCCGTACCGCTTCCGCGTCGGTGCGGCCCGTGGCCGCGACCGCGACCGCGTCGAACACCCCGAGCCCCACCCCCACCCGTGCGACCCGTTCGGCGACCCCCACGCCCGAGCCGACCGTCACGCCTTCGAGGACCCCGACGGCCCCGGTCACCTCGGCGCTCGCCCCGCCGCCGCCCGACCCGCCGGCCGCGACGCCGCCCGCGGGCTCCCTGGCCGAGGGCTCCTCCGGCCCCGAGGTGCGGGAGTTGCAGGACCGGCTGTCCCAGGTCTGGCTCTACCGCGGCCCCAGGGACGGGCGCTACTCCTCACGCGTCACCTCCGCCGTCGCCTCGTACCAGTCGCGGATGCGCGTCGAGGGGGACCCGGAGGGCGTCTACGGGCCGGCGACCCGCGCCTCCCTGGAGGGCTTCACCCGCGAGCCGTGACCGCGCGCCGCGCCGTGCGCCGGGGGCGGGGGTGGCGCGAGCGGCTCCTGTTTTGTATCGTGCAAGAACAAAGTGGTTCCGTCCGCGTACCCTGACCGGTGGGCGGAACCGCTTGTTTCCTTCTCGCGGCGCGCAGGACCCGCGCGCACGCAGTACGGACGGCACAGACACAGACACAGCCTCCGCGCCGCCCTCTGCCCGCACATCCCGCAACGCCGCGCCCCCAGCGCCTGGAGTCCCACATGCCCAGCACCAGCGTCCTGCCCTTCAAGGCCCTCCTCCTGGACATGGACGGCACGCTCGTCAACTCCGACGCCGTCGTCGAGCGCTGCTGGCGGGAGTGGGCGCTCGACCACGGCCTGGACCCGGCGGAGGCGCTCAAGGTCGTGCACGGCCGGCAGGGCTACGCCACGATGGCGGTCCTCCTCCCCGACCGTCCCATGGAGCTCAATCACGCCGACAACAAGGTGATGCTGGCCAAGGAGACCGCCGACACCGACGGTGTCGTCCCGGTCCCCGGCGCCGCCGCCTTCATGGCCGCCCTGGCCAACCTGCCGCACGCCCTGGTCACCTCGGCCGACGAGAAGCTGGCGCAGGCCCGGATGGCGGCTGCCGAGCTGCCGATGCCGTCGGTGCGGGTGACCGCCGAGCTGGTCGGCGCGAGCAAGCCGGACCCCGAGGGCTTCCTCAAGGGCGCGGCCGAGCTCGGTCTCGACCCGGCCGACTGCATCGTCCTTGAGGACTCGGGCGCGGGCATCGCGGCAGGCAAGGCGGCCGGGATGCGCGTCCTGGGCGTCGGCCCGCGCGCGGGTGTGCACGAACCGACGGCTCTCGTGCAGGACCTCACCCAGGTCCGCGTCCACACCGCGGCGGACGGCTCGACGGCCCTGCACATCACGGCCTGACCATCGGCCCGTGACCGGCCGGAACATCGGCCCGTGACCGGCCGGACCCTCAGCCCGAGACCGGCCGGACCCTCAGCCCGAGACCGGCCGGACCCTCAGCCCGAGACCGGCCGGACCCTCAGCCCGTGACCGCCTCGAACAGGCTGAACGCCGCCAGCACCAGCATCAGGCACGCCGCCACCTTGGTGATCAGCCGCAGCGGCACCCGCTTCATCAGCGCCTGACCGCCGACGATGCCGAGGCCCGCGACGGCCCAGAGCGCGAGGACCGCGCCGATGCCCACCGACACCGGGTTGTCGTAGCGGGCGGCCAGTGTCGCCGTCATGATCTGCGTGATGTCACCGAACTCGGCGACCAGGATGAGCATGAAGCCCGCGCCGGAGACCTTCCAGAAGGACTGGTCCTTCGGCGCCTTGACCTCCTCGTCGTCCTCGTCCTTCTTCAGCAGCAGCACGAGCGCTCCCGCCAGGAACAGCACGCCCACCACCGACTGCACCAGCCACTGCGGCAGCAGGGTCAGCACACTGCCCGCGGCGATGGCGATGCAGACGTGTACGAGGAAGGCGGCGGCGACGCCCGCGAAGACGTAGCTCGCGCGGTAACGGGTGCCGAGCATCAGCCCGGCGAGAGCCGTCTTGTCGGGAAGTTCCGCCAGGAAGACGGTCCCGAAGGTGATGGCCATGACGGTAAAGCTGATCATTGGAGGAGGTTCCTCAATCGGTCGGGCTGCGCGCGCCGAGAGACCTGCCTGTTTTCGGGGTCGCTTCGGCACGGCAGCGTCGTCAGCACTCAACAAACACTGCGGCCGAAGGTCTCGCTGACCCGACGCGGTGAAGCGTGGGCCTCCGGGCGCCGGCTGAGCGAACTCAGCAGTATGTCGACGGTCCGGCGAAGAGCTACTCCCCTTCTGCTCCGAACAGGGTACGCGACGTCCCCGCCCGGCCGGCAACCGCGCCCCAGCCCCGGTGCAGCAACCCCGCGCCTCAGTCCCGGCGCGCCAGTCCCGCGCCTCAGTCCCGGTGCAGCAGCCCCCGCGCCACCAGCTCCAGCGTCCCGGCGACCGCCACCGCTTGCACCGCGAGCAGCGCCACCAGCACGAACAGCTGCACCGCCCCCGCCAGCACCGGTGAGGCACCGCCCAGCAGCATCCCCACGAAGGCGCCCGGCAGGGTGACCAGTCCCACGGTCCTGGTCTGGTCGAGCCCCGGCAGCAGCGCGTCCGACGCTGCGGGCCTGGCCACCTCCAGCCGTGCCTCCCGGTCGAGCAGCCCCAGCGCGAGCCCCGCCTCCACCTCGCCGCGCCGTACCGCCAGCTCGTCCAGCGCACGCCTCCCGCCCAGCACCGTCGCGCTCAGCGCGCCCCCGATGAGGATCCCGGTGACGGGGATCAGTGCGACGCCGCTCGGCGGCACGAGGCCGGTGAGCAGCAGGGCCGCGACCACGGGCGCCACCGAGACGCCGATCGGCGCAGCGGCCCACCACCAGGTGCCGTTACGGGTGGCCCGGCGGCCCGCGGTCCGTACGGCGACCCCGTACATCAGCAGCAGGAAGCCGCCCAGCAGCCATCCCGAGCGCGCCACCCACCCGATGGCCAGGGCCACGACGGCGAGCTGCGCGGCGGCCCGCACCCCGGCGACCGCGACGTCACGGCCCCGCCCCCGGGTGCCGTCGCCGGACAGCCGGGCGCAGGCGACGACGGTGGCCGCGAGGACGAGCAGCACGAGGAGGACGGCGCCGAGGGTGAGGTTGACGGGAAGCAGGGCGGGGGCGGACCGGTCGGCGAGCACCGGCCCACCTTAGGTCGCACGATCGGCGCACGCCGGGCCCGAGTCGGGTCGAAACCGGCGCGCACCGGCCCGAGCCGGGTCGGAACCGGCGCGCACCAGTCGACTTCGCATTGCCCGGCTCCGGGATCCGGCTCGGCCCCGCGCCGCCCCCAACGCACCTCACGTGTAAGCCCGGTGGCGATTCGTCAGGTCCGGTGAATGCCGACCGCGTTCCGCCGAACGCCCCCGCCAACTCCTTGATATGACGTGACCATGTCGCCACGCTGTTACCTGACGCACGTCTCCCGGAAACCCGGTGTCGCCACGATGGCCCGGCAGCGCGGGAGTTGACGGGACGCGCGGCACAACTTCCCCCCACAGCACGGGAGTTCACATGTCACGCCTCACCGCGGCACCGTCCGTGAAGATCTACGCGCGTCGCGCCGCCGTCGCCGCGAGCGCCGCCGCCCTCGCCGCCACCGGCCTGCTCACCACCGCCCCCGCCGCCCTCGCCTCTCCGCCCCCGCCGGTCAGCGCGGCCACCGCACGCACCTACCTGGCCGCCCTGACCGTCAGCGCGGAGGGCTCGTCGGACGGCTACAGCCGGGAGAAGTTCCCGCACTGGTCCACCCAGTCCGGCGCCTGCAACACCCGCGAGGCGGTGCTGAAGCGGGACGGCCGCGACGTCCAGCAGGACTCCTCGTGCGCCGCGGTGAAGGGGAGCTGGTACTCCGAGTACGACGGTGCCACCTGGACCGCCGCCGCCGACGTGGACATCGACCACATGGTGCCGCTCGCGGAGGCATGGCGCTCGGGCGCCAGGAACTGGACGACCGCCGACCGCGAGGCGTTCGCCAACGACCTCACCCGCCCCCAGCTCATCGCGGTCACCGACAACGTGAACCAGTCCAAGAGCGACCAGGACCCCGCCGAGTGGCTGCCGTCGCGGACCGCCTACCGGTGCACGTACGCGCGGATGTGGGTGCACGTGAAGCACCACTGGAAGCTGACGGTCGACCAGGCGGAGAAGACGGCCCTGGAGGGCGTGCTCAGGAACTGCTGAACGTGACCGCCCGGTCGCCCCACGAAGTCAATGTCAAGTTGACCTAAGGAACTCCCCCGCTCCCCTCCGTCGTTCCGTACCGTACGGGGCTGGCCCCGCACGGGGGTACGACGGAGGAGGGCACATGACCGGGCTGCGCCTGGGACCAGTACTGAGGTACGTCGACTGGGAGACCGGCGACGCCGCGACCGTCTGGGTGGAGACGGACCGCCCCTGCACGGCGGAGGTCCGCTGCGAGGAGGGCGGCGGCGGGACGGCGGAGACGTTCCAGATAGCCGGACACCACTACGCGCTGATCCCGGTGACCGGACTGCGACCGGGCAGCTCCACGCGGTACGAGGTACTGCTCGGCGGCGATCAGGTGTGGCCGACGCCGGATTCCGGTTTCCCGCCGAGCACCATCAACACCCCGCTGCCGCAATCGGATTCGGCCCGCATCACCTTCGGTTCCTGCCGGTGGGCGGCGCCCGCCGAGGGCGAGAAGGACCCGGCGGGTCCCGACGCGCTGGACACCCTCGCGGCCCGCCTCAGCAAGAGCCCGGACGGGACGAACGCCGAGCGCCCCGACGTCCTGCTGCTGCTCGGCGACCAGGTCTACGCGGACGAGATCTCCAAGGCCACCCGCCGCTGGCTGGCCGCCCGCCGCGACCTGCGCGAGGCGCCCGGCGTGGAGGTCGCGGACTACGAGGAGTACACCCACCTCTACTACGAGTCCTGGCTCGACCCCGAGGTGCGCTGGCTGCTGTCCACCGTTCCCACCTGCATGATCTTCGACGACCACGACGTGATCGACGACTGGAACACCAGCGCGGCCTGGGTCTCCGAGATGCGTGACACCCCGTGGTGGCAGGAGCGCATCCTCAGCGGGCTGATGTCGTACTGGGTGTATCAGCACCTGGGCAACCTCTCCCCCGCCGAGCTGGCCGCCGACGAGCTGTACGAGGAGGTGCGCGCCACCCCGGACGGCACGGACGCGCTGCGGCGGTTCGCCGCCCGCGCGGACCGGGACCCGGCCTCGGTGCGCTGGAGCTACCGGCGCGACTTCGGTTCCGTACGGGTGCTGATGGTGGACACCCGGGCGGCGCGGGTCCTTGAGGAGGGCGCGCGGGCGATGCTCGACGAGGAAGAGGCGAGCTGGCTCGCCGAGCAGGCACTGGACGTCTCCCGGCCGTACGACCACCTGCTGATCGGCACGTCGCTGCCGTGGCTGCTGCCGCCGCTGATCCACGACGCGGAGAGGTGGAACGCGACCCTGGCCGCGGGCGAGCGGGGACGCAGGTGGGCCCGGTTCGCGGAGACCCTGCGCAGGGCGTCGGACCTGGAGCACTGGGCGGCCTTCCCGGCGTCCTTCGACCGGATGGCGCGGCTGATCGCGAAGGTCGGGGATGGGCCGGGCGCCCCGGCGACGGTGTGCGTGCTCTCGGGTGACGTGCACCACGCGTACGTCGCGGAGCCGACCCGGTGGCCGGACGACGCGCACCCGGGCACCGCGCGGGTCTACCAGCTGACCTGCTCACCGGTGCACAACGGCGTTCCGTCGTCGATCAAGCTCGGGTTCCGCTTCGGGTGGAGCGCGACCGGGCAGCGGCTCGGCCGCCGGCTCG
Source organism: Streptomyces sp. NPDC091272 (assembly GCF_044757485.1). NCBI lineage: Bacteria > Bacillati > Actinomycetota > Actinomycetes > Kitasatosporales > Streptomycetaceae > Streptomyces > Streptomyces sp. NPDC091272. The sequence continues at coordinate 92,930 of NZ_JBIVVC010000005.1, forward strand.
CGCGGCACGCGCGGCTCGGCGAGCCGCTGATCAAGTGGCGCCGGAGCGACGGCCCCTGGTTCGGGAACCAGCTGATGACGCTGACGCTGCGGGGCCGCTCGGCGCAACTGCGGCTGGACCAGGCGCAGCGGCCGCGCAAGGGCCGGCAGGAGAGCGGCGAGGTGCAGAACGAGGCCCAGGGAAAGAGCCGGCTGGTGACGGTGATGAACACGAACCTGACACACGAATGACACAAGTGGGGTAACTGGCGTAAGGGAAGCGCCACTTGGGGGCGAATTTCGGTCATGACTCGAATGTTGAACTTGCAAGCACAGTGAGGCTTACCTAACCTCCTGGGCATCGCAGGTCTCTTCGGGCTGCGTCCCCACCGGCCCTCCCCCGGCCACCACCGAAGGAGTCCCCCACTCATGACCGCACCTTCCGCACCCGCGCAACCCGCTGCCTCCGGGCAGACCGCTCTCGCCGCACGGCTCTCGGAGTACCGGCCGTACGCCCTCGGGCTGTTCCGTCTCGTGACCGGAGTGCTGTTCGCCTGCCACGGCGCCGCCTCGCTGTTCGGCGTGCTGGGCGGCGGGGGCGGCACCGGCGCGACGGCCGCGTTCGGCGCGTGGCCGAGCTGGTACGCGGCGGCGATCCAGCTGGTCGGCGGCGTTCTGCTGACACTCGGCCTGTTCACCAGGACCGCCGCACTGGTCTCCTCAGGCTCGATGGCGTACGCGTACTTCGTGGTCCACCAGCCGCAGGCGCTGTGGCCGCTGCAGAACGGCGGCGAGGCGTCGGCGATGTTCTGCTGGACGTTCCTGCTGCTGGTCTTCACCGGACCGGGCGCGGCGGCGGTCGACGGACTGCTGGCCGCACGGCGCGGCCCGCAGCGGGAGAAGGCACCCGAGGCGCAGCGGGTGACGGCTTCCGCCTGACCGGTCGTCCCGTACCGGGGTGACGGCGTCCGCCCGAGAGCGGTCGTCCCGTACGGGCAAGGGGTGTCCGGGCCGAAACCCGCTCGCGGACCGAACCCCCTTGCCCGCTCACCGCCCGCGCGGGCCTCGTACGTCACTCCGCCACGAAGTCGCCGAACGGCACCGTGAGGCAGCCGACCCGGTCGCCCGCGCCGCCCTGCTCGCGGTGCAGGACCACCGAGCCTGCCGCGCCCTTCGGCAGTCCCCACGCGTGGTGCGCGGAGGCCTCGGCGTCGCCGGAGCCGTTGGTGGTGAAGTCGAGCCACACCTCGTTCTCGTCGTTGACCAGATTCGGGTCACTGACGTGCTGGTAGTGCTTGCCCGCCGCCTCGGGGTCGACGCCGCACGGCTTCTGGTGCACATGCATCCCGAACGGGTGGTCCGGCTTGAGCCCCCGCACCCGCACGGTGACCGTCGTGCCTTTGCGGTCCTTCCGCTCCCGGACCTGGATCCAGCCACCGGCCGGCGCCAGCGCCTGGTCGTACGTCACCGCCCCGGGCGGCTCGAACGCCGAGACCGGGACGAGGTCGTCGTCGACCGTGCGCTCCTGGACGTCACCGCCGCGGCCCCCGTCACCGCCGTCGGCGGGGACGGCCGCGGCCGTCCCCGCCGTCCCGGCGAACAACGCGGCCACGGCCACCGCCGCGCCCAGGTTCCTTGCCCGCCTCGACCTCTGGATCAGACCTGTCATGGTGACTCCTTCGCCGTGCTCACCGGGCGTCCGGCAACCCTCGCGAGGGCCCGTCGACCTCTCCGCCCCCACCCTCCGCGCCCCCTGTCGGGCCGTCGCTCCGGGTGCGGCGAACGGGTGAACGTGACGGCCGCCACAGAGCGGACGTGATCTCCCCGACATCACGCCTTTTGGGCACGAATCGCGCTCCCACCAGGCGTAAGGTGGAACGCTGTTAAGCCGCCCCTGCCGCTCCCCATGCGACGTCGCGGCGTTGTTTTCCGTAGCCGGGGAGTTCGCAGTGCTGGAAAGTCTGGGGTCCTTGACCGCCGGTCCGTGGATATACGCGGTGGTGGGCATCTCGATCGTGCTTGACGTGTTCGTCCCCATCCTGCCGAGCGGTGTCCTGGTGATCACCGCGGCCACCGCCGCGGCGGCGGGCGCCTCCAGTGCCACCGCCCCGGACTCCTTCGCGAACGACATGCCCGAGCTGCTTCTGCTGGCCCTCTGCGCGGCGACCGCGTCGCTGCTGGGCGACCTGGTGGCCTACCGGCTCGCCTGGCGGGGCGGCGCCCGGCTCGACCGGGCCATCTCCCGCTCGCGCCGGCTCTCCGCCGCGCAGGAACGTCTGGGCACCGCGCTCAGCAAGGGCGGCGGCATTCTGGTGGTCGTCGCACGCTTCGCCCCGGCCGGCCGCTCGGTGGTCTCGCTGGGCGCGGGCGCCGCGCACCGCAGGGCGAAGGAGTTCGTCCCGTGGTCGGCGCTGGCGGGCGTCGCGTGGGCGCTCTACAGCGTGAGCCTGGGCTACTTCGGCGGCCAGTGGCTGGGGGCGGGCTGGATCAGCACCGGGATCTCGGTGCTCGCCCTGGCCGTCGCGGGAGTGCTCGCGGCCTACGTCGTACGCCGTCCGCGCACCTCCAGCCCGGCCAGCAGCCTGGCGGTCGCCTCGGCCACCTCTCCCACTGCCTGATCGAAGACTTCCTGGTTGTGCTTGGCGGGAGCCCGGAACCCGGAGATCTTCCGCACGTACTGCAGGGCTGCTGCGCTGATGTCCTCCTGCGTGGCCTCTTCGGGGATGGCGGGCGGTCGAAGGGTCTTGATGCTGCGGCACATACGACAACGGTAGCCAGCCGCACCGACAACGGCCCGCCCGCAGCACGTGCGAAGGCCCCCGACCGTCAACGGTCGGGGGCCTTCGTGCAGTGGGCGCGGACGGTTTCGAACCGCCGACATCCGCCTTGTAAGGGCGGCGCTCTACCCCTGAGCTACGCGCCCGGCATGAGGCAACAGCGTACATGGACAGGGGGGCAGCTCCCCAATCCCCACCGGACGTGCGCCGGTCAGGGCAGGGCGGGCGCGGGGCGGGGCCGGGCCGATGCGGCCGGGCAGGGGCCGGGGGTTACCCCCACCCCCGATGCGGTGGGCGGCCGGATCGTAGGGCGGGCGCCCGGTTCCTATCGTGGACACCACACCGACCGTACGCACCAGGGGGACGACCACCATGGCAGTCAGGACCGCACGCAGGAACCGCACCCTTCTCGCCACGGGCGGGGCCGTGCTCGTCGCGCTGGTCGCCACCGGCTGCGGCGGCGCGGACGCCTCGGACTCGCCGGTGGAGAAGAAGAACTTCGCCTTCAGCGGCAAGGCCCTGACCATCGACGCCGACAACTCGGCCCTCGACCTGGTCCCCGCCGACGTCAAGGAGATCCAGGTCGAGCGGCAGGTGGACGGCTGGGCCCTGCTCGGCAGCGGCCCCGACCCCCGGTGGACGCTCGACGGCGACACCCTGACCCTGAAGGTCGGCTGCACGGGCATCTCCATGGACTGCGAGGCCCGGCACTCGGTGAAGGTGCCGCGCGGCGTCGCGGTGACACTGAACAACGACAACGGCCGCGTGCGGGCGACCGGCTTCGACACCGACCTGAAGATCACCTCGGACAACGGCGAGGTCAGGCTCAAGGACGTGAGCGGCGGCAAGCTGGACGTGGAGAGCGACAACGGGAAGATCCACGCGGAAGGACTCTCCGCGCGGTCCGTGCGCGCCGAGTCCGACAACGGGGAGGTCGAGCTGGGCTTCACCGCCGTGCCCGACCTGGTGGACAGCCACAGCAGCAACGGCGCGATCCGGCTGGGCCTGCCGAAATCGACGTACAAGGTCGACGCGGCGAGCAGCAACGGCCGGGTCACCGTGGACGTGCCGAAGGCCGACAACAGCCCCCATGTGGTGAAGGTCCGCAGCGACAACGGCGAAATCAATCTCCGAAGCGCGAACTAACCGGCCCGTGTGTTCGTCCTTACCTGGTGGGACAATGAACAGGCCATGCCAGGCAGGCGGACACAGCACGGGAGAGGGATGTGACGGCGACAGACGCGCAGCCGCACACGCAGCGAGTACGCCGTCGGGCACACCGCCGTCCGGATCCGCAACCGGGCACGCCGGCCTCGCGCGCGGCCGTCGGCACGGGGGCTGCTCCCCACGTCTCCGCCGGGCTGTCCAGCGACGAGCTGCCCACCGCCGCGTCCGCGCGCGCCGTGCCGCACGGCGTCCGGGACGCACTGACCCTGCTGCTGCTGCCCGCGGCGGTCCTCCTCCCCCTCTCCCTGGCGTCCTTCGCGGGCGGCGGCACCCGGCGCTGGTTCGGCGGGCGCAGCGAGAGCGCGCGGGCGGACGCGCAGGCGGCGAAGGACGCGGCTGCCGCCGCGTTCTACGACCTGGACACCGCCCAGCGGGACATGCGGATCTCGATCGAGACGATCTCCGCGGTGGACAGCTCGCCCGACGCTCGGCGCACGGCGGAGCAGTTCGCGACGCTCGGGCAGCGCATCGACGAGGTCTCGCACACCTACATCACCGCCATCGACGCCCATGACCTGGAGCGCGACGACCTCGACCCGGGCGACGCGACGCGAGCCCGCGCCGAACTGGTCAAGGCGAAGGACGAGCTCGTCCGGGTCAAGGGCGAGCTCGACCGGTTCGCCCGGAGTCTGGGACCGCTGCTCGACAAGGCGGAGACCCAGCTCGCCCGGCTGGCCCCGGCCGTCGAGCGGGCCCGGCAGTCCCTCCTCGCCGCGAGCAACGCCCTGGACGCGGTCCGGGCCGCCGGGTTGCGGGCGGACGATCTCGCCGCCAGGCTCGCTGCACTCGCCCCCGAACTGACCAGACTGAACCAGGGCGCGGGGCAGCACGGCGTACCGGAGACGCTCGCGCGTGCGGAGAAGGTGAGCCGCGACTCCGAGGCGGTACGGGCGGAGGCGGCGCGGCTGCCGGAACGGGCCGCGGAGATCGACAAACGCCTGGTCTCCCTGCGCACCCGCGCGCAGGCCCTCACCACCCGGGCGGGCAAGGTCGACCCGGTACTGAGCGAACTGCGCCGGCGCTTCACCGCGGCGTGCTGGCAGGACCTCCAGCAGGTCCCCGCCGAGGCCACGGAGAACGTGCGGCTGGCGGAACAACGTCTCAAGGAGGCCTCGAAGGCCCGCGCCGAACAGCGCTGGCCGGATGCGACCTCCCTGCTCAGCACGGTACGTGCGCTCCTCAACGACACCGACGAGGCCGTCTCGGCGGCGTCCGACCGCCTCCAGCGGCTGAACGCGGTGGCGAAGGACCCGCAGCAGGAGATCCAGCGCACGCGCTTCGCGATCCGGGACGCGCAGCGTCTGGCGATGGCCGGCCGCAACACCCCCGACCCGCGCCACGCGCGCCCGCTGGACGACGCGGTCGCCCGCCTCGACCGGGCCGTGGCCGCACTGGAGGGCCGCCACCCCGACTACTGGCACTTCCTCACGGAAACGGAAGCGGTCCGCCGTACGGTCTCCCGAGTGGTCAACGACATCCGCGAAGAAAGAGGCGCGGGAGCCTGACCCGGGCCGCACTACCCTGTCCACATGCCTCGCTACGAGTACCGCTGCCGTCCCTGCGCCACCACCTTCGAGGTGAGCCGTCCCATGGCCGAGTCCTCCGCGCCCGCCCCCTGCCCGGCGGGTCACGAGGACACGGTCAAGCTGCTGTCCGCGGTGGCGGTCGGCGGTACGGCGGCGACTTCCGGTGCCGCTCCCGCCGCCGGTGCGGGCGGGGGCTGCTGCGGCGGGGGCTGCTGCGGCTAGGGCCGCTCGTTCTCCGTCCGGTCTGCCGTACGCGGGCTTCTTCAGGCCCCCTTCAGCCCCCGGTCCGTAGCGTGGCCCGCATGATCGAAAGCAGCGCGCCTCAGTGGATCAACAACTTGATGGAGACCATGGGGGCTCCCGGTGCGGGCCTGGCAATCGCTCTGGAGAACCTCTTTCCGCCGCTCCCGAGCGAAGTGATCCTGCCGCTGGCCGGGTTCGCGGCCGGCACCGGCCAGATGAGCCTGTGGGCAGCCCTGTTGTGGACCACGGTCGGCTCGGTGGTCGGTGCGTTCGCGCTCTACGGGGTGGGCGCGCTGCTCGGCCGGGACCGGACGGTGGCGATAGCCGCGAAGCTGCCGCTGGTGAAGGTCTCGGACATCGAGCGGACCGAGGCGTGGTTCGCCAGGCACGGGACGAAGGCGGTGCTGTTCGGGCGGATGATCCCGGTCTTCCGCAGCCTCATCTCCGTGCCGGCGGGCGTCGAGCGGATGTCGGTCCCCCTCTTCCTGGGGCTCACCACGCTCGGCAGCGCGGTGTGGAACACCCTGTTCGTGCTCGCCGGTTATCTGCTGGGCGACAACTGGGAGCAGGTGGCGGGCTATGTCTCGCTCTACTCGAAGGTGGTACTGGGCGTCGCCGGGTTCGCGGTCCTCGTCTTCGTGGTGATGCGGGTGGTCAGGCGGAGGGGGAAGGGGAAGCAGGAAGACGAGGGGGAGCAGGGGCAGCGCGGTCGGCCGCGGCGGACTCACGGATGAAGCGGCGCAGGATCTCCTCCCCCGCGGCGACGCCGTTCTGGGGCAGGGCGGTGATGTGCGGCGCGTCCCACCCCGCGTCGGCGAGCTCCCCGTGGCCCGGCCGCCAGCCCCGGTCGGCGGCCAGCAGCAGGTCCGCGTCGAGGAGGGAGTCCCCGGCGGCGAGGGTGAGCGTGGCACCGGTGCGGCGGGCGACCTCGCGCACGGCGGCGCTCTTGGTCAGCGGGCCCGGGACCACGTAGATCTTGCGGCCCTGGAGCGAGACGGTCCAGCCGTGTGGCGCGGCCCACTCCGCGAGTTCCTTGACCCAGCCGTCCGGGAGCAGCGTCCGCTCGACGACCAGGTACGCGAAGAGGTCTTCGGCCACCCTGTCCTTCAGCAGCCAGGATGGGTCGGCCGTACGGGCGAGACGGTCGCGGATCTCGCCGAGCGGCGCGCACTCGTCGGCGAGCCGGCGGGCGACCTCGTCCTGCCAGTCGAGGTCGGAGACACCGTCGACGAGGAGGTGCCCGCCGTTGGCACAGATCGCGAACCGCGCGGCGGGGCCTGGCAGATGGATGCGGTGGTACTGCTCGCGGGTGCGCGTCGTGGTGGGTACGAAGAGCGTGCGGGGAGCCTCCGAGGACAGCGATTCGAGCAGCCCCGCCGCGGTCTCGGTGAGGTACGAGAGCGGTTTGCCCTGATAGATCTCGACGCACAGCAGCCGTGGCGCCTGCTCGTCGGGCATCGGCAGGCCGAGCGCGGCCGACGAGTAGATGAGCGTCCGGTCGAGATCGCTGGCGACCAGGACCGGGCCGCCGGCGGGGGCAGGGGCGAGGGCGGGTCCGGCAGCGGGGGCAGGGCCGGAAGCGGGTGCTGCCCCGGCGGCGGGAGTGGGGCCCGGTGAGGTGCTCACTTGGTGTCCACCGCCTTGCCGTCCGCGCCCGTCGCGCCCCGGGTGAAGCGCGGGTGGATCAGACCGACACAGGTGTACGGGAGGTCGTCGACCTCCTCGACGGGTACGCCCCGCTGTTCCGCCAGCAGGCGCACATGGCCGAGGTCGGCGCCCGCGCCCCGGCGGGCGAGGATCTTCCAGGGGACCCGGCGCAGCAGCACCCGGGTGGTCTCGCCGACGCCGGGCTTGACCAGGTTGACGTCGTGGATGCCGTACTCCTCGCTGATCCGCTCGACGGCCGCCCAGCCCTCCCAGGTGGGCGTGCGGTCCTGGCCCTGAAGGGTCTTGACCTCCTCCGTCACCCGCTCGGCGACCTCGTCGAAATGGCCGGCGACCGTGTCCAGGAAGAGCGTGGAGACGTCGGTGTCCGCGAGTTCGCGGTAGAACTTCCCGCCGTGGAAGTCGTCGGGTCCGACCAGGTCGGCGCGCAGCACCGTCCGGGAGACGAGGCCGGAGACGGTGGAGTTGAGGCAGGCCGACGGGATGAGGAAGTCCTCGCGGGTGCCGTAGGTGCGGACGCAGGAGCCGGGGTCGGCGAGTACGGCGATCTCCGCGTCGAACCCGCGCAGGGGGTCCTCGATGCCCTGCTCCGCGTGGAACGCGGCGACGGCGTCGGCGAGTTCGCGGGTGATGGCGCCCTTCCCGGTCCAGCCGTCGACGAAGACGACGTCGCGGGGGTCGTGGTGGGCGGCCAGCCAGCGCAGTGCGTTGGCGTCGATGCCGCGGCCGCGCACGATGGAGACGGCGTAGTGCGGCAGGTCGAGGCCGTGGCGGTACTGCGCCCAGCGCCGCATCAGCACGCCCACGGGGGTGCCCGCGCGGGCGAGCGAGACCAGCACCGGACGCGGGGACCGCTCGGCGAGGACCGTCTCGGTCACGGTACCGACCGCCTGCGCGATCCGCGCCGCTGACTCGTCGAGGGCCGTGCGGAACAGCCGCTGGTACTCGGGCGTCGGCTGGTACTCCACCGGCAGCGACTCCGCGTAGTGCGCGCCACCGGCCTGGATCGCCTCCTCGCGTTCCTCCGTGGGCGCCTCCAGGGTGACGTCGGAGAGGTCCTGGAGCAGCCAGCCGACGTCCTCGGGTGCGTAGGAGGAGAAGTCGGGGCCGCGGAGGGGTTCGGGCATCTGCTGCTCCTGTGCGGGCGAAGGCGGGGACGAGGGCGGGAGGGACGGCGGTGTGCGGGGGGTGTAGGAGGGGAGCACCGCGAGCAGGACGTGGCCGGTGTGCGGGGCGAGGGCTGCCGGCAGCCCGTCGGAACCGTGCAGTTCGGGGGTGTCGCCCGCGGAGTCGACGACCACGATGACGGCGTCGAACCCGGCGCCCGCGACGTTGTACGCGTAGCGCTCCCCGGGGCCGTCGGCCGGGGTGTCGTGTGCGGGGAAGACGAGCCGGGTGCGGATGGCGTAGCCGGGGTCGTCGACGGCGAGGACGGGAGAGCGGGTGGTGGTGGAGCAGCGGACGTCGACGCCCGACTCCTCCAGGGCGTGCGCGAGCCGCAGCGGTGCGTACATCAGCTCCTCGGAGCCGAGGACGAGCACGCGGGCGCCGCTGCCGGGACCGACGCCGAGGCCGCTCAGCGCGCCGCCGAGGCGGGCGGCCAGGTCCGGCAGGGCGGCTTCGAGCGTGGCCCGGTGCGCGGGCGTGAAGCCGTGCCGTCCGCCGTCGGGTGTCCCGGCGGGCCAGCCGAGTTCCAGCCGTACGGTCTGATGCGCCCGGGGTGCGTCCCGCAACTCGGGGGCCTGCCGCGACCGCTGCTTCGCCTCCTCGTCCGCGACCAGCCGCTGCCTCGCCTCCTCGTCCGCGACCAGCCGCTGCTTCGCCTCCTCCGCCGCGACCAGCCGCTGGCCCGCGGCCAGCACCCCGTCGGGCAGGCGGACGGTGCCCCGGGCGCGGGAGATCAGGTCGACGCGGGCGCTGATCTCGGCGGCGAACTCCGCCAGGCGGCCCCGGTCGCCCGGCGAGCGCATGTCGGCCAGGGCAACGACGACGTACCGCCCGCGCGGGTGGCGGGCATGCAGGTCGCGAATGGTGTTGAGGACCGTGTTCCCGGTGGAGAACTCGTCGTCGACGAGGACCAGCGGGCCGTCCCCGCGCAGCAGTTCGGGGTCCTCCGGGAGGAGGAGGTGCGAGGTGGCGTGGGAGTGGGACTCCTCGAAACCGCCCGCCGTCGCGACCCCGGCGACCGGCCTTCGGGTGGAGTGGAGGTAGGGGGCGAGGGCGAGACCGTCGGCGACACTGTGCCCGAGCCCGGTCGCGGTCTCCGCGTAGCCGAGCACCACCGCGCGTGCGGCCTCCCGGTCGCCCAGCAGCGCGCGGACCTCCCGGCCCAGCGCGAGCCCGGCGCCGTACACCAGCGAGGGCCTCTGCGGGACGTGCTTGCCGAGCACGTTCGAGACGAGCAGGTGGGCCCGTTTGGGGTTGCGCCGCAGCGCGAGCCCCAGCAGGTCGTTCAGCGTCCCGTCCGGCGTCCGGCCGCCGGGGGGGCCGTCGCCGCCGACGAGCTCCACCCCCAGCCGTTCCGAGACCCAACTGCCGGACCACACCGCACCGTTCGCCACTACTCTCCCTTGCTTCAACCGGATCACGGACAGATTCGCCCGGACTCTTTCGGGTCGGTTCCCTCAGAGGGCCGTCGCCGTCATTCCACGGGTCCCGCCAGCCCCACCGTCAGCAGTTCCACGAAGCCGACGTCCTCGCGCGCCACTCCGAACGCCGCGGCCCGCTGCAGTGTGCGCTCCGCCCAGGCTCGGTGCGGCTTCACCTCGTTCATCTTGTTCGTGTACGCCGAGCGCAGCACGCCCCCGCCGCCCCGCTCGGGCCGCAGGATGTCCTGGGCGTCGCCGAACTCCTCGTGGCTCACCACCGACAGGGCGTGCACCGGCAGCACGTGGGAGGGGTGGATGCAGGTCTTGCCGAGCAGGCCGTTGGCGCGGTCGAGACCGATCTCGCGCAGCAGGCCGTCCATGTCGTGCTCGATGAGCGCGGTGCGCAGTTCCTCCGCCCGTCCCTCCAGGAAGGGACTGCGGCGCAGCTGCGGTTTGAACATCCGCTCCTGGACGCGGAAGTACTCCCAGACCGGTCCTGTGATGGTGAAGCCGGTGCCGTCGGAGCGCCCGAGGACGTTCACCACGTCACCGATGACCCCGGCGACGATCTGGACGTCGTACGCCGTCATGTCGGGCGCCCTGCGCAGCCCGTACGCCGAGCAGAAATCGGTGACGCCGAGCCGCAGGGCGAGCACCCGGTCGCGGTACTTGTCGACGGTGCGGGAGATTCCCCGGAGGGTCTCGGCCCGGGTCTCCAGGTGCAGCAGCTCCGGCGACTCCAGCACGGGCATCGCGAACAGCCGCCGCCCGCTCGTCGCCTCCGCGGCCGTGAGCGCCTCCAGGAAGGGGACTCCGCGCTCCTCGGTGAATTTCGGCAGTACGAATCCGGACAGCAGCCGCGCGGCGTCGCCGAGCCGGCGCACCAGGTCGGGTATCTGCCCCGGCTCGCGCACCCGGACGAACAGCAGCGGCAGGTCCCGGCCGCGGCCGGCGAGGTCGACGAGCTGGCGCACCAGGTTCTCCTCGGCGCCCTCGACCTCCGCGTCGTCTATCGAATCCTCCAGGCAGAGCACCATGGAGACCACTCCGCGGCCGATCTGCTTCAGCACGTCGTCGGCGAGCCTGGGCCGGGTCGCCGGGCTGTAGAGCGTGGCCCCCAGGGCGGCCGAGAGCGTCGCGGCCGGGGAGTCGGCGTCGAAGAACTCCGGCTCGCGGTGGAACAGATCTCTTCGCATCCCGGCAGGGATATGCCCGAAATGACGCATCTGATGACCCCCGAGCTGGCGCGTGGAACGTCGGACATGTGGCCGGTAATAGTACGTATGGGCGGGTGTCTGAAGTTCCCCCGCCGTGTGAATTCCAGGTGACCCGCCGTGCCGGGCCCTGCGCCGATCCTGCCCCGGACCGTACGGGACACGCCCCCCACGTTGTCCGTCGCGGCCCCGGGGAGGCAGGATGACCGGCATGACGCACGCGATGCTGAAGGGCGCGAACGTACCCCTCGACGCCACGGCCGTACGGGCCGTGCTCCGGTGGACCCCCGGCCCCGGCATCCCCGACGTGGACGCGTCGGCCCTGCTGGTGGGACCGGACGGGCTGGTGCGTTCCGACGAGGACTTCGTCTTCTACAACCAGGTCAGGCACCCCTCGGGGCTGGTCCGCAAGCTGTCCATGAAGCGGGTCGCCGAGGGACTCACCGACACCGTCGTCGCGGACCTCTCCTCGCTCGACGCCTCGGTCGACCGGATCGTGATCGCCGCCTCCCTCGACGACGACGCCATCACCGAGGGCGCCACCTGCCAGGACGTGCGCGACCTGCGGATCCTGCTGTACGACGCGACCGTCGCGGGGGGCGAGCCGCTCGCCGCGTTCGACGTCAGACCGGACACCGGCGAGGAGACCGCGATCATCTGCGGCGAGGTCTACCGGCGCGGCGAGGGCTGGAAGTTCCGGGCGGTCGGGCAGGGCTACCCGAGCGGGCTGATCGGTCTGGCGACGCAGTTCGGCATCTCGGTGGACGAGAGCGAGGCCGCACAGGGGACGCGCCCGCACGTCCCGGTGCCCGCACGGTCCCCGGACGCCGCCACCCGGGCGGCTGCCCCGACCGTCTCCCCGGGATCGCCCGCCGCGTCCCCGGGCGCTCCGCCGATGCCCGCGACCACGCCGCCCTCGGCCCCGCCCGGCCCGCCCTCGTACGGCTACCCGCAGCCTGCCCCGGCCGTGCCGCAGGCTCCGCCGGCCTACGGCTACCCGCAGTCGGCCTCCACCCAGCCGGCCTACGGCTACCCGCAGCCGGCCGCCGCGGCGGCGCACGCCCCCGACCCGAACTTCCGGCTGCCGCCGATGGGCCCGCAGTTCATCCGCGGCTGACCCGCCGGGCCCCCGCGCTCACGCCTTCGTCTTGTAGCCCCGGCCCCACTGGAGGCCCCACCCGTAGAGCCGGTCGAGCTCGGCCTGGAATCCGTAGACGAACTTGACCTCGCGGCGCACGGTCAGGCCGTCCTTGGTGTTCTCGATGGTGAACACCGCGCAGGAACGGGCCTGCGGGGCGCGCTCGTCGAGGGCGATCTCGATCCGTGGCCCGTTGCTCGGGTAGAGCGTGACGACCGCGTGGGTGCGGTCGAAGGCCGGGGTCTGGTCGTAGATGTATACGAAGACCAGCAGCCTCTTGATCTCCTCGCGGTGGTCGAGGTTGATGAAGACCGTCTCGCCGGAGGGTGCGCCGAACCGGTCGTCCCCGCTGAGCTTGACGTACGGCGCGGCGTTCATGTCGCCGAAGAAACCGCCGAGGGGCTGTACGACGCCCTTGGTGCCGTCCTTCAGCTCGTACAGGCAGCCGAGGTCCAGGTCGACGTTGACGACGCCCTGGGTGTGCGCCTGGACGGTCTCCGGCTGGAAGAACTTGAAGGGGCGGCTCAGCAGGCCGCCGCTGTGCTTCTGCCGGCCGCCTATGTCGGAGGTGCGCATCCGCCAGGAGAGGTTCACCCGCAGACTGCCGGTGTCGGCGCCCTGTTTGCTGAGCGAGACCACCGGGTTGCGCTTGGTCAGCTCGATGGCGTTGGTCGCCGCGCTCCCCGAGTCGAACTGCGCGGAACTTCCCCGCCAGCCGCCCAGACTGTCCCGTACCCGGTCCCAGAAGGCCATCGCCCCCACCACCCCCACCGCACTCTTCCCCGCTGTCCTGTCACAGCTGCCCTGTCACAGCCCGACGGGGCGGCCACCGCGGCAAGTGCGCCGTGTGGCCGCCCCGTTGAGAGCGTTCCTCAATCCCCTCCCGGTCACACCCCGGAGGAGACCTCGTCCTGTTTCTTGAAGTCCGTTCCACCCTCCTGCGCCGCGATCCGCTTGTTGCGGCGGACCGACGACCAGAAGGAGGCGGCGATCAGGACGACGCCGACGAGACCGGTGATGACCTCGTTGATCTCGTACTGGATGGTGACCAGCAGGATGACGGCGAGGGCGCCGATCGCGTAGTGCGCGCCGTGCTCCAGGTAGACGTAGTCGTCCAGGGTTCCCTGGCGGACCAGGTAGACCGTCAGCGAACGCACGTACATCGCGCCGATGCCCAGACCCAGCGCCATCAGAACGATGTCGTTGGTGATGGCGAAGGCGCCGATGACGCCGTCGAAGGAGAACGACGCGTCCAGGACCTCCAGGTAGAGGAACATGAAGAACGCGGCCTTGCCCGCCATCAGCATGCCGGTGTTCCGCTGCCCGGTGCGGGCGGCCTCCTCCTCGGCCTCGTGCTCGCGTTCCTCGTCCTCTTCGATCTTGTTCTCGAAGTGGCTGGAGAGCCCGTTGACGACCAGGTAGGTGATCAGTCCCGCGATGCCCGAGATCAGTACCGTCTCGGCCTTGTTGACGTGCTGACCACCGTGCTGGTGCGCGTTGACGGCGAAGGTCATCGCGGTGACCAGCAGGATGATCAGGGCGATGCAGACCGACAGCATGTCGACCTTGCCGAGCTTGGCGAGGGGACGCTCCAGCCAGCCGAGCCACTTGATGTCACGGTCCTCGAAGATGAAGTCGAGGAAGATCATCATCAGGAACATGCCACCGAAGGCGGCGATCGACGGGTGCGCGTCGGTCACCAGCTGCTTGTACATGTCCTTGTCGGTCATCGCCAGGTCGACGGCCTCGATGGGACCGATCTTGGCGCTGATGGCCACGATGACGACAGGGAAGACCAGGCGCATGCCGAACACGGCGATCAGGACACCGACCGTGAGGAAGATCTTCTGCCAGAAGGCATTCATCTTCTTCAGGATTCCGGCGTTGACCACCGCGTTGTCGAAGGACAGCGAGATCTCCAGGATGGACAGGATCGCCACGATTCCGAAACCGGTCCACCCCCCGTAGAGAACCGCCGCGACCAGGCCGAGCGCGGTAACCGCGAACGACCAGCCGAAGGTTTTCAGAACCACTGGCTACCCCATCGTTGAGTACGACTTTCCCCGCCGATGGCGGGGCTTTACGAAACGTTGACCCCGAAGTCTAGAGCGATGCCCCGCAGTCCGGACGCGTACCCCTGCCCAACGGCACGGAACTTCCATTCTCCGCCGTACCGGTAGACCTCGCCGAAGATCATCGCTGTCTCGCTGGAGGCGTCCTCGCTGAGGTCGTAGCGTGCCAGTTCCTGGCCGTCGGCCTGGTTCACGACGCGGATGAACGCGTTACTGACCTGACCGAAGGTCTGGCCGCGGTTGTCGGCGTCGTGGATCGAGACCGGGAAGATGATCCTGTCCACGGTGGCCGGCACCTTGGAGAGGTCGATGAGCAGCGACTCGTCGTCGCCCTCGCCCTCACCGGTGAGGTTGTCGCCGGTGTGCTCGACGGAGCCTTCCGGGCTGGTGAGGTTGTTGTAGAAGATGAAGTACTCGTCGCCGAGCACCCGGCCGTCCTTGCACAGCAGTGCGCTGGCGTCCAGGTCGAAGTCGGCGCCGGTGGTGGAACGTGCGTCCCAGCCGAGCCCGACGAGCACCTGGGTGAGGTTCGGAGCGGCCTTCGAGAGGGAGACGTTGCCTCCCTTGGCGAGCGTGACGCCCATGATCTTTCTTCCTCCCCGCAGTGGAACCGTGATGAAGCGGTGGTCAGGCGCGTCCGGCGCCGCACCGAGGACGCGGCGGTGGACAGGCGCGTCCGGCGCCGCACTGGGAGTGCGGCGCCGGACGGGAAACGCGGTGTGCCTGTCTGGCTCAGACGTTGACGCCGAAGTCCTGCGCGATGCCGCGCAGGCCCGAGGCGTACCCCTGGCCGATGGCACGGAACTTCCACTCGGCGCCGTTGCGGTAGAGCTCGCCGAAGACCATCGCGGTCTCCGTCGAGGCGTCCTCGCTGAGGTCGTAGCGGGCGAGTTCCTGGCCGTCCGCCTGGTTCACCACGCGGATGTACGCGTTGCGGACCTGGCCGAAGCTCTGCTGGCGGGACTCGGCCTCGTAGATCGAGACCGGGAAGACGATCTTGGCGACATCGGCCGGGACCCCGGCCAGGTTCACCTTGATGACCTCGTCGTCGCCCTCGCCCTCACCGGTGAGGTTGTCACCGGTGTGCTCGACGGAGCCGTCGGGGCTCTTGAGGTTGTTGAAGAAGACGAAGTTCGAGTCGTTGGCGACCTTGCCCGCGTCGTTCGTCAGCAGGGCGCTGGCGTCGAGGTCGAAGTCACCGCCGGTGGTGGTGCGCGCGTCCCAGCCCAGACCGACGATGACCGCCGTCAGGTTAGGGGCGGCCTTGGACAGCGAGACGTTTCCGCCCTTGCTGAGGCTGACTCCCACGAGTCCTCCAAAGTGTCGAGGGGCTCGGGAAGGCCCTGCCCCCGTAGTACAGCTGGCATCGGATCAACGGTTTGATCCTAGTGACCGGTTCCCTGCAAGGCAGGACTTAAGTCCCGAATTCTTCGGGTCCTCCGGCCCGGCCGGGTCCGGGGTGCCCACGCTCCCGCGCGGATCAGAGGGTGTCGAGGGCCTTGACGTACTCATTGAGGTCACGGGCGTCGGGCAGGCCGTTGACGACGCTCCAGCGGACCGTGCCCTCCTTGTCGATGACGAAGGTGCCGCGCACCGCACAGCCCTTCTCCTCGTCGAGGACGCCGTACGCACGGGAGACCTCGCCGTGCGGCCAGAAGTCGGAGAGCAGCGGGTACTCCAGGCCCTCCTGGTCGGCGAAGACGCGCAGGGTGTGGATGGAGTCGTTGGAGACCGCGAGGAGCTGCACGTCGTCGTTCTGGAACTTCGGCAGTTCGTCGCGCAGGGCGCGCAGTTCGCCGGTGCACACGCCGGTGAAGGCGAAGGGGTAGAAGAGCAGCACGACGTTCTTCTCGCCGCGGAGGTCGGACAGCCGCACGGTGCGGCCGTGGTTGTCCTTGAGCGCGAAGTCCGGGGCCGGGACGCCCGCCCCGACCGCCGCGCCGCCTGCCGCCCCGGCCGCCGTGCCGGCCGCCGCCCCGGTCGCCGCCCCGGTCGCCGTGTCGCTCGCCGTGTCGCTCGCCATGGAGATGCGCTTCCCTTCGTTGAGCCGTACGGGTGCTGCCAGGGTACGCAAAGGACCCCCGCCGACCTGGGTCGACGGGGGTCCCGCAGTTACTGCGTCATGGGGTGGTTCCGGCCGTTAGCGCTTGCCGGTCTTCGCCGCCTTGGGGGAGACCAGACGGCTGCCCGTCCAGTCCTTGGCCGCGTTGATGCTCTTGGTCTGCGAGAGACCGGCGGTGGTCGCGGCTTCGTTGATGTCGCTCGGTTCGACATAGCCGTCACGGCCGGTCTTGGGAGTCATCAGCCAGACGGTGCCACCGTCCTCGACGAGCGTGGTGGCGTCCACCAACGCGTCCGTCAGGTCGCCGTCCTCGTCCCTGAACCACAGGACGACGGCGTCAGCCACGTCGTCGTAGTCCTCGTCGACGAGTTCGCCGCCGATGATCTCCTCGATGGCTTCGCGGAGCTCCTGATCGACATCGTCGTCGAAGCCGATCTCCTGGACCACCTGCTCGGGCTGGAAACCCAGCCTCGCGGCAGGGTTGGTCCGCTCCTCCGCGTGGTCCGCGGTCGCGCTCACGGTTTGCCTCCTGATCTGTTTTCGGGAAGTGCTTTTTCAGCAATGTGCCTGAGCCGCGCGCGTGCGCGGCATTGGCCGTAGTCCACACGGATGGGACCGATCGCGCAAGTACCCGGCCGCCCGGACCGCCGAAACGGTGACGGATGGGGCGCCTCTGCCGCAACTCCTGACGCCTCCCGGGGCCCGCACAGTGATTCATCCCACACCATTCGGGACACTTTGCGATGTTCTGGCCCTTCCTTGCGCCCTTCGGACACGAACCGCCTTACGGAACACATGATCGGGTTGGGCGTAAGGTTGCGATTTGGCCGACGTCGCACCGCGGCACCGGCCGGGCGGTCGCACACCGGTGACGGCCCCCTGGTTACCACTCAGTAGAGATGACGTTTGCGTCCCCTGGGTACACGATGGCTGTGGCGCGAACCACTCGGACAGGCGCCACCAGACAGCTGTGCGTACGGCGTGCGGCACCCTCGGTGACGGCCTCCTGTGTGCGGTCATCTCCCTACCAGTGAAGGAACAGCGTGGCTTCCGGATCCGATCGCAACCCGATCATCATTGGCGGCCTGCCGAGCCAGGTCCCGGATTTCGATCCCGAGGAGACCCAGGAATGGCTCGACTCGCTTGACGCGGCCGTCGACGAGCGGGGCCGTGAGCGCGCCCGCTACCTGATGCTCCGGCTGATCGAGCGCGCCCGCGAGAAGCGCGTGGCCGTGCC
This sequence comes from Streptomyces sp. NPDC091272, assembly GCF_044757485.1. NCBI lineage: Bacteria > Bacillati > Actinomycetota > Actinomycetes > Kitasatosporales > Streptomycetaceae > Streptomyces > Streptomyces sp. NPDC091272. The sequence goes on from NZ_JBIVVC010000005.1 coordinate 110,657, forward strand.
CGAGATGCGCAGCACGGACTACGTCAACACCATCGCGACCAAGGACGAGCCGTTCTTCCCGGGCGACGAGGAGATCGAGCGCAAGGTCCTCAACGCGACCCGCTGGAACGCGGCCGTGATGGTCTCCAGGGCCCAGCGCCCCGGCATCGGTGTCGGCGGCCACATCGCCACCTTCGCCTCCTCCGCCTCGCTGTACGACGTGGGCTTCAACCACTTCTTCCGCGGCAAGGACGAGGGCGACGGCGGCGACCAGATCTTCTTCCAGGGCCACGCGTCCCCCGGCATCTACGCCCGTGCCTACCTCCTCGACCGGCTGACCGAGCAGAACCTCGACGCGTTCCGCCAGGAGAAGTCGAAGTTCCCCAACGGCCTCTCCTCGTACCCGCACCCGCGGCTGATGCCGGACTTCTGGGAGTTCCCGACCGTCTCGATGGGCCTCGGTCCGCTCGGCGCGATCTACCAGGCGCGGATGAACCGCTACATGGAGGCGCGCGGCATCGCCGACACCTCCAAGTCGCACGTCTGGGCCTACCTCGGCGACGGCGAGATGGACGAGCCCGAGTCGCTCGGCCAGCTCTCCATCGCCGCCCGTGAGGGCCTGGACAACCTGACCTTCGTCGTCAACTGCAACCTGCAGCGCCTGGACGGACCGGTCCGCGGCAACGGCAAGGTCATCCAGGAGCTGGAGTCGCAGTTCCGCGGCGCCGGCTGGAACGTCATCAAACTGGTCTGGGACCGCTCCTGGGACCCGCTGCTCGCGCAGGACCGCACCGGCATCCTGGTCAACAAGCTCAACACCACCCCCGACGGCCAGTTCCAGACGTACGCCACCGAGACCGGCTCGTACATCCGGGAGCACTTCTTCGGGGACGACCAGCGGCTGCGCGACATGGTCAAGGACATGTCCGACGACCAGATCCTGCACCTGGGCCGCGGCGGCCACGACCACAAGAAGGTGTACGCGGCGTACGCGGCGGCGAAGGCGCACAAGGGCCAGCCGACCGTGATCCTCGCGCAGACGGTCAAGGGCTGGACCCTGGGGCCGAACTTCGAGGGCCGCAACGCCACCCACCAGATGAAGAAGCTGACCGCGGACGACCTCAAGCGGTTCCGCGACCGGCTGCACATCCCGATCGCCGACAAGGAGCTGGAGGGCGGCGCGCCGCCGTACTACCACCCCGGCCGGGACTCCGAAGAGATCCAGTACATGCACGACCGCCGCAAGAGCCTCGGCGGTTACGTGCCGACCCGTGTGGTGCGCGCCAAGCCCCTCGCCCTGCCCGCGGAGAAGACGTACGCGGCTGCGAAGAAGGGCTCCGGCCAGCAGTCCATCGCCACCACCATGGCGTTCGTACGGGTTCTGAAGGACCTCATGCGGGACAAGGAGATCGGCAAGCGGTTCGTGCTGATCGCGCCCGACGAGTACCGCACCTTCGGCATGGACGCGTTCTTCCCGAGCGCGAAGATCTACAACCCGCTCGGCCAGCAGTACGAGTCCGTGGACCGCGAGCTCTTGCTCGCGTACAAGGAGTCCCCGACCGGTCAGATGCTGCACGACGGCATCTCCGAGGCGGGCTGCACGGCCTCGCTGATCGCCGCGGGTTCGGCGTACGCCACGCACGGCGAGCCGCTGATCCCGGTGTACGTCTTCTACTCGATGTTCGGTTTCCAGCGCACCGGTGACCAGTTCTGGCAGATGGCCGACCAGCTGTCGCGCGGTTTCGTACTGGGCGCCACCGCCGGCCGGACGACCCTGACCGGTGAGGGCCTCCAGCACGCGGACGGCCACTCGCAGCTGCTCGCCTCGACGAACCCGGGCTGCGTGTCCTACGACCCGGCGTTCGGGTACGAGATCGCGCACATCGTGCAGGACGGTCTGAGGAGGATGTACGGCGGGACCCCCGCCGAGAACGAGGACATCTTCTACTACCTGACCGTCTACAACGAGCCGATCCAGCACCCGGCCGAACCGGAGAACGTCGACGCCGAGGGCATCCTCAAGGGCATCTACCGCTACAAGGCCGGGGAGGAGGGTCAGATCCCGGCCCAGATCATGGCGTCGGGTGTGGCCGTGCCGTGGGCGGTCGAGGCCCAGCAGATCCTCGCCGACGAGTGGAACGTCAAGGCCGACATCTGGTCCGCGACGTCCTGGAACGAGCTTCGCCGCGAGGCCGTCCAGTGTGAGGAGCACAACCTCCTGCACCCGGAGGAGGAGCTCCGCGTGCCGTACGTGACGCGCAAGCTCGAAGGCGCCGAGGGGCCGTTCGTCGCGGTCTCCGACTGGATGCGTGCGGTTCCCGACCAGATCTCGCGCTGGGTGCCGGGTGCGTACACCTCGCTCGGTGCGGACGGCTTCGGCTTCGCCGACACCCGCGGCGCGGCCCGTCGCTTCTTCCACATCGACGCGCAGTCGATCGTCCTGGCGACGCTCTCGGAGCTGGCCAAGGCCGGCCGGATCGACCGGTCCGCGCTGAAGCAGGCGGTGGACCGCTACAAGCTGCTCGACGTGACGGCGGCCGACCCGGGCGCCGCGGGCGGCGACGCATAACGCCTGCCGACAGGCGGCTGAAGGCGGTGGGAACCCCCGGGTTCCCGCCGCCTTCGCGCGTCCTACGATGCCGGGCATGAAGCAACAGACCGCCCAGGTCCGGTGGGAGCGGCGCACCCAGACCCCGCTGCTGGTCCTGGCGCTCGCCTTCGCCGTCGCGTACACCGTGCCGATCGTGGCCCCGCACGCCCCGCGCGAGGTGCACCGGGCCTGTTCGGTGACCGAGTGGGCGGTGTGGGGGGCCTTCGCGCTCGACTACGCGGTGCGGCTGGTACTGGCCCCCGCGAAGTGGCTGTTCGTCCGGAGCCATCCGCTGGACCTGCTCGCGGTGCTGCTGCCGCTGGCGAGGCCGCTGCGGCTGCTGCGGCTGGTCTCCACGCTGCTGCTGGTGGGGCGGCGGGCCCGGATGGCGCCGCAGATCACGCTGACCGCCTATGTGGGCGGCGCGGTGGCAGGGCTGCTGATGTTCGGCTCGCTGGCCGTCCTGGAGGTGGAAAGGGACGCACCGGGCGGGAACATCAGGACTCTGGGTGACGCCGTCTGGTGGTCCTTCACCACGATGACCACGGTGGGCTACGGGGACCACTCCCCCACCACCGGGCTCGGGCGGATCCTCGCGGTGGGGCTGATGCTGTCCGGGATCGCGCTGCTCGGTGTGGTCACGGCGAACATCGCGGCCTGGTTCATCTCCAGGTTCGAGCGGGACGACATCGAGGAGCGCCGTCGCACGGCGCTCCTCGAAGCACTGATGGTGGAGGTGCGGGAACTCAGGGCGGAGGTCGGCCGGTTGAGCGCCGACGGGCCCGACGCCCTGCCCCGGCAGGGCCCCGCGGTCGCGACGCAACCGGCGCTGCCAGGACCTGACCACCCGCACCCGGCGGCCGGCGCCCACGCTCCCCGGTCCTGACCTCCGGCGCCCGGCCACCGGCGTGCGGTACCGGCGTGCGGTACCGGCGTGCGCCCTGGTGTCAGTTCTCCCAGACCTTGAACGCCCGTACCCGGTACGGGGACTGCGGCACCCAGCTGCCGCCGCCCGGATAGGTGTCGAACTCGCCCGTCTCGGCGCACTGCGCCGACTGGTAGGTGGTGACCGGGCGGCCGGTGCGGTTGGCGAGGGCCTGCGCGTCGGCGCCGGGCGGCAGCGCGACGCAGCTCTCGATGTCCGTGCCGGCCAGTTCGTGGGCGTACCGCTTGCCCTTGAAGTCCGGCTTCTGCCAGAGGCAGAGCTCGCCCGCGGCGCAACTGCCGAGCTGGACGCCCGCGTGGGCGCTCTGCGGCAGCAGGACGGTGGCGGCGAGAGTGGCGGTGAACGCGGCTGCGAGTGCACTCGTTCGGGTCAGCTTCATGGGTCCCCCCGGTTTCGTACGGATCAAGTGAACGCACTGTGACCTGCGGAAACCTTGAGACGGAAGGGTCCTTGGGCCGGATCACCCGGATAGGCGACAGCCCCGCCGGAACCGTTCCGGCGGGGCTGTGCGGGCGGGAGATGGCACGGGGTTGACGTCCGCGCAGAACGTGCGCGGCCCGCGCGGGGTGCTCAGATGTGGACGCCGCCACCCGCCGCGTCGGCGTTCTCGCCGCGCTTGGTGAAGAAGGCGACGAGCGCCGCGACGACGGCGACGCCGCCAGCGACGGAGAAGGCGAAGCCCATGCCCGACACGAACGTGTCATGGATGACGCCGGAAACCACCTTGAAGACGTCCGGCGTCATCCCCGGAGCCTTGGCCAGTTCCTGGGGCACGATGCCGAACTCGGCCGCCTGCTCCAGCTGCGGCGAGGGCGGCGTCGGAATGCCCGCCTCCTTCCAGTTGCCCGCGAACTCGGCGTTGACCCGCGAGGACATCACAGCGCCGAGGACGGCCGTGCCGAGCGCGCCACCGACCTGCATGCCTGCCTGCTGGAGGCCGCCCGCCACACCGGACAGCTCCAGCGGGGCGTTGCCGACGATGACCTCCGTGGCGCCGACCATGACCGGGGCGAGGCCAAGACCGAGCAGGCCGAACCAGATTGACATGGTCAGCGTGCCCGTACCGGCGTCCAGCTGGGACATGCCGAACATGGCGACCGCCGTCGCCACCATGCCGCCGACGAGCGGCACCCGCGGTCCGAACTTGGTGATGAGCAGACCCGCCGCCGGCGAGGAGACGATCATCATGCCGGTCAGCGGCAGCAGGTGCAGTCCGCTGTCGACCGGGCTGAGGCCGTGCACGCCCTGGAGGTAGAACGTCACGAAGAAGAGGCCGCCCATGAACGCGAACGCCATCAGCACCATGAGGACCACACCGGCCGACAGCGGCACCGAGCGGAACATGGCCAGCGGGATCAACGGCTCCTTCGCCTTGGTCTCCCAGATGGCGAAGACCACGAACAGGACGACCGAACCGCCCACGCACAGCCAGGTGTTGGTGCCGCCCCAGCCCCAGGACTCACCGGCCTTGATGAGGCCGTAGACGAGTGCGCCCATGGCGCCCGAGAGCAGCAGGATGCCCGGGATGTCGAAGGACCGCGGCGCGTTCTGCGCACGGTGGTCACGCAGGACGATCAGGCCGAACGCCAGGGCGACGATGCCGACCGGCACGTTGATGAAGAAGACGGACTGCCAGGAGACGTGCTCGACGAGCAGACCGCCGACGATCGGACCGCCCGCGGTGGAGGCACCGATGACCATGCCCCAGATGCCGATCGCCATGTTCAGCTTCTCGGCCGGGAAGGTGGCGCGCAGCAGGCCGAGCGCGGCCGGCATGAGCAGTGCGCCGAACAGGCCCTGGAGCACGCGGAACGCGATGACCAGGCCGATCTCCTTGGAGAAACCGATGGCGGCGGAGGAGGCGGCGAAGCCCGCGATGCCTATCAGGAAGGTCTGGCGGTGACCGAAGCGGTCACCGAGCTTGCCCGCCGTGATGAGCGCGACGGCGAGGGCGAGCAGATAGCCGTTGGTTATCCACTGGACGTCGGCGAGCGAGGCGCCGAGGTCCTTCTGGATGGCGGGGTTGGCGATGGCGACGATGGTGCCGTCGAGGGCGACCATCATCACGCCGATCGCCACGGCGAAGAGCGTCAGCCACGGGTGGCCACGAAGCCCCTTGGTCTGTTGCGGTACGGGGTCGGGGCCCGGCGGCACCTTGTCGAGCGTGGTCTGTGCAGTCATGCTTTCCAGATTAGTGTCAGCCTCTGACAGTTGACGAACCAATTCACAAGCCGGTAACTGTCACGTAGCTCACAGGTAAGCTGAAGTTGCCGAACGTGCACGTCAGGGGCGTCGGCGGGGGTCGGGTACGACAAGGGGCGGAGAGACCGAGGAGCGATGCGGGACGAACGGCAGGCGGCGCAGTCCGGACAGCCCCCGGTGGTGGGCCTGGCGTCCAAGGCGGCACTGGCCTCCCGGACCAAGCTGCACGAGTGCGGTCTGCGCGAGCGCAAGAAGCGGCGCACCCGCAACTCGCTGCTGCGGGTCGCGCTCGAACTGTTCACCTCCCAGGGGTACGAGCGGACGACCGTCGACGAGATCGCGGCGGCCGTGGAGGTGTCGCAGCGCACCTTCTTCCGTTACTTCGCGTCCAAGGAGGAGGTCGCCTTCACGGTCGTGTCGATGGTGGAGGCCCGTTTCCTGGAGGCGATCCGCGAGCGCCCCGCGGCGGAGAACCCGCTCACCGCCCTGCGCAACGCGGTGACCTGGGCCTGGGACTCCGTGGGCGAGGCGATCGAGGCCGTCGTGCCGATCGAGCTCCATATGCGGACGTACCAGATGATCGAGTCCACCCCGGCGCTGCTCGCGGTCCATCTGCGCCGCTCCACCGAGCTGGAGGACGCGATCGCGCACCTCATCGCGGAGCGCGAGGGTCTCGACGTGGACGCGGACCTCAGGCCGCGGATCACCGTGGCCGCGTTCGGCGGGGTGATGCGGCTGACCGGCCGGATGTGGGGCCGACGTGACGACGCCAGCCTGGAGGCGATCCGGGAGATGACCTCCCGCTGCCTGGACCAGCTGGGCCCCGCGCTGGCCGGGGACTGGCGCGGCCCGGAAGCGGTCCCGGCGCCGGGGACCTCGGGGCGCAGCGCGTAGGCGGACGGGCCTGGGCGCGCGATTCGGGCGGGCCTCGGCGCGCGTAAATCGGACGGTCCTCGGCGCGCAATTCGCACGGTCCTAGGCGCGCGCAATTCGGACGGGCCTCGGCGCGTCGCGCCGTGACCGGACGGGCCGGGGCGGCACCCTCCGGGCCTCCCGGGGCCGCCGTCATGTCCGTTACGTCCGGGCGTGCGACTGCCGCACACACAGCCTGACCATTACACCTTTATCGAAACGTGATCCGCGTCACGGAATGGACACGGGCCCCCGACCTTCTCCTAGGGTGTCCCGCAGTGACTTCCTTCGACTCCTCCCCCACCCTGACCGCGTGGCGGGCGCTGCTCGCCCTTGCCGTCGTGTTCGTGATGCTCGCGATCACCGGCTGGACCGCCCTCCACCACCAGCGCGACGACGACGTGTCCCTCACCGAGGCCTTCGCCGCCTGGCAGCACGGCCGCATCGACGGCCGGCAGCTGCCCGACCCGCAGGGCTCGCCACGTCAGGTGAGCCGTTTCTTCGACGGTCTCTCCGGGGGCCAGCGGAGCCGGCTGGTCCACCGGTACCCCCAGGTCGTGGGAAATCTCAACGGCGCTCCCGTCGCCCTGCGGTACGCCGCCAACCGGCGCGCGCTGGACCGGGCGCGCACCGCCGAGGAGAAACGGGTGCACGACTCCCGGCTCTCCCTGGCCGGACGGCAGGACGCCGACCGCCGGGCGCACCGGTTCGCGGCGCTGCTGCGGGGCGACCGGAAGGTCCTGGCGTTCGACCCGGACGGCGGCGGCCGGGTGGCCGAGGTCTTCGGCGACCTGGAGCGGGCCGAGCGCGTCTCGGTGGTCGTGCCGGGCGTCGACACGAACATCCTGAACTTCGAGCGCACCTACCTCCGCTACTCCTCCCCCGTCGGGATGGCGACCTCCTTGTACGACGCGGAGCGCGCGGCCGCCCCCGGCCGCCGGCTCGCCGTGATCGCCTGGGCGGACTACACCGCCCCGGTCGGGCTCGGCATGGACGCGATGGTGGGGACACCCGCGCAGGCGGGGGCCCGGCGGCTGGTCGCGCTGACCGAGGCGCTGCCCGGCGCCTCGTCCGTACCGGTGATGCTGTTCTGCCACAGCTACGGCTCGGTGGTCTGCGGCCTGGCGGCCAGAAAGCTCCCCGAGCGGGTCACCGACATCGCGGTGTCGGGCAGCCCCGGCATGCGGGCGGACAGCGCGGCCGGGCTGGGGGCGCGGGCCCGGGTGTGGGCGATGCGGGACGCCGACGACTGGATCCAGGACGTGCCGTACCTGGAGGTCGGCGGGCTCGGCCACGGGGCGGACCCGGTCTCGCCGGAGTTCGGGGCCAGGGTGCTCTCGGCCGCCGACTCCGTCGGGCACACCGGGTACTTCGTGCCGGGCACCGAGAGCATCGGCAACTTCGCGCGGATCGGCGTCGGCGCGTACACGGGGCTGAGCTGTGCGAGCGGGGAGACCTGCCGGGACGGGATCGACGACAACGGCCCCGGGGCCCACAGGAGTGTCTGAGGTGACCGACGCGCGTAGAAGTACCGAAATCGGGGCGACCTTCGAGGGGCGACGCGGGGGCGGGTGCCGCATACGATGAGCCGCATGGGTGATGTGCTGGCCGGAATTCATGCCACCTGGGAGTTCGACAGCGACTCCGTGCTCATCCGCTTCGAACGGGGGATACGAACACCGAAGCTGCTCTCCGCGCTCGGCGAGCGGCGCATTCCGCACGAGGCGCTGGCCGACGTGACGCTGACCCAGGGCAAGCGGGGCACGGTGGTGCTGCACGCGGTGCCGAGACCGGGCGCCGATCCGCTGATGGACGCGGCGGCGGGGCAGCTCAAGGAGAGCTACGACCCGTACCGCCTGGTGCTGCCCCCGGAGCGCGAGGTGCTCGCCGAGTACTACGCGGACGAACTGCGCCGGCGGGTGCGCGAGTCGTCGGGTGCCGGCGCCGTCGAGCCCGCGGACCGGTTCCTGGTGGCGGCGCCCGAGGGGCCGCTGCAGTTCAAGGCGTACGACGGCAGGGCGGGCTTCGACGGCACCCAGGTGACCTTCCGGTGGTTCTGGACGGGTGCGTCGTCCGCCAAGTGGAAGGTGGGCGACCAGAGTTTTCCGGTGGCCTCGCTGAGCGGTGTCGAGTGGCGTTCGCCCGACTTCTTCGACGGCCATCTGCGGCTGCTGCCGCGCGACGGGACGCCGGACGCCGGGCCGGGGCGGGCGCCGGGGCCGGCCGACCAGGACCCGGCCGCGGTGGTGTTCGGGCTGGGCTACGGCCCGGTGCACGAGTCGCTGCCGTTCGCGGCGGCGGTACTGGCGGCGGTTCGGAGCACGGTGCCGGCCGCGGTCGCCGACCGGGGCCGGGCGGTGGCCCCGGTGGTGGGCGCCGGCCGGCGTGACCCGGCGGACATCGCGGAGCGGATCCGTCACCTCGGGGAACTGCACCAGGCGGGCCTGGTCACGGACGACGAGTTCTCCGCGAAGAAGGCCGAACTGCTCGCGGAGCTGTAGCTGCGGCGCGGGCCTGCGGGCGGGCGCCCGGGACGGCCGCGGGTGATACCCCGGTACGAGGGTGAGCTCCGCACCACGGTATGACGTCGGGAAACGGGTGCGCTGCCTACGCTGAGGGAGCCATGAGAGAACCGAACCCGTCACCTCCCCCGCGCCCCGCCGCCCCGCCGATGCCCTCGGTCGCGCCCACCGCGGGCCCGGCCCCCGACGGCCCGGGAGGCACGGCCGCACGACGGCTGCGCGAGCTGCTGCACGCCGTCACCCACCCCTCGCACCCGCCGGAGCCACTGCTCGCGGACGCGCCGAAGCGCTGGCGGCGGCTGCTGCCGTACGCGGTGGTCCTCGTCGCCGTGCTCTCGCTCTTCCCGACCACCGTCGCCGTGCTCGTCAACGACTACGGGGTGGCCGGCGGCACCGCGGGGGCGCTCGCCGCGCTGGAGGTGCTGCCGCTGCTGCTGATGGGGCACCGCCCGCTCCAGACGTGCTGGATCGTCCTGCCCGCCGGGGTGGTCGGCAGCCTCTTCCTCCTCAACCGGCCGGGCGAGCAGGCCGGTTCCGTCTGGCCCTGGCCCCCGCCCACGATCGTCGGCCTGCTTCTGCTGCTCTTCGCGCTGGCACTGCGCGAGCGCCGCAGCGCGCTGGTCGGGGTGTGGCTGTTCGTCGCGGTGACCGGGATCGGACTGGGGCAGCTCCACCCCCGGGCCAGTGACGGCACCAATCTGCTGACCGTGGTGCTGAGCGCCGTCGTACTGGCCGTCGGCGGGGTGCTGCGGGAGCGCGGCGAGGTGCAGCGCAAGCTGGTGGAGCAGGAGACCATCAGCGAGGCGGAGCGCGCACACCGGACCCTCCTGGAGGAACGCACCCGCATCGCACGGGAGTTGCACGACGTGGTCGCGCACCACATGTCGGTGATCACCGTGCAGGCGGACTCGGCCCCTTACCGGATCGGCGGGCTCCCGGCCGGGGCACAGGAGGAGTTCGCGTCGATCGCGGCGAGCGCCCGGGAGTCGCTGACGGAGATGCGGCGGCTGCTCGTGGTGCTGCGCAGCGAGGGCGCCGAGGGCGAACGGGCCCCGCAGCCGGGGCTGGACAAGGTGCAGCAGCTGGTCGAGGCGACGGTACGGGCGGGGGTGCCCGCCGAGTTGTCGATGGCGCGGGACGTGCTGGGCGCGGGCCCCCGCAGCTGGGCGGTGCCGCAGGCGGTGGACCTCTCGGCGTACCGGATCGTGCAGGAGGCACTCGCCAACGTGGTGCGGCACGCACCGGGGGCGACGACCCGGGTGTCGGTGCGGGTGGAGGAACTGGACCTGCTGGTACTGGTCGTCAACGGGCCTGCCCCCGCCCCGGCCGCACGGGCCGGGGCCGCGCCGGTGGAGGCGGGGGGCGCGGGCGGTCACGGCCTGGTCGGGATGCGCGAGCGCGTACGGTTGACCGGCGGCACGCTGGACACCGGTCCGCTGCCGGACGGCGGCTTCCGGGTCGCGGCCCGGCTGCCGCTGACACCGGACCCGGACACGGCCCCTGACACCGCCGTCCCGGCCCGGAACCCGGCAGCGAAGGACTCCCCCGCCCCATGACCATTCGCGTGATCATCGTCGACGACCAGGCCATGGTGCGGGCCGGATTCGCCGCGCTGCTCTCGGCGCAGGCCGACATCGACGTGGTGGGAGAGGCGCCGGACGGACGGCAGGGCGTGGAGGTCAGCCGTCACACGCACCCGGACGTCGTACTGATGGACGTGCGGATGCCGGAGATGGACGGGCTGGCCGCCGCCCGGGAGCTCCTCAACCCGCCGACGGGGGTGGTGCACCTGCCGAAGGTGCTGATGCTGACCACCTTCGACGTGGACGACTACGTGTACGAGGCGCTGCGCGCGGGCGCGTCGGGTTTCCTGCTGAAGGACGCCCCGCCGGCCGACCTGATCGCAGCGGTACGGGTGGTGGCGGCGGGGGAGGCACTGCTGGCGCCGTCCGTGACACGCCGTCTGATCGCGGACTTCGCCGCACAGCGACCCGCACAGCGCCGCGACCCCGGCCTGCGGCTGAAGGGGCTGACCCCGCGTGAGACGGAGGTCCTGGAGCTGATCGCCCGGGGGCTGTCCAACCAGGAGATCGCGGACCGGCTGATCCTCGCCGAGCAGACGGTGAAGACCCACATCGGACGGGTCCTCGCCAAACTCGGCCTGCGGGACCGCGCCCAGGCGGTGATCTTCGCGTACGAGTCCGGGCTGGTCTCCCCGGGCGACGCGCCCTGACCTCGGCCTCTGCGTCGCCGCGGGGTAGCCCGTAGCCCCGGAGGTGGGGTCAGCACCACCCTCCCACCTGCGGAAAACCTCCAGTACTGCGGTATCACCCGGGAGTTGGCACCGTGGTGTGACGCCCCGGGCGGTGTCCTCTTCCTACCTTCCTCTGCATCAAGGCGTACGCGGCAGACCGTACGCGGCAGAGAGGGGCGGGGACATGCACCGGTTCAAGAGGACCCTGGCGGCCTTCGCCATGGTGGCGTCCGTGGTCGGCGGCACCGCCGGCTGGGCCTCCGCCGGGGCGCAGAGCGCCGTGACCGGCCCGCCGCCCGGCGCGGCCGCCTGGCGGAGCGAGGGGCTGATCGATCCGGCCACCGCCACCCCTTCCCAAGTGGCCGCGTTCTTCGCCGGTTTGGACGAGCGCCGGCGGGACGACCTCGTACGCCGGCATCCCCTGACGGTCGGCAACCTGGACGGCGCGCCCGTCGCTCTGCGGTACGCCGCCAACCGGGCGGCCCTCGCAGCCGACGGCAGGTTCGCCAGGCTGCTCGCCCCCGGGAGGCAGATCCTCGCCTTCGACCCGCGCGGCCGCGGCCAGGTGGCCGAGGTGTACGGGGACCTGACCCGTGCCCGCCACGTGTCGGTGGTGGTGCCCGGCTCGGACATCGACGCCTCGACGTACGACCGGGCGAAGGACCCGTACGGCACGCCGGCCGGCATGGCGAAAAGCCTGCGCGGCGCAACTCGCCCCGGCAGCACGGCAGTTGTGGCCTGGGTCGGCTACACCACCCCCGTCGGCGTCGGTGTCGACGCCGCGTCCGGCGCGCTCGCCGAAGCGGGCGCCGAACGGCTGAGCCGGTTCGTCGCCGGTCTGGACGCGGTGGGCGTCGACGATCCCGCCGTGTTCTGCCACAGCTACGGGTCGGTGGTGTGCGGGCTGGCCGCACCTCGCCTGGACGCAGCCGACATCGTGGCGCTCGCCTCCCCCGGAATGCGGGTGGACGACGCGGCGGACCTGCGGACCGGGGCGCGGGTGTGGGCGGCCAAGGACCCCACGGACTGGATCGACAACGTGCCGAACGTGCAGGTGCTGGGGGTGGGGCACGGCGCGGACCCGGCGTCCGCCTCGTTCGGCGCCCGCCGGATACCGACGGCAGGGGCGCACGGGCACACCGGCTACTTCGCACCCGGGACGGACTCCCTCCGGGCCTTCGCGGCGATCGCGGAGGGACGGACATGAGCCCCGCCCGAGTTGTTCGCGGCGCCCACGGCGGGACGGACATGAGCATCCCCGCCCCCGCCCCCTCTCCCACCCCCGCCTCCTCCACAAGGACGTCCAGGATGAGCCTCTCCGCACTCGCCGCCAAGGTCGACGCCCGTACCCCCGCCCACCGTGACCGTGCCGTCGACGGGCTCCGGGCGCTCGCGCTGCTCGCCGTGCCGACCGGGCACTGGCTGCTCGGCGGGTTCACCGTCGACGCCGGGTCCGGTGCGCTGCACAACGCCAGCCCGCTCTCCACCTTCACGGGCCTGGCCCCCGCCAGCTGGATCCTCCAGATGCTCGGCATCTTCTTCCTGGTCGGCGGCTACGCCTCCGTCCTCTCCTACCACCGGCGCAAGGGGTCAGGCGGGGAGTGGCTGAGGAGCAGGCTCGTGCGGCTCGGCCGGCCCGTCCTCGGGGTGACCGCCGTCTGGGCGCTGCTGGTCCCCGTCCTGTTCGCGCTCGGGGTGCCCGAGGCGACCCTGCGCACCGGCGCGAAACTGGTGGTGCAGCCACTGTGGTTCGTCGCCGTGTATGCGGTGATCACCGCGCTCACCCCGCTGTGCGTCCGGGCCGCCCGTCGGCTGGGCGTGTGGTCGGCGGCCCCGCTGATCGGCTCCGTGGCGGTCGTCGACCTCCTCCGCTACGGCCCGTACTCCGATGCGATGCCGTCCTGGCTGAGCCTGCTCAACCTGCTTCCCGGCTGGCTCTTCGCCTACCAACTCGGCGTCGCCTGGGGCGAGAAGAGGCTCAGCAGGAAGGCCGCGTACGTCCTGCTCGTCGGCGGCACCGTGCTGTTCGCGGCACTTCTCCTCGCGTTCCACTACCCGGCGTCGATGGTCGGCGTCCCCGGTCAGGAGCGCACCAACTCCCACCCTCCGTCGCTGCTCGTCCTCGCGCTCGCCGCCGCCCAGAGCGGCGCCGCCGTCCTGCTCAGGGACCGCATCGGCGCGCTGCTGCGGCGCCCGGCGCTGTGGGCGCCCGTGGTCGTCATCAACCTCTCCGCGATGACGATCCTGTGCTGGCACCAGACCGCGATGCTCGCCGCCGCCGTCCCCGGTTCGTACCTCGCCGCCGTGCCCGGTCTGACCTCCGCCCCCGAGACGCCTGGCTGGATCGCGGCGCGGATCGCGTGGCTGCCGCTGTTCGCGCTGCTGCTGGTGGTGATCGGGAAGTACACCCGGGTCTTCGAGCACCCGAAGGCAGCGGCCCTGAACACGACGAAGGCCCGCCGGGCAGTCGCGGGACTGCTCGCGGCGGGCTTCACCGTCTTCGCGCTGGGACTGGCGTGAGCGGCGGGGCCGTCCCGGCGGACGGCCCCGCCGGTCCCGCCCCGGTAGGTCCCGTTACTCCCGGCCCGCGGAGGTGAACGACATGTCCGCGTACCGGCCGCCCGCCACCTGCCCCGCGATCGGCTCCAGGAGCGCCAGCTCGTCGGCACCGAGGACCAGGCGGGTCGCGGAGGTGTTCTCCTCGACGCGGGTGCGCTTGCGGGTGCCCGGGATCGGAACCACCGAAAGACCGTGCACCCGCGCCTGCTGCTGCACCCAGGCGAGCGCGACCTGGCCGGGCGTGACGCCCCGGGCGCGGGCGATCTCGCGGATCGGCTCCAGGAGCGCGCCGTTCGCCTCGGCGTTGTCACCGTTGAAGCGGGGGTGGTGGCGGCGGAAGTCCCCTTCCGTGAGGTCCTTCTCCGCGCTGGCGAAGGATCCGGTGAGGAAGCCGCGGCCGAGCGGCGAGTACGCGACCAGGGTCGCGCCCAGCTCGGCGACCGCGGGGACAACGCCCTTCTCGATGTCCCGGCTGAACAGCGACCACTCCGACTGCACCGCCGCGATCGGGTGCACCGCGTGGGCGGCCCGCAGCTCGCCGGCGGTCACCTCGCTCAGCCCGAGCTGCTTGACCTTGCCGGCCGCGACCAGCTCGGCCATCACGCCGACGGTCTCCTCGATCGGAATGTTCACGTCGCGCCGGTGCATGTAGTAGAGGTCGATGACATCGACGTCGAGACGGCTCAGGCTGTCGTCGATGCAGGTGCGGATGTAGGCGGGGTCGTTGTTGATGATCCGCTTGGTGTTGTCCACCGGGTCGATGCCCAGCGCGAACTTGGTGGCGATGGTGATCTCGTCCCGGTGCGCCGCGACGAAGGGGGCGAGGAACTTCTCGTTCTCCCCGTCCCCGTAGGCGTCCGCCGTGTCGTACAGGGTGACGCCCAGCTCCAGCGCCCGCTCCAGGGTGGCGCGCGCCTCGTCCGCGTCGGTCGGCCCGTAGGCGAAGCTCATGCCCATGCAGCCGAGGCCCTGGACACCGACCTCGGGGCCGTCGGCTCCGAGGCGGGTGGTGGCCATGGGGGTGGTGGAAAACGCGTTGCTGGTGTTCATGTAGCTGTCAGTACCTCTCCGACGCCCGACGGGCGTCCGCATAAACATCGATCTTGTAATCCAGTACGCCGAGGGTGTCCCGGAGCTCCTCGATCCGTGCCCGCACGGCACGACGGGTCTCCTCCAGCAGCTCCTGCCGCGCCTCGAAGGTGTGCTCGCCCTCGCGCACCAGCTCCGCGTACCGCACCATGCCGGCGACCGGCATCCCGGTCAGCCGCAGCTTGGTGACGAACGCCAGCCAGTCCAGATCCCTGTTGCGGAACCTGCGCTGACCGGTGTGCGAACGGTCCACGTGCGGCATCAGGCCGATCCGCTCGTACCAGCGCAGGGTGTGCGCGCTCAGCCCGGTGACCTGGGCCACCTCACTGATCGTGTAGTGGTCGCGTCCCTCGGGCAGGGGGTGCCGCCCGTCGGGGGCGCAGCCGCGCGGCTGAGCCTGCGGCTCCTCCTCCGCGAGGCGTACGGGCTGTACGGGGCGTACGGGGCTGCTGTCGATCACCGTCATGCCCTCCAAGCTATGACCTTGGAGTGCACTCGAAGCAAGCGGATACCGGAGGAGATTTTCTGGGCCCGCGGTTAATCTGCCCCGCATGAGTGACGGAACCATACGCCGCGCGACCGCCCAGGACGCCCCTGAGGTGCTGCGCCTGCGTCAAGTGATGATCGACTCGATGGAGGGCTCCGACACCTCCACCGACTGGCACGGGGCGGCCCTCCCGGTGCTCCGCAAGCAGCTCGCCGCCCCCGACCCGGCCTTCGTGGCCTTCGTGGCGGACCACCCGGGGCTTCCCGGCAGGCTCTGCTCCCTCGTCTGCGGCACCCTCGAATACCGGATCGGCAACCCGGCCACCCCGGAGGGGCTGTACGGCTACGTGTTCAGCGTGGCGACCGACCCCGACCAGCGGCGCCGGGGCCTGGCCAGGGCGGGCATGGAGTCGCTGCTCGACTGGTTCCGGGCGCACGGCGCGACGACGGTCGACCTGGGCGCCTCCCCCGAGGCCGAGCCGCTGTACGTCTCCATGGGGTTCCGCCGCAAGGCCGCCCCGGTACTGCGCCTCCAGCTCTGAAGGCTCGTGGGGCCGGGACGCCCCGAGGCGCCGGTCCCCGGGCCCCGCGCGACGGCCCAACCGTAGACTCGCCCCATGCAGAGCGTGACGATGATCGAGTCCTGGCCGGTACCCACCGCCGCAGCAGCCGTCGTACGGGCGGACGGCACCGTCCTCGGGCAGCACGGCCCGACCGGGCACCGCTTCCCCCTCGCCTCCGTCTCCAAGCCGCTCGGTGCGTACGCGGCGCTGGTGGCGTACGAGGAGGGCGCGATCGAGCTCGACGAACCGGCGGGGCCCCCCGGCTCCACGGTCCGCCACCTGCTCGCCCACACCAGCGGCCTCGCCTACGACGAGCCCCGCGTCACCTCCGAGCCGGGCGCCCGCCGCCTCTACTCCAACGCGGGCTTCGACGCCCTCGGCGACCACATCGCCAAGGCCACCGAGATCCCGTTCCCCGACTACCTGCGCCAGGCCGTCCTGGAACCCCTCGGCATGACCGCCACCACCATGGACGGCTCCCCTGCGCGCGACGGCGTCTCCACCGTCGACGACCTGACCCGCTTCGCCGCCGAACTCCAGGCCCCCCGCCTGCTCGACCCCCGCACGGTCGCCGAGGCCACCCTGACCGTGCACTACCCCGCGACCAAGGGCGTCCTGCCGGGCTTCGGCCACCAGAACCCCAACGACTGGGGCCTCGGCTTCGAGATCCGTGACTCCAAGTCCCCGCACTGGACCGGAAGTTCGTCCTCCCCCCGCACCTTCGGCCACTTCGGCCAGTCCGGCACCTTCCTCCTGGTCGACCCGGACGCAGGCCTGGCGATCGTCGCCCTGACCGACCGCGTCTTCGGCCCGTGGGCGGCAGAGGCCTGGCCGCCCTTCGTCGACGCGGTACTGGCGGAGGCGCGGACGGCCTGAGCGGGCGCGCCCCCCGGCCCGGTACCCTCCCTCACGGTATTCGTGGCGCACGGTGGACGACGGGGAGAGCTGATGCACGAGGGCATGGGGACAGGTGGGCAGTTCCATCCACTGGAGGGCAACGACCCCCGCACGGTGGCGAGTTACCGCATCGCGGCGCGGCTCGGAGCGGGTGGGATGGGGCAGGTGTACCTGTCGCACACGCCCGGCGGGCATCCGATCGCCGTCAAGGTGATCCGGCCGGAGCTCGGGGACGACCCCGGGTTCCGGCAGCGGTTCCGGCTGGAGGTGCAGGCGGCGCAGCGGGTGCAGGGGCTGTACACCGCGCCGGTCATCGACTTCGACACCGAGGGCGGCCGGCCGTGGCTGGCGACGGCGTACGTTCCGGGTCCCTCCCTCGCCGTGGCCGTGTCCCGGCACGGGCGGCTCCCGGTCCCCGCGGTGCTGCGGCTGCTCGCCGGGATGGCGGAGGCGCTGAAGGTCATCCACGGCGCCGGCATCGTGCACCGTGACCTGAAGCCCGCGAACGTACTGCTGGCGTCGGACGGGCCCCGGGTCATCGACTTCGGCATCGCCCGCGCCGCGGACGCGACCGCCCTCACGGGTACCGGGATCACCGTCGGCACCCCCGCCTTCATGTCGCCGGAGCAGGCCGAGGGCAAGGAGGTCGGCCCGGCGTCGGACGTCTTCGCGCTGGGGCAGGTCGGCGTGTACGCGGCGCTCGGCAACACGGCGTACGGCGAGGGCAATTCGCATGCCGTGCTGTACCGCATCGTGCACGAGGAGCCCGATCTGGCCGGGCTGCCCGAGGAGTTGGGGTTCCTCGCGCGGTGCCTGGTGAAGGATCCGGCGCAGCGCCCGGAGCCCGCCGAGATCATCGAGCTGTGCCAGGCCGCATCGGCCACCCCGCTGAGCCAGCGCGGGAGTTGGCTGCCCGAACCGATGTCCGAGGACATCGACCGGCGGACCCGCGCGTCGGCGCGCATGCTGACGGAGATGTCGGTGCTGCGGCCGGGCGGCGAGGGCGGTGCACCGGCGGCACACCCGCCGACCGAACCGGGCGCCGCGCACACACCGGCCGCCGGCCCCGGCGACGCGCACAACCCGAACTCGGGGCCCGGCGACGCGCACGGCCCCGCCGCCTCGCCCGGTCATCCGCACGACCCGGCCGCCGGGCCCGTCGGTCCGCCCTTGGCCCCCTCGACTCCCCCCGGCGGCTTCGCCGACCTGCCGACCTCCGCCTCGGCGCACACCCCGCCGCCGTACCCCGGCAGTTACCCGGGCCCCGGGCAGGTTCCCCAGCCCGGTGTGGGCCCGCACACCGGCGGCCCGCACACCGGCCCCTCGTACCCCGGTACGTACCCGGGCACGTATCCGGGCCAGCACCCCACCACTCCCCCGCCGCACAGCCTGCACGCCGCCCCCTACCCCACGGGGCCCCAGCCCGGCTGGACGCCGCAGCCGCCGCCCAGGAAGAAGATGCCCGGCGGCGTCCTCGCCCTCATCGTCATCGCCGCGGTCCTGCTCCCGGTCGGTGGCTGTGCGGCGCTCCTGGCGAACATGGCCGACGACGCCAGGAAGGACCGGGCCGGCGGTGGCGCCTCCTCCGGGCCCTCCCGTTCCGCGGACGGCAAGGGCAGTGCGCGGCCCGATCCCAAGCCCGTCTCGTACAAGGGCGTGAACCTGACGCGGAACTACTACATCCGGTTCGCCGACTCCCCGCCCAGGCCGATCGACGACAGCGACGCCGCCTACAACGACGACGCGGACTTCTACTACTGGAGCAACGACCACTACCTGGGCAGCAACGGCGAGAAGATCTCCCTGCTGAACAAT
Source organism: Streptomyces sp. NPDC091272 (assembly GCF_044757485.1). Taxonomy (NCBI): domain Bacteria; kingdom Bacillati; phylum Actinomycetota; class Actinomycetes; order Kitasatosporales; family Streptomycetaceae; genus Streptomyces; species Streptomyces sp. NPDC091272. The sequence continues at coordinate 129,471 of NZ_JBIVVC010000005.1, forward strand.
TCCCAGAAGGGCTCGCTGGGGACCTGCCGCGACGAGACCCGCTACACCGAGCGCCTCACGCTCAGCCAGGTCTCCCCCGGCTCCCAGATCTGCGTCCACACGCGGTCGGGCCACATCGGCCTGGTCACCTTCCGCGGCCGGTCCTCCGCCTCCGACCCCAGCGACTACGTCACGCTCGACCTCACGCTGTGGCGCAACGCGGAGGAGCCGTCGAAGGAGTCCGTCTTCTGAGGCGCGGGCACCGTCCTGGTGGCGGTCAGCGGCCGGCCGGGAGCTCCCACACCAGTACCTCGGCCGCCGTGACCGCCGTCAGTTCCAGGTCCGCCGCGTCCTCGGCCCGCACCGAGTCGCCCGCTCCCAGCTCCTCGTCGCCGCACGCCACTTCGCCCCGTACGACGTGGACGTACGCCGTCCCGGGCAGCGGCGCCCGCTCGCCGGGGCCCAGGCGCCGTACGTGCAGCGTGACGCCCGCCGCCGGGATCTCGTAGGGGGTGGCGTCGGCGATGCCCCGCACCAGTTCGTACCCGGGGTCACCGCCGGGGGTCAGGGGCGCGAACCACATCTGCACGAAGGTCAGCGGCGTGGGGCCCGCGTTGCGCTCGACGTGCCGCACCCCGTCCGCCGCGCTGAGGTGCTGGACGTCCCCGGGGCGCACGGTCGTGGCGTGACCCGCCGAGTCGAGGTGGGTGAGCTCGCCCTCGACCACCCAGGTGACGATCTCGGTGTGGCTGTGCGGGTGTTCACCGAAGCCGGCGCCGGGCGCGAGGCGCTCCTCGTTGCAGGCCAGTACGGGCCCGAAGCGGAGGTTGTCCGGGTCGTAGAAGTGCCCGAAGGAGAAGGCGTGCAGGGACTCGATGCCCGCGGCCGGGTCGCCGCCGCGGTAGCGGTCCGTGGAACGTCGCAGGGCTGTCACGCGACCACGGTAGCCCCGGCACACCGCGCCAGGGCGCCGATAAGGCAGTCTTGTCCCCGTGCCCCGACCCGATCCAGAGCAGCAGCCCGAGCCCGCCGCCCCCGCCGCCCACCCGCACTCAGCGACCCTCAAGCGGCTGGAGCAGTCCTCCGGCAGCCTCGCCGCGAGCGCCATCGCGCGCATGGACGAGACGCTGCCCTGGTACCGGGCGATGCCGCCGGAGAACCGGTCGTGGATCGGTCTGGTCGCCCAGGCCGGCATCGCGGCGTTCACGGAGTGGTTCCGCCGTCCCAAGGCCCCGCAGGCCATCTCCACGGACGTCTTCGGGACCGCGCCGCGCGAGCTGACCCGGGCGATCACCCTGCGCCAGACCGTCGAGATGGTGCGCACCACGATCGAGGTCATGGAGTCGGCGATCGAGGAGGTCGCCGCCCCCGGCGACGAGTCCGTGCTGCGCGAGGCGCTGCTCGTGTACGCGCGGGAGATCGCCTTCGCGACCGCCCAGGTGTACGCGCAGGCCGCCGAGGCGCGGGGGGCCTGGGACGCGCGGCTGGAGTCCCTGGTCGTGAACGCGGTGCTCTCCGGCGAGGCCGACGAGGGCGCCGTCTCACGGGCCGCCGCACTCGGCTGGAACTCGCCCGAGCACGTGTGCGTGGTGCTCGGCACCGCACCCGACGGCGACTCCGAGCTGACCGTGGAGGCGATCCGGCGGGCCGCGCGGCACGCCAAGCTCCAGGTGCTGACCGGGGTGCTGGGATCGCGTCTGGTCGTCATCGCGGGCGGCAGCGACAACCCGTTGCAGGTCGCCAAGGGGCTGATCGGCCCGTACGCGGCGGGTCCCGTCGTGGCCGGTCCCGTCGTGCCCGACCTCCTCGCGGCCACGAGGTCCGCGCAGGCCGCCGCCGCCGGACTCAAGGCCTGCACCGCCTGGCAGGACGCCCCGCGGCCCGTTCTGGCGGACGATCTGCTGCCGGAACGGGCAATCGCCTCGGACCCTGCGGCCAGGGTCCAGCTGGTGGAGGAGATCTACAGACCGCTGGAGGAGGCGGGCTCCGCGCTCCTGGAGACGCTGAGCGTCTATCTGGAGCAGGCCTCCAGTCTTGAGGGAGCTGCCAGGATGCTCTTCGTGCACCCCAACACCGTGCGCTACCGGCTGCGACGTGTGACAGACGTCACCGGCTGGTCCCCCTCGGACGTCCGCTCGGCCTTTACGCTCCGTATCGCCCTCATCCTGGGGCGCCTGGCCGACGGCGAGCCGTCGTCCTAGACTTTTGTTGGATACAAACAATTCCCCCGTCGGTTCTTCGTCCCAGTCCCCACGGGCAGAAGACGCCGCCCACAAGAGAGAGTGTGAGGGTGCTCGTACTCGTCGCTCCCGGCCAAGGCGCTCAGACGCCCGGCTTCCTGACCCCCTGGCTCGACCTTCCCGGCGCCGCCGACCGCATCGCGGCCTGGTCGGACGCCATCGGGCTCGACCTTGCCCACTACGGCACGAAGGCCGACGCCGACGCCATCCGTGACACCGCCGTCGCCCAGCCGCTGCTGGTCGCCGCCGGTCTGCTCTCGGCGTCCGCGCTCGGCGACACCTCAGGCGTCGGCGCCGTCGCCGGACACAGCGTCGGTGAGATCACCGCCGCCGCGTTCGCCGGGGTGCTGAGCGAGGACGCCGCGCTCCGGTTCGTCCGGACGCGGGGACTCGGCATGGCGGAGGCCGCCGCCGTCACCGAGACCGGCATGGCCGCCCTGCTCGGCGGTGATCCCGAGGTGACCGTCGCACATCTGCACAAGCTCGGCCTGACCCCGGCGAACGTGAACGGCGCGGGCCAGATCGTCGCCGCCGGCACCGCCGAGCAGCTCGCCGCGCTGGAGGCCGACAAGCCGGAGGGGGTGCGCAAGGTCGTGGCCCTGAAGGTCGCGGGCGCGTTCCACACCGCGCACATGGCCCCCGCCGTCGCCGAACTCGGCAAGGCCGCCCAGGACCTGGCGGTGTCCGACCCCACCCTGACGTACGTCTCGAACGCCGACGGCAAGACCGTTGTCTCCGGCTCCGAGGTCGTCTCGCGCCTGGTCAGCCAGGTCTCCAACCCGGTCCGCTGGGACCTGTGCATGGAGACCTTCCAGGAGCTGGGCGCGACCGCGATGATCGAGCTCTGCCCCGGCGGCACGCTGGTCGGGCTGGCCAAGCGCGCCATGAAGGGCACCAAGACCCTCGCGCTCAAGACCCCCGACGACCTCGACGCGGCCCGCGCGCTCCTCGCCGAGCACGCGAGCGCGTAAAGGAGAGCAGCATGTCGAAGATCAGGCCCAGCAAGGGCGCCCCGTACGCACGCATCATGGGCGTGGGCGGCTACCGCCCCACCCGCGTCGTGCCCAACGAGGTGATCCTCGAAAAGATCGACTCGTCCGACGAGTGGATCCGCTCCCGCTCCGGCATCACCACCCGCCACTGGGCGTCCGACGAGGAGTCCGTGGCGATGATGTCGATCGAGGCCTCGGGAAAGGCGATCGCCGACGCGGGGATCTCCCCCGACCAGATCGGCGGAGTCATCGTCTCCACCGTCTCGCACTTCAAGCAGACCCCGGCCGTCGCGACCGAGATCGCGCACCGGATCGGCGCGGTCAAGCCGGCCGCGTTCGACATCTCCGCCGGGTGCGCGGGGTTCGGCTACGGCCTGACCCTGGCCAAGGGCATGATCGTCGAGGGTTCGGCGCAGTACGTGCTCGTCATCGGCGTGGAGCGGCTCAGCGACCTCACCGACCTGGAGGACCGCGCGACGGCCTTCCTGTTCGGTGACGGCGCGGGCGCCGTCGTCGTGGGTCCCGCCCAGGAGCCGCACATCGGCCCCACCGTGTGGGGTTCCGAGGGCGACAAGTCCGAGACCATCAAGCAGACGGTCGCGTGGGACAAGTGGCGGGCAGGCCAGGACGCCGAACTGCCGCTGGACAGCGCGGGCGAGATCAAGTTCCCCGCCATCACGCAGGAGGGCCAGGCGGTGTTCCGCTGGGCCGTCTTCGAGATGGCGAAGGTCGCCCAGCAGGCGCTGGACGCGGCCGGAATCTCCGCCGACGACCTGGACGTCTTCATCCCGCACCAGGCCAACATGCGGATCATCGACTCGATGGTGAAGACCCTCAAGCTGCCGGAGCACGTCACGGTCGCCCGTGACATCGAGACCACCGGCAACACCTCGGCAGCCTCGATCCCGCTCGCGATGGAGCGGCTCCTGGCTTCCGGACAGGCGAAGAGCGGGGACACCGCCCTCGTCATCGGCTTCGGGGCGGGTCTCGTGTACGCCGCTACGGTCGTTACCCTCCCCTAGGGCACTTGTCGCTCAAAACGGCACCGCCCACACCCTCAGCACATCTGATGCACACACACCGAAGGAGCGCCACCATGGCCGCCACTCAGGAGCAGATCGTCGAAGGTCTCGCCGAGATCGTCAACGAGATCGCCGGCATCCCCACCGAGGACGTCCAGCTGGACAAGTCCTTCACCGACGACCTGGACGTCGACTCGCTGTCCATGGTCGAGGTCGTCGTCGCCGCCGAAGAGCGTTTCGACGTGAAGATCCCGGACGAGGACGTCAAGAACCTCAAGACGGTCGGCGACGCCGCCAAGTACATCCTGGAGCACCAGGGCTGACCTGCCCTGTAGCGCTGCGCTCGCCACCCGGCGGTGGCGCCGTGAAAAATTTCCCCCTCTACACGTGGAGAAAGAATTCCTGTGAGCCCGACCAATCGCACCGTGGTCGTCACCGGTATCGGCGCAACAACCCCGCTGGGTGGCGACGCCGCGTCGACCTGGGAGGGTCTGCTGGCCGGCCGGTCCGGAGTCCGCCCCCTGGAGGGCGAGCGCTTCGCCGACCTGCCCGTACGCATCGCCGCGCAGGCGGCGGTGGACCCGTCCGAGGTGCTGCCCCGCCCGCTCGCCCGCAAGCTCGACCGCTCCGCGCAGTTCGCGATCATCGCGGCCCGTGAGGCGTGGGCCGACGCCGGTTTCACCGCGAAGGCGGGTGAGGACGAGTCCGTCACGCCCGAGCGCCTGGGCGCGGTCGTCTCCTCCGGCATCGGCGGCATCACCACCCTGCTCGACCAGTACGACGTGCTGAAGGAGAAGGGCGTACGCCGCGTCTCCCCGCACACCGTCCCCATGCTCATGCCGAACGGCCCCTCGGCCAACGTCGGCCTGGAGATGAACGCCCAGGCGGGCGTGCACTCCGTGGTCAGCGCGTGCGCCTCGGGCGCCGAAGCCGTCGGCTACGCGATCGAGATGATCCGCTCCGGCCGCGCCGACGTCGTCATCGCCGGTGGCACGGAAGCCACGATCCACCCGCTGCCGATCGCCGCCTTCGCCAACATGATGGCGATGTCGAAGAACAACGACGAGCCCGAGAAGGCCTCGCGCCCCTACGACACCGGCCGGGACGGCTTCGTCCTCGGCGAGGGCGCCGGCATCGTCGTCCTGGAATCGGCGGAGCACGCCGCCGCGCGCGGTGCGAAGGTCTACTGCGAGGCCGTCGGCCAGGGCCTGTCCTCGGACGCCCACCACATCGCCCAGCCGGAGCCGAGCGGCCGCGGTATCGCCGCGGCCCTCCAGCAGCTGCTGGACGCGACGGGCCTCGCCCCGTCCGAGATCGCCCACCTCAACGCGCACGCCACGTCCACCCCGCAGGGTGACGTCGCCGAGATCAAGGCCCTGCGCAAGGTGCTGGGCGACGACCTGGACCATGTCGCGGTCTCCGCCACCAAGTCCATGACGGGCCACCTCCTGGGCGGCGCGGGCGGCATCGAGACGGTCGCCACCGTCCTCGCCCTGCACCACAGGACGGCCCCGCCGACCATCAACGTCGAGGACCTCGACCCGGAGGCGGCGGAGGCGGACATCGTCCGCGACAAGCCGAAGGCCCTCCCGGCGGAGGGGACGATCGCGGCGATCAACAACTCGTTCGGCTTCGGCGGCCACAACGTGGTGCTGGCGTTCCGGACGGTCTGATCTCCCGTACGTCCGCCGAGGGGCCCGCATCCGGACTTCCGGAGGGCGGGCCCCTCGCGTGCGTGCTGCTACACCACCTGGTGCAGCCAGCGCACCGGAGCGCCCTCGCCGGCGTGGCGGAACGGCTCCAGCTCGTCGTCCCAGGGCTTGCCGAGCAGCTTGGCGACCTCGGTCTCCAGCGCGCTCTCACCGCGCGTCGAGCGCGCCAGCGCGGCGCGCAGCCGGTCCTCCGGGACGAGGATGTCGCCGTGCATGCCGGTGACCGCGTGGAAGATGCCGAGCGCCGGGGTGGAGCTGTAGCGCTCGCCCTCCGCCGTGGGGCACGGTTCCGCGGTCACCTCGAAGCGCAGCATGTCCCAGCCGCGCAGGGCGGAGGCGAGCTTGGACGCGGTGCCGGGGCTGCCCTGCCAGGAGAACTCGGATCTCCAGGTGCCGGGCGCGGCCGGCTGTCTGATCCAGTCCAGACCGACGCGTACACCGAGTACGGAACCCACCGCCCATTCGACGTGCGGGCACATCGCGCGCGGTGCGCAGTGGACGTAGAGAACTCCACGTGTCGTCACCGGGACCTCCTGCTGTGTGGGTCGAGGTTCGCCAACACCTGCGGCCTCGTGCTCCCCTGGCCATTCGGTCGAGGTGACGCGCCTGGCCGGCTCCCGAGGTTGTCAACAGTAAACATCATCGGGAGTGAATCTCCTGAAAACGGACAGTATGTGACGTCAGGTAATTTACCGGCACCGATGGGGCGGGATGCCGGGGTGGGGTCCCGCGGTACCGCCGTCCGTGCTGCTACGGGGGCATCGTGGGGCGCTGCGGAGGCACTGCGGGAGCGCCGTGGGAAAAAGCTACCGTGCGGCGTGCGCCGGAGTGTGACGTACTGTCGGTCCGGGGGCGGGGAGATACCGGGGTTTCCGGGCTTTTCGGCGGGAATTCGGAGGGAAGAACAGCATGCGGGACGGCAGTCGGAGCGGGCGCGGGCGCGGACTCCTGGCGCGCGCCGGGGCAGCGGCGCTGGCAGCGGCCCTGCTGGGCGGGGCGGCCGGCTGTTCCGGGGCAGCCCAGGCGCCTTCCGGGGCGGCTACGTCGGCCGGGGCCAGGCCGACGCCGAATCCCACCCCCACGTGGGACCGCTCGCCGGCCTCGCTCGTTGCCGTCGGCGATTCGATAACACGGGGGTTCGACGCGTGTTCGGTTCTCGCGGACTGTCCCGCGGCGTCCTGGGCGACCGGCACGGACCCTGCGGTGAACAGCCTGGCCCGGCGGCTGCTCGGGGCGCGTGGCGCGGCGGAGCGGAGCTGGAACCTCGCGGTGACCGGATCGCGCGTGGCCGATCTGCCGGGCCAGATGCAGCGGGCGACCGCGCACCGGCCGGAGCTGGTGACGGTGATGACCGGCGCGAACGACGCGTGCCGCGGGTCGGTAGGCGCCATGACGCCGGTCGCGGACTTCCGCGCCTCGTTCGAGAAGGCACTGCGCACGCTGCGGGCCGACCTCCCCAGGACACAGGTGTACGTGGCGAGCGTCCCGGACCTCAAGCGGCTGTGGTCCCAGGGGCGGGGCAACGCGCTCGTCAAGCAGGTGTGGGCGCTGGGGCTCTGCCCGTCGATGCTGGGTGACGCGGACGCGGTGGACGAGCGGGCGGTCCAGCGGCGCGAGAGGGTGCAGGAGCGGGTGGTGGCGTACAACAACGCCCTCGCGCAGGTGTGCGCGAAGGACCGGAAGTGCAGGTACGACGGTGGGGCGGTGTTCCGGTACGCCTTCACCGGCGCGCAGCTGAGCCAGTGGGACTGGTTCCACCCGAGCGTGAACGGCCAGAGCCGGCTGGCGGAGCTGGCGTACCGGGGGGTGGTGCGGTCGTAGGGGGTGGTGCGGTCGTAGGGGGTGGCGCGGGACGGGGCGGGGCCGGTGGGTGGTCGTCGTGCGGGTGCGTCGTGGCTGGTCGCGCAGTTCCCCGCGCCCCTAACTGCCTGCCCCCGCCCCGCATGCCCGGCCCGCCCGCCCCCCGCTGCTACCTCTGGATCCTCGTCGTGACCCGGCGGTCAGTTACGGAGCGGCCGATCTGGATTTCGTACTCGCCGTGCACCGGCGTCCACGCTCCCGCCGCCTCGTCCCAGATCTCGAAGGCCCGCTGCGGCAGTTCGATCGTGGTCTCGGCAGTCTCGCCCGGCGCCGCCGTCACGCTCGCGAAGCCCGCGAGCCAGCGGGCCGGCCGCTCGACCGGGTCCGCGACCGGCGCGACGTACGCCTGGACGACCTCGCGGCCCGGCCGCGAACCCGCGTTGCGTACGCGAACGGTCGCGGTGGTCCCCCGTACCGTCACCGACTCGTACTCCCACGTCGTGTATCCGAGCCCGTGCCCGAAGGGGTAGGCGGGGGTGGTTCCCGCCTTCTCCCACGCCCGGTACCCGATGAACACGCCTTCGGTGTAAGGGAGTTCACCATCGACCGGGGTGACCGCCGTGACCGGCACGTCCGCGAAGGACACCGGCCAGGTGGTCGGCAGCCGGCCCCCCGGCTCCTGCGCCCCGAGGAGTACGTCGGCCAGCGCCGCGCCGCCCTCCTGCCCGGGGAACCAGGTGAGCAGCACCGCCGCGACCTCCTCGCGCCACGGCAGTTCCACCGGGGAACCGGAGTTGACGATCACGACGGTACGGGGATTGACCGCCGCGACGGCGCGCACCAAGTCGTTCTGCCGGCCCGGGAGTTCGAGGTCCCGCCGGTCGAAGCCCTCGGACTCCACGCGGTCGGTCGTGGCGACCACGACCACGGCGGTGTCCGCCGCGCGCGCCGCCTCCACGGCCTCCGCGATCAGCTCGTCCTCGTCGCGCTGCGGCGAGAGGTGGGTGAGCGAGAACATGACGGCGGTCAGCGGCGCGCCGGTGTCCTTCAGGACGACGTGCTTGAGGGAGACCGTGACGGGCTCGCCCTGGGCGAGCTGCGCCCGGCCGCGTTCCTGCGGGGCGCCGAAGAACGCCTCGAACGGGTCGGCGTTCTCGCCCGCGCCCTGGAAGCCGTCGTAGTACGTCTCCCCGTCCACGGTCATGGTGAAGTGGCCGAGTCCCCGGGTGCCGAAGATGTGCTCGCCGCTCTCGCGCGGGGTGAAGGTGCCCACGACCTCGATGCTGTGCAGGTTGTCGTGGGTGACGCCGTCGGGGAGGTCCTCGCCGATCCACTGGACCTGGCCGCTCGGCAGCGAGCCCTCGCCGACGACGGCGCCGGCCTCGTCGCGGCAGATGGCACGCAGTTCGAACCCCTTGTCGGCGACGGCGAGTTCGTCGCTCGGGTCGGCGCCGACGCTGAAGGTGAGCGCGTCGGCGGGCAGCGCCGCGCGCAGTCCGTCGAGCGGGGAGACGACGCGCTCGGGGAAGACGGTCGCGGAGCCGCCGCCGAGTACCCGGGCGTCGCGGGCCGCCGCGCCGGAGAGGGCGAGCGTGCCCGCGGCTGCCGGGTCGAGGGGGAGGACGTCACCCTCGTTGCGTACGAGAACGAAACCGCGGCGGGCGACCTCGCGGGCGACCGCCTGTCCGTCGACCTCGGCGGGTGCCTCGGTGACCACGGCGGGCGCGCCGTCCAGGATGCCGACGCGGGCGGCGAACCGCAGCACGTTGCGTACCGCCTCGTCGACCACCGACTCCTCGACGTCACCGGCGCGTACCGCTCCGGCCAGCGCCTCCCCGTACACGGTCCGCGGACCCGGCATGGCGACGTCCAGGCCGCCCTCGATGTCGCCCTTGGTGGAGCGGGCGGCCATCCAGTCGGAGACGATCGCGCCGTCGAAGCCCCACTCGCCGCGCAGTACCTCGTTCTGGAGGTAACGGTGCTCGGACATGGTGGTGCCGTTGACCGAGTTGTAGGCGCACATGATGCCCCACGGGTGGGCGTTCTCGACGATCGCCTCGAAGGGGGCGAGATAGAGCTCGCGCAGGGGGCGCGCGGCGATGGTGTTGTTGACGGTGAAGCGGTCGGTCTCGGCGTCGTTGGCGACGAAGTGCTTGACGGTGGTGCCCACCCCGCCGTCCTGGACGCCGTTCACGTATCCGGCGCCGATCCGGCCGGTGAGGTAGGGGTCCTCGGAGTACGCCTCGAAGTGCCGGCCGCCGAGCGGTGAGCGGTGCAGGTTGACGGTCGGGGCGAGGAGGACGTGCACGGACTTGCGGCGGGCCTCCTGCGCGAGGACCTGCCCGGCCCTGCGCGCCAGCTCCGGGTCCCAGGTCGCGGCCAGCGCGGTCGGGGACGGCAGGGCGATCGAGGGGTCGTCGGCGGTCCAGCGGACCCCGCGCACCCCGATCGGGCCGTCGGAGAATACCAGCGACCCCAGTCCGATCTCGGGGAGCGCGGGCAGCGACCACATGTCCTGGCCCGCCAGGAGGCGGGCCTTGGCGTCGAGGTCGAGCTTGCCGAGCGCGGCGCTCACGGCATCCTCGCGGATCCGGTCGTCGTCCCGTTGCGCGTGGGTGTTCGGGTGGGTGGGCTCGCCTGCCACGGCCGTACCTCCTCGTTGAGATCTGCTGTTGCCCCCATGGTTACTCCGATTACCTGTAATCCGGTAGGCTTCGTTATCTTTTCGTGATGTCGAGGAATGGCGTACCGTCCTGACGGCAAGATCGCAGGGACCGGTGCCGGGCAGGGCGGCCGGGGACGACGACCGGGGAAGGTGGGACGAGGATGCCCAGGGCCAGGAGCGAGGAGCGGCGGGCGGAGATCCTGCGGGCCGCCTTCGAGGTGATCGCCGAGCGCGGCTACCGGGGCGCCTCGCTGGCGTCGGTCGCCGAGCGCGTGGGCCTCACCCAGCAGGGCCTGCTGCACTACTTCCCGACCAAGGAGGCCCTGCTCGTCGCCGTCCTGGAGGAACGCGACCAGTGGGACACCGGCGGGGCGGGGCTCAGCCCGCAGGCCTGGCGGCTCGACCTGCTGGACTCCCTGGTGGAGTACAACGCGATGCGTCCGGGCGTCGTGCAGACCTTCTCCGCACTGCTCGGCGAGAGCGTCACCGACGGGCACCCGGCCCGGGACTTCTTCACCCACCGGTACGCCCTCGTGCGCGGCGGCGTGGCAGGGGCGCTGCGCGCCGAGTTCGGCGAGCGGCTGCCGAGCGGCCTGACCCCGGAGCAGGCGGCTCCGCTCCTGGTTGCGGTGATGGACGGACTCCAGTACCAGTGGCTGCTCGACCCGGCCTCCGTGGACATGCCCGGGGCGTTCCGCAACTTCCTGGCACTGCTGCACCGCGCGTAGCCGGCGCCGCACCCGGGCCCGCTCCGGCCGCAGACCGCCCGTACCCGGGCCCGCCCCGGCCGCACCGCACCCAGGCCGCACCACACCCGGCCCCGCGCAGACCGCACCGCACGCGGCCCGCCGGCCGCTCCGCACCCGGGCCCGCCCCACCCCCGCCGCACCGCACGGCGTCCCGCCCCCCAACTCCCGCCCCTTAGCGGGCGCATGCACTTTGTCCCCTCACAGATAAAAGTTGCGGCCCGGCGCGTCAAAGGGGTTTCTGGCCGAGGGAAAAGCCATTACCTTCCTGACCTGTACCAGACAAGAAGGACGCGTGTGCCTCCCCTCCCCCCAGGGCGCACGTGGCCTGGCGCGACGGCGCGCGCCTGTGCGAACCCCCCAGCCCCGTTGACCCACGGAGGATGCGCGTGCACAGGAGACTCACCCGGCCCCTCGCGGCGCTCGCCAGTACCTTGCTCGCCGCCGCGGGCGCCCTCACCGTTCAGCAGAGCCCGGCCCAGGCGGCCCCGGCCGCCCCAGCACCCCGAGCGGCTCAAGCACCCCTGGCCGACCCCGTGTTCCAGCAGGTCACCCTCGCCAAGGGGGTGGCCGAGACCGGCGAGCCGATGACGCTGGCCGTGCTGCCCGACCGGTCGGTCCTGCACACCTCCAGGGACGGCACCCTGCGGCTCACCGACGCGGCCGGCACCACCAAGGTCTCCGGCAAGCTGGACGTCTACTCGCACGACGAGGAAGGCCTCCAAGGTGTCGGCGTCGACCCCGCCTTCACCACGAACCGCTTCGTCTACCTCTACTACGCCCCGCCGCTCTCCACCCCTTCGGGAGACGCGCCGGCTGACGGATCGGCCGCCGACTTCGCCCCCTTCGACGGCGTCAACCGGCTCTCCCGGTTCGTCCTGAAGGCGGACGGCACCCTGGACAAGGCCACCGAGAAGAAGGTCCTGGACGTCCCCGCGAGCCGCGGGCTGTGCTGCCACGTGGGCGGTGACATCGACTTCGACGCCCAGGGCAACCTGTACCTCTCCACCGGCGACGACAGCAACCCGTTCGCCTCCGACGGGTACACCCCCATCGACGAGCGGCCCACCCGCAACCCCGCGTACGACGCCCAGCGGTCGGCGGGCAACACCAACGACCTGCGCGGCAAGGTGCTGCGCATCAAGGTCAACGCCGACGGCAGCTACTCCGTGCCCGCGGGCAACCTCTTCGCCCCCGGCACCGACAAGACCCGGCCCGAGATCTACGCGATGGGCTTCCGCAACCCCTTCCGGATGACCGTCGACAAGCCCACCGGCACCGTCTACCTGGGTGACTACGGCCCGGACGCCGGCACCGCGAGCGCCACCCGAGGGCCCGCCGGGCAGGTCGAGTTCAACCGGATCACCAAGGCAGGCAACTTCGGCTGGCCCTACTGCACCGGCAAGAACAACGCCTACGTCGACTACAACTTCGCCACCTCGACGTCCGGCGCCGCCTTCTCCTGCTCGGCGCCCAAAAACACCTCGCCGAACAACACGGGACTGACCGACCTGCCGCCGGTCCAGCCCGCCTGGATCCCGTACGACGGAGGTTCCGTCCCGGAGTTCGGCTCCGGCTCCGAGTCCCCGATGGGCGGCCCGGTCTACCGCTACGACGCGGCGTCGACCTCCGACGTCAAGTTCCCCGAGAGCTTCGACGGCGACTTCTTCGCGGGCGAGTTCGGCCGCAAGTGGATCAAGCGCATCGAGCAGTCGGGCGACGGCACCGTACAGTCCATCAACGCCTTCCCCTGGCAGGGCACCCAGGTCATGGACATGACCTTCGGACCGGACGGCGCGCTGTACGTGCTGGACTACGGCACCGGTTACTTCAACGGGGACGAGAACAGCGCGGTCTACCGCATCGAGAACGTCACCGGCGGGCGCGCCCCGCTCGCCCAGGCGAAGGCCGACCGCACCTCGGGCCAGGCCCCGCTGGCCGTGCAGTTCTCCTCGGCCGGGACCACGGACCCGGACGGCGATCCGCTGACGTACGCCTGGAAGTTCGGTGACGGGGGCACCTCGACGGCCGCCAACCCGTCGCACACGTACACCACCAACGGCCGGTACACCGCGGAGCTGACCGTCTCCGACGGCACCGGCCGCACGGCGACCGCCTCCGTCCTGGTGACCGTGGGCAACACCGCGCCCACCGTGAAGCTGGAACTGCCCGTCGACGGACGGGTCATCGACCCGGGCGCCGCGGTGCCGTTCAAGGTGACCGTCACCGATCCGGAGGACGGCACCGTCGACTGCTCGAAGGTCAAGGTCACCTTCATCATCGGCCATGACAGCCACGGCCACCCGCAGACCTCGGCGACCGGCTGTTCCGGCACCGTGCAGACCATCGCCGACGGCGAGCACGACCCCAACGCCAACATCTTCGGCGTCTGGGACGCCGAGTACACCGACAAGGGCGCGAACGGGCAGCCCGCCCTGACCAGCCACGACGAGAACATCAGCCAGCCCAGCCACCGCCAGGCCGAGCACTACGGCGGCTCCGCCGGGGTCTCGGTCGTCAGCCACGACGCGGCGCACGGCGGCAAGACCGTGGGCAACATCGAGAACGGCGACTGGATCTCCTTCACGCCCTACGCGCTGGACAACGCGAGCAAGCTGACCGCCCGCGTCTCCTCCGCGGGGGCCGGCGGCACGCTGGAGGTGCGCGCGGGCTCGCCCACGGGCACGCTGCTGGGGTCCGTGGCGGTCCCCGTGACGGGCAGCTGGGAGACGTTCCAGGACGTCTCGGCGAACCTGACCAACCGCCCGGCCGGCACCACCACGCTCCACCTCGTCTTCAAGGGCGGCAGCGGCGCCCTCTTCGACGTGGACGAGTTCACCGTCACCACCGCGGGCGCGACCGGCCCCCGGGAGGGCGCGATCACCGGCATCGGCGGCAAGTGCGTCGACGTCGCGGGCGGAGCGACGGCCGACGGCACCCAGATCCAGCTCTACGGGTGCAACCAGACCACCGCCCAGAAATGGACGGTCGCCACCGACAGCACCCTGCGGGCACTCGGCAAGTGCATGGACATCAGCGGCGGCGGCTCCGCCGACGGCACCAAGGTCCAGCTCTGGGGCTGCAACAACTCCGGCGCACAGAAATGGACCCCCGCAGCCGACGGAACCCTGCGCAACCCGCAGTCCGGCAAATGCCTCGACGCCGAAGGAGTCTCCTCCGCCGACCGCACCAGGCTCCACCTGTGGACCTGCGGCACCGGAGCCAACCAGAAATGGATCCTGCCGTGAACAGACGACCGGTCCGACCTCTGCGCCGCCTCGCCTGCTGGGCCGCCTGCGGGCTCCTCGGCGCCGCGGCCCTGCCCACGGCGGTCGCGACCGCCGCTCCCGAGCCGGCCGCCCGCGCGCTCACGGCGTCCACCCCGGTGAAGGCGGTCGCCCCCGCGGCTTCCGGCCGGGCCGGGGCGGTCGCCGCCGACCCCGCGTACGACGTGCTGGTCTTCTCCAAGACCGCCGGGTTCCGGCACTCCTCCATCGACGAAGGGGTCACCGCCCTGCGCGAGCTGGGCACGGCCAACAACTTCACCGTCACCGCGACCGAGGACGCCGCCGCCTTCACCCCGTCGAACCTCGCCGGTTACGAGGCCGTCGTCTTCCTGTCCACCACGGGCGACGTCCTGAACGCCACCCAGCAGAGCGCCTTCGAGGGGTACATGGCGGCGGGCGGCGGCTATGTCGGCGTCCACGCGGCGGCCGACACCGAGTACGACTGGAGCTGGTACGCGGGCCTGGCCGGCGCGCTGTTCCAGTCCCACCCGGCGATCCAGCCCGCCAAGGTCACGGTGGAGGACCGTGCCCACGACGCCACCGCCCATCTCGGCACGTCCTGGCAGCGGACCGACGAGTGGTACAACTACCGCACCAACCCGCGTACCTCCGCCCATGTCCTCGCCTCCCTGGACGAGTCCAGCTACAGCGGCGGCAGCATGAACGGCGACCATCCGATCGCCTGGTGCAAGGACTACGCGGGCGGACGCGCCTTCTACACCGGCGGCGGCCACACCGAGGACTCGTACACCGACCCGGCCTTCCGCCGCCATCTGCTCGGCGGCATCCGCTGGGCGGCCGAGCTGACCGAGGCCGACTGCCGTCCGGAGAGCGGCTACACCCCGCTCTACGGGACGTCGGGCACCACCGGCTGGGCGCAGGCGGGGCCCGGCTCGTTCGCCGAGTCGGACGCCACCTTGACCTCCCGGGGCGGCCTCGGCCTCCTCTGGTACCAGGCCAAGGAGTACACGTCGTACTCCCTGAAGCTCGACTGGCGCCAGGCGGGCGACGACAACTCCGGCGTCTTCGTGGGCTTTCCGGCGTCCGGCGACCCCTGGTCCGCCGTCAACAACGGCTACGAGATCCAGATCGACGCCACCGACAGCCCGGACCGCACCACCGGGTCCGTCTACGGCTTCAAGTCCGCCGACCTCGCCGTCCGTGACGCGGCCCTGAACCCGCCGGGAGAGTGGAACACCTACGAGATCAGGGTCGAGGGCGAGCGCCTCCAGCTCTTCCTCAACGGCCGCCGGATCAACGACTTCACCAACACCGACCCCGCCCGCAGCCTCCAGCAGGGCCACATCGGCCTGCAGAACCACGGCGAGGGCGACGACGTGTCCTTCCGGAACATCCGGATCAAGGCACTCGGCGGTTCGACCGCTCCCCGGGAGGGGGCGATCACCGGCATCGGCGGCAAGTGCGTCGACGTCGCGGGCTCCGCGACCGCGGACGGCACCCAGATCCAGCTCTACGGGTGCAACCAGACCACCGCCCAGAAATGGACGGTCGCCACCGACAGCACCCTGCGGGCACTCGGCAAGTGCATGGACATCAGCGGCGGCGGCTCCGCCGACGGCACCAAGGTCCAGCTCTGGGGCTGCAACAACTCCGGCGCACAGAAATGGACCCCCGCAGCCGACGGAACCCTGCGCAACCCGCAGTCCGGCAAATGCCTCGACGCCGAAGGAGTCTCCTCCGCCGACCGCACCAGGCTCCACCTGTGGACCTGCGGCACCGGAGCCAACCAGAAATGGGTCCTGCCCAACTGAGTGACCCACTCGACACCGTCGTCGGCGCGGAGGGCGCCGACGACGGGACCGGCCGCCGTGAGGGGGCCGGTCACGGCGGCAGGGCGCGACGCCGAAGCGCCCTGCCGCCGTTCCTGCTGTCATGCCGGCAGGCGGCGGTCCGTCTCCTCCTCGTCGGGCGCGTCGTCCACCGACGGCTCACCGAGCAGGTCACGGGCCATCAGGGTGGCCCCCGCGACCGCTCCCGGCATCAGGAACACCGCCACGAACGGCACCAGGTAGGCGAGGGTCAGCGGCACCCCGAAGCCGAGCACCAGCGAACGCCGGCCCCGCAGCAGGGACAGCCGCTCCTTGAGCTCGATGCCCCGGCGCTGGAGCGCGACGGCGGTCAGCTCCTCGGTGAGGAAGTAACCGGACACGCAGAACCCGAGCACGGGCACGACGGTCTGCCCGACCACCGGAATGAAGCCGCACGCGAAGAGCAGCACCCCGTAGAACAGCACCCGCAGCAGTACGCGCACACTGTCCCGCGCCGAGATCCACAGCTCGCGCGCCAGCGGCAGATCGGACTCGGGGGCGTTCCCGTCGGGCGATTTGGACCTGTCCACCCGCTCCGAGAGCGCCTCGTAGAACGGCTGCCCGACGAGCAGCGTCACGGCGGTGAAGGTGATCACGGCGAGGAACAGGGCCAGCCCGAAGAGCAGGACCCGCAGCAGTCCGCGGAAGACCGTCTGCCAGGTCTCGCCCCAGCTGTCCGCGAACGGGGTCGCCCAGCCGACGAGGTCCCCGGACCAGGTCACCAGGGCGACCAGCGCGGCGGCGTACAGGACGAGCGTGACAAGACCGGGCAGCAGCCCGAGCCCGTAGCTGCGCCCGTGCTGCGCCATCCACCGCTGGCCCTTGGCCAGGTACTTGAAGCCGTCCCCGAGATCACTCATGGCCATACCTTAGAGGCCGTCCCGGACGCCCTGACGGCTGGTCGCCCGCTGGGGCGCCACACCCCTGACCGTCGGCGAAGAGGTCCGGTGCGCACTCGACCTCAAACCCGTCGCAGGACCCAACGCCCCCTTGTGTGACCGGTGACGACCCGGTAGACCCCTGCCTACCGATCTCCCGCAGCACTCCCCCCCTCCCGGAGGTACGCAGCCGTATGGGTTCCAGCCGACACCGCATACCCAGACCCGTCCTCGTCCCCCTCGCCGCCCTGGCGGGGGCCGCGCTGCTCGCGCCGGTCACTGCCGCTGCGCAACCGGGCCGGCTCGGCGGACACGGGGACGGGCCGCAGTACCGCGAAGGCATCTCCGCCGGGCAGGAGTTGAGGAGCGGTGAGGCCGCGACGGCGTCGGCCGCGCCCGCCGCCCGTGCACTCGACGGTTCGGCGCCGGAGCTGCTGCGCGGGGACGCCGGTTACCCCCGGCGGACCACGCTCACCGTCCCCCCGGCCAACCCCGCCGACAAGTCGATAAAGCTCGGGCTCGCTCCGTACCACTCCCTCGCTCCCCAGCTCAACGCCCTCCAGAAGCTGGGGGACCGGGTGAGTGTGGAGGTCGCCGGTGAGTCGGCCGGCGGACACGAGCTGTATCTCGTCACCGTGACCGCGCCGGAGAGCGCGCAGCAGGCGCGGGAGCAGGAGCGGATGCGCGAGCGGATCGAGAACGAGCCCGCGGCCGCCGCGACGGACTCCCGGATCAAAGCCGCGTACAAGACGCCCGTCTTCATCAACAACAACATCCACGGCAACGAGTGGGAGGGCACGGACGCCTCCCTGAAGCTGATCGGGGAGCTGGCGAAGGCGAATGACGCCAGGACGAAGAAGCTGCTGGCGCAGAACCGGATCTACATCAACGTGACGGCGAACCCGGACGGCCGGATAGCCGGGACGCGGCCCAATGCCAACGGTTTCGACATCAACCGGGACTTCATCACGGCGACCCAGCCCGAGACCCGCGCCATCCGGCGGATCGCCATCGACAAGCAGCCCGCCGTGATGCTGGACATGCACGGGTACGTGAACGGGACGCTGATCGAGCCCACCACTCCCCCGCACGGCGAGAACTACGAGTACGACCTCTTCCTGAAGAACAGTTACGCGAACGCGCTGGGGATGGAGGCGGCCGTCAACGGGCTCGGTTACACCCCGGCGAAGGACGGCGTGGAGCCCGCGATCATCCCCTTCCGCGACCAGCAGGAAGGGTGGGACGACTGGCCGCCCATCTTCACCCCGCAGTACATGCCCTTCCAGGGCGCCGTCGCCGCGCACACCATCGAGATCCCGTTGCAGGTCAACAACGAGGAGTACGACACGCAGCCGGTGGCCGAGCTGCGCCGCAGGTCGGCCGTCAACACGGACATCGCGGGTGCGGCCGTCAAGGCGGCGCTCAACTACACGGCGACCCACCGCAGCACCGTGATCGCCGACCAGATCGAGACTTTCCGGCGGGGTGCGGCAGGCGCCGAACAGGTGCCGGTGTCCGAGGAGAGCGTGCCGGGTGTGCCGGGGATCGGACCGGAGGACGTCTACACGACCGACTTCCCGAGCGCGTACGTGATTCCGGCGGGCGGAAGCGGTCAGCGGTCCGCCGTTGCCGCCGCGCGGCTGGTAGATCATCTCCTCGCCAATGACGTGCGGGTGGAGCGTGCCCTGCGCGGGTTCCGGCTCGGTGGCAAGAACTACCCGGCCGGTTCGTACGTCGTGGACATGAAGCAGCCCAAGCGCGGCCTCGCCAACGTGATCCTGGCCGAGGGCCGGGACATCAGCGCGGACGTCTCCGCGATGTACGACATCTCCGGCTGGAGCCTCGGACTGCTGTGGGGCGCGAGTGTCGACAAGGTGACGTCGGGGAAGGTCGACGTGCCGGGGCGGACCGTGCACGCCGCGTCCGCGACCGGGTACGTCGCGCCCCGGGGCGACCTGCGGCTGCGGCTCGACGACCCGAAGGAGGTCCGCGCCCTCAACTCGCTGCTCGCCGACGGGGTGAAGGTGTCCCGGGCCGCCGACGGCACGGCGATCGTGCCGGGTGCGGCGCGCCGGCCGGCGGCGCGGCTGGCGGACCGGCTGGGCGTCGCGTTCAACGCCACCGGTGCGAAGGGCGTCGCGCCGTTCGCCCGTACCCGGGTGGCCGCCGCGGTCTCCCCCGGTGAGCTGTTCGCGCTGCGGGAGATGGGCTTCGAGGTGACTGCGGTGTCAACGGACGTACTCAATGCGGGATTTGACTGGAAGGGTGTCGACACGCTGTACGTGTCGGCGGACCTGGAACGCGGGAAGCTCAAGCCGGCCGCGAAGGCGGGCCTCGACGCGTTCCTGAGGACGCACGGGCTGGTCGGGCTCGGGGGCGACGGCGCCCGGCTCAATGCGGACGCGGGGCTCATCGCCGCGAAGGCCGTACAGGGCAACGGGGACGCCAACGGTGTGGTGAAGGTCGACAGCGCGGCAGCCGGCCCCGTCGCCGCCGGGGCCCCCGCGCACACCTTCGTCTTCTCGCCGATGTGGTTCACGGAACTCGGCAAGGGTGTCCGCGTCGACCAGTCGTACGGGAAGACCGGAGGCAGCCCGCTCGTGTCCGGGCACTGGCGTGCGGGCGAGGACGGCAAGGGCGGTCCGAAGGACGCGGCCGGGCAGGCATCCGTCGTCAGCGGAACGTCCGCGCAGGGTGCGGAGGTCGTGCTGTTCGGTACGCAGCCGCTGTTCCGGGCGCACCCGAAGGGTGTGTTCGCGCAGGTCGCGCGGGCGCTGTTCGTGACGGCGGGGTGAAGCCGGGCGGGATCTCGGAATAGCGCGCGGCGGCGGTTGCTTGATCCCCGTACAGGAGTCGCACATACATCGGGGAGCTGATCCGCATGACCGGGACCGAAGTCAAGGGAACCGTCGCCGCAGGCTACGAGGAGGTCCGCGCGGAGTTCGCGGCCGTGCTCGACAACCCCGACGAGGGTCCCGACCACGCCGCCCAGCTCGTCGCGCACGTGCGCGGCGAGCTGGTGGTGGACCTGTGGGGCGGCCCGCACATCGAGGCCGACTCACTGACGCCGGTGTACTCCTCCACCAAGGGCGCCGCGCACCTGGTCGTGGCGCTGCTCGTGCAGGACGGCACGCTGGATCTCGACCGCGAGGTCGCCTCGTACTGGCCGGAGTTCGGCGTGCACGGCAAGGACAGGCTGACGCTGCGGGAACTGCTCGCGCACCGGGCGGGTGTGGTCGGCGCGGACACCGGGTTCACCCCGGAGGAGCTGGCGGACGACCGGGCGATAGCCGAGCGGCTGGCCGGGCAGCGACCGTACTGGCGGGCCGGGACCGCGTTCGGCTACCACGGCTATGTCATCGGGGCGCTGACGGGCGAGGTCGTGCACCGGGTGACCGGGCGCACCGTCCAGGAGATCTACGAGGAGCGGGTACGCGCCCCCTACGGCCTGGACTTCTACGTCGGGCTGCCGGACACGGAGATTCCGCGGGTGCTCGACACGCTGCCGATGGCGCCGACGCCCGCCCAGCAGGCGGAGGCCGCAGCGAACCCGTCCGGGGCGCACGGACTGGGCGGCATCGCCTTCAACCGGAACGGCAAGCAGCCCACGGACATCGTCGAGGCGGGCAATTCCTACGCCCTGCGCGCGAACGGCCAGCTGTCGTTCGGCGGCGTCGCCTCCGCGCGCGGGCTCGCCGGGATGTACGCGGCGGTGCTCGGCGACGGGCAGGAGCGCGGGGCGCTGCTGAGCGAGGACACGCTCGCGGAGTTCGGGCAGATCCACTCCGAGGGGATTGACCTGGTGGGCGGCGCGCGGTCGGTGTTCGGGCTCGGCTTCCAGGCCATGTCGGCGGAGAAGTACCCGGTGCTCGGGCACGGCACGATCGGGCACAGCGGGGCGGCGGGCTCCGTCGCGTTCGCCGACCCGCGCAACCGCATCGCCTACGGCTACAACCGGCGCCGGTTCGCCTACCCCGGCGGGGCGGCGCCGGAGAACGTCACGCTGGTACGGGCGTTGGTGCGGGCGGCGACGGCGTAGGGCGCGCGAGGGGCCCGCACGCGGAAACGGCAGCAGGCCCCGCACGCGGAAACGGCAGCAGGGCCCGCACGCGGAAACGGCCGCAGGGGCCGCACCGGAAAGGTGCGGCCCCTGCGGCACTACGGCCTACAGCTGGTGCATCAGGCGACGGAGAGCTCGACCTTGATGTTGCCGCGGGTGGCGTTGGAGTACGGGCAGACCTCGTGCGCCTTCTCGATCAGGGACTTGGCGGTGGCCTCGTCCACGTTCGGGATGGTCGCGGAGATGGCGACCTCAAGGCCGAAGCCGCCGGCCTCGGTGGAGCCGATGCCGACCTTCGCGGTGACGCGCGAGCCGGTGATGTCGACCTTCTCCTTGCGGGCGACGACGCCGAGCGCACCCTGGAAGCAGGCGCTGTAACCGGCGGCGAAGAGCTGCTCCGGGTTGGTGCCGGCGCCGCTGCCGCCCATTTCCTTCGGCGGGTTGACCACCACGTCCAGCTTGCCGTCGTCGGTGGCGACGCGGCCGTCGCGGCCGTTCTCGGCGGTGGCGACAGCGGTGTACTTGACGTCGATCTTCTGGATGGACATACGAGTGGATCCTCCTGCTTGGTTCGCCACGGCTCGCGCCCACGCGCCGTGACGGCGTGGGGTCGAGCTTACTTGTTGAGGCTGACGATCATCTTCCCGGTGTTCTCACCGCGAAGCATGCCGAGGAACGCGTCCACATTGTGCTCGATGCCCTCGACCACGGTCTCGTTGTACTTGAGCTCGCCGGAGCGGATCCAGCCGGAGACCTCCTCGACGAACTGCTTCTGCACGTCGGTGTGGTCGGCGACCAGGATGCCCTGCAGGCGCAGCCGCTTGCCGATGATCTGCATCATGTTGCGCGGGCCGGGCACGGGCTCGGTGTCGTTGTAGCCGGAGATGGCGCCGCAGAGGGTGGCGCGGCCGTGCACGGTGAGGGACGAGATCGCCGCCTCCAGGTGCTCGCCGCCGACGTTGTCGAAGTAGACGTCGATGCCCTTGGGGGCCGCCTCGCGCAGCTGCTCGGCGACGGGCGCCTCGTCCTTGTAGTTGAACGCGGCGTCGAAGCCGTACTCCGAGGTGAGGAGCTCGATCTTGTCGGCGGACCCGGCGGAGCCCACCACGCGCTTCGCGCCGCGCAGCTTCGCCATCTGGCCGACCTGGCTGCCGACCGCGCCGGCCGCCCCGGACACGAAGACGGTGTCGCCCTCCTTGAAGGAGGCCACCTCGAAGAGACCGGCGTACGCGGTCAGGCCCGGCATGCCGAGGACGCCGAGGTAGGTGGAGAGCGGGGCCAGCTCGGCGGAGACCTTGGTGGCGTGGTCGGCCTTCAGGTCCGCGTACTCGCGCCAGCCGAGGTCGTGCAGGACGTGGTCGCCGACCGCGAAGCGCTCGTCGTTCGAGGCGATGACCTCGCCGACCGCGCCGCCGGTCATCGGCTTGTTCAGCTCGAAGGGGGGCACGTACGACTTCACGTCGTTCATGCGGCCGCGCATGTACGGGTCGACCGAGAGGTGGAGGTTGCGGACCAGGACGCGGCCCGCGCCCGGCTCCGACACCGGGGACTCGACCAGCGCGAAGTCCTCCGGCACCGGCCAGCCGTTCGGGCGGCGTACGAGGTGCCAGGCGCGGCCGGTGGTGGGGAGAGTGGTCATGAGGAACGGCCTCCACAGCGAGAAAACAACTTTATGATCTGAATGAACCTTGCTCCTCAATGTTTGAGATTGTCAAGTAAGTGGGGTGTGACTTGCCGGGTGAACCTCTGGGACCTGCGGATTTCCAGCTCGTACTGCTGCGCCGGATGGCAGATCACCAGCCGGGGCTGGTGGAGGATGCCCGAATTGCCCTCGGGGTGAGTGTGACCGAAATGCGCGAGGTCAACCGGCGCTGGCAGGCGATGGTGCGCTCGCCCCGGTCGCGCGGCGCCGTGCAGCGCTACCGCTCCGTCCTGGGCCCGCCGGCGGCGGTCGTCCGGCGGAAGGTCGGTGACCTGGAGTGCGAGGCGCTGCTGTGGCCGGTTCCGCTGTGGCCCACCCTGCGCCTTGAGGTGCTGACCGGCCCCGACGGGTCCGCCTGGAACGAGTGGCTGGTGCGGGCGCCGGGCGAGCCGGGGCCGGCCCTCGGGACGGTGGACGACCTCGCGCCGTGGTCGGCGACGGTGGACGAGGTGGCACGCGCCTTCGCGCCGGTACGGATGCTGGACGGGGCGGCGCCGACGCGGGCGCGCCTCGCGGTGAGCGCGCCGGACGGGAGCGGCCGGGTGGCGGAGTTCTGCTGGGGACTGTTCCAGGGGTTCGCCCCCGCGGACGGCCCGCAGGGGTTGGCCCGCGCGGACGGCTCGTAGGGTGTGGCCCGCGCGGACGGCTCGTAGGGTGTGGCCCGCGCGGACGGCTCGTAGGGTGTGGCTCCTGGCGGACGGCCGGCAGAAGTTCGCCCCCCGCGGACGGCCCGCCTCCGCACCCGTAACGCGATCCGCGGTGACGGGAACTGACCATCTGGCGCCGCGTCAGCTCAGGTACCCCGGGCGGCTCATCCCAGCGCGCGCCCGAGCTGCGCGGACCGCACGATGCGACTATGACCGTCAGCCTTGAGCAGTTGCGCCGTTGCCATGTCGCCGTCGACCTGGGGGCCGCCAGGACCCGGGTGTTCGTGAAGGGTCTCGGCCTCGTGGTCGACGAGCCGAGCTGCGCCGCCGTGAACACCAGAACCGGGGCGCTCATCGCGGTCGGCGCCTTCGCCGAGCAGATGACCGGGCGCACTCCGGACTACATCCGGGTGGCCCGCCCGGTCTCCGGCGGCACCGTCGTCGACATCGAGATGGCGCAGCGGATGCTCCGTCACCTGCTCGGGGACAAGCTCCGCCGCCAGTTGCGCCGCAAGCCGGGGCTGCGGGCCGCCGCCTGCACCCCGCACGACGCCGACCCCCTCGCCCAGCGCGCCGCCGTCGAGACACTGGTGGGCATCGGGGCCCGCCGGGTGGAGCTGGTGGACACCCTCATCGCGGCGGCGGTCGGCTGCGGGCTGCCGGTGGAACAGCCGTCCGCCACCATGATCATGGTGTGCGGCGCGGCCACCACCCAGGTCGCGGTCCTCTCCCTCGGCGCGATCGTGGCGGCCGAGCGCATCCCGGTCGGCGGCAACGCCATCGACCACGCGGTGGTCCAGCACCTGCGCCAGGCACACGAACTGATGCTGCCCTCGCAGTCGGTACGCCCCCTCCAGCTCGCCCTCAGCAACAACGGGCTCGCCGCCGGCGGACCGGTCTCCACCGTGATCCACGGCCGTGACGTGGCGACCGGCCTGGCCAGGTCGGTGCACGTGGACACCGCCGCGGTGCAGCGCGCCATCCACACCCCGCTGACCGCCGTCCTCGACGGCATCGGCAAGATCCTGCGGACCTGCCCGCCCGACCTGGTCGCCGACCTCGCGGAGAGCGGGATCATGATGGTGGGCGGCAGTGCGCTGCTGCCCGGCCTCGACCAGCTGCTGCGGGACTCGACGGGCATGCCGGTACGGATCGCGGAGCGGCCCGACGTGTGCGCGGTGCTGGGGCTCGGGGCGATGCTGGAGGGACAGATCCAGCCGATGGCCCTGGACCCGCTGGCGAGCTGAGCTGCGGGGGCAGCGGACCGGTCGGCGAGCTGACCGCCGGGGCCGCGGACCCGCGGCGAGCTGAGAGCGCCGGGCCGCGGGCGCCGGGCGCAGTAGGACAACCGGGAGAAGGAACCGCCACGCGATGCACGACGAGCAACGCACCTCCCTGGGCCTTCCCCTGCTGCTCGACGCGGTCCTGGCCGTCGGCGCGGACCTGGAGGTGCCCAGCACCCTCCAGCACATCGTGGAGTCGGCGGCCGAGCTGACCGGCGCGCGGTACGGGGCGCTCGGCGTCGTCGACGCGGAGGGCACCCGGATCACCGCGCTGTACACGACGGGCCTCGACGACGGGGCCAGGGAGCGGATCGGCCGGCTCCCGGACGGGCACTCGGGGCTGCTGGGCATCCTGGTCCAGGAACCGCGCCCGCTCCTGGTGCCGGAGATCGGGGCGGACGTCCGCTCGGCGGGACTGCCGCCGGGCCACCCGGAGATGAAGTCCTTCGTCGGCGTGCCCGTACGGGTGGACCGCAAGGTCTTCGGCAACCTCTACCTCACCGACAAGGCGGACGGCACCCAGTTCACCACCGAGGACCTCTCGCTGCTGCGGGTGCTGGCGGCCCAGGCCGGCATCGCGATCGGCAACGCCCGGCTGTACGAGACGGCGCGGCTGCGCGAGGAGTGGATCAGGGGGGCGGCGGCCGTCACCACCGCGCTGCTGGACGGCGAGACGCCGTCGGACGCGCTGATGGTGGTCGCCGAACACGCCCGCGGTCTGGCGGGGGCACTGGCCGGGATCGTCCTGCAGCCGACCGCGGCGGGCGGCATGGAGATCGTCGCGGCGGCGACCGCTTCGGACCAGGACCCCGGGGGCCTCCTCGGTACGGAGATCGAGCCCGGCAGCGCGGTGCTGGAGCAACTCCTCGGCGGTGAGCCGGTGTTCGTGGAGGACTCGGCGACCGATCCGCGGATGACGACGGCCGTGCGGTCGCGCTTCGGGCCGAGCATGCTGCTGCCGCTGCAGAGCGGCGGCAAGCTCATCGGCACGCTGGCGCTGCCCCGGCGGCGGGGTGACGCGCCGTACTCGGCGGTGGAACGGCTGCTGGCCTCGCAGTTCGCCTCCCAGGCCGCGCTGGCGATGGTCCTGGCTGGCGGACGGGACGCGCGGGAACGGCTGGCGGTCTTCGAGGACCGCGACCGGATCGCCCGCGACCTGCACGACCTGGTGGTGCAGCGGCTGTTCGCGACCGAGATGATGCTGGAGTCGACGCGGCGCAGAGCGGGCACGGGTGCGGGCGCGGGCGCGGGAGCGGGGACGGACGCCGGGTCGGGGCCGGGGACGGACGCCGGCTCCGCGGCCGGCGCCATGGACGAGCTGCTCGGGCAGGCCGTCGACGAGCTGGACTCCACCATCCAGGAGGTGCGCACCGCCATCTTCGCCCTCCAGCAGCCGCCCGCACAGGCGCCGACGACCGTGCGGGGCAAGGTGCTCCGGGAGACGGCGGGGGCGGCGGCGCTGCTGGGCCTCACGCCCTCGGTGCACTTCGAGGGCGCGGTCGACGCGCTGGTCCACGCCCCCGTGGACAAGCAGCTGGTCGCCGCGCTGCGTGGCGCGCTGGCCGCTGCGCACCGCAGGCCGGAGGTGACCGCCGTACGGGTGCGGGTGGACGCGAAGGTGACCCTGCCCGGCGGCCGGGCGGGGGTCGCCCTGACCGTGACGGACAACGGGCTGAACGAGGAGGGCGGGCGGGGGACGACGGTGGAGTGGCGGACACCGCTGTGAGGGACCCACGCGACGCGACGTCGGGGTACGGGGCCGGGGGCCACGGCCGCCGACGGGGCCGTCGCAGCGGCGGGGCCGGCCGCCCGGCCGTGCGGTGGTTCCGCCCTCGCCCCCGGTGAGGAACGGAACCACCCGCGGGGTTACTCCGGCGGGGTCGGGGTGTCGGGCCCCTGGAACATCGTCTGGATGTCCATCTCCAGCCGCACCGTCGGGCCGACGATCGCGATGCCGCGCGCGAGCATGTTCCGCCAGTTCAGCGTGTAGTCCTCGCGGTGGAGTTCGGCGGTCGCGCGGGCGGCGCAGCGCAGTTCCTCGCCGTACCCTCCGTTGACGGCGCCCAGGTAGGAGGTGTCGAGCGCCACCGAGCGGCTCACCCCGTGCAGGGTCAGGGCGCCCTGGACGGACCAGGTGTTGCCGCCCCGGTAGACGAACCGGTCGCTGACGAAGTCGATGTAGGGGTAGTTCTCGACGTCCAGGAAGTCGCCGGACCGCAGGTGGTTGTCGCGGGTCTTGTTGCCCGTGGTCAGGCTCGCGGCCTCGATCCGCACCCGTACCTCGGACTCCTCCGGGTCGGCGGCCACCCGCACGCCGCCCTCGAACCTCTGGAACCTGCCGTGCACGTTCGCCATCCCCACGTGCTTGGCGATGAAGCGGATCGCGGTGTGCGGCGGGTCCACGGTCCACATGCCGGGGGCCGGCGGTTCCAGCTGCTGCGCCACCTCCAGCTCGACGCGCCCCATGGTGAGCGCCTCGCCGGGCTCGATGTAGAAGGACCAGCTGGCGGGCCGCATGCCCTCGGCGGTCATCAGCAGGCCGTACTCACCGGCGGGCAGGGCGGCGGTGAAGAGGCCGAACAGGTCTGTCGTCCCGCGCGCCACCACCCGGCCGTCCGACTTGGCGGTGATCGCGATCTCGGCGCCGCCGAGCTTCTGGCCGACCGGGTCCACCACCTCGCAGCTGACCGTCCCGGCGCCGCGCGGCACGGGCAGTACCAGCCCGCCCCCGCCGCCCGCCGAACCCGCTCTTTCCCGTGCACGCCGCAGGAGGGAGAGGACCATGGATCTCACCTTTCGCCGAAGACAACCGCGCCACCCGGCCGCCAGACCGGAACGGCTCGTTCAGTTGTCTCATAAACCAAACGTAGATCCGAAACCGCGTCGCACGGTGGCCCTCTGAGGGACGGTCACCCCCGCCCCGGGGGGACGGCGGCGTCCGGCCGCCGCACGGCAGAGGGCAAGCACGGGAGGGGCCGGGAACGCGGGAAGGGGCCCCCTCCTGGAGGGGGCCCCTTCCGTCGCCGCTGCGCGATACGTTTCTGCACCGTCCTGCTGTGGTGGGGCAGGTGGGACTCGAACCCACGGCCGACGGATTATGAGTCCGCTGCTCTAACCGGCTGAGCTACTGCCCCCACACGGCGTGGCGCGTACACATGTACGCGCCGTCTGCCGCAGCATAGCCGGTCATACGATCTCCTGCCTCGGATGGTCGGCTTCGCGTGACCATGAGGACTTCCCCGCTCCGCGGACGGTTCCCGAACGTGCCGCACACCACACCGAGGGGTGTACGCACACATGGGAAGAGGGCCTCCGTGGAGGCCCTCTTCCCTTACTGCTCCCCCGACTGGACTCGAACCAGTAACCCTCCGGTTAACAGCCGAATGCTCTGCCAATTGAGCTACAGGGGACCGCGCTCCCCCGACTGGACTCGAACCAGTAACCTGCCGGTTAACAGCCGGCTGCTCTGCCAATTGAGCTACAGGGGATTGCTGCGGTTGCATCGATTGCACCCCCACCGGCGTCTTCCCGGGGGCGTGCGGTCGCTGCGAGACATACATTAGCGCAAGCAGGGGGGTGCTCCGCCAATCGGTATGCCCCGGGATGATCTGCGGGCGTTACGGGTAGGCGGCCAGCACACCGACACCGTTGCAGGAGAAGGGTGGCAGCCATGCGCTACCGGCTCACGTTCGTCGCCGGACTGGCCCTGGGTTACGTGTTCGGCACCCGGGCCGGGCGCGAGCGGTACGAGCAGATCAGGAAGTACGCCCAGCGGGTCTCCCAGAACCCCGCCGTGCGGAACACCGCCGAGTCGGCGGCCCAGAGCGGACGGCAGTTCGCGGGCAAGGCCGTGCACACCGTCACCGAGAAGGTCGGCGACAAGGTGGGCAACCGGGTTCCCGAATCGGTCGCCCAGCGGGTGCGGTCGCTGAAGGAGCGCAGGCAGAGCGGCGAGGACGACTGGGGCACCAGCAACACCTGACCCGGCTCCCCGCTTTCACGGCTGCCGCATCCCGCCGCGGTGGGGTGCGGCAGAATCGTGTGCATGGGCATAGTCGCGGGGCTGGACAGTTCGGCCGGATTCACACACGTCGTCGTCTGCGACACCGAAACCGGTGCCGTACTGCGTGAGGGGTACGCCCCCCACCCGGTCGAGGACAGGGCCACCGAGGCGGATCCGCAGGTGTGGCTGCTGTCGCTGGGCGAGGCCGCGGCGGGCGGGCTGCTCGACGACGTCGAGGCGATCGGGGTGTCGGCCCAGCAGCACGGGCTCGTGCCGCTCGACGCGGGCGGCACGCCGGTACGGGCCGCGCTGCTCGGCAACGACAAGCGCGCACAGGTCGCCGCGGCCGACCTGGTGGAGTCGCTGGGCGGCCGGGAGGCCTGGGCACAGGCCGTCGGGTCGGTCCCGACCTCGCCGCAGCCGCTGGCCAAGCTCGCCTGGATGGCCCGGCACGAGCCCGCGAACGCGGCGCGTACGGCGACCGTGATGCAGCCGCACGACTGGCTGGTGTGGCAGCTGCTCGGCCGGCCGGCCCGCAGCACCACCGACCGTGGCGCGGCCTCCGGCACCGGCTACTGGTCGGCGGCCACCGGTGCCTACCGGCCGGACCTGGTCGAGCGGGCGCTCGGGCACCAGGTCGCGCTGCCGGAGGTGCTCGGCCCTTCCGACGCCGCGGGGACCACCCCCGAGGGGCTGCTGATCTCCGCGGGTACGGGCGAGACGATGGCCGCCGCGTTCGGGCTCGGCGTCGGGGTCGGGGACGCCGTGGTGTCCCTGGGGGCCTCGGGCTCGGTGATGGCGGTGCACCACGAGGCGCTGGCCGACCCGAGCGGGACGATCACCTCCTTCGCCGACGCGACGGGCATGCACCTGCCGGTGGTGCACACGTCCAACGCGGTGCGGGCCCTGCGGGGGACGGCCGAACTCCTCGGCCTGGAGGGCGGTCCCGCGGAGCTGTCCGCGCTGGCACTGAAGTCGACGCCGGGCGCCTCCGGACTCGTACTGCTGCCGTACCTGGAGGGTGAGCGGACCCCGTGGCTGCCGCACACGGCGGGCACGCTGTTCGGGCTGCGGCGGGAGTCCATGAAGCCGGAGCACCTGGCGCGGGCGGCCTTCGAGGGGATGCTCTGCTCGCTGGCGGACGCCATGGACGTGCTGCGCGGGCGCGGGGTGCAGGTGCGGCGGGTCTTCCTGCTCGGCGCGGCCGCCGAGCTGCCCGCCGTGCAGGCGATGGCGCCGATGGTCTTCGGTACGCAGGTGGTCGTGCCGCAGCCCGCGCAGTACGCGGCGCTGGGGGCGGCGCGGCAGGCGGCCTGGGCACTCGGAGTGACCCAGGGAACCCTCGCCCCGCACGAGCCGCCGGCCTGGCAGGGAGCGGTGGCCCAGATACTCGAACCCGGCGAGGACGCGGCGGCGGGCGGCGCGGCCCGCCAGCAGTACGCGGCGGCCCGCGACCAGATCCACCCAACCGCCTTCGGCTAGAAGCCCACGGCACCTGCACCCCGCACGGCCCACGCCCCCGCCCAGGGGGGCGCCCCTTCAGGGGCGCGGGGAACTGCGCGCCCAGCCCCAACGCACCCGCACGTCTCACACCCACGCCCGGGGGGGCGCCCCATAGGGGCGCGGGGAACTGCGCGATCAGCCACAGCGCACCCGCGCGAAGGAACATCGCGAGAGGGGGCACGCGAAGGGGTGCGCTCCGCGCGAGGGGCCGCCCCCTTGCCCACCCGTCCCGCCCCCGGGGGGCGGCCCCACTGCCCAAGAGGGCTGGGGTAGGAAGGGGAGGGAAGGGGGCTGCCCCGCCGCCCAAGGAGGCCCGGGTGGGGGTGGGCCCCGCCGCCCCAGGAGGCCCGGGTGGGGTGGGCCCCGGCGCTCAAGGGGGCGCGAGCCCGAAGGTGTGCGTCTCAGGTCTTGACTTGGGTTTGGGGTAAACCCTTGGGCAGCGCACCCCCCGTTGGCGGAGGATGGGGGCCACCACCCCCTGTCCCCCCGCCGTCCGACGAAAGACCGCGCGTGCTTCTCAAGCTTCTGCGGGCCCATCTCGGCCCGTACAAGAAACCCGTCGCCCTGCTGGTGGTGCTGCAGCTGTTGCAGACCAGCGCCTCCCTCTACCTGCCCACTCTCAACGCGGACATCATCGACAACGGCGTCGTGAAGGGGGACACGGGTTACATCCTGGAGTTCGGCGCACTCATGATCGCGGTGAGCGTCTTCCAGGTCGTCTGCAACGTCGGAGCCGTCTTCTACGGGGCGCGCACCGCTTCCGCGCTCGGGCGTGACGTCCGGGCCGCGGTCTTCGCGCGGGTGCAGAGCTTCTCGGCGCGCGAGGTCGGCCAGTTCGGGGCACCCTCGCTGATCACCCGTACGACCAACGACGTCCAGCAGGTACAGATGCTGGTCCTGATGAGCTTCACGCTGGTGGTGTCCGCGCCGATCATGTGCGTGGGCGGCGTCGTCATGGCGCTCGGCCAGGACGTGCCGCTGTCCGCTGTGCTGCTCGCGGTGGTGCCGGTGCTCGGCATCTGCGTCTCGCTGATCGTGCGCAGGATGCGGCCCCTGTTCCGCACCGTGCAGACGCGTCTGGACACCGTGAACCGGGTACTGCGCGAGCAGATCACCGGAAACCGGGTCATCCGCGCCTTCGTCAAGGACGAGTACGAGCAGGGCCGGTTCAAGAAGGCCAACGAGGACCTCACCGACGTCTCGCTGGCGACCGGCCGGCTGATGGCGCTGATGTTCCCCATCGTGATGACCGTGGTGAACGTGTCGAGTGTCGCCGTGGTCTGGTTCGGCGCGCACCGGATCGACAGCGGCGGCATGCAGATCGGTGCGCTGACCGCGTTCCTCGCGTATCTGATGCAGATCGTGATGGCCGTGATGATGGCCACCTTCATGTTCATGATGGTGCCGCGCGCGGAGGTCTGCGCCGAGCGGATCGAGGAGGTGCTGGCCACCGAGAGCAGTGTGGTGCCGCCGGTGGCACCGGTCCTCGAACTGCGGCGGCACGGCCAACTGGAGCTGCGGGGGGTCGAGTTCAGCTACCCGGGCGCCGAGGAGTCCGTGCTGAGGGACATCCGGATCGAGGCGCACCCCGGCGAGATGACCGCGATCATCGGATCGACGGGCAGCGGCAAGTCGACGCTCCTGGGCCTCGTACCGCGGCTGTTCGACGCGACCGGCGGCGAGGTGCTGGTCGACGGGGTGGACGTACGGACGCTGGATCCGGCGCTGCTCGCGAGGACGGTGTCGCTGGTCCCGCAGAAGCCGTACCTCTTCTCGGGGACGGTCGCGAGCAACCTGCGGTACGGAAATCCCGACGCGACGGACGAGGAGCTCTGGAAGGCGCTGGAGACGGCGCAGGCCCTCGACTTCGTGACACGGCTGGAGGGCGGGCTCGACGCCCCGGTCTCGCAGGGCGGCACCAATGTCTCCGGCGGTCAGCGGCAGCGGCTCTCGATCGCCCGGACGCTGGTGCAGCGGCCGGAGATCTATCTGTTCGACGACTCGTTCTCCGCGCTGGACTACGCGACGGACGCCGCCCTGCGCGCGGCGCTCGGCCGGGAGACCGCGCAGGCGACCGTCGTCATCGTCGCCCAGCGGGTGTCGACCATCCGCGACGCGGACCGCATCGTCGTGCTCGACGAGGGCCGGGTGGTGGGAACGGGCCGCCACCACGAGCTGATGGAGACCAACGAGACCTACCGGGAGATCGTGCTCTCCCAGCTGACGGAGGCTGAGGCGGCATGAGCGGGCCTGCTGGACGCATGATGGGACCCCCGACCGAGAAGTCGATGAACTTCAAGGAGTCGGGGAAGCGGCTGGTGCGCCGGCTCGCACCGGAGAAGGCCGTGCTGTGGGTGATGTTCGTGGCGGTCGTCGGCAGCGTCTCGCTGTCGGTGGCAGGACCGAAGATCCTCGGCGGGGCCACCGACCTGCTCTTCGCGGGGATCGTCGGCCGCACCATGGAGCCCGGCGTCACCAAGGCGCAGGCCCTCGAAGGGCTGCGCAGGAGCGGCGACGGCGGGATGGCGGACATGCTCTCCGGCGTCGACTTCACCCCGGGGCAGGGCATCGACTTCGGCGCGGTCGGCGCCGTGCTCCTGGTCGTGCTGGCGGTGTACGTCGGCGCGGGCCTGCTGATGCTCGTCTCGACACGCCTGGTGAACCTCGCGGTCAACCGGACCGTGTACCGGATGCGCCAGGACGTGCAGGCGAAACTGTCGCGGCTGCCGCTGGCGTACTTCGACAAGGCCAAGCGGGGCGAGGTGCTGTCGCGCACGACCAACGACATCGACAACATCGGCCAGACCATGCAGCAGACGATGGGCCAGCTCATCAACTCGGCGCTGACCGTGGTGGGCGTGCTCGTCATCATGTTCTGGATCTCGCCGCTGCTCGCGGTGGTGGCGCTGGTGACGGTGCCGCTGTCGGTGTTCGTCGCGGCGAAGGTCGGAAAGCGGTCGCAACCGCAGTTCGTGGCGCAGTGGCGGACCACCGGCGCGCTGAACGCGCACGTCGAGGAGATGTACACCGGGCACGCCCTGGTGAAGGTTTTCGGCCGGCAGCACGAGTCGGCGGAAGCCTTCCGCGAGCAGAACGACAAGCTGTACGAGGCCGGGTTCAGGGCGCAGTTCAACAGCGGGATCATGCAGCCGCTGATGATGTTCGTGTCGAACCTCAACTACGTGCTGGTGGCCGTGGTGGGCGGACTGCGGGTCGCTTCCGGGACGCTGTCGATCGGTGACGTCCAGGCGTTCATCCAGTACTCGCGGCAGTTCTCGATGCCGCTGACGCAGGTCGCCTCGATGGCCAACCTGGTGCAGTCGGCGGTGGCCTCGGCGGAGCGGGTCTTCGAACTGCTCGACGCCCAGGAGCAGGAGCCGGACGCGCCGGACGCGGCAGGACTGCCGGTGACGGGCCCGGACGAACCGCGGGGCGCGGTGGTCCTGGAGCACGTCTCCTTCCGGTACGAGGCGGACAAGCCGCTGATTGAGGACCTCTCGCTGCGGGTCTCCCCCGGGCAGACGGTCGCGATCGTCGGGCCGACCGGCGCGGGCAAGACCACCCTGGTGAACCTGCTGATGCGCTTCTACGAGGTCACCGGCGGCCGGATCACCCTGGACGGCGTCGACATCGCGCAGATGTCGCGGGAGGAGCTCAGGTCGGGGGTCGGCATGGTGCTCCAGGACACCTGGCTGTTCGGCGGGACGATCGCCGACAACATCGCGTACGGGGCGGCGGGCGAGGTCGGCAGGGACGCGATCGAGGCGGCGGCGCGTGCCGCGCACGCGGACCGGTTCGTGCGGACGCTGCCCGACGGGTACGACAGCGTCATCGACGACGAGGGGTCGGGGGTCAGCGCGGGCGAGAAGCAGCTGATCACGATCGCTCGGGCGTTTCTGTCGGACCCGGTGATCCTGGTGCTGGACGAGGCGACGAGTTCGGTCGACACCAGGACCGAGGTGCTGATCCAGAAGGCGATGGAGCGGCTGGCGCACGGGCGGACGTCGTTCGTGATCGCGCACCGGCTCTCCACGATCCGGGACGCGGACGTGATCCTGGTGATGGAGAGCGGCTCGATCGTCGAGCAGGGGACGCACGAGGAACTGCTGGCGGCCGAGGGGGCGTACGCGCGGCTGTACGCGGCGCAGTTCGCACAGGCGGTGGTGGAGGTGGAGTAGCCGGCCCCCCCGTCTCAGTCCAGGTAACCCCTCAGCTGGTCCGCGAACGCGTGGTCGCGGAGTTTGTTGAGGGTCTTGGACTCGATCTGGCGGATGCGTTCGCGGGTCACGCCGAAGATGCGGCCGATCTCTTCGAGGGTGCGCGGGCGGCCGTCCGCCAGCCCGTAGCGGAGCTGGACGACCTTGCGCTCGCGCTCGCCGAGGGTGGAGAGGACCGCCTCCAGGTGTTCGCGCAGGAGCAGGAAGGCGGCGGACTCCACCGGCGACGCGGCGTCACCGTCCTCGATGAGGTCGCCGAGGGCCACGTCGTCCTCCTCGCCCACGGGGGCGTGCAGGGAGACCGGTTCCATGGCCAGGCGCAGGACCTCGCCGACGCGCTCCGGGGTGAGGTCGAGCTGCGCGGCGACCTCTTCGTGGGTGGGCTCGTAGCCGCGCTCCTGGAGCATCCGGCGCTGCACCCGTACGACGCGGTTGATGAGTTCGACCACGTGCACGGGGACCCGGATCGTACGGGCCTGGTCGGCGAGGGCGCGGGACATGGCCTGGCGGATCCACCAGGTGGCGTACGTGGAGAACTTGAAGCCGCGGGCGTAGTCGAACTTCTCGACGGCCCGGATCAGGCCGAGGTTGCCCTCCTGCACCAGGTCGAGCATGGTCAGCCCGCGGCCGACGTACCGCTTCGCCACGGAGACGACCAGGCGCAGGTTCGCCTCGATGAGGCGCCGCTTGGCCACCCGGCCCCGTACCACCAGCTTGTCCAGGTCGAGGGCGAGCTGGGAGTCCAGGTCGGATGCGCCCGCCAGTCTCTCCTCGGCGAAGAGGCCCGCCTCGACGCTGCGGGCCAGTTCGACCTCGTCGGCGGCGGTGAGCAGCGGGATGCGGCCTATCTCCCGCAGGTACTGGCGGAAGAGGTCGGAGGACGGGGTGGCGGAGCCGTCGGCGCGGGCGGGGCGTTCCGGCGGGTCGGGGCGCTCCTGCTCGCTCTGCGGCTCGCGTTCCTCCAGCGTGTCCTCGGTGGACCTCGGCGCCTGTCCGGCCGCGTCCGGATGGTGCTCGGCGCGGCTCTGCGCGGGAACCGCCGTTACCAGATCGGTCAGGGTCCGGGTCTGCACGGGGGCGACCTCCAGGGTGAACACAGCCGGGTCAAAGCCTCAGGCACCGCACCCAGTGTGGGGTGCGACACACGGCCGCCGCGAGGGGCGTGCGCTGACTTTCTGAGTCCGGTCCGTGACCGAGTGGTTACCCGGAGGGAGCCAAAAGGCGCTAGGAGAGTCCGCCGGGCGGCCCGGAGCCGGGCCCCGGGGCCCGCACCTGAACCGCCCGCTAGAGCGCGGCCGCGCCGTGGTTGCGCAGGGAGCGGGCGTACTGCTGCAGGACCCACAGTTCGTTCTGCACGGCGGCCAGGTGGTCGGGGTCGCCCTGGCTGCCGACCCTCGCCAGGGAGCCCTGTACCTCCAGGATGCGGCGGTCGACGGCGCGCAGCCGGACCGCCACGAGCTGCTCGCCCGCGTACACCTCGTCCACGGTCCTGCGTCGGATGGGTTCCACCGCCAGCTCCGTGACCATGGCCCTGACCTGGTCGTTCACGGCTGCCTCGCGGACCTGGGCGAGGTAGTCGGCGGGGGCCCCGGCGCCGAGCTCCGCGCCGCCCGCCTCCTCGATGGTCTGGCGCACGGCGGCGTACGGGGGCGCGGTGAACTCGTCGGCACCGTACGCGTCGAAGGCCGGGGAGACCAGGTCGGGCCGCTGCAGGGCGAGCTTCAGCAGCTCGCGCTCGGTGCGGTGGACCGGGCTGCGCAGGGTGAGGGCGGGACCCGCGTGCACGGGGGCCGCCGGGCCCGTGTCGTACTGCCGGGGGGCCTGCGGGGCCGCGGCGCCGCGCCCGCCGCGGTCCTTCGCCCAGCGGGCGAGCTGTCCGATGCGCTTGACGACGAACTGGGTGTCGAGGATGCCGAGCATGCCGGCGAGCTGTACGGCGACCTCGTGCTGCGAGGCGCTGTTCTTGATGCGGGCGACGACCGGGCCGGCCTCGTCGAGGGCGGCGGCCCGCCCGGCCGGGGTCTCCAGGTCGTACCTGGCGATGATCTGGCGCAGCGCGAACTCGAAGAGCGGGGTGCGGGGCTGGGTGAGGTCGACCACGGCCTCGTCGCCCTTCATCAGCCGCAGGTCGCAGGGGTCCATGTTGTCGGGGGCGATCGCGATGTACGTCTCGGCGGCGAACTTCTGGTCGTCCTCGAAGGCGCGCAGGGCGGCCTTCTGGCCCGCGGCGTCGCCGTCGAAGGTGAAGATGACGCGGGCGCTGCCGTTGTCCATCAGGAGCCGGCGGAGGATCTTGATGTGGTCGCCGCCGAAGGCGGTGCCGCAGGTCGCGATGGCGGTGGTGACGCCCGCCAGGTGGCAGGCCATGACGTCGGTGTAGCCCTCGACGACGACGGCCCTGCTGACCTTGGCGATGTCCTTCTTCGCCAGGTCGATCCCGTACAGCACCTGGGACTTCTTGTAGATCGGCGTCTCGGGGGTGTTGAGGTACTTCGGCCCGTTGTCGTCGTCGCGGAGCTTGCGCGCGCCGAATCCGACGACCTCGCCGCCGATGTCGCGGATCGGCCACATCAGCCGGCCGCGGAAGCGGTCGATGGGACCGCGGCGGCCGTCCTGGGAGAGCCCTGAGGTGATGAGCTCCTTGTCGCTGAAGCCCTTGCCGCGCAGGAAACGGGTGAGGTGGTCCCAGCCGGCCGGGCTGTAGCCGACGCCGAAGTGGGCGGCGGCGGCCTGGTCGAAGCCGCGCTCGGCGAGGAAGGTGCGCCCGATCTCGGCCTCGGGGCTCTCCAGCTGCTGGATGTAGAAGTCCGCCGCCGCCTTGTGCGCCTCGACGAGGCGGGTGCGCTCGCCGCGCTGCGTGGAGGGGTTGTAGCCGCCCTCCTCGTACCGCAGGGTGATGCCCGCCTGCGCGGCGAGGCGCTCGACCGTCTCCGCGAAGGTGAGGTGGTCGATCTTCATCACGAAGGCGATCGTGTCGCCGCCCTCCTGGCAGCCGAAGCAGTGGAAGAGACCCTTGCTCGGACTGACCTGGAAGGACGGGGACTTCTCGTCGTGGAAGGGGCAGAGGCCCTTGAGGTTGCCGCCGCCCGCGCCCTTGAGCTGAAGGTATTCGGACACGACGGCGTCGATCGGGAGCGCCTCCCGGACCGCCTTCACGTCGTCGTCGTTGATCCTGCCTGCCACGCGTGAAGTGTACGGGGAGGCTCGGACACCCCGACGGCGGCGGGGTCAGTGGATCAAGGAGTCCAGGGGTACGGAGGGGTCGGCGAGGGCATGGTGGTCGACCTCGGCCCCGCTGCGCACGAGCCGCTGGATCTGGTCGGTGACGTCCCACACGTTGACGTTCATGCCGGCGAGCACCCGGTGGTCCTTCAGCCAGAAGGCGATGAACTGGCGCTTGCCCGCGTCGCCCCGGACAACCACCTGGTCGTACGAGCCGGGGGGCGCCCAGCCCGAGTACTCCAGGCCCAGGTCGTACTGGTCGGAGAAGAAGTAGGGGACGCGGTCGTACGCCGTGCCGTGCCCGAGCATGGCGCGGGCCGCGGCGGGTCCGCCGTTCAGCGCGTTCGCCCAGTGCTCGACGCGCAGCCGCCGGCCGTGCAGCGGGGTGCCGGGCAGGTGCAGCGGTACGGCGGCGACGTCGCCCGCGGCGTAGATGTCGGGGTCGCTGGTGCGCAGGTGGCTGTCGACGGCGATGCCGCCGCCGTGCGACCGGTCCACCAGGGCCAGTCCCGAGGCCTCGGCGATGGCGGTGCGCGGGGCGGCGCCGATGGCGGCGAGCACGTCGTGGGCGGGGTGCTCCTCGCCGTCGTCGGTGAGGGCGGCGAGGACCATGCCGTCCTGGCCGACGATCTCGGTGAGGCGGGCCCCGAAGTGGAAGCGGACGCCGTGCTCGGCGTGCAGGTCGGCGAAGAGCTGGCCGAGCTCGGGGCCGAGGACGGAGTGCAGGGGGGTCGGCTCGGGTTCGACGACGGTGACCTCCGCCCCGTACCCACGGGCCGCCGCGGCGATCTCCAGGCCGATCCAGCCGGCCCCCGCGACGACCAGGTGCCCGTTGTCGCGGCCGAGGGTGGCCAGGACGCCGCGCAGCCGTTCGGAGTGGGAGAGCCGGCGCAGATGGTGCACGCCGGCCAGGGCGGTGCCGGGGATGTCGAGGCGGCGGGGCTCCGAGCCGGTGGCCAGGAGGAGCTTGTCGTAGCCGATCAGGGTGCTGTCGCCGAGCCGGACGGTCTTCGCCTCCCGGTCGAGGTGCACGACGGGCTGACCGAGGTGCAGCTCGACGTCGTTGGCGGCGTACCAGCCGGGCTCCTGGACGAGGACGGAGTCGCGGTCCGCCTTGCCCGCGAGCAGTGCCTTGGAGAGGGGCGGGCGTTCGTAGGGGTGGTCCCGTTCGTCGCCGATCAGGATCACCCGGCCGGTGAAGCCCTCGGCGCGGAGGGTTTCGGCGGCTTTCGCTCCGGCGAGTCCCGCGCCGACGATGAGGTACGTCTGATCTGCGTCGACCACTTGATGCCTCCATTGTGCGCCTGTGCTGTGCGCGTGTGCCTTCGAGCGTCCCGCACGGATGGTGAGGGGGGAAGAGGGGGGTGGGGTCGGCGGGCGCCGCCCGGACGGGAAACGCTACAAGCGTCCGCCTCCGGTCAGCCGGCCGTGCAGGGACCTGGCCGAGGCGTCCGTGAGGGATGCGATCTGGTCCACCAGGACCCGCTTGCGTGCGCGGTCGTCGTGGGCCGCGTCGAACAGGGCCCGGAACTGGGGGTCGAGCCCCTCCCCCGGCGCCCGCACCGTCAGCGCCTGGGCCAGCTCCGCGATGACGACCCGCTGGTCGGCGCGCAGCCGTTCCTGTTCCGCGCGCTGCATCACGTACCGGTCGGCCACCGCCTTCAGGACCGCGCACTCGTTGCGCGTCGCGCGCGGGACGATGAGCTCCGCCCCGTAACGGGTGAGCCGGCCGCCGCCGAAGGCGTCGCGGGTCGCCGACTCCGCCGCCAGGCAGAAGCGGCCGATGAGCTGGCTGGTGGCGTCCTTCAACCGGGCCTGGGCGATGGCCGATCCGTCGTAGCCGTGCGGCCACCACTCCTGCTCCATGAGGCGGTCGAGGGCGGCGGCCAGTTCGGCGGGGTCGGTGTCGTCGGGTACGTACCGCCCGCGCGCCACCTGGTAGATCTCCCGCCGCTCGGGCTCCGCGTGCAGGAGGCCGGGGTCGATGTGGCCGGCGTGCAGGCCGTCCTCGAAGTCGTGCACCGAGTACGCGACGTCGTCGGACCAGTCCATCACCTGGGCCTCGAAGCACTTGCGCAGCCCCGGGGCGCCCTCGCGTGCCCACCGGAAGACCGGCAGGTCGTCCTCGTACACCCCGAACTTCACCGAGTGGGGGTCGGTGGGGTGACTGCCGCGCGGCCAGGGGTACTTGGTGGCGGCGTCCAGGGCGGCCCTGGTGAGGTTGAGGCCGACGCTGACGAGAGCGCCGCTCTCCTCGCTGCGTACGAAACGCTTGGGTTCGAGGCGGGTCAGCAGCCGCAACGACTGGGCGTTGCCCTCGAACCCGCCGCAGTCCTTGGCGAATTCGTGGAGCGCCTGCTCGCCGGTGTGCCCGAAGGGCGGGTGGCCCATGTCGTGGGAGAGGCAGGCCGCTTCGACCAGGTCGGGGTCGCAGCCGAGGGCGGCGCCGAGCTCCCGGCCGACCTGGGCGCACTCCAGGGAGTGGGTGAGCCGGGTGCGGGGGCTGGAGTCCCAGGCCTGGCTGCGCGAACCGGGCGTGACCACCTGGGTCTTGCCCGCCAGGCGGCGCAGCGCGGCGGAGTGCAGCACCCGGGCACGGTCGCGCTGGAACGCGGTCCTGCCGGGCCGTTTGTCGGGCTCGGCGTCCCAGCGCTGTGTCGCGGCCGAGTCGTATGCGGTGCTTTCCATACCGATGACCGTAACCGCAGCGACTGACAGCCGCGCCCACCCGCCGCGTGCAGGTCAGGCGGGTGAGGGGCCACCGGCCCGGCGGGAGCGGCCCACCGGTCGGGCAGGTTTGGTTCGCCGGTCAGGCGGGTGAGGGGGTTCCGGTGCCGCGCGGTGCGCCGTGGGGGTACTTCCCCTCGGCCCGGGTCCCGTTGAAGGACGTGCCGCCGAGCTGGGTGGACAACTGGGCGGTGATACGGGTGAGGAGCTCGGCGACGGTGTCGAACGGCAGGGAAGGCGTCCCACCGGGCCCGGGGGCGGGGCCGGCCCCCTGGACGGCGCGGGGCTCCCGAGGTGCTTCTCGCGGCGCTGCCGGCTCTGTCGTCATGCCGTCGATACTCCCCCTCACACATTGCACCGGCGTTGCGCGAGGGTGACCGCTGTTCACCGCCCTGCCCCGGCCCGCCAGAACCGGTTCCGCCCGGCCCCTGCTTCCCGTGGCGGCACGGCGGCGGGGCCGGCCGGGAGTCTCCTCCCGGCCGGCCCCGCCCGCGGTACTTGACGTCACCGCCCGCGCACCTCTCAGGGGCGCCGGTGCTTGCCGTAGTAGCCGCCGATCTGCTCGTGGTAGCCCGAGTCACCGATGTGCTTGTCCTTGTCGAACTCGGGCGCGTCCTTGATCTGGTCCTTGGTCAGGTCCACGTAGATCTTCTTCTCGGCCGCGTCGACGCTCTTGACCGTGCCGGCCGGCAGCAGCACGTGCTTGCCGAAGATCCAG
Source organism: Streptomyces sp. NPDC091272 (assembly GCF_044757485.1). Taxonomy (NCBI): domain Bacteria; kingdom Bacillati; phylum Actinomycetota; class Actinomycetes; order Kitasatosporales; family Streptomycetaceae; genus Streptomyces; species Streptomyces sp. NPDC091272. Next base: position 170,703 of record NZ_JBIVVC010000005.1, read on the forward strand.
ACACCGGTGTCGACGACCAGGTAGGCCGAGCCCACCTCGTCGGAGTGCTTGTCGACCTTGCCGATGCTGCCGTCGGTCGCCTCGACCTTGTACCCGGTCAGGGCGGTGCCCGACTGGTGACCGGCCGTCGGCTGGTAGCCCCAGATGTTCTCGCTCATGAATGGCTCCTTCATCGTAGGCAATTGACGCGTGTCCCACGTCTTTCGTATCCGTCTTTCGTACCGGGAAAGCGTCCGCTCAACAACTGCCGCTTTCCCTCTGACGGACGGGTGCCCGGTGTTTTCTTTCCTACACGGGACAAACCGCCGGAATTTCTTCGCCGTCCGGCGGCCCGGCCGTCACGCCTCTTCTACCAGCGGTACCAGCGACCGCGTCGGCCACCGCTGCCGCTGGACCGCGCAACGAATCCGAGCGCCCACAGGATCAGCACCGCGAGGGCGATCCAGAAGAAAATCTTGACCGCGAATCCCAGTCCGAAAAGAAGCAGGATCAGCAGAAGTACCACCAACAGGGGAACCATGGTTATCAACCTCCAGGCACACGTGTTCCCCGGCAATTGGGCGCCATGCACAATGCATTCGGAACAACGCCGCCCCCCTGCCCTTCCGTTCGCCGCACGGGAGGAGGGGAACCTTCCGTGCCGCCCGAGCGTCCAGAGGGTGAGGAGCGGACGGGTACCACCAGGGGGAATGTGATGCGGTTCGGGCTACCGAGTGTCAAGTGGCCCCGGCTGCCGCGGAGCCGGGGGGCGAGACGGCGGCTGGTGCGGGCCGTGGTGGCCGGGTGCGTGCTCGCCCTGCTGCCGTCGACGTGGACGTACGCGGCGACCGGCGGGCGGGTCGGCGGCACCGGGGAGGCGCCGGAGCGGGAGGTGGGCATCGTCTTCGGGGCCGGGCTGTGGCGCGGCGGGCCCACGCCGTACCTGGCGCGCCGGCTGGACGCGGCGGCGGAGCTGTACCGGGCGGGGAAGATCCGTGTCGTGCTCGTCACCGGGGACAACAGCCGCGAGGAGTACGACGAACCGGACGCCATGCGCACCTACCTGGTGCGGCACGGGGTGCCCGCCGGGCACATCGTCAGTGACTACGCCGGATTCGACACCTGGGACTCGTGCGTACGGGCAAAGAAGATCTTCGGGGTGGACCGGGCGGTACTGATCAGCCAGGCCTTCCACATACGGCGGGCGGTCGCGCTGTGCGACGCGGCCGGGGTCGAGGGCTTCGGCGTCGGGGTCGACGACGTGCACGACGCGACCTGGTACTACGGCGGGGCCCGTGAGGTGTTCGCCGCGGGGAAGGCCGCCCTGGACGCCGCGTTCCGGCCCGATCCGCGCTTCCTCGGGGCGCGCGAACCCGGGGTGAGCGAGGCGCTGGCGGGGCCGCCTGCCCGCTGAGGCGCCGGACCTCTGCCGGTGGAGGGGCCCAGCGCTCTCCTCGCGGGGGCGCCGGGCCGCCGGGCAGGCGAAATCGGCAGGCAGGCGCGGTCGCCGGATCAGCCGAAGTTGACGCGGGTGATGGTGTTCCGGTCGTCGACGTAGAGGTTGAGCCGGTCCGGGCTGTACTCCTGGGTGACGAAGGAGTCCGGGGCGACGATCCGGTACGGCTCGGGGATGTCCCGCTCGTGGACCAGCCGGCCGGCGGGCACGCCGGAGGGGTCCGGTGAGCCGGTCGGGACGAGGGTCCTACCGACCCACTGGTCGTAGTCGGGTGCGACGGCCACCGCCGGCTGGGACTCGGCCGCATGGGACTCCCCCGTCGGCGCGAAGAACGTCGCCGCCAGGGCCGCCGCCGTGAACAGGGTCTTGAGGTGGGTGCTGTGCATGCACGGCAGGTTGCTACTGGCCACGCCCAACTTCCAAACTTCCCCCACCCATTCGGGTGTATCGCGTGTCGGCCCGCGACGGGGGCGGCCGTCCGGTGCGGAGCAGGGGGAGCCGGGCCCGTCGGGTGCGGGCGGCGGGACTTTCCGGGCGACCCGGACCGTACGCACGGTTGTTACAGAATGTCCGGGTTGCCGTGATGCTCGGTGCATAGGCTCAGGTAGCCCCTGTGTCCGTACCGGCAGATCGAGCCCCATGCGCAGAGCGAGCGGTCCTCCCGCCGCCGTCCCGGCCCCGGCCGCCGCGGCGGTACTCGCCGCGCTCGGCTGCGGGGTCCTGCTGACCGGCTGCGGCGCGCCGTCCGGTCTCGGCGAGGGCGGGCCGGCCCCGTCCGCCACCACCGAGGCGCAGCCGAAGAACCTGTGGCCCGCCTGGTCCCCGGGCTCGCCCGCCGCGTCGGACGCCGCCGCCGACCCCGCGCGGCAGCCCGCTCCCGATCCGCTGTCCGGCGCCCCCACGGTGCCGCCGGGCGGGCTCGCCGCCATGGATCAGCTGGACGTGCTGCGCGCGGATCCGCGCATGGCGCGCCCGGCGGGGCGCGGCGCGGTCGACAGGCCGGGCACGCCCGGGGTGCGGCCCGCCGCCCTGCACGACCTCACCGGTGACCGGCAGCCCGAGCTGATCAGCGCGGTGGACCTGGAGAGCGGCCGGATGCTGCTGGCGGTGTACACGGTGCGCGAGGGGCAGATCGTGCCCGTCCTGCACACCAGTGGCCTGCGTCCGGTCGTCGAGGCGGTCGGCGAAGACCTCGTCGTGCGCGGCCCGACGGCCGACGGCGGTGAGCAGGCGGTCCGTTACCGCTGGGACGGCAGGCGGATGGTCACGGCCAGCGAGGTGCGCAGCGTACGTACGACGTCTCCCGAGCCGGACGCCCCGACGGCTCCCGCACCGCGCACGTCCTCGCCCGGCGGGACGGCCCCCGCACCGCGCACGTCCTCGCCCGAAGGACCGGCTCCCGCGCCGAGCACGTCACCGCCGCGTGGACCGGCATCCGCGCCGAGCGCGTCGACGCCGGGTGGACCAGCTCCCGTGCGTACGACCGCGCCGGCCGCGGCCCCTGCGGCCGGGCCGGCGGGCGCCCCGTGATCCGCCGGGTGCGCGGTGCGGCCGGCCCGGCGGGTGCTTCGTGATCCGCCGGGCTGTCCGCCGGGTGCGCGGCTTCGCCGCCGGGCTCAGCCTGCGCTGGAAGATCGCCGCGCTGCCCGCCGTGGGCGCGGCGGTCGTGGCACTGGCCATCGGGGCGCTGATCCACCAGGCCCGTACCGCCCAGGTGGCCGAGACCGCCCGCGAGTCCGCGCTCGCCGAGCTGTACCGGGTACGGCAGCTGTACGAGCTGACCGGGCACGTCGACGCCGCCGACACCGGCTCGGCGATCGACTCCCCCGACCTGCCCGGCCCGTTGCACGACGCCGCCCGCGCCGGGATCCGCAACACCTACCTCGACCTGTCCGGTCACTCCCCCGCCGTGTGGGCGGCCCGCCCGGTCGGTGAGCGGGTGCTGTCGGTCCGGCTGCCGCTGGACGCCCAGCGCGAGGAGATCCGCGAGCTGGACCGGAGTCTGGTGGTGTGGGGTGCGGTCGTCGTCGTACTGGCCGCGCTCGGCGGGGCCGCCCTGGCGTCCCGGCTGAGCCGGTCGCTGCGCACGGCGGCGGCGACCGCCCGCCGGATCAGCGACGGGGACCTGGACGCCCGTGTCGCAGGCGGCGACCGGGCGCCGGGGGACGGCAAGGACGAGGTGGCCGAGCTGGCCGCCGCGGTCAACACCATGGCCGCTTCCCTGCAACGCCGCATCGAGGCCGAGCGGCGGTTCACGGCCGACGTGGCGCACGAGCTGCGGACCCCGCTGACCGGTCTGCAGACCGCCGCCGAACTGCTGCCGCCGTCCCGGCCGACCGAGCTGGTACGGGACCGGGTGGCCGCGCTGCGCACCCTCACCGAGGACCTGCTGGAGGTGGCCAGGCTGGACTCCCGTACGGAGGAACCGGACCTCGCCTCGCATCCGCTGGGGAAGCTGGTGGCGTCCGTCGCACTGCGGCTCGGCTGCCCGTTCACCGGGCCGGCCGAGGACGAGGACACCCGCGTCACGACGGACGCGCGCCGGCTGGAGCGCATCGTCGTCAACCTGGTCGCCAACGCGCGCCTGCACGGCGCGGACCCGGTGGAGGTCGAGGTGGAGGGCCCGTCCGTCGTGGTCCGTGACCACGGCCCCGGCTTCCCGCCGGCCCTCCTGCGGGACGGCCCGCAGCGGTTCCTCACCGGGGCGGCCGAGCGCGGCACGGGCGCCGGGCTCGGGCTGACGATCGCGTTCGGCCAGGCGCGGGCGATCGGCGCGGAGGTCCAGCTGCGCAACGATCCGCACCACGGGGGCGCGGTGGCGGTCGTGACGCTGCCTCAGGCGCCCGGGACGTCACAGGGGTAGCCCCGGGGCGCTCGGCCACCGCTGTCACAGGGAGAGCCCGGACTCCCTCGACCGCCCCTGCTCGTGCCTCTCACGGCTCAGCAGGCTCCTCGACCGGCTACGCCGAGAGACCGGTTACGCCGAGAAGGGGCGGCGCGACTTGGCGTCGCGCAGGGCGTGGGCCCACCAGGTCAACTGGTTGAGGAGCGACTTGGCGGCGGTGTTGGCCTCGCCGGGAGCGGTGTGCTGCCCGGCCTCGTCGAACTGGCCCCACGGCCCGTGGAAGGAGACGGTGTCGCGCAGGGTGACGGCGTGCAGTTCGGCGAAGACCTGCCGCAGGTGCTCGACGGCGCGCAGCCCACCGGAGAGGCCGCCGTACGAGACGAAGCCGACGGGTTTGGCGTGCCATTCGGTGTTGTGCCAGTCGATGAGGCTCTTGAGGCCCGCGGGGTAGGAGTGGTTGTACTCGGGGGTGATGACGACGAACGCGTCGGCCGCCGCCAGCCGCTTCGACACCCTGTCGCGCTCGGCCTGCACCTCGTCGGAAGGCTGGAAGGAGAGCGCGGTCGGCAGGTCGACCTCGGCCACGTCGACGACGTCGACGTCCAGCCCGCCGAAGTCCTCGGCGCGGGAGAGGAACCAGTCGGAGATCACGGGGGCGAAGCGGCCCTCGCGGTTGCTGCCGATGATGACGGCCACCCGGATGGGCTTCTCGGCGGGCGAGTTGGTGGCGGCAGATACGGCGGGTGCGGTGCTGTTGATGTCCATGCGGAGAAGGTTGTGACGTCAAGTCCACTTGAGGTCAAGCGCCGTACGGAATTCCCTCGCCGCCGGCCGCGGCGGGCGGGGTGTCACCCGTTCGGTCCGGCAGCGGGGGTGAGCCGCTGTCACCGCTGTGACCTGCCGGGATGTGCTGGCGTACGGGTGAAGGGGCGGCCCGTTGGGCCCCGTGGGGACGGTCCTCGGGAGGCGGGTGCGGCGCCGCGCCGCTTATCTCGGAGACAGAGCCGACACGTGTACAGGACGAGTACGGCCGGGCCCGCCCCAGCCTCCGGAGGACGACATGCGCAGCAGTGCCGCCCCACCCCGCCGCAACCGGCTGACCGGCGCGGTGTGCGCCGCGGCCGTGCTGGCGCTGGGCGGGAGCGCGACGGCGGCGGGCAGCGCGTACGCGGCCCAGGGGGGCACGGAGCAGGCCCGCGCCGGGCACATCCCGAACGACCGCGGGGCGCAGGTCGCGTACGAGAGCGCGGGGGATGCCGCGAGTGCCGGGCCGACCGGGCTCACCGCGGGGGAAGCGACGCCCGCGGAGGACGAGCGGTCCCAGCAGGATGCGGCGCCCCCTGAAGGCGCGTCACCGGTGGAGGACGGGCCGTCCCTGGCGGACGGGTCACCCTTGGAGGACGGGCCGCCCGCCGAGGGTGAGCTGCCCGCCGGGGATGGGCTGGCCGCCGAGGGTGGGCTGCCCCCCGGGGATGGGCTGGCCACCGAGGATGGGCTGCCCACCGGAGAGCAACCGTCCACCGGTGAGCGGCTGCCCGCAGGCGAGCAACCGTCCGCCGGTGAGCAGCCGCCCACCGGTGAGCATCCGTCAGCAGGCGGGCTTGAGTTCAACCCCGCGACCGCGTCGCCCGGTGACGTCGTCACCGTGAACACCACCGTGTGCGGCCCCGGCGAGCACGGCACCGGCAACGCCTCCTCGCTCTCGCTCGGAGACTTCACCATGCGGACGAGCACTCACCAGGAGGTGCTGGTCGGGCAGTTCACCGTGCCGGCGCACACCGCCGAGGGCGATTACACGATCAGCGTCTCCTGCGCGGACGGTCACAAGTCGGCGAAGGGCACCCTGTGGGTGACCGCGGACGGTGGGCCGAGCCCCGGCCCCGCCCACCCCGACCACCCCACCGGACACGTCCGTACCGGAGTCGGCGGCGGTACGTCCGCTGTCCCCGGCACCCCCCAGATCGCGGCGGGGGCGGCCTTTCTGGCCGCGTCCGCCGTGGGCGGCACCTGGCTGCTGCGCCGCCGGGCGAGCGGCACGCGCTAACAGCCTGGGCGGAGCGGGTGCGAGAGCACCGGCTCCGCGGGGCCAGTGCGGGAGCACAGGCCCAAACGCCGCCACCGCCCCGCGTCCCCGCCCTTCACCATGAGTCCCGGGCGGGGACGCGGGCCCAGACCACGAGCCGGAGTTCGGAGTAGCGCCGTGCCCAGGATCCCCAGGACCCTCAGGACGCCCAGGACCCTCAGGACGCCAAGGACCCTCAGGACGCCAAGGCCACCCCGGGCCATCTTCCCGGCGCCCGTGGACTCCGCCAGGTTCCGCACCCACTGCGCGCTGGTCGTGCTCTGCGCGCTCGCCGGGCTCTGGCTGGTGCAGGGCGGCCCGGGGAGCCTCAAGGAGCCGCCGCAGCCCACGTCGGCCGAGGCGTTCACGCCTGGACACGCGGGGCGGGAGGGCGAACGGCAGGCCTCCACGACGCGTCCCGTGGCGCTCCCCCGGTCCGCACCGGTGCGGCTGCGCATCCCGCAGATCCGGGTGGACACACCGATGATGCGGCTCGGCCTGGACGCGGCCGGTGGCCTCCAGGCCCCGCCCGCGGGCAATCCGAACCTCGCCGGGTGGTACCAGGACGGCCCTCCGCCCGGCGCCCCCGGAACCGCCGTCGTCGCCGGCCATGTCGACACGGCGGACGGCCCGGCGGTGTTCTACCGGCTCGGCGCCCTGCGCAAGGGCCACACGGTCGAGGTGCTCCGCGAGGACGGCCGTACCGCCGTCTTCTCGATCGACGCGGTCGAGGTGTACGACAAGGACGAGTTCCCCGACCGGAAGGTCTACGGCAGGGCCGCACGGGCCGAACTGCGGGTGATCACCTGCGGCGGCGGCTTCGTCGAGGGCAAGGGCTACCGGGGCAACGTGGTCGCCTACGCCCACCTGACGCGCGTCAAATAACCGCCGGGACACTTCGCCGATCCCCGGAGGTCACTCTGCCGAGTGGTCCCCGGGGCCACTTCGCCGAGTGGTCCCCAGGGTCACTTCGCCGAGTGGTCCCCGGAGCTCACCTTGCCGAGTGACGACCCCCGTGGTCACTTCACCCACTGGTCGAACGCCAGCTTCGCCACCATGGCGAACACCACCACCAGCAGCACCACCCGTACGAATCCGCTGCCCTTCTTGAGCGCGGTACGCGCCCCGAACATGCCGCCCGCCAGGTTGAACACCGCCATCAGCGCGGCGAGCTGCCAGAGCACGTACCCCTGGTAGGCGAACATCGCGAGCGCGCCCGCGTTGGTGCAGACGTTGACGATCTTCGCGGTGGCCGACGCGGTCACCATGTCGAAGTGCAGGATCGCGGAGAGCGCGAGTACGAGGAAGGTGCCGGTGCCGGGCCCGAACAGCCCGTCGTAGAAGCCGATACCCAGACCCGCGAGGGCGATCGCGGCGAGGATCCGCTGCCGGGAGGCCGGGCCGAGGGCCGGGGCCGTGCCGAACTGGGGGCGGAAGATGACGAAGCTGCCGACACCGACGAGTACCACCATGATCATGGGGCGTAGCACGTCGTTGCTGATCCCGGCGGCGAAGGAGGCACCGGCGGTGGACCCGGCGAGGGCCGCCAGCCCGATCCGGACCGCGATCTTCACGTCGATCGGGGCCTTGCGCACGTACGTGACGGCGGCGCCCGAGGTACCGACGATCGAGACCGCCTTGTTGGTGCCGAGCGCGAAGGTGCTCGCCATGCCGCCCGGCAGGCCCATGATCAGGGCGGGCAGGAGCAGCAGCCCGCCGCCGCCCACCACCGCGTCCACCCAGCCGGCCACCGCCGCGGCGAGGCAGAGGAGCAGGACGGTGGTGAGTGAGATGTCGGGCATGAGCACGACAGTACGGAGCGTAAGTCCCCTGCGTCACTTACTTGGGGGAAAGTTGAGCGAGATCTGAGGTGATGTTGCCCCGGTCCCGGTCCGGGGCGGGCGGAGCGGCCGGTTCCACCGCTGTGACCAGGAAGGTCGCGGCGAGCGCACTCGCCCCGAAGAGGCCGGCGGCGACCCTTCTGCGGGCGCGGTCGGTGACGGCTGCGGGACGGGCGGGTACGGGTCTGCGGTGACGTGCCACGAGGGGCCTCCAGGGGCTGGCCGGCGAAAGGGAGGATCAGGGGGACCCGGCGGGGGGGATCGAGGGAATCGGGCCGGGAGGTCAGAAGCGGAAGAGTTCGGTGTGGATACGGGCCGCCGGAACCCCGGCCCGTATCAGCGAGGCCGTCGCCGTGTCCGCCATCCCGGGCGGCCCGCACAGGTACACGTCGTGCTCGGCGAGATCCGGCACCAGTGCGCGCAGCGACTGGGGAGCGAGCGGGTCGTACGCGGCGTCGGAGGCGCCGAGCAGGAAGTGCAGCCCGGCCCGGCGCTCGCGGGCGATCCGCTCCAGCTCGGCCCGCAGCACCAGCTGCCCCTCGCCGCGCGCCCGGTAGAGCAGCGTCAGGTCCCCCGGCGCGCACGGCAGCGTCTCGAACAGCGCCCGCATCGGCGTGATGCCCACACCGCCCGCCAGCAGCAGCACCTTGCGCCGGGTGCGCCGGTGCGCGGTCATCGCCCCGAAGGGGCCGGTCGCCAGCACCCGGGTGCCGACCCGCAGCCTGCGCAGCCGCCGGGTGTGGTCCCCCGCAGCCTTGACCGTGATGCGCAGGGTGTCGTCCCTGACCGGTGCGGACAGCGAGAACGGCAGCGCGGTCCGCCACACCCGCCGCTGCAGGAACCGCCACCGGAAGAACTGGCCCGGCTCGGCCCGCAGCTCGTCGAGCCCGATGCCCTGCACCACCACCGACACCACGCCCGGCGCCTCGTCCCGCACCTCGGCCACCCGCAGACTGTGCCGCAGCGCCTGCCGTACGGGGACCACCGCGCGGTACCAGAGCAGCAGCACCGCCACACTCGCGTGCAGCATCGCCCACGCCCACCGCACCAGCGGATGGCTCGCCACGTCGGGGCCGACGAGCTGGTGCACGAAGCCGAGTGCGACGCCGAGGTAGGTGAGCAGGTGCACGGCCCGCCAGGTCTCGTGCGTGACCTTCCGCCGTACGGCACGGGCCGAACTCACACCGGCCGCCGCGAGGAGACCGGTGCCCACCACAGCCGCGAGGATGCCGCCGTAGCCCAGCAGCTCGGCCGAGGCGGAGAGGAGGTCGGTGCTGCGGTGCGCCGCGTACCCGCACAGCGCCAGCACCGCGTGCCCGGCGCACAGGGACAGCACGTACCGGCCGCCGAGCGCGTGCCAGCGGGCGAGCCGGTCGGCGCCGACCCCGTGCTCGACGGCGGGCACCCGGGCCATCAGGAAGAGCATGACCAGCACCCCGTAACCGGCCAGCAGCCCGCTCAGATGCGCCCCGGCGGCGAACAGCGCGTCCAGCCGGAAGGACGGCACGGCCTGTACGCCCCACAACAGGCAGACGGCCCCGACCCCGGCGACGATGCCGGCGCTGACGGTACGGGGGGCCAGCCGGGGCGCGGGACGGGGACGGCGCACGGGCATGGGACGGAGACGGCGCTCCGACACCGGGCGGGGACGGCGCTCCGACACCGTACGGAGACGGCGCTCCGACACCGGGCGGGGACGGCGCTCCCGCGCCCGCACAGGTGCCGGCTCCGGTACCGGCGCCGGTTCGTCAGCGGGCGGCCGGGGAGCCCGCACGGCAGCCCGGGGCCCCGGCCCGGCCTCCGAACGGGACAGGTACGCCGCCAGGGCGGGGTAGGTGTCCGGCGGCGGGGCGGACGCGCTGGGCGCGGGGATGGCAGGTGCGGGGGCCTCGATCGTCACGTCCGTCAAACTAGGCGCAACCCGGCCCGCGAAGGCCCTGGTCAGAGCCGGGCGGGCGATCTTTAAGGCGCCCTTGAGGGAGCCCTGAAGAAGGATTAAGGGCAGCCCTAGAATGGGGCAATGATCTTTATTGTCGTGAAGTTCCCCGTGAAGCCCGAGTACGCCGATTCCTGGCCGCAGCACGTGGAGGCGTTCACCGCCGCCACGCGCGCGGAGCCGGGCAACCTGTGGTTCCAGTGGTCGCGCAACGTCGAGGACCCGAACGAGTACGTGGTGGTGGAGGCCTTCCAGGACGACGCGGCCGAGGCCCACGTCAACTCGGACCACTTCCGCGCCGCGATGGAGACGATGCGCCCGCTGCTGCGGCACACGCCGGAGATCGTCAGCACGATGATCGAGGGCCAGACGGGCTGGAGCGAGATGGGCGAACTGAAGATCGGCTGACCCGGCCGCCCCTCACCGGGGGCGCGCAGGGCCCGCAGGCAGCACCCCGCACTCCGGGCCTTCCGCACCCCCGGCCTTCCGCGCCCCCCGGGGCGCACGGCAGCAGGGCTCCGCACCACCCTCGGCCCTCCGCACCCCAGCTCTCCGCGCCCCTGACCCGGCGCGGCACCCCCGCCTACCCCTCCAGGTACCGCAGCACCGCCAGCACCCTGCGGTGTCCGCCCTCCGCCGGGGAGAGGCCGAGCTTGCTGAAGATGTTCGCGACGTGCTTCTCGACGGCGCGCTCCGTCACCACGAACCGTCCCGCGATCCCCTGGTTCGTCAGCCCCTGGGCCATCAGGGCCAGTACCTCCCGCTCGCGTGGCGTCAGCGTGTCCAGCACCGAGCCGCGCCTGCTGGCCCCGAACAGCCGGGCCACCACCTCCGGGTCGAGCGCGGTCCCGCCCGCCGCGACCCGGCCCAGCGCGTCGACGAACTCCCCCAGGTCGACGACCCGTTCCTTGAGCAGGTAGCCGATCCCCGCGCCGCCGCCCGCGCCGCCGAGCAACTGGGCCGCGTACGCGGTCTCCACGTACTGCGAGAAGATCAGCACGCCGGTCCCGGGGTGGGTCCGGCGGATCTCGACGGCCGCCCGCAGCCCCTCGTCGGTCTGGGTGGGCGGCATGCGCACGTCGACGACGGCCGCGTCCGGCCGGTGCTCGGCCACCGCCGCGAGCAGGGCGTCGGCGTCCCCGACGGCGGCCACGACCTCGACGCCCCGCATCCCCAGGAGCTGGGCGAGCCCGTCCCTGAGCAGAACGGAATCCTCGGCGATGACGACCCGTAGGGGCCCTGGCGGCATGTTCGTGAACTTCCTCTAGAGGTACGGCAGCACGATCCGGACCACCGTAGGCCCGCCCGCCGGGCTGTCGCACTCCAGCGTGCCGTCCACGGCCCTGATCCGCCCCAGCAGCCCGGTCAGCCCGCTGCCCGCCCCGACGACCGCACCGCCGCGGCCGTCGTCCCGTACCACCAGCGTCAACGCCCCTTGTGACCCGTCCACTTGGACGTCCACCGTGTCCGACCCACTGTGCTTGGCGCAGTTGGCGAGGAGCTCGGCCGTGCAGAAGTACGCGATGGCCTCGATCGCAGGGGACGGCCGCGGGCCGACCGCCACCCGTACCGCCACCTCCAGCGGGCTGTCCGCCGCCAGGTTCGCCAGGGCCGCGGCCAGTCCCTGGTCGAGTACGGGCGGATGGATGCCCTTGACCAGGCCCCGCAGGTCGGCGACGGCCTGCTTGGCGTGCGACTGGGCGGCCTCCACGACGGCGAGCACCTGCTCCCGTTCGGCGCCGCCGGCCACCAGCTCGCGGATCATGGTGAGGTGCATGCCGAGCCCCACGAGCCGGACCTGGGTGCCGTCGTGGAGGTCCCGCTCGATGCGCCGCAGGGTGGCGGCGGCGTCCTCCACGGCCTGCGCGCGGGTCTCCTCCAGCGCCTGGATGCGCAGGTCGGCGGCCCCCGGCCCGAGCAGCGCGCGCAGGACCGTCACGTACGGGCGCATGGCCAGCCGCACGAGCCGGGGCGCGAGGGCGAGCAGCAGCACGCCCACCGCGACCACGGCCGGCCACCGCGGCCAGGAGTCCATCGGGGCACCGAACCACTCCACCGAGATGTGCTGCTCGCTGCCGTCGGGGGCGCGCACCGTCCGGTGGTTGAGGTGCCGGAGGAAGGGGTGCAGGAGGTAGAGCACTCCGTACGCGTAGCCCACCAGGACTGCCACCGGTCCCGGCGCGGCGAGCACGGGGGCGGCGAGGGTCCATCCCACCGCCCGCCGTCCGGCCCGGTCGGCGAGCACGGCGCGCCGCCACCCGAAGGGCCCCGGCGCGGCCGGGGAGGCGGGAGGGGCCTCGACCTCGACCCCCAACAGGGCGCGTGCCAATGCCCGTTGGACGGCAGCCAGCCCGCACGCCCCACGCAGGGTGGCGGCGATCAGCCACGGTCCGAGCGCGGTGACGGAGAGCGCGCCGCCCACCAGCAGGCCGGCGAGCACCAGGACCAGGCCGACGAGCGCCAGGGGCAGCGCCAGGAGGGCGTGCAGCAGGGCCCGCAGCTGACGTGGCGCGAGGAGGGCGCGCAGCAGGGCCCGCAGATGACGTGGCGCGAGGAGGGCGCGCAGCAGAACCCGCGGGCGTGGCCGTGCCGGGAGGGCGTGCGGCGGCATGAGGAGGGCGTGCGGCAGGGCTCGCGGGCGACGTGGCACGGTGCCCACTAAAGCTGATGGACGATCGGCACGGCGAGGAGCCCGCACACGGCCGCGCTGCCGAGCGCGAGGGCGAGGGCTCCTCCGGCGCCCCGCCGGTCCCGGCCGAGCAGTGACGCGGCGAGCCGCGTCTGGAGGGTGGTGAAGCCCCTGGCGACCCACGGCGCGAGGAGGAGGAAGCCCAACCCTCCGACGACGCCGTGCAGCGCCCAGGCGCCGGCCATGGTGGGGCCGCCCCACGAATCCGTCGGGTCGTTGTCCGGCCGCAGCGGATAGCCCAGGTTGATGACCACCACGAACCAGCAGAAGTACGTCACCACCAGGGCGACCAGGTGCACGGGCAGCGCGGCCAGGGCGTGGACGGCGCCGAGCACCTCGGCCCGCTCGCGCACCTCGAACTCCTTGCCCAGCAGCCTTCTGTGCAGCGTGAGTTGCAGTCGCCCGACGGGCCTGCCGACCAGCGCCGGCGGCACACAGAGCAGTCCCACCGGGAGCGCCAGGAGCAGAAAGAGCATCCGCCGCCAGGTCTCCGCCAGGAACGGCTCGCGCAGGATCTCCCGCGGGCCGGGAAACCTCCGGCCGTGCGGCGCGGGCACTGTCGACTGCGTGGTGAGGGTGTCCATTCCTCAAGGGTGTCGGGGCCCGCCCCCGCCTTCGATCGTGCCCGCACGACACCGGGGGTGGGGCAAACCGAACCACCGCCCGCCCCGCCGTACCCTGAGGCGATGACTACCGGTTGGAACGCCCACGACATTCCCGACCAGACCGGCCGCACCGCGGTGGTCACCGGTGCCAACAGCGGAATCGGACTGGTGACCGCCAGGGAGCTCGCCCGGCGTGGTGCGCACGTCGTTCTCGCGTGCCGTGACGAGGGCCGGGGCAGGGCGGCCGAGGAACTGCTGCGCAGCGAGGTGCAGCGCGCCCGCGTGGAGTTCAGGCCTCTCGACCTGGCGGACCTGTCCTCGGTACGGGACTTCGCGGCGGCCTGGGCGAAGGACCACGGTCCGCGCCTGGATCTGCTCATCAACAACGCGGGCGTGATGGCGCTCCCCGAGGGCCGCACCGCCGACGGCTTCGAGACCCAGTTCGGCGTCAACCACCTCGGCCACTTCGCCCTGACGGGGCTGCTGCTCCCGCACCTGCTCGACACCACTGGCGCCCGGGTCGTCACCCTCTCCAGCGGACTGCACGTCCTCGGCAACATCGAGATCGGTGATCTCAACAGTGAGCGCCGCTATCAGCGCTGGCTCGCCTACGGCCGCTCCAAGACGGCCAATCTCCTCTTCGTGCACGAGCTGGCCCGCCGCCTGACCGCCGCGGCCTCGGGTCTGGTGGTGGCCGCCGCCCATCCCGGGTACGCCGCCACCAACCTCCAGACGGCGGGGGTGCGCATGGAGGGCCGCAAGCGGGTGGAGCGGCTCGTCGAGATCGGCAACCGGATCCTCGCGCAGCCCGCCGAGACGGGCGCACTGCCCACCCTCTACGCGGCGACCGCGCCGGGCGTGCGGTCCGACTCCTTCACCGGGCCCCGGATCCAGGGCCTGCGCGGGGCCCCCACGAAGTCGCTGCGCGCGCCGTGGACCCGCAACGACAGGGCCGGTGAGCTGCTGTGGGCGGCCTCGGAGCAGCTCACCGGGGTGACGTACCCGGACCTCGGCGCCTGACCGGCACCCCGTCCCTCAGCCCTCGACGGCCGCGGGGTCCATCCAGATGACCTCCCAGTTGTGCCCGTCCAGGTCCTGGAAGGAGCGGCCGTACATGAACCCGTGATCCTGCGGCTCGGCGGCCGGCGCGGCGCCGGCGGACAGGGCCGCGTCGCACAGCTCGTCGACCTTGGCCCGGCTCTCGGCGCTGATCGCGATCAGGGCCTCGGTGGTGGTGGCGGTGTCCGCGATCTCCTTCTTGGTGAAGTCCTTGAAGCGCGGCTCCGTCAGCAGCATCACCACGATGGTGTCGCTGATCACCATGGACGCGGTCTTGTCGTCGCTGAACTGTTCGTTGAAGCCGTAGCCCAGTTTGCCGAAGAAGTTCTTCGAGGCCTCCAGGTCCTTGACCGGAAGGTTCAGGAAGATCATCTGCTGGTACGTCGCCATGGTCGGTGCCCCTGTCTCTGCTGTCCGGCGCGGCCCGTCTGCCGCCGTCTTTCACAGATATAGACCGGGGGTGCGGCGATAAGTCATCGCCCGCGCGGAAGAAAAATGAAACAAGATTCGAACGGCAGCCGCGGGACGGAACCGGAAGAAGGCCGGCAGAAACAGACCCGCCCGACCAGGCGGACACGGGCCCGCCCGACCAGGCGGACGCGGGCCCGCCCGACCAGCCTGCGCGAGCGATGTCAGTCTCTGCCGGCGCTCCGGTTACCGACACGCGGTAGCAACACGCCGTACGTGAGCGGGGCGCATGGTTGATCGCCGGGGCGTCCCGCAGCACGATGTCCCGGTCCGACGTGCAACCGGCGTGCCAGCTCAGGGGGAACACCACATGACGATCAGCCGCAGGGCACTTCTCGGTACGGCAGCGGGTCTCGGCGCCGCAGGCGCGTTGAGCGCGTGCGGCTCCAACACCGGGCGGGGCGGCGGTGGTTCGGGTGGTGGCCAGGGCAGCGGGCCCGAGCTCGCGCAGTGGTACCACCAGTACGGCGAACCCGGTACCGAGCAGGCGGTCCGCCGGTACGCCGCCGCGTACAAGAAGGCCAGGGTCACCGTCCAGTGGCGGCCGGGCAACTACGACCAGCAGACCGCCGCCGCCCTCCTCACCCCGGGTGGCCCCGACGTCTTCGAGGTCAACGGGCCGACCCTCGACCAGATCCGGGGCGGCCAGGTGGTCGACCTCACCGACCTCTTCGACGGCCCCGGGGTGAAGGACGACTTCAACGCCGCCGTCCTCGCCCCGAAGACGTACGAAGGGAAGATCTGGTCGGTCCCGCAGGTCGTCGACATGCAGCTGCTCTTCTACCGCAAGAGCCTCCTCAAGGCAGCGAATGTCCGGCCGCCGCAGACGCTCGACGAACTCGTGGACGCGGCGCGGGCGTTGACGAACAAGACGACCAAGGGTCTCTTCCTCGGCAACGACGGCGGCGTCGGCGCCATCGGTGGCACCCCGCTCTACGCCGCCGGGCTCTCCCTCGTCACCGAGGACGGCAAGGTCGGCTTCGACGACCCGGCCGCCGCCCGCGCCCTCGGCAAGCTGCGCCAGCTGTACGCCGACAAGTCGCTGCTGCTCGGCGCCCCCACGGACTGGTCCGACCCCTCGGCCTTCGTCCAGGGGCTGACCGCGATGCAGTGGTCGGGGCTGTGGGCGCTGCCCGCCGTCCGCAAGACACTCGGCGACGACTTCGGCGTGCTGCCGTTCCCCGAGGACGGCGCGGGCGGCAGACCGTCCGTGCCGGTCGGGGCGTACGGCGCGGCCGTCGGCGCGCGCAGCAAGCAGCAGGCCGCCGCCAAGGAGTTCGTCAAGTGGCTGTGGATCGAACAGGCCGACTTGCAGAATGACTTCGCCCTGTCGTACGGCTTCCACATCCCGGCCCGCACCTCACTGGCCGAGAAGGCGGACAAGCTGAAGGAGGGCGCGGCGGCCGACGCCGTGCGGTACGCGGGCGAACACGCCTACGCACAGCCGCTCCTGTGGACGCCCGCCTCGGCGACCGCCTACCAGGACGCCCTCAGCCGCATCATCAAGGACGGCGCCAACCCGGACACCGAGCTGAAGGCCGTCGTACGCAAGGCGGGCGAGGAACTTCAGCGCGTGAAGAAGAAATCGTCGTGAGGGAAGGGATCCCGGGCGCCCGGGGCCGGGACGGCGCGAGGGCGCGCGGCGCCCGGGGCCAAGCCGGCGCGACGGCCCGCGACGCCCAGGGCCAAACCGGCGCGACGGCGCGCGGCGCCCGGGACCGCGCCGGTGCCACAACGGCCACGGACCAAGCCGGCACCACAGCGGCCCGGGACCGCGCCGGGGCGACAGCGCGACGCGCCCGGGACCGCTCCGGCACCACGGCGCGGGTCCCGACCCCCCGCTCCGGCACGGGCGCCGGTACGGCCACCGGCACCACCATGAGGACACGGCTCCTGGGCACCCAGAACCACACCCTCTGGTTCTGGGTCTTCGTGGGCCCCTTCGCCGTCGGGCTCGGCCTCTTCACCTACGTCCCGCTGCTGTGGAGCCTCTACCTCAGCTTCTTCGACGCGCACAACACCGTCTCCCCGACGGACTTCGTCGCCTTCGACAACTACGCGGCGATGCTGCGCGACGACGCGTTCACCAGCAGCCTCGGCACGTTCGTCGTGTTCACCGCGTTCATCGTGCCCGCGACGTACGCGCTGTCCCTCGCGCTCGCGCTGATGGTCAACCGGATCCGCTTCGCGCAGGCCTTCTTCCGGTCGGTCTTCTTCCTCCCGGCGGCGTGCAGTTACGTCGTCGCGGCGCTCATCTGGAAGATGTCGATCTTCAACGGGGTACGGTTCGGCCTCGCCAACACCGTCCTGGGCCTGTTCGGCGTCGACCAGACGGCCTGGCTGTCGACGACCTCGCCGCCCTGGTACTGGCTGGCCATCGTGACCGTACGGCTGTGGCTCCAGGCCGGCTTCTACATGATCCTCTTCCTGGCCGGGCTGCAGCGCATCTCCCCCACCCTCTACGAGGCGGCGGCCGTCGACGGGGCGCGCCCCGGCTGGCAGGTCTTCCGCCACCTCACCTTCCCGCAGCTGCGGGCCACCTCGGTCGCGGTCGTCCTGCTCCTCGTCATCAACGCCTTCCAGGCCTTCGACGAGTTCTACAACCTGCTCTCCGACTCCCGCGGCTACCCGCCCTACGCCCGCCCGCCGCTCGTGTACCTGTACCACCAGGCGCTGGGCCAGGGTCAGAACCTGGGGCTGGGCAGTGCGGGCGCCGTCATCCTGGCAGTGGTCATCGCCGTGGTGACGATCTTCCAGGCACGTTTCTTCGGCCTCGGCCGGAAGGAGGACTGAGGTCCGTGGACGACGCTCTGGTACGGGTGGGCCGCGCGTTGCGCGTGGCGCTCCTGGTCGCTCTCGCCCTGCTCTTCCTCGTCCCCTTCTACCTCCTGGTCCGCAACGGGCTGGCCACCGACGCCGAGATCACCTCGCCGCAGTGGACCTTCCTCCCCGCCGACCTCCGGTGGGACAACGTCGGCGAACTCTTCGACGACACCGCGATCCCCTTCGCCCGCTCCCTGCTCAACTCGGCGCTGATCGCGGTGGCCACCACGCTGGGCACCCTCCTCACCGCCTCGCTCGCCGGGTACGGCCTGGCGCGCATCCCCTACCGCCACTCGGACAAGGTCTTCTACGCGATCCTGGGCACCCTGATGGTCCCGGCCGCGGTCACCTTCGTGCCGAGCTTCGTGCTGGTCTCCTCGCTGGGCTGGATCTCCACCCTGCGCGGGCTGATCGTGCCGACGCTGTTCTCCGCCTTCGCCTGTTTCGTCTTCCGGCAGTACTTCCTGGGCTTCCCCAGGGAGTTGGAGGACGCGGCACGCGTCGACGGGCTCGGCCACTGGCGTACGTACTGGCGTGTCGTCGTGCCGAACTCCCGCCCGGTGTTCGCCGCCGTCGCCACCATCGTGTTCATCGGTGCGTGGAACGCGTTCCTGTGGCCGCTGGTCATCGGCCAGGACCAGCGGTCCTGGACGGTCCAGGTCGCGCTCGCCACGCTCAACACCGCGCAGACGGTCAACCTGCACGAGCTGTTCGTGGCGGCCGCCGTGTCGATCCTGCCGCTGCTGCTGGTCTTCCTGTTCTTCCAGCGGTGGATCGTGGCAGGGGTCGAAAGGTCGGGGATCGACGACTGATTCCGCTTGTGTTCACGACGAGTTGACGGTACGTCAATTAACGGCTTCTAAGTTCCACCGGCAGGCCCTGCCCGACCTCGCCACCTCTGGAGTCCCCATGGAACGCCGTACCTTCCTGCGCACCGCCGTCATCGGCTCCTCCGCCGCCGCCTTCGGGGGCACCCTGTGGCGGGGCGCCGCCCTCGCCGACCCCGCGCAGCCGGGCGCCGGCCCCTACGGCGCGCCCGGCGCCGCCGACGCCAACGGCATCCAGCTGCCCGCCGGGTTCCGCAGCCGGGTGATCGCCCGTTCCGGGCAGAAGGTCACCGGTACCTCGTACACCTGGCACAGCGCCCCGGACGGCGGCGCCTGCTACGCCGACGGCACCGGCTGGATCTACGTCTCCAACTCGGAGGTCAACCCGTCGGGCGGCGCCGGCGCGGTCCGCTTCTCGGCCACCGGGGCGATCACCGGCGCCTACCGCATCCTCTCCTCCACCCGGCAGAACTGCGCGGGCGGCAAGACCCCCTGGAACACCTGGCTGAGCTGCGAGGAGGTCGACCGCGGGTACGTCTTCGAGACCGACCCGTGGGGCGTGAAGGCCGCCGTCCGCCGGGACGCCATGGGGCGCTTCAAGCACGAGGCCGCCGCCGCCGACCCCGTCCGCAAGGTGATCTACCTGACCGAGGACGTCACCGACGGCTGCTTCTACCGCTTCACCCCCTCGGTCTGGGGCAATCTCGCCGCGGGCAAGCTGGAGGTCCTGAAGATGGGCTCCGGCACCAGCGGGCCCGTCACCTGGGCCACCGTCCCCGACCCGTCCGGCGCCTCGAAGGCCACCCGGGACCAGGTCTCCGGCGCCAAGCGCTTCACCGGCGGCGAGGGCTGTTTCTACGCCGACGACGTCTGCTTCTTCACCACCAAGGGCGACAACCGGGTCTGGCGTTACGACGCCGCCGCGCAGAGCCTCGCCCTGGTCTACGACGACTCCCTGGTCACCGGCGGCGGCGCCCCGCTGACCGGCGTCGACAACGTCACCGGTACCTCGTCGGGGGACCTGTTCGTCGCCGAGGACGGCGGCAACATGGAGATCTGCCTGATCACCCCGGACGACGTCGTCGCCCCCTTCCTGCGGATCGGCGGCCAGTCGGGCTCGGAGATCACCGGCCCGGCCTTCTCCCCCGACGGCAGCCGTCTCTACTTCTCCAGCCAGCGCGGTACGAGCGGCAGCTCGTCGGGCGGCATCACCTACGAGGTGACGGGCCCGTTCCGCGCCTGACCGCCTGACCGCCTGCCCGCCTGACCGCCTGGCCGCATGCCCGTCTGACCGCCTGCCCCCTGGCCGTCCGGCCGTCAGTACTGCAGCGCCGGCGCCGCCCCGCCGCGCAGCAGCGCCGCACCCAGGGGGGTCAGCGAGTGGAGCACCGCGCTGCCGTTGCGCAGTGTGACCACCAGCCCCGCCTCCCGCAGTACGCACGCGTGCTGGCTCGCCGACGCGAGGGACACCCCCGCGCGGCGCGCCAGCTCGCTCGTCGTGCAGCCGTGGTCGATGGCACGCAGCACGGCGGACCGGGTGTGCCCGACGAGCCTGCCCAGGTGCGGGCCGCCCGCCGCCGACGTACGGGGGGCGGCGTGCTCCACCGGGTAGACCAGCACCGGTGGCAGCCCGGGGTCGTACAGCATCACCGGCGCCCCCTGGCAGAAGAACGACGGCTGGAGCCGCAGCCCCCGCCCGGCGAGCATCACGTCCCGGTCCACCGGGTAGTCCGCCTCCAGCACGGGCGAGCGCCAGCGCAGCGCCGGCGGCAGCGACGCGAGCAGCGCGTCGGCGCCACCGTCGAGGAGGGCGCGCCCCCTGGCCGCCCGTTCGGCCTCGACCCGGGCGTGCACATGGGGCCAGTACGGCGCGACGGCGGCCCGGTGGTAGTCGCCCAGGGCGTCCACCAGGGCGGCGAGCCGCGGTGGCTCGTCGAACTGTCTCTTGAGCAGCGCGAGTTCGCCCGCGAACCGGCCGCCGGCCGTGGCCCGTACGGCGGAGAGGCCCTCCTCCCAGCCGTGTACGCCCTCCGCGGGGGTGAGGAAGTCGGGGAAGTAGCCGCGTGCGGGCACCACCGAGGCGAGCAGCCGCCGGGAGCCTCCCCTGCCCAGCCGGGTCCGCGCCTGGGCGCGCCAGTCGCCGTACACCCGCCCGCCCCGCCGGTCCCGGAGCCGGTGGAAGCTGAGGACCGTCTCCCAGAGGGCGTCAGGACGGGCGGCGAGCCGCACCCGTGCGAGATCCTCCCCCGTGAAGTGGATACGCAGCACCACTGATCCAACTCCCCACCCTCGCCGACCGGTTGCACCCGCAACCGTTCCCCCGAACGAGTATGCACGCCCTTACACCGGGTCACCATGGCCTTTCGGCCATGCGTGAAACGCCTCGCGGGTGCGCCGGGCAGCGGCGAAGCTTGACGGCGTCGGACACCGACAGCCTCGGACGCCCGAGGGGAGCGACGAAGGCCGTGGGGGGCTTCGCCGCACTTGACGGCGGCGTACGGGGTTGCGCACTCGGTGCCCGGCCGAGGTGCGTGGGTGCGGGCGGCGGGTGGGGATCCGCCGTCCGCGCTCCGCACCACCGCACCGCCGCGCGACCGCCCCCGGCCGCCGTACCCCGGCGCCGCGAAGGTCAACTTTTCAACTGCCACTTCGCGCAGTTGGGTTGACCTTCACCCTCCGGCAATGTGCCGCCACAGCGAGTGTCCGCACCCACCACCGTGGCGCGAACTCGCCGCGGAACTGCCGAAGCGGCGGCACCCCCGCACAGGGTGCCGCCGCTTCGTGGGGGCCGGAGCCGCCGCCGGGGGTGAGGGTGGGTAACAGGTCCCGGCGGGGGTTCCGGTGGTTCGTCGGGCCGCCCGGAGCAGGTGCCTGCCCGGGACTCAGCGACCGTGCCTGCCCGGGGCTCAGCGACCGTGCCTGCCCTGCGGCCCGGAGGCCGTGCCTGCCCGGGGGCTCAGCGGCTGTCGCTGCCCGAGGACTGTGCCGCCGCCCGGCCCGCCTCCAGCCGCGCGACCGGAATCCGGAACGGGGAGCAGGAGACGTAGTCCAGGCCGACCTCGTGGAAGAAGTGGACGGACTCCGGGTCGCCGCCGTGCTCACCGCAGACGCCCAGCTTGAGGTCGGGGCGGGTCTTGCGGCCGGCCTCGACGGCCGAGCGCACCAGCGCGCCGACGCCGTCCCGGTCGATGGTCTCGAACGGGGAGACCCCGAAGATGCCCTTCTCCAGGTACGCGGTGAAGAACGAGGCCTCCACGTCGTCCCGCGAGAAGCCCCAGACGGTCTGCGTGAGGTCGTTCGTACCGAAGGAGAAGAACTCCGCGGCCTCGGCGATCTGACCGGCCGTGATGGCCGCCCGCGGCAGCTCGATCATCGTGCCGAGCGCCAGCTTTAGGTCGGTGCCGTGGGCCGCCTCGACCTCGGCGATGACCGCTTCGGCCTCCTCGCGGACGATCTCCAGCTCCTGGACGGTGCCGACCAGCGGAATCATGATCTCCGCGCGCGGGTCGCCCTTGGCGTTCTTGCGGGCGGCGGCGGCCTCGGCGATGGCGCGGACCTGCATGGTGAACAGGCCGGGGATGACCAGGCCGAGCCGTACGCCGCGCAGGCCGAGCATCGGGTTCTGCTCGTGCAGCCGGTGCACGGCCTGGAGCAGCCGCAGGTCGTTCTCGTTGGCGTCCTTGCGGGACTCGGCGAGCGCGACCCGTACCGACAGCTCGGTGATGTCGGGAAGGAACTCGTGCAGCGGCGGGTCCAGTAGGCGGACGGTGACCGGCAGGCCGTCCATCGCCTCGAAGAGCTCTATGAAGTCCTTCTTCTGGAGCGGCAGCAGGCCCTTGAGGGCGTCCTCGCGCTCGTCGTCCGTGTCGGCGAGGATCAGCTTCTCGACCATCTCGCGGCGCTCGCCGAGGAACATGTGCTCGGTGCGGCACAGACCGATGCCCTGGGCGCCGAAGCGGCGGGCGCGCAGCGCGTCCTCGGCGTTGTCGGCGTTGGCCCGCACCCGCAGCCTGCGGCGGCGGTCGGCGTACGCCATGATCCGGTGCACGGCCTCGACCAGTTCGTCGGCGTCGTCGGCGCCGGCGTGCATCCGGCCCTCGAAGTACTCGACGACCGGCGACGGGACGACGGGGACCTCGCCCAGGTAGACCTTGCCCGACGAGCCGTCGATGGAGACGACGTCGCCCTCCTCGACCACCGTGGAGCCGACGGTGAGCCGGCGGCGCTTGGTGTCGACCTCGATCTCCTCGGCTCCGCAGACGCAGGTCTTGCCCATGCCGCGCGCCACCACGGCCGCGTGCGAGGTCTTGCCGCCACGACTGGTCAGGATGCCCTCGGCGGCGATCATCCCGTCGAGGTCGTCCGGGTTGGTCTCACGGCGGATCAGGATGACCTTCTCGCCCGAACGCGACCACTTGACGGCCGTGTACGAGTCGAAGACGGCCTTGCCGACGGCGGCGCCCGGCGAGGCGGCGATGCCGCGGCCCAGGAGCTGGGTCTTCTTCGCGTCCCCGTCGAAGCGCGGGAACATCAGCTGCGCGAGCTGTGCGCCGTTGACGCGCTGCAGGGCCTCGGCCTCGTCGATGAGGCCCTGGTCGACGAGCTGGGTGGCGATCCGGAAGGCGGCGCCCGCGGTGCGCTTGCCGACCCGGGTCTGGAGCATCCACAGCTGACCGCGCTCGATGGTGAACTCGATGTCGCACAGGTCCTTGTAGTGCGTTTCGAGGGTCTCCATGATCTGCATCAGCTGGTCGTACGACTTCTTGTCGATGGACTCCAGATCGGCGAGCGGGACCGTGTTGCGGATGCCAGCGACGACGTCCTCGCCCTGCGCGTTCTGGAGGTAGTCGCCGTAGACGCCCTGATGCCCGGAGGCCGGGTCACGGGTGAAGGCGACGCCGGTGCCGGAGTCGGGGCCGAGGTTGCCGAAGACCATCGAGCAGATGTTGACCGCGGTGCCCAGGTCGCCCGGGATGCGCTCCTGGCGGCGGTAGAGCTTGGCGCGGTCGGTGTTCCACGAGTCGAAGACCGCGTTGATGGCGAGGTCCATCTGCTCACGCGGGTCCTGCGGGAAGTCCCGGCCGCACCCGTCGGAGACGATCTTCTTGAACTTCTTCACGAGCTTCTTGAGGTCGGCGGCCTCCAGGTCGGTGTCGACCTTGACCTTCTTGGCCGTCTTCGCCTCGTCGAGGGCCTCTTCGAAGAGTTCGCCGTCGACGCCGAGGACGGTCTTGCCGAACATCTGGATGAGGCGCCGGTAGGAGTCCCACGCGAACCGCTCGTCCCCGCCGAGCTGCTTGGCGAGCCCGGTCACGGACGCGTCGGAGAGGCCGATGTTGAGGACGGTGTCCATCATGCCGGGCATCGAGAACTTCGCGCCTGAGCGGACCGAGACGAGCAGCGGGTCGTCCTGCTGGCCGAGCTTCTTGCCCATCTTCGACTCAAGGGCGTCCAGGTGCGCGCTGACCTCGTCGCGCAGCTCCCTGGGGGCGTCGCCGCTGTCGAGGTAGACCTTGCAGGCCTCGGTCGTGATGGTGAACCCCGGAGGCACCGGCAGGCCGAGGTTGGTCATCTCGGCGAGGTTGGCGCCCTTGCCGCCGAGCAGGTCCTTGAGGTCCCTGTTGCCCTCGGTGAAGTCGTAGACAAACTTCTGCCCGGCCTGCTGCGCGCTGCCGCGCTTCGCTACATGGGGTTCTTTGTTTTCCGACACGGTCTCGGCTCCTCGAAGACGCGTTGGCTGCCCTGACGGCGAGGAACATACCCAGATCGAAGGTGTCTGGGTATGTCCACTCAACCGTCATACGGCTTTAACCACCCGTCCGCCACCGGATCGAAAGTGGTCCGCCGTCGCCGGATCGTTGCAGCATTACTTCAGGAGTTGAACGCATCACTACGCTCCGAATGCGACATGCACTATTCACCGACTCTCCGTGATCGAAACCCATGAAGAGTGAAAAAATAAAGGGTGGCACTGGGTGCCACCCTTTGGAAAATGCATACCGCCGTCGAGCGCTCATCTGAGCGTCTACATCATCAGGCGTGGCGAGAATCACGCCGCCGAGCGCTCATCGGAGCACCCCAGATCTCACCCTCCGGACGTATCCAGCTCGGCTTCGTCACTGATTCCGGCGCAGTCGTAGGGGTCCTTGAGCCAGCCATCAGGTAGGACAACCCGCCCATTTCCGGACGTACGCCCCCTGGGCCCATCCGCCCCCTGGGGCCACGGCTGGTCCAGATCAAGCTCGCTCAGATGAGCGTCCATTTCGGCGAGAGAAGACGCCACAGCGAGCTTCTTGCGCATCTCGCCACCCGTCGAGAACCCCTTGAGGTACCAGGCCACATGCTTGCGGAAGTCAATGACACCGCGTGCCTCGTCGCCGATCCACTCGCCGAGCAGTTCCGCGTGCCGCCGCATCACCACGGCCACCTCGCGCAGGGTCGGCGTCGCCCGCTCCGCACGCCCCTCGAAGGCGGCCACCAGGTCGCCGAACAGCCACGGCCGTCCCAGACAGCCACGGCCCACCACGACGCCGTCACAGCCCGTCTCGCGCACCATCCGCAGCGCGTCGTCCGCCGACCAGATGTCGCCGTTGCCGAGCACCGGGAGCTCCGGGACGTGCTCCTTGAGCCGCGCGATGGCGTCCCAGTCGGCCGTGCCGCCGTAGTGCTGGGCGGCGGTGCGGCCGTGCAGGGCGATCGCGGTGACGCCCTCGTCCACGGCGATGCGGCCCGCGTCCAGGAAGGTGATGTGGTCGTCGTCGATGCCCTTGCGCATCTTCATCGTGACCGGCAGGGCGCCCGCGCCCGTGACCGCCTCGTGCAGGATCGCCCGCAGCAGCGGCCGCTTGTACGGGAGGGCCGAACCGCCGCCCTTGCGCGTCACCTTGGGCACCGGGCAGCCGAAGTTGAGGTCGATGTGGTCGGCCAGGTCCTCGTCCACGATCATGCGGACCGCCTTGCCGACGGTGGCCGGGTCCACCCCGTACAGCTGGATCGAGCGAGGCTGTTCGGTCGCGTCGAAGCGGATCAGCTGCATGGTCTTCTCGTTGCGCTCGACCAGCGCCCGCGTCGTGATCATCTCGCTGACGAACAGCCCCTTCCCGCCGGAGAACTCACGGCACAGGGTGCGGAAGGGGGCGTTCGTGATGCCTGCCATGGGTGCGAGGACCACGGGCGGCTGCACGGCATGGGGGCCGATGTTGAGCGAGGTCATTACCTCATTGTCGCGCACGCCAGGCCCTCGGCCGAGCGAGTTGTTTAGTTATCCGTACTATCGAACTGGCTTACCATCGGAAGATGTCCGAAGCCCTTGCCGCGCGGCCCGCCCCGCCGCTCCCCCACAGCCGCCGCATGCTCGTCCTCGGCATCTGCTGCATGAGCCTGCTGATCGTCAGCCTCGACAACACGGCGCTCAACGTCGCCCTGCCCTCCATGCAACGGGAGCTGGACGCCAGTGTCTCCGGGATGCAGTGGACGATCGACGCCTACACCCTGGTGCTGGCCTCGCTCCTGATGCTGGCCGGCTCCACCGCCGACCGCATCGGCCGCCGGAAGGTCTTTACGGCCGGCCTGGTGATGTTCACGCTCGGCTCGCTGCTCTGCTCGCTGGCGCCGAACCTCGAATCCCTGGTCGCCTTCCGCGCGGTCCAGGCGGTCGGCGGCTCCATGCTCAACCCGGTCGCCATGTCGATCATCACCAACACCTTCACCGAACCGCGCGAGCGCGCCCGCGCGATCGGCGTCTGGGGCGGCGTGGTCGGCATCTCCATGGCGGCGGGGCCGCTGATCGGCGGGCTGCTCGTCGACTCGGTGGGCTGGCGCTCGATCTTCTGGGTCAACCTGCCGGTGGGCCTCGCCGCGCTGCTGCTCACGCTGCGCTTCGTACCCGAGTCCCGTGCCCCGAAGGCCCGCAGGGCCGACCCGGTGGGCCAGCTCCTGGTCATCGGGCTGCTCGCGTCACTCACGTACGCGATCATCGAGGCCCCGGAGGCGGGCTGGACCTCGCCGCTGACGCTGACGCTGGCGGGGGTCTCGGTGCTCTCGCTGATCGGACTGATCGTGTACGAGCCGCGCAGGCCGGAGCCCCTGATCGACGTCCGGTTCTTCCGGAGCGCCCCGTTCAGCGGCGCCACGGTCATCGCCGTCTGCGCCTTCGCCTCGCTCGCCGGGTTCCTCTTCCTCAACACCCTCTACCTCCAGAACGTCCGGGGTCTCTCCGCCCTGCACGCCGGGCTCTACATGCTGCCGATGGCGGCCATGACCTTCGTCTGCGCGCCGTTGTCGGGACGGCTGGTCGCCGCACGCGGCCCCCGGCTGTCACTGGTGGTCGCGGGGGTGGCGATGGCCGTGAGCGCGGTGCTGTTCGCGGGCTTCGAGGCGGAGCGCAGCGATCCGCTGATGTTCACCGGGTACGTGCTCTTCGGCCTCGGCTTCGGCATGGTGAACGCGCCGATCACCAACACGGCTGTCTCCGGGATGCCCCGCGCACAGGCCGGGGTCGCCGCCGCGGTCGCCTCCACCAGCCGGCAGATCGGCTCCACCCTCGGGGTCGCCGTCATCGGCGCGGTCCTCGCGGCGGGCGTCAGCGGGACCTCGTACGCGGCCGGCTTCGTGACGGCGAGCGTGCCGGCCTGGTGGATCATCGCGGGCTGCGGGCTCGCGGTGCTCGTGGTCGGGCTGCTGACCAGCGGCAACTGGGCACAGCGCACCGCGAGGCAGACGGCGGACCGGCTGGAGGAAGAAGCGGCCCCGGCGAAGACCTCGGCACACGCCTGAGCGGACGGGGACGGGGACGGAGACGGGGACGGGGACCGGCGGCGGGCCTCGGATCAGCCGCGGGCAGCGGCAGCCCCGTCGCGGGCCTCCGTCAGTGCCTGGAGGCGTTCCAGTCGCGCCCTGGTGCCATCGTCGACCGGCGGGTAGCTGACCAGCCGCGGCCCGGTGGACGTGCTGGTGCCAGGGCTGAGCCAGAGGTTGACGTGCTCGACGTGCAGCAGCCCGACCTCGGCGTTACGGAGATGCTTGGTGTGGGCGACCTGCTCGACGACCTCGTGCCGCTGCCACAGCTCGCGGAACTCCGCCGACTCCGCCTCCAGCCGCGCCAGCAGCGCCTTCCAGGCGGGCTCGGCGAGGTGCCCCGCCATCGACACCCGGAACTTCGCGGCCATCAGCCGGTTGACCTTGGGCCGGTCGACGACCGAGGCCCGCCACTCCTCGTTGGTGAAGGCGAGCAGCATGCAGTTGCGGTCGGCGCGGGGCAGCGCGTCGAGGTCGCAGAGCAGCCGGGCGTACGTCCGGTTGTAGGCGAGGATGTCGTACCTGCTGTTCTGGATGCAGGCCGGGATCGGCTCCAGCTGGCGCAGCAGCGCCCGGTAGGCGGGGGTGACCGTCGGGCACGGCCCGTCGGGGGCGGGGTCGGGCGTCCCGGCGAGCGCGAACAGATGGCTGCGCTCCACCCGGTCCATCCGCAGCGCACGGCCGATGGCGTCCAGGACCTGCGGGGACACCTGGATGTCCCGGGCCTGCTCCAGCCACGTGTACCAGGTGACCCCGACGGCCGCGAGCTGCGCGACCTCCTCGCGGCGCAGGCCCGGTGTCCGGCGCCGGGGTCCGCGCGGGAGACCGACCCGCTCGGGGGTGATGCGTTCGCGGCGGCTGCGCAGGAAGGCGGCGAGCTCGGCCCTGCGGACGTCGGGCTCGCCGTTCCGCGCCGCGGGGGCGGCCTCCGGCGCCTGCTCCCGGACGTCCGCCTGCGCCGCCCCCGGCACAAGCCCTTGCGCCACTCCCTGCACGAGCCCCTGCGCCGCTCCCGGCACGAGCCCCTGCGCCGCCGTTCCCGGCGTCGTCTCCCGCCCCGGCCCTCGCGTCGTCACCTGTGCCATGGTCGTCATGCCTCCACCCTCGCCGAAGCTCCCGAGGACCGGCCAGCCCGTTGCCGGGTACTGCTTGTACCAGGATAGAGAGACTCTGGTACCAGGCTGCGGGCCCCCGCAGAGTGGCTGTCGTGACCACAACGACCCCGCTTCCCCCGGCTCCCGCCCGCCCCTCCTTGCGCTCCCGTACCGCGGAGCCCTCCGCCCTCGGTCCGCTCGGGCTGTTCACCGTGCTGCTCGGTGCGGCGCTCCCGCTCGTCGACTTCTTCATCGTGAACGTCGCCCTGCCGACCATCGACCACGAGCTGGCCGCGGGTCCTGCGATGCTCGAACTGGTCGTCGCGGGCTACGGCCTCGCGTACGCCGTCCTGTTGGTGCTCGGCGGGCGGCTCGGCGACCTGTTCGGCCGGCGCAGGCTGTTCCTGTGGGGCATGGCGGCCTTCGGCGTCACCTCCCTCGCCTGCGGTCTCGCCCCGGACGCCTGGACCCTCGTCGGCGCCCGGGTCGCGCAGGGCGCCGCCTCCGCCCTGATGCTGCCGCAGGTGCTGGCCACCATCCAGTCCTCCACCGCGGGGCCGCGCCGGGCGAAGGCGATGGGCCTGTACGGGGCGACGGCCGGGCTCGCGATGGTCGCCGGGCAGATACTCGGCGGTGTCCTCGTCGCCGCCGACCTCGCCGGGACCGGCTGGCGGTCGATCTTCCTCGTCAACGTGCCCGTGGTGGTCGCCGGACTGCTGCTCGCCGTGCGCACGGTGCCCGAGAGCCGCTCCGATAAGCCCTCGCCCGTCGACGTACCGGGAACGCTGCTGCTCGCTCTCTCGCTGATCACCCTGCTGGCGCCGCTCACCGAGGGCCGCGCGGCCGGCTGGCCGCTGTGGACGTGGCTGTCGCTGGCCGCCTTCCCGTTCCTGCTCCTCGCGTTCTTCCTGGTGGAGCGGCGCGCCGACCGGGCCGGGCGCACCCCGCTCGTCCCGCCGAGCCTGTTCGCGGTGGAGTCGCTGCGGCGCGGGCTGCCGCCGATCGTGCCGTTCTCCATCAGCTTCGGCGGCTTCATGTTCGTGATCGCGGTGGCGCTCCAGCAGGGTCTGGGCATGGGCGCGGTGGCCGCCGGGCTCGCCCTGGTCCCGATGGCACTCGCCTTCTTCGGGGCGTCCCTCGCCGGCCCTCGGCTGATCGGCAGGTTCGGCGGGCGGATCACGGTGGCCGGTGCGCTGTTCCAGGCGGTGGGCCTGGTGTTGCTGATCCTGGCGGTGCGCCGTGGCTGGCCGGATCTCGGCTTCGCGGAGCTGCTTCCGGGGATGCTGCTCGCCGGGCTCGGGCAGGGTTTCCAGCTCCCGGTGCTGCTGCGCATCGTGCTCTCCGACGTCCCGGCCGACCGTGCGGGGGTGGGCAGCGGGGTGATGGTGACTGCCCAGCAGTCCGCGCTCGCCGTGGGTGTGGCCACGCTCGGCACGCTGTTCCTGGCCCTGACGCCCACGCTGGGCATGGGTGCCGCGCTCACGGTGACCCTGCTGGTGCAGCTGGGGGTGGTGGCGCTGACGGGCCTGCTGAACCTCCGGCTGCCGCGCACCGTCAGCTGACGTGCGCCCGGGGTGGGAACACGGCCGCAGGGCCCGGACCGCGTACTTCGGCGGTCCGGGCCCTGCGGTGTGAAAGAGGTGCGTCCGGGACGCGCGGCCTTCGTCAGGCCTCGCTCTCGGGTCGCGTGGCCTGTGTCAGACCTCGCGTTCGGGTCGCGTGGCCTGTGTCAGACCTCGCGTCCGGGGCGCGTTGTTCGGCGTCAGGCCTCGGCGCCCGAGCCCGTCTCGCCGCTGCTCTCGCCCGCGGCCTTCTCGCGCATCTTCGCGACCAGTTCCGCCTTCTTGTCGGCGGCGCTCTGGCGGTCGGCGTTGCGGTGCGGGCCGTTGTTCGCGCGCTCGTCGCGGGACTGCCTCTTGCGCTGGCCGCCGCCCTGGCCCACGGGGTTGTTGATGTTCTTGCTCGTGCTCATGGGTTCTCCCGGAGTGAAGTGAGGTGATCTACGGATTCATCGGTGGGGGACGCGCCACGAAGGGGGCGTCGCGCTCTCACTCGTAAATCGGCGTCTGGAAGAACATGGTCAGAACGGTACCCCCTCCCGCTCGCCGACCGCACCAGATTTCCGGCCGCCCGACCGGCCCGCACGCCGCGACCCCCGGCCGCGCAGAGCGGCGGCCGGGGGTCGCGGGAAACGCGGGAGAAGGAGGTCAGCAGCCCAGCAGCCGGACCGCCAGGTACTCCTGGATCATGTCGAGGGAGACGCGCTCCTGCTTCATGGTGTCACGCTCGCGCACGGTGACCGCGTTGTCGTCGAGGGTGTCGAAGTCGACGGTCACGCAGAACGGGGTGCCGATCTCGTCCTGACGGCGGTAGCGGCGGCCGATGGCGCCCGCGTCGTCGAACTCGATGTTCCAGTTCTTCCGCAGGTCGGCGGCGAGGCCCTTGGCCTTCGGCGAGAGCTGCGGGTTGCGGGACAGCGGCAGGACGGCCACCTTGACCGGGGCCAGACGCGGGTCGAGACCCATGACGACGCGCTTCTCCATGACGCCCTTGGCGTTGGGCGCCTCGTCCTCACGGTAGGCGTCCAGCATGAAGGCGAGCATGGCGCGGTTGACACCGGCCGCCGGCTCGATGACGTACGGCGTCCAGCGCTCGTTGGCCTCCTGGTCGAAGTAGACCAGGTCGTGGCCGGACGCCTTGGAGTGCGCCTTCAGGTCGAAGTCGGTGCGGTTGGCGACGCCTTCGAGCTCGGAGAACTCCTGACCGCCGAAGTTGAAGCGGTACTCGATGTCGGCGGTGCGCTTGGAGTAGTGCGACAGCTTCTCGGCCGGGTGCTCGAACCAGCGGATGTTCTCGGGGTTGATGCCGAGGTCCAGGTACCAGTTCCAGCGCTGCTCCATCCAGTATTCCTGCCACTGCTCGTCCTCGCCCGGCTTGACGAAGAACTCCATCTCCATCTGCTCGAACTCGCGGGTGCGGAAGATGAAGTTGCCCGGAGTGATCTCGTTCCGGAAGGACTTGCCCATCTGCGCGATGCCGAACGGCGGCTTCTTGCGGGAAGTCTGCTGCACCTGGGCGAAGTTGGTGAAGATGCCCTGCGCGGTCTCCGGCCGCAGGTACGCGGCGGAGTCCTGGGTCGGGCCCAGGTGCGTCTGCAGCATGCCGGAGAACTGCTTGGGCTCGGTGAACTGGCCCTTGGTACCGCAGTTGGGGCAGTTGACGTCGGCCAGGCCGTTCTCGGGGGCGCGGCCGTGGTGCTTGGCCTCGTACGCCTCGATCAGGTGGTCGGCGCGGTGCCGCTTGTGGCAGGCGGTGCACTCGGTGAGCGGGTCGGAGAAGGTCTGGACGTGACCGGACGCCTCCCACACCTCGGGGGCCAGGATGACCGACGAGTCGATACCGACCACGTCTTCGCGCGCGATGACCATCGCGCGCCACCACTGGCGCTTGATGTTCTCCTTGAGCTCGACACCCAGCGGACCGTAGTCCCAGGCAGCCCTGGAGCCGCCGTAGATCTCACTGCACGGGTAAACGAAGCCACGGCGCTTGCTCAGGCTGACGATGGTCTCGATCTTGTCGGCGGCCACGGTGCTCTCTTCATTACGACGACGAGGTCTGTACGTTCTCAAGTTGCTTTCGACGCCGGTGCGCGCAGTCCCGCGCGGCCCCCCTGCACGGCCACGACCCGGCTCCGCCCGGCGAATGCTTCAGGTTACCGGCGTGCGGGGGCCCAGGATCAAATCGGTATGGGGTACAGAGCGGACAACCGCACTATTGACAATCGTTTCCACTTTTGTTGAAAATGACTGTCATGAACGTACGTCGCCTCATACCCGCCACCGCCGCCGCCGTCTCCCTGGGCCTGGTCACGCTGTCCGCGTGCGCGGGCAGCTCGTCCGCCGCCGACGGGAAGAACACCGACGGCAAGCTGGACGTGATCGCGTCGTTCTACCCCATGCAGTACCTGGCCGAGCAGATAGGCGGCGACAAGGTCGCGGTCAGCACGCTGGCCAAGCCGGGCCAGGAGCCGCACGATCTGGAACTCAAGCCCAAGCAGACCGCCGAGCTCTCCGACGCGGACCTGATCCTCTACCTGCGCGGCCTCCAGCCCGCCGTCGACGAGGCCGTGCAGCAGTCCGGCGCGAAGTCGGCCGTCGACGCCGCGACCCTGACGAAGCTGGAGACGCACGGCACCGAGGCCGGCGGGCACGAGCACGCCGAGGAGGAGGCCGGGCACGAGGGCCACGACCACGGGCACGACGAGGCCGGCACCGACCCGCACATCTGGCTGGACCCGGTGAAGTACGCCGAGGTCGCCAAGGGCGTCGGAGCTGCCCTTGAGAAGGCCGACCCGGACAACGCGGCGACGTACAAGAAGAACACCGCGACCCTGGTCACCAAGCTCGACGGCCTGAACACGGCGTTCGAGAACGGCCTGAAGAACACCACCACCAAGACCTTCATCACCACCCACTCCGCCTTCGGCTACCTCGCCGAGCGGTACGGCCTGGAGCAGGAGGGCATCAGCGGCGTCGCCCCCGAGTCCGAGCCCAGCCCGGCCCGCATCAAGCAGCTCCAGAAGATCGCCAAGGACGACAAGGTCAGCACGGTCTTCTTCGAGACCCTGGTCAGCGACCGGACGGCGAACACCCTCGCCAAGGACACCGGCCTCAGGACCGACGTCCTGGACCCGCTGGAGGGGATCACCGACAAGTCCAGGGGCGCCGACTACCTGGAGGTCATGCGGTCCAACCTCACGGCCCTGAAGAAGGCGCTCGGCGCGAAGTGAGCCGAATCCCGCAGCAGACGTCCCAGGAGGCGCGAACCGTGCGACACGACGCCGTCATCTCCCTGAGCTCGGCCACCGCCACGCTCGGCTCACGCCCGGTGCTGCGCGGCGTCGACCTCGCCGTGCGGCGCGGCGAGGTCGTCGCCCTGCTCGGCGCGAACGGCTCCGGCAAGTCCACGGCCGTGCGCTCGGTCATCGGCCAGGTGCCGCTGACGGGTGGCTCGGTCGAGCTGTTCGGCACCCCGCTGAAGCAGTTCAGGCAGTGGGCGCGGGTGGGATACGTGCCCCAGCGCACCACCGCCGCGGGCGGGGTGCCCGCCACCGTCCGCGAGGTGGTCTCCTCCGGCCGGCTCTCCCGCTCCCGGCTCGGCCTGCTCTCCTCGAAGACCGACAAGGCCGCCGTCGACCGGGCGATCGGCCTGGTCGGCCTCGCGGACCGGGCGAAGGACTCGGTGAGCGCGCTCTCCGGCGGCCAGCACCAGCGGGTGCTGATCGCGCGGGCGCTCGCCTCCGAGCCCGAGCTGCTGATCATGGACGAGCCGATGGCGGGGGTGGACCTGGCCAGCCAGGAGATCCTCGCGGGGACCCTGCGCCGGCAGGTCGCCGCGGGCGTCTCGGTCCTGCTCGTGCTGCACGAGCTGGGCCCGCTGGAGCCCCTCATCGACCGGACCGTCGTCCTGCGCGACGGCCTGGTCGTGCACGACGGTCCGCCGACGGCGGGCGCCCTGCCCGGCCACGACGACCACCACCTGACCAAGGAAGACTGCCACCCGGACGCGGCGGGCGCCGCGTCCCCGCTGCCGACGGGACTGCTGAGCTGACATGAGCGAACTGATGGACATCTTCAGCACCCCGTTCATGCAGCGGGCGCTGATCGCCGCCGTGCTCGTCGGCATCACCGCGCCCGCGATCGGCATCTACCTCGTGCAGCGCCGCCAGTCGCTGATGGGCGACGGCATCGGGCACGTCGCGATGACCGGGGTCGGCCTCGGCTTCCTGCTGTCGGCGAGCCCGGTCTGGACGGCGACCGCCGTCGCGATCGCGGGCGCGGTCGTCATGGAGCTGATCCGCTGGTACGGCAAGACCCGCGGCGACATCGCGCTGGCCATGCTGTTCTACGGCGGCATGGCGGGCGGCGTGCTGCTGATCAACCTGGCCCCCTCCGGCTCCAACGCCAACCTCTCCTCGTACCTCTTCGGCTCGCTGTCCACGGTGTCGCAGCAGGACGTGACGGCGATCGTCATCCTCGCCGCCCTCGTCGTCCTGGTGACCGTCGGGCTGCGCCGCCAGCTGTTCGCCGTCAGCCAGGACGAGGAGTTCGCCCGGGTCACGGGGCTGCCGGTGCGCGCACTGAACCTGCTGGTCGCGGTCACCGCCGCGGTGACCGTCACGGTCGCCATGCGGGTCGTGGGCCTGCTCCTGGTGAGCGCGCTGATGGTGGTGCCGGTGGCCGCCGCGCAGCAGGTCTCGCGCAGCTTCACGGTCACCTTCGTCCTCGCCGTCGCCATCGGCACCGCGGTGACCCTGGCCGGCACCGTCACCTCCTACCAGTACGACGTGCCGCCCGGTGCGACGATCGTGCTGCTGGCCATCGGCTTCTTCGTCGTCACGACGCTTCTCGCCGCGCCCCTGGCCCGGCGGCGCTCCCGCGCGGGACACTCTGCGCAGCGGGCGGCGGAGGGCGCCGCGACGGCCGCCGATCCGGTGAAGGTCTGAACGGGGCGCGGCCGGCGCTCCTGGCACAATGGCCCGACGCGTCTATTCGCGTAACGGGCGACCAGAGGAGGCACCTGTGACAACGGCGCCGAGCGGTGCGAGCGCGACGACCAACTCCGCACCGGTGCGGGGGCGCTCCACCCGGCAGCGAACGGCCGTGGCTGCGGCGCTCGACGAGGTGGACGAGTTCCGCAGCGCGCAGGAGCTCCACGACATGCTCAAGCACAAGGGCGACTCGGTGGGCCTGACCACGGTCTACCGGACGCTCCAGTCCCTCGCCGACGCGGGCGAGGTCGACGTGCTGCGCACCAGCGAGGGCGAGTCGGTCTACCGGCGCTGCTCCACGGGCGAGCACCACCACCACCTGGTGTGCCGGGTGTGCGGCAAGGCCGTCGAGGTCGAGGGTCCGGCCGTCGAGTCGTGGGCCGACTCGATCGCCGCCCAGCACGGATACGTGAACGTGGCGCACACCGTGGAGATCTTCGGTACGTGCGCGGAGTGCGCGGCGGCCTGACCCCTCCCCCGCCACCACCGGCGCACGTCCCGGCTCCCCCGCGGGGCCGGGGCGTGCGCCGTCCCGCGGCGGGCGTGGACCGGGCCTGGGCTAGCGTCCCTTCGGGGGCAGCTTCACCACCGTGACGAAGAACTCGTCGATCTGGCGGACCGCCGAGATGAACTGGTCCAGGTCCACCGGCTTCGTCACGTACGCGTTGGCGTGCAGCTTGTAGCTGCGCAGGATGTCCTCCTCGGCCGCCGACGTGGTCAGTACGACCACCGGGATGTGTGAGAGCTCGTCGTCGTTCTTGATCCGCTCCAGCACCTGCCGGCCGTCGTACTTCGGCAGGTTGAGGTCCAGCAGGATCAGATCGGGGCGGACCGCGTCGACGTGCGCCCCCTGCCGGTAGAGGAAGTCGAACGCCTCCTGGCCGTCGCGCACCACGTGCAGCGTGTTGCGGATCTTGTTGTCGGCGAAGGCCTCCCGGGTCATCAGCTCGTCCCCCGGGTCGTCCTCGACGAGCAGCACCTCGATGGGCGTGACGGGAGTGGTCATGTACGGACTCCTGAGGATTCGGTCGGCGGAGCGTGGGCCTCGTCCATACCCGCGACCGGCAGGCTGAAGCACACCCGGAGCCCGGCGGGCGCGGGCCCACCCGGCCCGGCCGGTGCGGGCCCACCCGGTCCGGCGGGCGCGGGCCCACCCGGTCCGGCGGGCGCGGTCCCGCCGGACCCGGAGTCGTCGGACCCGGAGTCGTCGGGCGCCGCTTCGAGCCGGATCGTGCCCCCGTAGTACTCCACGATCTTCCGGCACAGGGCGAGACCGATCCCGGTGCCCGCGTACGCCTCCCGCGAGTGCAGCCGCTGGAAGAGGACGAAGACCTTCTCGGCGAACTGCGGAGCCACCCCGATCCCGTTGTCGGTGACGCAGAACCGCCACTGCCCGTCGGCCTGTTCGCACGACACCACGATCCGCACCGGCGACCGCTCCGGGTGCCGGAACTTGATCGCGTTGCCGATCAGGTTCTGCCACAGCATGGTGAGACTGGTCGGGTCGCCGACCACCACCGGCAGCTCGGTACGCACCTCGACGACCGCGCCGGTCTCCTGGACAGCCATCGCGAGGTTGCCGAGCGCGTGCCCCAGGACTTCGTCCATGGCGACCTGGACCGGGGCGTCGTCCAGCCGGCCCACCCGGGAGAAGGTCAGCAGGTCGTTGATCAGCACCTGCATGCGTTTCGCGCCGTCGACGGCGAAGTCGATGTACTGCCTGCCCCGGTCGTCGACGACGTCCGCGTACCGCTTCTCCAGGAGCTGGCAGAACGCGGCCACCTTGCGCAGCGGCTCCTGGAGGTCGTGCGAGGCGACGTAGGCGAACTGCTCCAGCTCGGCGTTGGAGCGCCGCAGGTCCTGCGCCTGGACGGCGAGGTCGGCGGCCTGCACGGCGAGCTGGCGCTCGCGCTCCCTGGCCTCGGTGAGCTCGCCCGCGATCCGCCTGCGCATGGAGTCCACGGACTCGCCCACCGCCCGTACGTCCTCCGGGCCCCGCACCTCGATGCTGCGGTCGAAGTCGCCGCCCGCCACCTGGTCCGCCGCGGCGCGCAGCGCGGCCAGCGGGCGGACCACCGTCCGGCTCAGCAGCACCGCGATGAGGCCGCCGGTGACCGCGATCACGACGAGCATGGCGAGGAACGCCCAGTCGCGCTGCGTGCGCAGGTCCGCCACGTCGGCGCGGGCGGTCGCGCGTGCCTCGTCGAGATGGAGTTCCTGGACCCGCAGCAGTTCGCGCAGCACGTCGAAGGACCGCTTGCTGCCCTCGACGCGCGACTGTACGGAGGCGACGCTCGCACCGGCCCGGATCGCGGCGATCAACGGCTCGGCCTCCCGCTCGCGCCAGCGCGCCGCCTGCGCGCGGACGGCGGCCAGGTCGCTGCCGAACGTACCCGCGGAGCCCAGGAGTTCGGCCGTGGCGGCCAGCTGGCGCTGTTCGTCCCGCAGCCCCTGTTCGTACGGCTGGAGGAACGCCTCGTTGCGGCTGAGGGCGAAGCCCCGTACGCCGGTCTCCTGGTCGAGCAGGGAGCGCTGGAGCAGCAGCACCGCGGAGCGGCCCGGCTGGATGTGGTCGACGAGGTCGGCGTTGCGGACGCCGGTGCGTTCCAGCAGGACGGCGCCGACGCCCGCGCAGATCGCCAGCAGGGCCGCCATGGACACCAGCACCAGCCGGATCCAGCCCCGCACGGAGAGCCGCCGCGGCTCGCGGCGCACCTCAGCCGCTCCCCCACGCGAGGTGCAGTACCGCTATGTCGTCCGCGAGCCCGCCGTGCGGTGCGGCGGCGACGGTGGCCGCCTGGACGAGTGCCTGGACGAACTGCTCTGCGGGCAAGGCCCCGTACTCCTTCGCCAGCCGCAGCAGCCCGTTCTCGCCGAGCCGCGTGCGGGGTCCGGTCAGTCCTTCGAAGAGTCCGTCGGTGAACACGACGACGCCGGTGCCGCGCTCCAGCAGGAGGTCGGTCTGCGGCCAGGTGCCGGTGCCGGGCGCGATGCCGAGCGCCATGCCGCCCGGCGCGTCGTACCAGGTGGTGCCTGCCGGGCCGCGCAGCATCAGCCCGGGGTGACCGGCCCGCACCACCCGGACCGAGCGCCGGTCGGCGGGGAAGACCAGGGACGTCATGGTGGCGAAGACCTGCTGGGCGGACCGCTCCGCCACCATGATCTCCTCCAGCAGGCGGAGCTGGGCGGGGCCCGTGCAGCCGCTGAGCACCGCGGCACGCCAGGCCACCCGCAGGCACACGCCGAGCGCGGCCTCGGTCGCGCCGTGCCCGGACACGTCGCCGATCACCGCGTGCACGGTGCCGTCCGCGGTCTGCACGACGTCGTAGAAATCCCCGCTGAGCAGGCCCTGTTCGCGGCCCGGGTCGTAGCGCGCGGCCACCTCGAAGCCGGTGGAGCGCATCAGCGGCACGGGCAGCAGCCCCAGTTCGAGCCGGGCGTTCTCCTCGGCCCGCAGCCGGCCGGCGTGCAGCGCCACCGAGGCCTGCTCGACCTGCTTGCGCTGCACGGAGTAGCGCACCGCCCGGCTCAGGATCTCCGGGTCGAGCCTGCCCTTCACCAGGTAGTCCTGGGCGCCCTCGGCCACCGCGGTCTGCCCCACCTCGCCCTCGACGAGACCGGTCAGTACGACGATCGCCGCGTCCGGGTGCGCGGCGAGCACCTGCCGTACGGCGTCCAGTCCGCGCACGTCCGGCAGGTGCAGGTCCAGCAGGACGCACACCGGCCCGTGGTGGCCCCTGAGGAACCCCCGCGCCTCGTCCAGGGAGGTGCACCAGTGGACCTCGGCGCGCAGGTCGCTGTCGGCCAGCACCTCGGTGAAGAGCAGGGCGTCGGCGGCGTCGTCCTCGACCAGCAGCAGTACCGCGTCGAGGTCCCTCGTGCCGGGTCTCGCACCGGGCACCACGAGTCGTTCAGCCACCGCTCAACCCCCGCCCCGGGAAGCCGGTCGGCCCGGCCCGCTCGTGCTCCCCTCGGCCGAATGATACTGCCGGGGGGCGGGCCATCAGCCCTGTTCGGGAACCTGCGGCAGCGGCGTGGAGCCCACGCCCTGCTGCTCGTTGGGCACCGCGCCGCCGAACCGCCGGTCACGCTGGGCATATGCGTAGCAGGCGTCCCACAGGTTGCGCCGGTCGAAGTCCGGCCACAGCACGTCCTGGAAGACCATTTCGGCGTACGCGCTCTGCCAGAGCAGGTAGTTGGAGGTGCGCTGCTCGCCGCTCGGCCGCAGGAAGAGGTCCACGTCCGGCATGTCCGGGTAGTACATGTACTTGGCGAAGGTCTTCTCGTTCACCTTCGACGGGTCGAGCTTTCCGGCGGCTACGTCACGGGCGATGGCCTGCGCGGCGTCGGCGATCTCCGCCCGTCCGCCGTAGTTGACGCAGAAGTACAGGGTCATCGCGTCGTTGTCGACGGTCTGCTCCTGGGCCACCTGGAGCTCCTGGACGACCGACTTCCACATCTTCGGCATCCGGCCGACCCAGCGGATCCGGATGCCCAGCTCGTTCATCTCGTCGCGGCGGCGGCGGATCACGTCCCGGTTGAAGTTCATCAGGAAGCGCACCTCGTCGGGCGTCCGCTTCCAGTTCTCGGTGGAGAAGGCGTAGAGCGAGAGGTTCTTCACCCCCATCTCGATGCAGCCCTTCAGGACGTCGAGCACCACGCCCTCGCCGACCTTGTGGCCCTCGGTGCGCGGCAGCCCGCGCTCCTTGGCCCACCGGCCGTTCCCGTCCATGACGATCGCCACGTGCTCGGGGACCAGGTCCGCGGGGATGCTCGGCGGCCGGGCACCGGACGGGTGCGGCTCGGGGATCTTGTACTCGCGCCGGCCCAGTCCCAGAATCCCGCGTCGTGCCATGGCTCGTGCTCTCCCTGCTGCTGTGCTGACGTCTTCTTGGGCTTTCAGGCTTCTGCTGCGGCGCTCAGGCCTTCTCCACGTACCGCATCGAGCGCAGCCCGCGCTCCAGGTGCCAGTGCAGATACGCGGACACCAGCCCGCTGCCCTCGCGTGCGTGCCGCGGCTCGCACATGTCGGCCGCAGTCCAGTCGCCCGTGAGCAGCGCGCTCAGCAGGGCGACGGCCTCCGCAGAGGGTACGACGCTGCCGGGCACCCGGCACTCACCGCAGGTGACCCCGCCCGCCGCGACGGAGAACAGCCGGTTCGGCCCCTCGACCCCGCACCGGGCGCAGTCGTCGAAGCTGGGCGCGTAGCCGTTGACGGCGAGCGAGCGCAGCAGGAAGGCGTCCAGGATCAGGTTCGGTGCGTGCTCGGCCCGCGACAGCGTCCGCAGCCCGCCCACCAGCAGCAGGTACTGCTGCACCGCGGGCTCGCCCTCGTGGTCGGTGAACCGTTCCGCCGTCTCCAGCATGGCCGTGCCCGCGCAGTACCGCGCGTAGTCGGTCACGATCCCGCTGCCGTACGGGGCGATGATCTCGCCCTGCGTGCACAGCGGCAGCCCGCGCCCGACCAGCTCGCTGCCCCGCGCGAAGAACTGCACGTCCACGTGGCTGAACGGCTCCAGCCTGGCCCCGAACTTCGACTTCGTCCGCCGCACGCCGCGCGCGACGGCGCGCACCCTGCCGTGGTTGCGGGTGAGCAGCGTGATGATGCGGTCCGCCTCGCCCAGCTTCTGGGTGCGCAGGACGATGCCGTCGTCACGGAACAGGCTCATGCGTTCCATTGTCCCGTACGGCTAGGGGAGCTCCCCCCTGCTCCTCGCGTTCACGTACGCGGTCGCCGCGCGCAGCCGCTCGGCGGTGGTGGCCGGGCGGACCTCGCCCTGGTCGCGGTACCACTCCCGGCCGCTGCCCACCGGGGTGAGCCGCAGCAGGCCGCCCACCCCCGAGGCGACGCGGCCGACCCGCCCGGTGGTGAGATCCACCACGTACGCGCCGGGGGCCGGCGGCTTCACCTCTGCCCCGCCCCTTCCGCTTCCCCCCGGGGCAGTGCCACGGCCATCCGCAGGGCCGTGTCGACAGTGCAGCGGCCCAGGTCGACCAGCGGGCAGCCGGCCTCTCTCGTGTACGAGGTGGCCTCCACGCCGAGCGACGGCAGCACGACGCCGGCCCTCCCCAGCGCCGCGCGCAATTTCTCCACAACGTCCTCCGCCTCTGCGATGCATTCTGCCGAGTGGTGCGGGCTTTCCATCATTGTCATCCCTTCCCGTTCCGAATCGATTTCACGTTTCGCATTACGAGGATGGGGCTGGCTGGCTACGCTCGGAAGAGGTCTGCGCGCTACAAGGGCGCGGCTGGCGAGGGGGTTGACCTGTGGCCAATGCTGGGCGGCACCGATCATGGGAGCACTTCGGCGAGGAGCTGAAGCACCACCGGGAGGTGGCCGGGCTGACACAGGAGGCGCTGGGGCGGCTGGTGTTCGTGTCGGGCGGCTACATCGGCCAGTTCGAACAGGCAATTCGGAAACCGCAATTGGACATTGCGCAACGCATTGATGCTGCACTACAAACCGACGGTTTTTTCGAACGAACCTGGCGCAAGCTGATCAAAGACTCGCGGTACGCCGACTACTTTGCGCCCGTGGTGGAACTGGAACGGTTGGCGACGAAGATCTGCGAGTTCGCGCCGACGGTCGTGCCGGGGCTTCTTCAGACCGCCGAGTACGCCCGAGCCCTCACGATCGCTCGCAACCCGTTCGCCGAGGACGAGCACGTGGAGGAGAAGGTCGTCGCACGCCTGGAGCGGGCGCACATCCTTCAGCGCACTACAAGGCCCGTGCTGTGGGCAATCCTGCACGAGCAGGTGCTGCGTATCCCGGTCGGTGGCACTGCCTGCATGGCCACACAGCTGGAACACATCGCGCGGCTCGCGCGGGGTCGAGCAGTGTTGCTCCAGATTCTCCCCACATCGGCCGGAGCGTTCTCACTGATGGACGGAACGCTCACGTTGATGGATTTCGAGGATGCGCCGCCAACTGCCTATACGGAGACCTCGCTTTCGGGAACCTTGCTCGACGATCCAG
This sequence comes from Streptomyces sp. NPDC091272, assembly GCF_044757485.1. NCBI lineage: Bacteria > Bacillati > Actinomycetota > Actinomycetes > Kitasatosporales > Streptomycetaceae > Streptomyces > Streptomyces sp. NPDC091272. Next base: position 212,709 of record NZ_JBIVVC010000005.1, read on the forward strand.
CCGTGGTGAAGGGCGCGCAGGCCGCATACGATCTGCTCAGGGCCGCCGCGCTGTCGCCGGAGGTGTCCCTGGCCCTGGTCGAGTCGGCGGCGGAGGACTACAGAAAATGCGCAAGCACGACCTGACTACCGCCCAGTGGCGCAAAAGCTCCTACAGCAACGGAGAAGGTGGCAGCTGCGTCGAGGTCTCCGACGATCTCCCCGGCCTCGTCCCCGTCCGCGACTCCAAGGTTCAGGACGGGCCGGTCCTGATGTTCCGCGCCAACGTCTGGGGGCCCTTCGTCGACTCCCTCAAGGGCCGCCGCCGCGCCTAGTTCTCGATCTCCTCGCGGGACTCCACGTCCGCGTCCCGCAGGATCAGGAAGTGCCGGTCCACGTCCGTCATCACCTTCAGGAAGCCCGGCTCGGCCTCCAGCACGTACCCCACCAGCGGCGCCTGCCCGTCCCCTACCTCGATCCGCTCCAGCGGCATCCACGGGGTGCGCACCAGCGCCGCGCTGAGCAGCATCGCCAGGATTCCCGCGGCGGCCACCAGGGCGCCGAAGTTGCGGCCTGCCCAGCGGGACGCCTGGCCGACCTGTCCCTGCGACCGGCGGGCCAGTGCCAGGAAGCCGACCATCGCCGCCCCGACCAGCACGATCGCCAGCAGCAGCCACCAGGCGCGGAAGGTCAGGATGTAGGCCGTCACCCCGGCGACCACGATCGCGAGCAGTACCAGGCCCGCCAGGTCCACCGGGCTGCGTGCGCCGGCGGGCTGCTCGTGGGCGTCCGGCGGCCGGTCCACGACGCGTCTGCGCATCCGTACGGCCATCATGAACCCGCCCAGCACCCGGAAGAGGAACGCGGGCAGCAGCACCGCGAGCAGCACTGCGGCGACCACCGAGTCGGCCATCACGGTGCCCAGCACGATGCCGACGGCGTCGTCGATGTCGATGGTGTGGAGCACGGCGAAGGCGGTGTGCCAGTGGTACCCGGAGACGGCGAACAGCCGCAGCAGGAGGAAGAGGAACGCGGCCGTCGTCAGCGTCAGGCCGCTGTTCCAGCCGTGCCCGCGCTCCTCCGGGCCCTCGCCGGGCCCGGCCTCGGGGGGCCGCCGGGCATCCGCCTGTTCCGTGTGCGCCATGCGGCCCAACCTGCCACAGCGGCCGGGCCGCCGCCTCTCCTGAGGGGCCGGGCCCTGTCAGGAGGGTGTGCGGGCCGCGGCCAGCAGGCGGGACGTGTCGTCCGCGCACAGTTGCAGGGCCGTCCCCGCCAGCAGCAGGACCTCCCGCTCGGCGGCGCTGTACGGGCCGTCGGCGAGGGCGATGCGGGCGCCCTGGAGCAGGATCGACTCGCGGCCCGCGGGGGCCAGGTGCGGGGCGAGGGGGCCGAGTGCCTCGTGCAGCTCGATGGCGAGGGTGGCGCTGTACGGGCAGTCGGCCGCGCCGTCGGAGAACCGCCGGCCGGGGTCCGCGGCGAGGGCCTCGACGAGGAGCGTGAGGCCCTCCTCCGTACACTCCTCGAACCCGGCCGAGCGGACGGTGGCCGCCGCCGTGCTCGTCACCGAGCGGGAGGACGTGCCGCCGGCCGCGAGGACGGCCAGCGCCACCGTGTGGACGGCGTCCCTGAGCATCGCGGAGAAGCGGACCGTCGTCGGGTGGTCGAGGGCGTCGGCCCCGAACCGGCCGTCGCAGGACGCGCATTGGACGACGGGGCCGACCGTGCCGCGGGCGGCGAGCGGAACCCCGAGGACGGTCAGGCGCCGACGGCCCGTGCGGTGGGCGTAGTTGCGGTCTCCGCCGCAGCCGGGGCAGAAGAACTCGCCGTCCCCGACGGTGGTCCAGGTGGTGCGCACGCCCCACGGGCTGCGCACCACACTGCCCCGCGGGCTGGACGATCGGCCTCGTACTGGCAGCACGGCGCACCTCCGTAACGCTTCGGCATCTTTGCCGGGTTGGACGTGATGTTAGCCACATCCGGCAGGTGCCGTCAGCACCCCGGGGAAAGACGGAGGTCCCGCCCCCGGTGACCGGCGGGCGGGACCTCGTGAAACTTCACGGAAACACTCAGGTCAGCGCGCTGCCCGGTTCACGGCGGAGACAACTGCCTTCAGGGAGGCCCGAGTCGTGTTCGGGTCGATGCCGATGCCCCACAGGACCTTCCCGTCGATCGCGCACTCGATGTACGAGGCGGCCTGCGCCGAGGCGCCCTCGCTCATCGTGTGCTCCTGGTAGTCCAGCAGCCGGGCGTCCACGCCGACCGCGGCCAGGGCCTCGAAGAAGGCGGAGATCGGGCCGTTGCCGGTGCCGGTCAGTACCGTGTCCACGCCGTCCACGACCGCCTCGACGGTCAGGGTGTCGCGGCCCTCGGTGTCCGTCGTGGTCTGGCCGGAGCGGACCTGGATGCGGCCCCACGGGTTGCCGCTGTCGGGCAGGTACTCGTCGCTGAAGGCCGACCAGATGGCCTTCGGGGTGACCTCGCCGCCCTCGGTGTCCGTCTTCTGCTGGATGATCTTCGAGAACTCGATCTGCATCCGGCGCGGCAGGTCCAGCTTGTGGTCGTTCTTCAGGACGTAGGCGATGCCGCCCTTGCCGGACTGCGAGTTGACCCGGATCACGGCCTCGTAGGAGCGGCCGACGTCCTTGGGGTCGATGGGCAGGTACGGCACGGCCCACTCGATGTCGTCCACGGTCTTGCCCTGGGCCGCGGCGTCGGCCTCCATGGCGTCGAAGCCCTTCTTGATGGCGTCCTGGTGGGAGCCGGAGAAGGCGGTGTAGACCAGGTCGCCCGCGTAGGGGTGGCGCGGGTGGACCTCCATCTGGTTGCAGTACTCGGAGGTGCGGCGGATCTCGTCGATCTGGGAGAAGTCGATCTGCGGGTCGACGCCCTGCGAGAACAGGTTCATGCCCAGGGTGACCAGGTCGACGTTGCCGGTGCGCTCGCCCTGGCCGAACAGGCAGCCCTCGATGCGGTCCGCGCCGGCCATGATCGCCAGCTCGGCGGCGGCGACGGCGGTGCCGCGGTCGTTGTGCGGGTGGACCGACAGGCAGACGTGCGCGCGGCGGGTCAGGTGGCGGGACATCCACTCGAAGCGGTCCGCGTGCGTGGAGGGCGTCGAGCGCTCCACGGTGGCGGGCAGGTTCAGGATGATCTCGCGGCCCTCCTCGGGGCCCCACACGTCGCAGACCGCCTCGCAGACCTCCAGGGCGAAGTCCAGCTCGGTGTCGGTGAAGATCTCCGGGGAGTACTGGTAGCCGAAGATCGTCTCGGGGCCGAGGATCTTCTCCGCGTACTCCATGACCAGCCGGGTGCCGTCCACGGCGATCTGCTTGACCTGCTCCTTCGAACCGCGGAAGACCACCCGGCGGAAGGTGGGGGCGGTCGCGTTGTACAGGTGCACGGTGGCGCGCCGGGCGCCGCGCAGCGACTCCACGGTGCGTTCGATCAGCTCTTCGCGGGCCTGGGTGAGGACGGAGATCGTCACGTCCTCGGGGATCGCGCCCTCTTCGATGATGGAGCGTACGAAGTTGAAGTCGGTCTCGCCGGACGACGGGAAGCCGACCTCGATCTCCTTGTAGCCCATCCGCACCAGCAGGTCGAACATCTCGCGCTTGCGGGCCGGGGACATCGGGTCGATCAGGGCCTGGTTGCCGTCGCGCAGGTCCGTGGAGAGCCAGCGGGGGGCCCTGGTGATGCGGGCCTCGGGCCAGGTCCGGTCGGGGATCTCGACCGCGTCGTAGCCCGCGTACTTGTGCACCGGCATCCCGGAGGGGCGCTGGAGCTGCGTCGCGTTGGTGACGGGGGTGGGCCGGCCGACGGACTTCTCGTTCGGCTGCTGGGCCGACTGCTGGGTGGTCATGACGTAGGGCTCCTCGGGTCTCCTGCAAGGGGACGGCCGACGTGGTCTGCGCAGCACCAGATCCCGCGGGGAGGGAGTCGGCCTACGACTACAGGCCCTCGCCGCGGCAGCTAAGGAGAAGCAGCCCGAAACGCATGATGTGCCGCAGCCTAACCGAGGTACGGCGGGGGCGCCGGTCCCGTATCAGTATGCAAGACCGGACATGCTGGGCGGGGAAAGAGTGATCCTTCACTCCAAGCGATGAAATATGGACCGAATTTCGGTTGCAGGTAGTGACAGCGGCATGACCCGGTGCCACATTGCTCGCCATGGAAGCCATCCACCCCGTCTTCTGCACCATCGTGCCGCCCCACGTCCTCGACAAGCTCGCCCAGGCCGAGGACCCCGCGCTCGCCGGACCCGCCCGCCGCACCCTTGAGGCCGACGCCGCCCAGCGCACCCGCCGCCGGATGACCACGGTCGTCGGCGCCCCCGCGGCGGCCCCGGCCCCGGGAGCCGCCGACAACCTGATCCACCGCACCCTCCACGACGCCCGCAACACCCGCGACCTGCCCGGCCAGGTCGTGCGCAGGGAGGGCAAGGGCCCCACCAAGGACGCCACCGTCAACAGGGCGTACGCCGGCCTCGGTGCCACCTTCGACCTGCTCCTGAAGGCCTTCGGGCGCAACTCGATCGACGGCGAGGGACTGCCGCTGCTCGCCACCGTCCACTACGACCGGGACTACGGGAACGCGTTCTGGGACGGCGAGCAGATGGTCTTCGGCGACGGCGACGGCGAGCTGTTCCTCGACTTCACGATCCCCGTCGACGTCATGGCCCACGAGCTGGCGCACGGCGTGACCCAGTACACGGCGAACTTCACGTACTTCGGCCAGCCCGGTGCGCTCAACGAGTCCGTCTCGGACGTCATCGGCTCGCTCGTGAAGCAGTACGTCAACGACCAGACGGCCGGCGAGGCCGACTGGCTGATCGGCGCGGGGCTCCTCGCAGAGCGCGTCGAAGGCGTCGCCCTGCGCTCCATGAAGGCCCCCGGCACCGCGTACGACGACGACGTGCTGGGCAAGGACCCGCAGCCCGCCACGATGGACGACTACGTCTCCACCGGCCGCGACAACGGCGGCGTGCACATCAATTCCGGCATCCCCAACCACGCGTTCTACCTGCTCGCCGACGCCCTCGGCGGCAAGGCGTGGGAGCGGGCCGGGCAGATCTGGTACGACACCCTGACCGCCGGGACGCTCACCGTCACACCCACCTTCGCGGACTTCGCGCAGGCGACGGTGGTGGCGGCGCGCAGTCGGTTCGGGGACGGCGAGGAGCAGGAGGCACTGCTCAAGGCGTGGGAGCAGGTGGGCGTGCCCACCCGCCCGCAGGCCAAGCTCTAGGAGCGTCCGCCGGCCCGCCGGCAGGAGCGCCCCCTACCGGCGGGGACCCGGTTCGTACTAGAACGGACCCATGCTTATTCAGGTGGTCCGCACCGGAGGTTTCGCCGGCATCGAGCGCCGGGCGGAGGTAGACACCTCCGCCAGGCCCGACGCCCAGGAGTGGCACGCCCTGGCCGCGGCGGCAGTCGCCGACGGCCGGGGCGCCCCGCTGCCCGGGGCCGCGATCCCGGACGGTTTCAACTACGAGATCACGGTGGACGGCCGGACGGTGCACTGCGCGGAGCCTCAACTCTCCGAGGAGCAACGGGACTTGATCTCCCGGGTGCTGAAGGAGGGTGCGTGACGGCGGGCGTGTGACGGCGGGCGCGCCCGCCGTCACATCGCGCTGCGTCGCAGGCGTTGACACCTTCGCCCGGGGATACGGAGCATCTCCCCCATGACGACGCCGCCACCACTCCCGGCCGCCCCGCACGCCCCGCTGCCCCGCTTCCCGGCCAACTTCCTGTGGGGCGTGTCCACCTCGGCCCCGCAGATCGAGGGCGCGTCGGCCGAGGACGGCCGCGGCCCCTCCACCTGGGACGCGTTCGCCGCCGGTCCCGGCCGGATCAGGGACGGTTCCGACCCGTCGGTCACCGTCGACCACTACCACCGCCACCTGGAGGACGTGGCCCTGCTCAAGGGGCTCGGGGTGGGCGGCTACCGCTTCTCCGTCTCCTGGTCGCGGGTGTTCCCCGAGGGTGCGGGCGCGCTCAACAAGGCGGGCCTGGACTTCTACGACCGGCTCGTCGACGCGCTGTGCGAGGCCGGGGTGCGCCCGGTGCCCACTCTCTTCCACTGGGACACGCCCCTCGCCCTGGAGGAGCGGGGCGGCTGGCTGGAGCGGGACACGGCCTTCCGGTTCGCGGAGTACGTGGACGTGGTCGCGGACCGGCTCGGCGACCGGGTCGGCCACTGGATCACCATCAACGAGCCCGCCGAAGTCACCTTCCTCGGCCACGCGTTGGGCACGCACGCACCGGGCAGGCGGCTGCTGTTCGACGCGCTGCCCGTCGCGCACCACCAGCTCCTCGCGCACGGTCTGGCCGTGGACGTCCTGCGCTCGCGCGGCTCGGGCACCATCGGCATCGCCAACTCGCACGGCCCGACCTGGCCCGCCTCCCGCTCCGCGGCGGACCGGGACGCCGCCGACCTCTACGACCTGCTGCTGAACCGGCTGTTCGCCGACCCGCTGCTGCTCGGCGAGTACCCGGACGGCATCGCGGAACAGCTGCCGGGCCCCGTCGCGGAGGACCTCGCGCTGATCTCGCAGCCGCTCGACCGGTACGGCGTGAACTACTACCAGCCGACCCGGGTGGGCGCCCACGACCCTTCCGTGGGCACGGACTTCGCGGGGGTCGAGATCCCCGCGGAGATGCCGTTCTCGGTGCACCGGGTCGAGGGGTACCCGCGCACCGCCTTCGACTGGCCGGTGGTCCCGTCCGCGCTGAGCGAACTGCTCGTCTCGTTCCACGAGCGCTACGGCGACAGCCTGCCGCCGGTGGTCATCACCGAGAACGGGTGCAGCTACGAGGGCGTTGACGACCAGGAACGCATCAGCTACCTGGACGGCCACCTGCGGGCCCTGCACGACGCGATGGAGGCCGGCGTCGACGTGCGCGGCTACTTCGTGTGGTCCCTGCTCGACAACTGGGAGTGGGCCGAGGGCCACACCCAGCGCTTCGGCCTGGTCCATGTGGACCTCGCCGACGGCACCCGCACCCCGAAGTCCTCCTACGCATGGCTGCGGGCGGCGCTACGGGCCCAGCGGTGAGCGCCACGCCCCGCGACCACCCGCCCCGGCGACCGCCGGACCGGGCAGCCGCGCGCCTCAGAACCCCAGCTTGCGCAACTGCTTGGGGTCCCGCTGCCAGTCCTTGGCGACCTTCACATGGAGGTCCAGGTACACCGGCGTCCCCAGCAGCGCCTCGATCTGCTTGCGCGACTTCACGCCCACGTCCTTCAGCCGCTGCCCCTTGGGACCGATGATGATCCCCTTCTGGCTCGGCCGTTCGATGTAGACGTTCGCGTGGATGTCCAGCAGCGGCCGGTCCGCGGGCCGGTCCTCGCGGGGCAGCATCTCCTCCACCACCACCGCGATCGAGTGCGGCAGCTCGTCCCGCACCCCTTCGAGCGCCGCCTCGCGGATCAGCTCCGCGACCATCACCATCTCGGGCTCGTCCGTGAGGTCGCCCTCCGGGTACAGCGGCGGGCTCTCGGGCAGCATCGGCGCGATGAGGTCCGCCAGCAGCGACACCTGCTGGTCGCCGACCGCGGACACCGGCACGATCTGCGCCCACTCGATGCCCAGCTCGCGTCCGAGCTCGTCGATCGCCAGCAGCTGCTCGCGCAGCTGCTTCGGCTGGACGAGGTCCGTCTTCGTCACGATGGCGATCTTCGGGGTCTTCCTGATCCCGGCGAGCTCCTTGGCGATGAACTTGTCCCCGGGGCCCAGCTTCTGGTCGGCGGGCACGCAGAAACCGATCACGTCGACCTCGGCCCACGTCGTGCGGACCACGTCGTTCAGCCGCTCGCCGAGCAGCGTGCGCGGCTTGTGCAGGCCGGGCGTGTCCACCAGGATCAGCTGGGCGTCGCTGCGGTGCACGATGCCGCGCACCGTGTGCCGGGTGGTCTGCGGGCGACTGGAGGTGATCGCCACCTTCTGACCGACCAGAGCGTTCGTGAGGGTGGACTTGCCCGCGTTGGGGCGGCCCACGAAGCAGGCGAAGCCGGCCCGGTGGGGGGCGGGGTCGGCTGCGGGGTTTTCGGGAGTACGAGCGCTCATGGGCTTCATTCTCCCCGATGTACGCCGAAGGGCCGACCAGTGGTCGGCCCTACGCAGTCGTACGGGATGGCGAACGGTGTCGCGCCGGGCCCACGAAGGCCCGGCAAGGGTCCCGGGGGCGGGTCAGGTCAGAGCCCGGCCTTGGCGCCGCAGGAGCCCCAGGCGCCCGCGCCCTGGCCCGCGAGGACCTTCTCGGCGACGGCGATCTGCTCGGCCTTGCTGGCCTGGTGGGGGCTGGCGGCGTGCGCGGTGCCGCCGTAGGCCGCCCAGGTCTGCTGGGTGAACTGGAGGCCGCCGGAGAAGCCGTTGCCGGTGTTGGTGGACCAGTTGCCGCCCGACTCGCACGCGGCGACGGCCGACCAGTTGCTGCCCGAGGCGGCGGAGGCGGAGCCCGCGCCCGTCACGAGCAGGCCCGCTGCGGCGCCTGCCGCGACGACGGTACCGGTGATGCGGCGGGCGGCGGTGGTGCGGATCAGGGAGGAGAACACGTAGTTGCCTAACGCTGGGGAACGTGGACCGCCACCTGGAAACTTGCGATGTCCCCTTGCGGCGTACCTCCACACTCCCAGCGCGCACCGGCCCGTTCCACGGCCCTTCGGGGGGCCTGCGGGGGCCGGACGTCCCGCCCGCGGAGCCCCCCTCCCCCGGGGCGAAGGACCCGGGCCGAAGGTCCCGGCGCGCGCGTCATGCCGTCGGGCCCGCCCCGCGCGCCGGGCGACCGGCGGGGGCCGCCCGGCCCACGACCCGCCCCGGCATGGCCTACGTCACACCGGCCGCCCGCCCGTGCCCCGTACCCGCGCCCCACGGCCCCCGTACCCGAGCCGCACGGCCCGCACGGGCCCGCCAGTCCCGCGGGTCCGCCCGGCCCGCCAACTCGCGGTCCGCCCGGCTACGCCCCGAGCCGTGCCCTGACCGTCGCGTCCGGCCCGGCCACCAGTACCGGGGTGCCCGCGCCGCCCAGGTCCCGTACCGCCGCCAGGTCGTCGTCCGCCACGCCGTCGGCCGCCGTCACGACCGCCGCCGCCTCCAGGGAGTCCGCGCCGCTGGCGACCGCCATGGCGACGGCGGTCCGCAGCGCGCTGAGCCGCAGCGAGTCGAGGGCGACGGTTCCTGCGACGTACGTACGCCCGGTCCCGTCACGTACGGCCGCGCCCTCGGGCACCGCGTTACGGGCGCGGGTGGAGCGCGCGAGGGTGATGAGCTTCTGGTCCTCGGCGCCGACGGGGGCCGCGGTGTCCTGGCTGTCCTGAGAGGTCATGCCCCGAGCATAGGAAGCCCCGGCCGCCGTGCGCCGCAGGGGCCCCGTCTCACCCCGTCACCGGATACATCGCCCCGCGCCGCCCCTCCGGCGTCGCCAGCCACTCCAGCTTCTGCGCCGTCCCGGTGTCCGGCCGCGGCGTGTGCAGCACGATCACCAGGTCGGGACGGGCCGGCACCCGCAGCTGCGTGCTCTCCACGTGCAGCAGACCGACCACCGGATGGGTCAGGTCCTTGGCCAGCTGCCCGCCGGGCGCGATGTCCCGCCGCTCCCACAACTCCTCGAACTCGGGGCTCACTTCCCGCACCTTCGCGACGACCTCACGGAAGCCGTCGTCCTCCGGGCGCTCCGAGCACGCCGACCGGAACTGGGCCACCACCTGGCTCGCGAGCTGCTCCCAGTCGTGTGCCCTGGACCGGTACACCGGGTCGGTGAAGAAGGCGATCAGACAGTTCTGGACGATGCCGGGCCGCATGCCGAGCACCATGGCCGCGGCGTCGTTGTACTGGATCGTGTTCCAGTAGGCGTCCATGATGTGCGCGGGATAGGGCATCCACGCGTCGATGAGCCGCCGCAGCCCGTCGCACATGTCCGTGTTGGCGGGGTCGACCTCGGGGGCGGGCGGGTTGAGCCCGGCGAGTACGTAGAGGTGACGGCGCTCGGAGCTGCTCAGCCGCAGCACCCGCCCCACCGAGTCGAGCACCTGCGGGGAGACGGTGATGTCCCGTCCCTGCTCCAGCCACTGGTACCAGCTGACCCCGACCCCGGCGAGCACGGCGACCTCCTCGCGGCGCAGTCCCGGGGTGCGACGCCTGGCCCCGCCGTCGGGGAGCCCCGCCTGGCCGGGCGTGACGCGGGCCCGGCGGCTGCGCAGGAACTCCCGCAGCTCGGCGAGCCGGTGCTCCTTCGTGCTCAGGTGCCCGCCGTCGTCCGTGCGGTGTGCTGCCGTCGTCATCGCGACTCTCCCCCTGGTTCCGGCTGCCTGGTGGTGGCGCCAACAGGATAAGTTCCCGCTCCCCACGGGCATTCCGGCGAACGGAAGCTGTGGCACATGGCACTCGACACTCCCACCCCGCCCACCGCACCGGAGGACCTGGCCGCCACGGCCGGCCGGGCACCCGCCGCACCGGCCGCCCCGGCCGCCCCGGCCGCCGCCGAGCTTCCCGCCGCACCGGCCGCCGCCCCTGCCGCCGCCGCCGCTGCCGCCGCCGCCACCGCCGCTGCCGCCGCCCGGCGGACCGGCCGGCCCGGACGGTCCGCGCTCGTCCTCTTCGTGCTGTGCGCCGCGCAGTTCATGGTCGCGCTCGACTTCTCCGTACTGAACGTGGCGCTGCCCGCCCTCGGCGCCGACCTCGGCATGAGCCGGTCCGCCCTCCAGTGGGCGGTCACCGCGTTCGCCCTCCCCTCCGGCGGCTTCCTGCTCCTCTTCGGGCGCACCGGCGACCTGTTCGGCCGCCGCAAGCTGTTCCTGGCCGGGCTCGCCCTCTTCGGCGCGGCGTCCCTGCTCGCCACCTTCGCCTGGGACCCGGCGTCCTTCCTGGCCGGCCGGGCCCTCCAGGGCGTCGGCGCCGCGGCGATCGTCCCCACCGGGATGTCACTGCTCACCACCACCTTCCCCGAGGGCCCGCAGCGCGACCGCGCGCTGGGCATCAGCGGCACGCTCATGTCACTGGGCTTCACCGTCGGCATGGTGTCCGGCGGAGTCCTCACCGACGCGCTCGGCTGGCGCTCCACCATGGGCCTGCTGGCGCTGTTCACGCTGATCGTGCTGCCGCTGGCCCCCGGCATCCTGACCGAGTCCCGCAACCCGGAGCGCCCCCGCCTGGACGTGCCCGGCGCCGTCACCGTCACCGGTGGTCTGTTCGCCCTGATCTACGCGCTGTCCACGGCCGCCGAGCGCGGCTTCGGCGGCTGGGACGTGCTCGTCACCCTCGTCGCGGGGCTCGCCCTGCTCACCGCCTTCGTGCTCGTCGAGGCGAGGGCGAAGGCCCCGCTGGTCTCCCTGGCCATGCTGCGTCGCCCGTCGGTGGCCTGGGGCAACCTGGGCGGTCTGGCCACCTTCGCCACGATGACCACGGTCGTCTTCGTCCTGACCCTGTACCTCCAGGAGGTTCTGCACCTCTCCGCCTCGCAGACCGGCCTGATCTTCGGGGTGCAGGGCGTCATGTCGGTGATCGCGGGCGCGCTGACGCCGAGAGTCGTCGGCCGGCTCGGCGCCCGGCGCACGCTGGTGGTGTCGCTGCTGCTGCAGGGCCTGCTGATGGCGGCGCTGGTGAGCGTCGGGGCGCGGTCGGGGGCACTGCTCGTGACGGTCCTCGTGTCGCTGGCGAGCATGGCGCACCTGGGCGCGATCGTCTCGTACGGCCTGACGGTCACCTCGGGGGTGCCCGACGCGGAGCAGGGCCTTGCGACCGGGCTGGTCACCACCACGCAGCAGGTGTCCCTGACGGTCGGCATCCCGTTGCTCGGAGTCCTGGCCACCACCCAGGACGACCTCTTCACCGGTGTGCGCCTGGTCCTGGCGCTGGCGGGCGGCCTGGCCGTACTGACCGCCCTGCTGGCCGCGTACGGACTGCGCGGCCGTGCGCTCAGGGGCGGTCGAGCCTGAGCCGGTCCGCCTTCGCCAGCTTGGCGACCACCAGGTCGTAACTGTCCTCGACCAGCTCGCGCACGAGCCGGTCGGGGACGGTCCCGTCGAGGGTCACGGTGTTCCAGTGCCGCTTGTTCATGTGCCAACCGGGAACGATCGCGGGGTGCTCGGCGCGCAGCCGGAGCGCGTCCTGCGGGTCGCACTTCAGATTGACGGTGAGCGGGACGGCGTCCAGGGCGCTCAACGCGAACATCCTGCCCAGCACCTTGAAGACGGACGCGTCGGGGCCGAAGGGGAACTCTTCGACCGCCCCGTTGAAGTCGAGACAGAAGGCACGCAGCCGGGCGGGCGTCATGGCATCAGTATGCGACGCCGACGCCCGTCCCTACTCCCCGCCCCCGTCCGCCGTCACCGGCTCCGCCAGCACCGTCACGATCTTGTTGCGCCGGCCCGCGGGCGACTCCGCGGTCAGCCGCAGCCGGCGGCCGTCCGGCAGGTCGACCGTCGCCGACGCCCCCGCGATCGGCACTCGGCCCAGCGCCTTCGCGAGGAGCCCGCCGACGGTCTCCACGTCCTCGTCGTCGTACTCGTCGAGCCCGTAGAGCTCCCCGAGGTCGTCGATGTCGAGCCGTGCGGTGACCCGGAAGCGGCCCTCGCCGAGGTCCTCGACCTGGGCGACCTCGCGGTCGTACTCGTCGGTGATCTCACCGACGATCTCCTCCAGGATGTCCTCGATCGTCACGATGCCGGCCGTGCCGCCGTACTCGTCGATCACCACCGCCACGTGGTTGCGCTCCTGCTGCATCTCGCGCAGCAGGTCGCCCGCGTTCTTCGTGTCGGGCACGAAGACCGCGGGGCGCATCGCCGTCGACACGAGGTCCGACTCGGAGTCCCGGTTGACGTGCGTCTTGCGGACCAGGTCCTTCAGATAGACGACCCCCACCACGTCGTCCTCGTTCTCCCCGGTCACCGGGATGCGGGAGAAGCCGGAGCGCAGCGCGAGCGTCAGCGCCTGGCGGACCGTCTTGAAGCGTTCGATGGAGACCAGGTCGGTCCTTGGCACCATGACCTCGCGCACCAGGGTGTCGCCGAGTTCGAAGACCGAGTGGACCATGCGGCGCTCGTCGTCCTCGATGAGCGACTCCTGCTCGGCGAGGTCGACCATCGCGCGCAGCTCCGCCTCACTCGCGAAGGGCCCCTTGCGGAAACCCTTGCCGGGGGTGAGGGCGTTGCCGATGAGGATCAGCAGCTGCGGGACCGGCCCCATGACGCGGGCCAGCGGCAGCAGTACGTACGCGGAGGCCGTCGCCGTGTTCAGCGGGTGCTGCCGGCCGATGGTGCGCGGCGAGACGCCCACCGCGACATAGCTGACGAGGACCATCACCGCGATGGCGACGAGCAGCGCCTGCCACGTCCTGTCGAAGACTTCGAGGAAGCCGTACGTGACGAGGACGCCGGCCGCCATCTCGCACGCGACCCGCGCCAGCAGCGCGACGTTCAGGTACCGGGTGGGGTCGGCGGCCACCTGCGCGAGTTTCGCGCTGCCGCGCTTGCCCGCCCGTACCGCCTCCTGCGCCCGGAAGGTGGAGATCCGGGCCAGCCCCGCCTCCGCGCACGCGGCCAGCCAGGCCGCGACGACGAGGGCGACGGCGCCGGCGATCAGTTGCGGGCTCATGAGACGGTCGGCGCCGGAGAGGGACCGTCGAGGCCCTTGTCCGCCCGCCAGCCGTCGACGATGGCCGCCTGCAGGCCGAACATCTCGGCCTTCTCGTCGGGCTCCTCGTGGTCGTACCCGAGGAGGTGCAGCACGCCGTGCACGGTCAGGAGCTGGAGCTCCTCGTCCATGGAGTGCTCGGTGTCCGCGTCCTTGCCCTGCTGCTCGGCGACCTCGGGGCACAGCACGATGTCACCGAGGAGCCCCTGCGGGGGCTCCTCGTCGTCCTTCGCCGGCGGACGCAGCTCGTCCATCGGGAAGGACATGACATCGGTGGGGCCGGGCAGGTCCATCCACTGGATGTGCAGCTGCTCCATGGCGTCGGCGTCCACGACGATCACCGAGAGTTCGGAGAGCGGGTGGATGCGCATCCGCGTGAGGGCGTAGCGGGCGATGTCGAGGATCGCCTGCTCGTCGACCTCGGTTCCGGACTCGTTGTTGACGTCGATCGACATGGTGCTTGTCTGCTCTACTTCCCGCTCTGGCCGCGCCGTCCGTCCTGCTGGGCCTCGACGCGGCTGTCGTACTGCTCGTACGCGTCGACGATACGGCCGACGAGCTTGTGCCGTACGACATCCTCCGACGTGAGCCGCGAGAAGTGGATGTCGGGGACGTCACCCAGGATGTCCTGCACCTGGCGCAGACCGCTCTTCGTGCCGTTCGGCAGGTCGACCTGGGTGACGTCACCGGTGATGACGATCTTCGAGTCGAAGCCGAGCCGGGTGAGGAACATCTTCATCTGCTCGGTGCTGGTGTTCTGCGCCTCGTCCAGCACGACGAACGCGCTGTTCAGCGTGCGGCCGCGCATGTACGCCAGGGGGGCCACCTCGATCGTCCCGGCCGCCATCAGGCGGGGGATGGTCTCGGGGTCCATCATGTCGTGCAGCGCGTCGTAGAGCGGACGCAGATAGGGGTCGATCTTGTCGAAGAGCGTGCCGGGCAGGAAGCCCAGGCGCTCGCCGGCCTCGACCGCGGGACGCGTCAGGATGATCCGGTCGACCTGCTTGGACTGGAGCGCCTGCACCGCCTTCGCCATGGCCAGGTAGGTCTTGCCCGTACCGGCGGGGCCGATGCCGAAGACGACGGTGTTCCTGTCGATGGCGTCGACGTACCGCTTCTGGTTGAGCGTCTTGGGGCGGATGGTGCGGCCGCGGTTGGAGAGGATGTTCTGCGTGAGCACCTCGGCGGGGGTCTCGGTGACCTCCCCGTCGCCCTGCCCGTCCTTCCCGCCGCCGTTCTTGCCGTTGCCGTTCGCCCTGAGCATGGCGATCGAGCGTTCCACTGCGTCCTCCGTCATCGGCTGCCCGGTGCGCAGCACCAGCATCATCTCGTCGAACAGCCGCTGGATGAGGGCGACTTCCGCCCGGTCCCCGGTTGCGCTGATCTCATTGCCCCGGACGTGGATGTCGGCCGCCGGGAAGGCCTCTTCGATCACGCGCAGCAGGGCGTCGCCCGATCCCAGCACCATCACCATGGGATGGCTGGCGGGGATCTTGAACTCGGCACGGGCCTGTGGCTTACGTGTGGGTGTCTGAGTCATGGGCCGGCACTGTGGCCTGCACATACCTCCCGTTGCAGGGTTCTCGCTGGTCGAGGACCTCTGGAATCCCAAGCGTACGACCCCCCACCGACAACACCGAGGGGTTTTACCCCCGGGCCCGCCCGGCGCGCCGCTCAGGCCCTGAATCCGATGGTCGGCACCGCCCTGCGCAGCGGCCACGGCCGCGCGTCGGCGGGCAGCAGGTCCTCCAGGAAGGCGTACCGGCGCAGCGCCCCCTGGTCCTGGGCCGCGTACCCCTGCACCTGCTGCCACCACGCGCCGATCTCCGACCAGCCGGGCGCGGACAGCGACCCGCCGAACTCCTGTACGGACAGGGCGGCGGTCAGGCCGGCGAAGGCCAGCCGGTCGGCGAGCGGCCAGTCCGCGAGGGTGCCGGTGACGAACCCGGCGACGAAGACGTCGCCCGCACCGGTGGGGTCCAGGGCCTCGACGGCGATGGCGGGCACCTCGGCGGTCTCGCCGGTCGCGCCGTCCACCGCGTAGGCGCCCTCCGCGCCGAGGGTGACGACCGCGAGGGGGACCTTCTCGGCGAGGCGGTGCGCGGCCCTGCGGGGGCAGTCGGTGCGGGTGTAGCGCATGGCCTCCTCGGCGTTCGGCAGGAAGGCCTCGCAGTGCTCCAGGTCGGCCAGCCCCGCCAGGTCCCAGCGGCCCGTGTCGTCCCAGCCCACGTCGGCGAAGATCTTGGCGCCGCGGCGGGCCGCGGCGGCGGCCCACTCCTCGCGGCGGCCGGGGGCCAGCGAGGCGATGGCGGCACGCGCGCGCGGGGGGCACGCGGGGAAGAGGGCCGAGCCGTCGGGCGGGGGCGCCTCGTGGCCGTGCGACACCATGGTGCGCTCGCCCTCGTACGCCATGGAGACGGTCACCGGGGAGTGCCAGCCGGCGACCGTACGGGACATGCCGAGGTCGATGCCCTCGCCGTCGGCGAGCGCGTCCCAGCAGTACTCGCCGTAGTGGTCGTCGCCGAAGGCCGCGGCGAGGGAGGTGTGCAGGCCGAGCCGGGCGAGGGCGGTGGCCATGTTGGCGACGCCGCCGGGGCTGGAGCCCATGCCGCGGGCCCAGGTCTCGGTGCCGCGGACGGGGGCGCTGTCCAGGCCGGTGAAGACGATGTCCAGGAACACCGTGCCGGTGAGGAACACGTCGCACGCGGGCCCGTCCGGCGCGCGCAGGCCGTCCAGCGGGTCGAGGCGGCGGGCCGGGTCGTCACCGTCGCGCAGACCCTCGCGGCGGTCGGCGAAGCGGGCGCCCGGGTCGTCGCCGGGACGGTCGGCGAAGTGATCGCCGTGGTGCTGGTGCGTGCTCACTGGTCGCTCCCCGTGCTGCGGTCGTGTGCCTGCGTGCTGCGGTCGTGTGCCTGCGTTTCGCGGCCAGTGTGCACGATCGCGGGGCGGGGGCGGCGGTCCGTGAACGGGGTGTGACCTCGACGTCACGAAGCTGCCGGGCGGCGGAGCACCCCTGGGAGGGGTTGTGTTCGTGCCCGCTCCCACGCCTGCTCCTGTGCCGGCGGCGGAGCGCACCCGGGAGGGGCCGTGCCGAGGGTCCCGGGTGGGGTGCGGCGCGGCGCACCGGGCCGCGCCCCCCGGTCTCACAGGCGTTTGGGTACCGGCACTCTCATCAGGTCGGAGGCGACGGTCAGTTCACCGTCGAACCCGGCCGCGCGGGCCTGCCGTTCGAACTCCTCGGGGTCGCTGTAGCGCTGCGAGAAGTGCGTCAGGACCAGGTGCCGTACGCCCGCCTGCTGCGCCGCCCGCGCGGCCTGCCCCGCGGTGAGATGGCCGTGATCGGTGGCGAGCCGGACGTCCTCGTCGAGGAACGTGGACTCGATGACGAGCATGTCGCAGCCCTCGGCGAGGGCGTGCACGCCCTCGCACAGCCGGGTGTCCATGACGAACGCGAAGCGCTGCCCACGGCGTTCCTCGCTCACCTCCGCCAGACCCACGCCGTTCAGCGAGCCCTCCCGCTGGATGCGGCCGACGTCCGGGCCCCGGATGCCGTGCGCGGCGAGCCTGTCGGGCAGCATCCGGCGGCCGTCGGGCTCCACCAGGCGGTAGCCGTAGCTCTCCACCGGGTGCGACAGCTTGTGCGCGTACAGGGTGTACGCGGCCGTGTCGGCAAGGACGCCGTCCGCGGACACCGGGGCCGTCGCGATCCGGACCGTCTCGCGGTAGGCCGTGGAGTACCGCAACCGCTCGAAGAAGTGCTGCCCGCTCGCCGGGTAGTGGGCGGTGACGGGGTGCGGCACCTGGTCGAGGTTGATCCGCTGGATCACCCCGGCGAGGCCCAGCGAGTGGTCGCCGTGGAAGTGCGTGACGCAGATCCGGTCGATGTCGTGCGCGGCGACCCCGGCCCGCAGCATCTGGCGCTGGGTGCCCTCCCCCGGGTCGAAGAGGAGGCCCTCGGCGTCCCAGCGCAGGAGGTAGCCGTTGTGGTTGCGGCGGCGGGTGGGTACCTGGCTGGCGGTGCCGAGGACGACCAGTTCGCGTGCGGACACGGTGTCAGGGCCTTCCGCGTCAGCCGGGCGGCCAGGTGAGGCCGCGTCCGGCGAGCACGTGCGCGTGGGCGTGGAAGACGGTCTGGCCCGCGCCCGCGCCGGTGTTGAACACGATGCGGTAGCCGCTGTCCTCGACCTTCTCGTCCAGGACGACCTGCCCGGCCTCACGCAGCACGTCGGCGGCGATCTCCGGCTCCGCAGCGGCCAGCGAGGCGGCGTCCGGGTGGTGCACCTTGGGGATGACCAGGACGTGCGTGGGTGCCTGCGGATTGATGTCGCGGAAGGCGACGGTCGTCGCGCTCTCGCGCACGACGGTGGCCGGGACCTCCCCCGCGACGATCCTGCAGAACAGGCAGTCCGCCTGCGGTTCGCCTGCCATGGCGTGCCCTCCTCGGGATTGCGGTGATCGGCTAGGGCGCATGCTATCCGCACGCCCCGGGCCCGCCCGCTACGCCCTCCCGAGCCCCGCCGGCAGCAACTGCCCTTACTCCCGCTACGCCCTCCCGAGGCCCGCCAGCAGCAACTGCCCGTACTCCCGGTGCGCCAGCGGCAGCCGGAACGAGCCGTCGTCCTCCGGCAGCACCACCGACGCGTCGATCAGTGCGGCCAGCGCGCCGTCCCCCGAGAACACCGTGTCGACCTGCGCGGCGGTGAAGTTCCCCGTGAACGCCGACAGCCGCGCCCACAGCAGTCTCTCCGCGCGCCCGCACAGGTCGTGGCTCCACGCGATCGCCCGCAGCAGGGTGCGGTGGCGGGCGGGCTCCTTGGGGCCGTGTATCAGCACCCCGAACCTCGCCCCCGGTTCGCACAGGCTCCCGTACAGCTGCTGCGGCGTCACCGCCCTGCCCAGGGTGCGCGCCGCGAGCAGCACGCTCAGCGGGTCGCCGTCGAGACGCTCGGCCAGCAGCCTGGTCCAGAACACCGGCAGGTCCACCCCCTGCATCGCCGCCTTCTCGCGCAGCAGCTCGACGGTGAGCTCGCGCGACAACGGGCGCAGCGGCACCAGGTGTTCGTCCGGCACCCCGATCGGGGTACGGCTCGTCACCAGGATCTGCAGCCCGGGACACGCGTCGTGCAGCCTGCCCACCAGGTACGCACAGCCCACCCGGACCCGCTCGCAGGTCTCCAGCACGAGCAGCCCGCGCCGGCCCGACAGCAGCCGCAGCAGCGCCTCCGTGGGGTCCGTCCCGCTGCCGGGCGCGGTCCCCGCGTGCAGGGCCGCCGCGACGGTCTGCGGGACCAGTGCGGCGTCCGCGCAGGCGGAGAGGTCCGCCCGGTGCACCGGAAGGTCCGTGACGGCCTCCGCCACGCGTGCGGCCAGATGCGACTTGCCCACCCCCGCGGGCCCGGTGACGGTCACCAGCCCGGTCTCGGCGAGCACGCCGAGGAGCTCGCCGAGAACCGGCTCGTGAGGGGTACGGGGGACGGGGGGTCCGTATGCGGGAGGCATGGGCCCACTCTGGCCGGGCACCGGCCCCCCGCGCGCCCCCGAGGGCCGGAGATCCGTACACCTAATTCCCCTGGTGGGAACTACGTAGGTATGCGCGCCGGACGCTCAGCCGCCGAGCAGCAGCCATTCCTGGAGCTCCACCAGGTTCCCCTCGGGGTCCTTCAGGTGGGCGGCGCGCATGCGCTCCGTCATCGGCGCCGGGCCGTGCACCAGGACCGCGCCGCGACCGGTGATCTCCGCGCAGTACCGGTCGAGTTCGTCGACCCGCAGCACCACGAACGACCGGTGCCCCACCGGCTCCACGCCCAGCTCCACGCCCAGCTCCTCGCGCAGCTCGGCCGTCCTGGCACGGTCCTGCAGGGCGATCCCGGCGGACCCGGCGGACGGCGAGAACCTCTCGTAGGGGCCGTCGGCGAAACCGGACTGCGGCTTCAGCCCCAGCACCTCCCCGTAGAAGCGGTAACAGGCGGCGAAGTCCGAGACCAGCAGCCGGACCTGGGCGAGTTCCATGACGCGCTCCTTCATGGGGCGGTGGCCGTGCGGCCACGAGGTGGGGACACGGGGCGAAACCCCCTGCGGGACCTTCCTGCCGGGCGCCCCCCGCGGCGGCGACCTCAGGACCGCCTCCCCCGCGGAGGCACCCTCAGGACCACCTCCCCCGCGGAGGCGACCTCAGGACCGCCTCCCCCCGCAAGGCACCCTCAGGACCACCGGCCGGTGCGCCCCAGCAGCAGCGCCGTCGCCGCCGTGCCCGCCGTGGACGTCCGCAGCACACTGCGCCCCAGCCGGTACGGCCGCGCGCCGGCCGCGGCGAAGACCGCCAGCTCCTCGGGGGAGACTCCCCCCTCGGGGCCGACGACCAGGACGATGGTGCCCTCCCGGGGGAGTTCGGCGAGGGCCAACGCGCCGCTGGGCGCGTCCCGGTCCTCGTGCAGCACCGCGGCGAGGTCCGCCGTGGCCAGCAGCGCCGCCACCTGTTTGGTGCTCATGACGTCCGTGACCTCGGGGAAGCGGAGCCTGCGCGACTGCTTCCCGGCCTCCCGTGCGGTGGCCCGCCACTTGGCGAGGGACTTCGCGCCGCGCTCGCCCTTCCACTGCGTGATGCAGCGCGCCGCCTGCCAGGGCACCACCGCGTCGACCCCGGTCTCCGTCATGGTCTCGACGGCCACCTCACCACGATCGCCCTTGGGCAGGGCCTGCACGACGGTGAGACGCGGCCGGGGCTCTTCCTCGACGAGCGTTCCCGTCACCCGTACGACGAGCCGGTCCTTGCCCTCCGTGGCGGTGACGACGCCCTGGGCGCCGTTGCCCGACCCGTCCGCCAGGACGACCGCCTCGCCCTCCCGCAGCCGCCGTACGGACACCGCGTGGCGCCCCTCGGGGCCGTCCAGGACGTAACTGCCCTCCCGCGGCACGCTCTCCACCACGAACACCGGCGCCGTCATGTCCTCGTCCTCCTCGAAGCCGTGTCCGCCCACGCCGAGTCCGCCTCGGCCGCGAGCACCTGGACGAGCCGTCCGGCGGGCAGGTCCCGCGCCAGCCGGTGCCCCTGCCCCGCCCACAGCGCCATCCCCTGCGCGTCCCCCGCCCGCGCGGCCGCCCTGCGCAGCCCGGCGGTCAGGTGGTGGACCTCGGGGTACCCGGACGGGGCGTACGGGCCGTGCTCCCGCACGAACCGGTTGACCAGGCCCCGCGCGGGCCGGCCGGAGAACGCCCGGGTGAGTTCGGTCGTCGCGAACAAAGGGTTCTTCAGCGCCTTCTTGTGCATCGCGTGCGCCCCTGACTCCGGGCACGCCAAGAACGCCGTCCCCAGCTGCGCCGCGTCCGCGCCCGCCGCCCGGACGGCGGCGATCTGCGCGCCGCGCATCAGTCCGCCTGCGGCGATCAACGGCAGCTGCACCGTCTCGCGCACCTGGGTCACCAGCGACAGCAGTCCGAGTCCGGCGCTGCTGTCGCTCTGCGGGTCGTCCTGGTGCGTGCTGCGGTGCCCGCCCGCCTCGATGCCCTGCACGCACAGGGCGTCCGCGCCCGCCCACTCGGCGGCCTGCGCCTCTTCGGGGGTGGTGACGGTGACGACGGTGAACGTCCCCGCGTTGGCCAGGGCGTCGAGTTCGTCCCGTGAGGGGCAGCCGAACGCGAACGACACTACCGGCACCGGGTCGTCGACCAGGAGCGCCAGTTTGGCCTCGTACGCGTCGTCGGTGCCGTGCGCGTCGCCCTCGGCGATCGGCGTCCCGTACAAGGAGCTCTCACCGGCGAGCTGGCGGCGGTACCGGTCGACGGCCGCCGGGTCGGCGGCCGGCTGCGGCATGAACAGGTTGACCCCGAACGGCTCGCGGGTCAGCGCGCGCAGCTGCTCGATCTCCTCGTACATTCCCTCGGCGGTGCGGTAACCGGCCGCGAGGAAGCCGAGCCCGCCCGCGTCGCAGACGGCGGCCGCCAGTTCGGGACAGGAGACCCCGCCGGCCATGGGCGCCTGCACGATCCCCCGCCGGCACAGCTCCCCCAGCGCGGGCACCACCTGGGACTCAACAGACATGCCCGCATCGTTTCACGACCGGGCCGACCGGCCGAATCGGACCGGCGCGGAACAGTTCGGAGCGGCGAGGAACACTTTCTATCGGCGCGGAACAGTTCGGAGCGACGAGGAACAGTTCGTAACGGCGAGGAACAGTTCGCAGCGGTGAGGAACAGTTCTTAACGGCGCGGAACAGTTCGCAGCAGCGCAGAACAGTTCCTGACGGCGCAACGGCGCAGAACAGTTCTCAGCGGCGCAGAACAGTGGGGCCGGGCCACCCGGCCCGGCCCCACTGTCACTCCCCGGGACTCATCGCCCGTTGAACGCGTCCTTGAGCCGCGAGAACAGCCCCTGCTGTCCCGGCTGGAACTGACCCGTGGGGCGTTCCTCGCCGCGCAGCTTCGCGAGCTGGCGCAGCAGGTCCTCCTGGGCCGGGTCCAGCTTCGACGGCGTCAGCACCTCGACGTGCACGATCAGGTCACCGCGACCGCCCCCGCGCAGGTGCGTGACACCGCGCCCGTGCAACGGCACCGACTGGCCCGACTGCGTACCGGGCCTGATGTCGATGTCCTCGACCCCGTCGAGCGTCTCCAGCGGCACCTTGGTGCCGAGCGAGCCCGCCGTCATCGGGATGGTCACCGTGCAGTGCAGGTCGTCGCCGCGCCGCTGGAAGGTGGGGTGCGCCAGCTCGTGGATCTCCACGTAGAGGTCGCCCGCGGGGCCGCCGCCGGGGCCGACCTCGCCCTCGCCCGCCAGCTGGATGCGGGTGCCGTTGTCGACACCTGCCGGGATCTTCACCGTGAGCGTGCGGCGCGAGCGGACGCGGCCGTCGCCGGCGCACTCCGGGCACGGCGTCGGCACGACCGTACCGAAGCCCTGACACTGCGGGCAGGGCCGCGAGGTCATGACCTGGCCGAGGAAGGACCGGGTGACCTGCGAGACCTCACCGCGACCGCGGCACATGTCACAGGTCTGCGCGGAGGTGCCGGGGGCCGCGCCCTCGCCGCTGCAGGTCGTGCACACCACAGCGGTGTCGACCTGGATCTCCTTGGTGGTGCCGAAGGCCGCCTCGTTGAGGTCGATCTCCAGCCGGATCATCGCGTCCTGGCCGCGGCGGGTGCGCGAGCGGGGCCCGCGCTGGGACGCCGTACCGAAGAAGGCGTCCATGATGTCGGAGAAGTTTCCGAAACCACCCTGGCCGAAGCCACCTGCTCCGCCGCCGCCCGACTGGGACAGCGGGTCGCCGCCGAGGTCGTAGACCTGCTTCTTCTGCGGGTCCGACAACACCTCGTAGGCGGCGTTGATCTCCTTGAAGCGCTCCTGAGTCTTCGGATCCGGATTCACGTCCGGGTGAAGCTCACGCGCAAGACGCCTGAACGCCTTCTTGATTTCGTCCTGGGAAGCGTCGCGGCGCACGCCGAGTACGGCGTAATAGTCCGTGGCCACTTACGACTCCGCCAGGATCTGTCCGACGTAACGTGCCACTGCGCGTACCGCTCCCATCGTTCCGGGGTAGTCCATGCGGGTCGGTCCGACCACGCCTAGCTTGGCTACTGCCTCGTCGCCCGAACCGTAGCCGACTGCGACCACGGACGTGGAACTGAGTCCCTCGTGAGCATTCTCATGACCGATACGTACGGTCATGCCGGACTCCGTCGCCTCGCCGAGCAGCTTCAGCAGCACGACCTGCTCCTCCAGCGCCTCCAGCACGGGGCGGATGGTGAGCGGGAAGTCATGGCCGAAGCGGGTGAGATTGGCGGTTCCGCCGATCATCAGCCGTTCCTCGGTCTCCTCCACGAGCGTCTCCAGAAGGGTCGCGAGAACCGTCGCCACGGTTCCCCTGTCCTCCGGTTCGAACGACTCGGGAAGCTCCTGCACCAGTTGCGGCACGTCCGCGAACCTGCGGCCCACGACCCGGCTGTTGAGCCGTGCCCGCAGGTCCGCGAGGGACGTCTCGCCGAACGGCGCCGGACAGTCGATCATCCGTTGCTCGACCCGGCCGGTGTCGGTGATCAGCACCAGCATCAGCCGGGCGGGCGCCAGCGACAGCAGCTCCACGTGCCGCACCGTCGACCGCGTCAGTGACGGGTACTGCACGACGGCCACCTGCCGGGTCAGCTGCGCGAGCAGCCGCACCGTACGGGCGACGACGTCGTCGAGGTCGAGGGACGCGTCGAGGAAGTTCTGGATCGCCCGCCGCTCGGGCGTCGACAGGGGCTTGACCCCCGCCAGCCGGTCGACGAACAGCCGGTAGCCCTTGTCCGTGGGGATCCGCCCGGCGCTGGTGTGCGGCTGGGCGATGAACCCCTCGTCCTCCAGGGCCGCCATGTCGTTGCGGACGGTGGCCGGTGAGACACCGAGCTGATGCCGCTCGGTGAGGGCCTTGGAGCCGACGGGCTCCTCCGTGCCGACATAGTCCTGGACGATGGCGCGGAGCACTTCAAGTCTGCGTTCACTGAGCATCGCGCACACCTCCAAGCCGTGATGTTCCCCGGTGCGGACCGGGCGTACGGGGCTGGTGCCCCGCCACCGGCCTGGCACTCCCCGAGGGCGAGTGCCAGCCTTTACCCGGGTAAGTGTACGGCGGCGGGGCGCTTCCCGGGCAAGGGCGGCGGCTCACGCTAGCGTCACGGTATGGAGATGCGAACGGAAGAGGCGGGCTGGGAACGGCTCGCCCCCGGTGTCCACAGGCGCAGGCTGCCGGGCTGGGACGCGACGACCGGCCTGGTGGCGGGGGCGCACGGGGCGCTCCTGTACGACACCGGATCCTCCCTGCGCGAGGGCGCCGAGATCCGGATGCAGGCCGAGCGGATGCTCGGCCGCAGAGTGACACATCTCGCGCTCGGCCATCCCCACTTCGACCACGTGCTGGGCTCCGGGGTCTTCGCGGGGGTCGAGGTGTTCGCCGCCGCGGGCATGGACATCCTGCTCACCGCGCGGCGGGAGACCATCGCCGACGAAGCGGTACGCGAAGGGGTGGCGCCCGCCGCGGCGACCGAGGCGGCGCAGCTGCTGGCCGCCCCGCACCACCTGGTGTCCGACGAGCGGACCCTCGACCTGGGCGGCGGGCGCAGCGTCCTGTTCGCCAACCTGGGGCCCGCCCACAGCGGCCACGACCTCGTGGCCCTCGTCCCGGGCCTGGAGGGCGGTCCCGAGATCGTCTTCTGCGGTGACCTGGTGGAGGAGTCGGGCGAACCGCAGGCGGGCCCCGACGCGGTCGGCAGCCGGTGGCCGGCGGCGCTGGACCGGCTGCTGGCCCTGGGCGGCGAGCAGGCCCTGTACGTACCGGGGCACGGGGCGGTGGTGGACGCGTCGTTCGTACGGGCCCAACGCGACGCCCTCGCGCGCCGGTTCGAGGTCTCCTGACCGCACCTCACGCAGGTGTCGTAGCGTCTGACGCATGCGCAGCTACAGCCCCGACCTCACCCCGCCCTGGAAGAAGTCGACGCCCGCCCCCGAACTCCCCGCCGACCGCGACCTGGTGGTGGAAGAGGTGTCCACCGGCTTCTGCGGGGCGGTCGTCCGCACCGAGAAGACCGCCGAGGGCCCCACCGTCACCCTGGAGGACCGCTTCGGCAAGCAGCGGGTGTTCCCGATGACCGCGGCCGGCTTCCTGCACGAGGGCACGCCGGTGACGCTGGTACGGCCCGCGTCCGGGGCGGGCCCGGTGCGTCCCACCCGTACCGCTTCCGGGTCGCTCGCCGTCACCCACGCGCGGGCGCGCGTCGCGCGGGCGGGGCGCATCTATGTCGAGGGGCGGCACGACGCGGAACTCGTGGAGCGGGTGTGGGGCGACGACCTGCGCGTCGAGGGCGTCGTCGTCGAGTACCTGGAGGGCATCGACGACCTGCCGTCGATCGTCGCCGGGTTCGCCCCGGGGCCCGACGCACGACTGGGCGTCCTGGTCGACCACCTGGTACCGGGCTCCAAGGAGTCCCGGATCGCCGCACAGGTGACGGATGCCGACGTCCTGGTGGTCGGGCACCCGTACATCGACGTGTGGGAGGCGGTGAAGCCGTCCTCCGTCGGCATCGCGGCCTGGCCGCGGGTCCCCCGCGGGCAGGACTGGAAGACCGGCGTGTGCCGGGCACTGGGCTGGCCGGAGAACACCGGCGCCGCCTGGCAGCACATCCTGGGGCGGGTGCACACCTACCGGGACCTCCAGCCGGAACTGCTCGGCCGCGTCGAGGAACTGATCGACTTCGTGACGGCTCCCGAGGAGCCCTAGGACCGCTGAAGCACGGGCGGCGGACGGACGGGAGGGCGGGACCGCCCGTCGCCCCAGGGCGCCGCACGCGGCGCCCTCTCCGATCCGCCAGGCCCGGTGCTCGGCACCGCAGCGTCCCGTGCCGGGCGCCGCCAGGGCCGGTGTTCGGCGCCGCAGCGTCCCGTGCCGGGCGCCGTCAGGGCCCGGTGCTCGGCGCCGCAGCGTCCCGTGCCGGGCGCCGCCAGGCCCGGTGCTCAGTCGACCAGGTCCCGTACCACCGCGTCCGCAAGCAGCCGGCCGCGCAAGGTGAGCACCGCGCGGCCCTGCCTGTAAGGACCGTCCTCCAGGAGGCCGTCCCTTACCGCCTGCTCTGCGGCGGCCAGCCCGGCGGGCTTCAGCAGCGACAGCTCGCAGCCCTCGACCAGCCTGAGCTCCAGCAGGATCCGCTCGACCCTGCGGTCCTCGTCGAGCAGCACCTCACGCCCGGCCCCGGGGGACCGCCCGTCGCCCAGTGCCTGTGCGTACGCGCCCGGGTGCTTGACGTTCCACCACCGCACGCCGCCGACGTGGCTGTGCGCGCCGGGCCCGGCGCCCCACCAGTCCGCGCCGCGCCAGTACAGCTCGTTGTGCAGGCACCGGCCGGCCTGCGAGGTCGCCCAGTTGGACACCTCGTACCAGGAGAAGCCGGCCGCCGACAGCGCGGCCTCCGTCATCAGGTACCGGTCGGCGTGCACGTCGTCGTCGGTCATCGGGACCTCGCCGCGCCGGATCCGCCGGGCGAGCTGGGTACCTTCCTCGACGATCAGCGCGTACGCACTCACATGGTCGGGGCCCGCTCCCACCGCCGCGTCGAGAGAGGCCTGCCAGTCGGCGTCGGACTCCCCCGGCGTGCCGTAGATGAGGTCGAGGTTCACATGGTCGAACCCGGCCGCCCGCGCCTCCGCCACACACGCCTCGGGGCGCCCGGGGGTGTGCGTACGGTCCAGGATCTTCAGCACGTGCTGCCGGGCGCTCTGCATGCCGAACGACACCCGGTTGAAGCCGCCCTCACGCAGTTCCGCCAGATAGGCCGGGTTCACCGACTCGGGGTTGGCCTCCGTGGTGACCTCGCAGTCGTCCGCGAGGCCGAACTCCTCGCGGATCGACGCCAGCATCCGTACGAGGTCGGCGGCGGGCAGCAGGGTGGGCGTGCCGCCGCCCACGAAGACCGTGCGGACCGGGCGGGGGTCGTCGCCCAGCACCTTCCGCGCGAGACGCACCTCCTCCACCAGGGTCGCCGCGTAGTTGTCACGGGAGGCGAGCGCACCGCCGGACCCGCGCAGCTCGGTCGCCGTGT
The DNA here is from genome assembly GCF_044757485.1 of Streptomyces sp. NPDC091272. Lineage (NCBI taxonomy): Bacteria > Bacillati > Actinomycetota > Actinomycetes > Kitasatosporales > Streptomycetaceae > Streptomyces > Streptomyces sp. NPDC091272. Next base: position 239,874 of record NZ_JBIVVC010000005.1, read on the forward strand.
AGGTGTTGAAGTCGCAGTACCCGCACCTGGTGGCGCAGTACGGCACGTGCAGATAGAACCCGAGGGGCCGCTCCCCCGCCCCCCGCAACGCGTCGGGAGGCAGCGCCCCGTCCTCGGGCATGGGCTCACCGTCAGGCAGTACAGAAGGCATGTCCTCCATTGTCCGCCCTCCGGGCACCCGCATCGCCCGCCACCCGCGCGGTGCCCTACCGGCGCCACAGGACCCCCGCGCCGACGCCTGCCGTGGCACTGCTGGGCTGCGTACCGCCTACGTCCCCCCGCGGCGCCCTGGCGCCCCCTCTACTCCGCCCGCAGCACCAGCAACGCGAGGTCGTCGTCCGGGGGGTCCGCCGCGAAGCCGTGCACCGCCTGGGTGATCTTTTCCGCGACCCCCTGCGCGGAGAGCCCCGCACACCCCGCCAGCTCCAGCGCCAGCCCGTCGCCGTCGTCGAACATCACCCGCCCGCAGCGCCGCTCCGTCACTCCGTCGGTCACGCTCAGCAGTACCTCCCCCGGCGCCAGCACGAACGTCTCGCTCTCGTACGCGGCCTCGTCCAGCACCCCGAGCAGCACGCCGGGCCGGGCCGCCGGGCGCACCTCGCCGTCGGGCCGCAGCACCAGCGGCAACGGGTGCCCCGCGCTGGAGACGGTGCAGCGCACACCGCCGCCGTCGGCCTCCGGGAGCGGTTCCAGCTCCCCGTACAGCATCGACAGGAAACGTGCCTGCGGCCCGTCCGGAAGGTCCTGCCCGCCGGCCGTCGCGACGACCCGGGCGGCCGCGTCGGCGGACTCCGTCGCGTCGTCGAGCAGCAGCCGGTTGAGCCGGTCGAGGACCTCGGAGACCTGGTAGCCCTCGCGGGCGAGCAGCCGCAGCCAGGGCCGGACCAGGCCGGTGACGACGGCGGCCTCCGGGCCGTTGCCCTGGACGTCGCCGAGGGCGAAGCACCAGCGGCCGTCGGCCGCGTGGAAGATGTCGTAGAAGTCGCCGCCGGCCACCCCCTCGCCCCGGGGCTGGTAGACGAGCGCGCTGGTCAGGCCGGGGATCTCGGCGACCTGGCTGGGCAGCAGGGCGCGCTGCAGGACGCTGGAGATGGTGGCCTGCTGGGTGTATCTACGGGCGGCGCCGACGGCCAGCGCCACCCTGCGGACGAAGTCCTCGACGAGCCCGGTCACCTCGTCGGGAATGCGCAGGATCCCCGCCCTGCCGAGCATCAGGATGCCGACCCGGCGCCCGCCGACCACCATCCGCACGGCAAGCACCGCCCCGGCCCCGCCGAAGCTCTCCGCCGTGCCCGGCCAGGGCAGCGGCACGGGGCCGCCGCGCGCGGACTCGGGCAGCCGTGGCGGTTCCTTCTCCAGGAGGGTGCGCAGTTCCTCCATGCACGCCTCGCGCGCGTGCCAGACGCGGGCGAGGCGCGGTTCGGCCCCCGGGCCGCCGCCCTCGGGGTCGAGCCACACCGCGCACCAGTCGGCGAGCCGGGGCACCAGCAGCTGCGCGGCGAGCGCCACCACCATGTCCTGGTCGAACTGTCCGGCCAGCAGGTCGGAGGCCTCGGCGAGGAACGACAGGGCGCCCCTGCTGATCCAGTCCGGGTCCTCGTCCCGGACCTGCCTGCGCGGCAGCGGGGCGAGGATCTCGGCGGCCCGCAGCCCGCGCTGGAGCGCCTGGTGGGAGGTGAGGGCGGCCGGGGTGAGCGCGGGGTCGTCGGCCACGGTCGGCTGCCAGCCCTCCAACGGGAGGGCCGCCCAGACGGTCTTGAGGCCGGTGCGGTAGGTCACGCCCCAGCTCTCGGCGAGCCCGGCGACGAGGTGGAGTCCACGGCCGTACTCGGGGGCGCCGCTCCGGTCGCGCCGCTGCGGTTCGTTGCGCACGACCCGGGAGGGGTGGTGGTCGGACACCTCGATGACGAGCGCCGCGGCCTCGCTGGTGGCGCCCGGCAACTCGATCCGGCAGAGGAGTTCGACGGTGGTGCCGGCGTGCACGACCGCGTTGGTGACGAGTTCGTTGACGACCAGGGCGGCGTCGTCGGCGAGCCGGCCGGCGAACTGCTCGTCGGCGGGCAGCAGGGGCGTGCCGGACCAGTCCGCGATGGCGGCCCGCAGGAACTTCCGGGCGGCGGAGGGCGCGAGCGGGTTCCCGGGCAGACTGGTGCGGGCCTCGGACTGGATCTCGTGCCTCCCGGCCCACGGACTTGTCGCGCGGGCGACGGTGGCCCGCTGCGTCGGAATGGATGCCACAGTGCGGCTCCTGATCGGTTCTCGCAATGCGCCGCTGACGACAACCCCAGGGTGACAGACTGAGCCTGCCCATAAGCACCGAGTCACCGAAGTGGGCCACAATGAACGAAGATCGTGTCATTTCGCGCACCGGCGACGGATCGGGACCATACGACCCCTCAACCGGCCCAGGGGCGGTGACACGGGACGGTGACCGGCAGGGGGCGGCCCCGTCGCACACCCGGCCGGACGGCTGGCCGCGCGCCTCCGAACTGCGGCCTCTCCCGCCGCGATGACCTCACTGCGGGACGGGGACTCCCGGGTACGACTGCTGGAGGCGCAGGAGGGGGTGCCGAACGCCCCCGTCGTCCCGGGGCAGGCCGACGCTCAAAGGGAGCCCGCGGGCCCACCACCGACGCTGTGAGGCAAGTAGACCGATGACCGCTGAAGCACCGCAGAGCGATCGCGCCAGCATCCTGCTCGTGGACGACATGGAGGACAACCTCATCGCGCTGGAGGCAGTTCTCGGCGCGTTGAACGAGCCTCTGGTACGGGCCCGTTCCGGCGAGGAGGCGATGAAGGCACTGCTGCGCCAGAGGTTCGCCGTGGTCCTTCTCGACGTCCGGATGCCCGGCATGGACGGCTTCGAGACGGCGTCCAACATAAAACGGCTCGACCAGACGAAGGACGTGCCGATCATCTTCCTCACCGGCACCGAGGGCGACTCCGGTTACGCGTTCCGCGGGTACGCCACCGGGGCCGCCGACTTCCTGACCAAACCGTTCGACCCCTGGGTACTGCGCGCCAAGGTGAACGTGTTCCTCGAACTGCACCGAAAGAACCGGCAACTGGAACGGATGCTGGCACAGGAACGCAGACAGTTCGAGCTGCTCGCCGAACAGTTGGCGGAAATCGAGGAACATGTCCTGGAGAACCGCCATGGAGACGCGTCACAACTGCGCGAACAGGTGGCCCGGATGAGGGACACCCTAATAGAGATGCGCCGCGGCCAGGGCTGCTGACCGCGGCGCACCCCGGGGTGCGCCGGGGTGCGCCGGGAACAACAAATGTTCCGACGTCCCGACGTCCCGACGTCCCGACGTTCCGTAAGAACGGCAGAGTGTTTTCGGAATTCGGCGGTCAGGCCTCCCGGCTGCCCGCGTACATCTCGTCGATCAGGTGCTTGTACTCCCGCTCCACGACCGGCCGCTTCAGCTTCAGGCTCGGCGTGAGTTCACCGTTCTCGACGTCCAGGTCGCGCGGCAACAGCCGGAACTTCTTGATGGTCTGCCAGCGCTGGAGCCCGTCGTTGAGCTCCCTCACGTAACCCTCGATCAGGGTCTGCGTCTCCGGCGCGGCCACCACCTCGGCGTACGTCGTCGCCCTGAGGTCCTGCTCCTTCGCCCAGCCGAGGATCGTCGGCTCGTCGAGGGAGATCAGCGCCGTGCAGAAGTTCCGGTCGGCGCCGTACACCAGGATGTTCGACACGTACGGGCAGACCGCCTTGAACCGGCCCTCGGTCTCGGCGGGCGAGATGTACTTGCCACCGGACGTCTTGATGATGTCCTTCTTGCGGTCGGTGATCTTGAGGTAGCCGTCCGGGGAAAGTTCGCCGATGTCTCCGGTGTGGAACCAGCCGTCGGACTCCAGCACTTCTGCGGTCTTCTCCGGCAGCCCGTGGTAACCCTGCATGATGCCGGGGCCGCGCAGCAGGATCTCGCCGTCCTCGGCGATCCGCACCTCGGTGCCCGGGAGCGGCTTGCCGACGGTGCCGGTGCGGTACGCCTCACCTGGGTTGACGAAGCTGGCGGCGCTGGACTCGGTCAGTCCGTACCCCTCCAGGATGTGAATGCCGGCGCCCGCGAAGAAGTACCCGATGTCCGGAGCCAGCGCGGCCGAGCCGGAGACACAGGCCCGCAGCCGGCCACCGAACGCCTCGCGGATCTTCGAGAAGACCAGCGCGTCCGCGACCTTGTGCTTGGTGTTCAGCGCGAACGGCGCCGTCGCCTGCCCCGTGCGCCGGAAATTGTCCTGCGTCACCTTCGCGTACTCGCGGCCAACGCCGGCCGCCCACTGGAAGATCTTGTACTTGGCCCCGCCGCCCGCCCGCGCCTTGGCGGCGACGCCGTTGTACACCTTCTCGAAGATGCGCGGCACCGCGGCCATGTATGTCGGCTGCACGACCGGCAGGTTTTCAATGATTTTGTCGATGCGGCCGTCGACAGCCGTGACGTGTCCGACCTCGATCTGCCCGGAAGTGAGCACCTTGCCGAACACGTGCGCAAGCGGCAGCCACAGGTACTGGACGTCGTCCTTGGTGATCAGCCCGGTCCCCACGGTCGCCTTCGCCATGTACGACCAGCAGTCGTGCGGCAGCCGTACCCCCTTGGGGCGGCCGGTGGTGCCCGAGGTGTAGATGAGCGTGGCGAGCTGGCCGGAGGTGATGGCCGCGACCCGGTCGCGGACCGCGTCGGGGTTCTTCTCCAGGTGCGCCGCTCCGCGTGCCTCCAAATCGGCGAGCGAGAGGACCCAGCCTTCCGGGTCGCCGTCGGCCGAGGTGGCGTCCTCGGCGTTGACGACCACGACATGGGCGAGGTTCGGCAGTTCGGCGCGCTTCTCGCGGGCCTTGGCGAGCTGCTCGGCGTCCTCGGCGATCAGGACGCGGCTCTCGGAGTCGGAGAGGATGTACGCCGACTCCTCGGCGTTGGTCGAGGGGTAGATCGTGGTGGTGGCCGCTCCGGCGCACATCACGCCGAGGTCGGCGAGGATCCACTCCACCCGGGTGGCCGAGGCGAGCGCGACCCGCTCCTCGGGCCGCACCCCGAGCGCGACGAGACCCGCGGCGATGGCGTACACCCGCTCGGCGGCCTGCCCCCAGCTCAGCGAGCGCCACTCGTCGGGCCCCTGTCCGCCGGACGGTGGCACCGGATACCGGTAGGCCTCCCCGTCCGGCGTGGCAGCCACGCGCTCAATGAAGAGGGTCGCCACGGACGGCGGCCGGTTCTCGATCAAGGTCTGTGTGTCGCTCACGACGTCCTCCGGGCCCACGGCATTGCTGCGCGACTGGCTGGTATTTAACTGGCGAGTAACAAACGATCTGCGATCAGACTAGAGCGCGCGGCCCTGGCGCGTAAGGCCCACCGGTCCTCCTTTTCGTAACGGGCCGAAGCCGTCACCGCCGCACGGCGTCCCGCAGGCAGTGCGAGCGCGTCACCAGGCCCGACGAACGGGGACGGGCCCGCCGCACCGAGGTGCGACGGGCCCGCTGCCACGCCTGGGTCCGGGAAACGCCGGGCTACTTCTTCTTGCCGCCCGAGTCGTCGCTGGAGAGAACCGCGATGAAGGCTTCCTGCGGCACCTCGACACTGCCGACCATCTTCATGCGCTTCTTTCCCTCCTTCTGCTTCTCCAGGAGCTTGCGCTTACGGGAGATGTCACCGCCGTAACACTTGGCGAGAACATCCTTACGGATGGCGCGGATCGTCTCGCGGGAGATCACCCGGGATCCGATCGCGGCCTGGATGGGGATCTCGAACGCCTGCCGCGGGATGAGCTCGCGCAGCTTGGCGACGAGACGCACCCCGTACGCGTACGCCGCGTCCTTGTGCGTGACGGCGGAGAAGGCGTCGACCCGGTCGCCGTGCAGCAGGATGTCGACCTTGACCAGGGCCGCGGACTGCTCGCCGGTGGGCTCGTAGTCCAGGGAGGCGTAACCGCGGGTCTTGGACTTCAACTGGTCGAAGAAGTCGAAGACGATTTCCGCCAGCGGCAGCGTGTAACGGATCTCGACCCGGTCCTCGGAGAGGTAGTCCATGCCCAGGAGCGCGCCGCGACGGGTCTGGCAGAGCTCCATGATCGCGCCGATGAACTCGCTGGGCGCGAGGATCGTGGCCCGTACGACCGGCTCGAAGACCTCCGAGATCTTGCCCTCGGGGAATTCGCTCGGGTTGGTGACGATGTGCTCGGAGCCGTCCTCCATGCCCACGCGGTAGACCACGTTGGGCGCCGTCGCGATCAGGTCGAGGCCGAACTCGCGCTCCAGCCGCTCACGGATCACGTCGAGGTGCAGCAGTCCGAGGAAGCCGACACGGAACCCGAAGCCCAGCGCCGCCGATGTCTCCGGCTCGTACACCAGCGCGGCGTCGTTGAGCTGGAGCTTGTCGAGGGCCTCACGCAGGTCCGGGTACTCGGAACCGTCCACCGGGTACAGACCGGAGAAGACCATCGGCCTCGGGTCCTTGTAGCCGCCCAGCGCCTCGGTCGCGCCCTTGTTCAGCGAGGTGATGGTGTCGCCGACCTTGGACTGCCGGACGTCCTTCACACCGGTGATGATGTAGCCGACCTCACCGACGCCCAGACCGTCGGAGGGGGTCATCTCCGGTGAGGAGACGCCGATCTCCAGCAGCTCGTGGGTGGCGCCGGTGGACATCATCTTGATGCGCTCGCGCTTGTTGAGCTGTCCGTCGACCACTCGTACGTACGTCACGACGCCGCGGTACGAGTCGTAGACCGAGTCGAAGATCATCGCGCGGGCGGGCGCGTCCTTGACGCCGACCGGCGCGGGCACGTCACGCACGACCCGGTCGAGCAGCGCGTCCACGCCGACACCGGTCTTCGCCGAGACCTTCAGAACATCCTCGGGCTGGCAGCCGATGAGGTTGGCCAGTTCCTCGGAGAACTTCTCCGGCTGGGCGGCCGGCAGGTCGATCTTGTTGAGTACCGGAACGATCGCGAGGTCGTTCTCCATCGCCAGGTACAGGTTGGCGAGTGTCTGCGCCTCGATGCCCTGCGCCGCGTCGACCAGCAGGACCGTGCCCTCGCAGGCAGCCAGCGAGCGGGAGACCTCGTAGGTGAAGTCCACGTGGCCGGGGGTGTCGATCATGTTGAGGATGTGGGTGGTGCCCTTGCCCTCGCCCTCGGTTGGCGCCCAGGGCAGCCGTACCGCCTGGGACTTGATCGTGATGCCGCGCTCGCGCTCGATGTCCATGCGGTCGAGGTACTGGGCACGCATCTGCCGCTGGTCGACCACACCGGTCAGCTGGAGCATCCGGTCGGCAAGCGTCGACTTGCCGTGGTCGATGTGCGCGATGATGCAGAAGTTGCGGAGCAGTGCCGGGTCGGTACGGCTCGGCTCGGGCACGTGGAGAGGAGTCGCGGGCACGCAGGGTCCTGATTCTTGAGAAGACGTACACGGAAGGCGCCACGACTGTGCGTCGGGCGCGCGCGTGCGTCGTTCTCGTCTCGGTCCGGAAGTTGTGAAGTCTTCCCATGGTCCCACGGCCGGGGGCCTGCGGCCGGTTTGGGCCGGTCGGCGGGCGGCTGGTAGCCTGGGCAGCTGTGTCTCGTGCACCCTCACGGGTGACGGGACGCACACATCGAGATTCAACCGAACCTGTAAAGGCTCTTTCGTGGCGAACATCAAGTCCCAGATCAAGCGGAACAAGACCAACGAGAAGGCGCGCCTGCGCAACAAGGCCGTCAAGTCCTCGGTCAAGACCGCCGTGCGCAAGGCCCGCGAGGCCGTCGTCGCCGGTGACGTCGAGAAGGCCACGCTGGCCGCTCGCGACGCCTCCCGCGCGCTCGACAAGGCCGCAAGCAAGGGTGTCATCCACAAGAACGCCGCCGCCAACAAGAAGTCGGCGCTGGCCGCCAAGGTCGCCACCCTGCAGGCCTGAGCATCCAGCTCTGAGGTACCTGTGGTAAATCGCCGGCGTCAGGATTCAGCGGACCCTCTCTACCGCTCCTGACCCGGCACCCCCGCCGCGCACCGAACGCGTTCGCCACGCGGGCGCGGTGGACCCTTCTCGAACCGGAACCCCGGCCCCGTCCTTCCCCAGGACGAGGCCGGGGTTCTGGCGTTTCCCGCCGGACGGGCGCCGGACGTAGGGACGTGTGGACGTAGGGACATACGGACGTACGGACGTCTAACGGGCCGACCGCGCCCGAGCGGCCCGAGCCACCGCGACCACGGCCTTCTCCAGCGCGTACTCGGGATCGTCACCGCCGCCCTTGACGCCCGCGTCGGCCTCGGCGACCGCGCGCAGGGCGACTCCGACGCCGTCCGCCGACCAGCCGCGCATCTGCTGGCGGACCCGGTCGATCTTCCACGGCGGCATACCCAGGTCCCGGGCCAGGTCACCGGGGCGGGCCCCGCGCGGGGCCGAGGCGAGCTTGCCGATGGCGCGCACGGCCTGGGCTAGCGCGCTGGTGATCAGGACGGGGGCGACACCCGTCGAGAGCGACCAGCGCAGCGCCTCCAGGGCTTCCGCCGCCCGCCCCTCGACCGCGCGGTCGGCGACGGTGAAGCTGGAGGCCTCGGCGCGGCCCGTGTAGTACCGCCCGACGACGGCCTCGTCGATGGTGCCCTCGACGTCCGCGACGAGCTGCGAGACGGCGCTGGCGAGCTCGCGCAGGTCGCTGCCGATGGAGTCGACGAGCGCCTGGCCCGCCTCGGGGGTGGCGGACCTGCCGAGGGCGCGGAACTCGGACCGTACGAAGGAGAGCCGCTCGGCGGGCTTGGTCGTTCTGGGACAGGCGACCTCGCGGGCGCCGGCCTTGCGGGCCGCGTCGAGGAGCCCTTTGCCCTTGGCGCCGCCCGCGTGCAGCAGCACGAGGGTGATCTCCTCGGCGGGTGCACCGAGGTACGCCTTGACATCCTTGACGGTGTCGGCGGAGAGGTCCTGTGCGTTGCGCACGACGACGACCTTGCGCTCGGAGAAGAGCGAGGGGCTGGTCAGCTCGGCGAGCGTGCCGGGCTCCAGCTTGTCGGGCGTGAGATCGCGTACGTCGGTGTCCGCGTCGGCGGCGCGCGCCGCCGTCACGACCTGCCGCACGGCACGGTCGAGCAGCAGGTCCTCCTGCCCCACGGCAAGGGTAACGGGGGCGAGCGGATCGTCGGTCGTGTTCTTCCTGGTGGCCATCGCGGTCCAGCATCCCACGGGCCACCGACAGCGCCCGCCCCGCCGGGTCCGCGCACAGGGGGTGCCGGACAATGGGCCCGTGAGCGATGTACGACATGTGTTGGTGCTGCCGGACCGGGACGCCGCCGAGGAGGTGGCGCAGGAGCTGCCGGACCGGTTCCGGACCACCGAGGAGCCCCAGCTCGTACGGGACGCCCTGGCGGGCGAGGACGACGCCGAGGACGCCCAGTGGCTGGTGGTGGTCGAGGATCCGGAGCGGCGCCTGGACACGGCGGCGCTGGACGCGCTGGCCGCGGAGTACGAGGGCTGGCTGGAGGCCCCGTAGGAGCTGCGGTGCGCCGCCCGTTCCCAGGGGCGGGCCGGGCAACCCTTCTCGGAGTCCCGTGGAGGGCTTGCGTCGGCTCGCGCGGAGACGGGCGTGCGGCGGCCCGTGCCGAGGCAGGCATGCGGTGGCCCGCTCGCACGGATCTCTGCGGCTCGTTCAGGAGGCCGGGGCGCCCGACTGCTTGGGGACGATCTGGATGTCGAGCTCGACAGCGATGGACGACCCGACGGCGGCGATGCCGTGGCCGAGCATCGTCTGCCAGGTGAGGGTGAAGTCCTCGCGGTGCAGTTCGGCCACGGAGTGGACGGCCGCGCGGGTCTCGCCCTGGATGCCGTTGCCCGTGCCGAGGTACTGGCTGTCGAGCGTGACGGTGCGGCTGACGCCGTGCAGGGTCAGTGCGCCGGTGACGGCCCAGCGGCTGCCGCCGCGGTGCACGAAGCGGTCGCTGTAGAACTCCATCGTCGGGTAGTTGGCGACGTCGAAGAAGTCCTTGGAACGCAGGTGGTCGTCGCGCATCCTGACGTTGGTGTCGATGGACGCGGCGTCGATGATGACGTGCATGGCGGAGCTCTCCATGCGCTCGCCGATGCGGACAGCACCCGCGAAACTGTTGAACCGGCCGCGGATGCGGGCGAGTCCGATGTGCCGTGCGGAGAAGCTGATCTGGGAGTGCATCAGGTCGATCTCCCACTCGCCCGGGTCGGGCAGCGGGGGCGGCGAGGCGATCTGCAGGGTCACGTCGCCGAGTCCTGAGTGGCCGCTCTCGGTGACGGTGGCGCTGCCGCGGAAGGGCGTGAAACCCTCCGCGGTCACGGCGAGCCTGTAGTCACCCGCCGGTACGGCGGCGACGAGTGAACCGTACGGATCGGTCTCGCCCCCGACCACCTTGCGCCCGGACCCGTCGGTGACGACGAACTCCGCCTGCCGGACGGGCTCGTTCACCGGGTCCAGGACCCGGCAGCTGAGTACTCCCGCGGAGGCGGGGACGGAGAGCCCGGCGAGCGGGTTGGTGTGGCTTGCGGAGGCCGGGCGTCGGCCGAGCCAGCGGGAGATCATGATCTGCGCACCCCCGTGCGATTCGTTTCGTTGCTACAGGGGCGCGTCGAAGCACGACGAACCGTCGGGATGGCGACCCTTTGACGAAAAAACATTCGATCACTCATGGGGTGTTCGAGGCAAACGAGGGGCTCGGTGTGGAGATGGCCATGCCTGTCCCCAGAGGTCTGAATTGAGCATTCCGCTTGTCCGTACTCGCTGGTCACTGCCGCGTTACCCGCAGTAATCCAACTTCAGGTGCGGAGTTGCGAAGACCTCATGGAGACAGTAGGCCGGAGACACCGACAGCCTCGCGCAGCGACGGGCCAACTTCCTTGCCCAGGACGGGAACACGGCTGAAATCAGCTCCTCCGTAACATCTCCCACTCAGCCCTCCAGGGGGACCGCCCCCAGCTCTGCCCCCGAGCCGGTCACCGCGATCGGCCCGTCCGTGTCCGTACGGAGCACCATCGCGCCGCCGGACGTCAGCGCCGCCAAGGCCGCGGGAGCGGGGTGGCCATACGGGTTGTCCCGGCCCACCGGAACGAGAGCCAGCCGCGGGGCCAGCCTGCGCAGCAGCCCCGGATCCTGACGGGCCGACCCGTGGTGGGCGACCTTGAGAACGTCCACCGCGGAGAGTGCCGGACTTGACCGCAGCAGGGCCTGTTGGGCGGCCGGTTCGAGGTCGCCGGGCAGGAGCAGCGTCACGGCCCCGGCTTCGCCTTCATGTTCGCCTCCGCCGTCGCCTTCACCGGGAGCGCGGGCCTCGGGCCTCCCTTGCGCCTCGCCGTCCGTGCGGCCGTGCCGGCGGTCCGGGCCACCGTGCCGTACGAGCAGCGTGATGCTCGCGTCGTTCGGCTCATGGGGCGTCGGGTGCGGCAGCGGCGGCGGCCACAGCACCTGCCAGTCGAGCGGACCGATGCGACGCCGCTCCCCCGGTTGCACCGCGATCACCGGCACGCCCGCCCCGGCTGCTGTCCGGTGCACGAACTCGGCCTGGTCCCGAGGCTCCTGGAGCGTCGTCGTCTGGATCGCCCCCACCGCCCGGCCACGCAGCACCCCGGGCAGCCCCGCCACATGGTCGGCGTGGAAGTGGCTGAGCACCACCAGCGGTACGCGGGTGACACCGAGTTCACGCAGGCAGCGGTCGGCCAGGACCGGGTCGGGGCCCGCGTCGACCACCACGGCCGTGTTCCCCCCGCCGGCCGCGAGTACCGTCGTGTCGCCCTGGCCCACGTCGCACAGTACGAACTTCCAGTCCGGCGGCGGCCAGCCGGTGAGTGCCCCGGTGATCGGCGGCGGCCGCACCACCGCGAGCAGCAATAGAAGTACGCAGCCGCAGGTCAGCCAGGGATGACGCGGGGCGCGGCGCACGGCGAGCACCACCGCGACGGTCACCACGGCCATCAGCAGCCCGCCCCACCAGCCACCCGGCCAGCCGATCTCCGCCCCGGGCAACGCTGCCCCTGCCCTGGCGACCTCCGCGATCCACCCGGCGGGCACACCGGCGACCGCGGCGATCACCTTCGCGGCGGGCATCACCGCCGGGGCGGCCGCGAGCGCGGCGAAGCCGAGCACGGTGGCAGGGGCGATCGCCAGTTCCGCGAAGAGGTTGCAGGGGATCGCCACCAGACTGACCCGGGCAGCCATCACCGCGACCACCGGCGCACACACCGCCTGCGCCGCACAGGCAGCCGCCAGCACCTCGGCGACCCTGGGCGGCACCCCGCGGCGTTGCAGTCCTGCGCTCCAGAGCGGGCCGATGGTGAGCAGCGCCCCGGTGGCCAGCACCGAGAGCAGGAACCCGTAACTGCGGGCCAGCCACGGGTCGTACAGCACCAGCAGCAACACGGCGGCGGCCAGCGCCGGGATCAGCGACCTGCGCCGGCCGGTACCGATGGCCAGCAGGGTGATCAGCCCGCAGGCGGCGGCCCGCAGCACGCTCGGCTCGGGACGGCACACGATGACGAAGGCAAGGGTGAGCGCCCCGCCGAACAACGCCGTGGTGCGCAGCGACATACCGAGCCAGGGCGCGAGCCCCCGGCGTTCCGCGCGCAGGGCAAGGGCGGGCGGTCCGATGAGCAGGGCCAGGACGATCGTGAGGTTGCTGCCGCTGACAGCTGTCAGATGCACCAGGTCGGTGGCCTCGAAGGCGGCCTGCAGGTCGGGTTCCATCCGGGAGGTGTCGCCAACGACGAGACCGGGCAGCAGCGCCCGCGCGTCCGGCGGCAGCCCTTCGGTGGCCTCTCGCAGGCCCGCTCTGAGCCCGCCGGCCGTGCGCTGCACGGCGGTCGGCGCCGCCACGACCTCCGGGGGCCCGCTGCCCGGAACCCGCAGCACCGCGGCGATCCTGCCGCCCTCCAGAAACGGCGGCGCCAGCCGCGCCACGGCCACCCGCAACCGGGTGGAGGGCAGCAGACGCAGCCACTGTGCGGCGGGCCCGCGCATCGGGGCGAGGACCAGCAGCGGGGTCCGGACCTTGGTGACCGTCCCGTCGGCGGCGGTGACCCGGGTGAGTTCCGCGTCCAGGACGACGGACCGGGGCGCCGTCCGGTCACCATTCACCCGGGGCCGGGTCCGTCGTGGGTCACCGGTGACGGTGAGTTCCGCCTGCACCGTGGCGTACCGGCCCGCCAGCTCGGGCACCGGCCCGCGGTGGAGGTCCGCCGAGTGCAGAGCGGCCGACGCGGTGGCCCCGGCAGCGCAGAGCAGCACGGTGGCCACCGCCGTGAGCCGCAGACAGCGCCCGTCGGCCTGCCGGCCGTTCCCTCCCTCGCACGACCCCTCGGTCTGCGCACTGCGCCCCCGGCCCGGGCCCCGCGTTGCCAGGAGGGCCGCCGCCACGGCTCCGACGAGGGTGATGGACAGGAGCGCGACCGCCGGCGCCGCACGACCACCCACGGTCAGTGCCGCTGCCGCCCAGGCCGCGAGCGCCGGCGGCACCAGCCTGAGGTCCGCCGGCCCCTCCTGGCGCGGATGGGAATCCCCCAGCCGACGCCCGGACGCGGCGTGCACATCGGCGCCCACCCCCGCTGCCGCCCCGGTCGGAGGGCCGGAACCGTCTTCGCGGTTCACGGCCGTACGAGGTTCTGCAGGTCCGTGAACCTGCGATCTCCGATCCCGTTGACCTCACGGAGTTCCCCCACCGAGCGGAAACCGCCGTGCTGCGTGCGGTAGTCGACGATGTGGCGGGCCAGCACGGGGCCCACCCCGGGCAGGGTGTCGAGCTGCTCCACGGTTGCCGAGTTGAGGCTGAGCGGACCGCCCTGCGGAACACCTCCCGCCCTGAACCCCGGTGCGGGCACTCCCCCCGTCTGGGACGAAGGCGGCGCGGGCCCCCCGACCACCACCTGTTCGCCGTCGGTCAGCACCCGGGCCCGGTTGAGCCCGTCGGTGTCCACCCCTCTCTGGACGCCACCGGCCACCCGCAGGGCGTCGGCGACCCTCGACCCTGCGGGCAGCCGGTGCACACCCGGCTGCCTCACCTTGCCGCTCACGTCGACGACGACGACCGCACCCCCCGGGGCCTGCGAAGCGTCCATCACCCCCGGAACGGCGGGGACAGTCGCCGGGCCGGAGCCGGACGACGGCTGCACCGGAGATGCCGCGGGCGCGGCCCCCTGACGTTCGCCGGCCCCCGGCGGTGAGGCCACGGCCCCCGCCGCTCCCACCGTCTCCGGTGCGCGCACGGTCTCGGGGCGCCCCGCCCAGAAGTGCTGGAACGCGAACCCCGCGGACACGGCCAGCACGGCGGCAAGGGCTCCCAGGGTCCTGGGCTCCATCCCGCACCGTGTCTGGACCCAGACCGGCATCCGCTCCCGCACCGCGGTCCACCCCCGCCGTAGACCGCCCGCCCCCGGACGTGCGCGAGGTACGGGCGAGGGGGGCGGCACGCGGGCCGGCCTGACCCGAGGCCGGGGGAGCCGGAGCGCAGGTGCGGTAACCGGCCGCGCGAGAGGTGCCCGAGTGGAAGCCGCGGGCGCGGAGGGTGAGACGGCGGAGATGCGGGGTGAGGCAGCCGTGGTGGAGGGTGAGGCGGCCGTGCTGGAGGGGGCCAGCGCCCGCGAGAGCGTCCCGGGCAGCGCGAAGAGGGCGTCAGCGCGCCGCCGGGACAGGGCTGCCGCCGTGGCGGCGGCTGCCCCGCGCCGGCCTCGCCGGACCCCTGGTGAGGCACGGAGCCCCGTACCGGCGGACCGTGTGCCGACCGGCCTCGTACGGGCGAGGGAGTGAGAGGTACGACCGGGCGCGCGGCCCGGTCCTGTCGTGTCGTTTCGTGATCGCAGAGCCATGCAGCTGAAGGTAGGCACATCGCCGCGAACTCGCTGATCATGGTCAAATCCCGTGGATAACCCACCGGTTGTGGATAACTCGGCCACTCCCGCGCGTGACACACGCCACCGGCGTTGACGCGGCGTCCCCCTCAGCGAGCCGAGACCACCGCTCCCAGCAGGCCCGGCCCCGTGTGCGCGCCGATCACCGCCCCGACCTCGCTGACGTGCAGATCCGCCAGCCCCGGCACCCGCTCCCTGAGCCGCTGGGCGAGTGTCTCGGCGCGCTCGGGCGCGGCCAGGTGGTGCACCGCGATGTCCACACGGCGTTCACCGGCCTTCTCCACCGCGAGCTCCTCCAGCCGGGCGATCGCCCTGGAGGCCGTGCGTACCTTCTCCAGCATCTCGATCCGCCCGTCGGCGAGTTCAAGAAGCGGCTTGACCGCGAGGGCCGAACCCAGCAACGCCTGTGCGGCGCCGATCCGGCCGCCGCGACGCAGATAGTCCAGGGTGTCGACGTAGAAGTACGCGGAGGTGCCCTCGGCCCGTTTCTCCGCCGCTGCCACCGCATCGTCGACGGTGCCGTCCGCCTCCGCCGCCTCGGCCGCCGAAAGGGCGCAGAACCCGAGGGCCATGGCGACCATCCCGGTGTCCACCACCCGTACCGGCACCGGCGCATCCCGCGCCGCGAGCACGGCCGCGTCGTACGTCCCGGAGAGCTCGGCCGGCAGGTGCAGCGAGACGATTCCGGTGGCTCCCGCCTCCGCCGCCGCACGGTACGTCGCGGCGAACACCTCCGGGCTCGGCCGGGACGTGGTCACCGACCGACGCTTCTGCAAGGCCTGGGCGAGCGAACGCGCAGAGATCTCGGTGCCCTCCTCGAGCGCCCGGTCACCCAGGACGACAGTCAGCGGAACCGCGGTGATGCCGTGCCGCTCCATCGTCTGGTGCGGCAGGTAGGCCGTTGAATCGGTGACGATCGCGACATGGCGGGACATGAGCGGGAGGTTACCCGCAGGCGAAGCCCGGCGGCAGCCCGACCCCTGCCCGGCGCGGAACACCGGCCGAAGAGATCGGGTGGTGGTTCGCGCTGGGGAGGAGCGCCTCATGAGGTCGGGTAGTGGCCCGCGCCGAGGAGGGACGCCTCATGGGGGACGGGTGGTGCTCCCAGGCACGGGCGCATTCCGGTGATCAGGTGGTGCTCTCGGGCCGGGGCGCCTTCTGCCACGAGTACGGGGTCTGCCGGCTGTGGTCGCGTCCGGTGATCGCCTGCGGACCGGATCCCTTCTCCTCCGTCGCGGATCCGTCGGCTGCGGGATCGCCCTGGCTCGTCGTGCCCGCAGCCGGCTCGGGCCAGGTCTGCGAGGGTCCTGCGGCAGCGGACGCGTTCTGCCGCGTGGGGTCGGGATCGACTGCCGCCCAGTGGCGCAGCGCCCCGGACTCCATCCGGATCTGCTCACTCAGCGACGCCAAGTCGTCGTCCGCGAACCTCCGTGCCCGGTCCCGGGCTGCCCAGCGCAGCGAGTCCGCCGACTGCACGACCTGTTCCGTACGCTCCCGGAGCTCCGGGATCCGGTCGGCGGCCTGAGCCTTGTCCGGGCCGCGCTCCAGCCGGCGCAGCTCGTCGTCCAGCTGGTGGCCGTACTCACTGAGCCGCTCGAACAAGGCAATCGACTCCGACAGCGAGGCATCGGACGCGACACCTGTGGTCAGTGCCTCCTGAGTGGCCCGCATGGAGGTGCGCAGCGACAGCCGCAGCTGTGCCAGCTCGCCGCCCATTCCCATCTGGCCGTAACTCTTCGCCCGCAGCGCGGTGTCCTCGACGGTCCTTCTGGCCTGCGTGATCGTACGGTCCACGCCGCGCCTGGCGGCCCCGACCGCCTTCACGGTGACGTACACCCCCAATCCGACGAAGGCGAAGAAGAGCAGCGCCATGATCAGGATGACGACAGCTTCCATGACGCCCCTCCGCGGTAGGTCTGACGGGATGTTCCGCTGACTGAACTGTTGACCTGCTTCTCCACCGTAAACGGAGAGGGCAGGCCAGAGGTTCCAACGGAACCCCCAACCTGCCCGTAGGGGAAAGCCCTCAGCCGGTCCGACCAGCCGCCGCGGTCATGCCGGCCGGCACTATGCCGGAACGATGTTGACCAGCTTCGGCGCCCGCACGACGACCTTGCGGATGCCCGCGCCGCCCAGCGCCGCCACGACGGCGGGGTCGGCCAGCGCCAGCTTCTCCAGCTCGTCGTCATCGATCGACGGAGAGATCTCCAGACGCGCCTTCACCTTGCCCTTGACCTGAACGACGCAGGTCACGGTCTCGTCGACCACGTACGCCGGGTCCGCGACAGGGAAGTCCTCGTGAACGACCGATGCGGTGTGTCCCAGCTTGCGCCACAGTTCCTCGGCGATGTGCGGGGCCAGCGGGGCGATGAGCAGCACCAGGCGCTCGGCGACGGAGCGTGAGAGGGGGCCGCCCGCCTTCGTCAGGTGATTGTTCAGCTCGGTGATCTTTGCGATGGCCGTGTTGAAACGCATACCGGCCATGTCCTGGCCGACACCGTCGATCGCCTTGTGCAAGGCGCGCAGAGTGTCGTCGTCCGGCTCGGTGTCCGTGACGGTGACCTCACCGGTGCTCTCGTCGACAACATTGCGCCACAGGCGCTGCAGCAGCCGGTACTGACCGACGACGGCGCGGGTGTCCCACGGGCGCGACACGTCCAGCGGCCCCATCGCCATCTCGTAGAGGCGCAGGGTGTCCGCTCCGTACTCGGCGGAGATCTCGTCCGGGGTGACGGCGTTCTTCAGGGACTTGCCCATCTTGCCCAGAACGCGGCTGACCCTCTCACCCTGGTGATAGAAGCCACCGTCGCGCTCGTCGACCTCGGCAGCCGGTACTGCGATGCCTCGCGAGTCACGGTAGACGAACGCCTGGATCATGCCCTGGTTGTACAGCTTGTGGAACGGCTCGGACGACGAGACATGGCCCAGGTCGAACAGCACCTTCGACCAGAACCGGGCGTACAGCAAGTGCAGCACCGCGTGCTCCGCACCGCCGACGTACAGGTCGACGCCTCCGTGCGGCATGCCCTCGCGCGGCCCCATCCAGTACTGCTCGACGGCAGGGTCGACGAGCTTCTCGCTGTTGTGCGGGTCCAGGTAGCGCAGCTCGTACCAGCAGGAGCCGGCCCAGTTGGGCATCGTGTTGGTCTCGCGGCGGTACTTCTTGGGTCCGTCACCCAGGTCCAGGGTGACGTTGACCCAGTCCTGGTTGCGGGACAGCGGTGTCTCGGGCTGCGCGCCGGCGTCCTCGGGGTCGAAGGTGCGCGGCGAGTAGTCCTCGACCTCGGGCAGTTCCAGCGGCAGCATCGACTCGGGCAGCGAATGAGCGACGCCGTCCTCGTCGTAGACGATCGGGAAGGGCTCGCCCCAGTAGCGCTGGCGGCTGAACAGCCAGTCGCGCAGCCGGTAGTTGACGGTGCCCTCGCCGCAGGCGTTGGCGGCCAGCCACTCGGTCATACGGATCTTCGCGTCGGCCACGCCCAGTCCGTCCAGCGAGACGGTTTCCTCGGCCGCGGAGTTGACGATCTTGCCGTCGTACGAGGCGAACGCGTCCTCCCAGGCGGCCGGGTCCTGGCCGCGGCCGTCCGTCGGCTCGACGACGCAGCGCATCGGCAGCTCGAAGGCACGCGCGAAGGCGAAGTCACGGCTGTCGTGCGCGGGAACGGCCATGATCGCGCCGGTGCCGTAACCCATCAGCACGTAGTCCGCGATAAAAACGGGGACCCTTTCCCCACTTACCGGGTTGATCGCGTACGCCCCGGTGAAGACACCGGTCTTCTCCTTGGCATCGACCTGCCTCTCCACGTCCGACTTGGCAGCGGCCTGCTTGCGATACGCGGCGACGGCTTCGGCCGGCGTGGCGTGACCGCCTGTCCACACACCGTGCGTGCCCTCGGGCCAGGCAGCCGGCACGATGTCCGAAACCAGCTCGTGCTCGGGCGCCAGCACCATGTACGTCGCGCCGAACAGAGTGTCCTGCCGGGTCGTGAAGACCGTGATCTTCGTGTCGTCCCTGCCGTCGACCGCGAAGTCCACCCGGGCGCCTTCACTGCGGCCGATCCAGTTGCGCTGCTGCAGCTTGATCGCCTCGGGCCAGTCCAGGCCGTCCAGGTCGTCGATCAGTCGGTCAGAGTAGGCGGTGATGCGCATGTTCCACTGACGCAGCTTGGCCTTGAAAACGGGGAAGTTGCCACGCTCGGAACGCCCGTCCGCCGTCACTTCCTCGTTCGCCAGTACGGTGCCAAGCCCCGGCGCCCAGTTCACCGGCGCGTCCGACGCGTACGCCAGCCGGTACTCGCTCAGGACCTCGGCGCGTTCGGCGGCGTCCAGAGCCATCCAGGAGCGACCGTCGGGCAGCGTGCGCTCACCGCTCTCGAACTGCGCGACCAGCTCCGTGATCGGGCGGGCCTTCTGCGCCTCGGTGTCGTACCAGGAGTTGAAGATCTGAACGAAGATCCACTGTGTCCACTTGTAGTACTCGGCGTCGATCGTCGCGAACGAGCGGCGCTTGTCGTGGCCCAGGCCCAGTCGGCGCAGCTGGTCCTTCATGTTGGCCATGTTGGCCTCGGTGGAGGTCCGCGGGTGCGTGCCGGTCTGCACGGCGTACTGCTCGGCAGGCAGGCCGAAAGCGTCGAAGCCCAGCGTGTGGAGGACATTGTGGCCGGTCATACGCTGGTGACGGGCGTACACGTCAGTGGCGATGTAGCCCAGCGGGTGGCCGACGTGCAGGCCCGCACCGGACGGATACGGAAACATGTCCATGATGAATTTCTTGGGCTTCGCGGCCAGCTCCGCGTCACCCGACAGGTCTCCGTTGCCGGGATTCGGCGCCTCGTAGGTGCCTTCGGCGTCCCAGAAGTCCTGCCAGCGTGCCTCGATGTCGGCGGCCATGGCAGCCGTGTAGCGGTGCGCAGCTGCCGTCTCGGCAGCGGCAGCGGCATTCGTCTCGCTCATGATTTTCGAAGCTCCATCGATTTCGTCTCTGCCTACGGATATCTGCCTGCGGAAATGAAAAATCCCCTCGCACAGGAGGGGACGCCGCGCCGATGCCGACCAGGTTGTTCCACCGGTCGGGACTGATCAGCGCGGCTCACTAAGCAGAAGGCGTACGGCACGCATGGCGTCAGGGTACCGCAGGGGCCACGGGGGCCGCATCGAGCGGCCGCCGTCGAGCGGAACCCGACGGGCAAAGGCCCACCCGGGACGAAGAACGAGGGCGCGCGAGGAACACAAACGCCGGAAAGACACGAAGGCGAGTGCAGACCGTACCCGTCCGCGCACCTCTCGCACCACGGAACCACCAAACCCCCGCCCGTCCCGCACCGTCCCGCCTAGCCTCCCGCGTTGGGACCACCTTCCCAATCCCCGGAGTCTCTCCCGTGAACCCATCGCCTCCCCGGCCGAATCTGCGCCACAAAGCGGTAACCGCCCCGCGGCGCCCGTTGCCGCGCACCCTGCCGACGGCTGCGCTGCTCCTGGTGCCGCTGCTCGTCCTGCTCGGAGGTGACGAGCTCCGGGCAGCCCTCGACTTCACGACCGGCGTGCTGACCCTCGTCTCCCTCACCGCCTCCGTCGCCTGGGGCCTCCTCGCCACCGACCGGCTGCTGCTGAGGCCCCGGCACCGGCTGGTCGCACAAGGAGTGCACCGGATCACCGCAGTCGCCTCGCTCGGCCTTCTGTTGCTGCATGGCACGACCAAGGTCGTCCTCGGGCACGTGTCACTGCCCGCTGTTCTTCTGCCGTTCGCGGGCGAACTCTCCGGAACAGCCGTGCTCGTCGGGTTCGGATCCCTGGCCGGACTCCTGATGATTACGGCGGCCGCCACCGGCGCCCTGCGCAGCGCCTTCGCGACGCCGGGCCGGATACCAGGCCGCTGGCGCGCACTCCACATGCTCGCCTATCCGGCCTGGTGCTCGGCCCTTCTGCACGGACTGTTCGCCGGCCGCCCGGCCGCCGCCTGGGTGGTCACGATGTATGCCCTCTGCCTGACGGCCGTGGCGGCGGCCCTGTCCTTGCGTCTGCTTCCGGCCCGCCTGAAGAAGGGCATCGTCGGCGGCGCCCTGCCCGCGCCCCCGGAAACCACGCTCGTGCCCCGTCAGGGCCGCCCGGCCGACGCCCCGCCCTTCGAGCCCCTGCCCACCCCTGTGCCCCGCTCCTCCACTCCCCGGCATGCGCACACCCCCACAGGAGAACGCCGTTGAAAGCCCGCAACGCGCCCCTGCCCGACGTCCCTACCGTGGTCAGCGTGGGCCTGCCCCACCTCACCAACGGCTTCGACCTGGCCGGCCGCCTCGACCTCGGCACCCACCTCAAGGTGCACGGCCCCCTCGCCCCCGTCACCGGGGAAGACCTCGCCACCCTCGCGGAGGCGGTCTCCCTTCTCGGGAAGGGCGGCGCCGGTTTCCCCTTTGCCCGGAAGTTACGGGCCGTGGCCCAAGCCGCCCGCCGTCGTGGCATGCCCCCTGCCGTCGTCGTCAACGCCGGCGAGGGCGAACCCGCATGCCGCAAGGACACCGTGCTGGTCAACCGCGCACCGCACCTCGTCCTGGACGGCGCCCTCCTCGCTGCCGAGGCCCTCGGCGCCCGCACCCTCATCGTGGCTGTCACCCGCGACTCCACAGAAGCATCCGTCACAGACGCTTTCGCCGAACGCGGGCTGACCGACCGGCGCCTGCGCAACCGCGGAATCCGTGCGCGGATCGTCCGGACCCCCGAACGTATGGTCTCCGGCGAGACTTCGGCGGTGATTCGTGCCGCGAACGGCGGCCCCGCCCTGCCTCCCGGCCGTCGAGAACGCGCCGCCGAGTCCGGTGTGGGCGGCGCTCCCACCCTGTTGTCCAACGCCGAGACGTACGCCCAACTCGCCGTCGCCGCACGGCTGGGGCCACGCCGGTATTCGCGCACCGGCGTCCCGGACGAACCAGGGACCGTCCTGCTGACCCTCTCCGGCGATGTCACCCGACCACTCGTCGCCGAGGTTCCCTCCGGTGTCCCGCTCGGTTACGTCCTCGAACTGGCCGGGGCGCCGCCTGCCCCTCAAGGTGTTCTGACCGGCGGGTACCACGGCAGCTGGATCGACGCCCACGCCGCACACGACGCCGCGGTGTCACGCGCCTCCCTGGCGTCGTTCGGCGGCGCGCTCGGCGCGGGCGCCCTGCTCCCGATCGGCCCGGAGACCTGCCCTCTGGGCGAATCTCTGCGCATCGCGAGCTGGCTGGCCGCTGAGGCCGCAGGCCAGTGCGGCCCCTGCAAACTGGGGCTGCCCGCCGCAGCGGGCGCCCTGTCGGACATACTCAACGGTGGCGGCCAGTCAGCGCTCCAGGCCCTGCGCGAAGTGGCTCAGGCGGCGAGGGGCAGAGGCGCCTGCAAGCACCCCGACGGCTCGGTCCGCTTCCTGATGTCCACCCTGAACGCCTTTACGGACGACCTCGCCGCTCACGTCCTGGGCACCGGCTGCGGGCGGCCCGTGATCGGACTGCTGCCCCTACCCGGCCCGACCGCCCCGGAGGCCGCCCGCCACGGAAGCGGCACCCCCCGGGCCGAGAACCTCGCGGTGGACTGGACCCTGTGTCAGGGGCACGGCCTGTGCGCCGACGTCGTGCCGGAACTGATCCGGCTCGGCCCCGACGGTTACCCGGTACTCGCGGACGCCTCGGTGCCGCTCCATCTGGCGTCCCGCGCACAACGCGCGGTACGTCGCTGCCCCGCTCTGGCTCTGCGTATCGAGCAGCCCCCTGGGCTGTCCCCGGCCACGGCTGCGGGCAAGGCACCGGACCGGCGGCGTAGTTGAGAAGTACGGGCGCACAAAGAAGCGGACCATCCGATCGGATGGTCCGCTTCATGTTTCTGTGGAGCTAAGGAGAATTGAACTCCTGACCTCCTGCATGCCATGCAGGCGCTCTACCAACTGAGCTATAGCCCCGTGCTGTGCACTTGGTGTCGTTCTCCGTGGTTCCCCCCGGCGACATCGCCAACTTTAGACGGTGAATCGCCGCATCACCAAATCCCTTTCCGTGCTTCCGCCGGAGGCTCCGACCACCTCACAACGCCACCCAGTGAGTGACGGTACCGTCACACCACGTGACTGCCATCAGGAACGGGCCGCCCTTTGCCGCCCGCGACCAACGCCCGCCTCGCCCAATGCTCGTGGCGGGTGCGGTCTGCCTTGTTTCCTTCGTTCTGTTCTGGACGGCCCAGCGGATGGCGCAGGTGTCGATGATCGACCTGACCGTCTACCGCGCGGAGGGAGCAACCGTGCTTGCCGGCGGCGACCTCTATGCGATGCGTGTCACCGATGCCCGGCTCCCGACGACGTACCCGCCGTTCGCCGCCTTGTTGTTCACCCCGTTGACCCTGCTGGACACCGGCCCGATGCGCACCCTCGCAACGGCAGGCAACCTCGCCCTCCTGGTCGCCCTGGTGCACTTCTCCCTCAAACTGATCGGTCGGGGCGGCCCGGTGACCACCCTGTGGGTGGCGTCCGCCGCCGTATGGTGCGAACCGGTTTGGACGACGCTGCGGTACGGACAGATCAACCTGGCCGTGGCGGTCGCCGTGCTGTGGGACCTCACCCGCGACGACCGACACCGCTGGGCGGGTGTGGGAATCGGTCTGGCCGCAGCGGTGAAGCTCACGCCGGGACTGTTCGTCGTCCTCCTGCTGCTCGCCGGAGTGGTTTCGGCCCGCCGCGCGGGGACGTACCGCGACAATGCGTGGCTGCGGCGGGCAGCCGTCGCATGCACGGCCTTCCTGACGGCCTCGCTCGCATCGGCGGCTCTTCTGCCTGCTGACTCCCGCGCCTACTGGACCCAGAAAATCTTCGAGTCCGGTCGGGTCGGCAACGCCGAGGACACCGCCAACCAGTCCCTCGGCGGCTTCCTCGCCCGTCTCCTGCACACCGGTGAGCCCGGCCTGTGGTGGGTCGCGACGGCCGTGCTCATCGTCTGTCTCGGGTTGTACGCGGCCGTGACCGACGCTCTACGGGGCGAGCGTGCCCGCTCGGCGTTGCTCTGTGCGGTGACGGCCTTGTTGATCAGCCCGATCTCGTGGTCGCACCACTGGGTGTGGTGCGTACCGCTGGTTCTCTTCCTCGCCGCACAGCCGACGCGTCACGCGGGTCCGCGTGTGTCCGCAGCGTGGGTAACGGGGGCCGTCTTCTTCTCGTACGCCCTGTGGGCCGTGCCGCACGGCAGGCAGGGGCGTCCCGAGCTGCATCAGAACATCGGACAGTTCGCACTGTCGGCGATCTATCCGGCCGTCGGCCTGACTTTTGTTCTGACGCAATTTGTTCTGACGAAGACTTCGCAGGCGCGCTCCGCGCCCGCGGGTCAGGCCCTGGCGAAGGAGTAGAAGCGCTTCAGAGTGCAGTGTTCGTCGAGCAGACGGCCGTAGATGGGCTCGCCCTCCAGCTCGCGGTAGGTCTCGATCGGGTCGCCCTTTATGATCAGCGCCCGCGCGCACTCCTCGCACCAGTACTGGTACTCGGAGTTGACCGGTTCCATGTCGCGGACGATCGGCGTACCGCTGCCGCACCAGTCACATTTCCGCCTGTGTGCGCCCATCGTCCCCTCCCCTTCGGCGGCCGCCCCTCCGGTGCTCGATTCTGTCACGGCTCCGCAAGGGGGACAGCAAAAGATCCCGCCCCCTGACGGGGACGGGATCTTGATTGTGGAGCTAAGGAGAATTGAACTCCTGACCTCCTGCATGCCATGCAGGCGCTCTACCAACTGAGCTATAGCCCCGCGTGTTCTTGGTGCTGTGCGGTTTGTTCCCGCTCTGCGCTGCGAACAAGAAGAACTCTAGCCTGCGACCTGCCGGAAAGTGAAATCCGGGTCGACCGCCGTCCCGGCGTCTCCCGGAAACGGTCCGGGGACGGTTCAGTCGTCGTCCCCGAGCACGGGTTCCGGGAGCGTCCCCGCGTTGTGCTCCATGAGACGCCAGCCGCGGGCGCCCTCACCGAGGACGGACCAGCAGCAGTTGGAAAGGCCGCCCAGGCCTTCCCAGTGGTGCGACTCCAGGCCGAGGAGCCGGCCGATGGTGGTACGGATGGTGCCGCCATGGCTGACGACGACCAGGGTGGCGGCGTCGGCGAGCTTGTCGGCGTGCGCCAGGACGACGGGGGCGGCCCGGTCGGCGACCTCTGTCTCCAGTTCGCCGCCACCACGCCTGACCGCCTCGCCGCGCTTCCACGCGGCGTACTGGTCGCCGTACCGGTCGACGATCTCGTCGTGCGTGAGGCCCTGCCAGGCGCCCGCGTACGTCTCGCGCAGGCCGGCGTCGTGCGTGACTTCGAGCCCGGTCAGAGCTGCCAGTTCAGCTGCCGTGTCCGCGGCCCGCCGGAGGTCGGACGCGACGATCGCGTCCGGCTTCAGCGAAGCGAGCAGGCGGGCGGCCCGGCGTGCCTGGGAGACACCCGTGTCCGTGAGCGCGATGTCGGTGCTGCCCTGGAAGCGGCGTTCCAGGTTCCAGGAGGTCTGGCCGTGCCGCCACAGCACGATGCGGCGGCCCCGGTGCGGGTGCGCCGCACTGCCGCTGCCCGTCTGCTCCGCGGTCGTACTGTTCGTGCTCACGCCGTCCGGCCCCGTGCTGTTCAGAACCGGTCTCCGTTCAGGTCTCCGTCCAGCTCACCCGCGGGGTTCAGCTTGGCGTGCTCCTCGGCCTGGCCGCGGGTCTTCACAGCGTCCTCGGGCAGGGCGATCTCGGGGCAGTCCTTCCACAGGCGCTCCAGCGCGTAGTAGACGCGCTCCTCGCTGTGCTGGACGTGCACCACGATGTCGACGTAGTCGAGGAGGATCCAACGGGCCTCGCGGTCGCCCTCGCGGCGGACCGGCTTGGCGCCGAGCTCCTTGCTGAGCTTCTCCTCGATCTCGTCGACGATCGACTTGACCTGGCGGTCGTTGGGCGCGGAGGCGAGCAGGAAGGCGTCCGTGATGGACAGCACGTCGCTGACGTCGTACGCGATGATGTCGTGCGCGAGCCGGTCGGCGGCCGCCTGTGCGGCGGCGTTGATGAGCTCGATGGAACGGTCAGTGGCGGTCACAAGCAGGCTTTCGTCGGCGGTCGGTGATTACCACAAGGGTCTCACGTACTGCTGACATGCCCCGCCGGAGTTTCCCGGCGGGGCATCGGGCCGCGAGGCGGGCTATCCCCGGGAGGGAACCGTGTAGTCCTGGCCCAGGACTACGGACACCTCTGCGGCGGGTGCGACGGTGCCCTGGGTCACAGAGGTGGCGGGCAGCCCCAGGGTCTTGGCGACCTCCTCGGCCTTCGGCTTCTGCGCGGCGTCGCCGTAGCTCACCCGCGAGGCCGCCGCGGTGGCCGCGTTCCCGCCGTCGGCGAAGGTGTAACCGCCGTTGACCAGGGCGATCCGGGCGGCCTCCGTAGCGGATGGATTCCCGCTGCCGTTGCGTACTCCCACCCGTACGGAAGCGCCCTGCTCCGGGGTGGTGGCGACACCGCCGAGAACGGTCTTGACCACCGTGTCGGCGGCGCTGATCCGCCCGTCGTTTCCGACCGGCAGCAGCACGGTGCGGTAGGCGCCCTTCTTGGCGTGTCCGGCGAGCTTTGCCAGGGAAGCTGCGAGGGACTTCTCCGGCAGCGACGGGTCGAGGATCTGGGCGAGGTTCCGGACGGTGACGACGGCGGTCTGCGGGTCGTCCGAGATCTTCTTCAGAACTCCCTGCACGACCGCTCCGAAACGGGCCAACTGTTTGCTCTCGGGTTCACCGGGCGCGCGGTAGGTGGAGTACGCGACGGCCATGCGGCCGCTGAGGGTCTGCTGCTTTCCCGCGGTCACCACGGGCGCCGCGCCCTTCTTGGTGTCGGGCACGGTGGTGTCGGTGTCGATCTCGATGTTGCCGACCTGCTCGACGAGGTTCTCCAGGTACGGGGTGTCGAGGCGCCAGGTGCCGCCGATCTGGGTGCCGAGCGCGGTACCGAGCGATTCGCGCGTTCCGGTGCCGCCGTCGTCGCTGACGGACTTGGCGAGGGTGGTGGCGACGCCGTTGTCGTCGGCGAGAGTGAGGGTGCTGGGGAGCAGGACGGTGGTGCCTTGCCCGGTGCTGGTGTTGTCGACGAGCAGCACTGTCGACGTCATGCCGGGCTGCTTGGTGTTGTGCAGGTGCAGGGCGATCACGTCACGCTTCTGTGCGCCTGTCGCGACGGGCTTGTCGCTCTTGCCCGACGAGAGACCGGGCAACTTGTCGGCGTACCAGAGGTAGCCGACACCGCCCGCGACAACGAGTGCGAGGACGACGGCGAGCGCGACGACCCTGGAGCGGCCCCTGCGCTTGGCCTCCTCACGGCGCTCGGTACGGCTCTCGGTGAACTTGAGCCAGTCGATGACGTCTTCTGAGTTCTCGTCCGGCTCCTCGACGAAGGAGAACTGTTGCGTCCCGTATTCGGGGGCGTCGGCCCGGCGCTGGCCGGGCACCGTCTCCTGAGGTGTTTGTGCTGCCGGGCGTGGCGGTTCCGTGGGGGCGGGACGGGACGGCTGCCGGGGCTGCTGCGGCTCGTGGGCAGGAGCCTGCTGCGGGATCCACTGTTGTTGCTGGGCGGTGTCGTAGCCATACGCCTCGTGCTGCTGCTGCGGCGGTTGCTGCTGTGTCTGCTGCTGCGGCGGTTGTTGTGCGTACGGGTCGAACTGGGCCGGCTGTTGCGGTTGTTGCGCGTAAGGGTCGTAGCCGTACGCCTGCTGTTGCTGCGCGGGGGCCTGTTGTTGTGCGTACGGGTCGTACTGCTGCTGCGGTTGCTGTGTCTGCTGTTGTGGTTCCTGCTGGTACACCGGCTGTCCGTACGCGTCGTAGCCGATGATTACCGGCTCGGGCGGGGTGTACGGGTTCTGCGCGTGTGGGTCGTACGGGTTCTGGCGGTCGTTCACCGGTGCCCCATTTCCGTGCTGCTCCTGCTGCTCCGTGCCGCTCGCCGTCAGTCCCGGTACAGCTCGCGCTTGTCGATGTAGCGGACCACGCCGTCGGGCACCAGGTACCAGACCGGGTCGCCCCCGCGTACGCGTGCGCGACAGTCCGTCGAGGAGATCGCGAGGGCAGGCACCTCCACGAGGGAGACCCCGCCCTCGGGCAGGCCGTCAGAGGTGAGGTCGTGGCCCGGACGGGTGACACCGATGAAGTGGGCGAGAGCGAAGAGTTCTTCGGCGTCGCGCCAGGTGAGGATCTGGGAGAGGGCGTCGGCACCGGTGATGAAGAAGAGGTCCGCGTCGGCATTGAGCGCGCGCAGGTCCCTCAACGTGTCGATGGTGTAGGTCGGGCCGCCGCGGTCGATGTCGATGCGGCTGACCGAGAACTGCGGGTTGGACGCGGTCGCGATGACCGTCATCAGATAACGGTCCTCGGCGGGGGTGACCACCTTGTGGCTCTTCTGCCAGGGCTGTCCCGTCGGCACGAACACCACCTCGTCGAGGTGGAACAGTGCGACCACCTCACTGGCGGCCACCAGGTGTCCGTGGTGGATCGGGTCGAACGTACCGCCCATGACGCCGATCCTGCGCTTGCCCGTGCCGTCGGCGCTGCTCGTCGCGGCAGTGCCGCGCAGCGCGCCCGTGCTCGTACCGGCCGGACCGGTAGGCATTACCTGCTCTCCCATGCGTGCAGACCCTACTGGCCCGTGTGCCCGGCCCGGTCCCCCGGCCCGGCTCAGCGGTCCCGGTTGAAGCGGGTGGTGATCCAGAGCAGCAGCATGAGCGCGATGAATGCGCCGCCGCCGGTGATGAGGGGGTCGAGGGATTCGTGGTTGCCGCCGTGCTCGGCCTCGCCGGAGGCGAGGGTCACGAGGTGGGCTGCGGTGCTGTGGAGGCTCATCTTCGGCGGACCTATCGGGAGACGGAGGGGAGACTTCGGCATCATCGTATGCGGCGGTCGCGGGCACACTCACGCCGACTCAGGCGTTGAGGCGATGTCGGCTCTCCGGGCAACCGGTCCGGGCGGGGCCGCGTCAGCATCAGGGAGACCCTGGAAGGCCCCCTTTAGGCTGGGGCCGTCCGGGGGACGGGACGTGTCTCGTAGGAGAGCAGGGGGTCTTTCATGACAGACGGCAATCACGAGCAGAGCCGGGGCAACGGGGAGGGCGTCGGCCGGAAGAATCTGCCCGGCCGGCAGCGAAGGCGGTTCCCGGGAATCTCCTCCCGTGCGTACGAACACCCGGCGGACCGGTCCGCCCTGGTGGCACTGCGCAAGCTGAGCGGGTTCGACACGGTCTTCAAGGCGCTGAGCGGACTGCTGCCGGAGCGGAGTCTGCGGCTGCTGTTCCTGTCCGACTCGGTGCGGGTGAGTGACGAACAGTTCGCGCACCTCAATTCCATGCTGCGGGACGCCTGTTACATCCTGGACCTGGAGAAGGTTCCGGCGATGTACGTCACGCAGGATCCGAAGCCCAACGCGATGTGTATCGGCCTTGACGAGCCGATCATCGTCGTGACGACAGGTCTTGTGGAGCTCCTCGACGAGGAGGAGATGCGGGCGGTCGTCGGGCACGAGGTCGGGCACGCGCTGTCCGGGCACTCGGTGTACCGGACGGTTCTGCTGTTCCTGACGAGT
Organism: Streptomyces sp. NPDC091272; assembly: GCF_044757485.1. Classification (NCBI taxonomy): domain Bacteria; kingdom Bacillati; phylum Actinomycetota; class Actinomycetes; order Kitasatosporales; family Streptomycetaceae; genus Streptomyces; species Streptomyces sp. NPDC091272. The sequence continues at coordinate 269,251 of NZ_JBIVVC010000005.1, forward strand.
CTCGCGCTGAAGGTGGCGTGGATCCCGCTGGGCAACATCGCGATCATGGCGATCATCACGGCGCTGCGCGAGTGGTTCCGCAAGTCGGAGCTGTCGGCGGACCGGGCGGGGCTGCTGGTGGGCCAGGACCTCCAGGCGTCGATGCGGGGGCTGATGAAAATTGCGGGCGGCAATCACCTGCACGAGATGAACGTGGACGCGTTCCTGAAGCAGGCGCAGGAGTACGAGGAGGGCGGGGACCTGCGCGACTCCGTTCTTAAGATCATGAATGTGCTGCCGCGTTCGCACCCGTTCACCACTGTGCGGGCGGCGGAGCTGAAGAAGTGGTCCGAGAGCCGCGACCACCAGCGAATCATGGACGGCCACTACCCGCGGCGGGACGAGGACAGGAACACATCGGTGACGGACTCCTTCAAGGAGTCCGCGACGCACTACGCGGACACCGTCCGCACCAGCAAGGACCCGCTGATGAAGCTGGTCGGCGACCTCGCGGGCGGTGCGGGCGACCTGGGCGGCAGGCTGAGAGGGAAGTTCGGCGGAGGCAACGGCTCCGGTTCCTCCGGGTCCGGTTCGTCGGGGTCCGGCGCGACCGGGCCCGCAGACGGGGCCTGAGACAACGCCTGCGAGAGCGTCCACGACGGCACCCGGGGGGTGGTCGGGACCGAGGCCGGAAAAGGCTGTTGCGGTACGGGAACGGGGCGCGGGCCCCGCTCCCGTACCGAGGGGGCGCCCCACTCCCAGGAGTCCGGTCCTCCCCCGCTCAGCGTGACCGCGGCGTCGGCATGGCCTCCGGTGCCAGGGTGCCGCAGGCCGGTCCCGCCGGCGTACCTGTGGCGTACGGGTCGGTGCCCGTGGGAACCTCGGCAGGAGACTTCGCTCCGGGGCCCGTCGCCGGCGCCCGCTCTCCCGCCAGCAGGGGCTGCCAGGACCGCGTCTGCGGGGCGGCGGAGCACGCCTGCGGACCTGCCGCGGTGTACGAGGTGAGCAGTTCCGCCCGGTGGCGTCGCAGGTCTTCCGCGTCGTAACGGAAGTGCAGTTCGCGGCGGACGGTGAACAGTGACGCGGCGTCGGCCTGTTCGGCGCCGCTGCCGGGGCGGGCGGCGGGGCGCAGCGGGTAGACGAAGGTGTGGTCGGTGGTTACGTCAAGGATGTCGGGGCCGGTCTCGACGGCCCGCAGCGTGCCGTTCACCCGCGCCGCCCCTGCGAGAGCGACCTTGTCCGGGTCGAAGCGGACCATCCAGCCACCGGCCGCAGTGCCGGTTCCTGACCGGCTGCCGCGGGCGTCGTCCTGTCCACGGCCGGAGGTGCTGCCGGATCCAGAACCGGTGCCGACACCCGACTCCGTGTCGCTGCCGGACTCGGTGTCGGTCCCCGAGTCGGTGTCGAGCCCGGAAGCGGTGTCGCTGCCGGAATCAGTGCCCGGTCCGCCGTTCTGATCGGTGGCGAAGCTCGCGTCGAACTGTTCCTGTTGGTCCGGGTCGAGGAGCAGTCGTACGGGGCGGATCGCCCCGCCCGTCAGGACTTCCGGGTCGACGGACGACTGGACCAGGTAGTCCTTGGCGATGGTCAGGGCGGCCATGACCTGACTCTCTGAGAAGTGCGGCGTGCTCCGGGGAACCGGTAACTGGATGCCCTCGGCGCCGGTGCGGAACTGTGCGGCCGGGCTGTGCAGAAAGAGGTCCGCGGGCCTGCCCCCGGGAACCTGCGCCTTGGGTGTCAGCGGCACGACGGTCGCGCGTAGTGCCTCGGCGTGGCGTTCCAGGGCCGGTGACACGGGAGTGCGTATGCCCATGTAGATCGCCGTACTGAAAGCCAGTACCACGAGCAGCATCATCAGGAACACCTGTTTGCGACCGTTGCCTGCCGTCGGGGGTGGCGCGGCCGTCGGGGCGAGGGTGCGGACCGCGGGTGCGTGGTAGCCGGCCCGCTCCGAGGCGGAGAATTCCTGGAGTTGGGCGGCGCGGACAAACGATTCGTCGAATACGACGGATCGGTAGTCGTCGTCACCACTGTTGGGGAGGCCCTCGGGCGGGGTGCCCTCGGGCGGGTCCGATCGACCTGCCATCGCTTCTCCCTGAGCACTGGGCCCTGCGGTGGGGAGAGAGTCTCCCTTTCAGGGTAGGTCGCGGGAAGCGAAGGTAAACGCCCCGGAACAGCAGAACTTCGGGAGAACTTCCAACTGTTTCGGATGTGTTGAAGGTTTCGGCGAGAGATTCGGCCATTCCCGAATTTTCGGCCGGGGCATTCAGGGGGTGCGTGGCTGGGCGGAGGCTGCCGGGGCCCGGTATTCCGCCGATACGGACGGCACGCCTCCGGTCGTGCCCGTTGTGGCAGCGGACCCGGGGGTGGGGTTGTCGACCTCGGTGGACGCCGGCGCCGGTGCCTGTCCGTCACGGCTGTCGGACGCGCCCCGGTAGACGGCGGAATAGGCGAAGGCGATGATGCCGATGCCCATCAGCAGGGCGAGCAGCCACGCGACGGGGCGGTGCCAGCGCGCGGAGTTGCGGTACGGGCGCATGGCGCCGCCGTGCCTGCCATAGGGCCCGTACGGCCCCACGAAGACTCCGTCCGCGCAGGTGTCGCGTCCCTCGCCGTCACTGTGGCCGCCGAGGCCGTAGGGCGCGTACGGGTCGCGGGGGTCGAGCGGGTCGTAGGGTTCGTCGTCGGGGCGCCGGCGGGCCCTGGCGCGGGCGGCGGCGTCGGCGTCCGCGCGCGCCTCAGCGGCGGCCAACAGTCGCTCCACCGCGCTCGGTTCATGAATGTCCGCGGCTTTGACGAAGGCCTCGTCGAAAACCACGGCGGCGAAGTCCTCGTCCGCGCCCCCGCGGTCGTCGTCGGGCTCCCAGCCATCCGGGAACGGCTTGCCCTCCACGTCGTCCGGCACCCGTTCAGCGTAGACCCGGTTGGTTGTTTTGGGCAGGGAACGGGCGACGCGGAGGGGCCGGCGGGAGGCGGGTCAGCGGATGTGGCCGTCGCCCGTCACGATGTATTTCGTGGAGGTCAGTTCGGGCAGCCCCATGGGTCCGCGCGCGTGCAGCTTCTGGGTGGAGATCCCGATTTCGGCGCCGAAGCCGAACTGTCCGCCGTCGGTGAACCGGGTCGAGGCGTTCACAGTGACGGTTGTGGAGTCGACGAGTTGTGTGAAGCGGCGGGCGGCGGCCTGCGAGGTGGTGACGATGGCCTCGGTGTGGCCGGAGGACCAGCGGCGGATGTGCGTGACGGCGTCGTCGAGGGATTCGACGACCGCTGCGGCGATGTCGTAGGAGAGGTATTCGTTCTCCCAGTCCTCCTCGACGGCCGGTACGACGGTGGCCTTCGAACCTTCGGCGAAAGTCAGAACACTTTCATCGGCGTGGACAGTGACTCCCGCCGCTGCCAGGGCGTCCAGCGCCGCCGGCAGGAAACTGTCCGCGATGTCTTTGTGGACAAGGAGCGTTTCGGCGGCGTTGCAGACACTGACGCGGTGCGTCTTGGAGTTGACCAGGATGTCGACGGCCATGTCGATGTCGGCGGTGGCGTCCACGTACACATGGCAGTTGCCGGTGCCGGTCTCGATCACGGGGACGGTGGACTCCTCGACGACCGTGCGGATAAGGGAGGCGCCGCCGCGCGGGATGAGGACGTCGACGAGTCCGCGGGCGCGCATCAGTTCGCGTACCGAGTCGCGGGATTCGCCGGGGACGAGCTGGACGGCGTCGGCGGGCAGCCCCGCTCCTTCGACGGCGTCACGGACCACACGTACAAGGGCGGTGTTGGAGGCGTACGCGGAGGACGAGCCGCGCAGCAGTACGGCGTTGCCCGACTTGAGGCAGAGGGCGGCGGCGTCGACGGTGACGTTGGGACGTGCCTCGTAGATGATGCCGACGACGCCGAGCGGCACCCGTACCTGTCGCAGGTCGATGCCGTTCGGCAGGGTCGAGCCGCGTACCACCTCGCCTACCGGGTCGGGCAGTGCCGCCACGTCCCGTACGTCGGAGGCGATGGCTCGTACCCGCGCGGGGGTGAGGGTGAGCCTGTCGACAACCGATTCCGCGGTGCCCGCCTCCCGCGCGCGTGCGACGTCCTCGGCGTTGGCGGCGACGACCTCGTCCGTACGGGTGAGGAGTGCGTCGGCGACCGCGAGGAGGGCCGCGTCCTTCGCGGCTCGCGGCAGCGGGGCGAGCGCGGCGGCGGCCTCCCGAGCCCGGGAGGCGGCGGCGAGGACCGGTGAACGGTCGGCGGTGGCGTCGGCGGGAGCGGTGTGCGAGGTCATGCCCGCAGCGTAATCCGGTGCCCTCGGTACCCGGTGGCCGTCCCGGACTCCGAGACGGCCACCGGACACCTGCCGGGCAGGCCGGACCGCCGCCCGCGCAGCCCCGGTGCCCGGTGCCGGTCCCAGTACGGGCGGGTACGCCGCTGCGGGCGCGGGTCTCAGTACGAGTGCGCCCGCTGCGGGTGCCGGCCTCAGTACGGGTGCACGCCGACAGGGGCGGCGGGGGGTGGTCCGTACCCCTCGGCCACCCGCTGGTGGTAGGTGTCGCGGTCGATGACTTCGAGGCCGACGATCTCCCAGGGCGGCAGTTTCGCCGTCGAGCGGTGTTCGCCCCACAGGCGCAGAGCGACGGCGGCGGCGTCGTGCAGGTCGCGGGCCTCTTCCCAGTAGCGGATCTCCGCGTGGTCGCCGGCGTAGCGGCTGGTCAGCAGGAAGGGGTGGTCGTGGGCGAGCTGTTCGAGGCCGCGGCGCACCTCGGTGAGAGGCGTGTCCGTGCCGGAGACGCTGAGAGTGATGTACCAGAGGCGGGACCGCTCGGTGTCCTGTCCTCGCTTGCTGGGGCCGGGTTCCCTGCTCCCTGTGGCGTCGGGGCCTTCCCGTCCTTCGTCGCCGTCGTCGAAGTCCGCGCCTGCCCCGACGCTCGTCAAGGCTCGCTCGGCTGTCCCTCGGGGCGGCGCCCCCGGGCGCGCTCGTCTCACCGGCGGCCTCCTGATGCGTATGTGTGCTGTATCCCCGCAACAAAGTTGACCAGTCCGGAGCCGGATGCGGGGGGTTTTCCTTAAGGTCTCCACCGTGAGGCTGGACTTTCGGCCGTTTGGTGGACGCTGTGCACGGGTGCGGCAGCTTTTCTTGCGCACGTGCGGGCCGGTCTGTCAGCGGTGCAGCAGTACCAGGTCGTCGCGGTGCACGACCTCGCGTTCGTAGGCGGGACCGAGTTCCTTGGCGAGGTCGCGGGTGGACCGGCCGAGCAGTTGCGGAAGTTCCTTGGCGTCGAAGTTGACCAGACCGCGGGCGACGGCCCGGCCGCTGCTGTCACGCAGCTCCACCGGGTCGCCCGCGCCGAACTCGCCTTCGACCGAGGCGATACCGGCGGGCAGCAGGGAGGTGCGCCGTTCGACGACGGCCCGTACCGCGCCGTCGTCGAGGGTGAGTGCGCCCTGCGGGGTGGAGGCGTGCGCGAGCCACAGCAGTCGGTCCGCGCTGCGGCGGCCGGTGCGGTGGAAGTAGGTTCCGGTGTCCCCTCCGGCGAGTGCGTCTGCGGCGTGCGTGGCGGAGGTGAGGACGACGGGGATCCCTGCGGCTGCGGCGATACGGGCGGCCTCGACCTTGGTGACCATGCCGCCGGTGCCGACGCCGGCCTTGCCCGCGCTGCCGATCTGTACGTGGGCGATGTCCTGGGGTCCGGTGACCTGGGCGATGCGGGAGGTGCCGGGCCTGGCCGGATCTCCGTCGTACAGGCCGTCGACGTCCGAAAGGAGCACCAGCAGATCGGCGCGTACGAGGTGGGCGACGAGGGCTGCGAGACGGTCGTTGTCGCCGAACCGGATCTCGTCGGTGGCGACGGTGTCGTTCTCGTTGACGATCGGCAGGGCGCCCATGGCGAGGAGCTGGTCGAGGGTTCGGTAGGCGTTGCGGTAGTGCGCGCGGCGGCTGGTGTCGGTGCTGGTGAGCAGGACCTGGCCGACGCGTACGCCGTAGCGGGCGAAGGAGGCGGTGTAGCGGGCGACGAGGAGGCCCTGGCCGACGCTGGCCGCGGCCTGCTGGCGGGCCAGGTCCTTGGGACGGCGGGCGAGCCCGAGGGGGGCGAGCCCGGCGGCGATGGCTCCGGAGGACACGAGCACGATCTCCCGGGCCCTGCCGCTCCTGGCCTTGGCGAGTACGTCGACAAGGGCGTCCACCCGGTCCGCGTCCAGGCCGCCGGAGGCGGTCGTCAGCGAGGACGAGCCGATCTTGATCACGACCCTGCGTGCTTCGGTGACGTCCTGCCTCGTGCCCTGTGCCGCCCGGTCGCTTTCCCCTGACACCTGCGTCATCCCCTTGCTCGGCCCTGTTTCCCGCAATGTACGTGAGGGGCCCGCCGGGCCGCCTGTGCGTTCCGGTTGCCGGACGCTCCGGCGAGGGGCGGCTCTGTGACGCACGACGGCGGACACATGACACACAGCGGCGTAAGCACGGCGGCGGACACACAGCGGCGTAATTACGGCGGCGGAAAACCCGCGGCGTACGCAAGACGGCGGGCCCCGGAGAGTTCTTCCGGGGCCCGCCGTCAACTTGTCGAGTGTGCGGCAGGTCAGCCCTGCGGGTGGCGGTGGCGCCAGCCCGCCCACGCGGATTCGACCATTTCCCGCACGCTGTGGCGGGCTTCCCAGTCGAGTTCGCCGTGGATGCGGTCGGCGGCTGCGACCACCCGGGCGGGGTCGCCGGCCCGGCGCGGGGCGATCTCGGCCTTGATGTCCTCGCGGCCGCTGACCTCGCGGATGAGGTCGATCATTTCGGCGACGGAGACGCCTTCGCCCTTGCCGATGTTGAGGATGAGCCGGGCGTCGGGGTCGGCGACCAGCTTGCGGGCGGCCGCGACGTGCGCGGAGGCGATGTCGGCGACGTGAATGTAGTCACGGACGCAAGTGCCGTCGGGCGTCGAGTAGTCGTCGCCGAAGATCAGCGGCGATTTGTCGGCGTCGAGCCGCTCGAACACCATCGGGACGAGGTTGAAGATTCCGGGGTCGCCGAGTTCGGGCGAGGCGGCGCCCGCGACGTTGAAGTAGCGCATGCAGGCGGTGGCCATGCCGTGTGCCTTGCCGACGGCCTCGACCATCCACTCGCCCGCGAGCTTGGTCTCGCCGTACGGGCTCATGGGCAGGCAGGGGGTGTCCTCGGTGACGAGGTCGACGTCGGGCATCCCGTACACGGCGGCGGAGGAGGAGAAGAGGAACTGCTTCACTCCGGCGGCCACGGAGGCCTCCAGGACGGTCTGCAGGCCGACCACGTTCTCGTGGTAGTAGAACAGTGGCCGCTCGACGGATTCGCCGACCTGCTTCTTCGCGGCGATATGCACCACACCGGTGACGGTGTGCTTGCGCAGTACGTCGTCGAGGAGGGGACGGTCGAGGACCGATCCGCGCTCCAGGGGAACACCCGCCGGAATACGGGCCACGTCTCCGGTGCTCAGATCGTCCAGCACGACGACGCTTTCACCGCCTTCGGCGAGCGCCTTTACCACGTGTGAACCGATGTATCCCGCACCGCCAGTTACCAGCCAAGTCATAGAGGCACTATACAGAGCAGCATTGATCACCGATCAGGCCATCTCTGGGCAGGGACTGGGCGCCTTCACTCGTAGGCTAGCCTGGCCAGGAGTGTCGAAATCCTTCAAGGCTGCTCCAGTTGGCCGTCCCTCGCATACCGCAGTTGTGAGGGGTCAGTAATCGAAACGTACCGAGGACGTGAACACAGAGGTGGCCTTGTCAAGCCCGTCTCCCTCGCCGGACAGCCCGCCGACGACCGTGCCGGACATCAGTGTTGTCGTCATCGTCTACAACGATGCCGACCGGTTGCCCACCGCCGTGCAGTCGGTTCTGGACCAGACGCTGCACAACGTCGAAGTGATTGTCGCGGACGACTGCTCCACCGACGGTTCGTACGAGGTGGCGAAGAAACTCAGCGCCGCACACCCCGACCGGGTCCGGGCGATCCAGCTGGAGGAGAACAGCGGTGGTTGCGGGGAGCCGCGCAACCAGGGCATCGCGGTGGCGCGCGGCCGCTATGTGATGTTCCTCGACAGCGACGACACGCTGGAGCTCAACGCGTGCCGCAACATGCTGGAGGCCGCCGAGACCACGGGCGCGGACCTGGTGTCCGGCATGTGCCTGCGGGTCCACGTCGACAGCAGGCACGGCAAGACGACCGAGTGGTACCGCTGGCTCTACAACTCCACGCGCACGATCGACTCCGTCGCGGAACTCCCCGACCTGTTGGTGTTCGACACCCTGTCGACCAATAAGTGTTATCGGCGCGAATTCCTGATCGAGAGCAACCTCGCCTTCCCGAAGCGGATCCACTACGAGGACCTGCTTTTCTCCGCCCAGGCGTACCTGGCGGCTTCCCGCATCACCCTCATTCCGAACACTGTTTATTACTGGAATGTGGTCGAGAAGACCGAGAAGAAGTCGATCAGTAATCGCCGCAACGAGATCAACAACTTTGCGGACCGGGTCGAGATCCACCGTCGGATCGACAAGATTCTCAAGTCCCGTTCCATGGACGACCTGAAGCTGCACAAGGACAGCAAGTTCCTGAAGCACGACCTGGTCCTCTACTTGCGCGAACTGCCGTTCCTCGACGACGCCTATCGGCACGCCTTCGCGGAGATGGCGCGCAGTTACGTCCAGGGTTTCGCCCCCGAGGCGTACAGCGAGCTGCACCCCGCCCACGCCATCTGCGCGTACCTCCTCCTGCAGGAGGACTGGGACAACCTGATGCCCGCGATCGACATGCTCCTCAACAGGAACAAGCTCGCGGTGCCCCTGGTGGAGAAGGACGGCCGGATCTACTGGTGCGAGGAGCACCTGGAGGATCCGCACGCCCGCGCCCTGCTCGACGTCACCGACCTCGGTTACCACACGAGGCGGGTGGAGCGGCTGGACCTGCGCAACAGCCTGACGGGTTACGACGAGAGGTCCACCGAGGTCGTCCTCGGCGGTGCGATCGTCAATCCGCTGGACAAGATCAAGCCGGAGTCGAAGCTGTCCGCGGAGATCGTCCTCAAGGCGCGCCGCACCAGCCTCCAGACGTTCCGCTTCCCCGTGCGCAGCGTCCGTCTCGACGGCGACCGGGTGCGCTGGGAAGCCTCCCTGCCGCTGGCCAAGGAACTGCGTCCGCTGGGCATCGTGGACGACGTGTGGAACGTACGGCTGCACCTGACGGTGGACGGCAGGACCACGGTGAGCGCCGTCACGGTCGGCGCGGCCGACATCGAGCGGACCGGCATCGTCCAGGTCAGGCCCCGGCTGACGCGGCTGGCGGGCGACCGTATAGAGGCAGAGGTCTCCGGGCGCGGCCATCTGGCGTTCCATCTCGTGCAGCACAGTGCCGCCTCGCAGAAGGCGCGCGCGCTGATCCGCGACAACATGGACAGCCTGCCGGCCCGGTTCGCGAAGAAGACGTACCGCAAGGCGCGTGACGTGCGCAAGGACCTCAATTCCGGTGCCCGCAAGATCGACGGTTACCACCGCATGGTCAAGGCGCTGCCCATTCGCAAGGGCACCGTTGTTTTCGAGAGCCACCTGGGCAAGCAGTACAGCGACAGTCCTCGCGCCATCTACGAGGAGCTGAAGCGCCGAGGTACGCCGATCCACGCGATCTGGTCGTACGCGGGTGCCAGGCCCACCGGTTTCCCGGACGACGTGGAACTGGTGCAGAGGTGGTCCTGGAAGTATCTGAGGGCGCTCGCACAGGCCGAGTTCTGGATCGACAACCAGGGCTTCCCGCTGAAGCTCCGCAAGCGTCCCGAGACGACGTACATCCAGACCTGGCACGGTTCCGCGCTCAAGCGCATGGGCTTCGACGAGCCCGGCTACCGGCTGATGTCGGAGGGCGAGCAGGCCACCTACCAGGCGTCGCTCGACCGGTTCGACCACTTCGTGGTGCGTACCGAGCACGATGTGCGCACGCTGGCACGCGCGTACCGGATGCCGGAGTCCAAGCTGTTGCGCACCGGTTACCCGCGTAACGACGCCCTGGTGAACGGGCGTGACGCCACGGTGGAGAGCCCGCAGGTGAAGGAGGTCAAGGAGCGCCTCGGCATCCGTGCGGACCTGCCGGTGGTGCTGTACGCGCCGACGTTCCGGGCCAACGCCCAGGGCAAGGTGCGGAAGTTCGAGTTTCCCTTCGACATCGAGAAGTTCGCCGAACACTTCGGTGACAAGTTCACGCTGTTGGTGCGTACGCATTACCTCAACCAGGTGTCGCTGCCGCCGGCGATGGCAGGGCGCGTCGTCAACGTCTCGGAGGAGCCGGACATCACGCCGCTGCTCCTGGCCGCGGACGTACTGATCACGGACTACTCCTCGGTGATGTTCGACTATGCGCTGCTGCAGCGACCGATGATCTTCTTCGCGTACGACTGGGAGGAGTACTCGCAGGACATCCGCGGCACGTACTTCAACCTCCTGGAGACGGCGCCCGGTCCCGTGCCGCGTGACGAGGAGTCGCTGTACGGGGTCCTGGAGGACCTGGACGGCGTGCGGACGCAGTACGGGCCGCAGGTGAAGGAGTTCGTGGACAAGTTCGGCGAGTACGACCACGGTGACGCCGCGGCCCGGATCGTCGACCGTTTCTTCGCGGGAAGGGGCCGGGCCAAATGACCCGACGCGACATCTTCTTCGTGGCCAACGAGGTCGACGAGCTCGGCGGTGTGGCCCGCTGGCAGGCCCAGATGGCTTCTCTGCTGGCCGGGCGCGGGCACCGGGTCACGATCGTCGGAATTGCTCCTGCCGAGGTCGCGATGGACCTCGGGGACGACCCGCCGTTCGAGACGGTCACGTTGTACGACGCCAGGCCGGCCGGGCGCAGGCCCGCGGCCGGGGTGCGGGGCTCGGTCGACGTGGGTGCCCGGCTGCACAACTCGCGGCGTGAGGCTGGGATGCGGGAGGCTTCCGCGAAGCTCTCCCGGATGTTCCAGGCGGCTTCCCCCGGCGCGATGATCGTCGTCACCCAGGTGTGGGCGATGGAGTGGGTGGCGCTCGCCGACACCGCGGGTCACCCGGTCATCGGCATGAGTCACGAGAGTTACGCGTACTCGCGGCAGTCGTCGCGTTTCGGGCGTGTTCAGCAGCACTACAGGGACGTCGACCGGCTGCTGCTGCTCACGCAGGAGGACGCCGACCAGTGGGCGGTCAAGGGGCTCAACAACGTCGGGTTCATGCCGAACCCGCTGCCGATGATGCCGGAAACTGTTTCTCCCCGTACGGAGAAGACCGTCGTCAGTATCGGGCGGCTCAGCCACCAGAAGGGCCTCGACATGATGCTCGACGCCTGGGCGGAGGCGTCCGTCCAGGCGCCGGGCTGGACGCTGAAGTTGTACGGGGCGGGCGAGCTTGAGCAGTCGCTCAAGAAGCAGGCGTCCGAGCTGGGTCTGGACTCGTCGGTGGAGTGGGCCGGCCAGACCCGCGACGTGGTCGGGGCGCTGCACGGGGCGTCCGTGTTCGCGCAGTCCTCGCGCGGTGAGGGTTTCCCGCTGGCACTGCTGGAGGCCATGGCGTGCGGGGTGCCGTGCGTGGCGTTCGACTGCGCGCCCGGTGTTCACGAGATCGTCCAGGACGGGGTGGACGGTCTGTTGGCCCGGCCGGGCAACACCTCGGAGTTGGCGCGGCAGTTGGTGCGGATGATGCAGGACCAGGAGATGCGGGACCGGATGGGCGATCTGGCCAGGGAGAACGTACGGCGGTATGCGCCGGGGTCGATCACTCAGCAGTGGGAAGAACTCTTCACCTTCCTGGAGCGGTGAGTGAACCCCCACAGTGGTGGTCGCCGCGCAGTGTGAGCACCGAGGAGCCCCTGTCCGCCGTCGCGGGCAGGGGCTTCGCTCTTGCCCCCTCGCGTCACCGCACCTTGCGTGCCAGCCGCTTGAGGCGGCGGCCCGCGACGTCGAGGCCGCCCTGTACGCCACCCACCACCCGGACCATGAGGGCGCGGCGCGGTGTGACGTGCGCCTGGACGAGCAGGGGCAGGCCGGCGCCGAGCACGACACTGCGGCGGGCGGCGGCCGGGGTCGCGGCCCGGACCTCGGCGGGGATGCGGGTTCCGTCGGCGCACACCACTTCGACGTGCACCCGCCAGGCCGTCAGCCGTGCCTGGTCCGCCAGGTCGCGTGTCCGTACGTCGAACCGTGCCTGCCAGCCGTCGGCGTCGGTGTGCCGCAGGGGTTGTTCGCATTCCACGGCGGGTCGGTTGTCCCGTTGGTCGGTGAGGCGCAGCAGGAGCCGTTGTGGCTGCAACGGGCCGAGCAGGCCGTGGAGTTCCCGTACGTTCAGGGTGAACCCGAGTGAGCGACCCACGGTCACCGTGCCGTCGACCGTCAGCGGCAGCTTCTCGGCGGGCAGTTCGGTGAGGCCGTCGAGTTCCACCTCGGGTGGGCCTTCGGCGAGCACCGGCGTTCCGGATGTGTTCGTGCGGTCGGGTGGCAGCAGCCGCGGGGGTTGCGCGGCGAGTGCGACGACCCGATCCAGTTCGGCGGGGGCGTCCCGGGCGACGACGGCGCGCGCGAGCCAGCGGGACGGGGCCTGGGCCGCCGTGTACGCCGCTTCGTCGAAGGTGGTGAGGTAGGCGCGTGTGGCGCGCCACCAGTCGGCCCGGTAGGTCGCGGTGCGCTGCGGCAGCTCCCGTACGTACATGGGCAGGTCATAGTCGAGGAATTTGGTCTGTGCGGCGGTCGTGAGGGCGTCGGGGGCGTCGGCCTTGCGGAATTCCTCGACGACGCGCCGGTGGGCCGCCACGCGGTGTTCCCAGTTGGTGATGGTGTCTCGGCGCAGGGAGATGGAGAGTTCGGCGGCGTCCCTGCGCACGTGCCACACGTACACCGGGGTGGCGATGACGGCGGTGCGGGGGGCTGCCGCGTACACCTTCGCGGTGAAGACGAAGTCTTCGTAGTGGAAGGCGCCGTCGGGGAAGACCGCTTCGTGTGCGAGCAGGAAGTCGCGGCGGTAGAGCTTGTTGACGGAGAGGGTGTCGAGGAGGAATTCGGGGTGGTCGGCGACGCCGTCCATGACGGTGCCGGGCAGGGTGGCTCCGGCTGTGGGGTCGTAGAGGGCGGGGGCCCACACGGTGTCGCGGTTCTCGGGCAGTTCCCGGCGCACGCACTGTCCGGCGACCACGTCGACGTCCTGGGAGGCGTCCAGCAGGGCGTCCACGGCGCCTGCCGGGTAGATGTCGTCGCTGTCGAGGAACATGACGTAGGGGCGGGTGGCGGCGGCGATGCCGTCGTTGCGGGGGGTGCCGCAGCCGCCGCTGTTCTCTGTGCGGTGCAGGGGTTTCACCAGGGGGTGCCGGGCGGCGAGTGCGTCCACTGTTTCGCGGGTGCGGTCGGTGGAGGCGTCGTTGACGACGATCACCTCGCCGACTGCGCCGCCCTGTGCGAGCACGGACTCGACGGCCGTGGTGATGTGGGCCGCGTCGTTGTAGACGATGACGACGACGCTGACCGCACCGTCCGCGTGGTGCGTTGTGCGGGTTTCCACCGTGCCACTCCCCTGCTTCTCTTCGATGTGCTCCCCATCCTGGACCGTCTGTTGCGGAACCGGAAAAGGGGGCCCCTCAGGGCCCCCTTTTCGTGGAGCTACAACGTGCCCGGGAAGCTTCCATGTTCCGGGAAAGATGCAATGTTTCCGGGAAAATGCCGTGTGCCCGGGAAGATGCGATGTTCCCGAAGATCTGCCGTGCGCCCGGAAAGACGCAATGTTCCCGAGAAGATCCCATGTGCCCGGGAAACCTCCATGGGCCCGGCAAGCCCCGGTGTCCGGGCCACGCCCAGGTGGTCCGGGGCGCTCAGGTGGTCCGGGAGCGTCAGAAGGGCTTGAAGTCTTCGTATTCCTTCTGCGAGTTGTCGCGCTCGGCCTCACGGTCCTTGCGGCGGGTGGCCGCGGGGCGCGGTTCGTCCAGGCGGTGGTCCTCGCCTCGGCGGCCCAGCATCTCGGCGCCGGCCATGACGGTCGGCTCCCAGTCGAAGACGACGGAGTTCTCGTCGGTGCCGATGGCGACGGCGTCGCCCGCGCGGGCGCCGGCCTTCATGAGTTCGGTCTCGACGCCGAGGCGGGAGAGCCGGTCGGCGAGGTATCCGACGGCTTCGTCGTTGTTGAAGTCGGTCTGGTGCACCCAGCGCTCGGGCTTCTCGCCGCGCACCCGGTAGACGTTCTCTTCCTCGTCCTTGACGACCTTGAAGCCGCTGTCGTCGACGGCCTTGGGCCGGATGACGATGCGGGTCGCCTCTTCCTTCGGCTTGCGGGCGCGGGCCTTGGAGATGACCTCGGCGAGCGCGAAGGAGAGTTCCTTCAGGCCGGTGCGGGCCACGGCGGAGGCTTCGTAGACCTGGTAGCCGCGGGCTTCGAGGTCCGGGCGGATCATGTCCGCGAGGTCCTGGCCGTCCGGGATGTCGATCTTGTTGAGGACGACGATGCGGGGCCGGTCCTCCAGCCCGCCGTACAGCCTGAGCTCCTCCTCGATGATGTCGAGGTCGGAGATCGGGTCGCGGTCGGACTCCAGGGTCGCCGTGTCGAGCACGTGGACGAGGACCGAGCAGCGCTCGACGTGGCGCAGGAACTCCAGGCCGAGGCCACGGCCCTGGCTGGCGCCGGGGATGAGGCCGGGGACGTCGGCGATGGTGTAGACGGTGGAGCCCGCGGTGACGACGCCGAGGTTGGGGACCAGGGTCGTGAACGGGTAGTCCGCGATCTTCGGCTTGGCCGCGGAGAGCACCGAGATCAGCGAGGACTTGCCGGCGCTCGGGTAGCCGACCAGGGCCACGTCGGCGACGGTCTTGAGCTCCAGGACGATCTCGGCGGACTTGCCGGGCTCGCCGAGCAGCGCGAAGCCGGGGGCCTTGCGGCGGGCCGAGGACAGGGCCGCGTTGCCGAGGCCGCCGCGGCCGCCCTCACCCGCGATGTAGGTGGTGCCGTGGCCGACGAGGTCGGCGAGGACGTTGCCGTCCCTGTCCAGGACGACGGTGCCGTCGGGAACGGGCAGGACGAGGTCCTGGCCGTCCTTGCCGGAGCGGTTGTCGCCGGCGCCGGGCTGGCCGTTGGTGGCCTTGCGGTGCGGGCTGTGGTGGTAGTCGAGCAGGGTGGTCACGGCTTGGTCGACGACAAGGATGATGTCGCCGCCGCGTCCGCCGTTGCCGCCGTCCGGGCCGCCGAGCGGCTTGAACTTCTCACGGTGTACGGAGGCGCAGCCGTGGCCTCCGTTACCCGCGGCGACATGCAGTTCGACGCGGTCCACGAAGGTGGTCATGGGTGTCCTCCAGTACAGGTAATGCGGAATGTCTACATACGTAACACGCCGAGGGCGGACACGCTTCCCCGTAGCCCGGGAAAGAGCGTCCGCCCTCGGAACGTGCTGTGTATCGCTCGGGACGGCCGTCTCAGGGAGGCGGTGTCCGCAAAGAAAGCTGGCTTGTTCAGCCGGCGATCGGAACGATGTTCACGACCTTGCGGCCACGGTGCGTGCCGAACTCGACCGCACCGGCGGCGAGGGCGAACAGCGTGTCGTCGCCGCCACGGCCGACGCCGTTGCCGGGGTGGAAGTGGGTGCCGCGCTGGCGGACCAGGATCTCACCGGCGTTGACGGCCTGACCGCCGAAGCGCTTCACGCCGAGCCGCTGGGCATTGGAGTCGCGACCGTTCCGAGTGGACGATGCGCCCTTCTTGTGTGCCATGTCTCAGTCCCTTTACTTCGCAGCCGTGGGGATACCGGTGACCTTGATCGCCGTGTACTGCTGGCGGTGACCCTGGCGACGGCGGTAGCCGGTCTTGTTCTTGTAGCGGAGAATGTCGATCTTCTCGCCCTTGTGGTGGTCCACGACCTCGGCCGTGACCTTGATCCCGGCCAGGACCCACGGGTCGCTGGTGACGGAGTCGCCGTCGACAACGAGCAGAGTCGAAAGCTCGACCGTGTCGCCAACCTTGGCAGTGGAAATCTTGTCAACCTCAACGATGTCGTCGACAGCAACCTTGTGCTGGCGACCACCGCTGCGCACGATGGCGTACACGCGGATCTCACTCTCACTCGAAGACGGGACCCCTGATGCCAGCCGCTTCCGGCGCGAACAGGACGAGCGGCCTCTCCCGACGCACCGAGGTGTTCCGGGAGGGGGTTGCTCAGGGGTTTGGCGCACAAAAAGACGCCGACGGTCAAAGTTACGGGACCCTGACCGGTCGGGTCAAACCGGCTGTCGCCCGCCGTCCGGCCTCCCGGACGACTCGCCGACCGCCTTCACCAGGGATGCGTACGCGTCCCTGATGCCGTCCTCCGAGAGGTCCAGGTGTTCCAGGACGGTGAAGCGTCCCGGCCGGGTCTGCGGCGCGTACCGCACGGCCTGCACGAACTCCTCGACGGTGAAGCCGATGTCGCCCGGCAGCACCGGCAACGCGTGTCTGCGCAGGACGTCCGCGAACAGTCCTGCCTCCTCGTGTGCGCCGCGCAGGTACATCGCGAAGACCGCGCCGATGCCGACCTGTTCGCCGTGCAGCGCGGCGCGCTCCGGGAACAGCAGGTCGAAGGCATGGCTGATCTCGTGGCAGGCGCCCGAGGAGGGCCGGGTGTCGCCGCTGATCGACATGGAGATGCCGGACAGGACGAGTGCTTCGGCGAGCACGGTGAGGAACGCGTCCTGGGTGACGTCGCCGGGGTGGCGCAGCACCGCCTCGCCGGCCTGCCGGGCCATGGCGGCGGCCAGACCGTCGACCCGTTCGCCGTTGACCCGGTGGGACAGTTCCCAGTCGGCGACGGCGGAGATGTTGGAGAGCGCATCGCCGATCCCGGAGCGTACGAAACGGGGCGGCGCGTCGCGGATGACATCGAGGTCGATGAGCATCGCGATGGGTGTGGGTACGCCGTAGGAGCCCCGGCCGTTGTCGTTGTCCAGGATGGACACCGGGGAGCACAGGCCGTCGTGCGACAGGTTCGTCGCGACGGCGACCATGGGCAGGCCGATCCGGGCGGCGGCGTACTTGGCGACGTCGATGATTTTCCCGCCGCCGAGTCCGACCACCGCGTCGTACCGTTTGCGGCCCTTCATCTCGTCGGCGAGCCGGACCGCCGCGTCGATGGTGCCGTCGGTGACGGGGTACCAGTCGGCGTCGGGCAGGACGGGCGCCAGCTTCTCCTGGAGCACCCGCCCCGAGCCGCCGCTGATGGCGACGGCGAGCTTGCCCGAGCCGGAGATCCGCTGGTCCGCCAGGAGGCCGGCGAGGTCGTCCAGGGCGCCCCTGGAGATGTCGACGGCGACCGGTGAGGGGATCAGCCGGGTCAGTACAGGCACGCGATCTCCCTGCCCTTGGCGAGGTCGTCGTGGTTGTCGATCTCGACCCACTTGAGGTCGCCGATCGGGGCGACGTCGATGCGCACGCCGCGGTGGACGAGCTCCTGGTAGCCGTCCTCGTAGTAGAGGTCGGGGTCCCGCTCGAAGGTGGCCTTCAGGGCGTCGGCGAGGGCCTCGGCGGCCTCCGGCTCGATGAGGGTGACGCCGATGTACTCGCCGGTGGCGGTCGCCGGGTCCATCAGCTTGGTGATCTTCTGTACGGCGCCGCTGTCGTCCGTGATGACCTTCATCTCCTCGTCGGCCAGGTTCTTGACCGTGTCGAGGGCGAGGATGATCTGCTGTCCCTTGCCGCGGGCGGCGAGGAGGGTCTCCTCGACGGAGACCGGGTGCACGGTGTCGCCGTTGGCGAGGATCACGCCATCCTTGAGGACGTCGCGGGCGCACCACAGGGAGTAGGCGTTGTTCCACTCCTCGGCCTTGTCGTTGTCGATGAGCGTGATCTTCACGCCGTACTTCGACTCCAGTTCGGCCTGGCGCGCGTAGACGGCTTCCTTGCGGTAGCCGACGACGATCGCGACGTCGGTCAGTCCGACCTTCGCGAAGTTCCCCAGGGTCAGGTCCAGGACGGTGGTCTCGCCGTCGACGGGAACGAGCGCCTTGGGCAGCGTGTCGGTGTAGGGACGCAGTCGCCGTCCGGCGCCTGCCGCCAGTACCAGGCCGATCATGGGGTTCTCCTTCGTGCGGGTGAAACAGCGGGTGTACGGGTGGGTGGAACGGGGGCCGTACGGAGTACGACGGAGGGGGCAGGGCGCGTACGGGCCGGGGCCGCGGGTCGGGGCCGCGGGTCGGGGCCGCGAGGCCTACATCTCGTCCGCGACGTACCCCCGCAGCCAGGTCTTGAAGTCCGGGCCGAGGTCCGCGCGCTCGGCGGCGAGGCGGACGATGGCCTTCAGGTAGTCGCCGCGGTCACCGGTGTCGTAACGGCGGCCCTTGAAGACGACGCCGTGCACGGGGCCGCCGACCTTTTCGTCCGCTGCCATCGTCTGGAGGGCGTCGGTGAGCTGGATCTCGTTTCCCCGGCCGGGCTCGGTCTCACGCAGGACACCGAAGACGGCCGGGTCCAGGACGTAACGGCCGATGACGGCGAGGTTGCTGGGGGCGTCCTGGGTGGCGGGCTTCTCGACCAGGGCGCTGATCCTGACGACGTCGCCGTCGGAGGTGGCCTCGACGGCGGCGCAGCCGTACAGGTGGATCTGCTCCGGGTCGACCTCCATCAGGGCCACGACACTGCCGCCGTAGGCCTGCTGGACCTCGATCATGCGGGCGAGCAGCGGGTCGCGGGGGTCGATCAGGTCGTCGCCGAGGAGGACCGCGAAGGCGTCGTCGCCGACGTGGGGTGCGGCGCACAGGACGGCGTGGCCGAGGCCGCGCGGGTCGCCCTGGCGGACGTAGTGCATGGTCGCCAGGTCGCTGGACTCCTGGACGCGGGCGAGGCGGTCGGCGTCACCCTTCTTGGTGAGGGCCGACTCCAGCTCGTAGTTGCGGTCGAAGTGGTCTTCGAGGGCGCGCTTGTTGCGCCCCGTGATCATGAGTACGTCGGAGAGTCCCGCCCCGGCCGCTTCCTCGACCACGTACTGGATCGCGGGCTTGTCGACGACCGGCAGCATTTCCTTGGGCGTCGCCTTGGTGGCGGGCAGGAAGCGGGTGCCGAGGCCCGCGGCCGGGATGACCGCCTTGCGTATGGGGCGGGGGGTGGCGCTGTTGCTCATGGTGTTACGAACTCTCCGTCGTTCAGAAGCGTTGCGTTCAAGGACTGCGTTCGGAAGGCGTTGCGTACAAGGCCTGCATACAGAGACACCGTTCAGCGGCATTCCGTTGCATTCAGGGCGCTGTCCGGTCCGCCGTCGAGGACGGGCCGCGGACCCGGGCCGCCGGCGAACCCGGACCGACTGCGAACCCGGACCGCCCACGCACCTGGACCGCCCGCGGACCCGAAGGTCCCGGATACCAGGGTGGCCAGCACCGATCGGCGCTGGCCACCCCGGTTCCGGCCGGGGCCGGTCCCACTGCGTACTGCTGGTGTCACCGGTGCCGCGAGGGCGCCAGGTCGTACCTGTGCTGCCCTCGCCGCGTCAGTCCTGCGTGGGGGCGGACACGGACGGCGGGGTCTGCTGGTCCGCCGCGGCCGTCTTCTTCGCAGTCTTCCTGGCCGTCGTCGACTTGGCAGCCGTCTTGGTGGCCGCCTTGGTGGCCGTCTTCTTCGCGACGGTCTCCGTCTTCTTCGCGGCGGTCTTCTTGGCGGCCGTCTTCTTGGCCGCGGTCTTCTTGGCGGGCGCGGCCTTCTTGGCGGCGGTCTTGCGTGCCGCCTTCTTGGCCGGCGCCGGAGCCTCGTCACCCTCGGCCGAACCCTCGGCAGACGAGCCCTGGGCAGACGCGGGCTCCGCAGACGTGGGCTCGGCGGACGTGGGCTCGGCCTGTGCGGGCTCCGCCTTGTCCGCCACCGGCTGCGCGGCTTCCACCACGAGTACGGCGGCCTCGGCCGACCCTGCGGGCGAACCCGCGGGGGCGGTGGCCTTGCGGGTCGCCCGGCGGCGGGCCCGCGGCGGGGCCGCGTCGGCGGTGGGCGCCTCGGCCGGAGCCTGGCCCTGGGCCTGGTCCTGCGCTTCCTTGGTGTCCTCGGCGGCCGGAGCCTCCGCGGCCGGAGCCTCGGTCACCGGGGCCTGGAGGGCCTGAGCCGTCTCCACCACGGTCTCCTCCGCGGCGGACGCCTGAGCGCCCCTCGGCGAACCGGCGGGAGCCGACGCCTTACGGGTGGCCCGACGGCGGCCACGAGGCGCCGGAGCGGCCTCCTGGGCCACCTCGGCAGCCGGTTCGGCAGTCACCTCGGCGACCGGTTCGGCTGCCGGTGCGGACGGCGCGGTCCCGGCAGCAGCAGCTGCCTCGGCCACGGCGTCCGGCAGGGCGTCCGTCACGGGCTCGGCGGCAACCGCAGCGGCGCTCTGCGCCACCGGCTCCGGCTTCGTCCTCATCGGCGACGCGTGCTCGATGTAGTCGGCCGGCGTGGTCCGCCCGCGCGGCGCACCGGCCGGGGCCGACGCCTTGCGGGACGCCCGACGGCGGCCACGGCCACGCGTGGCGGACGCCTCGGCCTCCGCGGCGCTGCTGTACAGCTCCTCGTCCGGTACGAAGTCGGGCGAGGGCAGCGCGATCGGCGCGGCCACCTCGGCGGCGACCTCCGCCTCCGTCTCGACCTCGGCGGGCTCGTGGGAGTCGTCGTGGTCGTGGGCGTGGTCGGCGCCACCGTCCTGGCCGTGCTCGTGCTCGTGCTCGTGCTCGTGCCCGGTGTGGTCGGCGTGGTCGGAACCGCTGCCGCCCTTGCCGCGCTTCTTCGAGCGCTTGGAACCCCCGCCGCCCACGGCGGTCGGCTGCTCCATGTGCACGATGACGCCGCGCCCGTTGCAGTGGACGCAGGTCTCGGAGAAGGACTCCAGGAGGCCCTGGCCGACCCGCTTGCGGGTCATCTGTACGAGACCCAGTGAGGTGACCTCGGCCACCTGGTGCTTCGTACGGTCGCGTCCCAGGCATTCCAGGAGGCGTCGCAGCACCAGGTCGCGGTTGGACTCCAGGACCATGTCGATGAAGTCGATGACGACGATGCCGCCCAGGTCGCGCAGCCGCAGCTGGCGCACGATCTCCTCGGCCGCCTCCAGGTTGTTCCTGGTGACGGTCTCCTCCAGGTTGCCGCCCTGGCCGGTGAACTTCCCGGTGTTGACGTCGACGACGATCATCGCCTCGGTCTTGTCGATGACCAGCGAACCGCCGGACGGCAGGTAGACCTTGCGGTCCAGCGCCTTCATCAGCTGTTCGTCGATGCGGTACGTCGCGAAGACGTCGACCTCCGACGTCCACCGGGAGAGCCGGTCGGTGAGGTCGGGCGCGACGTGGGCCACGTAACCGTGGATCGTCTGCCAGGCCTCGTCACCGCTGACGATGACCTTGGAGAAGTCCTCGTTGAAGATGTCGCGGACGACGCGGACGGTCATGTCCGGCTCGCCGTAGAGCAGGGTCGGCGCGTTGGTCGCGCCGTTGCTCTTCGCCTTCTTCTGGATGTCCTCCCACTGGCCCTGCAGACGCTCGACGTCGCGGCGCAGCTCGTCCTCGCTGGCGCCTTCGGCGGCGGTGCGCACGATGACGCCCGCGTCCTCGGGGACGATCTTCTTGAGGATGGTCTTCAGCCGCGCCCGCTCGGTGTCGGGGAGCTTGCGGCTGATGCCGGTCATGGAGCCTTCGGGCACGTACACGAGGTAGCGGCCCGGCAGCGAGACCTGGCTGGTCAGGCGGGCGCCCTTGTGGCCGATCGGGTCCTTGGTCACCTGGACGAGGACCGACTGGCCGGACTTGAGGGCGGTCTCGATGCGGCGCGGCCCGTGGGCCATGCCGAGCGCCTCGAAGTTGACCTCGCCTGCGTACAGGACGGCGTTGCGGCCCTTGCCGATGTCGATGAACGCGGCCTCCATGGAGGGGAGGACGTTCTGCACCTTGCCCAGGTAGACGTTGCCGACGTACGACGTCGACTGCTCCTTGTTGACGTAGTGCTCGACGAGGATGTTGTCCTCAAGGACGCCGATCTGGGTGCGTTCGCCGTTCTGGCGGACGACCATGACGCGCTCGACGGCCTCGCGGCGGGCCAGGAACTCGGCCTCGGTGATGATCGGGACGCGGCGGCGGCCCTGCTCGCGGCCTTCGCGGCGGCGCTGCTTCTTGGCCTCCATGCGGGTCGAGCCCTTGATGGACTGGACCTCGTCGAAGCCGGTGCCGGGCTCGCGTTCGGCGGCGGCCTCCTTCTTGCGGGGCTCGCGGACCTTGACGACGGTGCGCTCCGGGTCGTCGGCGCCGTTCGTCACGGCGTCGTCGTGGCCGGAGTCACCGCTGCGACGGCGGCGGCGACGGCGGCGACGGCTGCTGGAGGAACCGGCGTGGTGCTCGTCGTCGTGGTCGTCGGAGTCGTCCTCGTCGGACGTGCTGTCGGTGTCCTGCTGCGGCTCGGCGGCGTCCTCGTGCCGGTCGCGGTCGCCGCGGCGGCCGTTGTCGGACTCGGTCTCCTCGGCGTCCAGTGCGTCGCCGCGACGGCGGCGGCGGCCACCGCGGCGGCGACGGCGCGCCCTGCGGTCGTCGGCGTCGTCCGTGTCGTCCTGTGCGTCGGCCTCGTGGTCCGAGGTGTCCTCGTCGGCGGTGTCGGCCTCGTCCTGCGGGGCCTCCCGGACCTCGGTACGGGGCTGCGGCTCGGCGGCGGGCTCGCCGCGGCGGCGGCGACGGCGGCGGTTGCCGGACTGCGCGGGCTCGGCCGGCTCCTGCGCGGGTGCCTCGACGACGGCCTCGGCCACGGTCTCCGCGTCCTCGTCGTCCTCCTCCGGCTCCTCGGCCGGGGCGGCGGCAGCGGCGATCATGGCCGCCGTCTCCGGGGTTTGGAACATCGGCTCGGCGAAGACCGGCGCCTGGAACACGGCGACGGCGGGCCGCTGGGCACGGCGGCGCGAACGCGGCGCCGGCTCGTCGGCCTGCTTGTCGTCGGCCTGCCTGCGGTCGGCGTCCCTGCGGTCGGCCTGCTTACGGTCGGCGTCCTTGCGCTCGGCCTGCTTCTGGTCGGCCTGCTTCTGCTCGGCCTGCTTGGGTGCAGCGGGCTCGGCGGCGGCTGCCGCGGGTTCGACGGTGAAGTTCGGGGTGGTGGCCGGCCGGCTGGCCCGGCGGCGTCCCCGCCCACGCGGGGCCTCGTCCTGCTCCGCGCTCTCCGGCGCCTGCTCCGCCACGGGAGCCGCAGCCTCGACAGGAGCGGTTACAGCGGCCTCGACCGGAACGGTCTCCTCCGGAGCAGCGGCAGCAACCGGAGCGCCCTCGGGCGCGCTCGCCCTGCGGGTGGCACGGCGGCGGGCACGCGGCGCGGGAGCTGCTGCCTCTTCGGCGCTCTCCTCCTGCGGTACGGCCGCGGGCTGCGCGCTCTGCGCCGTCTCGGACGGGGCGTCGGCGTCGGCCGGGGTCCCGGCGGGCGAACCCGCCGGAGCGGTGGCCTTGCGGGTGGCACGGCGGCGGGCACGCGGCGCCGGTGCGGACTCGGCCGCCCCGTCGTTCTGCGGCGCCGCGGCCGGGGCCTCGATGGCCTGCGCCGCCGCGGCGGGTTCGGCCGCCGTCGTCGCCGCGGCCGGAGTCTCTTCCCCTGCCGGTGCCTCTTCGGCGGCCGGAGCTGCCTCGGCGGCGGGAGCGGTGGACTTGCGTACGGCACGGCGGCGCGTACGCGGCGCGGGTGCGCTTTCGGCGGCGGGTGCTTCCGCGGGGGCCTCGGCGGGTGCGCTGTCGGCGGCGGACGCGTCCGCGGGCGCCTCGGCGGCAGCAGCGGTGTTTTCGGCTGCGGGGGCGCCGGCGGGGGCGGTGGCCTTGCGGGTCGCCCGGCGGCGGGCCGGAGCGGCTGCGGCGGGGGCCTCGGTGGCGGGCGCCCCGTTGGCCTGCGGCTCCTCGACGGGAGCTGCGGCAGCTTCGGCGGGGGCGGTGGTGGCCTTGCGCACGGCACGGCGACGGGTGCGCGGCGCGGGAGCCTCGTCGGCTGCGCTCTCCACGGGGGCGGCCGGGGCCGGGGCGGTCTCCGCCGGGGCCTGCTCGGCGACCGGTGCGGGCGAGCCGGCGGGGGCGGTGGCCTTGCGCACGGCACGGCGGCGCGGGCGCGCCGGAGCGGCGCTCTCGGCGCTGTCGTTGCCCGCGGGGTCGGTGTTCTGGTGGTCAGTGGTGTCGGTCACGGCACCCTCTCCGGCCGGTATGGCCGGAGCCGCGGCCTCTACGGTCTTGGCGGCATCCGACTGGTCCGGCTGGTCCTGCTTGTTCTGCTGGGTCGCGCCGCCCCCGGGGGGGCCGGCGGGACGCGAGGCCGCGCGGCGCCTGCGGCGCGGCGGCAGTGTGTCGCTGGGCGAAGCGTTCTCGGCCTCAGCGGGTTCGATCGGCTCAAGCATGCGGGGTTCTCCCGTCGCGCTCCCGGGCGCCGCGCCTGGATCCGGTCCGGCCGCGGCCCACGCGCGAGGCGCGGGGCCACCGTCCGGGGCGCGGGCGCCGCACGGGAGCTGATCTCTAGCTCGCCGGTTCCGTATGTACGAAGACGTACGGCCTGGCGAAAGTCCGGTTGGTTACGCGGCCCGACCCAGGTGGCTCCCGAGTGCCAGGGCTGCGCTGCAACGAGCGCCCTTAAGCGGAACCGGAACCTTCCGGCGCCTTCGCGGTGGCGGGTGCGGGGGCTGTGGTAGAGCCTGCCGTCACCGCCTCGCGGTCGGGCGCGAGCGGGTCGGTCACCGTTCCGGACTCCTCGTCGAGAAGCCCCTGCGCCAGCCTGGTCACCGCTGCGGGGACCGGCGGCGCCAGGTCGGCCACAGCGTGGAGACCGGAAAGGACGTCGTCGGGTCGTACGGCGGGTGTCATGTGCCGTACCACCAGCCGCAGTATCGCACAGGGCTCGGCCGTGGGCCTATCGGCCGCCTCGCCCTGGGGGCGGGCGATGCTCTCTTCGAGGGGTACGGCGGCCATCTCGACGACGGCCTCGCGGGCGTCGAAGCTGCGCATGCCGTTCTTCGTACGGCGCTGGACCTCGACGGTCTCGGCGGCGAGGAAGGTTTCGACGGCCTTGGCGGCCTGCTCCTGGGTGACGCCGTTCAGCCGCAGTTCCCAGACGGAGGCGTGCAGCCGCTCGGCGAGTCCTGAGGTGCGGGCCTCGACGGCGTCGATGATGTCGAGGCCGTCGGGCATCGACTCGTCCAGCAGTCCGCGCAGGATCTGCGGGTCGCGGGGTGCGGTGAGCGCGATCTCCAGGTACTCGGCCTCGGAGCCGGTGCCGGTGGGTGCCGCGTTGGCGTAGCTCACCTTGGGGTGCGGGGTGAAGCCCGCCGAGTACGCCATGGGCACCTCGGCGCGGCGCAGGGCCCGCTCGAAGGCGCGCTGGAAGTCACGGTGGCTGGTGAACCGGAGGCGGCCTCGCTTGGTGTAGCGCAGTCGGATGCGCTGCACCGCCGGTGCGGGCGGCGGGCCTTCGGGCTGTCGCTTGCCCAGTGGTTCTTCTCCTCGGTGCGGGGCGGCGCGTCTTACGCGCGCCCACAGGGCCTGTGGGGTGTCCCCGCGCGGCGGTTCCCGTCCGGTCCTCCGCTGCGTGTGCGCTGACGCTTGGCAGGGGGGTCTCGGGGCGGGTGCTGCGCCGGGGGCGGTCTTTGTACTACCCAGAGTACGCGCCGGGGCCGGGGATGGTTCCCGGGGCGGGTGCGCCGGGGCGGGATCACAAGGGGTGCGTCCCCCGCCGGGGGCGGGCCCGAACGTGGGAAGGTCCGGCCGGGGAACTCCCCGGCCGGACCTGTGCACCGCTGGCGTTACTTGACGACCGACAGCGGGAGGAGCTTCTTGCCGGTCGGGCCGATCTGGATGGAGGTGTCCATCTGCGGGCACACGCCACAGTCGAAGCACGGGGTCCAGCGGCAGTCCTCGACCTCGGTCTCGTCGAGCGAGTCCTGCCAGTCCTCCCAGAGCCAGTCCTTGTCGAGACCGGAGTCCAGGTGGTCCCAGGGCAGGACCTCTTCGTAGGTGCGCTCGCGCGTGGTGTACCAGTCGACGTCGACACCGAAGGCGGGGAGCGTCTGGGCGGCGGCCTGCATCCACCTGTCGTACGAGAAGTACTCGCGCCAGCCGTCGAAGCGGCCGCCGCCCTCGTAGACGGCGCGGATGACGGAACCGATGCGGCGGTCGCCGCGCGAGAGGAGTCCTTCGACGATGCCGGGCTTTCCGTCGTGGTAGCGGAAGCCGATCGAGCGGCCGTACTTCTTGTCGCCGCGGATCTTGTCGCGCAGCTTGGTGAGGCGCGCGTCCGTCTCGTCGGCGCTGAGCTGCGGCGCCCACTGGAACGGCGTGTGCGGCTTGGGCACGAAACCGCCGATGGAGACGGTGCAGCGGATGTCGTTCTGTCCGGAGACCTTGCGGCCCTCGGCGATGACGTTGACCGCCATGTCGCCGATCTGCAGGACGTCCTCGTCGGTCTCGGTGGGCAGGCCGCACATGAAGTACAGCTTCACCTGGCGCCAGCCGTTGCCGTACGCGGTGGAGACGGTGCGGATGAGGTCTTCCTCGGACACCATCTTGTTGATGACCTTGCGCATGCGCTCACTGCCGCCCTCGGGGGCGAAGGTGAGGCCCGAGCGGCGGCCGTTGCGGGTCAGCTCGTTGGCGAGGTCCACGTTGAACGCGTCGACACGGGTCGAGGGGAGGGACAGGCCGATCTTGTCCTCCTCGTACCGGTCGGCGAGGCCCTTGGCGACCTCGGCGATCTCGGTGTGGTCCGCGGAGGAGAGCGAGAGCAGGCCGACCTCTTCGAAGCCGGTGGCCTTCAGGCCCTTCTCGACCATTTCGCCGATGCCGGTGATGCTTCGCTCCCGTACGGGGCGCGTGATCATGCCGGCCTGGCAGAAACGGCAGCCGCGGGTGCAGCCGCGGAAGATTTCGACGGACATGCGCTCGTGGACGGTTTCCGCGAGCGGGACGAGGGGCTGCTTGGGGTAGGGCCACTCGTCGAGGTCCATGACGGTGTGCTTGGAGATGCGCCACGGCACGCCGGACCTGTTGGGTACGACGCGGGCGATGCGGCCGTCCGCGAGGTACTCGACGTCGTAGAACGCCGGGACGTAGACGTTGCCGGTCTTCGCGAGGCGCAGCAGGACTTCCTCGCGGCCGCCGGGGCGGCCCTCCGCCTTCCAGGTGCGGATGATCGCCGTCATGTCGAGGACGGCCTGCTCGCCGTCGCCGATGACTGCGCAGTCGATGAACTCGGCGATCGGCTCGGGGTTGAACGCGGCGTGGCCGCCGGCGAGGACGATCGGGTCGTCCAGGGTGCGGTCCGCGGCGTTCAACGGGATGCCGGCGAGGTCGAGCGCCGTGAGCATGTTGGTGTAGCCGAGCTCGGTGGAGAAGGACAGTCCGAAGACATCGAAGTTCTTCACCGGCCGGTGGGCGTCCACGGTGAACTGCGGCACGTCGTGCTTGCGCATCAGTTCTTCGAGGTCGGGCCAGACGCTGTAGGTACGCTCGGCGAGGACGCCCTCCTGCTCGTTGAGCACTTCGTAGAGGATCATGACGCCCTGGTTGGGCAGCCCGACCTCGTACGCGTCCGGGTACATGAGCGCCCAGCGGACGTCGCAGCTCTCCCACGGTTTGACGGTGGAGTTCAGCTCACCGCCGACGTACTGGATGGGCTTCTGCACATGCGGCAGGAGGGCTTCCAGGCGGGGGAAGACCGACTCAACAGGCATCGCGGTGTCTCTCATGAGCGGGCAGGGGGACCCTCAAGCCTAACTTGGGTCGGGGGCGGGTTTGCACGGCCGGCCCCGAGGAACGTCACCGGACGCGTCCGCACGGCCGGCCCACGGGACGGCCCGAACCCTCGCCGGGCGGGTCCCCGCAACCGTGAGCCCTGCCCGGTGCTTCCCTCTCCCCCGTCCGCCGTCACACCCCGGGCACCCTCTTCCACACCCCTTCGAGTTCGCGTTCGCGGGCCGCTCCCGCCGCTTCCTCCTGGCCGTACAGCAGGCCCCACACGAAGGCTGTCTCGCCTGCCGCGTGGGCCTGGACCGCGAGGGTGCGGAGTTCCCCGCGGGCGACCACGCTGTCCTGGTGGTCGCCGAGTACCGACTGCACGGCCTTGACGCGCTTGCGGAGTTTCCCGGCGGGTTTGCCGAGTGCGGGGCGTGCTGACTCCGCCGCGTAGCGAAGGCGTTTCGCCGCCTTGCGGGCCTCGTGCAGGGCGATGTCGCGTTCGCGACCGGGGGCGAGGGAGAGCGCGTGTTCCGTGCGGTCGGCCAGGCGTGCCTGGTCCTTGGCGAGCGCCTTGCGCAGGACCTTCTCCGCGTCCTTCGAGGCGGCTGCGAGCAGCGGCGGCCGGTCGAGGAGTGAGTCCAGGGCGTGCAGCAGTGCCAGGTAGCGGGGTGACTCCAGGGTGTCGACGGTGCGCCGGCGGGAGTCGCTCCTGCGTGCCGCCGCCCAGATCTGCAGCCGTGCCTCCACCGGTCCCAGGAGCAGGGTGCGGGGCAGTTCGGCGAGCCGGCCGGTGAGGCGGGCGGTCAGCACCTCCTGGTCGCGGTCGACGCCCAGTTCGCCCGCGAGCCATTTCAGTTCGTCGCCGAGCGGGTCGGTGACCGTGCGGTCCAGGACCTTGCTGTACGTCTTGAAGGCGCTGCGCAGCCGCCGGGTCGCCACCCGCATGCGGTGCACGGAGTCCGGCAGGTCGCGTCGTACCGCCGGGTCGTACGCCGCGAGGGCCTGTGCCTGTTCGCGTACGTAGGCGAGCACCTGTTCCCCGGCAGTGCCGTCGGCCGCCGTCACCGGGGGCGTGGCCGGGCCGCCGCCCGTCTCGGTGAGGGCCCGCGCCAGTTTGGAGGGTGATGAGGAGCGCCGTACCCCGGCCTTGCGCAGTTTCTTCTCGACGGTGTCCAGGAACGCCGGGTCGCCGTCGTCGGCGAGTTCCACCTCGATCTCCGTCCAGGTGGCGACCGTCAGTTCGCCGCCGCCGAGCCGCTCGGCGGTCACCGCGTCGGCGCTCACCTCGGCGAGCAGGTGTCCCGCGCCGTCCAGGAGGTGGCGGGTCCGGCGTGCGGATTTCAGCCGTACGGTCGGCAGCAGGGGGGCGCCGCGGGTCCGTGCCCGTACGAGTCCGGCGAGTGCCGGCGGGACGTCGCCGGCCAGGCCCAGCGGGGCGTGGATCTCGTCCCGTACGTCCGGGGAGACGGGGAGTTTCAGGTGCCAGCCGGCGTCGGCGCCGCCGGTGCGGCGGCGCAGGGTGATCGCGTGTGCGGCGAGGGCGAGTCCCTCGGTGTCGTAGTAGACGGCGTCCAGGTCGGTGACGCCCTTGTCCTCCACGGTCGTGACCCCGGCCACCTTGAGGAAATCGGGCAGCCGGGGTTCGCCGTCAGCGCTGTTCGCCGTTGCTTCGTACTTTCGTTCGATCTCCCGCTTCGTGTCCGCCATGACATGAATCTAGACGCGATAGGCACCTTCAAACAGGGGACGCCCGGCGTCGGCCCGCTCTCACGCAGTTATCGGCCGCTGCATCCTGATCGACTGCAGCAGCCCGATCGCCACCCACACGGCGAACATCGACGAACCGCCGTACGAGACGAACGGCAGCGGCAGTCCCGCGACGGGCATGATGCCGAGCGTCATCCCGATGTTCTCGAAGGACTGGAACGCGAACCAGGCGATGATGCCGGCCGCGACGATCGTGCCGTACAGCTCGGTGGTCTCCCGCGCGATGCGGCAGGCCCGCCACAGCACCACGCCCAGCAGGACGAGGATGAGCCCCGCGCCCAGGAAGCCGAGTTCCTCGCCTGCGACGGTGAACACGAAGTCGGTCTGCTGCTCGGGGACGAACTGTCCGGTGGTCTGCGAGCCCTTGAAGAGGCCGGTGCCCGTCAGGCCGCCCGAGCCGATCGCGATGCGCGCCTGGTTGGTGTTGTAGCCGACGCCCGCCGGGTCGAGGTCCGGGTTGGCGAAGGCGGCGAAGCGGTTGATCTGGTACTCGTCCAGCAGGCCGAGGGCCGTCACCAGGACGGCCCCCAGGATTCCCGCGCCGACCAGCCCGAACACCCAGCGGTTGGTCGCCCCGGAGGCCAGCAGCACACCCAGGATGATCATGGCGATGACCATGACGGATCCCAGGTCGGGCATCAGCATGATGATCAGGATCGGTACGACCGCGACGCCCAGTGACTTCAGCACCGTGCGGTGGTCGGGGTGGGCCTGGTCGCCCGCGTCGACCCGGGCGGCCAGCAGCATCGCCATGCCCAGGATGATCGTGATCTTGGTGAATTCCGACGGCTGGAGCGAGAAGCCGCCGGGGACCGCGATCCACGCGTGCGCGCCGTTGACCGTGGTGCCGAGCGGGGTGAGCACCGCGAGCACCAGGAGGACGGAGATGCCGTACAGGATCGGCACCGCGCCGCGCAGGGTGCGGTGGCCGAGCCAGATCGTGCCGACCATCAGGGCGAAACCGATGCCGGTGTTCAGCAGGTGCCGCAGCAGGAAGTAGTACGGGTCGCCGTGCGTGAGCGAGTCACGGCCGCGGGTCGCCGACCACACCAGCAGGGCGCCGAGGCCGGAGAGCGCGATCGCCGACAGCAGCAGCGGCCAGTCGAGCCTGCGCACGAGGGAGTCGCGTGCGGTGAGCCTGGCGAAGGCGCCGCGCTCGGGGGTGTAGCGGCGTACGGAGAAGCCGTGGGTGCTGCTCGCCATCCTCAGTCACCCACCCTCTGTACGACACGGCCCGTCGTGCCGCCCGCCCCCGGCCGCCCCTGGCCGGTGGCCGGGGGCCCCGCGACACCCACCGGTTCGACGGGCTGCTTGGGGGTGGGAACGTACGGCTTGATCTCGGGTGCGTCGATGGAACCGTCCGCCTGGATCTTGGGGAGGCTCTGCTGCGGCTGCGGCAGGAGTGCCTTCTTCGCGTCGTACTTGCCTTCGTCGTCGAGCCCGTACAGCGCGTTGTAGATCTTTCGCACGGCGGGGCCCGATGCGCCGGAGCCGGTGCCGCCCTGGGCGATCGTCATGACGATCGAGTAGTCCTTGGTGTAGGTGGCGAACCACGAGGTCGTCTGCTTGCCGTAGACCTCGGCGGTACCCGTCTTGGCGTGCATCGGGATCTTGTCCTGGGGCCAGCCCTGGAACCTCCAGGCCGCGGTGCCCCGGGTGGCGACTCCCGCGAGGGCTTCGTCTATCAGTTTGTGCGTGCTCGCGTTCATCGGCAGCCGCCCCTGCGTCCGGGGCGCGATCTCCTTGACGCTCTTGCCGTCGGCGCTGATGACCGCCTTGCCGACGGAGGGGGTGTGGACGGTGCCGCCGTTGGCGATGCTCGCGTAGATCGACGCCATCTGTATGGGCGTGACGAGTGTGTCGCCCTGTCCGATGGAGTAGTTGACGGAGTCACCGGCGCGCATCTGGTTGCCGTCGATGCAGTTCTCGAAGGCGATCTTCTCGACGAAGCTGCCGTCCTTCTTGCCCTGCTTGCACCAGGCGTCCTTGTTGGCCGCCCAGAAGCGCTGCTTCCACTGGCGGTCGGGGACCCGGCCCGGGACCTCGTTGGGGAGGTCGATGCCGGTCTCCTTGCCGAGGCCGAACTGGTGGGCCGTCTTGTAGAACCAGTCCTTGGCGTCCTTCTTCGGCTTGGTGCCGCCGTCGCGCTGCCACTGCTGATGGGCGAGCGCGTAGAAGACGGTGTCGCAGGAGACCTCGAGCGCGCCGCCGAGGCTGATGCTGCCGTGGCCCTTGGACTCGTAGTTCTGGAAGGTCTGGCCGCCGATGGAGTACGAGCTGGGGCAGGGGTAGCTGCCGTTGAAGTCGTAGCCCGCGTTGACCGCGGCGGTCGTCGGGATCACCTTGAAGATCGAGCCGGGGGCGGCCTGCGCCTGGATGGCCCGGTTGAGCAGCGGGAAGTTGGAGTTCTTGCCGGTGAGAGCCGCGTAGTCCTTGCCGGAGATGCCGCCGACCCAGGAGTTGGGGTCGTACGTCGGGTTGGACGCCATCGCGACCACCCGGCCGGTCTTCGCCTCCATGACGACGACGGCGCCCGCGTCCGCCTTGTAGTTGGTGTTGGTGTTCTTGTCGAACGCCTTGCGGGCTTCCTTCATCGCGTCGAGCAGTTCGTACTCGGCGACTGCCTGTACCCGGGCGTCGATGCTGGTGACGACGTTGGCCCCGGGCTCCGCCTCGTCGGCCTTGGCGAGGCCGATCACCCGGCCGAGGTTGTCGACCTCGTACCGGGTGACGCCCGCCTTGCCGCGCAGATCCTTGTCGTACGTGCGTTCAAGGCCGGAGCGGCCCACCTGGTCGGAGCGCAGGTACGGGGACTCGGAGTCCTTGGCCTTCTCGATCTCGGCGTCGGTGACGGGCGAGAGGTAGCCGAGCACCTGGGCGGTGTTGGCCTTGCCGGGGGCTGCGTAGCGGCGCACGGCGGTGGGCTCGGCGGTGATGCCGGGGAAGTCCTCGGCACGCTCGCGGATCTGGAGGGCCTGCTGGGTGGTGGCCTTGTTGGTGACCGGGATCGGCTGGTAGGGCGAGCCGTTCCAGCAGGGCTGGGGGGTCTTGGAGTCGCAGAGACGCACCTTGTCGGCGACGTCCTTGGGGGTGAGGTCGAGGACTTCGGCGAGCCGGGCGAGGACGGCCTTGCCGTCGTCCTTCATCTTCATCAGCTCGGTACGGGACGCGGAGACGACGAGCTTGGTCTCGTTGTCGGCGAGCGGGACGCCGCGGGCGTCGAGGATGGAACCGCGGACGGCGGGCTGGACGACCTGCTGGACGTGGTTGTTCTTCGCCTCGTCGGTGTACTCCTCGCCGTTGCGGATCTGGAGGTACCACAGCCGCCCGCCGAGGGTGAGCAGCAGGGAGAAGACGAGAACCTGCAGGACGACGAGCCGGATGGTGATCCGGGGTGTCCTGCCGGTCTCGGGAATGTTGCTCACAGGCGCTTGACCCCCTTGATGCGTCCGGCCTTCGAGGCCCTGGAGCGGGCGGCGCGCAGGCGCAGGCCGCCCTTCTGTTCGCCGATGCGCAGCCCCGTGCCGGAGGAGAGCCAGCCCGCGGAGACGTCGGCGCCGCCGGAGGTCTCGGTGAGCGGGTCGTTCTCGCCGCGCCGGGCGAGCGCCATGATGACGGGGACGACGAACGGGGCGAGCATCAGGTCGTAGAGCGCCGCGGTGAACAGCAGGCCGCCGAGGCCGACGTGGCGGGCGGCGGTGTCACCGACGAGGGCGCCCACGCCCGCGTACAGCAGGGTGGAGCCGAGTGCGGCGGCCACGACGACGAGCATCGGCGCGGTGGCGGAGCGCAGCCGCCCGTTCTCCGGTTTGACGAGTCCGGCGAGGTAGCCGATGACGCAGAGCACGAGGGCGTAGCGGCCGGCGGCGTGGTCGGCGGGCGGTGCGAGGTCGGCGAGGAGTCCTGCGCCGAAGCCGATGAGGGCGCCGCTGACGTGTCCGTAGACGAAGGCCAGGCCGAGGACGACGAGGAGGGTGAGGTCGGGGACGGCGCCGGGGAGCTGGAGTCTGGCGAGGACGGTGACCTGGATGACCAGGGCGACGACCACCAGGGTGACGGAGAGCAGAATCCGGTTGAAGCGCATCAGGTTCAGCTCCTACTGGTCGGCGGCGTTGCCGTTGTCGGCACCGTCACCGTTGTTGTTGCCGTTGCCGTTGCCGTTGTTCAGGCCGTTGTTGTTGCCGTTGTTCACGCCGTTGTCGCCTTCGACATTGCCGTTGTTGTCGGCGTTGTTGTTGGCATTGTTATTGGCGTTGTTGTTGCCGTTGCCTGCCACGTCGCCGGCGTCGTTGTTCTCGCCGGCCGGGGGCTTGGGCGTCACGGTGACGGTGACGGTGGGGACGGGCCTGGGCTTGTTCGGCAGGACGGTGTCGCGGGGGTCGGTGCGCGGGGCCGCCACGACGACGCCCACGATGTCGAGCTTGGTGAAGCCGACGTAGGGGCGGACGTAGACGGTCCGGGTGAGGTCGCCGCCCGAGGGGTCGACGCGCACCACCTCGCCGACCGGGACGCCGGGCACGAACGGCTTGGCCGCCCGCGAGCCGAAGGTGACGAGCCGGTCGCCCGGCTTGACCTTGGCCTTGCCGTTGAGGAACTGGACGCTGAGCGAGCGGTCGCCCTGCCCGGTCGCGAAGCCCAGTTCGTTGGTCTTCTCCATCCGGGTGCCGACGGTGAAGTCGGGGTCGTTGGCCAGCAGTACGGTCGCGGTACTGGGGCCGACCGTGGTGATGCGGCCGACCAGGCCGTCCGCGTTGAGCACGGTCATGTCGCGCTTGATGCCGTCGTTGCTGCCGACGTCCAGGGTGACGGTCCAGGAGAAGCCCTGGGAGGCCCCTATGGCGATGACTTCGGCGCCCTTGATGCCGTACTGCCCGGCGCCGGCCTTCTTCAGCATGCCGTCCAGCTCACGTACCCGGCTCTGATTGCGGTCGTCACTGCCGAGCTTCAGCTTGAGTTCCTGGTTGTCCCGCTCCAGCGCCTTGAGCTGATCGTGCGTGTTCCCGGATTCGCGTACCGCGCCGATCGCGTTGCCGATCGGGTCGACGGCGGTGGCGACGCCCTTCTCCACCGGTCCGAAGACGGTGGCGGCGGCCTGCCGTGCTCCGTCGACGGGCGACTGTTCGCCGCCGCGGATGTCGACCGTGATCAGCGCGAACGCTACGGCGATCAGCAGCACCAGGAGCAGCCGGCTCTCTCGTGTGTCCCTCACGTGCGGCGGCCGTGCCTTCCTCGTCGGAAAAATGCGTATGCGTATATCAACGATCCGCCGCACGGGACGACAGGGGCCCGTACGGCGGATTTCTTCGTGGTGTCCCGGGCCGGCAGGTGGCCCGGGACACCGGCGGCTGTGTTGCTACCTGCGCGGCTGGGCGTCCAGCACCTGCTGGAGCGCCTCGAACTCCTCGACGCACTTGCCGGAGCCGAGCGCGACGGAGTCGAGCGGGTCCTCGGCGATGTGGATCGGCATGCCGGTCTCGCGGCGCAGCCGTTCGTCGAGGCCGCGGAGCAGGGCGCCGCCGCCGGTGAGCACGATGCCCCGGTCCATGACGTCGCCGGAGAGCTCCGGCGGGCACTTGTCGAGGGTCGTCTTCACCGCGTCGACGATCGCGTTGACCGGCTCCTCGATGGCCTTGCGGACCTCGGCGGCCGAGATCACGACGGTCTTCGGGAGGCCGGACACGAGGTCGCGGCCGCGGATCTCGGTGTGCTCGTCCTTGTCGAGGTCGTACGCGGAACCGATGGTGATCTTGATCTGTTCGGCGGTGCGCTCACCGAGGAGGAGGCTGTACTCCTTCTTGATGTGCTGGATGATCGCGTTGTCCAGCTCGTCGCCGGCGACGCGGATCGACTGTGCCGTGACGATTCCGCCGAGCGAGATGACGGCGACCTCGGTGGTGCCGCCGCCGATGTCCACCACCATGTTGCCGGTGGCCTCGTGGACGGGCAGGCCGGAGCCGATGGCCGCGGCCATGGGCTCCTCGATGATGTGCACCTGACGGGCACCGGCCTGCGTGGACGCCTCGATGACGGCGCGGCGCTCGACCCCTGTGATGCCGGACGGCACGCAGACGACGACGCGCGGGCGGGCCAGGTAGCGCCGCTTGTGGATCTTCAGGATGAAGTAGCGGAGCATCCGCTCCGTGATCTCGAAGTCGGCGATCACGCCGTCCTTCAGGGGCCGTACGGCAACGATGTTGCCTGGCGTACGGCCGATCATCTTCTTGGCCTCGGCGCCAACGGCCAGGATGCCACCGGTGTTGGTGTTGATGGCGACGACGGAGGGCTCGTTGAGCACGATGCCCTTACCCCTGACGTACACCAGCGTGTTGGCGGTCCCTAGGTCGACAGCCATATCACGGCCGATGAACGACATTGGTTCCCTCTTCTTCCCCATGAGGATGCGTCGGGCCTTCCCGAGTGGAGCGTGCGATGGCTGGTTTCGGTAGGCGAAGTGGGTGGTGCGCTGATGCTGCGGGCGCGGTGACTTCCATCGTAGTGCCGCATGTGCGGTCGCCGCGCGAGGGTCCTTCGCCATTGTGGGCGGAACACATACCCGTCTCACCCATGGTGACGCTGTGTCGGGGAAATGCGTTCCCTTCATCGGGATGCATATGCCGAAGGGCGACCGAATTACTTCGGTCGCCCCAGTGGACGGCGCTGTTTGGCTGACATTGCGTCAGAAAGCGCTTCGGCCGCTCGGGTCAGACGAGGCCCGGGAAGAACAGCTTCAGCTCACGTTCGGCGGACTCCTCGGAGTCCGAGGCGTGGATCAGGTTCTCCCGGACGATGGTGCCGAAGTCGCCCCGAATGGACCCGGGAGCCGCGGCAATCGGGTCGGTCGGACCCGCCAGCTGGCGTACCCCGTCGATGACGCGCTCGCCCTCGACGACGAGGGCGACGACCGGGCCGGAGGACATGAACTCCACGAGCGGCTCATAGAAGGGGCGTCCCACGTGCTCGCCGTAGTGCTGCTCAAGGACGGCCCGGTCGAGACTGCGCATCTCCAGCGCGGCGATCGTCCAGTCGGCCTTGCGCTCGATACGGCCCACCACCTCGCCGATCAGGCCGCGCCGGACCGTGTCGGGCTTGAGCAGGACGAGGGTGCGCTGGGTCATGTGCGGCTCCTTGCAGGCATGCGTGTGCGTGTGGCCAGAGATTACAGGGGGAGCCCGTTCGGGTGGCACCCGGACCTGATTGCTCCGGATGGCCGCACTCGCACTCGCACTCACCCCGGGCCGGGGCGCGCCCCTCAGCCCGTCTCCGCCTCCGCCTGTACCGCCCACCTGGCCTTCGCCTCGTCGATCTTGCGGCCGTAGTGGATCGAGGCCCACCACAAGCCGCCGAAGACCGCGCCGAGGAAGAACATCAGCGGGACCCAGAAGCCGCTGACGATCAGGCCCACCTGGAGTGCCCAGCCGAGCTGGAGCCCGCCGGGCCGCGTGATCATTCCGCACAGCAGCACGGACAGCAGCATCGCGATGCCGCAGACGGTCCAGACCGTGGCCATCGACAGGCCGTCGGACTTCATCGCGACCAGGCCGGCGAAGCCGATCACGAAGAACTCGCCGATCAGTGTCGAAGCACAGAGCGTACGCATCGGAACTCAGCCCCTCCCCAGCAGCAGCCGGGCCTCTCCGACCGTGATGACGGATCCGGTGACGAGGACCCCGCCGCCGGAGAACTCGCCGTCCTCCTCGGCCAGCGTGATGGCCTCCTCGATGGCGTCGTCGAGCCGCGGCTCGACCTGGACGCGGTCGTCGCCGAACACCTCGACGGCGAGCGCGGCGAGTTCGTCCACGTCCATGGAGCGCGGAGTGGAGTTCCGTGTCACCACGATCTCCGCGAAGATCGGCTCGAACGCCTCCAGGACGCCGCGAACGTCCTTGTCGGCGCTGGTCGCGACGACACCGATCAGCCGGCTGAAGCCGAACGCCTCACCGACCGCCTCCGCCGCGGCCCGCGCCCCCGCCGGGTTGTGCGCGGCGTCCAGGACGACGGTCGGGCTGCGCCGTACGACCTCCATCCGTCCCGGCGACGTCACCGACGCGAACGCCTTGCGGATGGTCTCGATGTCCAGGGTGCGGGCCTGGTCCGCGCCGATGCCGAAGAAGGCCTCGACCGCGGCGAGCGCGACGGCCGCGTTGTGCGCCTGGTGGGCGCCGTGCAGCGGGAGGAAGACCTCCTCGTACTCCCCGCCGAGTCCGCGCAGCGTGACCAGCTGGCCGCCGACGGCGACCTCGCGGGCGACGACGCCGAACTCCATGCCCTCACGGGCCACCGTCGCGTCCGCGCCGACGGCCGTCTTCAGCATGACCTGCGCCGCGTCGACCGGCTGCTGCGCCAGGACGACCGTCGCGCCCTGCTTGATGATTCCGGCCTTCTCCCCCGCGATCTCGCCGGGTGTGGTGCCGAGCCTGTCGGTGTGGTCGAGGGAGATCGGGGTGACGACGGCGACGGCCGCGTCGATGACGTTGGTGGCGTCCCAGGTGCCGCCCATGCCGACCTCGACGACCGCCACGTCGACGGGGGCGTCGGCGAAGGCCGCGTAGGCCATGGCGGTCAGGACCTCGAAGAAGGAGAGCCGGTACTCCTGGGAGGCGTCGACCATCTCCACGTACGGCTTGATGTCCTCGTACGTCTCCACGAAGCGCTCGGCGGCGATCGCCGCGCCGTCCAGGCTGATGCGCTCGGTGATCGACTGCACGTGCGGGCTGGTGTAGCGGCCGGTGCGCAGCTCGAAGGCGCCGAAGAGGGCCTCGATCATGCGGGCCGTGCTGGTCTTGCCGTTGGTGCCGGTGATGTGGACGGAGGGGTACGCCTTCTGGGGCTCGCCCAGCACGTCCATCAGGGCGGCGATCCTGGTCACCGAGGGTTCGAGCTTGGTCTCGCCCCAGCGGCCCGCGAGCTCGGTCTCGACCGCGCGCAGTGCCTTGTCCACCTCCGGGTCGGCGGGGCGGGCGGGCACGGCGTCCTCGGCCGGGGCGCCGCCCTGGGTGCGCAGGGTGCGGCTGCCGGCCTCGATGACGGCGAGGTCGGGATCGCGGCCGGTCTCGGCCTCCACGATCTCTTCGAAGGCATGGTCGTCGTTCGGGGGGAGGTCGCTCACCCAGCCAGTCTACGGAGCGCCACCGACAGAACCCGACGGGCCCCGGCGAGCCCGCCAAGGACCTCGGTCCCGCCACCACCAGGACCTTTGGGCAGATCCACCCCAATCGAGTGTGTGACCCTGGTAGATCACGATTCGGGAGGTTATCGAGTGAGCGACGAGACGACGAAGGCTGCCCCGCGCAGCCGGAGCGGCCGTGACAGCCGGGACATAGGCATCGACCTGGGTACGGCGAACACCCTGGTGTACATGCGGGGGCACGGCATCGTCCTCAACGAGCCGTCCGTGGTGGCGGTGAAGGCAGGTTCGATGACGGCGCTCGCCGTCGGTACCGAGGCCAAGGAGACGATCGGCCGCACCCCCGGTTCCATCACCGCGATCCGCCCGCTCAGGGACGGTGTGATCAGCGACTACGAGGCGGCCGAGGAGATGATCCGGCACTTCGTCCGCAAGGCGGTCCCCGGCCGCCGGCCGCGTACCCGCATGGTGGTGTGCGTGCCCAGCGGGGTGACGCCGGTGGAGCGGCGGGCCATCGTGCACGCCGCTCAGCGGGCCGGCGCCCGTGCCGTGCACCTCATCGAGGAGCCGATGGCGGCGGCGATCGGCGCCGGTCTTCCGGTGTCCTCGGCGCGTGGCTCGATGGTGGTGGACATCGGCGGCGGCACGACGGAGGTGGCGGTGATCTCGCTGGGCGGCATCGTGACCGCGCAGTCGCTGCGGGTCGGCGGTGACCGGATGGACACGGCGATCACGGACTACGTGCGCAAGGAGCACAAGCTGCTCATCGGTGAGCGCACCGCCGAGGACATCAAGGTCGCGATCGGTTCGGCATGGCCGGTGCCCGCGCGGCCCGAGTTCGAGGAGCGGACGTTCACGATCCGTGGCCGGCAGAAGGTCGGCGGGCTGCCGATGACGCTCGATCTCACGGTGGCCGAGGTGCGGGCGGCGCTGGACGAGCCCGTGGAGGCGATCATCGCGGCGGTGCGCGCCACGCTGGAGGAGTGTCCG
The DNA here is from genome assembly GCF_044757485.1 of Streptomyces sp. NPDC091272. Lineage (NCBI taxonomy): Bacteria > Bacillati > Actinomycetota > Actinomycetes > Kitasatosporales > Streptomycetaceae > Streptomyces > Streptomyces sp. NPDC091272. Next base: position 308,731 of record NZ_JBIVVC010000005.1, read on the forward strand.
CCCGAACTGTCCGGTGACGTGATGGAGCACGGCATCGTGCTGACCGGGGGCGGTGCGCTGCTGCCAGGCCTGGAGCTGCGGATCTCGGCGGCCACCGGCATCCCGGTGTTCGTTGCGGACGATCCGCTCGACTGTGTGGCGCTGGGTTCCGGAAAGTGTGTGGAGGACTTCGACAACCTCCACAAGCTCCTCACGACGGACTGAGGCACGAGGGACCGGGCACGAGGGACTGAAGCACGCCGGACCGGGGCACGACGGACCGGGGCACGACGGACCGGGGCGGGGCCTCAGACCCCTGCGGGCAGCACCGCGACGACCCGGTAGGTCCCGTCGTGGTGGCCCGCCCGCAGCGTGCCGCCCATGGACTGCACCCGTTCCTCCATCGAGAAGGTGCCGGTGCCGGCCGACACGGGCTGCCTGGCGGGCAGTGCGCTGGGCACCTCGTTGCACACCTCGATGCGCAGGTGAACGCCGTCGAGCGCGATCCGCACCCGTACCGCCTGGCCGGGTGCGTGCTTGACGGCGTTGGTCAGGCACTCCTGGACGACCCGGTGGACGGCTGCCTGGCGCAGCGGGGAGAGCTCGCCGGCCCGTGCGTCGATGTCGAGCACCACGGGGCTGCCGGCCCGCTGCCCCTCGTCGGCGAGCACGGCCAGGGCGTCGATGCCGGGGGTGGCGTCGCGTTCCTGGGCGCGCTGCACGATGATCTCGTTGAGGATGCGGTGTGCCTTGCGGGCCGTCTCGGACAGCTCGTCGAAGTCCTTCTGGTGGGCCTCGCCGCGTGCCCGTACGGCCAGTACCTCGGCGCGTACGGCGAGCAGGGTGAGTTCGCGCCCCACGAAGTCGTGCACGTCGCGTGCCACCGACAGGCGTTCCTGCTGGACGGCCTGGAGGGCGTCGGTGCGCCCTTTCTGCACCTCCAGTTCCCGTACGAGGTCCTGCCGGTTCGCGGCGACACCGACGCCGGCCGCGAGGACTCCGATGGGCACGATGATGCTCAGGAACTCCATGAGGGTGTCGGCCTGCTTCTCGGGCCACCGCTGGAGCAGGAAGAGGACGTACGAGAAGGCCACGTACCCCACCGTCGCGAGGGCTGCCGCGGTGCGCCCCCGGTAGCGGCCGACCTTGTAGAGCGCGAACTGCATCAGGGTCAGTTCGTGCAGCCAGCCGAGCAGGCCGAGCGCGACGAGGTAGGGGATCCAGGGGAAGCGGCGGCGCAGCAGCAGGGAGCTCGCGCCGAGTGCGAGGACGAGGGTCGCGGAGACGCTGTTGAGGGAGTTGTCGGCCTCGGCGAGGCCGGGCACGTCCAGCAGCATCAGGGCGAAGCACATCAGGGGGACCAGCAGGTCCAGGGTGCGCCGGTGGACGGTGCGGCCGTCCGCCCAGCGCCGGCCCGCCGCCCAGGCCCGGGATACCGGCGAGGCGGTGGGCTTGTCGTGCATACGTTCCATGATGCCGGGACTTTCGCCCTGATTCGCTGGGCTTCTGTCCCGTTAATAGTGATTTGCGGCACTCGTTCAACCGGGTTTGAGCCGGGCGGATCTGGGCCGGGCCCCATGACAGGAGTGCGCGAGGGCCCCGCACCGGTCGGTCGGTGCGGGGCCCTCGGTGACGTACCTGTCGCGCCTACTGGGCGGGCAGGGCCTCCAGCTGCGCGGTGATGCGCGTGATGTCGGCCTCGGCCTTGCTCAGCCGGCCGCGGATCTTGTCCACGACGTTGTCGGGTGCCTTGGCGAGGAAGGCCTCGTTGCCGAGCTTGGCGTGCGCCTGGGTGACCTCCTTCTTGGCGGCCTCCAGGTCCTTGGTGAGGCGCTTGCGCTCGGCGGCGACGTCGATGGTGCCGGAGAGGTCGAGCGCGACCGTGGCTCCCGCGACGGGCAGCGACGCGGTGGCGTGGAAGCCCTCACCGGCCGGCTGGAGGCGCAGCAGCTGGCGGATGGCGGCCTCGTGCGGGGCCAGGGCCGTGCCGGTCAGGGTGAGCTCGGCGGGGACCTTCTGGCCGGGCTGCAGGCCCTGGTCGGAGCGGAACCTGCGGACCTCGGTGACGACCTGCTGGACGAGCTCGATCTCCCGCTCGGCGCCCTGGTCGCGGAAGCCCGAGTCCTTCGGCCAGTCGGCGACGACGAGGGACTCGCCGCCGGTGAGGGTCGTCCACAGGGTCTCGGTGACGAAGGGGACGACCGGGTGCAGCAGCCGCAGGGTGACGTCGAGGACCTCGCCGAGGACACGGGCGGAGACCTTCGCCTGCTCGCCCTCCGCGAAGAACGTCGTCTTGGACAGCTCGACGTACCAGTCGAAGACCTCGTCCCACGCGAAGTGGAAGAGGGCGTCGGACAGCTTGGCGAACTGGTAGTCGTCGTAGAGCGCGTCGACCTGGGCGACGACCGTGTTGAGCCGGGAGAGGATCCAGCGGTCGGTGGCGGTCATCTGCTCGGCGGGGGGCAGCGCGCCCTCGACCGTCGCGCCGTTCATCAGCGCGAAGCGCGTGGCGTTCCAGATCTTGTTGGCGAAGTTGCGCGAGCCCTGGACCCAGTCCTCGCCGATCGGGACGTCGACGCCGGGGTTGGCGCCGCGGGCCAGGGTGAAGCGGACGGCGTCGGAGCCGTACTTGTCCATCCAGTCCAGCGGGTTGACGACGTTGCCCTTGGACTTCGACATCTTCTTGCCGGTCTCGTCGCGGACCATGCCGTGGAAGGCGATGGTGCGGAACGGGACGTCGTCCATGGCGTACAGGCCGAACATCATCATCCGGGCGACCCAGAAGAACATCAGGTCGTAGCCGGTGACCAGGACGGAGTTCGGATAGAACTTCTCCAGCGACTCGGTCTGCTCCGGCCAGCCCATGGTCGAGAACGGCCACAGCCCGGAGGAGAACCAGGTGTCGAGGACGTCGGTGTCCTGGTGCCAGCCCTCACCGGTCGGTGCCTCGTCGTTCGGGCCGACGCAGACCATCTCGCCGTTCGGGCCGTGCCAGACGGGAATGCGGTGGCCCCACCAGAGCTGGCGCGAGATGCACCAGTCGTTGAGGTTGTCGACCCAGTCGAAGTAGCGCGGAGTCAGGTCGGCGGGGTGGATGTTGACGCGGCCGTCGCGGACGGCGTCGCCGGCCGCCTTGGCGAGCGTCTCGACCTTGACCCACCACTGCATCGACAGGCGCGGCTCCAGCGTGGTCTTGCAGCGGGAGCAGTGGCCGACGGAGTGGACGTACGGGCGCTTCTCGGCGACGATCCGGCCGTCCTCGCGCAGGGCGGCGACGATCGCGGAGCGGGCCTCGAAGCGGTCCAGGCCCTGGAAGGGGCCGGGGGTGATGATGATGCCGCGCTCGTCGAGGACCTGGATGGTCTCCAGGTCGTGGCGCTGGCCGATGGCGAAGTCGTTCGGGTCGTGCGCCGGGGTCACCTTGACGGCGCCGGTGCCGAAGACCGGGTCGACGTGGGTGTCCGCGACGACGGGGACGCTGCGGTTGGTGAGCGGCAGCCTGATCTGCTTGCCGATGAGGCGGGCGTAGCGCTCGTCGTCGGGGTGGACGGCGACGGCGGTGTCACCGAGCATCGTCTCGGCGCGGGTGGTGGCAACGACGATGGTGTCGTCTCCGTCGCCGTACATCATGGAGACGAGCTCGCCGTCGTCGTCCTGGTAGTCGACCTCGATGTCGGAGATGGCCGTCAGACAGCGCGGGCACCAGTTGATGATGCGCTCGGCACGGTAGATCAGGCCGTCGTCGTACATCTTCTTGAAGATGGTCTGCACGGCGACGGACAGGCCCTCGTCCATGGTGAAGCGCTCGCGGTCCCAGGCGACGCCGTCGCCGAGGCGGCGCATCTGGCCGGAGATCTGGCCGCCGGACTCTTCCTTCCACTGCCAGACACGCTCGACGAACGCCTCACGGCCCAGGTCGTGGCGGGACTTGCCGTCCTTGGCGAGCTCACGCTCGACGACGTTCTGGGTGGCGATGCCCGCGTGGTCCATGCCGGGCTGCCACAGCGTCTCGTAGCCCTGCATGCGCTTGCGGCGGGTGAGGGCGTCGATCAGCGTGTGCTCGAAGGCGTGGCCCAGGTGCAGGCTGCCGGTGACGTTCGGCGGGGGGATGACGACGGTGTACGCGGGCTTGTCGCTCTTCGCGTCGGCGGTGAAGTAACCGCGTTCTACCCAGCGCTCGTACAGCGGCCCCTCTACGGCGGCCGGCGCGTACGTCGTCGGCAGTTCGGAGGTGGCTGCGGGCTGCGGAGTCTGAGAGTTCTCGGTCACGCGGCCAGTTTAAGGGCCCGCGACCACCGCTTCGAAACGCGTTTCCCACGTAACGGTCCGGCACCCGCGGACCCTCCCGGCGCAGCCGTCCGACAGGATGTTCGGGACGCATAAGTATCCGGAGGGGAACCCCGTACATGAGCTACAACCAGCCCGGTCCGTACGGCGGCGGGCAGCCGAACCCCTACGGGGGACAGCCGGGCCCTTACGGCCAACCGCAGCAGCCGCAGCAGCCGCAGAGCCAGCCCGGATACGGCTACCCGCAGCAGGCCCCGCCGCCGCAGGGCTACGGCTACCCGCAGCAGCCCCAGCAGCCGAACCCGTACGGACAGCAGCAGCAGCCGAACCCGTACGGACAGCAGCACTACGGACAGCAGGAGTACGGCCAGCAGCAGTTCCCCGGGGGGCCGGAGCCGAAAAAGAAGAAGACCGGTCTGATCATCGGCCTCGCGGTGGTCGTGGTCGCCGCAGCCGGTGCCGGGGCGTACTTCTTCCTGGGCGCCGGCGGCGGTCTTGAGGACGACGGCCCGCACAAGCTGGTGATGCCGGAGGCGGTGGGTGAGTACAAGAAGCAGCCCGCCCAGGGAGAGCAGGACTCGGCCACCCCCGACAAGGAGGGCACGCAGGAGCTGGCCAAGTCGGGTGTCACCGACCCGCAGAACGCGAGCGCCGGTTACACCACGGGGAAGGACCCGAAGACCTCCAAGAACGTCTCGGTCATCGGGATCTACGGCGACATCCAGGACCCCCGGGCCACCCTCGACAAGATGTTCGCGGAGCAGGACAAGAGCAGCCAGCAGCCGAAGGACAAGGACAACCCGTACAAGGTCGAGTTCGGCCCCGCGCAGGACATGGAGCCCGACGGGCTTCAGAACGCGCTGATGCGCTGCCGTCCCATGACGACCACGATCTCCGGGCTGCCCGGCGCGGAGGGCAAGGTCCTCAAGTCCAGCATGTGCATCTGGGTGGACCACAGCACCCTCGGTTACGTCTCGCCGGTCGACCCGGCGCTGGCGGTGGCCGGAGGCGCACCCTCCCTGGAGGACACCGCCGCACTGGCGGCGAAGTTCCGCACGGCCGCCCGCGTACCGAAGTAGGCAGGGCGCGCACGTGACGGCGCCCAGCGGGTCCTCCTGGACCTGCCGGGCGCCGTCACACTTCTCCGTGCGTGCCGCTGTCTTCTGCGGGCGTGCCGCTTACGCGGACTTCTCGTGCCGCCCGCCCTCGTTCTTCCCGATGATGCGCGGCTCGCGCGGCACCAGGGTCGGGTTGACGTTGGAGTGGACGACCTCTTCGGTGATGACGACCCGGGCGACGTCCTTGCGGGAGGGCACCTCGTACATCACCGACTGGAGGACCTCCTCCATGATGGCGCGCAGACCGCGCGCCCCGGTGCCGCGCAGGATCGCCTGGTCGGCGATGGCCTCCAGCGCCGGAAGGTCGAAGTCCAGCTCCACGCCGTCGAGTTCGAAGAGGCGCTGGTACTGCTTCACCAGTGCGTTGCGCGGCTCGACGAGGATCTTGAGCAGGGCCTCGCGGTCCAGGTTGTGCACGGAGGTGATGACCGGGAGGCGGCCGATGAACTCGGGGATCATCCCGAACTTCACCAGGTCCTCCGGCATGATCTCCGAGAACTGGTCGCTCGCCTGGATCTCCCGCTTGGAGCGGATCGTCGCGCCGAAGCCGATGCCCTTGGCGCCGGCCCGCGACTCGATGATCTTCTCCAGGCCGGAGAACGCACCGCCCACGATGAACAGCACGTTCGTCGTGTCGATCTGGATGAACTCCTGGTGCGGGTGCTTGCGTCCGCCCTGCGGAGGCACGGAGGCCGTGGTGCCTTCGAGGATCTTCAGGAGCGCCTGCTGCACGCCCTCGCCGCTGACGTCGCGGGTGATCGACGGGTTCTCGCTCTTGCGGGCGACCTTGTCGATCTCGTCGATGTAGATGATCCCGGTCTCGGCCTTCTTGACGTCGTAGTCCGCCGCCTGGATCAGCTTCAGCAGGATGTTCTCGACGTCCTCGCCGACGTACCCGGCCTCGGTGAGTGCCGTGGCGTCCGCGATCGCGAACGGCACGTTCAGCATCCGGGCGAGTGTCTGCGCGAGCAGCGTCTTGCCGGAGCCGGTCGGGCCGAGCAGCAGGATGTTGGACTTGGCGAGCTCGATCGCGTCCTCGCGGCTGGCCCCGCCGCCGTTCTCACCGGCCTGGACGCGCTTGTAGTGGTTGTAGACCGCCACCGAGAGGGCCTTCTTCGCGGGCTCCTGCCCGACGACGTACCCCTCCAGGAACTCGTAGATCTCACGAGGCTTGGGGAGTTCCTCCCAGCGCACCTCGCTCGTCTCGGCGAGCTCCTCCTCGATGATCTCGTTGCAGAGATCGATGCACTCGTCGCAGATGTACACACCGGGACCTGCGATGAGCTTCTTCACCTGCTTCTGGCTCTTTCCGCAGAACGAGCACTTCAGCAGGTCTCCGCCGTCACCGATGCGTGCCACGAGGTGAATCCCCTTCGCCTGGGAAGCCGCCTGGTGCAGCGACTCCTGGTGCCTCAAACTTCGACGGTACCTTGCCTGACCCCCCGTTCGGGCCCCCCTTGGCACGGTTCACGATGACGTGCACCGTGCCAAGGGGTGGGCAGGACCCGTTACTTCACTCGGCCGGGGCTTCAGGCCGCGGCCGAGGCCGTGGTCTTGCGGGTCGAGACGATCTGGTCGACCAGGCCGTACGCCAGGGCGTCCTCGGCCGTGAGGATCTTGTCGCGCTCGATGTCGTCGCGGATCTTCTCGATCGGCGTGGTGGAGTGCTTCGCGAGCAGCTCCTCCAGCTGGGTACGCATCCGCAGGATCTCGTTGGCCGCGATCTCCAGGTCGGAGAGCTGCTCGCGGCCGGTCTGCGAGGACGGCTGGTGGATCAGCACACGGGCGTTGGGGAGCGCCATGCGCTTGCCCGGCGTGCCCGCGGCGAGCAGGACGGCGGCGGCGGAGGCGGCCTGGCCCATGCAGACCGTCTGGATGTCGGGCTTCACGAACTGCATCGTGTCGTAGATCGCGGTGAGCGCCGTGAATGAGCCGCCGGGCGAGTTGATGTAGATCGAGATGTCGCGGTCGGGGTCCATCGACTCCAGGCACAGCAGCTGCGCCATGACGTCGTTGGCGGACGCGTCGTCGATCTGCACGCCGAGGAAGATCACGCGCTCCTCGAAGAGCTTCGCGTAGGGGTCGTACTCACGGACACCCTGCGAGGTGCGCTCGACGAAGCGCGGCACGATGTAGCGGTTGTCCACCTGCGGACCCGTGTACAGGCCGTTGGCAGGTGCGGAGAAGTTGCTCATGTGGGTGTTCACCATCCTGGTGGCGTTCATGGGGCGAGGGTACGGAGCAGTGGCAGGCGGGGTTCAGGCCCCGGTGCCGCCGCCGCCCGGAACACCCGAAGCAGCGGAGATGATCTCGTCGATGAGGCCGTAGTCCTTGGCCTCCTCGGCGGTGTACCAGCGGTCGCGGTCGCCGTCGCGGATGATCGTCTCGACGGTCTGGCCGGAGTGCCGGGCGGTGATCTCCGCCATGCGCGTCTTGGTACGGAGGAGGTACTGGGCCTGGATCTTGATGTCCGAGGCCGTACCGCCGATGCCGGCCGAGCCCTGGTGCATCAGGATGTCGGTGTTCGGCAGCGCGAAGCGCTTGCCGGCCGCGCCGCCGGTCAGCAGGAACTGCCCCATCGAGGCCGCCATGCCCATGCCGATCGTCACGACGTCGTTCGGGATGTACTGCATGGTGTCGTAGACCGCCATGCCGGCCGTGACCGACCCGCCGGGGCTGTTGATGTAGAGGTAGATGTCCTTCTCCGGCTCGGCGGCCAGGAGGAGGAGCTGCGCCGTGATCTTGTTGGCGATGTCGTCGTCGACCTGCTGGCCGAGGAAGATGATGCGCTCGCCAAGCAGTCGGCTGTAAACCTGGTCGCCGAGGCCTCCACCGAGGAACTGCTCGCCGGCGGCGTAGGGCATCAGATTCGTCACGTATTCCACCTGCTCGTCTCTGACGGCTCCGGCCGTCTCAGCGTCTTTGTACGGGGAGTCGGGTGTCCCACCCAACCCGCCTACTCATGGACCCTAACGCGCAGGTAGGACAACGCCATCCCGCTTCCGGAACTGTTCGCTGGGAGCGCAAGGTCGGGGGATCAGGTGTACGGGCCCGCCGCGGGCCACGGGCGGGCCGCGGTGCCCGGCGGCGGGGGGATCCGCCGGGCGGTGCGACGAAGGGCCCGGACGCGAGTGGTGCGTCCGGGCCCTTCGTCGTTGCTCAGGGTCTGAGCGGGTGCTGCCGGGGCTCTACTTGGCCTCGGCGGCGTCCTTCACCTCGGCCTCGCCGTCGGCGGACCCGGCGTCGGCGGAGGCGTCGGCCGTCTCGGTGGCCTCGTCCTCGTCGTCGTCGAGCTCGACGAGCTCACCGTTGGTGTCCTTGACCGTGGCGGCCTCGACGACCACCGCGAGCGCCTTGCCGCGGGCGACCTCGCCGACCAGCATCGGGACCTGGCCGCCTTCGACGACGGCCTGGGCGAACTGGTCGGGGGACATGCCGGAGGACTGCGCGCGCCGCATGAGGTGCTCGGTGAGCTCCTCCTGGTTGACGTTCAGCTTCTCCTTGTTGACCAGCTCGTCGAGGATGAACTGGGTCTTGATGCCCTTGATCGCCTGCTCGGAGGTCTCGGCGTCGAACTCTTCCTCGGTCTTGCCCTGGATCTCCAGGTACTTCGGAAGGTCGATGCCCATCTGGCCGAGCTGGTGGTGCTCCAGGTTGTGCTTGCGGGTCTTGACCTCGTCCGCGAGGAGGTTCTCGGGGATCGGGACCTCGACGAGCTCGATGAGCTTGTCGAGCACGCGCTCCTGGGCCTGGGTGGCCTGGTCGTACTGCTTCATGTTCTCAAGGCGCTTGCGGCTGTCGGCCGTCAGCTCCTCCAGCGTGTCGAACTCGCTCGCCATCTGGGCGAACTCGTCGTCCAGCTCGGGGAGTTCGCGGGCGGCGACGGCGGACACCTTCACGGTGACCTCCGCCTCCTTGCCCTCGGCGGAGCCGCCCTTGAGCTGGGAGGTGAAGGTGGCCTCGCCACCGGCCTCCAGGCCCTTGACGGCCTCGTCGATGCCTTCGAGGAGCTCGCCGGAGCCGATGGTGTACGAGACACCCTCGGCCACGCCGTCCTCCAGGACCTCGCCGTCGACCTTGGCCTCAAGGTCGATCGTGACGACGTCGCCGTCTTCGGCGGCGCGCTCCACCGGGTTGGTGGAGGCGAAGCGACCACGCAGGTCCTCGACGGCCTTCTCGACGTCCTCGTCGGAGACGGTGACGGCGTCAACCTCGACCTCGATGCCGGAGTAGTCCGGGATCTCGATCGACGGGCGGATGTCGACCTCGGCGGTGAAGGCCAGCAGTTCGCCGTCCTTCAGCTCCGTGATGTCCACCTCGGGCTGACCCAGCGGGTTCAGCTCTCCCTCGTTGACGGCCTCGGTGTAGAACTTCGGGAGGGCGTCGTTGACGGCCTCCTCCAGAACAGCGCCACGGCCGAACCGCTGGTCGATGATTCGGTTCGGGATCTTCCCCTTGCGGAAGCCCTTCACCGTGACCTGCTGGTTGATCTTCTTGTACGCCGCGTCGAGGCTGTCCTTGAGCTCCTCGAAGGGCACCTCAATGCTGAGCCGAACCCGGGTCGGGTTCAGGGTCTCCACGGCGCTCTTCACGGTTCGGTCTCCTTGGTGGCTGACTTCTTGGGTTCTGCCGAACCGCTCAGTGGGCGGTCCTGCTGATCGAGCCCGGTATCAGACACACGGGCACGCAACCTGCATAGTAACGGCAAGCTGACGTGCTCCCACAATGCGATCTTGTGGGCGGACCTCGGACCGTCCCGGCAGGGACCGGGACAAGGATCGTGCTGGTCGGGGTGGCCGGATTCGAACCGACGACCTTCCGCTCCCAAAGCGGACGCGCTACCAAGCTGCGCCACACCCCGTCGGTGCGACACGTAGGGTACATGCCCGCGGGCCGTGCGCAGGCCGCCGTGCGGTGCCGGTCGGCCGGCCGGCGGCAACGGGTGTGCATCCACGCTCCCGGACCCGCTACGATGCTGTCCGTACCTCGGTCGCTCCGGCGTCCGTACGGTGCGTGTGCGGGCGTAGCTCAATGGTAGAGCCCTAGTCTTCCAAACTAGCTACGCGGGTTCGATTCCCGTCGCCCGCTCTGCACGGCCTCCGGCCCGGCGAGTTCACTCGCCGGGCCGGAGGTCTTTTTCCGGTCTTCTCGCGCCACTTCGCACAGTTCGTAGAGTTCGCACGGTTCGTAGAGCTCGCGCAGTTCGTAGAGTCCGCGCAGTTCGTAGAGTTCGCACACATTTCGCGAACTTCGCGCGCGCTTCTGCCTCTTCGCGTCTTCTGCCGCACGCGCCGGTTTTCTTCCTCAACCCGGTGCCGGCCCTCAGAACCTGATGTTGTTGAGGGTGCTGGCAAGGGAGTTGAGGAACCTCTGTATGTCGTCCGCCATGCCGGTCGAGGCGAGGAAGAACCCGAAGAGCACCGCGACGAGAGCGGGTCCCGCCTTGAGCGACTTGCCCCGTATCAACACCACGAGGACGACCGCCAACAGCAGTACCACTGACAGTGAAATGGCCACAACTGATCACACACCCTTGGTCGGTCCGCCTTGCCGGCCCGGGGACACACGGCCCAGTGCTTCCCCCGCCAGGCCATCGTGCCACCAACACCCCATCACTGACTGCCCGGTGACGCACTGTTGATGGGCCACGATGGCCGGATTTTGACGTGATCTTGGCTGTGGTTAGTCATCTCGTCCGCCGTGGCGCACCTGCTCGTACGCTGCGGGATTGCCGCCGCGCGGTCGCGGGGGCGTCGTGGGGCCGCTCGGGTGGCTCCCGAACGAAGGAGGCGGGACACGTGACGGATCGTCGTTGACACCACTAGGGTGCCTCAAATGCTCCAGCCTCCCCAGACGCAACAGAGGGCCCCGCTGCCTCCGCTGACGGAACCGGTGCCCGCCCTGCGGCCCGCCCCTACTCCGGGTAGGTCCACTGCGCCCGCACCGGGCAAGGGCGGCCGGGACGCCTACTTCGACAACGCGAAGTACCTGGCGATCGTGCTGGTCGCGGTGGGGCACTCGTGGCCCCTCGTCCTCGCGGGGAGCCGGGCCACCGAGGCGCTCTACATGCTCGTGTACGTCTTCCACATGCCGGCCTTCATTCTGATCTCCGGCTATTTCTCACGGTCGTTCGACATGCGTCCGCACAAACTGATGCGGCTTGTTTCGAGCGTTGTCGTGCCTTACCTGGTCTTCCAGACGGCGTACGCGGTCTTCTTCGCGGTCATGGAGGACTCGACGGTGACGCCGCGGCTGTTGTCGCCGTGGTTCCTGATGTGGTTCCTGATGTCGCTGTTTGTCTGGCGGTTGCTGACCCCGCTGTTCATGGCGATCCGGTGGCCGGTGCAGATCTCGCTGCTGATCGCGGTGGCGGCGTCGGTGACGCCGGGCATTCACGAACAGTTGTCGGTGCAGCGGGTGCTTCAGTTCCTGCCGTTCTTCGTGCTGGGCCTGCGGCTGCGTCCCGAACACTTCCGGCTGGTGCAGCGGTGGTCGGTGCGGTGGGCGGCGATTCCGGTGTTCGGGGTGTCCGCGGTGTTCCTGTACTGGGCGGCGCCGCGCACCCAGCTGGACTGGGTGTACCGCAACCGCGCCGCGCAGGAGATGGTCCAGCCCTGGTGGGTGGGGGTGCTGATGACGCTCGCGATGTTCGGTGCGGCGCTGTTGCTGACCGCCTGCTTCCTTGCCTGGGTGCCAAGGCGGCGGATGTGGTTCACGGTGCTGGGCGCGGGCACGATCGGCGGTTATCTGCTGCACGGCTTCGTGATCAAGTACGCGAGCTACGCGGGCTGGGTGGACACCTTCCACCTGGACACCCCGCTGGGGCGGATCGCGACCACGGTGGGCGCGGTGTCGCTGGTGACGGTGCTGTGCACGCCACCGGTGCGGCGGGCGCTGCGGGTGGTGGCGGAGCCGGATCTGTCATGGGCGTTCCGCAAGAGCAAGAGCTCGTAGCCGTCGGGCATACGGAAGGGGCCGGGGTGCAGTGCACCCCGGCCCCTTCGCGTTGCGTGCACGGGTTCCGCGGGAGGTCTCTCGGTGAACGGGCTCCCAGCGAACGAGCTCTCAGCGACGGGGCTCTCAGTGAACGGGCCCAGTGACACGCGGCACTACTTGCTACGTAAAACGTTCGGTAAACTAATTACTGATGGTTTCTTGACGCGCTCTTGACCCTCACCTCTTTGACGATCCCGACGCTCTGACGACCCCGACGCCACAGGAGGAACGGCCCCATCGGACACGCAGACACCCTCATAGCCATGGGCGGCGCCTTTCTCGCCGCCGCCGTACTCGCCCGGCTCGGCGGCCGGATCGGCCTGCCGACCATTCCGTTGTTCATCCTGGCCGGGATCCTGCTCGGCCCGCACACCCCGGGGTGGGTGCTCCTCAAGGACCCGCACGACCTGGAGATGCTCTCCGCGCTCGGCCTGGTCCTGCTGCTCTTCTACCTCGGCCTGGAATTTCATCTCGACGACCTCAAGGAGGGCGGGCGCAAGATGGCGCTCGCCGGGGGTACGTATCTCGCCCTGAACGTCGGCGCGGGACTCGGCTTCGGCTTCGCGCTCGGCTGGGGCACCTCCGAGGCGCTGGTGCTGGCCGGCGTGCTCGGCATCTCCTCGTCCGCGATCGTCACCAAGGTCCTGGTGGACCTGGGGCGGATCGGGAACGGCGAGACCAAGCCGATCCTCGGCATCATCGTCGTCGAGGACATCTTCCTGGCCCTGTACCTGGCCGCGCTCCAGCCCATCCTGTCCGGCGCGGACAGCCTCGCCGCCGCGTCCGTGGACGCGGGCAAGGCGTTCGGGTTCCTGCTGCTCCTGGCGCTGGCGGCCCGTTTCGGCACGAAGGTCACCGGCAGGCTCATCGCCACCAAGGACAACGAGCTGCTCGTCATCTCCTTCCTCGGTGCGGCCGTCTTCGTGGCGGGCGTCTCCGAGTGGTTCGGGGTGGCGGACGCGATCGGCGCGTTCATGGTCGGTCTGATGCTCGGCAGCACGTCGTCCGGGCCGCGGATCATGAAGCTGGTGCATCCGCTGCGGGACGCGTTCGGCGCGATCTTCTTCTTCGCGTTCGGGCTGTCCATCGACCCCGGCGACCTGCCGACGGTGCTGTGGCCCGTACTGGCCGCCGTCGCGGTGACGCTGGTGATGAACGTGATCGCGGGGGTGAGTGCCGCGAAGATCTACGGGTTCGGGGCGGGGCCCGCCGCGAACATCTCCACCACGCTGCTCGCCCGCGGCGAGTTCGCGCTGATCCTCGCGACGATGGCGGCGGGGGCCGGGCTCGACGAGCGGCTGTCGCCCTTCATCGCCGGATACGTGCTGCTGCTGGCCGTCCTGGGGCCACTGGCCGCCGGGCAGTCGCACTGGCTGGCGCGGATCCTGCCCGGCCGGGACAGGGACCTGCCGCCGGGTGACGCACCGCGCGTCCCGCTGGAGAAGGAACCGTCGGCCGCGCGCTGAGCGACCGCACCTGGTGCCCGTCGTCGCCTCCGGCTGGAGGCGACGGCGGGCCCGTCGCGTTCCGGGCGGGCGTCAGTTGCGGCAGAGCAGCAGCAGGGCGCGATCGTCGTTGACGTCCTTGGCGACGGCCTCGATGAGATGCCAGGCGGCTCCCTCGAAGCCCGCCGCCACGTAGCGGTCGGCCTCGCCGGTCAGCCGGTCGACGCCCTCGCTGATGTCCCGCCCGGGGGCCTCCACCAGGCCGTCCGTGAAGAGCATCAGGACGTCTCCGGGGGCCAGCACGCCCTTGCCGGGGTCGAACTCGGCGCCGTCGTAGACACCGAGGAGGGGGCCCTCGCCCGACTTCTCCTCCCAGCGTCCGCTGCCCGCGTGCAGTTGGAGGGCGGGCAGATGGCCGGCGGAGAGCAGTTCGTACTCCCCCGTCTCCAGGTCGAGGACCAGGTGGATGGAGGTGGCGAAGCCCTCGTCCCAGTCCTGGCGCAGGAGGTAGCCGTTGGCGGCGGGCAGGAAGTCGTGCGGCGGCAGCGAGCCGAGCAGGCCGCCGAAGGCGCCGGACAGCAGCAGCGCGCGGGAGCCCGCGTCCATGCCCTTGCCCGAGACGTCGGTGAGGACCACTTCGAGGGTGCGCCCGCCGTTGGTGCGGGCGGCGACGACGAAGTCGCCGGAGAAGGACTGGCCGCCGGCCGGGCGCAGCGCCATCTCACGGTGCCAGCCCTTGGGGAGCTGCGGCAGCGCGCTCTGTACCCGGATGCGTTCGCGCAGGTCGAAGAGCATGGTGCCGCCGCGTCTCCACGGCACTCCGACCCGGGCCCTGAACTGGGCGATGACCAGCCCGAAGAAGCCGCAGGCCGCCACGGTCAGGACGGTGCCCGGGGTGACCGTGGCCGGCCCCCGGGTGTACGGGCCGAGCACCACGGACTCGCCGATCAGGGCCGTCGCGGCGGCCGCGTACAGCCCGAGCAGGCTGACGGGACGCAGCAGCAGGCCGCCCGCGACGATGGGCAGCACCAGCATCGCGGGGGCTATCCACACCGGTGTCACGACCGTGCCGAAGGCGATGGCGGGGACGGTCAGGAGCAGCGCCGCGAGGGCGATCCAGTCGGAGCCGTCGCCGCGGAAGTAGTCGACCCCGGAGCGGCGCAGCCCGATGCGGACCCGGTGCGCGGATTTGCGCAGCCGGGCCGTGTACGAATCGACTCTCACGGGTCCGCTCATTGCCGTGGACCCTATCCACCCGGGAGGTTCCTCCGCAGGGGGACCCCCATGACAGCACGTTCGAAATGACTGGCTTGTCATGCTCGGCCGTACGCAGTGCGGGTGAGAAGATCTACGCGTGCTGGCAGGTCGGGCACCAGAAGAGGTTGCGGGCGGCGAGGCCCGCGGTGCGGATCTCGGTGCCGCAGAGGAGGCAGGGCAGGCCGGCGCGGCGGTAGACGTACACCTCGCCGCCGTGGTCGTCCTTGCGGGGCGGGCGGCCCATGGCCTCGGGGGTGTGCTCGGGGCGGACGGTGTCGATCCGGTTCAGCCGGACGCCTTCGTGCATGAGCGCGACGAGGTCCCGCCAGATCGCCGTCCACCGCTCCTCGGTGAGGTCGCGTCCCGGGGTGTACGGGTCGATGCCGTGCCGGAAGAGGACTTCGGCGCGGTAGACGTTGCCGACGCCCGCGACGACCTTCTGGTCCATCAGGAGAGCGGCGATCGGGGCCCGGGAGGCACGGATGCGGCGCAGGGCACGGTCGGGGTCGGCGTCCGCCCGCAGGGGGTCGGGACCCAGCCGGTCCTCGACGGCCAGCTTCTCGGCGTCGGTGATCAGTGCGCAGGTGGTGGGGCCGCGGAGGGCGGCGGAAGCGGTGGGGGTCGCGAGGTTGAGCCGGATCGTGTCGGCCTTGGCAGGTGCGGCGCGCACCGTGTTCTCGAAGGAGACCTTGCCGAAGAGGCCGAGGTGGATGTGCACCCAGCCGAGCGGGCCGAAGCCGAGGAAGAGGTGCTTGCCGTGGGCCTCGGTGGAGGTGAGCGGGTGACCGTCCAGAAGCGCGGCGGAATCGGCGAACTTTCCTTGGGGGCTGGTGACTTGGACCGCGGGGGCGGGGGTGAAGCGGGTGGCGTACTCGTGCGCGAGGCGATGAATGGTGTGACCTTCGGGCACGGGGGCTCCCGGGGGGGGTGAGGTGAGTAGATGCACGTGCATGCCCTGCGGGCAGTGGGGCGGCCCCTTCAGGGGCGCGGGGAACTGCGCGACCAGCCACGACGCGCCCGCACGGTCCGCCCTCGCTCAGGGGCGCCCCATAGGGGCGCGGGGAACTGCGCGCCCAGCCCCCACCCACCCGCACGAAGTGAGACGGCCCCTTCAGGGGCGCGGGGAACTGCGCGATCAGCCACGACGCGCCCGCACGAAGGAACGTCGCGAGAGGGGGCACGCGAAGGGGTGCGCTCCGCGCGAGGGGCCGCCCCCTTGCCCACCCGTCCCGCCCCCGGGGGGCGGCCCCGCTGCCCAAGAGGGCTGAGATGAGGGGTGGGGTAAGGGGGCGGCCCCGCTGCCCAAGGAGGCTGAGGGTGGGGGGTGGGGAAAGGGGGCGGCCCCGCTGCCCAAGAGGGCTGAGGTGGGGGGTGGGGTAAGGGGGCGGCCCCGCTGCCCAAGCGGGCTGGGGCGGGGAGGAGAGGGGGGGTGGCCCCGCTGCCCGTAGGGGCGGGCGGGGTACCGAGGGGCGGCCCCAAGGGGTGGGGTCAGGGCTGAGGGTGGTGAGGGGGGATTTCCGGGAGGATGCCCGTCGTCTCGTACGCCGCCAGCATTTCGATGCGACGCGTGTGGCGCGCCTCGTTGGAGTACGGCGTGCTG
Organism: Streptomyces sp. NPDC091272; assembly: GCF_044757485.1. NCBI lineage: Bacteria > Bacillati > Actinomycetota > Actinomycetes > Kitasatosporales > Streptomycetaceae > Streptomyces > Streptomyces sp. NPDC091272. The sequence continues at coordinate 325,413 of NZ_JBIVVC010000005.1, forward strand.
AGGAAGATCTCGACGAACTTCGTCGCCTCCGCCTCGGTGTGCATGCGCCCGCCCACGGACAGCACGTTGGCGTTGTTGTGCTCGCGGCCCAGCGCCGCCGTCTGCTCGCTCCAGGCGAGGGCCGCCCGTACGCCCTTGACCTTGTTCGCGGCGATCTGCTCCCCGTTCCCGGAACCGCCGATCACGATGCCGAGGGAGTCGGGGTCCGCGGCCGTCTGCTCGGCGGCGCGGAGACAGAACGGCGGGTAGTCGTCCTGGGCGTCGTAGATGTGGGGACCACAGTCGACGGGCTCGTGGCCGTGGGCCGTGAGCCATTCCACGAGGTGGTTCTTGAGTTCGTATCCGGCATGGTCGGAACCGAGGTACACGCGCATGGGACGAGTGTGGCACGGGCCGCGCTGGGTAGGGCGCATCGGGGTAAGGACCTTGGTCCCCCGCGATCCGGGACGTACGGCCCGGCATCCGGGACGTACGCCCAGGGCTTTCGTCCGTACAACAATCCGGAATCAGACCTTCCGGATCGCTTCGGGCTCAGCTTGAATGCGGGGGCTCGCAGACCGATCGTCTGCACCGAGCGTCATGACCCCGCGGCCCGATGGCGTGCCCGAAGTAACGAATGAGGTTTGTGCATGAGTGCGCACCCCACCCAGACGGAGAAGCCGGACAGAGGCTCCGACGGAAACCCCGCGGACAACGGCGGCCTCCAGGCAGGGCTGAAGAACCGGCACCTCTCCATGATCGCGATCGGCGGCGTCATCGGCGCCGGTCTGTTCGTCGGCTCCGGCGCCGGCATCGCCGCCGCCGGCCCCGCGATCCTGCTGTCGTACGCCCTCGTCGGCGTGATGGTGGTCTTCGTGATGCGGATGCTCGGCGAGATGGCCGCCGCGCGGCCGTCGTCGGGTTCCTTCTCCGCCTACGCCGACCAGGCGCTCGGCCGCTGGGCCGGCTTCTCGATCGGCTGGCTCTACTGGTTCTTCTGGGTGGTGGTGCTCGCCGTCGAGGCGACCGCCGGCGCGAAGATCCTGGAGGGCTGGATACCGGCGATACCGCAGTGGGGCTGGGCCCTGATCGTCATGCTCGTGCTGACGGCCACCAACCTCGCCTCGGTGTCGTCGTACGGCGAGTTCGAGTTCTGGTTCGCGGGCATCAAGGTCGTCGCGATCGGCGCGTTCGTGATCATCGGCCTGCTGGCCGTCTTCGGCGTCCTGCCCGGCTCGGACAACCCGGGGGCGGGTTTCGCTCATCTCAGCGACACCGGAGGATTCTTCCCCAACGGGTACGGGGCGGTACTGACCGGAATCCTCATGGTCGTCTTCTCGTTCATGGGCTCGGAGATCGTCACGCTCGCCGCCGGTGAGTCCGAGGACCCGCAGCGCGCCGTCACCAAGGCCACCAACAGCGTCATCTGGCGCATCGGCATCTTCTACCTCGGCTCGATCTTCGTCGTCCTGACGCTGCTGCCGTGGAACGACAAGTCGATCGTCGCCGACGGCGGTTCGTACGTCGCCGCCCTGAACTCCATCGGCATCCCGCACGCCGGCCAGATCATGAACGTGATCGTGCTGACCGCCGTGCTGTCCTGCCTGAACTCCGGCCTGTACACCGCCTCCCGCATGGCCTTCTCGCTCGGCGGGCGCGGTGACGCGCCGAAGTCCTTCACCAGGGTCAACAAGCGCGGCGTGCCGCAGGTCGCGATCCTGTCGTCGGTCGTCTTCGGCTTCGTCGCCGTCTTCTTCAACTACATGTGGCCGGACACGGTCTTCCAGTTCCTGCTGAACTCCTCGGGGGCGGTCGCCCTCTTCGTGTGGCTCGTCATCTGCTTCACGCAGCTGCGGATGCGCGGGATGATCCTGCGCGAGGACCCGTCCAAGCTGGTCGTGAAGATGTGGCTCTTCCCGTACCTGACCTGGGCGACGATCGCGATGATCTCGTTCGTGCTCGTCTACATGCTGACCGACGACGCAGGCCGCACCCAGGTCATCCTGTCGCTGCTGGTCGCGGCGCTGGTGGTGGGCTTCGCCCTGATCCGCGAGGTTGTGCAGAAGCGCAACGGCACCCTGCCCCCCAAGGCCGGCGCCGTGGCTGCTCAGAGCGGCACGAAGGACTCGGTGACCCGCCCGTAGTGCGCCAAGGCCTCGGCGCGGGCGGGAATCTCGTACCAGACGTTGATCTGGTACGACTTCCCGCCCGCGTTGAAGCCGGTCTGCCGGCCCTGGCGGGGCTTGCCCTCCTGGGTGAAGGTGTACTCCCAGACGACGGCGGGCCGCCCCTGGAACGTCGTCCGCTCCAGCCGGATCTTCCGGTAGTCCTGCACGTCGTGGGACTCCCTCTCGAACTCCTCCCACTGTGTGAGCAGATCACCGCCCCGTACCAGCGTGTACGCGGCGGCGATTTCCTGTGTGCCGTCGGGCGAGTGGTAGTGGACGTTCGAGGGGCTGCGGGCGCTGCGGGTCCAGCCGGTGGGCGGCGCCCAGGAGAACCCGATCTCGTTGCGGCTGCCCGGCCCGACCCCGGAGGCGGGCGGCCTGGCCGTTCCGGCGACGGTGGGTCCGACCGAGGGGGCCACGGACGGCCCGGCGCTGCTCGCCCCGCTGCCGCTGCCACGGCCGGGGTCCTCCCCACCTCCCAGCAGCACTCCCGCCACCACCGCCCCGGCGACGAGGACCCCGACCCCGGACAGGACGAACACGCGGGTCCGGCGGGCGGGGGTGGGGGTGGAGGTACGGGTGGGGGCGGGCGCGGGTGCCGGCTCCCGATCCGGCTGTTGTACGGGCGCGGGCTCGGGCTCCGGTTCTCGTACGGGCTCGGGCCCCGGCCCCCGTACAGGCTCCGACGCGGGAGCGGTCGCGGGGGCCAGGGGCACGGGTGCCAGGGTCGACGCGTCCGGCGAGGGTGCGGGGCTCTCCTCGGCCGCCTCGGTGGCAGGGCGGGAGACGACGGTGGGCGGGTACGGCTGCGCGGTGGGCGGACAGGGCTGCACGGTGGGCGGATACGGCTGCGCCTCTGGCGGGTACGGCTGCGCGGCGGCGTCGAGGGCCGTGCCGTGGCCGGCCCCCGCACCGGCCCCGGCCCCGGCCCCGGCCCCGGCCCCGGTGGTGACCACCGTCGTGCCCCTCGCCGGTTCCGCCGGACCGTCGTCCACGCCTGCCGGCGGGCCCGGCCTGCGCCGGAACCGCACGCCTCGGCCACGGGGCCGACCGGGAGCCTCCGGGCCCGATCCCGGCGCTCCAGCCGCTCCAGCCGCTCCTGCTGCCCCCGCCGCCCCCGATCCGCCCTCTTCTCCCCCGTCGGCCCCCGGCGGCGTCGGCGCCATCAGCGCCGTCAGTGCCGCGTGCAGTTCGTCCACGGTCGGGCGGGACTGCGGTTCCTTGGCCAGGAGGGCCGTCAGGACGGGGGTCAGCTCCCCTGCGGCCGGGGGGAGTTCCGGTTCCTCGTAGAGGACGGCGTGCAGTGTGGCCATCGTCGTGGGCCGGGTGAAGGGTGACGTGCCTCCCACCGCCGCGCACAGGGTGGCGCCCAGGGACCACAGGTCGGAGGGTGCCCCCTGTGGCCGGCCGCCGATGCGTTCCGGTGCCATGTAGTCCGGCGAGCCGACCAGCATCCCGGCGACCGTCAGCGCCGCCGTGTCCTGGATCGCGGCGATGCCGAAGTCCGTGAGGACGACGCGCCCGTCCCCCCGGCCCAGCAGCACGTTGCCCGGTTTGATGTCGCGGTGCAGGACGCCCCGCGCGTGCACCGCGCGGAGCGCCGCCGCCACGCCGAGGCCGATCCGCGCCGCCTCCTGCGGCGGCACGGGGCCGTCCGCCACGAGGAGTTGCTCAAGGGAGCGGGAATCCACCAGTTCCATCACGATCCACAGACGTTCGCCCTCGTCGGCGACGTCGTAGACCCGCACCACATTCGGGTGGTCAATTCGCGCCGTGGCCCGAGCCTCGCGCAAAGTCCTTTCCCGCCGAATTCGGCTGTCCTCTGCATCCAGTCCGTCCATGCGCATTTCCTTCACGGCGACGGCCCGGTCCAGGATCTCGTCATAGGCCCGCCACACCCGCCCCATGCCGCCCTGGCCTATCGACTCCCCCAGCCGGTAACGACCGGCGATCAATAACCCCCGCACCCCGCCACTCGTAAATCCCCGCATCCCCGTCCTCCTCCTCAGCACCTGCTGCGACCAGGACAGAAGCATCAACTTCCCACCATTGCAGCACAGTTGAACGCAATCTTGTGGTACTCCTGCAAGTACAGCCGACGCTGTACAGAATAAGGGGGCTGGGAAATGCTCGAAAAGATCGGGAAAGAGATCGGGAACGAGATCGTCAGGAAACGCGCCGGATCATGTCTGGCGGTGGCGGCGGCGTCCGTTCTCCTCCTGCCGTACGGTGCGTTCGCCGCCGAACCGACACCCGGCAGCACCCAGGGGGGATCTCCCGGCCCCGGTGCACCGGCTGACCTGAAGGTCTCAACCGCGCTTTCCGAAAAGATTTCGGTCAACAACAGAACCGGAAAGACAGAAATCACTGCGACGGTGGCCAACAAGGGCAGCAAGGCCACGGGACAGATCACCATGGCGGTCGTCGGATTCGACGGACTGAAGGTCGACGGGGTGAAGGGCTGCGTGCCGGTCCCCGCCGCCAAGCTCCCGCCGGGCTCCAACAGCGGCTTCGCGTGCGTCGTGGCCGACCTGGCCGCGGGCGCGTCCAAGTCGTACGAGGTCGACGCGACGTTCGACCTCAAGAAGAAGGGGAAGATCTGTCTGCCGGTCACCGAGGGCACCAGCGAGAAGCTGCTCTGGCAGCAGGGTCCGGTCGACTTCGGCACCACGACCCCGACGCCGAACGCGCCGGACACGCCACTGCTGCTGGGGACGTCCAACGTGCCGTTCGGGCCCGAGTCGCCCGCACCGGCCTCCCCTGCGCCGGGCAGCAGCAAGCCCGCGGGTCTGCCGCGCACCGGTGCGACCGAGGGCGCACTGCCGCTCGGCGTCGCCGGGGCGCTGCTGCTGGCCGCGGGCGGGGCGGGGTTCTGGTGGTCCCGGCGGGGCGGGGAGGCCCGCCGGCACTGAGTACGGGAAAGAGGGGGCTTCCGGCCGTTGCCGGAAGCCCCCTCTGATGCGCCGCGTTCGGCGCTCGTTCCCGTGGCGGGGATCAGCCCTTGCGGCCCGCGAGCTTCCAGGTGGCCGGGAGGGCGCCCATGGCCAGCGCCGCCTTCAGGGCGTCACCGATCAGGAAGGGAACGACGCCCGCCGCGAGCGCCGCACCGAGGTCCATGCCGGTCGAGGCCATCAGGTACGGAACACCGACGGAGTAGATGATCGCCGAGCCGAGCACCATGGTGCCCGCGGTCCGCAGCACCGAGCGGTCGCCGCCGCGCCGGGCCAGCGCGCCGACGGCGGTCGCGGCCAGCAGCATCCCGATGACGTAGCCGAAGGACGCGCCGCCGGGGCCCGAGGTGCCGGCCTGGAACCACGGCACGCCCGCCATGCCCACCAGCGCGTACAGCGCCAGCGACAGGAAGCCGCGGCGGGCCCCGAAGGCCGTGCCGACGAGCAGCGCGGCGAAGGTCTGCCCGGTGACCGGAACCGGCGAGCCCGGCACCGGTACGGCTATCTGGGCCGCGATGCCGGTGAGCGCCGCACCGCCGACGACGAGCGCGATGTCGCGTACGCGGGTGGCCGGCAGCAGGTCGGCAAGGACCGCGCCGGGGCGGACGGATACGGCAGCAGTGCTCATCGGGACTCCGCAGGAGAGAGGGAAAGGGGAGGACAGGGCGACGTTACCCAGGGCCGGTCGCCCGGTCACCCTAGAGCGCCGACAAAGCGGAGAACAGGGAGTTGGTGGGGTTCGCACAAAGGGAGCGGGGCCCGGGACACCCGACGTGACACGCATCACTGGCAACGAAGAGAGTTAGGTCCCTTTTGCGCGGCGGCGGCAATCGAGGGGAGACTGTGGGGTCCCGCCAAATCCCCGCGACCGGCAGTGCGGCCCCCGAGTCCCGCTGCACGGTCCTTCGAGAGTACGAGCGTCATGCCCGACCAGGCGATACCAGAGCAGCTTGACCCGCCGGACCAGCAGGAGCCCCTCGCCGCGGGGCTCAAGCAGCGCCATCTGACGATGCTCGGGCTGGGCGGGGTGATCGGCGCCGGTCTGTTCGTGGGTTCGGGCGCGGGCATCGCCGTCGCGGGGCCCGGCATCGTCCTCTCGTACCTGATCGCGGGCGCCATCGCGATGCTGGTGATGCGGATGCTGGGCGAGATGTCGGCGGCGATCCCGGCGTCGGGGTCGTTCTCGGTGCACGCGGAGCGGGCGCTCGGGCGGTGGGCGGGCTTCAGTGTGGGCTGGCTCTACTGGTTCCTGCTGGTGGTGGTGCTGGCCGTCGAGGCGACCGGCGCGGCGAAGATCGCGAACGGCTGGGCGCCCGGGGTCCCGCAGTGGGCCTGGGTACTGATCTTCATGGTGGTCTTCACGGTCGCCAACCTGGCCGCGGTGAGCAACTTCGGCGAGTTCGAGTTCTGGTTCGCGGCGCTCAAGGTCGGCGCGATCGTGCTCTTCCTGGCGCTGGGCCTGCTGGCGATCTTCGGGGTACTGCCCGACACCGACCCGGTCGGCACGGCCAACCTGACGGGCCAGGGCGGTTTCCTGCCGCACGGGTGGTCCGGGGTGGTCTCCGGCGTCCTCGCGGTGGTCTTCGCGTTCGGCGGCCTGGAGGTCGTCACGATCGCCGCCGCCGAGACGGACGACCCGGCGCGCGCGGTGGGTCGTGCGGTGCGCAGCGCGGTGTTCCGGATCCTGTTCTTCTACGTCGGTTCGATGCTGGTGATCGTGACGCTGCTGCCGTGGAACTCGATGACCCCGGGGCTGAGTCCCTACGTCGCCGTGCTCGACCGCATCGGGGTGCCGTCGGCCGGCAGCATCATGAACATCGTCGTCTTCGTGGCGCTGCTCTCGGCGCTCAACGCGAACCTGTACGGCTCCTCGCGGATGATCTTCTCGCTCGCCGAGCGCGGGGAGGCTCCGCGCGGGCTGCTGAGGATCGCGGGGAGCGGTGTGCCGCGCCGCGCGGTACTGGCCTCCGTCGCGTTCGGCTTCGTCTCCGTGGTGCTGAACCTGCTCTGGCCCGACACGGTCTTCCTCTACATGCTCAACGCGGTGGGCGCGGTGCTGCTCTTCGTCTGGGGGCTGATCGCCGTCTCGCAGCTGCGGCTGCGCCGGCGCATCGAGCGTGAGATGCCGGAGCGTCTGACGCTGCGGATGTGGGCGTTCCCGTATCTGACCTGGGCGGCGCTGGCCGCGATGGGCGCGGTGCTGGTGCTGATGCTCCTCGACGACACGGCCAGGCCGCAGTTGCTGTGGTCGGCGGGTGCGACCGGGCTCGTGCTGCTGGTGGCGGGGGTGCGGGAGTTGCGCGCGAGGCGTGCCTAGCCGTTCACGATGTGTGAGCGTGGTGTCCGTATAGCGGTCGAGTGTTCCCTCTGAGCGGCACCCGCGCCGAGACTGATGGCCGTCCCCACTCCCCTCTCCCCGTCTCAGCTAGTGAACAGGGCACGCCCATGTCTCGGACCTCCGCGCCCCCGCCGCCCCCTCGGGCCGACGAGGCGCCGGCCGACGCCACGCTCGGCCACGGCCTCAAGCAGCGTCATCTCTCCATGATCGCCCTCGGCGGGGTGATCGGTGCCGGGCTCTTCGTCGGGTCGGGTGCCGGCATCGCCGCCGCGGGTCCTTCCATCGTCATCGCGTACGCGATATCCGGCCTGCTCGTGATGCTGGTGATGCGGATGCTGGGCGAGATGTCGGCGGCGAACCCGAACTCAGGGTCGTTCTCCGCACACGCCGAGCGGGCGATCGGGCCGTGGGCGGGCTTCACGGCCGGCTGGGCGTTCTGGTTCCTGCTGTGCGTGGCCGTCGGCCTGGAGGGCATCGGCGCGGCGAAGATCATGCAGGGCTGGCTGCCGGGGACCCCGCAGTGGGCCTGGGTGGCCCTGTTCATGGTGATCTTCCTGGGCACCAACCTGGCGGCCGTGAGGAACTTCGGCGAGTTCGAGTTCTGGTTCGCCGCGCTCAAGGTCGGCGCGATCTCGCTCTTCCTGATCATCGGTCTGCTCGCCATCTTCGGCGTGCTGCCGGGCAGCGACACCGCCGCCCCCGGTCTCACCAACCTCACCGGTGACGGCGGTTTCTTCCCGAACGGCAGCGAGGGACTGATCATCGGTCTGCTCGCGTCGGTCTTCGCGTACGGCGGCCTGGAGACGGTCACGATCGCCGCGGCGGAGTCCGAGAAGCCGGTGCAGGGCGTCGCCAGCGCGGTGCGTACCGCGATGTGGCGCATCGCGGTCTTCTACATCGGCTCGATGGCCGTCGTGGTCACCCTGGTCCCGTGGGACGACCCGAAGGTCGCCGAGATCGGTCCCTACGTCGCCACCCTCGACCACCTGGGCATCCCGGCCGCCGGCCAGATCATGAACGTGATCGTGCTGGCCGCCCTGCTCTCCGCGATGAACGCCAACATCTACGGCTCGTCCCGGATGGCGTACTCGCTGGTCTCCCGCGGTCAGGGCCCGGCCGCCCTGGGCAGGCTGTCCGGCGGGGTCCCCCGCGTCGCGGTCCTCTGCTCCTCGGTGTTCGGCTTCGTGTGCGTGGCGCTCAGCTGGATCAGCCCGGACAAGGTCTTCCCGTGGCTGCTGAACATGATCGGCGCGCTGATCCTGGTCGTCTGGATCTTCATCGCCGTCTCGCAGCTGATCCTGCGCCGCCGCACCGAGCGTGAGTCGCCGGAGAAGCTGGTCGTGCGGATGTGGCTCTTCCCGGTCCTCACCTGGGTGGCGCTGGCCGGCATGGCGGTCATCTTCTTCCTGATGCTGCGCCAGGACGACACGCGCCAGCAGCTCGCCGGCACCGGCGCCCTGACGCTGGTCCTGATCGTCATCGGTGTCGTACGGCAGAAGGCGGCGAAAGCCCGCAACTGACCCCTGCTCACCCCCTCTTCAGCCCTAGGTCCGCAAGCCCCCGGCTTGCGGACCTAGGGCTTTTTACTGAGGCAGACCTAAGCTGCTCCGCCGAATAACTGCTGGTAGCGTGCAGATGCATAAGACTTGCAATAAGCAATCGGAGGGGTCGGACGACATGGCCATCTACACGCTTCCTGAACTTCCGTACGACTACGCGGCTCTTGAGCCCGTGATCAACCCGCAGATCATCGAGCTGCACCACGACAAGCACCACGCGGCTTACGTCAAGGGCGCCAACGACACCCTTGAGCAGCTCGAAGAGGCGCGCGACAAGGAGTCCTGGGGCTCCATCAACGGCCTGGAGAAGAACCTCGCCTTCCACCTCTCCGGCCACATCCTGCACAGCATCTACTGGCACAACATGGCCAGCCCGAAGGACGGCAACGGCGGCGGCGAGCCGACGGCTGCCGACGGCGTGGGCGACCTCGCGGACGCGATCACCGAGTCCTTCGGCAGCTTCGCGAAGTTCAAGACGCAGCTGACCAAGGCCGCCGCGACCACGCAGGGCTCCGGCTGGGGCGTCCTCGCGTACGAGCCGGTATCGGGCCGCCTCATCGTCGAGCAGGTCTACGACCACCAGGGCAACGTCGGCCAGGGTTCCGTCCCGGTCCTGGTCTTCGACGCCTGGGAGCACGCCTTTTACCTGCAGTACAAGAACCAGAAGGTCGACTTCATCGAGGCCATGTGGGCCGTCGTCAACTGGCAGGACGTCGCCAAGCGCTACGCCGAGGCGAAGGACCGTACGCCGCTGATCACTCCGTGACCCGGAGCCCGTGGTGACTCCCGCCCACCGGCGGGACCCTGAACACCCTGCTCGTGATCGTCTTCTCAACCTTCACCGGGCGGGTGGATGAACGAAGAGCCCCTGCGAGGACATGACTCGCGGGGGCTCTTCCATGTGCGCCGCGGGTCAGCGCGGCAGGTAGCCGGTGCGGCCGACGGCGGTGAACTCCCTTGCCAGGCCCCGCTCGTGCAGCCGCGCGAAGGGGGCGAGGGGGACGCCGGCCGCACACTCGCCGCGGTCGAAGTTCCAGGTCTTGCGGAACTCGACGCGGTAGTAGCGCGGGTTGGGGCGCTCCACCCGGAACTGGATGCCGCGCACGGCCAGCCACCAGTCGGGGCTGGTGGCGGGGCCGATGTGGACGCCGTGCCAGCTGTCGGTGCCCGACCAGTGGCCGGCCTCCGCCTCCGTGAGCCGCGCGTTCACCGCGGCCCGTACGGGCGGCAGGGCGACCAGGGTGCTGGCGTCCAGGGCGTAGGGGGCGCCGGTGCCCGCCAGGTAGTGGCGCAGGGCCCCGGCGGCGCGCCGCAGGCCGGTCAGCCACCAGAGGCCGGCGAGGGCGTAACACCCTGCCCGCACCACTCGGTCGGTCGGGCGTACGGGCAGGGTGGCATGGGGGGCGTTGCCGTCCGGGGCCGTCGGGCCGTCCGCGACGGGGGGCCCGGTCGTGGCTCGGGGGCCGGTCGTGGCAGGGGGCCCGGTCGTGGCTCGGGGGCCGGTCGTGGCTGTGGGTCCTTCCGCGGTCGGGCGGGCGTCCGGTCCCCCGCGTCTGCCTCTGCCCCTGCCCCTGCCCCTGCGCGGGCCTCCGCTCAGCTCCGGGCCGGCTATGTGACTGTCGCCGCGTATCGCTCCTGTCTCCATAGAGGGACGCTAAGCGTGTTCGGCGGCCGGTGCCCGCTGGGAGGGGCCGGTCGGGCGGGCGTCCGGCCCGCCCCTCCCTGGGGGGTCAGCTGAAGTCCGGGCCCTGGGTCCGGGTCCGCTTCAGTTCGAAGAAGCCGGGCGTCGACGCGACCAGCAGTGTGCCGTCCCAGAGCCGCGCCGCCGCCTCGCCCCTGGGCGTCGGGGTGACGACCGGGCCGAAGAAGGCGACCTGGTCGCCGTCCGCGCCCGGGACCGCGACGACCGGCGTGCCGACCTCCTCGCCGACGAGGGAGATGCCGGCCAGGTGCGAGGCCCGCAGCTCCTTGTCGTAGGTGTCGGAGGTGGCGTACGAGGCCAGCGAGGCGGGCAGCCCGACCTCGGCCAGTGCCTCGGCGATGACCTCGTCGGTGATGCCGCGGCCCTCGTTGTGGATGCGAGTGCCGAGCGCCGTGTACAGCGCGCCGGTGATCTCCTCGCCGTGCAGCTGCTGGGCGGCGATGACCACGCGGACCGGGCCCCAGGCGGACTTCATGGCCTCGCGGTACTCCTCGGGCAGTTCGCGGCCCTCGTTGAGCACGGCCAGGCTCATCACGTGCCAGCGGACCTCCACCGGACGCTCCTTCTCCACCTCCAGCATCCAGCGCGACGTCATCCACGCCCAGGGGCACATCGGGTCGAACCAGAAGTCGGCGGGGGTCTTCGCGGTCTCGGACATGTCTCTCCTCGTGGATGTTTCACGGGTCGCGCTGCGTGCCTGACAACCACCGTGCGTCCCTCGCCATTCCCGTGCACACCGCGTCAGGTGCACATGGCAGGATCGGTGCTGTTTCGCGAGGCTTCGAAAAGCTTTGAGAACCAGCCAAATGCATCGAATTGCGTCGAGCGTGTCACGAAGGAGTGCCCGTGCCCGGTGAGAACCTGTCCCGCGACGAAGCCCGGTCCCGGGCCGAGCTGCTGTCGGTCGACGGTTACGAGGTCGCACTCGACCTGCGTTCCGCGGTCGGCGACCACGAGGGGGACGGCCCGCGCACGTTCCGTTCGGTGACCACGATCCGCTTCCGGGCCGCCACGCCGGGCGCCTCCACCTTCGCCGACCTCGTCGCACCGTCCGTGACCGCGGTGACGCTCAACGGCGCGCCGCTCGACCCCGCCGCCGTCTTCGACGGCGCCCGGGTCCGCCTCGACGGCCTCGCCGCCGAGAACGTCCTCGTGGTGGACGCCCGGTGCGCGTACAGCCGCACCGGCGAGGGGATGCACCGCTTCGTCGACCCGGAGGACGGCGAGGTCTACCTCTACACGCAGTACGAGCCGGCCGACGCCCGCCGCGTCTTCGCCAACTTCGAGCAGCCCGACCTGAAGGCCCCTTACCGCTTCTCCGTGCGGGCCCCCGAGGGGTGGACCGCGTGGAGCAACGGCGCGGGCACCCTGGAGGGTGACACCTGGACGTTCGCCGAGACCCGGCCGATCTCCACGTACATCACCGCTGTGCTGGCCGGCCCGTACCACTACGTCTGCGACACCTACCGCCGCACCCTCGCCGACGGCAGCACCCTTGAGATCCCGCTGGGCGCCATGTGCCGCAAGGGCCTCGCCAAGCACTTCGACGCCGACGACGTCTTCCTGATCACCAAGCAGGGCCTGGACTTCTTCCACGAGAACTTCGACTACCCGTACCCCTTCGGGAAGTACGACCAGGCGTTCGTCCCCGAGTACAACCTCGGCGCGATGGAGAACCCGGGGCTGGTCACCTTCCGGGAGGAGTACATCTTCCGCGGCAGGACCACAACTGCGGCCTACGAGGGCCGGGCCAACGTCATCCTGCACGAGATGGCGCACATGTGGTTCGGCGACCTGGTCACCATGCAGTGGTGGGACGACCTGTGGCTGAAGGAGTCCTTCGCGGACTTCATGGGGTCCTTCTCGATGGTCGAGGCGACCCGCTTCAGCGACGGCTGGATCACCTTCACCAACCGCCGCAAGGCGTGGGCCTACCGCGCCGACCAGCTGCCGTCCACGCACCCGATCACGGCCGACATCCGTGACCTCCAGGACGCGAAGCTCAACTTCGACGGGATCACGTACGCCAAGGGCGCGTCCGTACTGAAGCAGCTCGTCGCGTACGTCGGGCGGGACGCCTTTTTGGAGGGCGCCCGCAGGTACTTCAAGGCGCACGCGTACGGCAACACTCAACTGGGCGACCTGCTCTCCGTGCTGGAGGAGACCAGCGGCCGCGACCTCGCGGAGTGGTCCCGCGCCTGGCTGCAGACGGCCGGCGTCAACTCCCTGACCCCCGCCCTCACTTACGACGCCGAGGGCCGCGTCACCGAACTGGCCGTCCTGCAGGAGGCTGCGGCGTCGCACCCAGAGCTGCGCCCGCACCGGGTCGCGGTCGGCCTGTACCGCGTCCAGGACGGCGAGCTGGTCCGTTACGCCCGCGCCGAGACGGACGTGGCCGGTCCGCGCACGGTCGTCGCGGAGCTGGCCGGCGTCGAGCGGCCCGCGCTGGTCCTGGTCAACGACGACGACCTCACCTACTGCAAGATCCGCTTCGACCCTGGTTCGCTGGACACGCTCAGGGACCACCTCGGGGACCTCACCGACCCGCTGGCACGGGCCCTGTGCTGGTCGGCGCTGTGGAACCTGACCCGTGACGCGCTGATGCCGGCCCGTGACTTCGTCGGGCTCGTACTGCGCTTCGCGGGCCGCGAGTCCGACATCGGCGTGCTCCAGATGCTGCACGCGTGGACGCGTACGGCGCTCACGCACTACGCGGCGCCGGCCTGGCGCGAGGAGGGCGGCCGGCTGCTGGCCGAGGGCGCCCTGCGTGAACTGCGGGTGGCCGAGCCGGGCAGCGAACACCAGCTGACCTGGGCGCGCTTCTTCGCGGCCGTCGCCTCGTCGCAGGCGGACCACCAGCTGCTTGAGGGCCTGCTCGCCGGTACGGCGCGCATCGACGGACTCGACGTCGACCAGGAGCTGCGCTGGGCGTTCCTGGCGCCGCTCGTCGCCCACGGCCGCGCAGACGAGAAGGCGATCGACGCGGAACTCGCCCGCGACGACACTGCTTCGGGCAAGCGGCACCAGGTGCGCTGCCTGGCCGCGCGGCCCTCCGCGGCGGTCAAGGCGCAGGCGTGGGCGGCGGTCGTGGAGTCCGACGCGCTCTCCAACGCACTGGTCGAGGCCACCAACGCGGGCTTCGCGCGCGGCAGTCAGCGTGAGCTGCTCGCCCCGTACGCGGAGAAGTACTTCGAGGCGATCGAGCGGGTGTGGGAGCAGCGGTCGATCCAGATCGGTGTCCTGATCGTCCGCGATCTGTACCCCTCGCTCCAGGACCCGGACGCCACGCTGGCCGCCACCGACGCATGGCTCACCTCCCACGCGGACGCGGCTCCGGCACTGCGGCGCCTGGTGCTTGAAGCCCGGGACGACCTCGCGCGGGCCCGGCGGGCACAGGAGTGCGACGGGGCGTGATCCCGTTCGAGGCCGTCCGTGCGGGGCCACGGGAGACCGCGGGCCCCGTACGGCGGTACGGCGGGTTTCCGGGGCCGCGTTCCGGGCATTGCTCGGCAGTCGAACAGCCGTACTTTAGGGCGAGGTTGTCCTGGAATGTCGACGGAACGGTAACAGCGGTTAGAGGCGGGGGTCGAAGTGGGCAGATCCCCGGCATGAACAACAACACGCACCCCGAGGCGCAGGGTTCCACCCCGGCGCACGGCAACCCGCAGCCCCAGACCGCCACTCAGGGGAAGCGGGGTCCGCAGGTGCACATCGCCCAGCAGCCGCGCGGGGGTTCGGTCCGGGCCGGTGCACCCGGCCGCCCTCCCGCCGGCATCCAGCGGCGCGTCGTGACGTCCGCCCAGTTGCGCGAGGACGGGGTGACGGCGGCCGGGGCGTCCGCGCGGTGCGGGCCCGGCGGGCCGTGGCAGCAGTTGCTGCCGGGGGTGTTCGTCCTGCACCAGGGGCCGCCGACCAGCGAGGAACGCCTGCACGCGGCGCTGCTGTACGCGGCGCGCCCCGGGCGTGCGGACGAGGAGGCGGTGATCACCGGGCTCGCGGCGCTCGCCCTGCACGGGTTCTCCTCGGCGCCGCCGCTGCCCGCGCTGGAGCACATCGACGTGCTGGTGCCCAGGACGCGGCGGCTGCGCTCCACCGGGTGCGTGCGGATCGTGCGGGCGCACGCACTGCCCGGCACCCGTGTCGTCACCGGACTGCCGGTCGCGCCGGTCTGCCGCGCGGTGACCGACGCGGTGGCGCAGCTGAGCGACCCGGAAGCGGTACGCCGACTGCTGACCGAGGCAGTGCGCGGCGGTCACTGCGAACCGTCCGTGCTCGTCCGGGAGTTGCGGCTGGCGCGCCTGCTGACCAGGCCCGGCGTGCAGGACGCGGTGGACTCGGTGCTCGCCGAGGACCGGTCGGTCGCCGAGGAGCGGCTGTACGAGATGGTGCGCTGCTTCGGGCTGCCCGACCCGCTGTGGAACGTGGACCTGCGGCTGCCGGGCGGCCCGCACCTGGGCGGTGTGGACGCGTTCTGGCCCGAGCAGTCGGTGGCCGTGGAGCTGGACACCCGTGCGCCGCGCCAGGACGAGGACGCGCTGTTCTCGCAGTACGCGCGCAAGCGGGAGCACCTGGAGCGGGCCGGCGTCACGGTCGTGCACCTCACGCCGCAGAAGCTGCGGGAGACGATGGACCAGCAGGCGGCAGTGGTACGCACCGCCCTGATGGCCTCGGCGGACCACGACCCGGCTCCCTACCTGGTCGTACTTCCTCGCTGAGCCCCGACCGAAAGCCCTCGCCCCCGGGGGCGGGGGCAAGCTTCCAGGGGCGCGGGGAACTGCGCGACCAGCCACGACGCACCCGCACGGTCTCCCGCAACCCCCGGTAGGTCCCCGGCAGGCCCCCGGGGGCCCTAAGCGGCGCGGATGCTACGGGCCCGGCGGCCGACCACTGGAAACCCTCACGGCGCCACCCTCCCGCTGCGTCCCGTCGCCGGCCTCTCGCGCCACAGCGCGAGACCGGTGTCGACAAGTTCCACCCGGTCCAGCGCCTCGACCGCGTCGAGCCTGTGCCACGCCGCCAGGTCCGTCGAGCCGCCCGTCTCGTGCCGGAGCTCACCGCCCACGACCTTCGCCTCGTACACGATCCGCAGGCCCTGGAAGTCCGCGAAGGAGCCGAGCCGGCGGGGGTAGCGGCGGCGGATGGAGTCGAGGCCGAGCAGCTGGACGGGTTCGACCGCGTAGCCGGTCTCCTCGTCGACCTCGCGGACCACCGCTTCGAGGGGGTCCTCGCCGTGTTCGAGGCCGCCGCCGGGCAGCGTCCAGCGCTTCGCCCCGTCCCGGGCCACCCAGCGGGCCAGCAGCACTTTCTCGTCCCGTACGCACACGGCATAGGCAGCGACTCTTAGCTCAGCGTTCATCTGCCGAGGCTAGGCGGATCGGCTGTGGAATGCGCTTCGGACGCATCAACTGGCGCTACGGCGCACTCCGTGGCGCGCGCCGCCGGGCGCCGGGTGGCGGAACACGGCCACTGGCGGATGTGTGCCAGGGCCGCGATCCGACTCAGTCAACTCTCCCCAAACAACTGTCACTTACGACATGCTGACCGGTCATTGGACACCGAAATCCGGACCGAATCCGTCCGGACTTCTTCCAGTTCCTTCACATTCAGGGATGCCCATGACCCCCATGTCCCAGCCGTCCGCGCCTCGCGCGGGCGGAGTCAGACGCAGCGCGCGAATAGCCTTCGCCGCCTCGCTGGTGGCCGCGCTGTGTGCGACCGCGCCGCTGCCCGCCTTCGCGGCCGGAACGCCCGACCCCACTCCCCCGGCCCCGAAGTCCGCCGCGGCCAAGCTCGGCAGCACGGACGAGGCGCTGCTGACCGAGGCGCAGGCCTCGGGTGCCAAGGACGTCACCGTTATGGTGGCCACCGCTCCGGGCGCGACCGAGCAGGTCGCCGCGCAGTTCGACGGCATCCCGGGTGCGACCGTCGGGCGTACCGACGACGAGCTCGGCTACGTACGGGCGACCCTGCCCACCGCCAAGGCCGAGGGCGCGCTGAGGGACGCCGCGAAGCTCACCAGTGTGCGGGCCATCGACCTCAAGCACGAGATCGCGCTGGACGACCCGACCCCGTCCGCGGACCGGGCCGGCGCAGCGGTCGCCGCGAAGGGGACGTATCCGGCGCCGGGGAAGAACACCCCCGCCGAGAACCCGTACAACCCGTCCTTCGAGACCGGCGCCGTCGACTTCGTGAAGAAGAACCCGAAGGCGGACGGCCGCGGCGTCACCATCGGCATCCTGGACTCGGGTGTCGACCTCGGGCACCCCGCGCTGCAGAAGACCACCACGGGTGAGCGCAAGATCGTCGACTGGGTGACCGCGACGGACCCGGTCGCCGACGGCGACCTGACCTGGCGCCCGATGATCACCTCGGTCAACGGCCCGGCCTTCACGGCCTCCGGCCGGACCTGGACTGCGCCCGCGGGCACCTACAAGTTCAACCTCTTCCGGGAGAACGCCACCGTGGGTGGCGACATGCAGGGCGACCTGAACCGGGACGGCGACACCACGGACGTCTGGGGCGTGCTGTACGACCCGGCGGCCGGCACCGTCCGGCTGGACCTGGACGACGACGGGGACTTCGCCGACGAGGAGGCGATGAGCCCCTACAAGGACAAGTTCCAGGTCGGCTACTTCGGCAAGGACGACCCGGCGACCGAGGTCGTCGAGCGCATCCCGTTCGTCGTCGAGTCCCGCAAGGACGTCGTCTACAACGCGGGCGGCGCCAAGGCCGACTTCGTCAACATCGGCGTCATCCAGAGCGAGCACGGCACTCACGTGGCCGGCATCACCGCCGCCAACAGCCTCTTCGGCGGCAGGATGAACGGCGCGGCGCCCGGCGCCAAGCTGGTCTCCTCGCGCGCCTGCACCTGGAGCGGCGGCTGCACCAACGTCGCGCTGATGGAGGGCATGTCCGACCTGGTGAAGAACCGGGGCGTCGACATCGTCAACATGTCGATCGGCGGTCTGCCCGCGCTCAACGACGGCAACAACGCGCGCGCCCAGCTCTACACGCAGCTCATCGACACCACGGGCGTGCAGCTGGTCATCTCGGCCGGCAACAGCGGTCCCGGCACCAACACCATCGGCGACCCCGCCCTGGCCGACAAGGTCATCTCGGTCGGCGCGTCCATCTCCAAGGAGACCTGGGCGGCCAACTACGGCTCGGTCGTGAAGACCAAGTACGCGATGATGCCGTTCTCCTCCCGCGGTCCGCGTGAGGACGGCGGCTTCGCGCCGACGATCACCGCGCCCGGCGCCGCGATCAACACCACGCAGACCTGGCTGCCCGGCGGCCCGGTCGCCGAGGCGGGTTACCCGCTGCCGGCCGGTTACCAGATGCTGCAGGGCACCTCGATGGCGTCCCCGCAGGCGGCCGGCGCGTCGGCGCTGCTGATCTCGGCGGCCAAGCAGTCGGGGCTCGACCTCACCCCCGCGAAGCTGCGCACCGCGCTGGTCAGCCAGGCCGACCACATCAAGGGCGCGCAGGCCCACGAGCAGGGCGCCGGCCTCATCAACGTCGTCGACGCGTGGAAGTCCCTGAAGAAGGGCGCCACCGCCCACGAGTACACCGTGAAGGCCCCGGTCGACACCGCGATCGACTACGCCCTGGCGACGCCCGGCTTCGGCACCGGTCTGTACGACCGTGAGGGTGGCCTGCGGACGGGCCAGAAGAAGACCTACGACATTACCGTCACCCGTACCTCGGGCCCGGCCGGTGCCGTCCGTCACGAGCTGCACTTCGAGAACAACGACGGCACCTTCAAGGTCGTCGGCAACGACGTCGTGCAGCTGCCGCTGAACCAGCCGGTCACCGTGAAGGTCTCCGCGCAGCCCCGCTCCGGCGGCATCCACAGCGCGGTCCTGGAGGTGTCCGACAAGGCCACCGAGGGCATCGACAAGCAGATCCTCACCACGGTCGTGGCCGCGGACGAGCTGGCGAAGCCCGGCTACACGCTGTCGAAGTCGGGCACGGTGCAGCGCAACGCCCCCACCTCGTACTTCGTGACCGTCCCCGCGGGCGCGAAGAACCTTGAGGTGGCACTGAGCGGGCTCGCCGCCGGCAGTCAGACCCGGTTCATCTCGATCCACCCGTACGGTGTGCCGTCGGACCCGACCGCGACGACGAACTGCTACCCGAACTACACCAACCCGGCGAACACCTGCCGCCCCGACGTCCGCTCGTACCCGGACCCGGCGCCCGGTGTCTGGGAGGTCGAGGTCGAGTCGCGCCGTACGTCGCCGCTGCTCGACAACCCGTACAAGCTCGACGTGACGCTCCTCGGCGCGGCCTTCGACCCCGCGGTCAAGGTCGTCCCGGAGGCGAAGGTCGGTACCCCGGCCCCCGTCGAATGGAAGGTCACCAACGGCTTCGCCGCGGTCGAGGGCAAGCTGAAGGGCGGATCGCTGGGCTCCGCGAAGATCGCCAGGCCGAGCATCAAGCAGGGTGAGTCGCAGCAGACCACCGTCGTCCTCGGCACGGGCGTCGAGCGCCTCGACGTCGCGATCGGCAAGGTCTCCGACGCCGCGGCCGACCTGGACCTGGCGGTCCTCAAGGACGGCGTCCAGGTCGCCAGTGCGGCGGACGGCGACTCCGAGGAGGCCGTCAGCCTGGTGAAGCCCGCCGCGGGTACGTACACGATCGTCGTGGACGGCTACTCGGTCCCGGCCGGCAGCACCACGTACGACTACCAGGACGTGTTCTTCGCCCCGTCGCTCGGTTCGGTCACGACGGACGAGACGAAGACCGTGCAGCTCGCCAACGGGGCTTCGGCGCAGGTCGAGGCCTCGGTACTGGTGGGCGGCGCGGCCCCCGAGGGACGCCGGTTCTTCGGCCAGGTGCAGCTCGTGAACCCGCGCGGCACGGTCGCGGGCACGGGCAGCGTCCAGATCGAGAAGGTCACGCCGTAACGGCCGTGGCGAGGTGACCGAGGGGCGGGCCCGGATCCTGGGCCCGCCCCTCGTGCGTGCCGGGGGCGCTCGTCGTGCGTCCGGGGATCCGCCCCCGTTCGTACCGGGCTCCCTCGTGCGTGCCGGGGTCTCAGACCTCGACCAGTACCTGGTCCAGCGACTTGCGCACCAGGTCCGGCACGACGCAGTCGTCCGCCGGGTAGCCCACCGGGATCACCGCGAACGCCTTCTCGTTGACCGGGCGGCCCAGCACCTCACCGAGGAAGCGCATGGGGCTCGGGGTGTGGACGAGGGCGGCGAGGCCCGAGAGGTGCAGGGCGGAGAGCAGCATGCCGACCGCGATGCCGACGGACTCGTCGACGTAGTAGTGCTTGTGCTTGGTGCCGTCCTCGGCGAGCCAGTAGCGCTGCTGGAGGACGACGATCAGGGCGGGCGCGTCGGTGAGGTGCGGTTTGACCTCGTCGGTGCCCAGCGGGCGCAGCGCGTCGAGCCACTCCTCGCCGAGCCGGCCTTCGTAGGAGATCTGCTCCTCCGCCTCGGCCGCCTCGCGGATCCGGCGCCGTACGTCCGGGTCCTTGACGAGTACGAAGGTCCAGGGCTGCTGGTGGGCGCCGGAGGGGGCGGTCGCGCCGCAGGCGATCGCGTCGCGTATCACCTGGTCGGGGACGGGGTCGGGGGAGAACTGCCGGACCGTGCGGCGCTCGTCCATCCGGGCGCGGAGCTCGGCGGCGCGGGCCAGGGATTCGGCCGCGTCCATCCGTGCGGGGGTGTAGGGCACCGGCCGGTAGGGGTCGCCGTGGGTGGGTGTCCACTTGTTCTTCGTCACAGACATGGCCAGAGCATCGCCGGGGCAGGTGCCCCCTGTCCCGCACTTCGGACAATCGATTGGACAAGGCGGACAGCACCGCGCGCATCATGGGTGCAACGCCGCAGGTCGTCATGCCTGCGTACACAGACTGAGGAGTCACAGTGAGGGTCGGAATCGTCGGAGCCACCGGTCAGGTCGGCGCGGTAGTGCTGCGCATCCTCGCGGAGCGGAAGTTCCCGGTGAAGGAGCTGCGGCTGTTCGCCTCCGCGCGGTCCGCCGGCTCGACGCTGGAGTGGGACGGCAAGCCGGTCACCGTCGAGGACGCGTCGGCCGCCGACTACACCGGGCTCGACATCGTCATCTTCTCCGCGGGCGGCGCGACCTCCAAGGCCCTCGCCGAGAAGGTCGCGGCCCAGGGCGCCGTCGTCATCGACAACTCCTCCGCCTGGCGCCGTGACCCCGAGGTTCCCCTCGTCGTCTCCGAGGTCAACCCGCACGCGGTCGCGGACCGCCCCAAGGGCATCATCGCCAACCCGAACTGCACGACGATGGCCGCGATGCCGGTACTGCGTCCGCTGCACGACGAGGCCGGTCTGACCGCGCTGATCGCCACCACCTACCAGGCCGTCTCCGGCTCGGGCCTGGCCGGTGTCGCCGAGCTCGACGGCCAGGTCAAGAAGGTCGTCGACCACGCGGCCGAGCTCACCCACGGCGGTGACAAGGTCGAGCTGCCCGCGCCGGAGGTGTACAAGAGGCCGATCGCCTTCAACGTGCTGCCGCTGGCCGGCAACCTCGTCGACGACGGTTCCTTCGAGACCGACGAGGAGCAGAAGCTCCGCAACGAGTCCCGCAAGATCCTGGAGATCCCGGAGCTGAAGGTCTCCGGCACCTGTGTGCGCGTGCCGGTCTTCTCCGGCCACTCGCTCCAGGTCAACCTGCGCTTCGAGCGTCCGCTCAGCGTGGAGCGCGCGTACGAGCTGCTGGGCGGCGCCCCCGGGGTCGCGCTCTCCGACATCCCGACGCCGCTGGAGGCGGCCGGCCAGGACGTCTCGTACGTGGGGCGCATCCGCCTCGACGAGACCGCGGAGAACGGCCTCGCGCTGTTCCTCTCCGGCGACAACCTCCGCAAGGGCGCGGCCCTCAACGCGGTGCAGATCGCGGAGCTGGTGGCGGCCGAGCTCAACGGCTGACACACCTGGTGCACGACAGGGGCGGTGACGGCCGGGCGAGGGGCCTTCACCGCCCTTCGCCGTCCGTCCCCGCCGTGGAAGGATGGTCCAGAACGTCACGATCCGAGGAGATGACAGGGTGCCCGGTACCAATCTGACCCGCGAAGAGGCGCAGGAGCGCGCGCGGCTGCTCACGGTTGAGGCGTACGAGGTCGAGCTCGACCTCAGTGGCGCGCAGGAGGGCGGTACGTACCGCTCGGTGACGACGGTGCGCTTCGAGTCCGCCGAGGACGGCGCCACGAGCTTCATCGACCTGGTCGCGCCCGCCGTGCACGAGGTCGTGCTGAACGGCGCCGCGCTCGACGCCGGGGCGGTCTTCGCCGACTCGCGCATCGCGCTGGCCGGCCTGCGCGGCGGCGCCAACGAGCTCAAGGTGGTCGCGGACTGCGCCTACACGAACACCGGTGAGGGTCTGCACCGCTTCGTGGACCCGGTCGACGAACAGGCCTACCTGTACACGCAGTTCGAGGTGCCGGACGCCCGCCGGGTGTTCGCGTCGTTCGAGCAGCCGGACCTGAAGGCGACCTTCCGGTTCACCGTGAAGGCCCCGGCGGGCTGGACCGTGATCTCCAACTCGCCGACGCCCGAGCCGAAGGACGACGTCTGGGCGTTCGAGCCGACGCCGCGCATCTCCACGTACATCACGGCGCTGATCGCCGGTCCGTACCACGCGGTGCACTCGTCGTACGAGGGCAAGGACGGGCAGTCCGTCCCGCTCGGCATCTACTGCCGTCCCTCGCTCGCCGAGCACCTGGACGCGGAGGACATCTTCGCCGTCACCCGGCAGGGTTTCGACTGGTTCCAGGAGAAGTTCGACTACGCCTACCCGTTCGCCAAGTACGACCAGCTGTTCGTGCCGGAGTTCAACGCGGGCGCGATGGAGAACGCGGGCGCGGTGACCATCCGCGACCAGTACGTGTTCCGCTCGAAGGTCACGGACGCCGCGTACGAGACGCGCGCCGAGACGATCCTGCACGAGCTCGCCCACATGTGGTTCGGCGACCTCGTCACCATGGAGTGGTGGAACGACCTGTGGCTGAACGAGTCGTTCGCCACGTACACCTCGATCGCCTGCCAGGCGTACGCCGAGGGTTCGAGGTGGCCGCACTCCTGGACCTCGTTCGCGAACTCCATGAAGACGTGGGCGTACCGCCAGGACCAGCTGCCCTCGACGCACCCGATCATGGCCGACATCCGTGACCTGGACGACGTGCTGGTCAACTTCGACGGGATCACGTACGCCAAGGGCGCCTCGGTGCTCAAGCAGCTGGTGGCGTACGTCGGCATGGACGAGTTCTTCGCCGGTGTGCAGTCGTACTTCAAGGCGCACGCCTTCGGGAACACCCAGCTGAGCGACCTGCTCGGCGCGCTGGAGCAGACCAGTGGCCGCGACCTCGGGACGTGGTCGCAGAAGTGGCTGCAGACGGCCGGCATCAACGTGCTGCGCCCGGAGCTGGAGACGGACGCGGACCGTGTCATCACGTCGTTCGCCGTGCGGCAGGAGGCCCCGGCGCTGCCCGTCGGCGCGAAGGGCGTCCCGACGCTGCGTCCGCACCGCATCGCGATCGGCCTGTACGACCTGGACGGTGCGGGCAAGCTGGTGCGCACCGACCGTGTCGAGTTGGACGTGGACGGTGAACTGACCGTCGTGGACGCCCTGGTGGGCCGGGCCCGCCCGGACGTCGTGCTCCTCAACGACGACGACCTGAGCTATGCGAAGGTTCGCATGGACGAGGCCTCGCTGGCCTTCGTCACCGAGCACCTGGGCGACTTCACCGAGTCGCTGCCGCGTGCGCTGTCCTGGGCCTCGGCGTGGGACATGACGCGTGACGGCGAGCTGGCGGCCCGTGACTACCTCGCGCTGGTGCTGTCCGGCATCTCGAAGGAGTCGGACATCGGCGTCGTGCAGTCGCTGCACCGTCAGGTGAAGCTGGCGCTCGACCTGTACGCGGCGCCGTCCTGGCGCGAGGTGGGGCTGACGCAGTGGACCGAGGCGACTCTCGCCCACCTTCAGTCGGCGGAGCCGGGCAGCGACCACCAGCTGGCGTGGGCGCGGGCGTTCGCCGCCACCGCCCGCACCCCGCAGCAGCTGGACCTGTTGCGGGGGTTGCTCGACGGCGCGGAGTCGGTCGAGGGCCTGGCGGTGGACACCGATCTGCGCTGGGCGTTCGTCGGGCGTCTGGCGGCGGCCGGTGTCATGGACGACGACGACATCGCGGCCGAGCTGGCCCGCGACAACACCTCGGCGGGCAAGCAGCACGCGGCCTCGGCCCGTGCGGCGCGGCCGACCGAGGACGCGAAGGCGGAGGCCTGGGCGTCGGTCGTCGAGTCGGACAAGCTCCCCAACTCCCTCCAGGAGGCCGTCATCGGCGGCTTCGTGCAGACCGACCAGCGCGAGCTGCTCGCCCCGTACGCGCAGAAGTACTTCGCAGCCGTCAAGGACGTGTGGAACTCGCGTTCGCACGAGATGGCGCAGCAGATCGCCGTCGGTCTCTACCCGGCGCTCCAGGTCTCCCAGGAGACGTTGGACGCGACGGACACCTGGCTGGCGTCGGCCGAGCCGAGCGCGGCCCTGCGGCGGCTGGTGTCGGAGTCGCGCTCGGGCGTCGAGCGGGCACTCAGGGCGCAGGCGGCGGACGAGGCGGCGGGGGCCTAGCGGCCCGTTGAACGCGGCGGGCGCCCAGCGGCCCGGTGAACGCGGCGGGGCCCCGGCGCGGGTGGGTGTGCGCCGGGGCCCTTCGGTTGTACCCGTGCGTGCGGGATCGCTGTCCACCGCACGCACGGAGTCTGCGGGACTAGTTGTTCAGGTCCTCGTAGCGGGCCTTGAGCTCGGCCTGGCCCTGCTCGGTGACCGTGCCGTGCAGGCGCATCCGGGCGACGCCGCCGTCGGGGAAGGCGTCGAGGCGGACGTGGGTGGCGACGGCCTGCGCGGCGAGCTTGAAGCGGTGCAGGGTGTCGGGCTGCAGCTTGGTGCGCGGCAGGATCTCGAACCAGTCGCCGGTGTCGCCGTTGCGGCCGCTGAGCGCGATCCAGCCGGCGGAGTTGCCCTTGAGGTAGGCGGTGTCGATCTCGACGGCGCGGATGGCGCCCTGCGCGACGAGCTTGAAGCGCACCCAGTCGTTGGTGTCGCGGACCCGGCGGCGGCGGTTCTCCCAGCCGTCGTCCATCTTGCGGGAGGTGCCGGGCAGGATGATCTGGGTGGGCGAGGAGTAGAACTTGTCGGACGCGTCCTCGTAGGTGCCGCCGTTCTGTACGGCGACCAGGTCGACGGTGCCGAGGAGCTGGAGCCACTCGGGGTCCGGGACGACCTCGCCGTGCACACGCAGGCGGGCCACGCCGCCGTCGGGGTGCTGGCACAGGCGTACGTGGGTGAAGCGGCGCTCGACGTCGATCTCGAAGCCGTTGGCGGCGTGGCCCTTCACGGGCGTGACCGGGACGAGCTCCTCCCACTTCACGTCGGGCGCCAGGAGCTGCTCGGGGCTCGGGGAGCCCTCGACGGCGGTGGCCTGGATGCTGACGCGCTGCGGGTAGTTGCCGCGGAAGTGGGCGGTGTCGACGATGATGCCGCGGATGACGCCGGGGGCACCGAGGCGGACTATCGCCCAGTCGTGCTCCTCGGGCTCGGGGAAGGGACGCTCCGCGCCGGCCCCGCGGCGGCGGCGGGTCTCCCAGCCGTCCATGATCTTGCCCTTGTGCCCGAAGTGCTCGGGGTCGAAGACGGCGCGCTCACGGATCAGGAGGTTCTCGCGCTCGGCGAAGAACTCGTCGTTGGCGGCGATGACGCCGGCGCCGAGGCGACGGTCCGCGAGGTCGACGAGCTCGGTGAACGCGTGGTCGCCCGCGCCGCGGTAGTCGGCGTACGGGTCGCCTCCGCCGTAGGGGGCGGCGTCGTTGGCGTGCGGGTCGTCGGGGTTCGCGGTCGCGGTCACGTCGGTCGTCGTCATGCCTTGGACTCTGCCGTGCGCGACCACTCAGGTCTATCGAAAGTTTTCGCACAGGCTTTTAAGCTGAGCTGAAAGGTTGCGATCTGTGTGGTTGCGATCCGAGTGGTTGTGATCTGAGTGGTTGTGATCCGAGTGGTTGTGATCCGATGCCTGGGCCGCGGGTCAACGGGGCCCGCGCCGCCGGTCGGCTAGGTCCGTTCCGCGGCGATCGTCCGCAGTGCGGCGAGGGCCCGCCCCACCGCGGGGCCGTCCTGTGCGCCGCGCCGTACGGCGGCGACCACGTGCCGCCGGGGCCGGTCCGCTTCGAGCACCCGCATGACGACCCCGGCCCGGCGTTCCGCCGCCGCCATCCGCGGCACCAGGGCGACCCCCATCCCGGCCTCGACCATCGCGAGGATCGCCGTCCAGCCGGCCGCGCTGTGGGCCTGCTCCGGGACGAATCCCGCGGCCTCGCAGGCCGCGGTGGTGATCTCCGACCAGGGGCCGCTGCCGCCGAAGATCCAGGCTTCGCCGGACAGGTCCGCGAGCCGCAGACCGGGGGCCGTCGCGAGCGGGTGCCCGGTGGGCAGTGCCACGTCGAGGGGGTCGGCGAGCAGCGGGACGCGGGCGAACTGCGGGTCGCGCGCGGTGGGCGCGTGGGCCGCCAGCGAGAGGGCGAGGTCGACGGCGCCCTCGGAGAGCAGTGCGTACGCCTCGGCCGCCTCCGCCTCCCTGACCCGTACCTCCAGACCGGGGTGGGTCTCGCGCAGCCGCCGCACCGCAGGTACGACCAGGGCGGGCACGGCGGTCGAGAACGCCCCGATCCGCACCTCTCCCGCCTCACCCTGCGCGTACCCCTCCAACTCGGCCTCCGCGCGCTCCAGTTGCGCGAAGACGGCCTCGGCGTGGCGCAGTACGAGGTGCGCCGCGTCGGTGAGGCGGACCCGGCGGCCGTGCGCCTCCAGCAGGGTCACGTCGAGTTGCCTGGCCAGGTTGGAGAGTTGTTGGGAGACGGCGGAAGGCGTCATGAGCAGCGCCTGGGCGGTCGCGGTCACGGTGCCGCGGTCGCGCAGGGTCCGCAGGATGCGCAGCTTCTTGATGTCCCACTCGGCCATGAGCGCAACCTATCCAAGGTCCACGGCCCCCACCGGCACCGGGAGGCCCGCGGCGCCTTCGCACCGTGGGCCTCCCGGTGCCGGTGGTCCCGGCGCGCGGCGGCACTGCGCCTTGCCTACTGACGCCCGGTGCGGCGGGTACCGCTCGCCGCTCCGAGCACCACACCGCCGAGGATCAGCGCCATGCACAGGACCTGGAGCGGGCCAGTCCGCTCACCCAGGACCGCGTACGAGAGCAGCGCCACGCAGACCGGCTGGAGGTAGTAGATGATTCCGGCGCGGGCGGCGCCGATCAGGGAGATGGCCTTGTTCCAGGCGAAGAAGGCGACGGCGGAGGAGAACACGCCGACGTAGACGAGCGGTCCCACGGTGCCCGGCCTGGCCTCGAAACCGCCCTGGACGGCGAGGCTGACGCCGTACACCGGTGCCAGCATCAGCGCGCCGAGCACGAACGTGGCGAAGAGGAAGGCGAGGGAGCCGATCTCGGCGGGCTTGCGGCGCAGCAGGGCGCTGTACGAACCGAAGCACAGGGCGGCGGCGATCATCCAGAACGCGCCCACGGACAGTCCCAGGGTGAGCGAGCCCTTGCTGACCAGGAGCAGTACGCCGGCGCAGGCGATCACCATGCCGATGACGCGGCGGGCGCCGAGGCGCTGCCCGCCGAGCCGCTCCCAGAGCGCCATGACGACGGGTGAGGCGGCCATGATCATGCCCATGGTGCCGGCCGGGGTGTCGAGTCCCGCCTGGTTGACGAGGGTGTTGTAGACGGTGACGCCGAGCAGCGCGGCGAGGGTGAGGAAGCCGAGGTGCTTGCGGAGCAGGGCCCGCTGGCGCCAGGTCTCGCGGACGGCGAAGGGGGCGACGGCAAGCAGTGCGACGATCCAGCGCCAGAACGCGGCCTGGACGGGCGGCACGGAGTCGTGCAGACCGCGCGAGGTCACGAAGCTGCCGGACCAGACGACGGTGGCGACGGCGGCGAGCAGGAGCCCGAGGCCCGCGCCCTTCTGCGCCTTGGCCACCGTGCTGGTGCTCGGTGTGCGGATACGGTCAAGAACTGCCATCGCTGCCCCCGTGAGGTGATCGGTGAGTGGTCCACGAGTGAGCCGCGGACCGTGCTGAGGGCTCTACCGTCACACCGGTGGCACGTTCAGGTCTATCGAAACTTTTCGACGAATCTGTTCAGCTGAACTGAACGATTGGCCGGTCGGACAACGCAGCGAGGGCGCCCGCGGCCCGTACGACGATGCGTACGGGCGCGGACGCCCTCGGCGGAGCGAGATCCGGTGTCAGACCTGCTTGCGCGACTTGTCGAGCACCATCACCAGTCCGGCGATGATCACGAAGAGACCGATCGGGGCCGCGACGAAGAGACCGAGGGTCTCGGCGACGTTCAGGCCGGGGCCCGGGTCGTCACCGTCGTCCCGTACGGCCGCGAGCGCGGGAGACGACAGGAGCAGCATCATCAGCGTCGTACCGGTCGCGACAGCGCCGGCGCGCAGAGCGTTCTTCTTGTCCACGGTGCAAAAGTAGCGAACGACTAAGTGGAGCGCGCGCCCGGGGGTGCCGTAAGGGGTCCCGGTGGCGCGCCCGGGGGTGCTGCAAGGGGTCCGTGCGGCGCACCCGGGGGTGCCTCCGCGCCCGCCCTGACCGTCTCCATCAGGGCGTGCAGCCGGGGGGAGGCGGCCAGTTCCTCCAGGGTGCGGGGGTGTCCTTCGGCGTCGGCGAGGGGCAGCCGCCAGTTCGGGTACTGGTCCCAGGTGCCGGGCAGGTTCTGCGGCCTGCGGTCGCCCACGGCGTCCGGCAGCCACACACCGACCATCCGGGCCGGGGTGGCGCACAGGAAGCGGTGGACGGCCCGTACCGCGGCCTCCTCGTCGCCCGCGCCCTCGGGCAGCAGGCCCAGCCGGGTGAGGTAGGACAGCCATTCGGTGACCTCCGTGGTGTCCTCGGCGCGCTCCTGCTCCAGGGGGCGGGTCAGCAGACCGAGGCGGTGCCGCAGGGCGACGTGTTCGCCGGTGAGGCGGGCGGCGGTGGAGGGCAGGTCGTGGGTGGTGGCGGTGGCCACGCAGCCCTCGCGCCAGGCGTCGGGCGGCAGCGGGCGGCCGGTGCCCGCCCAGTCGCGTTCGAACCACAGCACGGAGGTGCCGAGCACCCCGCGCGCGGCGAGCGCGTCGCGCACACCGGGCTCGACCGTGCCGAGGTCTTCCCCTATGACGGTGGCCCCGGCCCTGTCCGCCTCCAGGACGAGGACGGCGAGCATGGCCTCGGCGTCGTGGCGGACGTACGTGCCCTCGGTCGGCGGCCGCCCCTCGGGCACCCACCAGAGCCTGAAGAGGCCCATGACGTGGTCGATGCGGACGGCTCCCGCGTGCCGCAGGAGGTTGCGCAGCAGGCTGCGGTACGGGGCGTAGCCGGACCTCGCGAGGACGTCCGGCCGCCAGGGCGGCAGCCCCCAGTCCTGGCCGTGCGCGTTGAAGGCGTCGGGGGGCGCGCCGACGGACATGCGCGGCGCGAAGACCTCCCGCGCGCACCAGGTGTCGGAGCCGCCGGGGTGCACGCCGACCGCGAGGTCGTGGACGAGTCCGACGGCCATGCCGGCCTCGCCCGCGGCCCGTTGGGCGTCGCCGAGCTGGCAGTCGGTGAGCCAGACGAGCCGGCAGTGGAAGTCGATGCGCTCGCGCAGGCCGGCGCGGGCACGGGCAGTCTCCTCGGAGGCGCTGTCGCGCAGCGCGGCCGGCCAGAGCTGCCAGTCACCGCCGTGCTCCTCGGCGAGCGCGCACCAGGTGGCGTGGTCCTCCAGCGCCCGGCCCTGCTCGGCGAGGAAGTCGCAGAAGGCGGCGCGGCGGCCGGGGCCCAGCGGCACCTCGTGGAGGATCTCCAGGGCCCGTCTCTTGAGGTCCCACACGGCGTCGCGGTCGATCAGGGCGTCCTTGTGCAGCACCCCCTCCCGCAGGGCGGCGGCCCGTGCGAGCAGCCCGTCCAGTTCCTCGCGGGCGGCGGGGGCGGTGACGTGCCCGAACTCGGGCACGGCCTCGATCCGCAGGTGCACGGGGTCGGGGAAGCGCCGGGAGGAGGGGCGGTACGGGGACGGGTCGGTCGGCGTTCCGGGCACCGCCGCGTGCAGCGGGTTGACCTGGACGAACCCGGCGCCGAGCGAGCGCCCCGACCAGGCGGCAAGCTCACCGAGGTCCCCGAGGTCACCCATGCCCCAGGACCTGGCGGACAGCAGGGAGTAGAGCTGGACGAGGAAACCGTGCCGGGGGCCGTGCGGCGCGGGCACGCGCGCGGGGGCGACGACGAGACGACAGGAGGCCTCACGGCCGTCGGCCAGCCGGGCGCTCAACGCGTGCACACCGAGCGGAAGTTCGGCCCAGTGGTCGGCGACGGCGCCCGGGGACGGCACTCGGGGGACGGACGCGACGCGTACTTCCGGGGCGGACGCGCCCGGCGCCGGGGCGGAGCGGCCGGCGGTCGTGTCCGGGGTGGAGGGGCCGACGGTCGCGTCCGGGGTGGAGGAGCCGGCGGTCGCGTCCGGGACCGAGGTGACGGGGGCGGGGCCGCCCTGCGGCCCGGTCGGCCACTCCCGGGTCTCGCCCTGCTCGGTGGCGATCCGCAGCACGGTGCCCTCGGGCAGCGCCGCCAGGGGGCCAGGAAGGGCGGGGGCGTCCCGCCACAGGACGACCGTCGGCGGCAGCAGCCACGCCGTTGCCGCCGCCTCGTGGGCGGCGAGGGCGTCGTCGACCGCCTGCGGCGTGGAGGCGTCGACGTCCAGTGCGGCGAGCACCTCGACGACGGTGGCGGCCGGAACCTGGACCATCCGGTCGTCGGACGGCGCGTAGGAACTGGCGACACCGTGCAGCGCGGCGAGCCGGGCGAGCGGCTCGGACACGGGCGGCGGCTGCTCGGCCGGGTGCTCAGCCGGCTGCCTGGCCGGCTCGGGAGGCGGTCCGTCGGACACGGGAGGCGACTGCGGCACGGGAGGCTGCTCCTCAGACGTAGAAGGCGGCTCCACGGTCGCAGAAGAGGGCTCGCGCGCGGGGTGCGGCTCGCCGGTCACCGGGGACGGCCCCGGCGCGCGCGGCGGCTCATCGGGCCCCCCGGGCATCGCGTGCGACGGCCCATCGGGTCCCCCAGGCATCGCGCGCGGCGGCTCCCCCGGCACCGCGGACGGCTTCGGCCCGTCAGCGCGCTCCGGTGTGCCCGGCGGCTCCTGCGCTGCGGCCATCTAGACCCCCGGGTACTGGTACTCCATGCCGGACGCCGTTCCGTACGACGTCGGCTCGCTGGTGAGGGGCGCGGCGTCGGTGAGCGGCGGCTCACTCGTCAGCGGCGCTGCGTCGGCGAGCGGGGGCTCGCTGGTGAGGGGCGGCTCGGCGCAGCCGCACGCGCAGGATCCGTCGAGACCCGAGTCGGGACCCGAGACCTGTTTGGACAGGGCGGAGAGGAGAAGCTGGGCAGAAGCGGCCACGGGGGCCTCCCTTGGTGGGGGACGCGGACAACAGCAGCCATACCCAAAGGACGGAACCGCAGACATTTCCGGTCGCCCAAGGTGACCCGGGTCACAACCGCACCCCGGGGCGGGAGTTGACGGAAAAACTTGGAGCGGGGGGACGGAACGCCGCAGACTGTCCGCCGGCCCCCGGCGGCGCACGCGGTCCCTCCACCACACCCCCCGCAGGCAAATGCGACATACGGGCGGCTCGCATTGACACCCTTGGCAGACGGGTGATGGCATCGGCGCCGTAGGTCACGAAGCGATGAACACCGAGGAGTACGGCGTGCAGCTGGGGCGCAGAAGGGGTGCGACCGCCGTCGCGTTCGCCGTGATGGGCGGCCTGCTCGGCGGGGCACCGGTGGCGGTCGCCGCGCCGCCCGCACCCGACGCCCCCTCCCCCACCGCGCGGGACCATGAGAGCGGGGCCCCGCTACCGCCGGTGTGGCCGCGACCGCAGTCGATGCGGGCCGCCGGACAGGGCGTGCCGGTCGGGGACGAGGCGGTCCTCGTCGTGGCGCCCGGCACCGATCCGTACGCGGTGGACGCGCTGCGCAGCGTGCTGCGGGGTGCCGGCGCGCACACCCTCTACGAGACCGCGCCGGGCGAGGCACTGCCCCCGCGCGGTCTGGTCGTACGGGTGGGGGACGCCGAGGCCGCCCTGAAGGCGCTCCGCGCGCCCGCCCGCGCGGACCTGCCGCAGGGCGGCTACCGGATCGCGGTGGGTGAGGTCGCGGGGCGCCACACGGTGGCCCTGGACGGCGTCGGCCAGGACGGCATGTTCCACGCGGCGCAGACACTGCGGCAGTTGGTACGCACCCCCGCCGGGGCCCCGGGCAGCATCGCGGGCGCCGTCGTACGCGACTGGCCGGGAACAGCCGTACGGGGCATGACGGAAGGTTTCTACGGCCGCCCCTGGAGCACCGAACAGCGGCTCGCGCAGATCGACTTCATGAGCCGTACGAAGCAGAACCGCTATCTGTACGCGCCGGGTGACGACCCGTACCGGCAGGCGCTGTGGCGTGAGCCCTACCCGGCGGCCGACCGGGCCTCCTTCCGGGTGCTCGCCGACCACGCCCGCCGCAACCACGTGGCGCTGGGCTGGGCGGTGGCGCCCGGCCAGGCGATGTGCATGTCCGACGACCGGGACGTGCGCGCGCTCACCCGCAAGGTCGACGCGATGTGGGCGCTGGGTGTACGGGTCTTCCAGCTCCAGTTCCAGGACGTCAGCTACAGCGAGTGGCACTGCGGTCAGGACGCGGACGTGTTCGGCTCGGGCCCAGAGGCGGCGGCGAAGGCACACGCGCGCGTGGCGAGCGCGGTGGCCCGCCATCTCGCCGAGCGGCACCCGGGCGCCGAGCCGCTGTCGTTGATGCCGACCGAGTTCTACCAGGAGGGGGCGACCGCCTACCGGCGCGCCCTGGCGACCGAGTTCGATCCCCGCGTGCAGGTCGCCTGGACCGGTGTCGGCGTGGTGCCGCGCACCATCAGCGGACGCGAACTGGTCACCACCCGGGCCGCGTTCGGCCATCCCCTGGTGACCATGGACAACTACCCGGTCAACGACTACGCGCAGGACCGCATCTTCCTCGGCCCCTACACGGGCCGTGAACCGGCGGTGGCGGGCCGCAGCGCCGCCCTGCTGTCCAACGCGATGGAACAGCCCTCCGCTTCCCGCATTCCGCTGTTCACGGCCGCCGACTTCGCCTGGAACCCGCGGGGTTACCAGCCGCAGGAGTCCTGGCAGGCGGCGATCGACGACCTCGCGGGCGGTGACCCGAAGGCGCGTGAGGCGATGCGCGCCTTCGCCGGGAACCACGCCTCGTCGATACTGGACCCGGCGCACGAGTCGGCGTACCTGCGGCCGCTGATCGACGCGTTCTGGAAGTCCCGCCCGTCCGGCGACGCCGCGGAGCGGAACGCGGCCGCCAAACGGCTGCGGGCCGCGTTCACAGTGATGAAGGAGGCCCCGCAGCGTCTGGGCAAGGCGGCGGACGGCGCCTTCGACGACGAGGTACGGCCCTGGGTGGACCGGTTCGCGCGGTACGGCGCGGCCGGTGAGCACGCGGTCGACATGCTCCAGGCACAGGCGGCGGGCGACGGTGCGGGTGCCTGGCGGGCGTCGCTCGCCCTGGACGCCTCCCGTGCGGGGCTGAAGGCGCCCCGCGTGACGGTCGGCAAGGGGGTGCTCGACCCGTTCCTGTCGAAGGCCGTGCGCCAGGGGGCCGCCTGGACGGGCGCGGACCGCGCGCCCGACAGCGCCGCCCAGGGGCCCGGCACGTACACGGTGCGCCTGAAGCACCCCCGTCCGGTGTCCACGGTGACGACGATGACCGACCCGGGGAACGCCGACACCGCGGTCGAGGTGCATGTGCCGGGCGAGGGCTGGCGGAAGGTTGGGGCGCTCACCCCGGACGGCTGGACGCAGACGCCCGTCGGCGGCACGCGCGTGGACGCGGTGCGGCTCGCCTGGACCTCCGGGGTGGCGCGGGTGCACCGGCTGGTGCCGTGGTTCGCGGACGAGCCCGAGGCCAGGCTGTCGCTGTCCCGCAAGGAGGTCGACGCGGAGATCGGCGGCCGGGCGGTGCGCGTGCAGGCGGCGCTGACCGGGCAGCGGCCCGGCGAGGTGCGCGGGGAGCTGGCCGCGAGGGCGCCCAAGGGCATCGAGGTGGTGGCTCCCGGGGCGACCGTCGTGCCGCGCGGCACGGACGCCTCGGTGCCGCTCGACGTCAAGGCCGCCAAGGGCACCCCGGCGGGCGAGTACCGCGTACCGGTGTCCTTCAGCGGGGGCGAGGAGCAGGTGCTGACGGTGCGGGTGGCGCCGCGCACCGCGGGCGCCGACCTCGTACGCGGGGCGAAGATCTCGTCGTCGGGCGACGAGACGGCCGACTTCCCGGCCGCGGCGGCGGCCGACGGCGACGCGGGGACGCGCTGGTCGTCGCCGGTGGGGCCCTCCGCGTGGTGGCAGGCCGAGCTGGCGCAGCCGGCCCGGGTGGGCCAGGTGGTCCTGAACTGGCAGGACGCGTACGCCAAGGCGTACCGCGTACAGGTGTCGGCCGACGGCCGTACGTGGCGGACGGCGGCGACCGTACGGGACGGCAGGGGCGGCCGGGAGACGGTGCGCCTGGACGCGCCGGACGCCAGATTCGTCCGGGTGCAGGGCGACGAGCGGGCGACCCGGTTCGGGTACTCGCTGTGGTCGGTGGAGGCGTACGCGGTCGCCCCCTGACGGCGTCACTGTGGGGTTGGACGAGCGCTGTGGGGCCGGACGTGCACTGCGGGGAGGGGCTGGACGTGCACTGTGGGGTTGAGCGGTCGCTCAACCCCACACGTGGCACGGCTCCTGGGCCCGGCCCGGGGTGCTCGTCCGGCGGCGGAACTCCGCGCGGACTCCTACCGCAAGAAGGTCCAGATATCAGGCGACCCCGGTCCGCACCGAGGAACCGTCGATCCGGGCCAGTGCGTCGTCCGCGCCGAAGGGCTGCAGGTACGGGAGCCAGCGCGGGTCCCGGTGCCCGGTCCCGATGATGCGCCAGGCGAGGCCGGACGGCGGGGCCGGCGGGTGGCGCAGCCGCCAGCCGAGCTCCAGCAGATGCCGGTCCGCCTTGACGTGGTTGCAGCGGCGGCAGGCCGCCACCACGTTCTCCCAGGCGTGCTGTCCGCCGCGACTGCGCGGAATGACATGGTCGACGCTGGTTGCGACGCCACCGCAGTACATACAGCGCCCGCCGTCCCTGGCGAAGAGCGCACGGCGGGTGAGGGGGACGGGACCCCGGTAGGGAACCCTTACGAACCGTTTCAGCCGGACCACGCTGGGAGCGGGCACGACCCGGGTCGCACTGTGCAGAAAGGCGCCGGACTCCTCAAGGCAGAGTGCCTTGTTTTCGAGGACGAGGACGAGCGCGCGGCGGAGCGGTACGACGCCGAGGGGCTCGTACGACGCGTTGAGGACCAGGACATGCGGCACGGATGCCTCCTATGACGCCGGCGGCGCGTGGCTCGCGCCGGGACGATGCACGACCAGTCTCCCCTCATGCCTGGTCGTGGCGCCACCACGTCCGGGTAACGGGCCGGGAGTGTTTTGCACCACAGGGCCTCGTGCACGGGAACCGGCCCGCCGGGGTGTCGGGGACCACAGCGCCCGTGGGCCCGAGTCAGCGGGCCGCTCCCCCTTGCCCCGTTAGTGTGGTGGGTCTGCCGTACGCATGGAGGTGCCCGAGGTGTACTGGTCCACCCGACTGGTCGCAGAACCGCCCGCCGATCCCGTCACGTTCGACGAGGCCGCCGAGAAGGCGGGCAACGCCGCGAGCTGGGTGGAGCAGAACTGGTCCACCTGGCTGAGTGTCGGCCTGCGCATCCTGCTGATCATCGTGATCGCCACCGTGCTGCGGTCGGTGATCCGGCGCACGATCACCAAGCTGATAGCCCACATGAACAACAGCGCCCAGGCGGTGGAGGGCACCGCGCTCGGCGGGCTGCTGGTCAACGCGGAGCGCCGCCGCCAGCGGTCCGAGGCGATCGGTTCGGTGCTCCGTTCAGTGGCGTCCTTCCTGATCCTCGGCACCGCGGCGCTGATGGTGCTGGGCGCGTTGAACATCAATCTGGCGCCGCTGCTCGCGAGTGCCGGTGTGGCCGGTGTGGCGCTCGGTTTCGGTGCGCGCAACCTGGTCACGGACTTCCTCTCCGGCGTGTTCATGATCCTGGAGGACCAGTACGGCGTCGGCGACACCATCGACGCGGGTGTCGCGTCCGGCGAGGTCATAGAGGTCGGCCTGCGCGTCACCAAGCTGCGCGGCGACAACGGCGAGATCTGGTACGTGCGCAACGGCGAGGTCAAGCGGATCGGCAACCTCAGCCAGGGCTGGGCCACCGCGGGCGTCGACGTCCAGGTCCGCCCGTCGGAGGACCTGGAGAACATCAGGGCCGTGCTGTCCGAGGTCGCCGAGGACATGGCGAAGGCCGAGCCGTGGAACGAACGGCTGTGGGGACCGATCGAGGTCCTCGGCCTGGACTCGGTACTGCTGGACTCGATGATCGTGCGGCTGTCCGCGAAGACCATGCCGGGCAAGGCGCTCGGGGTGGAGCGCGAGCTGCGCTGGCGGGTCAAGCACGCCTTCGACGCGGCGGGCATCCGGATCGTCGGCGGCCCCGTCCCGGTGCTGGAGGAGGAGCTCGCGGACCCGTCGGCGGGTGTCGCCGCACCGTCCGCGATGGCCAACCCGCTGTCCCCGCAGGCGGTGGCGTCCAACCCGATCCCGCCCGCAGGGGCGTCGCCCGGCTCGGGCCCCACGCCTCCCGCGCCGAACCCCAACCTGAACAAGTAGGCGCACCACCGGCCCGGTACGGGCGAGAAGCATTGCGCCCGGTTTCGTACCGCCCCACCGCATTCCGTACACCTTCCGCGCCCCCGCAGGTAACGCTTTGGTTGCCTCGGGGGCGCTTCCCATTGACGCCTCTTTCGCCTCCGCTTACGTTCCTCCCACCGAATAGGAAACTTTCCTAACAACGTGGTTGGGAGAGCGGGCAGCCGAGAGGCGGGTGACTTCGTCATGGCCACAACACCAGGCACACCGAGTGTTCTGCGCGCGATGAACGACCGTGCCGCGCTGGACCTGCTGCTGGCCCACGGACCCCTCTCCCGGACCCGGATCGGCAAGCTCACCGGGCTCTCCAAGCCGACCGCCTCCCAGCTGCTGGCCCGCCTCGAAGCGGCGGGGCTGGTCGTCGCCACCGGCACCACGGAGGGCCGCCCGGGACCCAGCGCGCAGCTGTACGCGGTGAACGCGGGCGCCGCCCATGTCGCGGCCCTCGACGTCACCCCGGCCCGGATCCGCGCCGCCGTCGCCGACCTCACGGGCGAGACCGTCGGCAGCTTCGAGCTGGCCACCCCGGGGCGCGCGCCGGAGGGTGTCGTACGCCAGGTGACGCAGGCGATCGACGGCGCCGCGGCCGACGCCTCCCTCACCCGCGGTGACCTGCACCGGGTGGTGATCGGCACTCCCGGCGCCTTCGACCCGAGCACCGGCCGGCTGCGGTACGCCTCGCACCTGCCGGGCTGGCACTCCGCCACGCTGCTCGACGAACTGGCGGCGGTGCTCCCGATGCCGGTGGAGTACGAGAACGACGTGAACCTGGCGGCGGTCGCCGAGCAGCGGCTCGGCGTGGCGCGCGGCCACGAGAACTTCGTGCTGCTGTGGGCGGAGGCCGGCCTCGGCGCCGCGCTGGTACTCGGCGGCCGGCTGCACCGCGGCCGGACCGGAGGAGCGGGTGAGGTGGGCTTCCTGCCGGTGCCCGGCGCCCCGCTGATCCGGCGGGTGGCGCAGGCCAACGCGGGCGGCTTCCAGGAACTGGTCGGTCCGGTCGCCGTGCCGCGGATCGCGAAGCGGCTCGGCGTCGACACTCCCGAGCAGCCGGCCGTGCGGGTCGCCACCGGCCTGCTGGGCCGCGCCGCGGCCGGCGAGAGCGAACTGGCCGGGCTCCTCCCGGAGTACGCCCAGCGCCTCGCCGTCGGCCTCGCCTCCGTGGTCGCCGTGCTCGACCCCGAACTGATCGTGCTGTCCGGGGCGCTGGTCGCCTCGGGCGGCGAGCCCCTGCGGTCCCTCGTACAGGCGGAGCTGGCCGACCTGGCCGCGCCCCGTCCGCGTCTTGTGATCGGTGAGATCCAGCAGGACCCCGTGCTGAGAGGTGCGCTGCAGAGCGCCCTGGAGGCCACCCGGGACGAAGTGTTCGACACCTCGGCCCGCTAGACCCCTTCCGCCCCCGTCGCACCACCCCCGTGCCCCGTCCTGCCCCTGGGAGCTTTGTCATGCGCAGAAACCGCCGTCTGACCGCCGCCGCCGTCTCCGTCGCCGCGATATCCGTGGTGGCCACCGCCTGTACCGGCTCCGCCGAGAACACGGCGAAGGACGACCCGAAGGCCAACACCACGATCAACTTCTGGCACGGCTGGAGCGCCCCGAACGAGGTCAAGGCGATTCAGGAGAACGTCGCCCGCTTCGAGAAGGCGCACCCGAACATCAAGGTCAACGTCGTCGGCAACATCAATGACGACAAGCTCAACCAGTCGCTGCGCAGCGGCGGTTCCAAGGGCCCGGACGTCGTGTCGTCGTTCACCACGTCCAACATCGGAAAGTTCTGCTCGTCGGGCGCTTTCGCGGATCTGAAGCCCTTCATCGAGAAGTCGAAGCTGGATCTGGAGAAGACTTTCCCGAAGGTCATGCTCGACTACACACAGTTCGAGGGAAAGCGCTGCGCCCTGCCGCTGCTCGCGGACGCCTACGGCCTCTACTACAACAAGGACGCCTTCGAGAAGGCCGGCGTGAAGAAGGCGCCGGTGACGTTCTCGGAGCTCGCCGCGACGGCGAAGAAGCTGACGAAGACCAAGGGCGACGGTTTCGAGCAGCTGGGCTTCATGCCCGCCTACCACGGCTACGAGACGACCACCGAGCACTACCTGGGCGCCTGGGGCCCGGAGTACTTCGACAAGGACGGCAAGTCCAACATCGCCAAGGACCCCGCCTTCACGGAGATGTTCACGACGCAGAAGAAGCTCGTGGACGAACTCGGCGGAATACAGAAGTTGGAGAAGTTCCGCAACACATTCGGTGACGAGTTCGGCCCGAAGCACCCGTTCCACACCGGTCAGGTCGCGATGCAGCTGGACGGTGAGTGGCGGCTCGGGATGGCGAAGGACGCCAAGGTGCCCTTCGAGATCGGTGTCGCGCCGATGCCGGTCCCGGACAGCGAGCGGGCCGAGTACGGCAAGGGCTTCCTGTCGGGAACGGTGATGGGTATCGCCCCGCAGAGCAAGAAGCAGAACGCGGCGTGGGAGCTGGTGAAGTTCATGACGACCGACACCAAGGCGGTCGTGGAGTTCTCCAACGCGATCCACAACGTGCCCTCGACCTTCGCAGCACTGAAGTCCCCCGACCTGAAGAACGACCCGGCGTTCAAGACCTTCCTCGACATCGCGCAGCACCCGAAGTCCAACACCCCGGCAGGCGCGGTCAACGGCGCCACGTATCTCAACGCGATGCAGGAGTTCGGCTACCAGTACGAGAAGGGCACCGAGAAGGACCTGAAGGCCGGCCTGGCGAAGCTCGCGAAGCAGATCGACACCGACATCGCGAAGGCGAAGTAGTCCGTCATGACCACGCACACGCTCCTCCCGCAGCGCGGGAAGCCGGGCCTCGCCGCGAAGCACAGGAGGCAGGCACTGCGCACGGCGGCCTTCATGTCTCCCTGGCTGATCGGCTTCGCGGTCTTCTTCGCGTACCCGCTGCTCTCCACCGTGTACTTCTCCTTCACGAAGTACGACGGCTTCGGCGCACCGGTGTTCAACGGCCTGGACAACTGGAAGTACGTCTTCGCGGACTATCCGAACTTCTGGCCCGCGATGCGCAACACGCTGTGGCTGGTCGTCGTGATGGTGCTGTGCCGGGTCGTCTTCGGTCTGGGCGTAGGCCTGCTGATCACCAAGATCAAGACGGCTACGGGCATCTTCCGCACCCTCTTCTACCTGCCCTACCTGGCTCCGCCGGTCGCCGCGACACTCGGTTTCGTCTTCCTGCTGAACCCGGGCACCGGGCCGGTCAACGAGATCCTGGGCAGCATCGGCCTGCCCACCCCCGACTGGTTCACCGATCCCGCCTTCGCCAAGCCCGCGCTCACCGTCCTCGCGGTGTGGGGCATCGGTGACCTGATGGTCATCTTCATGGCCGCACTCCTGGACGTACCGAAGGAGCAGTACGAGGCGGCGGAACTGGACGGCGCGTCGGCCTGGCAGCGGTTCCGCTTCGTGACGCTGCCGAACATCTCCCCGATCGTGATGTTCGCCGTGGTCACCGGCGTGATCCAGGCGATGCAGTACTACACCCAGCCGCTGGTGGCGGGGAAGGTCGCCTCCGGCATCATCGGCAACTCCGGCCAGCAGTTCGAGCCGGGCTTCCCCGACAAGTCGACCCTGACCCTGCCCCAGCTGGTCTACAACCTCGGCTTCCAGCGCTTCGACTACGGCGCGGCCGCGGTCACCGCGCTCGTCCTGTTCGTCCTGGCGATGGCCTTCACGGCCCTGCTGATGCGACGTCGCGGCGGCCTCCTCCAGGCAGGTGACTAACCCCATGTCCACCTCGACACTTGAGCGTCCGCTCAACGTCAACGAGCCCACCCCCGCCCACCGCACCGCACGCCGCAGGGCGGCCCTGCACTGGATCGGCGTGCACTCGCTGGGGATCGCGGCGGCACTCTTCTTCGTGCTGCCGTTCCTCTTCCTCTTCCTCACCTCCGTGATGAGCGACCAGCAGGCGCTCACCAGCGACCTGGTGCCGCACACCTGGGAGTGGGGCAACTACGTCAAGGTCTTCGAGACGCCGGGCTTCCTCACCTGGTGGAAGAACAGCCTGATGTACGCGGGCCTGGGCACCGTCCTGACGGTCCTCTCGTCGGTCCCGGTCGCCTACGCGCTCGCCAAGTTCCGCTTCAGGGGCCGCAACCTCTCCCTGATGCTGGTCATCTCGATGATGATGCTGCCGCAGCAGGTGGTCATCATCCCGATGTACCTGTTCTGGTCGAAGCAGCTGGACCTCACCGGCACCCTGTGGCCGCTGATCGTTCCGCTGGCATTCGGGGACGCATTCTCCATTTTTCTGCTGCGACAGTTCCTGCTGACCATCCCCAACGAGTACCTGGACGCGGCGAAGGTGGACGGCTGCGGCGAGTTCCGCACGCTGATCCGTGTCGTACTGCCGATGGCCAGGCCCGGCATCGCGGCGATCGCCCTGTTCCAGTTCTTCGCCCTCTGGAACGACTACTTCGGACCGCAGATCTACGCGTCGGAGAACCCGGCCGCGTGGACGCTGAGTTACGGCCTGGAGTCCTTCAAGGGCGCGCACCAGACCAACTGGAACCTGACCATGGCCGCGACCGTACTGGTCATGGCCCCCGTGATCCTCGTCTTCTTCTTCGCCCAGAAGGCGTTCGTCGAGGGTGTCACGCTGACCGGAGTGAAGGGCTAGGTCATCACAGCATGAAGATCGGAACAGTATGAAGCTCGCCGTAGTCGGTGGAGGATCCACCTACACACCCGAGTTGATCGACGGCTTCGCCCGGCTCCGGGACACGCTCCCGGTCACCGAGCTGGTCCTGATCGACCCGGCGGCCGACCGCCTGGAACTCGTCGGCGGACTGGCCCGCCGGATCTTCGCCAAACAGGGTCACCCGGGCACCATCGTCACCACCGCCGACCTGGACGCGGGCGTCGCGGGCGCCGACGCGGTACTGCTGCAGCTGCGCGTGGGCGGCCAGGCGGCGCGCAACCAGGACGAGACCTGGCCGCTGGAGTGCGGCTGCGTCGGCCAGGAGACCACCGGCGCGGGCGGCCTCGCGAAGGCGCTGCGCACGGTTCCGGTCGTCCTGGACATCGCCGAACGCGTCCGCCGCACCAACCCGGACGCGTGGATCATCGACTTCACGAACCCCGTCGGCATCGTCACCCGCGCACTGCTGCAGGCCGGCCACAAGGCGGTGGGCCTGTGCAACGTGGCGATCGGCTTCCAGCGGAAGTTCGCCGCGCTGCTCGACGTCACCCCCTCCGAGGTCCATCTCGACCACGTGGGGCTCAACCACCTCACCTGGGAGCTGGGCGTGCGCCTCGGCGGCCCGGCGGGCGAGAACCTGCTGCCGCGGCTGATCGCCGAGCACGGTGACACGATCGCGGCCGACCTGCACATGCCGCGCGCGGTCGTGGACCGCCTCGGCGTCGTCCCCTCGTACTACCTGCGGTACTTCTACCAGCACGACGAGGTCGTGCGGGAGCTCGGCACGAAGCCGTCCAGGGCGGCGGAGGTGGCGGCCATGGAGAAGGAACTGCTGGCCATGTACGGCGACCCCGCGCTCGACGAGAAGCCGGAGCTGCTCGCCAGGCGCGGCGGCGCCTTCTACTCGGAGGCGGCGGTCGACCTGGCGTCCGCCCTGCTCGGCTGCGGCGGTTCGCCGGTGCAGGTGGTCAACACGTACAACAACGGCACCCTGCCCTTCCTGCCGGACGACGCGGTCATCGAGACCCAGGCACGCGTCGACGCGTCCGGGGCGACGCCTCTTGAGGTGCCCGCGCTCGACCCCATGTACGCGGGACTGGTCGCGCATGTGACGGCGTACGAGAACCTCGCGCTGGAGGCGGCCCTGCACGGGGGCCGCGAGAGAGTCTTCAAGGCGCTCCTCGCGCACCCCCTGGTCGGGCAGTTCGAGTACGCGGAGGCGCTCACGGACAAGCTGCTCGCGCACAACAGGGAGCACCTGGCGTGGGCATGAGCACGAGCCGCGGCGCTCCCGGCTCGGTGCTGGCGGTCGACGCGGGCAACAGCAAGACGGACGTCGCCGTGATCGGCGCCGACGGCCGGGTCCTGGGCACCGGCAGGGGCGGCGGTTTCCAGCCGCCCCTGGTGGGTGTCCAAGTGGCGGTGGACACCCTCGCGGACGCGGTCACGACGGCACTGGAGCAGGCGGGGGCCGACTGTGTCGACCATGTGTCCGCGTGCCTGGCCAACGCCGATCTGCCGGTCGAGGAGGAGGAGTTGGCGCAGGCGGTGCAGGCGCGCGGCTGGGGCCGCAGCACCGAGGTCCGCAACGACACCTTCGCGATCCTGCGCGCCGGTGTGGACGAGCCGCGCGGGGTGGCGGTGGTGTGCGGGGCGGGCATCAACTGCGTGGGCATGCTGCCGGACGGGCGCACCGCCCGCTTCCCCGCGATCGGGAAGATCTCCGGCGACTGGGGCGGCGGCAGCGGTCTCGCCGAGGAGGCCCTGTGGTTCGCCGCCCGCGCCGAGGACGGGCGCGGGGCGCCGACACAGCTGGCGCGTACGCTGCCCGCGCACTTCGGGCTGGCGTCGATGTACGCCCTCATAGAGGCCCTGCACCTGGGGCGCATCCCGGCGGTGCGCCAGCACGAGGTGGCACCGCTGGTGTTCACCGTGAGTGCGGCGGGCGACCCGGTGGCCCGGTCCCTCGTGCACCGGCTGGCCGACGAGGTCGTCGCGATGGCGTCGGTGGCGCTGGGCCGGCTCGGCCTCCTGACGGAGGAGGCGCCGGTGCTGCTCGGTGGCGGTGTGCTGGCCGCCCGGCACCCGGAGCTCGACGACCGGATCGCGGTCCTGCTGGCGCAGCGGGCGCCGAAGGCGGTGGTACGCGTGGTGGCGGCGCCTCCGGTACTCGGCGCGGCCCTGCTGGGACTCGACCACGTCGCCGCTCCCGCGCAGGCCCACCGGACACTGCGGGCGCACTACGCGTAGCGGCGGTCCGCGGGACGGGAGGGGGCACACGT
Source organism: Streptomyces sp. NPDC091272 (assembly GCF_044757485.1). NCBI lineage: Bacteria > Bacillati > Actinomycetota > Actinomycetes > Kitasatosporales > Streptomycetaceae > Streptomyces > Streptomyces sp. NPDC091272. The sequence continues at coordinate 368,902 of NZ_JBIVVC010000005.1, forward strand.
CGTGCGGTCGTCCCGCGACGCGGCGGCCGTGAACCGCGGGGCGCGCGTTCCCGGCCGCCGCCCACGTCGTACCGGAGCCACCCACGTCGCACCCTGTCAATTGGGGACGACTCGGGCGGCGGCCGGATCCCCATGGCCCCGGCCCCCCGGGCCGCATAGGATGCGGCCTCGAAGTGGCATGTCCCTGGCGCGAATTGGCAACGAACGGTCTCCTGGCCGGTCACCGCTCCGGCCCCCGACCCGGCCGGCGCGCTGATCACCCACGGGCCCGGTACGGGAACCAAACGGATCTCTCCGACGTATTCATGGGGAGGGGAGCCCGCCGGGAGACGGGCCAGCCGTCCACGACCGAGGGGGAGGTCACGTGGCACACCCGCCGATGGGCGGCCCAGGGGGGACCGCCGTGGCGCCCGCGCCCGCGGGGGCGCCCGCACCCATGGGGCCAGGACCGCACCCACCACCCGTGCGCGCCGCCGCCTGGACCGAGGGCATGGACCGGCTGCGGGCCGGAGCGACCACCGAGCCGGGCCGGCTGCGGATCATCGGGGCCGTGCTGGCCGCCCTGGTCGTCGCCTTCGGGGCGGTGACAGCCTGGCAGGTCTCCGACCGTGCGTCGGCCGCCGACGACGTGGTGTCGCGCAGCCAGCCGCTCTCCGCCGACGCCGCGAGCATCTACCGTTCGCTCGCCGACGCCGACACCTCCGCCGCGAGCGGTTTCCTCGCGGGCGCGCAGGAGCCGCCCGCGGTGACGAAGAAGTACGACGAGGACATCGCCGAGGCGTCCCGACTGCTGGTCAAGGCCGCGGCGAACACGGCGGGCACGAGCGCGTCGGGCCGGCAGATCACCCTGCTCAACCAGCAGCTCCCCCGCTACACCGGCCTGATCGAGCGGGCCCGCGCCAACAACCGGCAGGGCCTCCCCCTCGGCGGCGCCTACCTGCGGTACGCGAACGAGCAGATGACCACCCAGCTGCTGCCGGCCGCCAAGAGGCTGTACGACGAGGAGACGGACCGGCTCTACCGGGACTACGACGACGCGAGCACCTGGCCCTACCTGGCACTCGGCCTCGGCGTGGTGGCGCTCGGCACCCTCGGCTGGGCCCAGCGCCGCAACTACCGCCGGACGAACCGGGTGTTCAACCAGGGCCTGCTCACCGCGACCGTCGCCTCGGCCGCCGTCCTGCTGTGGCTGGCCGTCGGGCACGCGCTCGCCTCCGCGGGCCTGGAGGACTCCCGGGCGCACGGCCAGGAGTCGCTGCGGGTCCTCAACGACGCAAGGATCAGCTCGCTCCAGGCCCGTGCCAACGAGAACCTGACCCTGGTCTCCCGGGGTGCGGTCTCCACGAAGGACGGCGCCGACAAGTACGACGCCGACTACACGGCCGGGATGAAGGACCTCGACGCCCGGCTGGCCGCCGCCGCCCGGCTCGCGGAGGACCGCGGGGGCAAGGACCCGGTGCAGCGGGCCACCAAGAGCGTGACGGCCTGGAAGGCGCTGCACAAGGAAGCCAGGGACACCGACAACCAGGGCAACTACGACATGGCGCTGGAGAAGGTCACCGGTGAGGGGAACTCCACCGGCACCCGGTTCGGCGAGGTCGACACGGCGCTGGCGAACGCCCTGGAGTGGGAGCAGCGCGAGTTCACCGAGGCCGCCGAGGACGGCCGCGGCGCCCTGTCGGGGCTCGCGGTCGGCGCGGCGGTACTGGCCCTGCTCGCCGCCGCGGGCGCGGTGCTGGGCATCGGCCGCAGGCTTTCGGAGTTCAGGTGATGGGCCCGCGGGAGAGGCGTGACGCGCGGGAGTCGCGCGAGTCGCGGGAGTTGCGGGAGACGCGGGAGACGGTGCACGGGGGGAGCGCGAGGGTGCGGACCGGATCGGAAGGGACCGGGGCGGGACGGACCGGCGGGGCGCGCACCCTGCGCGGCGGCTGGCGGCTGGGCCTGGTCGCGCTGGCCGCGGCGTGCGCCCTGACGGCGGGCGTGGCCGTACTGCCCCTGCCCACCACGGGCGGCGTTGCGGACACGGTGTCCTCGCCGGGCAGCGGCACGACGGCGGCGCTGCCCGCGAAGGCCGACGAGTGCGAGGACCCGGAGGCGAGTCTGCGGCCGTCCCCGCTGGACGGCCCGGCCATCAAGCGGATCAAGGAGCGCACGGGCGCCACCGCGGGCAAGCTCGTCGCCGGTGTCGACCAGAACAGCTACCGCTGGGGATACCGCAATCCGGCCAGCAAGGAGCTCGAAGGCTTCGACATCGACATCGTGAAGGCCATCGCGACGGAGCTGTTCGGCAGCCCGGACAAGGTGATCTACCGTGCGATACCGACCAGTCAGCGCATTCCGGCGCTGAAGTCGCACAAGGTGGACGTCGTGGTGCGGACGATGACGGTCAACTGTTCCCGGATCAAGGACGTGGCCTTCTCCAACGCGTACTTCGAGGCCGGCCAGCAGGTGCTGGCGCTGAAGGGGCCCGGGATCACCGGGTACGACGGTTCGCTGAAGGGCAAGCGGGTCTGCACCGCCAAGGGCTCCACCGCGTACGACGCGATGAAGAAGGAGTCGCACGGCGCGCTCTTCGACGACCCTCGCTACATCGTGCCCAACCAGCTGGACTGCCTGGTGCGGCTCCAGATGGGCCAGGTCGACGCGATCGTCACCGACAACGCGCTGGCCGCCGGCCAGGCGGCGCAGGACCCTGCGATCGAGGTGAAGGGCACCCCGTTCACCACCGAGTACTACGGCGTCGCGACGAACAAGGACGACGCGGACCTGGTGCGCCGCATCAACAAGGTCCTCGCCGACTACAGCAGGAGCCGCTGGAAGCAGTCGTACGACGACTGGCTGAAGGAGGACCTTCCCGGCATCAAGGGCCCGCCGGCCCCGAAGTTCTCGGACTGAGCGCCGCCGGCCGACCGGACGCACCGGCCGGACGCACCGGCCGGCCAGGCGGCCACCCGGCACCACTCAGCACCACCCGGCACCACCGAGCACCACCCGGCACCACCGAGCAGCACCCAGCACCCAGCACCCAGCACCACAAGAGCAGTTGACGGCAGAAGCGGAGAGGTGATCGATGGGCGTCGCGGGATCCTCCCCCGGCTCCGCGGGGAGCCACCCGGGCCCGGTCCTGGACCGGGACCAGGTGGACCGCGCGCTGGCCCGGCTCGGCGCCGAGCACGAGGCGATCGAGACCTCGCTGCTCGCCCTCCAGGACCACGCGGGCCGGCGGCTCCTCGAAGGCGCCGAGCTGACCGGGACCACCAAGGACCGCTGGGCGTCCGCCGAGCGCGCGATCACGCTGCTGTGGACGTACTTCGACGCGTACTGCGCCGCCGTCCGGGGCGCCCGCGAGGTGCGGGCCCGGCGGCGCTGGCCCAGCCGCGAGGACCTGGCCGAGCTGACCGACGTCCTCCAGGGCCGGGGCGTCACGGTGGCGGGCGGCGCGCACCCGCACGGGGCCCCCGCGTCGATCACCGGGCCCGCGAAGCTCTCCGAGCACTTCTCGCTCGCCGAGCTGGTGAGCCGGATGAACGAGCTGTACGCCTCCTCGCTCGACATGGTCGTCACCGCGGACGCGGTGTGGTCGGCGCTGCCCGCCCGGATAGACCTTCTCGCCGCGGAGCTGCACCGCACCCGCTCCCTCGCGCACTCCGTCGGCGTACGGCCGGGCGAGCACCCGGCCGGCGACGACCTGGAGTCGATCACCCAGGAGCTGGCGACGCTTCGCGCCCAGGTGGTGTCCGACCCGCTGGCCTTCTGGCGCCCCGCGGCCGGGAGTTCGGCGCCCGGTGGCGGCCGCCCGGACACCGACCGCTACGACCGGGCGGCCCGCGCGCTGGAGGACGTCCGGCGGGAGATCGACGCGGTGCTGACCGTACGGCAGGACGCCGAGCAGCGGCTGCTGCGGCTGCGCGACGTGCTCTCGCGGGCGGACCGCACCCTGACCGAGGCCAGGTCGGCGCGCGGCGAGGTACTCGCGAAGATCGCGGCGTCCGAGGTGCCTGCGGTGAGCGGCCCGCCCACCGCGCTCCAGGAGCTCCTGGCGACGGCCGCCGACTACCGCAGACGGGCCCAGTGGCACCGGTTGTCCCCGCTGCTGGAGTCGCTGGAGCGGGACGCCGAGGACGAACTGCTGCGGGCCCGTGAGTCGTTGACCGCGGTGACCGCGCCGCTGGCGGTCCGCGCGGAGCTGCGCGGCAGGCTGGACGCCTACCGGGCGAAGGTCTCCCGGCACGGCATGGCGGAGGACCCGCAGCTCATCGAGCGCTACGACGCGGCCCGCCGGATGCTGTGGAGCGCGCCCTGCGACCTGCGGGTGGCCGAGCAGGCGGTGCTGCGCTACCAGCAGAGCGCCAGGGAGGTCCTCGCACCACGGCCATCGGGTCCCGCCGCGGGGGCCGGTGGAGGCCCGTCCGCCGGGCCGCCGCACGACGGTCCCGCCGCGGGGCCCTACGACCGCACCCACGGGGGTAACTCATGAGCACGGCCTGCCAGCGCCCCGGTTGCGGGGGCACCTACGAGGACATGGGCGGCGGCGAGATGTACTGCGACACCTGCGGGCTCGCCCCCGTGGTGTCACCCACCGGCCTGATCGCCGCGACCACGACCGGTGTCACGGGCGGCGGCGCCGCGTCCGCCCGCGGCTCGAACAGCAGCTCGCTGGGCAGCACTTCGCGCGCCTCCTCGCAGGCGTCCCGGTCCTCGCGCTCGGCGACCTCCCGCCGTTCGGTCTCGGGCAGGCTTTCGCGGGCGCTCTCCGGGGCGTCGGGGTCCCGTTCGGTGTCGGTGCGGGCGTCCGGCAAGTCGACGGCCGCCTCGGGCCGCAGCCGGCTGGGGGCGGGCCTGGTCAGCGTTCCGGAGGTGCCGCGCCCCGACCCGCGCACCGCGATCATGGCGAATCCCGAGGTGCCGGAGCGCAAGCGGTTCTGCTCCCGCTCCGAGTGCGGCGCCCAGGTGGGCCGTTCGCGCGGCACCAAGGTGGGCCGCACCGAGGGCTTCTGCACCAAGTGCGGCAATCCGTACTCCTTCGTACCGAAGCTGGGCACGGGCGACGTCGTGCACGGTCAGTACGAGGTGGTGGGCTGCCTGGCGCACGGCGGCCTCGGCTGGGTGTACCTCGCCGTGGACAAGGCGGTCTCGGACCGATGGGTGGTCCTCAAGGGCCTCCTGGACACGGGCGACCAGGACGCGATGGCCGCCGCGATCTCCGAGCGCCGCTTCCTCGCCGAGATCGAGCACTCCAACATCGTCCGGATCTACAACTTCGTGGAGCACCTGGACACCCGCACCGGCTCCATGGACGGCTACATCGTCATGGAGTACGTCGGCGGCAAGTCCCTCAAGGAGATCGCCAACGAGCGCCGCGACACGGGCGGCAAGCGCGACCCGCTGCCGGTCGAGCAGGCGTGCGCGTACGGCATCGAGGCCCTTGAGGCCCTCGGCCACCTGCACAGCCGCAACCTGCTGTACTGCGACTTCAAGGTGGACAACGCGATCCAGCAGCAGGACCAGCTGAAGCTGATCGACATGGGCGCGGTCCGCCGGATGGACGATGAGGAGTCGGCCATCTACGGCACGGTCGGCTACCAGGCGCCCGAGGTGGCCGAGGTGGGCCCCTCCGTCGCCTCCGACCTGTACACGGTGGCGCGCACCCTGGCCGTCCTCACCTTCGACTTCCAGGGCTACACGAACGTCTTCGTCGACTCGCTGCCGGACCCGGACCACATTCCGGTCTTCCATCAGTACGAGTCGTTCTACCGGCTTCTCGTACGGGCGACGGACCCGGATCCGGCCCGCAGGTTCGCCTCCGCCTCGGAGATGGCCGACCAGCTGACCGGGGTGCTGAGGGAGGTCGTGGCGCTCCAGACGGGACGGCCGAGGCCGTCGCTCTCGACGCTGTTCGGGCCCGAGCTGCGGGTCACGGACACCGGGCTCTTCGCCGAACTGACCGGGTCCGTTTCGCAGTTGGGCGTACGGACGCCGCCCGCTCCACGCCGGGCACGGCGCGGCAAGAAGGCGGAGGGCCAGATTCCGCCTTCGCTCCCGGCGCAGCCCCTGATCCCCGCACAGGCCCAGTCCTCCGGCCTCCCCCAGCCCTCCGGTCACCCGCAGGCCCAGCCCCCCGCCCACCCCCTCGCCCAGGCTCCCGGCGGGCAGTACTCCGCCGCCCTGGCGGGCGCGCCGACCCATCAGCAGCCCGCCGTGGGCGCATACGCCGCGTACCCCCCGGCCCAGGGGGCCCTTCAGGTGCCTGCGGTGCCCGGCGGCCCACCGGCCGCGGCTCCTGTCGCCCCCGCCCCGCAGCCGGTCTCCGTGGCCCCGGAGAACGCCACCCCGTACCTGCTGCCCCTGCCGCCCTCGACCACCGCACTGGCGCTGCCCGTGCCCCGGGTCGACCCGAACGACCCGAACGCCGGGTTCCTCGCGGGCCTGATGGCGGCTGCACCCGCCGAACTGATCACGGCGCTCCAGCAGGCACCTGGCGACTCGGTGGAGCGCCGGCTGCGTGAGCTGCGGGCCCGCCTGGAGATGGGTGAACTGCGCACCGCGGCAGAGACGTTGCAGGAGCTCGACGCCGCGTACCCGGACGACTGGCGGGTGGTCTGGTACCGCGGCATCGCCGCCCTGACCTCGGGGGACAACGAGACGGCCGCGCTGTCCTTCGACGCGATCTACGACGCGTTCCCCGGTGAGGCCGCGCCCAAGCTGGCCCTCGCGGTGTGCGCGGAGGTGCTCAACCAGCTCGACAACGCCGCGGAGTACTACCGGCTGGTCTGGACGACCGACCCCAGTTACGTGAGCGCCGCGTTCGGGCTCGCCCGGGTGCAGCTGGCGGCCGGGGACAGACCCGCCGCGGTCCGCACGCTGGAGTCGGTGCCCGAGGCGTCGATCCACTACACGGCGGCACGCGTCGCCGCCGTACGGGCGAGACTGCGGCGGCGCGCCGCGCACGAGCCGTTGATCGACGATCTACTGGCGTCCGCGGCGCAGGTCGAGGCCCTCCAGGGCTTCGGTCTGGATGCCGTGCGCCGTGAGCAGTTGGCCACCGAGGTGCTGGGTAGCGCACTCGACTGGGTACTCTCCGGTGGGCACGGGGCCCGCCCCGTGCAGACCGCGCTGCTCGGCAGCCAGCTGGACGAGCGGGGCCTGCGCTTCGGCCTGGAACGCTCGTACCGGGTGCTCGCACGGCTCGCGCAGCGCGGCGACGAGAGGATCGAACTGGTGGAGCGGGCCAACCGCCTCCGCCCCCGGACTTGGGTGTGAAGATGTCGCAGACGCACCAGCTGTCGGCCTGCCCCGGCTGCGAGGAGCCGCTGGAAACGGGCGACTCGTTCTGTGAGGTGTGCGGGTACGACCTCACCGCCGTGCCGCAGCCACCGCAGGACCGCCCGACGGTGGCGGTCGGGACGCACGCGCCCGGCCGGGGACCGGACCCACGGCCCGCCGAGGCCCCACCGGCCCAGGCCCCACCCGCCCAGGCTCCCGGCCAGGCGGCCACCGCCCCCGGCCAACCGGCGCCCGCCCAGGCCGCCCGGACCCCCGGCCAACCGGCGCCCGCCCAAGCCGCCCAGACCCCCGGGCAGCAGTCCGAACACCCCGCGCGGCCGGCCGGGTCCCCCGCCCGGCCCGGCAACGGCCACGCGGGCGCCGGTGACGAGCAGGCCGCCCCGGTGTCGGCCGCGCACCCCCCGACCGCCGACTTCTCCGCGCCCGACTTCCCCGCTCCCGATTCCTCCGCCGCCCCCGATTCCTCCGTGCCCGATTCCTCCGTGCCCGGCCTCGACGAGGGCGACAGCGGCGAGGACACCGCGGACCTGCCCGTCGTGGAGCGGCCCACCGTCGAGGACTATCCCCTCGCCGCCCCCGCGGCCCCCGACGAGGGCCCCGCCAAGGTGTGCGTCGCCTGCCGGGCCGGCCGGATCGACGACGACGGCTACTGCGAGAACTGCGGTCACGCCCAGCCCCGCGAACGCGACCACCAGGAGCGGGAGCTGGCGTCCGTCGCCGCGGTGAGCGACCGCGGGCTGCGCCACCACCGCAACGAGGACGCCTTCGCGATCTCCGAGGCGGCCCTGCCCGACGGGTCGACGGCGACCATCGCCGTGGTCTGCGACGGGGTGTCGTCCGCGACCCGCCCCGACGAGGCGTCCGCCGCCGCGGCCACCGCCGCGAACACCCTGCTGCTGGAGTCCCTGCCGCGCGGCACCCACCCGCAGCAGGCCCTGCACGAGGCGATCCTCGCCGCCGCCGAGGCCGTCAACGTACTGGCGGCGCAGCAGGCCCGGCCGATGGAGCACGACCCGCACCGCCACCAGAACGCCCCGGCGTGCACGCTGGTCTCCTCCATCATTGCGGGCGGCCTCCTGGTCGTCGGCTGGATCGGCGACAGCCGGGTCTACTGGGTGCCCGACGACAGGTCGGCGCCGCCCGCCCGACTCACCGAGGACGACTCGTGGGCCGCGCAGATGGTCGCCGCCGGGCTGATGGGTGAGGCCGAGGCCTACGCGGACGACCGTGCGCACGCCATCACCGGCTGGCTGGGCGCCGACGCGTACGAGATCGACCCGCACACCGCCTCGTTCAAGCCGGACCGGCCGGGAGTGGTCGTCGTCTGCACGGACGGGCTGTGGAACTACGCGGAGGCGGCGCAGGAAATGGCACACGTCATTCCGGCCGACGCGGCGCGGCGCCCGCTGCACAGCGCCCAGGTGCTGGTGGGACACGCCCTGGACGGCGGGGGCCACGACAACGTAACAGTGGCGGTACTGCCGTTCCCGATGCTGCCGCTAGGGGCAGGATCGGGCTACGGCGCCCGCTAGCTCCCTCGTCTCCCTCGTACGTTCCGCTTCTTCGCCCCCGTCCCCAGGGACCTGGATTCGCAAGATTCGCTAGGAGCCGATTCGATGGCCAATTTCTCCAAGTCCAACGTGCCGCAGTTCTCCGTCGACGTGTATCAGAACGAGTTCCTGCCGGAGGGCGGCCGGGAGGTCAACGCGATCGTCACGGTGACCTCGACCGGTGGCGGCACCAGCGGCGGCTCGCCCCTCGCCGGGACGTCCCTTGCGCCCTCTGCGATATCCGGCCAGGACCCGACGGCCGCCGTGGTGATCATGGTGGACTGCTCGGGTTCGATGGACTACCCGCCGACGAAGATGCGCGGCGCCAGGGACGCGACGGCCGCGGCGATCGACGCGCTGCGCGACGGGACGGCCTTCGCGGTGGTCGGCGGCACCCACCTCGCCAAGGAGATCTACCCGGGCCATGGCGCCCTCGCGGTGGCGGACGCCGACACCCGCGCCCGGGCCAAGGGCGCGCTCAGATCGCTGACCGCGGGGGGCGGCACCGCGATCGGCACCTGGCTGCGGCTCGCCGACCGGCTGCTCGCCTCGTCCGAGGCCCCGATCCGGCACGGCATCCTGCTGACCGACGGCCGCAACGAACACGAGTCGCCGCAGGACCTGGCCGCCTCCCTCGAAGCCGTCGCGGGCCGTTTCACCTGTGACGCCCGCGGGGTGGGCACGGACTGGGAGGTGAAAGAAGTCACGGGCATCGCGTCCGCCCTGCTGGGCACCGCCGACATCGTCGCGGACCCGGCCCAGCTGTCCGACGACTTCACACAGATGATGGAGAACGCGATGGGCAAGGAGGTCGCGGATGTGAATCTGCGGCTCTGGACCCCCGTCGGCGTCGAGATCAGATTCGTCAAACAGGTCGCTCCCACGGTCGAGGAACTGACCTCCCGGCGCACCGGGGCCGGGCCCCGGGCGGGCGACTACCCGACCGGCTCCTGGGGTGACGAGTCCCGGGACTACCACGTCTGCGTGGCGGTTCCGCAGGCCGGTGTGGGACAGGAAATGCTGGCCGCCAGGGTGTCGCTGATCCTGCCCGACTCCGCGGGCGGCAGCCCGCAGACCCTGTCCCAGGGGCTGGTACGGGCGGTCTGGACGGACGACATGGCCGCCTCCACCTCGATCAATCCGCAGGTCGCGCACTACACCGGCCAGGCGGAACTTGCACAAGCAATCCAACAGGGCCTGGATGCGCGGAAGTCGGGCGATTTCGACGGCGCGACGTCCAAACTGGGACGGGCGGTGCAGCTCGCGGCCGCGTCGGGGAACGCGGATACTGCGAAACTGCTTGCGAAGGTGGTGGACGTCGTCGACGAGGCGACGGGTACTGTGCGGCTGAAGGCGAAGGTCGCGGAAGCGGACGAGATGACTCTCGAAACGCGCTCCACGAAGACCGTCCGAGTAAAGAAGTAGACCGAGTACAACCATTTTCTGACGTGGGCCGTCCAGGGAGTCTGGCGGTCCAGAGCTGTGTACGGCCTGCGGGCCGGACGAGGAGAGGGGGAAGCGCCGACATGCCGACCTGCCCGAACGGACACCAGTCGGGTTCCGACGACTGGTGCGAGGTCTGCGGCCATCGCATGGCCGGCGCCGTGCCGCCGCCTCCGCCGCCGCCACCCGCGTACGGATACCCGCCGCAGCCCGACCAGGGCTACGGGGGCCAGGACGCCACCGCGCACGCCGAGCTGTGCCCGCAGTGCCGCACGCCGCGTGAGGCGATGGCGCCGTACTGCGAGGAGTGCCGGTGGAACTTCCTCACCCACCAGGCCACCCCGTACGCCCCGCAGCAGCAGCACATGCAGCCACAGCAGGGTTACGGGAACCAGGGACACGAGCCGTACGAGTACCAGGGCTCGCGGCCCTCGCAGCTGAACCGGCCCGCCGAGCCCTTCCAGCAGCAGGGCGCGGGCGGCGGCTACCAGCAGGAGTACCAGCAGCCGCAGCACACCGGCGGCGGCGAGGACGACTGGATGCTGCCACCGCCCTCGCAGCAGCAGGGCGGCCCCGGCGGCTACCCGCAGCAGGGGCAGCACCCGCAGCAGGGCCACCAGCAGGGCCCCGGCGGTTACCAGCAGGAGTACCAGCCGCAGGGCGCTCCGCAGGCCGGCGGCGGGCACTGGTCGGCGACGGTCGGCCCCGACCGTGACTACTTCATGGCGATGATGCAGCGCAGCGGCCCGGAGGCGGGCGGTCTGAACCTGCCCGCGTACTCGCCGGAGCAGCAGCTCCAGCTCACCGGCAACCAGATCACCATCGGCCGCCGCCGGCACTCCACCGGTGAGTCCCCCGACGTCGACCTGGCCGTCCCGCCGGAGGACCCGGGCGTCTCGCACCAGCACGCGGTGCTGGTGCAGCAGCCGGACGGCACGTGGGCGGTCGTCGACCAGAACTCGACGAACGGCACCACCATCAACGGCGGCGAGGACCCGATCCAGCCGTACGTCCCGGTCCCCCTGCAGGACGGCGACCGGGTGCACGTGGGCGCCTGGACGACGATCACCGTCCACCGGGGCTGAGCAACGCCGGAGATTCCCGGAAGAGGTGCGGGGAGGCGGTTCAGGCCAGTGGCCAGGCGTACGGTCCTGCCGGATCGTCCAGCCAGGCCCACTGGCCCGCCCCGCTGACCGTCACCCCGAACCTCTCCCGTCTCGGGCGCCCCTCCAGGTGCCACAGTGCCAGCGCCTCGTGCGGGTCCAGGCTGTTCGCGCTGAGCGAGAGCAGGAACCGGAACAGGTCGTTCTCCAGCGCGGCGCGCGGCAGGCCGCCCGTGTAGCGCGGGGCGGGGGCCGCCGTGCCGCCGCGCAGGGGCACGAAGTAGGCGGGGGTCGGCAGGAAGCGGCCCTCGGCGTACCCCGCGTCCCGTACCCGCAGCGCGATCAGCCCGGTCGACAGCGGCGCCAGGATCCGCGCCCCCGGCCTGCACTGGGCCGGCCACGCGGACGGCACCGACGGCACCGTGCAGGTGGCGATGATCCGGTCGTACGGGGCGTGGGCATAACAGCCGGCCGCCCCGTCGCCGGTGAGGACCGCCGGCGCGTACCCGGCCCGCCCCAGATGGGTGCGGGCCGACTCCACGATCTCCGGATCGAGGTCGAGGCTGGTGACGTGCTCGTCGCCGAGCCGGTGGCAGAGCAGCGCCGCGTTGTAGCCGGTGCCCGCGCCCACCTCCAGCACCCGGTGTCCCTCCCGTACCTCCAGCTCGTCCAGCATCCTGGCCATCAGCGAGGGCTGGCTGCTGGAGGAGAGCAGCACGCCGTCCCGTACCCGGGTGGCGAGCGCGGTGTCCGCGTAGACGCCGCGCAGCCAGCGGGCCCGGCGCTGCGGGTCCTGGTCCTCGCCCCAGAGGCGTTCGTGGCCGCCGGGCTTGAACTGGAACCAGTACGGCACGAAGAGGTGCCTCGGCACGGCGCCGAAGGCAGCCCGCCAGGCCGGGTCCTTCAGCGCGCCGGCCGCGGCGATCTCCCGTACCAGCGTGGCCCGCTCCTCGGCGTACAGGTCCACGAACTCCGCGTGTGCGCCCATAGGCCCACTGTGGCGCGACGGGAGGCCCCTTGGCGAGGGTGCGGGCGGGGTCGTAGGTCCTGGGACCTCCGCCGCGCCGTCTGAGACGATGGAATCGTGAACGAGATTCCGCGGGGAACGCTTCAGGAGCAGACCTTCTACGAGCAGGTGGGCGGGGAGGCGACCTTCCGGCGCCTGGTGCACCGTTTCTACCAGGGCGTCGCCGAGGACCCGCTGCTGCGGCCGATGTACCCGGAGGAGGACCTCGGCCCTGCCGAGGAGCGCTTCACGCTGTTCCTGATGCAGTACTGGGGCGGCCCGCGCACGTACAGCGACGCGCGCGGCCATCCGCGGCTGCGGATGCGGCACGCGCCGTTCCAGGTGGACCGGGCGGCGCACGACGCGTGGCTGCGCCATATGCGGGTGGCGGTCGACGAGCTGGGCCTGGAGGCCGAGCACGAGCGGCAGTTGTGGAACTACATGACGTACGCCGCCGCGTCGATGGTGAACACCGAGGGCTGAGTGCGAGGGCGCGCCCCCGCACTCAGCGACCGGCGATGCGGTCACCGGACGGGACGCCCCCGCCTGGTGACCCGGCAAGGCCGCAGCCTCAGGCGGGGCCCACGCTCAGCGTTCCGAGGCCTCCGGAGGCCGCCCTGCGGAGCGTCACCGAACCGTAGGGGGTACGGAGCCGGAGCCAGCCCCCCGCGGAGAGCAGCGCGACCGGTACGCCGGGCCGCAGGAAACCGAGCGAATGGGCGGCGTGCACGGCCCGCAGCGGGAGTTCGGTCCCGCCGAGCGTGCGCGACCAGATGTCACGGCCGATCCGGTCCCTGGCCTCCCTGGTCCGCTCCTCGGGGGGCAACTCCTCGTCCCGGGAACGGAATTCCGCGACCGCCGCCGACACGACGCCCCGCATGGCGACGGCGTCCGGCACCCCTTCGGCCTGCTGCCAGCCGCCGCGCGGCGGCAGCATTCCGGCCCACGGGGGGCCGGTGACCGGCTCGGGAACGGCCAGCGCACCCGTCGCCTCCTCGATCCCCTCAAGGAGCGCCCCGGCCGACACGGTCACGTCGAACCGGGCGGGCGCGGCCAGCCTCGCGGTGCGTACCGCGAGAACCTCGAAGGACGGCGGCCGGCCGAAGACGGCCAGGGCCTCGCCCTCCGCCTGGAGGCGGACGGCGGCGGCCCGGTCGTAGTGGATCAGCCGGGCGAGGAAGGCGGCGAGATCCGCCGCCTCCCCCCGCCCGTCCAGCTCCAGGGTCCGGGCCCCCGCCCCCACGGTCATGACCGCTGCCCCGTCGTCATGCCGCGACGGCCTTGGCGCCGGCGGTCGCGGCGTCGTCGTCCAGGTACTCCCGCAGGAAGGACTTCTCCTCGGCGGTGATCCGCCGGGGCCGTCCCTCCGCCAGGTTGAACGGGACGACGACCGTGCTCGCCCGTACGTACGTCTGCTCGGGATCCTTGATCTCGTACGCGATCGTCAGGGACGCCGCGCCGATCTTCGTGACCCAGGACTCGATCCGCACCGGCTCGTGCCGGTGGACGAGGGGACGCACGTAGTCGATCTCGTGGCGGGCCACGACGGAGCCGCCGGTGAACGACTCGCTGCCCTCCCCCGGTGCCAGCCGGAACATGAAGTCGATCCGCGCCTCTTCCAGGTAGCGCAGGAAGACGACGTTGTTGACGTGCCCGAAGGCGTCCATGTCCGACCAGCGCAGGGGGCAGGAGTAAATGTGGCGAGCCACGGGACATCAGCCTCCAGCCTTCTTCAACCTCAGCCTCGGGTGAGCTTCTTGTAGGTGGCGCGGTGCGGGCGTGCCGCGTCGGCGCCGAGCCGCTCGACCTTGTTCTTCTCGTACGACTCGAAGTTGCCCTCGAACCAGTACCAGCGGGACTCACCCTCGTACGCGAGGATGTGCGTCGCCACCCGGTCCAGGAACCAGCGGTCGTGGGAGATCACGACGGCCGCGCCCGGGAATTCGAGCAGGGCGTTCTCGAGCGACGACAGGGTCTCGACGTCGAGGTCGTTGGTCGGTTCGTCGAGGAGGAGCAGGTTGCCGCCCTCCTTGAGGGTCAGCGCCAGGTTGAGGCGGTTGCGCTCACCACCGGAGAGCACCCCGGCAGGCTTCTGCTGGTCCGGGCCCTTGAAGCCGAAGGCGCTCACGTACGCGCGCGAGGGCATCTCGACCTGGCCGACGTTGATGTAGTCCAGCTCGTCGGAGACGACGGCCCACAGGGTCTTCTTCGGGTCGATGTTGGCGCGGCTCTGGTCGACGTAGGAGATCTTGACCGTGTCGCCGACCTTGATCGAGCCGCTGTCCGGCGTCTCCAGGCCCTGGATCATCTTGAACAGCGTGGTCTTGCCCGCGCCGTTCGGGCCGATGACACCGACGATGCCGTTGCGCGGCAGCGTGAAGCTCAGGTCGTCGATCAGGACCTTGTCGCCGAAGGCCTTCGAGAGGTTCTCCACCTCGACGACGATCGAGCCCAGACGCGGGCCCGGCGGGATCTGGATCTCCTCGAAGTCCAGCTTCCGCATCTTGTCGGCCTCGGCTGCCATCTCCTCGTAGCGGGCGAGACGGGCCTTGGACTTGGTCTGACGCCCCTTGGCGTTGGACCGCACCCACTCCAGCTCTTCCTTGAGGCGCTTCTGGCGCTTCTCGTCCTTCTTGCCCTCGACCTTGAGGCGGGTGGCCTTCTTCTCCAGGTACGTGGAGTAGTTGCCCTCGTAGGGGATCGCGCGCCCGCGGTCGAGCTCCAGGATCCACTCGGCGACGTTGTTCAGGAAGTAGCGGTCGTGGGTGACGGCCACGACGGCACCCGGGTACTTCGCGAGGTGCTGCTCCAGCCAGTTCACCGACTCGGCGTCGAGGTGGTTGGTGGGCTCGTCGAGGAGGAGCAGGTCCGGGGCCTCGATGAGCAGCTTGCAGAGCGCCACGCGGCGCTTCTCGCCGCCGGAGAGGTTGGTGACGGGCCAGTCCCCGGGCGGGCAGCCCAGGGCGTCCATGGCCTGCTCCAGCTGGGCGTCGAGGTCCCAGGCGTTGGAGTGGTCCAGGTCCTCCTGGAGCTTGCCCATCTCGTCCATGAGCTCTTCGCTGTAGTCGGTCGCCATGAGCTCGGCGACCTCGTTGAAGCGCTTGAGCTTGCCCATTTGTTCGGCGGCGCCGTCCTGCACGTTCTCCAGGACGGTCTTCGACTCGTCGAGCTTCGGCTCCTGCATGAGGATGCCGACGCTGTAACCCGGCGACAGGAACGCGTCGCCGTTGGACGGCTGCTCGATCCCGGCCATGATCTTCAGAACGGTGGACTTACCGGCACCGTTGGGGCCCACCACACCGATCTTCGCGCCGGGCAGGAAGTTCAGGAAGACGTCGTCGAGAATCACCTTGTCGCCGTGCGCTTTACGCGCCTTGCGCATGGTGTAGATGAACTCAGCCAAGAGAAACCGTCCGGCAGATCGAGGGGTGGGCAGATAGACCCCATCTTGCCTGACGTCACTCCCCCGGCGGAAACCGGATACCCGCCGGGGCAGGGGCCGCAGCAGGGGGCGCGGGGGCCCGGCGGCCCGCGCCGGCGGGCCCCCGGCCCCTGCGTACCTGGTCAGTCCTTGTCGGGCGTGGCCTCGGGGGCGGGCTCGGGTGTCTTCTTGCGGAGCAGGAAGACGGCGCCGCCGCCCAGGACGACCATGCCGAGCGCGAGGTAGCCGATCATCGGGGTGGCCGCCGAGCCGCCGGTCGCGGCGAGGTTCTCGTCGTCCGTGGTGGCGAGCGGGGTGGGCTGGCCCGCGGTGGCCGGGGCCGGGCGGTTGGCGGGCGCGTCGGCGGTGCCGATGGCGACGGTGCCCGCGGTCTCGCAGTCCAGGACGCCGGTGAAGTTCCTGCCGAGCCCGTCGGGGCCCGGGACCGTGAGGTCGTAGGCCTGGTCCTCCTGCAGCGGGACGGTCACCGTCCGGGTCTTCTTCGCCTCGATGGTGTGCCGGGAACCCAGCAGTTCGAAGCCGAACGGGGCGTCGCCCGCGTTCGAAGCGGTGATGTCGACCCCGCCCTTCGCGCAGTTCTTCCTCGCGGACAGGGCCGGGATCGCCACCGACGCCTTCGGCGCGGCCCAGGTGGCGGTGGCGTCGGCGGTGACGGTGGAGGTGCTGGCCCCGGCCAGGATCTGGGTCTGGCTGTGCGTGTCGCTGACGAGGGCCCGCCCGATCGGCACCGGGGAGTCGGCCTGGACGGTCAGTGCGGTGGTGCCGCCCGGAACGCCCTGGGGTATCTCGAAGTACAGCCGCGCCCCGTCCTTGACCTCGCGGACGGTCCTGCCGTCCTTGTCGACGGCCCGCAGCCCGGCCGGTGCGCCGCCCGCCACCTGCACGGTCGCCCGGTCCGCCTCGGTGCGCACGGTCACCGGCCCGAGGCGCTCCCCGGCGCGTCCCGCCACGGCGGGCGGGTCGAGGGCGAGCGAGGGCGGCGGCTGGGGTGCGTCCTTCGCGACGCGTCCCAGGTAGGCGGCGAGCTTCCCGGCGTCCGGGTCACGCGGGCGGACGTCGACGTTGTCGGAGAGGCGCCAGATCGCGGCCTGCGTGCCCGCGGCGGCGGCCCGGTCGTCGAGGGACTTCGCCCCGGCCTGCCGGGCGAGCGCCGCCAGGTTGTTGACCTGGGGGTAGGAGTGCTCCAGGATCCAGCGGATCCGGCCGGCGTTCTTGTTCCCGTGCAGCGAGGACTGCTCCCAGCCAGCTTCCCGGTACGTGGTCCCCTCACGCGCCGCGGTCCGCAGGTCGACGCTGTAGCTCTGCAGGGCGCCGCCGCCGGTGACAGCCATCTCGAACAGCCCGGCCTCGGCCTTCCACTCCTCGCCCGCGTCGCGGACGGTCACGGTGTCGTGCACGGTGAGGCTGCCCAGGGTCGCCGCCGCGCCGCCGGGGTTGCGCGGCTGTTCGGCGGCCGACGCACCCTGCGCGCCGGCCAGTACGCCCGCCGAGCACAGGGTGGCAGCGAGAACGGCTGCCGCCGCGCGGCGTACACCCTGGTGGTTCCGGTTCGAAGCTGTCGCTTCGCCAAACATGCAAGTCCCCTCCGGGCGAGGAGCTTTCGCATGATGCGTGTGGGGGGAGTGCCTCGCCTGCAACCTCAAGTGCCCCATGGGTATCCGGGAATCCTAAGGAAGCAATACCGAACAGCCCCCCGCCATGCGTCCGGACGTCCGATTCCGAATCGGAATCGTTATCGCCGGTAACCCTCGCCCTTGCCTTTGTCGACAAGTCACTGGCCCATAAGGGGCGTTCAGGACACGGCCCTCACCTTCGCCTTCGCCTTCTCTCCGCCACCGGCCGGTTTCTGCTCCGGTGCTCCCCGCGCCGCCCAGCTCACCGGTGTCTCGGACGCCCAGCCCGGCGGTCCGTCCGGCACACCGGGCCGGGCGGCCGGCTCCGGCCCGTCCCGGCCCGTCGCCCCCTCCGCGCGGGCCCGGACCGCCGCCGGTTCCACCAACTGCGGATCCGCCCTGGCCACCCGGCGGAACGCCGATGTGCCCCTGGTCAGGTCGTGGCCCACCGTCAGGGCGTCCACGTCCGCAGCGAACCAGCGCTGGCCGTCCCTGGTCTCCTCCTTGATGCGCAGTCGCCCGTGCACGACCAGCGGGTCACCGACATCGATCGAGGAGCTCAGGTTCGACGCCAGCGTGCGTCTCGTCCACACCGTGTAGAAGCTGGTCGGACCGTCCGTCCAGGTCGCCCGCTCGCGGTCCCACCGCCGGGCCCGCACCGCGAGGCGGAACCGCACCGAGATGCCCAGCGGTGTCTCGGTGGTGATCGGTCCGGTGGCGGCGTTCCCCACCAGGGTCACCGTCGTCTCGTTCATCGCACGTCCCCCGTCCGCATGTCCGGCGAAGCCGCCGGACCAGCCGCGTACCGGCTGGTGCCTCCCATGCTGGACGGCTCCCGGATTTCCCGCCGGGCCTGTGGAGCGCCACCGGATTGTGGAAAACCTCGTCACCCGAACGGGGCGGGGGCGCCGTAGCGGGCGGGTCGGGGCGGACGCCGATCCGGACGGTCCGGGCGGGCCCGAGCGAGTCCGGGCAAGCCTGCCGCGCCCGCCGCCCTCACCCCGCCCCCGTCACCGCCGCGTACCGCTCCCGCACCTCTCGGTAGCGCAGCAGTTCCGTGGCGACCGGGTCCAGGACCTTGGCCCGGCCGCAGCCCGCCGCGGCCTCCCGCAGCCGTCGCTCGGCGTCCTGCCCGTACCGTCTGGCCGGGCCGCGGGCCGCCGCCCAGGAGCCCCACTCCACCACCGGGCCGCCGGCCACCCCGCACAGCATCAGCAGGAACGGCGGCAGCAGGTCGGGCTGCAGCACCCCGATCACCTGGCCGACCATCCACAGCCCGCCGTAGATCTGAAGCAGCGTCATCGCGGCCTGCGCCAGCACCGCGACCGGCCACCAGGCCGGCCGTGGCGGCCGCCCCCGCTCCACACCGGCCCGCACGGCGAGGACGTCCAGTTCCTCCGGGAGCCCCTCCGCGCCGCGCACCGCCGCCTCGCGCACCGCGTGCGCCCAGGGGGCGGGCAGCCCCGACGTCGCCGCGTCGGCGACCGTACGCACCGCCTGTTCGACCCGTTGCCGCGCGGTCACCTCCACGTCCTTCGACCGCGCGAACGCACGCCCCGGCACTACGAGGCCGCTGCCGGGCACCCGCCGCGCGTCGTACCACCGCCACAGCCGCAGCCACGGCGATCCGCAGGCCCTGCCCGCGTTGCGCCGCCACTCGCGCTCGGCCGCCTCGCCGGTCGCCGCCGCGCCGACCGCCTCCGCGAGCCGGTCAGCGAACTCCTGCCTGGCCCGCTCCCCGAGCCCCGCCCTCCCCTCCGCCACGTACACCGGGCGCAGCCCGGCGGCCGCCGCGTCCACATCGGCGGCGAGCCGCCGCCCCGCGGCGCCCTTCTCCTGTACGAACGCCCTCAGCAGTTCCCGGAGTTCCTCCACCCCGTCACCCGTAAGGGCGGAAAGCGCGAGCACCGTCGCCCCGGGTTCGCCGTGTTCGCCGAGCGCCATGCCGTCCTCGTCGAGGAGCCGGCGCAGGTCGTCCAGTACGAGGTCGGCCGCCTCGCCGGGCAGCCGGTCGATCTGGTTCAGCACCACGAAGGTGACCTCCGCGTGGCCGGCGAGGGGGCGCAGATACCGCTCGTGCAGGGCCGCGTCCGCGTACTTCTCCGGGTCGACGACCCAGATCACCGCGTCCACCAGGGCCAGTACCCGGTCGACCTGTTCCCGGTGCGCGGTCAGCGCCGAGTCGTGGTCGGGCAGGTCCACCAGGACCAGCCCGCGCAGCCCCTCGTCACCCCCGGCCCCGACGCCCGTCCCCGCCTGGAACGGCCGCCTGCGCAGCCGTCCCGGGATGCCGATGCGGTCGAGCAGCCCGGCCGCTCCGTCCGTCCAGCTGCAGGCGATCGGTGCGGACGTGGTGGGGCGCTTGAGGCCTGTTTCGGAGATCCGCACCCCCGCGAGTGAGTTGAAGAGGGTGGACTTGCCGCTTCCGGTCGCGCCCGCGACGGCGACGACGGTGTGCTGGGCGGACAGCCGTCGCCTGGCCCCGGCCTCGTCCAGTACCCGCCCCGCCTCGCGCAGCGTGTCCCCTTCGAGCCTGGCCCGGGACAGACCCACCAACTCCCGCAGCGCGTCCAGCCGTACCCGCAGGTCGGCGCCGTACTCACCGCTCTCGGGCGGCACGTCGCCGAGCTCGTCGGGCAGCGGGAAGTCGCCCAGCACGTCGCCGTCGGGCCCGCCCCGTCCCTTTTTGCGGCCCACCGCCCGCCGTGCGATCAGCCCGTCGTCCCAGCCACTCGGGGGCTGCCCGTCCCGCCCCTTGACGCCGTGCCCCGCGTGCTCCCCGTCCGTCTCCTGCGCACCGCGCCCCGGTGACGCCCCGTCGGCGTCCACGTCGGACACCCCAGACGGCCCCGCGGCCGCCTCCGCGTCACGTACCCCGGGCGCCCGGGCGCCGCGGCCCGACGCCTTCGAACCGGCCTCGTCGTCCGTGCCACCGCCCGCCGCCTTCGTAGCGGCCTTACCCGTCTTCACCTGTTCCACGGTCACAGCCGTCACCTCTCCCTCTTCGTCACGGACAGTGCGGCGATCAGCTCGGCCTGCGGTTCGGGCCGCACGTCCAGCGCGTCGAGCGGTGCGAGGCGCCGGCCGCGTTCGGCGTGCAGCACCTGCTCGATGTACGTCGTCACCAGCTCGCCGCCCTTCTCCCGCAGCCGCAACGCGCCCTGGGCGCCGATCCGCTCGGCCAGCCGCTCCCCGGCCGAGCGGGCCCGCAGCCCGCCGAGCAGCGCCGCTGCGAGGAGCGCGGCGACGGCCTCCGCGTCGGGTGCGGCGGGCCGTTCCAGCTGCCGCACCTCCTCCTCGGCCAGTTCCTCCAGCACCCGCCGCCAGCGCCGTACGACCAGCCCGATCCGTTCGCCGGACTCCGGGTCGGGGCCGTCCGGCACGACCGCCCGCGCGGCCGGTTCCTGCCGCCAGGCGACCCGTACCTGCTCCTCGGCGGCGGCCACCGCGCACTGGAGCAGCGCGATCAGGCTGTCCACCAGCGAGTCCAGCAGCTCCCCGTCCGTGGCGTCCACCGGGTGGGCACGCCAGCGGGTCAGGGCGTCCCCGGACAGCACCGCACCCCGCTGGAGCCGTTGCCGCACCCGCTCGCCCTCCTGCGCGTACGCGTCCTCCACGGCCGTGGTCAGCCGTACGGCCGCCGCGTACTGGGCGGCGACCGCACCCGCGAGTGCGGGCATCCTGGCGTTCAGCGAGTCCATGGCGCCGCGCGCGGTCCTGGCCACGGCCTGCTGTCGAGCGGCCGGGTCCTTGGCGCGGTGCGTGAGCCACTCCAGCAGCGGCCCCACCGCGGTGGACGGCAGCAGTCCGCTTCCCCCTCCGGCCGATTCGGGCAGCTCGGGGATGGTGAAGCGCGGTACGTCGCCGAGCCCGGCGCGGGTCAGCAGGGCCGCGTACTGGCGCGACACCTCACCGACGACCTGGTGCGGCACCCGGTCCAGGACGGTGACCAGCATCGCGTCGTACTCCTTCGCGGTACGCAGCAAGTGCCAGGGCACGGCGTCCGCGTAGCGCGAGGCGGTGGTCACCATCACCCACACGTCGGCGGCGCAGATGAGTTCGGCCGCCAGCACCCGGTTGGCGGCCACCAGCGAATCGATGTCGGGCGCGTCGAGCAGCGCGAGCCCGAGGGGCAGCGACTCGGAGGTCTCCACCCGCAGCACCCCGCTCCCGGCCGGTTCGTCGAGTTCCTCCTCGCAGCGCTCGGGCAGCCACACCCGGGTCAGCTGCGGCAGTACGCGCAGCCCCGCGAACCAGTGGTGGTCGTCGGGGTGGCACACCAGCACCGGCGTACGCGTCGTCGGCCGCAGCACCCCCGCCTCACTGACCCGCCGCCCGACCAGGGAATTGACGAGCGTCGACTTGCCCGCCCCGGTGGACCCGCCGATGACGGCGAGCAGCGGCGCTTCGGGGTCCCGGAGCCGGGGCACCAGATAGTCGTCGAGTTGAGCCAGGAGCTCCACCCGTGTCTGTCGTGCGCGGGGCGCCCCCGGCAGCGGAAAAGGGAGGCGCACGGCGGCGACACGGTCGCGCAGGGCGGAAAGTGCGTCAAGCAGCTGAGGCCGTACGTCCAAGGTCACCACATACGAAGAATGCCCAACTATGACCGTTTTTTGAAGCGTATGGACTGTCCCTGCGCGCCGATATCCCCCCAATCGAGGACAATCACCGCCCTGGGACACTTGGGACGAGTGGGGCGCAGGCATAACGAGTGCACAACACCCGGGGCGCGAGACGTCAAAAGCGATGCGGGATTCGCACCTGCCTGCGATTATCGGGGTCGCTTCACTGAACCTCCACATGGTGCCACGCAGGCGAAGCAACCGGGCCGAGGCCGCCGGAGCCCTATCCTTGTCCCCGGCAACGGCCACAAACGGCCACACTGGCCGATCCGGGCCCCAGGCCCACCACCGGCCCCCGTAGCTCAGTGGATAGAGCAGGCGCCTTCTAAGCGCTTGGCCGCAGGTTCGAGTCCTGCCGGGGGCGCATACCGGAGCTGACCAGCAATGACGCTGGTCAGCTTTGTCATGTGCGGCGATTCGCGAGCAGAGGTGCTGGGCGGATTCGCGAGGCGGTTCCGACCCACGCCTCGTCGCGGGTGATCCGCCAATTGCTTCACTCCCCAGAGCTACGAGCTTTCCCTTGTGTATTTCATATGAAATGCCCTATTCGCCCTCCAGCCTGGGGAAAGCTCTTGGACATCTTTGTTGTCTCCGGCAGCGTCGACGCGCAGGGCGGCCCCGCCCACCGGGCCCACAAACTGGCCGGACTCTTCTCCGAACGGGGGCACCGGGTGCGGTTCGTCGGGGTCGCGCACGCGGCGGCCGGGGCGCGGCGGCTGCGGACCGACGGTGCCCCGTACCCGGTCAGCGCCCTGTACGACGCGCCGCCGCCCACCGCCCCCGCCCGCCCCAGGAACCGGCTGGATCTGCCCGCACACCGGCGCCGGCGGGCACACGAGCTGGACATGCGGGCGAAGGCCGCGCGGCTCTCGGCGCTCTTCCGGGGCAGTCGCGGGGTCGTCGTGGTGACCGAGGGGTGGGCGCTGGAATGGGTGGCGCTCGCGGACACCGCCGGGCTCTCGGTCGTCGTGATGAGTCATGAGCCGTACGCCGTCACCCGAGGCTCCGGCCGCTACCGGCGGCTGCGCTGGCTGTGCGGCCGGCACGCGGACCGGGTGCTCGCCCCGACCCGGCAGGACGCCGACTGGTGGATCCGCAGCTGGGTCAACAACGCAGGCGTGATGCCGACCCTCCTTCCGGGACCCGTGCCCGAGCCCTCACCGCGCGACCGGCGGTGCGTGCTGAGTATCGGGCGGCTCGACCACGACAAGGGCCCGGACATCCTGCTCGACGCGTGGGCGCAGGTCGCGCCGCGCCATCCGCAGTGGCGGCTGCTGATGTACGGCGAGGGCACCGCCGACGCGCGGGCGCGCGGGAACGCGCTGCAGAAGCAGTGTGCGGAGCTGGGCACCGGGGCGTCCGTGGAGTGGCGCGGGTTCACCCATGACGTACCGGGGGCGCTGCGGGAGGGATCGCTGTTCGTGCTGCCGTCGCGGCAGGAGGGGTTCCCGGTGGCGCCGCTGGAGGCGATGGCGGCCGGGCTGCCCTGCGTCGCCTTCAACACGTCGCCCGGAGTACGGGAGATCGTCACGGACGGCGTCGACGGGCTGCTCGCCCGGCCGGGCAACGTCGACGAAATGGCGCGAAAGATCGAGCTGCTGATGGTGGACCGGGAGCTACGGGAACAATTCGGCGACGCGGCCCGGGAGAAGGTGCGGCGGTACGCGCCCGAGGTGGTCGGTCAACGGTGGGACGACCTGTTCACGCTGCTGAAGCGGTGAGGGATGAGCGGGAGGCGGGAGGTGGGAGGTGGGAGAGTGAGCGGGAGGTGGGAGAGTGAGCGGGAGGCTCACGGCCCCACTCCCCCTCCCCCACCGCCTAGTTCAGCGCGGCAGCCACCACCAGTGCGAACCCCGCTGTCGCGAGCAGGGTGCGGATCCGGTGCACCCTGTTCCAGCGGGGTTCGAACGCCGCCCTGGCCGTGGCGTCCGGGGTGCCGGCCCCCTCCGAGGCCGCGAGGGCGTTGTTCAGCGGGACGTTGCCACCGGCCGTGACGACGTGGTTGAGGAAGGTGAGGGCCAGGCCGCAGGCCAGCAGCCAGAACTGGGTGCCCGAGCGGCCCCCGTCGGGGTCGACGAAGAGGGCGGCGGCGGGAAAGGCAATCGAGGCGAACATCGTCGTCACGAAGACGCCCCGTGGCACGTCCTCGTTGATGCGCCGCATCGCCGTGACGAACTGCTCGTCGTTCAACCGCGCCATGGCGGGCATGATGCCGGTCAGGAAGACCAGCATCATGCCCGCGTAGAGACCGGTGGAGACAACTGCCAGCGCCAGCAGAAGAGTTGACATGCCGCCCATGATGTACAGAACGCAGCGTGCCCCACAGCACCTTCAGGCCACGCACTCCCGCACGACGTCGGCTGTCACGACACGATGTCCTTGCGCGAGAAGCCCCGGAAGGCGAGCGCGAACAGCACCAGTGCGTACGTCACCGAGATAGCCGCACCCTTGACCATCCCGCCCGTCTCCAGCTGTGGCTGGAGCGCGTCCACCCAGGCGAACTGCCAGTGCGCGGGCAGGAAGTCACGCAGGTCGCCGAGGGCGGTGACCGCGTCCAGGACGTTCCCGACGATGGTCAGGCCGACCGCGCCGCCGACCGCGCCCAGCGGGGCGTCCGTCTTCGTGGAGAGCCAGAACGCGAGCGCCGCCGTGACCAGTTGCGACACGAACAGGTACGCGACGACCAGGGCGAGGCGCGGCACCGCGGCACCGGCCGCGAGCGCGCCGCCGGTGGGCAGCTCCAGGGGGCCCCACCCGTACGCCGCCGTACCGGCGATCAGGGCGACCAGCGGCAGCAGCACCATCGCCGCCAGGCTGAAGGCGAGTGCGACCGCCAGCTTGCTCCACAGCAGCCGGGCGCGCGGCACCGGGGCCGCCAACAGGTAGCGCAGCGAGGACCAGTTGGCCTCGGACGCGACCGTGTCACCACAGAACAGCGCCACCGGGATGATCAGCAGAAAGCCCGCCGAGACGAACAGACAGGTCGCGGCGAAGTTCGCGCCGGACTGGGTGGCGGTGTCCATGAGGTTGATCCGCCCGCCGCCCCCGCCGCCGTCGTTCTCGGAGGGGGTGCCGCCGATGGCGAAGGCGGCGATGAGGACGAACGGCAGGGCGCCCAGGATGATCGCCATGACCATGGTGCGGCGCCGCCGCCACTGGCGCCTGGCCTCGACGCGCAGCGGCAGGGTCCGTCCCGGCCGGTAGCCGGGCGCCCTCTCCGTGCCGACGGTACTGGTGCTCATGCCCGGTCTCCGATCAGTGTGACTGCCGCCGGCGCTCATGCGGAGCCCGCGATCAGGGTGAGGAACGCGTCCTCCAGGCGGCGGTGCGGGCCCACCCCGCTCAACGGGACGTCCAGACGCACCAGTTCCACGATGAGGGACTGCGCCGAGGCGCCGTCGAGGCGGACCAGCAGCCCGCCCTCGGCGCGTACCGCCGTGCCGACGCCCGGCAGCGCGGACACCTTGTCGAGCACGGCCTCGCTCACCTCGCCGTCGACGGAGACCAGCAGGGTGTCCCCCGAGCCGATGATCTCGGCGACGGGCCCGGCCTGCACGAGCTTGCCGTGGTCCATCACGACGAGGTCCGTGCAGGACTGTTCGACCTCCGACAGCAGGTGGCTGGAGACGATGACGGTGCGTCCGCCGGCCGCGTAGCGGATCATCACGTCGCGCATCTCGCGGATCTGCGGCGGGTCGAGGCCGTTGGTCGGCTCGTCCAGGATCAGCAGGTCCGGCATGCCCAGCATGGCCTGGGCGATGGCCAGGCGCTGGCGCATGCCTTGTGAGTACGTGCGGACCGCGCGCTGGAGTGCGTCGCCGAGACCGGCGATCTCCAGGGCCTCCTCGATGTGCGCGTCCGCGGCGGGCCGTCCGGTGGCCTGCCAGTAGAGGTCGAGGTTGGCGCGGCCCGAGAGGTGCGGGAGGAAGCCCGCGCCCTCGACGAACGAGCCGACCCGCGAGAGGACCGGCGCGCCGGGGCGGACGGCGTGCCCGAAGACGCGGATCTCGCCGCCGTCCGGGCTGATCAGGCCCATCAGCATCCGGAGCGTGGTGGTCTTGCCCGCGCCGTTGGGCCCGAGGAGCCCGAGCACCTGCCCCCGCTCGACCCGGAAGGACAGGTCACGCACCGCGTACCTGTCGCCGGACCTGCCGTAGCGCTTGCTCAGCGAGGTGATGGTCAGCGGTACGTCGGCGAGCGCCGGGTCGGGGGGCGGTGCGACCGTTCCGCGGCGCGCACCGATCAGCAGCAGCCCCGCGAGGGCCGCGCCCGCGAGCGGCAGCCCCCACACCCACCAGGCGAGCCCGGCGGCGGCGGTGGCCAGGGCGGGATCGGTGGGGACCTGGAGGCCGCCCTGCAGGTTCACGGTGTACGTGGCCGGCTCGGCGGGCGACGCGTAACCGAGGTCCGTCGAGGTGAGGAGCAGCCGCATCCGGTGCCCGGCCTGGAACTTGTGGTCGATGGCGGGCAGGGTCAGCTCGACGGTCCGCCCCGCCTTGGCGCCGGTGATCCGGACCGGGTTGACGAGCTGGTGCGGCAGCACCTGCCTGCCGTTCGCGCTCGCGTCGTAGACCTTGGCGAAGAGCACCATGTCGTCCTGGTCGGACCGCACCCGCACCTTGACGGTCGGCGCGCCGGTGACCTGGAGGCCGGTGTCCAGCGGCGCGGAGTCGTACTGCGCGTACTGGCCGGGGAAGTCGAGCGAGAGGCCCACGCCGAGCCCGGAGAGCTGCGAGAGGGCTCCCGCGCCGGGTACGGAGGAGATGCCGGGCGGGCTCGCCCCGGCCGGGTTGGCGAAGGTCTGCTGCGGGCCGCGGCGGCCGGTGAGCGCGATGTCGCGCACGTCGTGGCGCAGCCCCGGGTAGCGGGTGGCGTCCGCGCCGCGCAGGCTGGCGGCGCCGTTGGTGGAGTCGACCCCACCGGTCCGGCTCACCCGGAAGCCAGGCCCGGTGTCCGCGGTCGTGTCGTCCTTGAGGTAGCGGTCGAACCAATCGGTGACGCGGCCGTTGACGCGGTCCGTCTCCTGGTCGCCGCCGTCGTGTCCGCCGGAGACCCAGTCGACGGCGACCGGGGCGCCGTTCCTGGCCACGGCACCGGCCATCAGGTCCGCCTGGCCGAGCGGGAAGAGCGAGTCGCTCTGCCCCTGGACGATCAGCGCCGGCACCTTGATCCGGTCCGCGACGGCCGACGGGCTGCGCTCCTCCAGGGTTTTGCGGGCCGCGTCGTCCGGCTTGCCCGCGACGGCCACCCGCTCGTACATCTCGCACAGCTTCGGCTCGAAGCGCGCGCAGCCACCGCCCGTGGTGACGAAGATCCCGGCCCAGAGCTTCTTGAACACCCCGTCGGGGAAGAGGGCTTGGGCGAGGTTCCAGTACGTCAGCCGGGGGGCGATCGCGTCCACGCGCGGGTCGTGGCCCGCGGCGAGGAGGGAGATCGCGCCGCCGTAGGAGACTCCGGTGACGCCCACGCGCGGGTCGCCCGCCTTGTCGAGCAGGACGTCGGGGCGGGCGGCGAGCCGGTCGATCAGCCGGGACACGTCCTTGACCTCGGTGGCCGGGTCGTTGAGGCCGATCTTCCCGCCCGAGGCGCCGAAGCCGCGCGCGGACCAGGTGAGGACCGCGTACCCGTGCCGGGCCAGCTCCTCGGCCTGGGCCTGCACGTCCTTCTTGCTGCCGCCGAAGCCGTGCCCGATGAGGACGGCCGGCCGACGGGTACCGGGGTCGCCCGCGGTGAAGTACGAGGTGTCGATGCGGGCGCCCGGCATCTGCACCAGCTGTTCGGTTCTGCGCACCGGGGCCGGGTCGTCTGCCGCGGCGGCGACTCCGGCCCAGACTCCACCGCCCAGCAGCACGGCGAGCACCGCGAGCACGGCGGCGAGCCGTTTCCCGCGCAGGCGCCCGCGCGGGAAACGGCGAAGGGGATTCTCCATGGTTCCGACCCTAAGCGCCCGCCCGGTGGCTTTAGGCTGCCGTCAGGCGGAACCGGTGCACCTCCTCGGGGAGTAGACCGGCTCGCCGCCGTACCGCAGCCGCTGTACGTCCGCGTGGACCGGGCGCTCTCGCCGAACGGTCCCGCGCGAGCGCGGGGAGACCCGCAGGGAGACCCGCATGGAGATCCGCCGCGCCACCACCACCGCCGAACTGCTCGCCGCGGGACACCTCTTCGACGCCCCGCCGCGCGAGGAGTGGGCGCAGCGCTTCCTCGCCGCGCCCGGCCATGTGATGCTCCTCGCGTACGCCGACGGGTTCCTCGCCGGGATGGTCTCCGGCATCGAGATGCTGCACCCGGACAAGGGCGCGGAGATATGCCTGTACGAACTGTCGGTGGACGAGGGGCACCGACGGCGCGGCGTCGGGCGCGCGCTGACCGAGGCGCTCGCCAAGGAGGCCCGCACGCGCGGCTGTTACGGCATGTGGGTCGGTGTCGACACGGACAACACGGCGGCCCTGGCCACGTACACCGCGGCCGGGGCCCGCGGGGACGGGGTGTTCGCCATGCTCACCTGGGACTTCGACTGACCCGCCCGGCGTGCGCGGCGCACCGCCGCCGCCCCGGGCGCGGCCCCCGCCACCCCCGGGCTCGGCGGGGCGGGACGCACGATGCAGACTTTGTGCTCACTTGTCCACCAGCAAAGGGATCGCACATGATCACGCTCAGCAAGGAAGACGGACCGGCGGACCTGGCCGGCGTGACCCACCTGTCCATCGGGGTGTCCTGGGACCCGACATCGGGCGCCAGCGGCGGTGTCCTGGGCAAGCTGCGCCGGACGGTCGGCACCGACCTCGACCTGATCGCCATCGCCATGGCCGGCCCCGACCCGGTGCGCCTCGCCGGGCTGGACTCGCTGGACCCGCTGGGCAACGGCGCGCTGGTGCACAGCGGCGACAACCAGACCGGCAAGGGCGAGGGTGACGACGAGACGGTGACCGTGGAGTTCGGCCGGGTGCCGGGCAACGTCACGTCCATCGTGTTCGTGTCCGCCGCGTACAAGAAGGGCAGCGCCTTCTCGAAGGCGCGCAACATCAGCTTCAAGGTGTACGACGCCTCCGGCGGCAGCGCCCAGCAGGTCGCTGACATCTGGCCCTCGCTGCTCACCAGCGACAACGCGTGCGCCGTCGCCAAGGCGGTCCGCGACGGCGCCAACTGGAAGCTTGAGGTCATCAACACGACCGGCAAGGTCAAGCAGGGCGACGAGCAGGCCCTGATGCGCTTCGCCGCGAACAAGTAACCGGCCCGCCGGGCCGGTTGCCGCCCCTTCCCGGGACCCACGGATGTCGTGCCGGGGAGGGGCGGCGCACCCCGGAGACTGCCGCCGCCGACCGCCGTCCCGCGTCCGCCGACCGCCCTGTACGGGTCCGGAGCCCTCGGGTAGGGTCGGCTCCTGCAGCCCGCCGCACGTGCGGGCCACGACCAGGGAGGTGAGACCCATTACCGCTGTCGCAGGTGGGGTGTTCTCGCCTCCTGGCCGCCGCACGGCACTGTCGTAGCCGTCCCGGAACCGGCCGGAGAACGCCCTCGGTAATCATTCCGGAAGGCTCTCCCATGACGATCTCGGTTTCTTCCCCCGGGTCCGTGTCCGCCACCTCCACCGGCTCCGTGCCGGCCTCCTCGCCCGGGTCCGTGTCCGCCACTCCTCCCGGGTCCGGGTCCGCCTCCACGGCGCTCGCCGCCCTCTTCTCCTCCGTCGTGGCCCGGCTGCGGGCCGCGGGCTGTGTGTTCGCCGAGGACGAGGCCCGGTTGCTGCTCGCCACCGGGCGCACCGGTGACGCCCTCGCCGCCCTCGTCGAGCGGCGGGCGAACGGCCTGCCGCTGGAGCACGTGCTCGGGTGGGCCGAGTTCTGCGGCCACCGGATCTCCGTCGACCTCGGCGTGTTCGTCCCCCGTCCCCGCACCGAACTCCTGGTGCGCCACGCCCGCTTGCTGGCCTCCCGCAGGGCCGGGGCCGTCGTCCTGGACCTGTGCTGCGGGTCGGGCGCCGCGGCGGCCGTGCTGGGGGCGGAACTGCCCGGGATCGAGCTGTACGCGGCCGATGTCGAGCCCGCCGCCGTGCGGTGCGCGCGGCGGAACGTGGCGCCGGTGGGCGGGCGGGTGTACGGGGGCGACCTGTACGCCGCGCTGCCGGACCGGCTCCGGGGCCGGGTGGACGTACTGGTGGCCAACGCCCCGTACGTACCGACCGACGACATCGGTCTGCTGCCGTCCGAGGCGCGGGACCACGAGCCGCTGGTGGCGCTGGACGGCGGCGCGGACGGCCTCGACGTGCAGCGGCGGGTGACGGCGGGGGCGGCGCGCTGGCTGGCGCCCGGCGGGAGCCTGCTGATCGAGACGAGCGAGCGGCAGGCGGACCGTACGGTCGACGCGATGGTACGGGGCGGGCTCAGGGCCCGCGCCGAGGAGGACGAGGAGCTGGGGGCGACGGTCGTCATCGGGACCCTGCCGCGCGAATGACGTACCGCGCCCGGACTCGGCCGGACGGCGCACCGACCGGGTGACGTGCGGCGGGCGTGGCGTTTGCGGGGTGGCCCGCCGCTGGTACCGGTGTGCGGTGACAAAACGCCGTCGTTGCCTGATCTGCGCCCTGGCACTGGTCGCCGCCGCCCTGCTGGCGGGTTTCGCCGGCGGCCGGGCCGACGCCCCCGTCGACTGCCGCACCGCCAGGTGTGTGGCGCTCACGTTCGACGGCGGGCCGGGACGGTACACCGGTGAACTGCTCGACGTTCTGGCGCGCAAGGACGTGCCGGCGGCGTTCTTCCTGCTCGGCAAGGGCCCGGTCTTCAAGTACCCGGCGCTGGTACGGCGGATGGCGGACGAGGGCCACGAGGTGGGCAACCACTCGTGGACCCACCCCAGGCTCACCGAGGTGCCGCCCCAGGAGGCCCGGCGGCAACTGGTGCTCACGCAGCGGGCCCTCACCCAGGTGACGGGGCGTGCGCCGACGCTGATGCGACCGCCGCAGGGGCGTACGAACCAGCAGGTGGCGGCTGTCTGCAAGGAGCTGGGGCTCGCCCAGGTGCTGTGGAACTCACGGGCGCTGGACTGGCGGGACCACGACCCGAAGGTGATCGAGGAGCGGATCCTGAGGTCGGCGGGGCGCGGCTCGATCGTGCTGCTGCACGACATCTATCCGGGCACGGTGCCGGCGGTCCCCGCGATCGTGGACGGGCTACGGGAGCGGGGGTTCACGCTGGTGTCGCTGGAGCGGCTGTTCGCGCCGCGGAAGCTGGAGCCGGGGAAGGTGTACCGGCACGCCTGAACGGCGCCACCGGGTGCACGGGCAGGTGCGGGGCCGGCGCGGCCCCGCCGGAGGTGAGGTTCCGGGGGGCCGCGCCGTGGGAGGCGGGTCCGGCCGGGGGCAGGCCCGGGTCCCGCGGGCGCGGTGGCTCAGTGGTTGCGGGGGAAGCCGAGGTCGACGCCGGAGGGGGCGTCGGCCGGGTCCGGCCAGCGGGTCGTGGTGACCTTGCCGCGGGTGTAGAAGTGGATGCCGTCGGTGCCGTAGATGTGGTGGTCGCCGAAGAGGCTGTCCTTCCAGCCGCCGAAGGAGTGGTAGCCGACGGGGACCGGGATCGGCACGTTGACGCCGACCATGCCCGCCTCGATCTCCAGCTGGAAGCGCCTGGCGGCCCCTCCGTCACGGGTGAAGATCGCCGTGCCGTTGCCGAACGGCGAGGCGTTCATGAGGGCGACGCCCTCTTCGTAGGTGTCGACGCGCAGGACGCACAGCACCGGGCCGAAGATCTCGTCGCGGTAGGCGTCCGAGTCGGTGGGGACGTGGTCCAGGAGGGAGAGGCCGATCCAGTGGCCGTTCTCGAAGCCCTCGACCGTGTGCCCGGTGCCGTCCAGGACGACCTTCGAGCCCTGGGCGGCGGCCCCCGTGACGTAGGAGGCGACCTTGTCGCGGTGGGCGGCGGTGATCAGCGGGCCCATCTCGGACGCCGGGTCGTTGCCGGGGCCGATCTTGATCTTCTCGGCGCGCTCGACGATCTTCGCGACCAGCTCGTCGCCGACGGCGCCGACGGCCACGACGGCCGAGATGGCCATGCAGCGCTCACCGGCCGAGCCGTAGGCCGCGGAGACGGCCGCGTCGGCGGCGGCGTCGAGGTCCGCGTCGGGGAGGACCAGCATGTGGTTCTTGGCGCCGCCGAGTGCCTGTACGCGCTTGCCGTTGGCGGAGGCGGTGGCGTGGATGTGACGGGCGATCGGGGTCGAGCCGACGAAGGAGACCGCGGCGACGTCCGGGTGCTCCAGGAGCCGGTCGACGGCGACCTTGTCACCGTGCAGGACGTTCAGGACGCCGTCCGGGAGGCCGGCCTCGGTGGCGAGCTGGGCCAGGCGCAGGGAGGCGGAGGGGTCCTTCTCGGAGGGCTTCAGCACGAAGGTGTTGCCGCAGGCGATCGCGAGCGGGAACATCCACATCGGCACCATGGCCGGGAAGTTGAACGGCGTGATGCCCGCCACCACGCCGAGCGACTGGCGGATCGAGGAGACGTCGACGCGGGTGGCGACCTCGGTGGAGAGCTCGCCCTTGAGCTGGGTGGTGATGCCGCAGGCCAGTTCGACGATCTCCAGGCCGCGGGCGACCTCGCCCAGCGCGTCCGAGTGCACCTTGCCGTGCTCGGCGGTGATCAGGGCGGCGATCTCGTCCCGGTGCGCGTCGAGCAGGGCGCGGTAGCGGAAGAGGATCCCGGTGCGGGCGGAGAGCGAGGAGGTCCCCCACTTCGCGTAGGCGGCCTTCGCGGACGCGACGGCCGCGTCCACCTCCGCCACGGAGGCGAGGGCGACACGGGTGCCTGCGTCGCCGGTGGCCGGGTCGGTGACCGGGCCCCAGTTGCCCGACGCGCCCTCGACGGTCCTGCCACCGATCCAGTGGTTGACGGTCTTCATGAACTGCACTCCTTCAGAGGTGGTGGCGTCGGGCTGCGACCTGCCGGTCGTACTCCTCGCGGGCCCGAGCCGCCGACGGGCGGGTCGCGGTCTGAGCCACAGGAACATCCCACCACGCGCCGGCCGACGGCGGGCCCGACACTGTGTCGCCCGTTTCGGTCTCGACGTAGACACATGTGGGAACGGTGCTCGCCCGTGCTTCCGCGAGGGCTTCGCGCAGGTCACCGACGGTGCGGGCGCGCAGGGTGCGCATCCCGAGCGAGGCGGCGTTGGCGGCCAGGTCCAGGGGCAGGGGCTCTCCCGAGTACGTACCGTCGGCGGCGCGGAAACGGTATTCGGTGGCGAACCGCTCGGCGCCGACGGCGTGCGAGAGACCGCCGATGGAGGCGTACCCGTGATTGTCCAGGATCACCACCTTGATCGGCAGGCGCTCCTGCACGGCGGTGACGAGCTCGGTCGGGTTCATCAGGTACGTCCCGTCGCCGACGAGGGCCCAGACCGGCCGGTGCGGGGCGGCGAGCTGGACCCCGATGGCCGCGGGAATCTCGTAACCCATGCAGGAGTAGCCGTACTCGACGTGGTACTGGTCGCCCGAGCGCGTCCGCCAGAGCCTGTGGAGGTCGCCGGGGAGCGAGCCCGCGGCGTTGATCAGGATGTCCTCGTGGCCGACCAGCGCGTCGAGCACACCGAGGACCTGGGCCTGGGTGGGGACGGCCTTGTCGTCGGGTGCGGCGTAGCGGGCGCTGACGTGCGCCTCCCAACGGGCCTTGCAGGTGCGGTACTCGTCCTCGTAGGCCGCGTCGACGCGGTGGCCGGGGGCGCTCCCGCCGGCTCCCTCCCGGCCCGCGGCCAGGTGGCCGAGCTCCCGGGTCAGGTGTGCCAGCCCGGCGGCTGCGTCGCCGGTCAGGGCGACGCCGCCCATCTTGTGGGCGTCGAAGCCGGTGAGGTTGAGGTTGACGAAGCGGACCGCCGGGTTCTCGAAGAGGGTGTGGGAGGCGGTGGTGAAGTCCGTCCAGCGGGTGCCGACGCCGATCACCAGGTCGGCGGTGCGGGCGAGGTGGTTGGCGGCGGCGGTGCCGGTGTGACCGATGCCCCCCATGTCGGCGGGGTGGTCGTACGGAAGTGAGCCCTTGCCCGCCTGGGTGGAGGCGACGGGGATGCCGGTGCGTTCGGCCAGTACCGACAGCTCGGTCCCGGCCAGGGAGTGGCGGACGCCGCCGCCCGCGACGAGCAGCGGGCGCCGGGAGCGCCGTACCGCGCGCACCGCGTCGGCCAGGTCGTGCGGGTCGGGCTGCTGTGCCGGTACGCGCCAGACGCGGTCCGCGAAGAACTCCTCCGGCCAGTCGTACGCCTCCACCTGCACGTCCTGCGGCAGGCAGAGCGTGACCGCGCCCGTCTCCGCCGGGTCGGCCAGCACGCGCATCGCGGCGAGGGCGGCGGGGATCAGCGCCTCGGGGCGGCTCACACGGTCGAAGTACCTGGACACCGGCCGCAGACAGTCGTTGACCGAGATGTCCCCCGCGTACGGGAGTTCGAGCTGTTGCAGCACCGGGTCCGCGGGGCGGGCGGCGAAGGTGTCGCCGGGGAGGAGGAGCACGGGCAGGTGGTTGACGGTGGCGAGGGCGGCGCCGGTGACGAGGTTGGTGGCACCCGGGCCGATGGACGTGGTGACGGCGTGGGCGGAAAGGCGGCCCCGCTGGCGGGCGTAGGCGGTGGCGGCGTGCACCATGGCCTGCTCGTTGCGGCCCTGGAGGAAGGGCATGGCGTCCGGCCCCTCGCCGTGCCGCGTCTCGACGAGGGCCTGACCGAGCCCGGCGACGTTGCCGTGGCCGAAGATCCCCCAGGTGGCGGCGATCAGGCGGTGGCGGACACCGGCGCGCTCGGTGTACTGGCGGGCGAGGAAGGCGAGGAGGGCCTGGGCGGTGGTGAGGTGGCGGGTGGGCACGGTATCCCTTCCGGCGGGGCGCGGGGTCGCGCCCGGGGCAGCGGGTCAGGCGGGGCGGTGGCGGAAGGTGATCTGCCATTCGCGTACGGCGCCCGGCCCCGCCATGACGTTCAGGTAGTACATGGCGTGTTCCGGCGGGGCGATCGACGGTCCGTGCCAGCCGTCCGGGACCAGGACGGTGTCGCCGGTGCGGACCTCGGTCAGCAGGTCCGCACCGCCCGGCCGGGACGGCGTGATCCGCTGGTGGCCGACGGCGGAGGGGCCCTCGCCCTCGAACTCGAAGTGGTAGATCTCCTCCAGCACCGACTCCCGGCCCGCCACCTCCTCGTCGTGCTTGTGCGGCGGGTACGACGACCAGTGCCCGCCCGGGGTGAGCACCTCGACGGCGATCAGCCGGTCGCACTCGAAGACGTCCGCCGCCGCGAAGTTCCGCACCTCGCGCGCCGTGATCCCGCTCCCCCGCCGCTCCACCGGCACCTCGGCCGCCGGACCGTGCCGCGCGGGCAGCCGTCGCTCGCACCTCGCCCCCGCCAGCGCGAAGCGGCCCCCCGCGCCGGAGGCGATCTGGGCGTGCGCGTCCCGCGGCAGGTACGCGAAGTCGGACACGCCGCCGAACACCCCCTCCCGTCCCCGGAGTTCGATGACCTGCCCGTCGACGAGGACGCTGCAGGACCCGGCCAGCGGCAGCACGATCCACTCGCTGTCGCCGGTGGGCAGGTGGTGCGAGCCGCCGGGCCGCAGCGCGAGCACGCGGAGCGCCGCGTACCGCCACCCGGCCCGCTCCGGACCGATGTCGAGCGCGTACGGTCCGTGGGACTCGCTGCCCGCCGCGGCGAAGAGCCGCCTGTCGGGGCCGTCGTGGTCCTTCATCGCGTACCTCCCGTCGCCTGCAGGAGAAGCCTGTCGATCTCCGCCGCGTAGGGCATCGCGGACGAACACTCCAGGCGGGAGGCGACCAGCGCGCCCGCCGCGTTCGCCCAGCGGATCGTCGCTTCGAGGGGCCAGCCGCAGAGCAGGCCGTGGCAGAGCGCCCCGCCGAACGCGTCGCCCGCGCCCAGCCCGTTGAGCACGTCCACCTCAAGTGGGGCCGCGGTCACGGTCGTTCCGTCGCGGTGGACGGCGAGGACACCCTCGGGGCCCTGTTTGACGACGGCGAGCTGCACACCGGACGCGAGCAACTCGGCCGCCGCCGCGCGCGGTTCACGCGTACCGGTCGCGATCTCGCACTCCTCGATGTTCCCGACGGCCACCGTCGCGTGCCGCAACGCCCGCGCGTAGTACGGGCGCGGGTCCTGGCCCGCCCAGAACACCGGCCGCCAGTCCAGGTCGAGAACGGTGTGCGTGGCGCGCCCGCGGGCCTCCAGCGCCTCCAGCGTCGCGTCCCTGCTCGGCTGCGCGCACAGTCCCGTACCGGTGGCCCAGAAGACCCGTGCGGCGCGCACCGCGCCGAGGTCCAGCTCGCCGGGGTGGATCTCCAGGTCGGGGGCCTTGGGCCGGCGGTAGAAGTACAGCGGGAAGTCGTCCGGCGGGAAGACCTCGCAGAAGGTGACGGGCGTGGGGTAGGCGGCGACCTCGGCCACCCAGCGCACGTCCACGCCGAAGCCGTCCAGTTCCCGCCGCAGGTACGTCCCGAAGGGGTCGGCCCCGGTCCGTGACACCAGGGCGGTCCGCCGCCCCAGCCGGGCGGCGGCGACCGCCACGTTCGCCGCCGAACCGCCCAGGAACCTGCCGAAGGTCTCGACCCGGTCCAGCGGCACCCCTGCCCGCAGCGGGTAGAGGTCCACCCCCAGCCGGCCCATCGCGATCAGGTCGTACGGGGCGTCGTCGTGCGGGTCGCTCATGAATCCCCCTCGTCGGCGGACTGCGGTTTTCAGGTCTATCCGCGTGTTCGGAAAACTGTCAAGGTTCCCCCATGACCGCCGAAGGAGAGCTGACACGCATCAGGATCGGTTCCGCCCCGGACTCGTGGGGGGTGTGGTTCGCGGACGATCCCGCCCAGGTGCCCTGGCGGCGGTTCCTGGACGAGGTGGCAGCGGCCGGTTACGAGTGGATCGAGCTGGGACCGTACGGCTACCTGCCCGTCGAACCCGGTCTGCTGCGCGCCGAGTTGCAGGCACGCGGGCTGCGGGTGTCCGCCGGCACGGTCTTCACCGCGCTGCACCGCGACGGCGCACAGGAGTGGTCCCGCACCTGGGCGCACGTCGGTGACGTGGCCCGGCAGGCGCGGGCGGCGGGCGCGGGCCACCTGGTGATGATCCCGGCGTTCTGGCGGGACGACAGGACGGGGAGGGTGCTGGAGGACTCCGTGCTCTCCGCCGCGCAGTGGCGCACGCTCGCCGCGCGGACGGAGCGGCTGTCGCGGCAGGTGCACGAGGAGTTCGGCCTGCGGGTGGTCGTCCATCCGCACGCGGACACCCACATCGACGGCGAGGAGAACGTGGTCCGCCTCCTCGACGCGACCGACCCCGGCCTCGTCTCGCTGTGCCTGGACACCGGGCACTACGCGTACTGCGGCGGCGACAGCGTCGCGCTCCTGGAGAAGTACGGGGAGCGGATCGGCTATCTGCACCTGAAGCAGGTGGCCCCGGCGGTACTTGACCGGGTCCGCGACCGGCGGCTGCCGTTCGGCGCCGCCGTGGGGCAGGGCGTGATGTGCGAGCCGCCGGGCGGGGTGCCGGCGCTGGAGCCCGTGCTCCAGGCGGCCCAGGCGCTCGGTGCGCGGCGCGGGACGGAGCTGTTCGCGATCGTGGAGCAGGACATGTACCCCTGCCCGCCGGATAAGCCGCTGCCGATCGCACGGCGGACCCGGGCCTTCCTGCGCTCCTGCGGGGCGTAGCGACCGCACCCGGCGCCGTCGCTCCTGCGGGGCTTAGCGACCGCACCCGGCGCCGTCGCTCCTGCGGGGCGTAGCGACCACACCTGGCGCCGTCGCTCCTCCTGGACGTAGCAACCGCGCCCGATGCCGCTCCCGCGCCCTCAACCCCTTTGCGCGGCACCGCATTACACCCGTGAGCGGGCCGGACCGAGCACATCGGTCCGGCCCGCCCCGTGTGTCCTGCCGTTTCCCTGCACCACTTACGTCACAGAGATGCCCTTTCAGTCACACATATCACCATTACGCGGGCCTTCCGTCACAGGGGCACCACAGCCGTAGGCAACCGGTCACGGAGTGTCGTTCACGGGGCAGAGGCTGAGTGATCACCAACGAAACGCCGCAGTGCCCCCGACGGCTCCTCCGCCGTGGCTGCGGCCTTCGCAGGGAGGTGCACAGATGACGGACCGCAAGCTCTGGTCGTACAAAGAGATCGCCGCACACATCCAGGTCCAGACGGACACCGTGCGCTCGTACCGCAAGCACGGTCTGCTGCCCCCGCCCGACCACGTGGAGGGCAACAAGCCCTACTGGTACGCGGACACCATCCGCACCTGGGTGGCCCGCCGCCCCGGCAGCAGAGGCCGCCGGAACTGACCTTTCCGCCCCTCGCGGGCCCCGCACCGGCGCGTTTTCGGCCCCGGTGCGGGGCCCGCGCCGTGTCCGCTGGATTTGATACCCCCTAGGGGTATAGTGTGGAGTATCGGGGAGTCACGGCAGCCCCGCGGACTCCCCCGCGCCCCACATGTGCGCACCCACCGTCGCGCATGTGTCACCAGTCTTCGAAGAGGAGCACCGACATGACCGCCGAGACCCAGCCCTCCACCGCCGGGACCGCCCAGGACTCCGGCTCCTGCTGCTCGCCCTCCGGCTCCTGCGGTCCGGCCGGGGCGGCCGACGACCAGGCCGGCGCCGTGACCACCGTCTACCGGGTGACCGGCATGACCTGCGGCCACTGCGAGGGCGCGGTCTCCGCCGAGATCTCCGAGATCGAGGGCGTCGGTTCCGTGACGGCTGTCGCCTCGACCGGGCAGGTCACGGTCGTGTCGGCCGGGCCGCTCGACGAGGCGGCGGTACGCGCCGCCGTCGACGAGGCCGGTTACGAGCTGGCCGGCACGGTCTGAGAAGCCTTCCGGCCCCTCGTCCGAGGGGCACACCTGGCCGGACAGCTGACCGGCACAGTTGGTCGGCACACTTGGTCGGCACACTTGGCTGGCACACCTGACCGGCACAGTTGGCCGGCACATTTCCTGGAGCTCCCCGAATGAACACCGCCGCCCCCGCCTCCTCGCCCCCGGAGCCTGCTCCGGCCCTCGGCGGACACGTCGAGCTGACCATCGGCGGGATGACCTGCGCCTCGTGCGCGGCCCGCATCGAGAAGAAGCTCAACCGGATGGACGGCGTGGCCGCCACCGTCAACTACGCGACGGAGAAGGCACGGATCGCGTACGCCGAGGGGGCGGTGGCCGTCCCGGACCTGATCACGACCGTGGAGCGGACCGGATACACGGCCCAGGAGCCCGTGGCGGCCCCCAGGGCGGCCGACGGGGACCAGGGACCGGGCGGGGAGCCCGTCGACCTCGAACTGGCCGCCCTGCGGCAGCGGTTGCTCGTCTCCGCCGTGCTCGCCTTCCCGGTGATCCTGCTGTCGATGATCCCCGCCCTCCAGTTCGACAACTGGCAGTGGCTGTCGCTGACGCTGGCCGCGCCGGTCGTCGTCTGGGGCGCGCTGCCCTTCCACCGGGCCGCCTGGACCAATCTGCGGCACGGCGCCGCGACCATGGACACCCTGGTCTCGGTCGGCACGCTGGCCGCCTTCGGATGGTCGCTGTGGGCGCTGTTCCTCGGCGACGCGGGCATGCCGGGGATGCGGCACGGCTTCGACCTGACGGCGGGCCGGGCCGACGGCGCCTCCACCGTCTACCTCGAAGTCGCCGCGGGCGTCACCGTCTTCATCCTGCTCGGCCGCTGGCTGGAGGCCCGCTCCAAGCGGAAGGCGGGCGCCGCGCTGCGGGCGCTGATGGAGCTGGGCGCCACCGAGGTCGCCGTGCTGCGCGGCGGGCGGGAGGTGTTGCTCCCGGTACGGCAGCTGGCCGCGGGGGACCGTTTCGTCGTGCGTCCCGGGGAGAAGGTCGCCACCGACGGCACGGTCGTCGAGGGCAGTTCGGCGCTCGACGCGTCGATGCTGACCGGCGAGTCGGTGCCGGTGGACGTCGGCCCCGGCGACCGGGTCACCGGGGCGACCGTGAACGCGGGCGGGCGGATCGTGGTCGAGGCCACCCGGGTCGGCGCCGACACCCAACTGGCCCGGATGGCACGGCTGGTGGAGGACGCCCAGAACGGCAAGGCCCAGGTGCAGCGACTGGCCGACCGGATCTCCGCCGTCTTCGTTCCCGTGGTCCTGCTGATCGCGCTGGGCACCCTGGTCGGCTGGCTGCTGGCGACGGACGACCCGACCGCCGCGTTCACCGCCGCCGTCGCGGTCCTGATCATCGCCTGCCCGTGCGCGCTGGGCCTGGCCACGCCGACCGCCCTGATGGTCGGCACCGGCCGGGGCGCACAGCTGGGCATCCTGATCAAGGGCCCCGAGGTGCTGGAGTCCACGCGCCGGGTGGACACCGTCGTGCTCGACAAGACCGGGACGGTGACCACGGGCCGGATGGAGCTGAAGGACGTGATCCCGGCCGCCGGGGTGGACGGGGACGAACTGCTGCGGCTCGCCGGAGCCCTGGAGCACGCCTCGGAGCATCCGATCGCGCGGGCGGTCGCGGCCGGGGCCGGCAGCGACCTGCCACCCGTCACCGGCTTCGCCGCCCTGCCCGGCCTGGGCGTCGAGGGCGTCACCGAGGGCCATGAGGTGCTGGTGGGCCGGGAGAAGCTGTTCAGCAGCAGGGGTTACGAGCTGCCGCCCGCGCTCGCCGACGCGCGGGCCGCCGCCGAGGCGTCGGGCCGTACCGCCGTCACGGTCGGCTGGGACGGCGCGGCACGGGGCGTGCTGACGGTCGCGGACACGGTCAAGGACACCAGCGCGGAGGCGGTCGCACGGTTGCGCGCACTGGGACTCGTTCCGGTACTCCTGACCGGTGACAACCGCCCCGTCGCGGACGCGGTGGCCGCCGAGGTGGGCATCGACGCGAGCGAGGTCCACGCGGAGGTGCTTCCCGAGGAGAAGGCCGACGTGGTCCGCCGGCTCCAGGCGCAGGGCCGTACCGTCGCGATGGTCGGCGACGGCGTGAACGACGCGGCGGCGCTCGCCACCGCGGATCTGGGCCTTGCGATGGGCACCGGCACGGACGCGGCGATCGAGGCGGGTGACCTGACGCTGGTCCGCGGGGATCTCCGGGTGGCGGCGGACGCGATCCGACTGTCCCGCCGGACCCTCGCGACCATCAAGGGAAACCTCTTCTGGGCCTTCGGTTACAACGTCGCGGCGCTGCCACTGGCCGCCGCCGGGCTGCTCAACCCGATGATCGCCGGATTTGCAATGGCTTTCTCATCCGTCTTCGTAGTGACAAACAGCCTCCGGCTACGTACCTTCACATGACGTACACGAACGCATGACATACGCGAAGTGGCGTAGATCACTGTGTTCGAGGGGTAACCATTGGCCGGGGTCGCGAGTCTAGGAAGCGATGCCAAGAACGTCTTGGGGGACGTTCGACGCGGGATGTCCTGGGGGACGTCCTCGGCAAGCGTTGGCCGGGACACGTATACCGGGGAGCTTTGAGCGGCCCTCCCGTCGTTACGTGTCCTGGCGGACACGCGGGACCCGGGTTTTCAGGCCCCGGAAGCAGTACCGCAGGACCGGGGTTTCAGGCCCCCGGGCAGTACGTACGACCAGCACCACCGCAGGACCGGCACGACCGCACGACCGCACGACCGCACGACCGCACGACCGCACGACCAGCAGTACCGCCGCACGGACACACAGTTCGTGCGGCACACAGACCTCTGGCGGCGCGAGCCGACAGACGCCCGGTTGGGATCCCGTGGGGGGAATCCGATCCGGGGAACAGGAAAGCGCCCCGTATCGTCGACCCGTGGGGGGATCGGCGGCGGGGCGCTTTTCTGTGCTCGGCGCGTGTGCGGAGCGCGTGGTGCGGTGGTGCGGTGGTGCGACCTTACGGTCAGCGCTCCTCGACCGGTACGAAGTCGCGGAGGACCTCGCCCGTGTAGATCTGGCGCGGACGGCCGATGCGCGACCCCGGCTCCTTGATCATCTCGTGCCACTGGGCGATCCAGCCGGGCAGCCGGCCGATCGCGAAGAGCACGGTGAACATGTCGGTGGGGAAGCCCATCGCGCGGTAGATCAGACCCGTGTAGAAGTCCACGTTCGGGTAGAGGTTGCGCGAGACGAAGTAGTCGTCGGAGAGCGCGTGCTCCTCCAGCTTGAGCGCGATGTCCAGCAGCTCGTCGGACTTGCCGAGGGCCGAGAGGACGTCGTGCGCGGCAGCCTTGATGATCTTGGCGCGCGGGTCGAAGGACTTGTACACCCGGTGGCCGAAGCCCATCAGGCGGACGCCGTCCTCCTTGTTCTTCACCTTCTGGATGAAGGCGTCGACGTCGCCGCCGTCGGCCTGGATCGACTCCAGCATCTCCAGGACGGACGCGTTGGCGCCGCCGTGCAGCGGGCCCCACAGGGCGCTGATGCCGGCCGAGATCGAGGCGAACATGTTCGCCTGCGAGGAGCCGACCAGACGCACGGTGGAGGTCGAGCAGTTCTGCTCGTGGTCCGCGTGCAGGATCAGCAGCTTCTCCAGCGCGGAGACGACGACCGGGTCCGGCACGTACTCCTGGGCGGGGACCGAGAAGGTCATGCGCAGGAAGTTCTCGACGTAACCCAGGTCGTTGCGCGGGTAGACGAAGGGGTGGCCGATCGACTTCTTGTACGCGTACGCGGCGATCGTCGGCAGCTTGGCGAGCAGCCGGATCGTCGAGAGGTGGCGCTGCTGCTCGTCGAACGGGTTGTGGCTGTCCTGGTAGAACGTGGACAGCGCCGAGACGACCGAGGACAGCATGGCCATCGGGTGGGCGTCGCGCGGGAAGCCGTCGAAGAACCGCTTGACGTCCTCGTGCAGCAGCGTGTGCTGGGTGATCTCGTTCTTGAAGGTCGACAGTTCGTCGTCCTTCGGCAGTTCGCCGTTGATCAGCAGGTAGGCCGTCTCCAGGAAACTGCTCTGCTCGGCCAGCTGCTCGATGGGGTACCCGCGGTAGCGCAGGATGCCCTGCTCGCCGTCGAGGTAGGTAATGGCGGATTTGTAGGCGGCGGTGTTGCCGTATCCGCTATCGAGGGTGACCAGACCGGTCTGGGACCGGAGCTTCCCGATGTCGAAGCCCGTGTCGCCGACGGTGCTGTCGATCACCGGGTAGGTGTACTCGCCATCGCCGTACCGCAGTACTACAGAGTTGTCGCTCTCGCTCACGTCATCCCTCACCGACGTAGTGCCTCTTCTTCGAGGTGCCCTGACTGTCTCTACCATCCCCCACTTGGCTCAGCAGAGTGCACTCGGGGTCGGCCAACAGGCCAGTTCGCGGCACTGAGTGCCGCCAACCTGCTCATCCTGCCCCCTTCGCCCCGGTTCCGGAAGCCCCGGGTGATGTTTCCCACCGATGGCCCCCGCCGGATCCCCTGGGGGACGGTACGAAGCCGGGGCCGGCGAGCCGGTGGTCGAGCGCGGTGCACCGCCGGCCTGCCGAAACGGTGCGCACCGCCTGTCCGATCGCCTTGCGGGAGCCGACCAGGACGACGAGCTTCTTGGCGCGTGTGACGGCGGTGTAGAGCAGGTTCCGCTGGAGCATCATCCAGGCGCCGGTGGTGACCGGGATCACCACCGCCGGGTACTCGCTCCCCTGCGAGCGGTGGATGGTGACGGCGTAGGCGTGGGCCAGCTCGTCGAGCTCGTCGAAGTCGTAACCGATGTCCTCGTCCTCGTCGGTGCGCACGGTCAGCGTCTGCTCGTCGGCGTCCAGGGCGGTGACGACCCCCACGGTCCCGTTGAACACGCCGTTCTCACCCTTGTCGTAGTTGTTACGGATCTGGGTGACCTTGTCGCCGACCCGGAAGGTACGGCCGCCGAACCGTTTCTCGGGGAGGTCGGGGCGAGCCGGTGTGATGGCCGCCTGGAGCAGCCCGTT
Source organism: Streptomyces sp. NPDC091272 (assembly GCF_044757485.1). Taxonomy (NCBI): domain Bacteria; kingdom Bacillati; phylum Actinomycetota; class Actinomycetes; order Kitasatosporales; family Streptomycetaceae; genus Streptomyces; species Streptomyces sp. NPDC091272. Next base: position 412,798 of record NZ_JBIVVC010000005.1, read on the forward strand.
CAGGTTTCCCGCGCCGGCCGGGCCCCGGTGCATGGGCGCGAGCACCTGCACGTCCCGCCGGGGGTCGAGACCGAACTTCCGCGGGATCCGGCGGGCGGCCACGTCCACCGTGAGCCGGCCAGCCTCCTCGGTGTCGTCCTCGACGAAGAGGAAGAAGTCGCTGAGCCCCTGCGTGAGCGGGTGGGAGCCCGCGTTGATGCGGTGGGCGTTGGTCACCACCCCGGACTGCTGGGCCTGCCGGAAGATCTGCGTGAGCCGTACGTGCGGCACGGGCCCGCCGTCGGCGAGCAGGTCCCGCAGCACCTCCCCGGCGCCGACGGACGGCAGCTGGTCCACGTCCCCGACCAGGAGCAGGTGGGCACCTGGTGCCACCGCCTTCACCAGCTTGTTGGCGAGCAGCAGGTCCAGCATCGAGGCCTCGTCGACCACGACGAGGTCGGCGTCGAGCGGCCGGTCCCTGTCGTACGCCGCGTCCCCGCCGGGCTTCAGCTCCAGCAGGCGGTGCACGGTGGAGGCGTCGGCGCCGGTCAGCTCGGACAGCCGCTTGGCGGCCCGCCCGGTCGGCGCCGCGAGCACCACCTTGGCCTTCTTCGCCCGCGCGAGCTCGACGACCGAGCGGACGGTGAACGACTTGCCGCACCCCGGCCCTCCCGTCAGCACCGCCACCTTCTGCGTCAGGGCGAGCTTGACGGCTGCCTCCTGCCCGGGGGCGAGCGAGGCCCCGGTGCGCCCCGCCAGCCACGCCAGCGCCTTCTCCCACTCGATGCCCCGGAAGGCGGGCATCCGGTCCTCGTCCGTGCGCAGCAGCCGCAACACCTGTGCGGCGAGGGAGAGTTCGGCCCGGTGGAAGGGCACCAGATAGACGGCGGTGACCGGCTCACCACCCGGCCCCTCGGGCCCCGGCACCCTCTCCCGTACGACACCCTCCGGATCCTCCGCCAGCTCGGCGAGGCACTCGATGACGAGCCCGGTGTCCACCTGGAGCAGCTTCACCGCGTCACTGATCAGCTGCTCCTCGGGGAGGAAGCAGTGGCCCTGGTCGGTGGACTGCGACAGCGCGTACTGCAGCCCCGCCTTGACCCGCTCGGGGCTGTCGTGCGGAATGCCCACCGCCTGGGCGATGCGGTCGGCGGTGAGGAAGCCGATGCCCCAGACGTCGGCGGCGAGGCGGTACGGCTCGTTCTTCACCACGGAGATCGAGGCGTCCCCGTACTTCTTGTAGATCCGCACGGCGATGGACGTGGACACCCCGACGCCCTGCAGGAACACCATCACTTCCTTGATGGCCTTCTGTTCCTCCCAGGCGGCGGCGATCATCTTGGTCCGCTTGGGCCCGAGCCCCGGCACCTCGACGAGCCGCTTGGGCTCCTGCTCGATGATGTCGAGGGTGTCGACGCCGAAGTGCGTGGTGATCCGGTCGGCCATCACCGGCCCGATCCCCTTGATCAGCCCCGACCCCAGGTAGCGGCGGATGCCCTGGATGGTGGCGGGCAGCACCGTCGTGTAGTTGTCCACGGTGAACTGCTTGCCGTACTGCGGGTGGGACCCCCAGCGGCCCTCCATCCGCAGCGACTCCCCCGGCTGCGCGCCGAGCAGCGCGCCGACGACGGTGAGCAGGTCACCGATCCCGGACCCGCGCCCGGTGTCGACCCGCCCGACCGTGTACCCGGTGTCCTCGTTGGCGTACGTGATCCGCTCCAGGACCCCTTCGACCACGGCCTGACCCCCGCCGGGCCCCGCACCCGGCCCCGCACCCGGCCCCACCCCTGAGCTGCTCATGATCCGACGGTACCGGTGGGGTCGGACAGCGCGGGCGGGCTGTGGACAACCCGGGAGACCGGACGGTGCGGGCGGGCTGTGGACAACACCGGCGCGGGAAAAACAAGGGGGACCCGGTCCGTCGACCGGGTCCCCTTGTATCCCCCTCCGTGTCAGGCCTCCCCGAATCCCCCCAGATCCCTCCCCGGAAGCCCTGATGCCATGTATGACCCACGAAGGTGGCGAAGGGTTGCACGGGGATTCCAGGTTTCTTCGAGGTTTTTCGACGGCTCCCGCGGTCCCCCTCGGAACGGTCACAAGGTGCCGACATATCACCACAGAAGTAGCGTTTCCCTCATGACAGACGACTCCTTTCAGCAGGATGTGCTCAACGAGCTGGGCGACGACAAGCTCGCCGAGATCGCCGGTCTGCTCGGCACGGACGCGGCGGGCGCGCAAGACGTCGTCGCCTCGACGGCCGACGCCTTCGCGGGCGGCCTCACCGAGAAGGCTCAGGCCGCCACCCCGGAAGAGGCGGACGAGGTACGCGCCGCCTTCGCCGAGGCCTCCGAACCACCCCTGCAGGGCGTGGCCACGCTCGGCGGTATGGGCGGCATGCTCGGCGGCGGCATGATGGCCGGCGTGCTCGGCAAACTGGCCAAGCCGGTCGCCAACGCGGTGGCGAGGAAGACGGGCCTCCCGGCGGCGAGCGTGAGCAGGGCGATCGAGATCGCCCTGCCGGTGGTCGTGGCGGTGGTGACCAAGCGCGCCACGGAACGCAGGAATCCGGGCGGCCCGACGGCGAGCGCGGCCCCCGGCACGGCAGGCGGTACGGGTGGCGCGGCCGGCGCCGGTGGGGCCGGTGGGGCCGGTGGTGGTCTGGGTGACTTGCTCGGCCAGGTGCTGGGCGGGGGCAAGAGGTAGCGCCCCGTAGCGCTCCACCTCGCTCCCGGTCCGAGCACTTCCCCGCGCCCGTGGGGGCGCCCCCGCACCTCCGCGCGCCCCCGCGGGCGGTCCGTTGCTCTCGCCCCCGCGGGCGGTCCGGTGCGCGCGGCCCCACTTCCCCCTCCCCCCTCAGAGCACGTGCCCGCGGAGTCTCTGCCTCAGAGCACATGCTCCCGGAATCTCTGCACCACCTCCGCCAGCGCCTCCGCCCCGTCCCGTGCCCACAGTCCCTCGTTGAAGATCTCGACCTCGATCGGGCCGGTGAACCCGGTCGCGTCGACCTGCTCGCGGAAGCCGCGCAGGTCGACGCTTCCGTCGCCCAGCTGGCCGCGCCCCAGCAGCACTCCGGCGGGCAGCGGGGTGATCCAGTCCGCCACCTGGAAGGAGTGGACGCGGCCAGCGGCGCCCGCCCGTGCGATCTGTGCGGGCGCGAGGTCGTCCCACCAGACGTGGTACGTGTCGACTACGACGCCGACCTGCGCGGCGGGAAAGCGCTCGGCGATGTCCAGCGCCTGGCCCAGGGTCGACACCACGCACCGGTCGGACGCGAACATCGGGTGCAGCGGCTCGATGGCGAGCCGGACGCCCCGCTCCTGCGCGTAGGGGCCCAGGACCGCCAGCGCGTCGGCGACGCGTTCACGGGCGCCCGGCAGGTCGCGGCTGCCGGGCGGCAGTCCGCCCGACACCAGGACCAGGGTGTCGGTGCCGAGGACGGCCGCCTCGTCGATCGCCAGCCGGTTGTCGTCGAGCGCCCGGGAGCGCTCCGCCGCGTCGAGCGGGGTGAGGAAGCCGCCCCGGCACAGGCTCGTCACGGCCAGTCCGCTCTCGCGCATCAGTTTCGCCGCGCGCCGGACCCCGTACTCCTGGACGGGTGCGCGCCACAGTCCGACCGAGCCGATACCGGCGGTGGCGCAGCCGTCGGCCAGCTGCTCCAAGGACCACTGCTTGAGGGTTTCCTGATTGATGCTCAGCCGGTGCAGGTCGACGCTCACCGGGCGACTCCGTACACATCCAGCAGGGTCCGCATCCGGGAGGCGGCGCGTGCCGGGTCGGGGAACAGGCCGACCTGGTCCGCCAGTTGGTAGGCCCTCGCCAGGTGCGGCAGCGAACGGGCCGACTGGAGACCGCCGACCATGGTGAAGTGCGACTGGTGCCCGGCGAGCCAGGCGAGCAGCACAACTCCCGTCTTGTAGAAGCGGGTCGGCGGTTCGAAGAGGTGCCTGGACAGCTCGACCGTCGGGTCGAGGAGCCCCCGGAAGCCGGCCGTGTCCCCCTTGTCGAGCACCCGGACCGCTTCGGCCGCCAGCGGACCCAGCGGGTCGAAGATCCCCAACAGGGCGTGCGAGAAGCCGTGTTCGTCGCCCGCGATCAGCTCCGGGTAGTGGAAGTCGTCCCCGGTGTAGCAGCGGACACCGTCGGGCAGTCTGCGCCGCAGGGCCTTCTCGCGCCCCGCGTCGAGCAGTGACACCTTGATGCCGTCGACCTTGTCCGGACGGGCGGCGATGACCTCCAGGAAGGTCTCGGTTGCTGTGTCCAGGTCGTCGGAGCCCCAGTAGCCCTCCAGCGCCGGGTCGAACATCGGGCCGAGCCAGTGCAGGATCACGGGCTCGCTCGCCTGCCGGAGCAGGTGGTCGTACGTGGCGAGGTAGTCCTCGGGGCCCTCGGCCGCGGCGGCGAGCGCACGCGAGGCCATCAGGACGGCCTGCGCCCCGGACGCCTCGACGAGTGCGAGCTGTTCCTCGTAGGCGGCCGTGACGGCGGCCAGGTCGTGCTCGCCCGGGGGAAGTTGGTCCGTACCCACCCCGCAGGCGATCGCACCGCCCTGCGACCTGGCCTCGGCCGCCGAGCGGCGGATCAGTTCGGCCGCACCCGCCCAGTCCAGGCCCATGCCGCGCTGGGCCGTGTCCATGGCCTCGGCCACCCCGAGGCCGTGTGACCACAGGTGGCGGCGGAAGGCGAGGGTGGCGTCCCAGTCGACGGCGGCGGCCGAGTCGGGGGAAATGTCGGCGTACGGGTCGGCAACGACGTGGGCTGCCGAGAAGACCGTACGGGAGACGAGCGGCGAGCCGGCCCCGGTCGCGGGTACGGAGGGCTCCGCGCGCGGGGTGTACTCGAAGGTGCCGCCGCCGGGGGCGGGGAGGATCAGCGCGCTCACAGGGACAGCTCCGGCACGTCGTAACGGCGGCCCTCGGCGGACGACTTGAGACCCAGCTCGGCGAGCTGCACCCCGCGTGCGCCCGCCAGCAGGTCCCAGGTGTACGGCTCGTCGAGGACGACATGGCGCAGGAAGAGTTCCCACTGGGCCTTGAAGCCGTTGTCGAAGACGGCGTTGTCGGGGACCTCCTGCCACTGCTCGCGGAACGACTCGGTGGCCGGCAGGTCCGGGTTCCAGACCGGCTTGGGGGTGGCCGAGCGGTGCTGGACACGGCAGTTGCGCAGTCCTGCGACGGCGGAGCCGTGCGTGCCGTCGACCTGGAACTCGACCAGTTCGTCGCGGTGGACGCGGACCGCCCAGGAGGAGTTGATCTGGGCGACGGCGCCGCCCTCCAGCTGGAAGACGCCGTACGCGGAGTCGTCGGCGGTGGCCGGGTAGGGCTTGCCGTGCTCGTCCCAGCGGCGCGGGACGTGCGTGGCGACGTGCGCGCTCACCGTGGTGACGCGGCCGAACAGCTCGTGCAGGACGTACTCCCAGTGCGGGAACATGTCGACGACGATGCCGCCGCCGTCCTCGGCCCGGTAGTTCCAGGACGGGCGCTGTGCCTCCTGCCAGTCGCCCTCGAAGACCCAGTAGCCGAACTCACCTCGCACGGACAGGATTTCGCCGAAGAAGCCGCCGTCGACGAGGCGCTTCAGCTTGCGCAGACCGGGGAGGAAGATCTTGTCCTGGACGACGCCGTGCCGGACGCCTGCGGCGCGGGCGAGCCGGGCCAGCTCCAGGGCGCCCTCGACCCCGGTCGCGGTCGGCTTCTCGGTGTAGAGGTGCTTGCCTGCCGCGATGGCCCGCTTGAGGGCGTCCTCACGGGCGGAGGTGACCTGGGCGTCGAAGTAGATGTCGACGCTCTCGTCGGCCAGGACCGCCGCCAGGTCGGTGGACCACTCCTCGATGCCGTGCCGGCCCGCGATCTCGCGCAGCGCGTGCTCGCGCCGGCCGACGAGGACCGGTTCGGGCCACAGCACGTCGCCGTTGCCGAGGTCGAGGCCGCCCTGTTCGCGGATCGCGAGTATCGACCGTACGAGGTGCTGGCGGTACCCCATCCGTCCGGTGACGCCGTTCATGGCGATCCGGACCGTCTTGCGTGTCACGTCGGTTCCTCCGTACGGCCCTGCCGGGCTGCCCTGCGCGCGGTCTGCGCGCGGTATCCATGCGGCTTCCGTGCGCCGCGCCTGCCGAGACGGCCGGCCACACATCCAGAAAGCGCTTTCTATACGCTACGAGCCAAGAAGCTAACCTGTGCACGGCGGTGCGACAAGCCCCCGAGGTTCAGCAAGTGAGGGCAGACGAATGACAGTTACGTTGGCGGACGTGGCGCACCGCGCCCAGGTCTCCCCGGCCACGGTCTCCCGTGTCCTGAACGGCAACTACCCGGTGGCGACGGCCACCCGCGAACGGGTGCTGCGGGCAGTGACCGAGCTGGACTACGTGGTCAACGGCCCGGCGAGCTCCTTGGCCGCCGCCACGTCCGACCTGGTCGGCATCCTGGTCAACGACATCGCGGACCCCTTCTTCGGGATCCTGGCCGGGGCCGCCCAGTCACGGATCGGCGCTCCCGCCGGCGCGGGCCGTGCCGGCGGCGAGAAACTGGCGGTCGTCTGCAACACGGGCGGCTCCCCCGAGCGTGAACTCACCTACCTCACCCTCCTGCAACGCCAGCGCGCCGCGGCGGTGATCCTGACCGGCGGCGCGATCGAGGACGCGGGCCACTCGGCGGCGGTCGCCTCGAAGCTCGCCAAGCTGGCGGCGGCGGGCACCCGGATCGTGCTGTGCGGCAGACCGGCACTGCCCGAGGACGGCACCGTGCCCCCCTCCGAGGGCGGCACGGTCACCGCCACCCTCACCTTCGACAACCGCGGCGGCGCCCGCCGCCTCACCGAGCACCTGCTGAACCTCGGCCACACCCGCATCGGTTACGTGGCGGGCCCGGCCGAACGCACCACCACCCGCCACCGGCTGGAGGGCCACCGCGACGCCCTGCGCGAGGCGGGCCTCCCCTACGACCCGTCCCTCACCCTGCACGGCCCGTACGACCGCGCGTCGGGACAGGACGCGCTGCCCCGGCTCCTGTCCACCGCCCCGGACCTGACCGCCGTGGTCGCCGCCAACGACACCATCGCCCTGGGCGTCTGCGCGAGCGCGCGCACCCGTGGCCTGCGCATACCCGACGACCTCTCGGTCGCGGGCTTCGACGACCTCCCGTCGGCGACGGACACGGTCCCCGCACTCACGACCGTACGACTCCCCCTGCACGAAGCAGGCGCCCGAGCCGGCCTGCTCGCCACGACGGCAACCCCACCGACCGGCCCCGGCGGCGTGGAACCGGTCCCGGCGGAGCTGGTGGTACGGGAGTCGACGGGGGTGGTGCGAGGGGGCTGATCGGAAGGGCGGTCGATCGACGCCGCTCACGCGGTGGCGCGAGGGTCGACCGCCGGGCCCGCCAGGCCCGCCGGGGCGGGTGGGGCGCCCCGAAGTCCGCTCAGGAGAGGCACATTTGGGGAATCCTGCTGTTCGGCTTGAGAGTGACCTCCCTTCCGCCTCATTCTTCTCCTCATGGTCTTCACCTCTTCCTCACCTCTTGATGCGCGCCGCTTGCCGGATCTGCCCGATTACGCCCATGACTGGGCCCTGGTGGACGTCGAGACGTCGGGACTGACAGCCCGCCGCGACCGGGTGCTGTCGGTCGCGGTGATCACGCTCGGCCCGAACGGGGAGCAGACCGACGAGTTCTCCACCCTGCTCGACCCCGGCTGCGACCCGGGGCGGGTGGACATTCACGGGCTGACGCGTGAACGGCTGCGCGGGGCACCGACGTTCGACCTGGTGGCGGGGCGGATCGGCGCGATGCTGCAGGGCCGGGTGATGGTCGCGCACAACGCACAGTTCGACTACGGCTTCCTGGCCCACGAGTTCGCCAGGGCCCGGTTGGCACTGCCCGTGGACCGACGGCTGTGCACCCTCTCACTCAACCGGCAGCTCGACCCGCCCACTGCCGACCTCAAGCTGGCCACCTTGGCCGCCCACTACGGCGTACCGCAGCTGCACGCGCACGACGCCTTGGACGACACCCGCACCCTGGCCGGCATCCTGCGCGCGTCCCTCGCGGGGGCCGCACGGCTGGACGTACCTCTGCCGATGGTGTTGTGTCCGCTCCGGCAGGACGCCCGGTTCACCCCGCAGCCGCCCAAGGCGTCATGCGCCTATCGCAATCCGGGCCGAGCCACGCCGGACGGCCCGCTGGTGCAGGGCATGAAGGTGGCGATCACCGGCGAGACCGGCACCGGGCGTACGGAGCTGGTGGTACGGGCGGTGGCCGCCGGGCTGAACGTGGTGGGCTCGGTCAGCAGACACACCAGTGCCCTCGTCACCAACGACAGCACCACCGGATCGGCGAAGGCGCGCCGGGCGTTGGCCGAAGGCGTCCCGGTGATCGACGAACGCACCTTCCTGCGGCTGTTGGAAGAAGTGCGGCCCGGCACACGGCACGACGCTCCCACGCGGCCGTCGGGGGCGCCGGGGTGCACGTCCCCCACCGCTCCTGCACCGGGCCCGGCGCCCGTGCCGACCCCGGCACCCGCGCCCACACCCGTACCGGAATCGGCACCCGCACCCGCACCCGAACCGGAATCGGCGCCCGCGTCCGTGCCGCATACCGGGGCGACGCCCGTACCTGTCCCGGCATCCGCCCCGGAGCGCGGCCCCAGGCAGCCCGGCGTGGTCCCGGCCCCCGTCGCACGGCCCGCGGTGCCCGCCCCCCGCTCCCCCCGGCCGACCGGCCCCCTCTCCGGCCGCCGGGTCCTCGTCCTCGGCGGTACGCACCCGGAGGCCGCGGCGTACCGGACCCGAGTGGTGGAGCTGGGCGGTTCGGCGGCGGTGAATCTCTCCGCGAGCGTCACCGACGCCCTGGTGCTCGACGGCGGTGAGCAGGATCGGCGGATGCGGCGGCTCACCCAACTCGCCGTCCCCGCCCACAGGCCGGACTGGCTGGACGGGCCGATCGCCGCGTACGACCCGTCCGGCGCCTTCCGCCCGCACACCCCGCAGATCGTGCCGCGTGGCGGTGTGGTGGACCTGCCCGCACTCCGGCCGGGCAACCCGCTTTCGGTCACCGCCACGTGGGGGTCCCGTACGGTCTGCGCGATCGATGTCGTCGGCTTCGTCCTGGACGACGACGAACAGGTCGCCTTCGACGAGGACTTCGTCTTCTTCGGCGCTCCGGAGAACCCTTCCGGGTCGGTCCGGCTGCTCACCGACGGCCCTGCCGAGCAGACCGTCACCGTCGACCTGGCAGCCCTGCCGCCGGCCGCCCGCCGGGTGGTCGTGGCGGCGGCCGTCGACGGCGCGGCGACCTTCGGCGACGTGGGTCCGCTGCAAATCGCGGCGTCCCTGGGCGACGGGGAGGCGACGCTCGCGCGGGCCACGCTGGATGCCGCGACCACCGAACGGACCATGCTGCTCGCCGAGTTCTACCGCCGCGCGGGGCAGTGGCGTTTCCGGGCCGTCGGCCAGGGCTACGACCACGGCCTCGAAACGCTGGCCCGCGACTACGGCGTCGACGTCGCCCACTGATCAGAACCCACGCCCACCCTCAGCGCCCGCCGGCCACCCGCAGCACGGTCCCGGTGGTGTACGAGGCGTCGGGGGAGAGCAGCCAGGCGACGGCGGCCGCGATCTCGGAGGGGGCGCAGGCGCGGCGCAGCGGGATCTCGGGGGCCATGCGTGCCGGGCGGTCGGGGTCGCCCATGGTGGCGTGCATGTCGGTGTCGGTGAGGCCGGGGGCGACGCCGTTGACGCGGATGCCGTCGGGGCCGAGCTCCTTGGAGAGGCCGAGGGTGAGGGTGTCGACGGCGGCCTTGGACGCGGCGTAGTGAACGTACTCGCCTGGGCTGCCGAGGGTGGCGGCGCCGGAGGAGATGTTGACGACGGCGCCGCCGCCGTTCGCCGTCATGTCGCGGGCGGCGCGGCGGCAGCAGAGCAGGGTGCCGAAGAGGTTGACGTCGACGACCCGGCGCAGGTCCTCGGTGGTGGCGTCCGCGAGGCGGGAGAGCTTGCCGGTGACGCCGGCGTTGTTGACGAGGCCGGTGAGCGGGCCGAGTTCGGCACTCACGGTGTCGAAGAGGCGCTCCACGTCGGCCTCCACCGAGGTGTCGGCCCGCACGACGAGACACCGCGCCCCGACCGCACGGACAGCCGCCGCGGCCCTCTCGGCCGCGGCCTTGTCCTGCACGTACGCGAGCGCGATGTCATGCCCGTCCCCCGCCAGCCGCAGGCACGTCGCCGCACCGATTCCCCGGCTGCCGCCGGTGACGAGAGTGATCGGACGTGACATGGGTGCCTCCTGCGGTGCGTGCGTCATGCGGTGTGCTTGGTGCGTCGCACGCCTTGTGGGGTGCGACGCACTCTCCGCATGATCCACCAGGGCGCGGGGGCGTGCGTGGGAGGGTCAGCCGGTGGACGGGGGGCCGGGTGGGAGCCTGGGAGCACTGCCGCAGTGAACGACTCTCGGGGTCACGTTGCGCGCGATGTCCGCCGTCAGCGCCCCGGCCTTCGTCAGCCGGGGTCGGTCCTCGGTCAGGGGGTTGCCCGACACGCCCACCTGTACGGCGAGGAGGATCTCCTTGGCCCTGGGTGCGGTGCACCTGACGTAGAGCGTCACGCTGTGCCCCTCGGCAAAACCCCGGGCAGGCCCCAGCGACACCGGGACATTCCCGGGCTTCCTCACATCGCGCAGAACGTCGTCCCAGCCTCGGACTTCGGGACGCAGAAGCAGGGAGTAGCGCAGCCGCAGCGACTCGCCTGCGGCCGTGAGTTCACACAGGCCCGGCGCACGGGTGGCTCCCGCCGTCGAGAATCCGTACCCGTACTCCTCCCTGAATTCCTCGCCACGTCGCGGAAACAGCGGCTCCACCGAGTCACCGGGCAGGGAGGCCCTGCACACCCGGTCCGGGACGTGCACGAGCGGATCCTGGGTGAACTTCCAGACAGCCACCCCGGCCACGCAGGCCACTGCCAGCGATAGCGGTACGGCAATAGCCTTGCGCATAAAACCTGTCTTGTTCGTCACTGCTGCATTCCCTGACCGAAGCTGTCCTTCGACTGACGGGCCGTGGCTCCCGCCATCGCCTTGGCCTGTGTCTCGCTGATTGCTGCTCCTTCGGCCGCCGTGTACGTCGCGGCATAGACGGCCTGAGTGCGCAAGTCGAGCGCGATGTCATGCCCGTCCACCGCCAGCCGCAGGCACGTCGCAGCAGCGATTCGCCGGCTGCCGCCGGTGACGAGAGTGATCGAACGTGACATGGGTGCCTCCTGCGGTGCGTGCGGCGTCGCGCGGGCCTGCCTCGCGCTCTCCCCGTGATCCATCAGTGGCCGGGGCGCCGCGCGGCAGGGTCAGCCGGTGGACGGGGGGCCGGAGGGTAGGGCGTTCTTGACCTTGCAGTCCTTGGCCCGGGGCGCGAGGTTCCGGGCCAGGTCGGCGGTGAGGGCCGCAGTACGCGGGACCAGGCCGCGCTGTCGCAAGGTGCCGTCGCCGGAGACACCGACCGTGAAGGCGAGCAGGTTCTCCTTGCCGTCGCCGGTCAGGCAGGGCACGTAGAGCGACACGCTGTTGGCGTGGGAGTCCCCGAGGGCGTCGCCCAGCCGAACGGGTGCGTGTCCGGGCAACTCGGCCTTGCGCGCTGCGGCGGCCCGGTCGAAGTCGTCGGTGAACAGAATCGTCTGCACGCCGAGGCGGACCTGTTCCCCCGCCGCCGACAGCACACAACTCTGCGGCACGGAGCCGAGCCGGTCCGGGTGAAAGGTGAAGTCCGACTGCTCGAAGGCGTCCCCCCGCTCGGGCAGCAGCGGTTCCACCGCACTGCCCGGCAGGTCCAGCCCACACACGGAATCCGGCACGTCGACAGGCGGGTCCACACTTCCCCGCCACACGCCGATCCCGACCAGCACAGCCCCCACCAGGCCGACGGAGAGGAGCGCCCCCTTGTACCGGCGACCCGTGCCGGAACTCGCTTCGCTCGGTGCCATGTCCCGCCCGCCGGGATTCACTGCTTCCTCAGTCCTTGGTCGTAGCTGGTCTTGGACTGTTCGGACGCATTGACCGCTGTCGCTTCCGCCTGAACATGACTGAGTCCGGCCTCCCTGGCGGCGGTGTAGGTCGCGTCGTGCACCGCACTTGCCGAGCCCGCGCCTTGCACCGACAGGAACCGTCCTCGTTCCGTCTGCGCCTCTGCGCTTGAATCCCGCGTGTAGTTCTCCAGGACCGCGGCCCTGATGTCCTCGATCACCCAGCCCGCCGCATCCCCGGCGACAGGGAAGCGTGACAGGCCGGTCTCGATCGCACGCCCCACCCACGCGTCCGCCGTCTCGATCCCCTTGTTGAATTCGGCGTCCGAAGCGATCTTTTCGTCGTAGACAGCCTGGGTCCGGGAATCAGCCATGATGCCGGTGATCAGCGATCCCGGCGCCACGCTGTTGTTCACCTCTGCCTGGAGAGATGCACCGAGTTGCGCGCGCTGGTGCGTCGCGTCGTTGACGAGTTCCGTCGTGACGGCCTGCTGGGAGGTGACGATCGCACCGTACGCATCCGGGTCCTTGCCAACCGCGCCCAGGAAGTTCCGCAGGGAGTTGTCTTCGGCCAGGGACTCCAGGTCGGCGTTGCTGCCGTACGTACGTATGGACTTCTCGGAGAGCCCGTCCTGAACATCCCGCATGTATTCCGCCGTGATGTTCCCCAAGCTCGCGTTCAGCGGTGAGCCGTCCAGCCGGTCCGGGTTCTTGCCGTATTCGCCGACCAGTCGGTTGACCAGGTCCGCGCTCTGGACCGAGTGCTTGGGAGGGGTTGTGTCCGAGTCGTACGGGACGCCGATGGCGGCCGATTCGAGGGCGTGGCCCATGGCCGCGTGGCCGAGGGGTTTGCCGTCATCGCCCTCGGGCCACTTACGGGCTTCGTCGCCCTTGGCCACCAGGTAGTCCCAGTTGTCGATCTCCTTGCCGTCAACCTTCGTGGAGTCGTTGAAGAACTCCACGGAGGCTTCGGGGTTGTGGCCCAGAGCCTCCAGGTAGCCGGCGACCGGGTCGTTGGGCTGGTCCTTGGGCGGATAGGAGAGGCTGGTGGAATCGCGCCAGGCGGACTTCGGCTCGCCGGGGAAGTCGCGTTCGTACTCCAGCACGGCCTTGCCGTAGTCGTGCAGGAAGCCCTCGTCGAACTTGCCCTTGCCCAGCAGGCTGCCCATCACCTGGAAGCCGTTGGGGCCCATGGGCAGGCCGTGGATCGGGAAGGGCTTGTCGCCGGCCGCGATCATTTCGCGCTTCCAGGTGTCCATCGCCGGGCTGTCACTCTGGGTGGCGTTGGCGAGGGACATGCTCAGGTTGCCCTGGACGCCTTCGAGCAGCTTGGCCCGGTCGCCCTCGACCGCCCCGCCCGGCGGGGCGGCCAGGTCGCGCCAGAACTGGAGGGTGCCTTCCGCACCGAGCGTGGTCGTGAAGCGTTCGGTGAATCCCGGGTTGTCACGCTGCTGCTTGAGGGTCTCGTTGTAGGCGGCGAGCTCGTCAAGGCTCCAGTCCTTGACGTTGCCCTCTTTGATCTTCTGGGCCCAGCGGTCCGCGTCTGCCTTGCCCTGCCGGTCGTCGGCCTCCTTCAGGCCGCCAGGGCCGTCGCCGGTGAAGTCGTACTTGTCCTTCGCGAGCGCGCGCAGCGCCCGTGCGGCGATCCGGTCCGTCTCCGCGGCCTCGGCGACGATCTTGCCGATCCGGCGGGCCGCCTCGTCGAGTTCCGCCTGGGTGACGCCGGGAAGCTCGTTCGGCTTTCCGTCCTTGCCGACCCCCGCTGCCCCTGGGGACGGGGTCGGGGCGAGAGCGTCGCCCTTGCCGTTGATGTAGATGCCCTGCTTCCCCAGCTCGGCGATGGCCGTGGCCAAATCGGCCTTGTGCCGGGTGAACGACGTGTGCGCGTCCTTCATGATGCCCAGGACGCTCTTCGCCTCGCCCGCGACGTCGCGGAACTCCGCTGCCGTCTTCGTGACGAAATCACGCGAGACGGTGGCGTTGAGCCCCTTCCAGTCGGCCGCGTTCGCCTTCGTGCGCAGTGCCTCGGCGCTCGTTCCAGCCGGGTCTCCTGCCCCGCCGCCGGTGCCCCCTGTGGCGAGGGTTTCGAGCTTCCTGTGCATGGTGGTCCAGTCCGACACCGCCGCCTGGAGTGTGCCCAGTCGCAGATCGGTCAGCACCTGCACCGTCATCGTCCTGCCCGTCATGCCGGAACCGGCCCCCGTGTGTCGTCGTCGTTCTGTCGGTTCAGGTACGGGCTCACTTCAGGTACGAATCGATCCTGGGGACCGTCATCGGCTCGCCCGCCGCGTTCGTCATACCGGTGACCACCTTCGCCTCGTCCTGGGAGTGCAGGGCGCGTGTGAAGTCGAGGTGGTTGGAGATGTGCGCGCATGCTTCCTTCAGCGTCGAGGTCTGGTCGTTCCACGCCTCGACCAGCTCGGTGAGCGCCGATCCCATGTCGAGGCCGTCGTTGAAGAGGTCGACCGAAGCCGTGAACGTGCTCGGGCGGGCGAAGTCGGCCTCCACCCGCAGGCGTTCACGCAGCGCGTGCGCCATGTTGCCGAGCTCGCCCAGCTCGTCGTCGCGTACGACGAGGTCCGCGGCGCCGCCGCCCCCGCCACTCTCCGCCGGAACCTGGTTCAGCTGCGTCCGCTGTTCTGCGGCTTCCGTCTTCAGCTGTTCCCACTCGTCCCACGCCACGGTTCCCGCCCCACCCCTGTCGCCTCGGACCCCTCACGCAATTGCGCCAAGTTCGCACCCTTCCACGGAAACCACACATCGTCGGTGGATGTCCTCCGACTACTTGCGGCAGATTCCGCCCTCGATGTGTGCGCCGGGTGAAGAGGTGGGCGGGCACATCTTCGCTGGTCAGCCCTGTAGTGCTGCCGCGATGTCGTCGAAGAGGCCGGTGTGGGCGGTGCTGCTCGCGGGGAGTTCCGGGTTCCACGGGAGTACGCGGACACCGGTACCGGGAGCGGCCGGGTCCACCCCCGCGGGGTTGAGGCGGGCCGGGTCCAGGGGGGCCGCGTTGGCCCGTACGTCGGTGAGGACGATACGTGGGGCCAGCGCGGCGGCCGCCTCCCACCCCACCGTCGCCCAGTTCACGCCGCCCTCCGGGGGCGGTGAGAGGAGGGGGACGCCCAGCGCGGTCAGGGCCCGCAGGTCGGGCCAGGCCTGGGGGCGGGCCAGGTGGACCTCGGAGGCGCTCGCGGGCGACAGCGCGAGGATCGCGGGCGTCTCCGGACTGATCAGGGATTTCAGCTTGGCCTGCGCGTCGGCGAGCCGCTGGTCCACGTCGGGCGTCTCGGCGCCGCCCAGGCTCGCGGCCAGCTCCGTGAAGTTCTCCCGTACCTCGGAGAGCGAACGGCCCTGACCCACGTCGATCACGACCACCGGAATCTGCTGCTCCAGGTGCTTGGCCGCGTCAGGTTCCAGCCCGTAGACCGCCCCGCCGCCGTAGCTGACGGCGACCAGCAGGTCCGCGCCCGAAGCGAGGATCTCGTCCGGGTCGATGCTCGCGCCCGCGCCGTAGTAGGCCAGGTCGGCGAGGGGCAACCGGCCGGACTTCGCGGGGTCCGGGGTCGGCCCGTCGTGGTGCGAGCCGAAGATTCCGAGGGGCCGCAGGCCATGGTCCCAGAGGGTCGCGCCTGCCTGGATGTACGCGGCGATACGGGTCGGGGGCGCGTCGGCGGACACCAACTGGCCCCTGGAGTCGGTGAATTGCCAGCCCGATACGGAGGTCTGAGTCATGGCCGACTCCTGCCCCGTACGACTGTTCCCTACGCCGCCCGTCCCCCCGGCGCGCCCCCGTGGTGGATTTCGCGCGGTGCGGGGTAGCGGGAAGGGATGCTGTGGACCCGATGGACCCACGTGCGGACGGGTGGGCGGTAGACCGCGGGCCCGTTTCCGCGCGTGCCGCACAAGAGCACGAGAGCACGAGAGCAAGACAGCACGCGCACCGCACCGCACCGCACCGCACGAACAGCAACCGCAGGAACAGAAGGAGTTGTCGCACCGTGAAGCTGGCCTTTTCCACCCTCGGCGTGCCCGGAATGCCGATGTCCGACGTCGCCGCACTCGCCGTCGCCACCGGATTTCAGGGCGTCGAGCTGCGTGCCCACCCCGAGGAGCCGGTGCACCCGGGGATCGGGGCGAAGGAGCGGGCCGAGGTGGTGGCGACGTTCGCCGCCGCGGGCGTCGAGATCCTGACGGTGGCCGGATACACGAAGGTCGCGGCGCCCGGCGACGACGCACCCGTGCTGGAAGAGATCCGCGGCCTGCTGGAACTCGCGCGCGACCTCGGCGCCCCGTTCGTACGGGTCTTCCCCGGCGCGGACGCCCCGGCTGCAGAGGCGACGGCCGCGGAGGCGACGGCCGCTGAGACGACGGCCTCGGAGGGAACGAGCTCGGAGGCGGCGACGACGGAGGGCATGAGGGGCGAGGGCGAGCGGCCCGGGGGCGCGGCGGGCGCATCGACCACCGCTGCCGCGACCACCGCTGCCGCGACCACCGCTGCTGCGACGACCGCCGGTGGGCCGACCGCGCACACACCGTTCGCGGGCGGTCTCGCTGCCACTCACCCCGCCCCGGGAGCACCCGCCGACGGCCAGGACGCCGGGAGCGCCCCCTCGGCGGACCTCCCCGCCGCCGACCCCCAGGACGGCGACGCTCGGGCCGCCCGGCGGCTGGGCGCGGTCGCGGAGATCGCCGCCGACCACGGCGTGCGCATCCTGCTGGAGACCCACGACTCGCACCGCACCGGGCTCGACGCCGCCCGGGTGGTCGGCGCCGTCGGCCACCGAAGCGTCGGCGCCCTGTGGGACGTCATGCACACCTGGCTGGGCGGCGAGTCCCCCATCACCTCCTACGGTCTCCTCGCCCCGTACCTCGGCTACGTTCAGTTCAAGGACATCGCCTCCGCCAACGACACCACCCCGCTCGCGCTCGGCGCGGGAGCGCTGCCGCTCGGCGAGTGCCTCTCGCTGCTCGGCCCGAACGACTGGGTGTGCTGGGAGTACGAGAAGCGCTGGTACCCGCAGGCCGCGGAGCTGCCGGGGCTCCTCGCGGCAGGACGGGAGCACCTGGACCGGCTCGCGTCCGCCTGAGCCCGGGGGCCGGCGGGGCTGGCCTGCCGAGGCCCGAGGGCCCCGGGGGGGCGGCCTGCCGCACCGGTCCCCCGGTCCCCCGGGCCCCCGACGTCCGCCCGCAGACCCCCCACCCCCCTCTAGTACCGCAACCCGTACCCCACCGGATACAGCTCCTTCGCCGGGTCGTCGGCCCTCTGCACCGGCACCGGCAGCCGGCCCTGCGGGCGGATCTTGCCGGCCACTGCCCGTGCCGCGGCCTGCATCTCCACGTCCGTCCACGAGTACGCCGCCAGGTGCGCCCCGGCGCCCAGGCCGGTCAGCTGGGCCACGTCGTACGGGTTGTGGATCGCGAGCGTCACGACCGGGACCCCGGTCCTCGCCAGTTCCGCCACCAGCGTCCGCTGCGGGCTCGACGCCGTGACGTTGCGTGTGGCCACGAGCACCGCGTCCGCGCCGGCGCGCGCCGCGGCCACCGCCTCCGCGATCTTCGCCGCCGTGGGGGCCGAGCCGGTGGGCAGGGCCGTGGCGGTGAGGCCGAGGCTCGTCAGGGCCGTGGCCAGGACCGTGGTCGGCGGGCCCGTCGTGCCTGACGGGGAGGCCGGGTCGACGCCGACCACCAGGACCCGCTTGTGCCGCCGCCGCGACAACGGCAGCAGCCCGCCCTCGTTGCCCAGCAGGGTCGTCGTCCCGTCGGCGATCCGGTCTGCCGCCGCCAGGTGGGCACGGGTGCCCACCGTCCGGTCCACCTCGCGGTGCGTCACGTACGGGCGGTCGAACAGCCCGCGCCGCGCCTTGAGCTGGAGGATGCGCAGGATCGACTCGTCGAGCCGCGCCTCGGTCAGCTCGCCGCCCCTCACCGCCGCCAGCACCGCCCGCCACGCCAGGTCCAGGTTCGGCGGGTTGAGGAGCTGGTCGCAGCCGGCCTTGAGGGCGAGCACCGGCACCCGGTCGTCGCCGTACTTCGTGCGTACGCCCTCCATGCCGAGCGAGTCCGTGACGACGACGCCCCGGTAGCCCAGCTCCTCGCGCAGGATGCCGGTGAGGATGGGGCGGGAGAGGGTGGCCGGGTCCTCCGCGGGATCGAGCGCCGGGACCACGATGTGCGCGGTCATGATCGAGTCGATTCCGGCGGCGATCGCGGCCCGGAACGGCGGGGCGTCCAGGGCCTGCCACTCCTCACGGGTGTGGTCGATGTACGGCAGCTGGTTGTGGCTGTCGTCCTTGGTGTCGCCGTGGCCGGGGAAGTGCTTGGCCGCCGTGGCGATACCGGCGCCCTGGTAGCCGCCCACCTGCGCCGCGACCAGAGCGGCCACCGACTTCGGCACGGAGCCGAAGGAGCGCACGCCGATGACCGGGTTGGCCGGGTCGACGTTGACGTCCGCGTCGGGGGCGTAGTTCTGCCGGATGCCCATGGCGAGGAGTTCGGCCCCCGCGATCCGGGCGGCCTCGCGGGCGTCCGCGGTCCCGCGCCGGAAGGCGCCCGCGCCCAGCGCCATCGCCCCGGGCAGCAGGGTGGCCGGCTTGCCGACCCGGGCCACGATGCCGTGCTCCTGGTCGACGGAGATCAGCAGGGGTATCCGGGGGCCCCGGCGCAGGCCCTCGCGCTGGATGCCGTTGGAGAGGTCGGCGATCTGGTGCGGGTCACGGGTGTTGTGCGCCCAGGCGAAGTAGATGATGCCGCCGACGTGGTACTTCTCGATCAGCTCCGCCGCGTCCCTGACCCCGATCTCCTTCATGTTCGCGTCGACGTCCGCCTGGTCGGGGTCGGTCGCGGTGTGCCCGTACACCCGCATCACGAACAGCTGCCCGACCTTCTCCTCCAGGGTCATGGCGGCGATCAACCGTCTCAGCCGGTCGGTGGAAGGCCGGTCGGCCACCTCGGCCGCCATGGCCGGTGCGGCCCCGGTGACCGCCACCGCCACCGCGGCGGCGCTCGCGGCGAGCAGGGAGCGACGGGAGGGACTGGTGAGGTGTTCCGGCACGGTGACCCCATTCTTGAAGCCCTTGAAGGAAACTTCCAGCGGGGCCACACTTGTCCGAAAGTAAGTGCCCGTCAAGATTCGCGCAGGGGTACGGAGTTGTGGCGTACGGAGCCGACGGGGAGGGTGCCCGCCACCGGCGCATTCGGAGGGGGCGCGCCGGTGGCGGGGCTCACTGCTGGCCGCAGGCGGCTGGAGAGGGGAGTCAGCGAACGCAGCCAGCAGCGAGGGCCGACACCGCTCTGCGGAAACTCACCAGCAGTACGGCTGTTGGACGGAGCGCGGTACGACCGGGTTCCCCGGATTCCACGGTTCCGGCGAACTTTTCCCGACATTGGTACGGGAGTGGCCGGGAGGGAGCAGAGGGGGTGGAGTGGCGGGTGAGGCGCGGCTGTCCCGATGCGTTTCCCGTACACCTTCGTACGGCCCTCGTACGCCCTGGTACGGCCCCCGTACGCCCTCGTACGGCCCTGGTACGGCCCCCGTACGCCCCGCGCACGGTCCCGCGCGGCCCCCGTTCGACGTAAACCTCCCCGTGAGCCTGGCGCGCGCCCGCCTCACCGGGCCACCCTTGGCAGCACCGCACACCCGCCGGGGCCGCCCCCGGCGGACACAGCTGGAGAAGTGCAGAGGTATCGGGGGATGCTGCATGCGCAGGACACGGACACTGCGGGCCGTTGCCACGTCGGCGGGGGCCGCACTGATCATCACCGGGCTGTTGGGCTGCCAGAGTTTCGGCGGCGAGGACGGCGACAACGGCGAGAACGGCGAGAAGCTGGGGACGGGGCAGGCGCAGGGGCAAGAGGACGGGCAGGGGCAGTCCGCCGGCCGCCCACTGCCTGCCACCCCCTCCGGCTACGGCACGGTCTTCCTCGACGTCCGTGAGTGCAGTTCGTACGGGAAGACCCCGCGCGAGGTCTCCTGCGCCAGCGAACGCGCCGCCGCCCGCGTCAGCGCCCGCCACAACGGGCGGGCCGGGAGCGGTCCCTCCTGCCCCGCCACCACCGACTTCGTGCTGCACATCTCGCAGTCCCGGCCCGGGTCCGACGAGAACGGCGACGGCGTCGTCCCGCTCGGCTACGCCTGCATGCGCAACCTCACCGCCCCGCACCCCGGCGACCCGGGCGGTGGCGGCGGCCCGCACACGGTCGTCGGGGACTGTGTGTACGAGTCGGGCGGCGGCCAGGTGCGGGAGACCGCATGTGACGGGACGGGCGCGAGGGACCCGGAGTTCCAGGTGGTGCGGGCGGTCACCGACCGGCTGCGGTGCCCGCTCGCCACCCGGCTGTACGTACACCTGGAGGGCGGCCGGCCGGTGGGGTGCGCCCGCCCGGTGTAGGACGCAAGCGCCACGGGGGCACGGACGCCCCCGCCCACACACCCCGGCCAACACGCCCCGCCCCCCCCCCGGTGCGCAATTCGCAATTACGGCCGCAGCCCCTGCTCCCTGTTCACCGCGGTCGCGTCCAGCCTGGCGTCGTACGCCGTCAGTCGCTTCGCCTTCGCCGGGTCCGACTGGACCGTCGGGGAAGCCACTCCGGCCCACTTCAGGACCTGCGCCACGGCCGCCGCCTGCCGGTCGGCGGGCAGGCCCGAGATCTTCGCGCCGTGGTTGGCGCCCGGCACCGTGTACACGTGGTTGTCGTTGCGGGCACCGCGCGCGGGGGCGAAGCGCTCGGAGCCCCACGGGTCGTTCTGCCCGTACACGAACATCATCTGGTGTGCGTCGCGCCGCACCCAGCGGTCGACGTCGCGCATCGCGCTGCCGCCGTCCCACTTCATCGGGATGTCACGGGGCACGTAGACCCGCGACTGGAAGTACTCGGGGCCCCACTTCATCAGGCCCTTGAGGTGCGGGTACTCGTACTGGGGCGCGCCGAGCTGGGTGCCCGCCTGGTAGTAGTACGGGGTGTAGCCGGACAGTCCCTGGTCGCTGGAGGAGCTGAAGCCGGACTTCTCGTCGAGATAGTTGAAGATCTCGTCGTCGGTGGCGGTCCTCGCCACGGGCACACCTGCGCAGTCCTTCTCGGAGCTGTACTGCCAGAAGCCCCAGACGAAGTCGAGGACGGTGTTCTCGAAGCCCTTCTCCACGCTGCCTATGGTGTGGAAGGTGGAGCCGTTCTGCGCGGCGAGTGCCTTCGCCTTGGCGAGCAGCGGCCCCCTGCGGACCAGCGCCTCGCGCTGGAGGTTGTTGAGGCGGTCGCGGCACTCCTTGGTGGAGACCGTGCGGAAGAAGCGGTCGTACGCCGAGTCCTCGTGCTGGCGGACGTCGTTCGGGGCCACGTACGCGACGACGCCGTCCATGTCGCGCGGGTGGAAGCGCTCGTAGTAGGTGGCGGTCATACCGCCCTTGGAGCCGCCGGTGGACAACCACTTCTTCGAGTAGATCTTCTTCAGTTCGCCGAAGAGGCGGTGCTGGTCGTCGGCGGCCTGCTGGATGTTCAGCTTCGACCAGTCGGCCGGCGCGGGGCGCGAGGGGGTGAAGTAGCGGTATTCGAGCGAGACCTGGTTGCCGTCGACGAGCGCGGTCGGCTCGGAGCGGCTGGGGGTGGTGGAGACGTTGTAGCCGCCGGTGAAGAAGACAGTGGGCCGGTCCACGTCCTTGTGCAGCAGGCTCAGCCGCTGCTGGAAGGTGCCGCGTTCGGGGTGCCGGTGGTCGATCGGCTGGGTGTAGTTGAGGAGGAAGTAGCGGTAGCCGGCGTACGGCTTCTCCTCGATCAGGGACATGCCCTTGATGGCGAGGATGCGGTCCTTGATGTCCTCCGCGGCGGGCGCGCTCGCCGCGGCCGAGTTCACCGCCGTGGCCGTGGCCGGGGCCTGAGCCGCGGCCGGGGTCTGTGCGGATCCCGGTTCGGCGGCCGTGGCCGTACCGATCGTCCCGCCGGTCGCCCCGGCGGTGCCCATGAGCACCGCTCCCGCGAGAACTCCTCTGAAGGTCTTGCGCATTCGCCACTCCCCTGTCGGCACACGGACAACAGGAGAGAACCTAATGTTGCGCAATCCCCTTTGTCAGCAGAGGATTTGCGCGAATTCACGGGAGACCGACAACCTCTAGCAGAGAATCCAGCCCGAAGCGGTGCTTTTTCCCGCCACCGAGCCCTCCACCCGCACACACCTGTGCAGCGCGTAGACCGTCACCGGTCCCGCGTGCCGGGTGTACGTCCCCGAGTCGACGGCCGCCCGGCTGCCGCGCGCCTGGACGCTGACCCGCATCTTCTGCCGCGGGCCCGAGCGTTTGGCGACCGTCTGGGCGCACACGTACTGGCGGCTCTTGTAGACGCGGACCTCGCCGGTCGCGAAGCCGTACGTCTTGACCCGGGTCCCCGCGCAGGCGGTGGCCGCCGCGTCGGCGTGGCCGACGGCCGGGCCGCCGAGGGTCAGCAGACCGGCGGTCGCCGCGACCGCGAGCGCACCCGCCGTCCTTCTCTTCATCCGTCTCATCACTTCCACGCCTGCCCCACCCACCCCATCGAACACACTGGCCCCGCAGCCCACGGAGTCGTATGCGCGTACGACGCGTATTGACCATGGAACGGTTGCACGGGGCCTCGGCCGATGACCGTACGGGAGCCCCTCCGCCGGGCCGCGAGGGGCCGCGTCACACGGCCGCCGGCTCGTCCTCCCCGACGAAGGTCCGCCACAGCCGCGCGTACGTCCCGTCCAGGGCGAGCAGCTCGTCGTGGGTGCCGTCCTCGGCGACCCTGCCGTGGGCCATGACCACGACCCGGTCGGCGCGGGCCGCGGTGGTCAGCCGGTGGGCGACGACCAGGGTGGTGCGGCGGCCGGTGAGCCGGTCGGTGGCCTGGTTGACCTGGGCCTCGGTCGCCAGGTCCAGGGCGGCGGTCGCCTCGTCGAGCAGCAGGACGTCCGGGTCCACCAGCTCGGCGCGGGCCAGTGCGATCAGCTGGCGCTGGCCCGCGGAGAGGTTGCGGCCGCGCTCGGCGACGGCGTGCAGATAGCCGCCGTCCAGGGTGGCGATCATCTCGTGTGCGCCGACCGCACGGGCCGCCGCCTCGACGGCCGCGTCGGTGGCGTCGGGGCGTCCGTAGGCGATCGCGTCCCGGACCGTGCCCGCGAAGAGGTAGGCCTCCTGCGGCACGACGCCGAGGCGGTGCCGGTAGGCGGTGATGTCGAGGTCGCGCAGGTCGGACCCGTCGGCGGTGACCCGCCCGTGCGTCGGGTCGTAGAAGCGGGCGACCAGCTTGACCAGGGTCGACTTGCCCGCGCCGGTCTCGCCGACGAACGCGACCGTCTGGCCTGCGGGGATGTGCAGGTTGATGTCGGAGAGGGCCTCTTCGGGCTCGTCGGCCGAACCGTACTGGAAGGAGACGTCCTCGAAGGCGATCTCGCCGCGCAGCGACAGGACGTCCTTCGGCCGGTCGGCGCCGGCGGTGGAGGTCGGCTCGCGCAGCAGTTCCTGGATCCGCCGGAGCGAGACGGTCGCCTGCTGGTACCCGTCGAAGACCTGGGAGAGCTGCTGCACCGGGGCGAAGAAGAGGTCGATGTAGAGCAGGTAGGCGACCAGCGCGCCCGCCGTGAGCGTCCCGGCCTCGATCCGCCCGGCGCCGACGATCATCACGGCGGCGGCGGCCACCGACGAGAGCAACTGCACGAACGGGAAGTAGACCGAGATCAGCCACTGACCGCGCACCCGGGCCTGCCGGTAGCTCCTGCTGTTCGCGGTGAACCGCTCGCGGCCCGCCTTCTCCCGTCCGAAGGCCTGCACGACGCGCAGTCCGGCGACGGACTCCTGTAGGTCGGCGTTGACGGCGCCGACCCGGTCACGGGCCAGCTCGTACGCCTGGACGCTCCGCTTGCGGAAGAAGTACGTGCCGATGACCAGCAGCGGCAGCGTCGCGAAGACGACCAGCGCCAGCTGCACGTCGATGACGACCAGGGCGACCATGACGCCGAAGAAGGTGACGACGGAGACGAAGGCGGTGACCAGGCCGGTCTGGAGGAAGGTGGACAGCGCGTCCACGTCCGTCGTCATCCGGGTCATGATGCGCCCGGTCAGCTCGCGCTCGTAGTAGTCGAGGCCGAGCCGCTGGAGCTGCGCGAAGATCTTCAGGCGCAGCGAGTACAGCACCCGCTCGCCGGTGCGCCCCGTCATCCTGGTTTCGCTGATCTGGGCGCCCCACTGCACGAGCACGGCCAGCAGGGCGAGTCCCGCGGCCGTCCACACCGCGCCGAGCGCGAGCTGGGTGACGCCTTCGTCGATGCCGTGCCGGATGAGGACCGGCAGCAGCAGCCCCATCCCCGCGTCCACGGCGACCAGCCCCAGGCTGACCAGCAGCGGCAGCCCGAAGCCGCGGAGCAGCCTGCGCAGGCCGTACGAGTCCTCGGGGGCGACGGCCCGCGCCTCGTCGATGTCCGGCACGCCGTCGGCCGGTGGCAGGGCGTCGACCTGGGCGAGCAGTTCGGGGGTGGCGGGCATCCCGGACGCGTGGTCGGTCGCCGCGTTGGCCGGGTCGCTCTCGTCCCGGATCCACAGCTCGGGGGTGATGCCGCGTTCGGCGTCGAACTCGGCGTCCAGCTCGGCCTGCACGGACCTGTCGTCGTCGGCGGGGGCCTGCGGGAGGGTGTGTCCCGGCGAGACGCCGCCCAGTTCGTCGGGGTCGGTGAGCAGCCGGCGGTACAGCGGTGAGCGCCGCTCCAGCTCCGCGTGCGTACCGATGTCGGCGAGGCGTCCGCCGTCCAGGACGGCGATGCGGTCGGCGAGGTTCAGGGTGGAGCGGCGGTGCGCGATGAGCAGGGTGGTGCGCCCCGCCATGACGCTCCGCAGCGCTTCGTGGATCTCGTGCTCGACACGGGCGTCCACGGCCGAGGTGGCGTCGTCGAGGAGGAGCAGCCGGGGGTCGGTGAGGATCGCGCGGGCCAGCGAGAGGCGCTGGCGCTGTCCGCCGGACAGGGTGAGGCCCTGCTCGCCGACCTTGGTGTCGTAGCCCTTGGGGAGTTCCTCGATGAAGCGGTCGGCCTGGGCGGCGCGGGCGGCGGCGCGTATCTGCTCGTCCGTCGCGTCGGGGTGGCCGTACGACAGGTTGGCGCGCACCGTGTCGGAGAACAGGAAGCTGTCCTCCGGTACGAGACCGATGGCGGCCCGCAGCGAGGCGAGCGTCAGCTCCCTGACGTCGTGCCCGCCGACCAGCACCGCGCCGTGCGACACGTCGTAGAAACGCGGCAGCAGCAGCGAGACGGTCGACTTGCCGCTCCCGGACGACCCGACGACGGCGACGGTCTCGCCCTCGCGTATCTCCAGCGAGAACCCGTCGAGGACCGGGCGGCCCTCCTCGTACGCGAAGCCGACCGACTCGAACTCGACGGTCGCCGGGGCGTCGGCGGGGAGTTCCTTCCCGCCGTCCTCGATCGAGGGCTCGGTGTCGATCAGCTCCAGGACGCGCTCGACACCGGCGCGGGCCTGCTGCCCCACCGTCAGCACCATCGCGAGCATCCGGACCGGCCCGACCAGCTGGGCGAGGTACGTGGAGAAGGCGACGAAGGTACCGAGGGTGATCTGCCCCCGGGTGGCCAGCCAGCCGCCGAGCGCCAGCATGGCGACCTGCCCCAGCGCGGGGACGGCCTGGAGGGCGGGCGTGTAACGCGAGTTCAGCTTCACGGTCCGCAGCCGCCCCGCGAACAGCCGCCGCGAGACCTCCCTGAGCTTTCCGGTCTCCTGTTCCTCCTGCCCGAAGCCCTTCACGACCCGGACGCCGGACACGGCGCCGTCGACGACCCCGGCGACCGCGGCGGCCTGCCCCTGGGCGTACCAGGTGGCGGGGAACAGGCGCTTCTTGCTGAGCCTGGCGATGAACCACAGGGCGGGGGCGACGGCGAGCGCGACCAGCGTGAGGACCGGGGACAGCCAGGCCATGATCCCGAGGGAGATGACGAAGAGGAGCACGTTCCCGATGGTCATCGGGAGCATGAAGAGCAGGCCCTGGATCAGCTGGAGGTCGCTGGTGGCGCGGCCGACCACCTGCCCGGTGGACAGCTCGTCCTGGCGGCGCCCGTCGAGCCTGGTGATCGTCCCGTACATCTCGGTGCGCAGGTCGTGCTGGACGTCGAGCGCGAGCTTGCCGCCGTAGTAGCGCCGGATGTAGGTGAGGACGTAGACGACGACGGCCGCGGCGATCAGCAGCCCCGTCCACACGGCCAGCGACCGCGTCCCCTTCCCGATCACGTCGTCGATGACGATCTTCGTGATCAGCGGTACGAGGGCCATGACGGCCATGCCGCCGAGGGAGGAGCCGAGGGCGAGCAGGACGTGGGTGCGGTAGCGCCAGGCATAGCCGCTCAGCCGGCGGGCCCAGCCCTGTTTCTGCTCGGTCCGCTGTTCTTGCCCTGCTGTCCCTGGCACGCGCTGCCTCCCGGTCGATCCATGTCCCACCGGAAGGCACCAACGTCGCCAGCTGCGGATTTCATCCCGCCGCAATGTTCACCGTCTCGTGCACGGTGGTGGAAGTCTCGTGCACGGTGGTGGAAGGGGGGTGGAAGGGGTGGATGCAGGGGGGCGTGAACGGGGCACGCCCCCCTGCGCCGCTCAGCGCGGCACCGGCGGAATCACTTCCTGCGGGACGGCCGGCGGGACGACGGCCGGCACGGGCGCCTCGAAGGTGCGCGCCTTGCTGCTCCCCGCCGGGTTGAGGTCGCGGTGCACGGCCCGGGAGACGGCCTGGATGGTGTCCACGCCCTGCTGCATCGTCTTGTTGCCGTGGCTCAGCACGGTGATGGTGTAGTCGTGCCCGAGGCCGGTGAAGGCCCCCAGCGAGTGCACCCGCCAGCCCTGCGTGGCACGCGGCAGCCATCCGTTCTTGACCTGCACACGGGCCTTGCCGGGGGCGCCGGCCGGGGTCCCCCAGCGCTGGCCGGCCACGACATGCGCCATCCGGTCGAGGATGTACGCACGGGAGGCGTCCTTCAGGACGTTGTTGCGCAGGGTGATCAGTCCGAGGAGCTTGCTCTGCTCGGAGGCGTTGACCTGGGTGAGCCCCCAGTAGCCGCCGGAGCCCGGCTTGGTGGCGGGCATGCCGGCGGCCTTCAGGAACGCGTTGACCTTCGCCACCCCGAGCTGCTTCCACAGGGCGGTCGTCGCGTTGTTGTCCGACTTGGTGATCATGGCGTCGACGTTCCTGCGCTCGCCCGCGGTCAGCGCGCGGTTCTTCTTCTGCGCGTCCCACATCAGGGCCGCGAGGACGGTGACCTTGACGATGCTGGCGGAGTCGAAGCGGTCCCAGGAGCGCAGCGCGCAGTAGGTGCGGCTGGAGTGCTCGTACACGGTGACCGCGACGGATCCGGGCCGGCCGCGCAGGGCGGCGGTGATGTCGGCGGTGAGCTTCTTGGCCAGCCCCGCCTTGTTCGAGCTGCACGCCACCGTGGGCGCGGCGGCGGTGGCGGGCCCGGCGGCGGCCACCGGGAGCAGTACCCCGGTGGCGAGCGCGGCGGCCGTGAGGCCTCTGCCTATTCGGTTCGTGCGTGAGGTGCGTACAGCGCGTGAGATGCGTACAGCGCGTGTGGTCATGCCCCGTGTCCCGTCCCCTGAAATCAGTGATGCGGAAGCGCGCTCGTGGCGCTTCCGCATCAGATGACTAGGGGGAAAGGGAAAAGTTGTACGACCGGGGTGTACGCGTTCGGTAACAGCCCCTCACCCGTTGGGCGGCCCGCCCTGGAGCGCGGCCCGGGGGTCAGGCACCGAGGTGGGTGGGGGCGAACATCCTCAGCACGGCCGGGAGCACGACGACCGAAGGGCCCGGTGCCTTGAGGGCCGCCGCGAGGTCGGCGGACAGGGTCTCCGGGGTGGTACGGGTCGCCGGTACGCCGAAGGACTCGGCGAGGGCGACGAAGTCGGGGCGGGCCAGCTCGGTGCCGGTCGGTTCCTCGTACTCCTCGCTCATGTACTCGCGCAGGATGCCGTAGCCGCCGTCGTCGACGATCAGCCAGGTGACGGGGAGGTCGTGCTGACGGGCGGTGGCCAGCTCGGCGATCGAATACATGGCGCCGCCGTCGCCTGAGACGGCGAGCACGGGGCTGTCCGGGTCGGCGACGGCCGCGCCGAGGGCGGCCGGGAAGGCGTAGCCGAGCCCCCCAGCGCCCTGTGCCGAATGCATGGTGTTGGGGCGGGCCGGGTCGAAGGCGGACCAGGCCCAGTAGGTCAGGATCGTCATGTCCCAGAAGCTGGGGGCGGTGGCGGGCAGGGCCTCGCGGATCGCGGCGAGTAGCTGCTGTTCCTGGTCCAGGTCCTGGGCGGCGATACGTTCCCGCACCCGGCAGAGCACGTCGCGTACGGCGTCCGCGGCGCCGTCGTCGGGGCGGACGTCCTCGATCGTCTCCAGGAGGGCGGTGAGGGCCAGACGGGCGTCGGCGTGGATGCCGAGCGCGGGGTGGTTGGCCTCCAGCTTGCCGAGGTCGGCGTCGATCTGGACGATACGGCCGCGCGGGGCGAAGGTTCCGTAGTTGCTGCTGAGCTCGCCGAGCCCGGAGCCGACGACGAGCAGCACGTCGGCGTCCTCCAGGAACTCCGTCGTGTGCCGGTCCTCCAGCCACGACTGGAGGGAGAGGGGGTGGCGCCAGGGGAAGGCGCCCTTGCCGCCGAAGGTGGTGACGACGGGGGCGTTCAGCCGTTCGGCGAGCTGCCTGAGCTTGCCGGAGGCGTCGGAGCGTACGACTCCGCCGCCCGCGACGATCGCCGGGCGGGCGGCGCCCGACAGGAGGTGGGCCGCGACGGCGGTCAGCTCGGGGCGGGGCGGGAGTTCGTGCGGGGTGGCGTCCGGGGCGTTGACGGCGGGAATCGCGGTCTCCGCCGCGAGCACGTCCTGCGGGATCTCGACCCACACGGGCCCGTGCGGGGCGCTGAGCGCGGACTCCCAGGCCTCGGCGATCGCGGAGGGGATCTGCGACTGGGTGCGCGCCACGTGCACGGACTTCACGACGTCCCGGAAGGAGGCCTGCTGGTCGCGCAGCTCGTGCAGGTGCCCGTGCCGCCCGCCGCCGAGCCCGGCAGCCGGAACCTGGCTGGAGATCGCCAGGACGGGGGCGGAGGCGGCGGCGGCCTCCTGGAGGGCGGGGAGGGAGGTCAGCGCGCCGGGCCCGGTGGAGAGGAACAGCGGGGCGGCCTCACCCGTGACGCGCCCGTACCCGTCGGCGGCGAACCCGGCGTTGTTCTCGACCCGCAGGCCGACATAGGCGAGCTTCGAGCGCCGCAGCGCGTCGAACAGCGCGAGGGCGTGCTGGCCGGGCAGCCCGAAGACGGTGGTCGCACCGAGCCCTCTGAGCGTCTCGACGACCAGATCCCCACCGGTACGCCCGACGGGCGGCGCGAGGGCGGCGACGGTCTGGGCGGGGGTGGGGCGCAGGACGAGGTCGTGATCGTGACTCATACGATCAGCTTGGCGCATGCCGGGTGATGCGGGTGGCGGACCCCCCACCCCACGCGCGAGACGCGCGCGCTCTCCGGGGCCGCAGCCTTCAGGGGCGCGGGGAACTGCGCGACCAGCCCCCACCCACCCGCACGGTGTGAGACGGCCCCTCCAGGGGCGCGGGGAACTGCGCGCCCAGCCACGACGCACCCGCGCGAAGGAAACGCCCCACGCAAGGCCGGCCCGGCGCGAAGGGGTGCGCTCCGCGCGAGGGGCCGCCCCCTTGCCCACCCGTCCCGCCCCCGGGGGGCGGCCCCGCTGCCCAAGGAGGCTGGGGTGGGGAGGGGAGGGGAGAGGGAAGGGGCGGCCCCGCTGCCCAAGAGGGCTGGGGGCGCGGGGAAAGGGGCGGCCCCGGTGCCCAGGAAGCTGGGGTAGCGGGAAAGGGGCGGGCGGCCCCGCCGCTCAAGGCGGCTGGGGGTGGGGTAGCGGGCCGCCCCGCTGCCCAAGGAGGCTGAGGGTGGGCAAGCGGAAGGTGCGGTCCCCCTCCCCCAGAGGGCTGGAAGGCGCTCGGCCTCCCCCCGTCAGCCCCGCGCAGCGGAAATCTGGCGGGACATGATCGTCGTCAGCTCGTACGCCGTGTGCGACGCCGCCACCGACGTGATCTCCGCGTGGTCGTACGCCGGCGCGACCTCGACGACGTCGGCCGAGACCAGGTTGCAGGAGGACAGCCCGCGGATGATCTCCAGCAGCTCGCGCGAGGTGAGGCCACCGGCCTCCGGCGTGCCCGTGCCCGGCGCGTGTGCCGGGTCCAGCACGTCGATGTCGATCGAGATGTAGAGGGGGCGGTCCCCGATGCGCGCGCGCAGCTGGTCCGCGACCTCGTCCACGCCCCGCCGCATGACGTCCGCCGACGTCACGATGCCGAAGCCCATCTTCTCGTCGTCGCGCAGGTCCTGCTTGCCGTACAGCGGGCCGCGCGTGCCGACGTGCGAGAGGGCCTCGGTGTCGAGGATGCCCTCCTCCACCGCCCGGCGGAACGGCGTGCCGTGCGTGTACTCCGCGCCGAAGTACGTGTCCCACGTGTCCAGGTGCGCGTCGAAGTGCAGCAGCGCCACCGGCCCGTGCTTCTTCGCCACCGACCGCAGCAGCGGCAGCGCGATGGTGTGGTCGCCGCCGAGCGTCATCATCCGCGCGCCCGACCCCAGCAGGTCGTCGGCGGCGGCCTCGATCGTCTCGACGGCCTCGTTGATGTTGAACGGGTTCGCCGCAATGTCACCGGCGTCCGCGACCTGCGCGAGGGCGAACGGGGAGGCGTCCTGGGCCGGGTTGTACGGCCGCAGCAGCCGCGACGCCTCGCGGATCGCGTTGCCGCCGAAACGCGCGCCCGGCCGGTAGGAGACACCCGTGTCGAAGGGCACGCCCACGACCGCGACGTCCGTACGCCCGCCGACCTCGTCCAGGCGGGGCAGCCTGGCGAACGTCGCCGGTCCGGCGTACCGGGGGATGCGGGACGAGTCGACGGGGCCGCGGGGCTCGGCGGAGGGAGTGTTCATGAGGTCGAGGGTAGGCAGCACGACGGATTCCGCACATGTACGGATGCGATGACGCGGGGCAGGGACTTGGACACGGCGGACAGGTCGAAGCCGTGGTCGTCCGGTCCACCCCGCCGCCTCCGCCACATCCCGCCCCCCGATGTGGTCCCTCCAACACCCCGCTGCTCTGGACACCCCCATAACCGGCCGGTAACTTTTGCCGGGTATCTGAGCAAGCGCTTAGCCCACCTCGGCCGAGCGTGCCGCCGACCCACTCTCCGCCGAAGGAGGCGTTCCCGTGCGCCGTACCGTATTCAACGAGGACCACGAGGCGTTCCGGGACACCCTCCGGTCCTTCATCGAGGCCGAGGTCGTACCCGTCTACGACGAGTGGTTCGCCGCAGGCCAGGCACCCCGCGACTTCTACTACAAGCTCGGCGAGCTGGGCGTGTTCGGCATCAACGTGCCGGAGGAGTTCGGCGGCGCGGGCCTGGACTCGCACAAGTTCGAGGCAGTCCTCTACGAGGAGACCTCCCGGGCCGGGGTGAACCTCGGCGGCTCCGGCGTGCACGTGCTGCTCGGCCTGCCGTACATCAAGATGCTCGCCACCGACGAGCAGAAGAAGCGGTACCTGGAGAAGTTCGTCACCGGTGAGGAGATGTGGGCGCTCGCCATGACCGAGCCGGGCACCGGCTCCGACGTCGCGGGCATGAAGACCACCGCCAAGCTCTCCGAGGACGGCTCGCACTACGTACTCAACGGCGCCAAGACCTTCATCACGGGCGGTGTGCACGCCGACCGGGTGATCGTCTGCGCCCGTACCGCCGCGCCCCGCGAGGACGACCGCCGCTTCGGCATCTCCCTGTTCGCCGTGGACACCAAGCTGGCCGGGTACTCCGTCGGCCGCAAGCTCGACAAGCTGGGGCTGCGTACCTCCGACACCGCCGAGCTGGCGTTCGTCGACGTGCGGGTGCCGGTCGAGGACCTCCTCGGCGAGGAGAACAAGGGCTTCGGCTACCTCGGCCACAACCTGGCCTCCGAGCGCTGGGGCATCGCCTTCGGCGCCTACGCCCAGGCCAAGGCCGCGATCCGCTTCACCAAGCAGTACGTGCAGGACCGTACGGTCTTCGGCAAGCCGGTGGCCACGTTCCAGAACACCAAGTTCGAACTGGCCGCCTGCCAGGCCGAGGTGGACGCCGCCGAGGCGGTCGTCGACCGCGCCACGGAGGCGCTGGACGCCGGCGAGCTGACCGCGGCCGAGGCCGCGTCGGCGAAGCTCTTCTGCACCGAGGTCGCGCACCGCGTGATCGACAAGTGCCTCCAGCTGCACGGCGGTTACGGCTTCATGAACGAGTACCCGATCGCCCGTCTGTACGCCGACAACCGGGTGAACCGCATCTACGGCGGCACCAGCGAGGTCATGAAGATGATCATCGCCAAGAACATGGGGCTGTAGGACCGGGAACAGTACCGGCCCGGTACAACTACTCCCATGAACAAGGCACTTGAGTCCCTGCTCGATCTGCTCGATTTGGAGCGGATCGAGCGGGACATCTTCCGGGGCGTGAGCCGTTCGGCGATCGTCCCCCGCGTGTTCGGCGGCCAGGTCGCCGCGCAGGCCCTGGTCGCCGCCGGCCGCACGGTCCCCGAGGACCGCCTCACCCACTCCCTGCACGCGTACTTCCTGCGGGCGGGCGATCCGGGTGCCCCGATCGTCTACACGGTGGACCGGATCCGGGACGGGCGCTCCTTCACCACGCGCCGGGTCGTCGCCGTGCAGCACGGGCAGCCGATCTTCCACCTCTCGGCGTCCTTCCAGACGTACGAGGAGGGCATGGAGCACCAGTCCCCGATGCCCGCCTCGCCCGATCCCGCCACGCTGGCTACCGCCGCCGAGACGCTGCCGCGCTACGCGGACCGCTTCGTCGACCCCGCCACCGTGGACCGGCTGCTCGCGGCCCGCGCGGCGATCGACCTGCGCTACGTCGACCAGCCCCCGTACGCCACGGTCGGCGAGCCGCGTGAGCCGCGCTCACAGGTCTGGTTCCGTACCAACGGCAAGCTCGCCGACGACCATTTGCTGCACGTCTGCCTCGCCACCTACGTCTCCGACATGACGCTCCTCGACTCGGTCCTGCTCGCGCACGGCCGGGGCGGCTGGGCGACGGGGGACGTGGTCGGCGCGTCGCTGGACCACGCGATGTGGTTCCACCGGCCCTTCCGGGCCGACGAGTGGCTGCTGTACGACCAGGAGTCCCCCTCCGCGTCCGGCGGCCGGGGGCTGGGCCAGGCGCGCATCTACACGCAGGACGGACGGCTCGCGATCTCGGTCATCCAGGAGGGCGTGGTGCGCGTACCGCGGTGACCGTGGGGCGGGGTGGTTCGCGTGCCGCGATGGCCGCGGGGCGGGGCCGCTCGCGTACCCCACGCGTACCCACCCGTACCCCCACCGGACGCCGTCGGGCTGCGCCAACGGCCTGCGTCGACGGACCACTACTCGCCGGGAGCGGCCGGGCTGCGTCCGCGGTCTCCTCGCCCCCGGCGCGGGGTCGGGTCCAGATAGACGCGGGCGATCGCCGGGTAGCGCGTCCGCAGCCGCTGCTCGGCCTCCTCGCAGGCCCACTCCACCTCGGCCGCCGACGAGATGTCCCTGAAGTCGATCTTCGCAGCGATGAGCAGCTCGTCCGGGCCCTGGATGAGGGTGGTCAGTTCGATGACCTCCACGATGTGCGGGACGGACAGCAGTTCCTCGCGGACCCCGTCGCGCATCTCCGGGGGCAGCGCCCGGCCGATCAGCAGCTGGGCGTTGCTACGGCCCAGGACCCACGCCACGTACACCAGCAGCAGTCCGATCAGGACGGACGCGATGCCGTCCCAGACGCCGGAGCCGGTGAGCTGGCCGAGGCCGAGTCCCGCCGCCGCCAGCAGCAGTCCGGCCAGGGCCGCCGAGTCCTCCATGACGACGGCCTTGACCGCCGTGTCCGGGGTGAGCCTGAAGTAGCGGCCGACGGGGGAGCCCAGCCGGGCGGCCTCCGCCCTGACCTGCTTGACGCCGGTGCGCAGCGAGTAGCCCTCCAGGAGGAAGGCGACGGCCAGCACGACGTAGGAGACCAGCGGGTTTCCGAGCTCCTCGCCGTGGGTGAGGGTGTGGATCCCGTCGTAGACGGAGAAGACGGCGCCCCCGACGAAGGTGGCGACCGAGGCGAGCATGGCCCAGATGTAGCGCTCCGGGCCGTGGCCCAGCGGGTGCTTGGCGTCGGCGGGCTTGCCGCTGCGCTTGAGGGCGGTCAGCAGCAGGAGTTCGGTGACCGTGTCGGCCACCGAGTGCGCCGCCTCGGACAGCATCGCGCTGGAACCGCTGATCGCGCCGGCCACCGCCTTCGCGACGGCGATGCCGAGGTTGGCGACCGCCGCGACGATGACCGTGAAGGTGCTCTCGCCGCCCTTCTCGCCACCCTTCTCACTGCCGCTCCGGACCGCCGCTGCGGAGGGGTGCTCGCCCGAATCACTCATGTACGGACGGTACGGGGCATTCGGCGCGTTACGCGAACCGCCCCGCCCCGCGCGACCTCTCAGCGCAGCCCCGCCGCGTCCAGCAGGTAGTCCGTCATCGGCTCGTAGAAGAACGGGTCGACGACGTGGTCGTCCAGCGGGACGGTGACGGCCATGGTCCCCTCCGCCTCCCCGAGGAACAGCGCCGGGTCGTTGCAGTCCGCGTAGCCGATCGAGTCCAGGCCGCGCTGCCCGGCGCACCCCGCCCACCCGTGGTCGGCGAACACGAGGTCGGGAAGCGCCTCCCCGCCCCGCTCCAGGCCGTCCAGGATCGCCGTCATCGGCGCGGGCGAGTGCGTGTGCCACAGGCTCGCCCCCCGCTCGAAGACCGCCACGTCGGCGAACTGCACGACGAACCCCTCGTCGGCGGTCAGCCCGGCGGGGATCCGTACGACGTCGCACCCGGCGTCGCGCAGCGCCCGCGCGGTCGCCCCGTGCACGTTGAGCAGCGCCCCGGGGTGCCCGGTCGCGAACAACACCCGCTGCCTGTCGGCTGCGGCCTTGCGCAGCCGCGCCGCCGCCCGGTCCAGCGCGTCGACGGTCAGCTCCGGGTCGATGGTGTCCTGGCCGTGCCGGTGCTCGGGGTCGTCGCTCACCCCGCACCGCTCGGCCATCACGGCGAGCACGTCCTGCTCGTCGGTCCACCGGTCCCCCAGCTCGATGCCGAGCCAGTAGTGCCGGTCGCCGTTGGCGAGCTTGCGGTAGTGGGAGAGGTTGTTGTCGCGCGGGGTGGCGACGTCTCCCGCGATGCGGGTGCGGACGAGGTGGTCGACGAGGGCGCCACGGCTGAGTATCGGCATGAGGTCCATTCTGCCGGGCCTGCGCGGGGACGCACGGGGAGTTCCGCGGGGTGGACGGGGCTACCTCGCGCCGGGCCCCGCCCCCAGCGCGCCGAACGCCCCGTGTGCCAGCCGGCGCAGCAACGCCTCCGTCGCGTCCCGGCCCGGCAGGCCCGAGCCCAGGTGCGGGGTCGAGTTCAGCAGCCCGAACACCGCGTGGACCGCCGCGCGGGCCTCGGACTCAGGGGTGGCGGGGTGCAGCTGCCGTACTGCCGCCACCCACAGCTCCGCGTACTGCCGCTGGAGCCGGCGCACCCGGCGGCGGTCCGCGTCGCGCAGCCGGTCCAGCTCACGGTCGTGCAGGGTGATCAGCGGGCGGTCGTCGAGCGCGAAGTCGATGTGGCCGTCGACGAGGGCGGCGAGCAGGGCCGCCGGGTCGTCCGGGGCCTCCGCGACCCGGGCCGTGCCGCCTGCCAGGAGCCGTTCGCTGATTCCCACCAGCAGTTCCGCGAGCATCGCGTCCTTGCCCGCGAAGTGCCGGTAGAGGCCGGGGCCGCTGATGCCGACCGCCGCGCCTATCTCGTCGACGCCGACCCCGTGGAACCCGCGCTCGGCGAAGAGTCGCGCGGCTTCCTTGAGGATCTGCTCGCGGCGGGTGGGGGCCGCGACCCGGGGCGTACCGCTGGGCGCGGCTTGGGTGCTCATGGGGCCATTCTAGACCGCCGGGTTAGCGGTCGTTAACCTGTGCGCCACGACGTCCGCACCGAAGGTCGTCGGCCCGCACCGCCACCACCCGTCCGCGCCGTGCGGAGAACCCTGGACAGAGTCGTTAGCGCTCGTTAACCTCGGGAATGCGTTAACGGTCACTAACCTCGCGCGGCCCCCGCGCGGCACGCACCTCCGGCGGGCAAGGGAGCTCGACAGAATGCAGCAGTCGCACCAAGCACCGGTGCTGACCAGTACCGCGGACCCCTCGTCGGCGTCCTGGCAGGCCAACGAGGCCGGGCACCGCAAGCTCGCGGACGACCTCCGCGCGCGCCTCGCCGCCGTCCGGCTCGGCGGCGGTGAGAAGTCCCGCGCCCGGCACGTCGCACGCGGCAAGCTGCTGCCCCGGGACCGGGTGGACACCCTCCTGGACCCCGGCTCGCCCTTCCTTGAGCTCGCCCCGCTCGCCGCGAACGGGATGTACGACGACCAGGCCCCGGCGGCAGGCGTCATCGCCGGGATCGGACGGGTCTCGGGACGCGAGTGCGTGATCGTCGCCAACGACGCGACCGTCAAGGGCGGCACGTACTACCCGATGACGGTGAAGAAGCACCTCAGGGCCCAGGAGGTGGCCCTGGAGAACCGTCTCCCCTGCCTCTACCTCGTCGACTCCGGCGGCGCCTTCCTGCCGATGCAGGACGAGGTGTTCCCGGACCGCGAGCACTTCGGGCGGATCTTCTACAACCAGGCCCGGATGTCCGGCGCCGGCATCCCGCAGATCGCCGCCGTCCTCGGCTCCTGCACGGCCGGCGGGGCGTACGTACCGGCGATGAGCGACGAGGCTGTCATCGTCCGCAACCAGGGCACGATCTTCCTCGGCGGGCCGCCGCTGGTGAAGGCCGCCACCGGCGAGGTCGTCACCGCCGAGGAGCTGGGCGGCGGCGAGGTCCACTCCCGTACGTCGGGCGTCACCGACCACCTCGCCGAGGACGACGCGCACGCGCTGCGGATCGTACGGAACATCGTCGCGACGCTCCCGGACCGGGGGCAGCTCCCCTGGTCGGTCGCGCCGGTGGAGGAGCCGACGGTGGACCCGGCGGGGCTGTACGGGGCCGTGCCCGTCGACTCCCGCACGCCCTACGACGTACGGGAGGTCATCGCGCGCGTCGTGGACGGCTCCCGTTTCAATGAGTTCAAGTCGGAGTACGGGCAGACGCTGGTCACCGGCTTCGCCCGGGTGCACGGCCACCCGGTCGGCATCGTCGCCAACAACGGCATCCTCTTCTCGGAGTCCGCGCAGAAGGGCGCGCACTTCATCGAGCTGTGCGACCAGCGCGGGATCCCGCTGGTCTTCCTCCAGAACATCTCCGGCTTCATGGTGGGACGCGACTACGAGGCGGGCGGCATCGCCAAGCACGGCGCGAAGATGGTCACGGCGGTAGCCTGCGCCCGGGTGCCGAAGCTGACCGTGGTCGTCGGCGGCTCCTACGGGGCGGGCAACTACTCGATGTGCGGCCGGGCCTACTCCCCCCGCTTCCTGTGGATGTGGCCCAACGCGAAGATCTCCGTGATGGGCGGCGAGCAGGCCGCCTCCGTACTGGCCACGGTCAAGCGCGACCAGTTGGAGGGCCGGGGCGAGGAGTGGCCCGCGCAGGCCGAGGAGGCCTTCAAGGAGCCCGTCCGCGCCCAGTACGAGCAGCAGGGCAACGCCTACTACGCCAGCGCCCGCCTCTGGGACGACGGCGTCATCGACCCGACGGAGACCCGTCAGGTCCTCGGCCTCGCCCTCACCGCCTGTGCCAACGCCCCGCTCGCCGACCCCGCCTTCGGCGTCTTCCGGATGTGAGACGACACATGACGACTTCCCCCATCGACCCCGCACTGTTCGACACGGTGCTGGTCGCCAACCGCGGCGAGATCGCCGTC
Source organism: Streptomyces sp. NPDC091272 (assembly GCF_044757485.1). Taxonomy (NCBI): domain Bacteria; kingdom Bacillati; phylum Actinomycetota; class Actinomycetes; order Kitasatosporales; family Streptomycetaceae; genus Streptomyces; species Streptomyces sp. NPDC091272. The sequence goes on from NZ_JBIVVC010000005.1 coordinate 450,666, forward strand.
CGCGTCATCCGTACGCTCCGCGAGCTGGGCATCCGCTCGGTGGCCGTCTTCAGCGACGCCGACGCCGACGCCCGGCACGTCCGTGAGGCGGACACGGCGGTGCGGATCGGACCGCCCGCCGCGGCCGAGAGCTATCTGCGCGCCGACCGGCTGGTCGAGGCGGCGGTGCGCTCGGGAGCGCAGGCGATCCACCCGGGGTACGGATTTCTCGCGGAGAACGCGGACTTCGCCTCCGTCTGTGCGTCCGCCGGACTCGTCTTCATCGGGCCTCCCCCGTCCGCGATCTCGCTGATGGGCGACAAGATCCGGGCGAAGGAGACGGTGCAGGCGGCGGGTGTGCCGGTGGTGCCCGGGTCGTCGGGCTCGGGCCTGACGGACGCGCAACTCGCCGACGCGGCGCGGGACATCGGCATGCCGGTACTGCTCAAGCCCTCCGCGGGCGGCGGCGGCAAGGGCATGCGGCTGGTCCGTGACGAGTCCCTCCTGGCCGACGAGATCGCGGACGCCCGCCGCGAGGCCCGTTCCTCCTTCGGCGACGACACGCTGCTGGTGGAGCGGTGGATCGACCGCCCCCGGCACATCGAGATCCAGGTCCTGGCGGACGGCCACGGCAACGTCGTCCACCTCGGCGAGCGCGAGTGCTCCCTCCAGCGCCGCCACCAGAAGATCATCGAGGAGGCACCCTCGGTCCTGCTGGACGGGCGGACCCGGGCGGCGATGGGCGAGGCCGCGGTGCAGGCGGCCCGCTCCTGCGGTTACTCGGGGGCGGGCACGGTCGAGTTCATCGTGCCGGGCGACGACCCGTCCTCGTACTACTTCATGGAGATGAACACCCGCCTCCAGGTCGAGCACCCGGTGACGGAACTGGTCACGGGCGTCGACCTGGTGGAGTGGCAGCTGCGGGTCGCCTCGGGGGCCGAGCTGCCCTTCGGCCAGGCCGACATCACGCTCACCGGCCACGCGGTCGAGGCCCGTGTCTGCGCGGAGGACCCGGCGCGTGGCTTCCTGCCGTCCGGCGGCACGATCCTCGCCCTGGACGAACCGCAGGGCAACGGCGTCCGGACGGACTCCGGGCTGAGCGTCGGCACGGAGGTCGGCAGCCTGTACGACCCGATGCTGTCGAAGGTCATCGCGTACGGTCCCGACCGCCCCACCGCCCTGCGCAAGCTGCGCGCGGCCCTCGCGGACACCGTGACCCTGGGCGTACAGACGAACGCGGGCTTCCTGCGCAGGCTGCTCGCCCACCCGGACGTGGTGGCGGGTGACCTGGACACGGGCCTGGTCGAGCGCGACGCGGACTCCCTGGCCGACGCGGCGGTACCGCCGGAGGTGTACGCGGCGGCGGGGCTGTGGGCGCAGTCGCGGCCCGAGGCACCGGCCGGCGCGTGGCAGGACCCGTTCGACGCCCCGAGCGGCTGGCGGCTCGGCGGCGCCCCCGCGTGGACGGTGCACCACTTCCGCGCGCCGGGCCAGGAGCCGGTGGCGGTGCGGGTCCGCGAGGGCTCCGTACGCATCGACGGTGCGCCCGCACCCGGAGCCGCGCCGGGGGCCACACCCGGAGCCGCGCCCGAGGCCTCGCCCGAGGCCGAGGCCCTGCCGGCGCGCCTCGTGCGGGCCCCGCACGGGCAACGCACCCTCTGCGTCGAGGTCGCCGGACTCATGCACACCTTCCACACCGCCGCCTCGCCGGACGGCGTGTGGCTCGGCAGGGACGCGGACGCCTGGCACCTCCAGGCGTACGACCCCGTCGCCGCCACCCTCACCGGCGCCGCCCACGCCGGCGCGGACGCGCTGACCGCCCCCATGCCGGGCACGGTGACCGTCGTCAAGGTCGCCGTCGGCGACCAGGTGAGCGCAGGTCAGAGCCTGTTGGTCGTGGAGGCCATGAAGATGGAGCACGTCGTCGCCGCCCCGCACGCCGGCACCGTCGTCGAGCTCGACGTCAAGGCCGGGGCCACCGTCGCCATGGACCAGGTCCTGGCCGTGGTCGCCCCCGACGAGGAGGACACCGCATGACACTCCCCATGGTCGTCCGCGACCCCGGGCTCCCCGCCCGGGTGCGGATCCACGAGGTGGGGGCCAGGGACGGCCTCCAGAACGAGAAGGGCACGGTCCCCACCGAGGTCAAGGCGGAGTTCATCCACCGCCTCGCCGCGGCGGGCCTGGCCACGATCGAGGCCACCAGCTTCGTCCACCCCAAATGGGTCCCCCAACTCGCCGACGCGGAAGCCCTGTTCCCGCAGCTCCAGGACCTCGCGGGCACGGTCGACCTCCCCGTACTCGTCCCCAACGAGAAGGGCCTCGACCGCGCCCTCGCCCTCGGCGCCCGCCAGGTGGCCGTCTTCGCGAGCGTCACCGAGTCCTTCGCCAAGGCCAACCTGAACCGCACGGTCGACGAGGCCCTGGCCATGTTCGAGCCGGTCGTGGCCCGCGCGAAGGCGGCGGGCGCGCAGGTCCGCGGTTACCTCTCGATGTGCTTCGGCGACCCCTGGGAGGGGGCCGTCCCCGAGGCCCAGGTGGTGCGGGTCTGCCGCGCCCTGCTCGACATGGGCTGCGACGAACTCAGCCTGGGCGACACCATCGGCGTCGCCACCCCTGGACAGGTCACCGCACTGCTCACCGCCCTGAACACCGCCGCCGTCCCCACCGGCACGCTCGGCGTGCACTTCCACGACACCTACGGGCAGGCCCTCTCCAACACCCTCGCCGCACTGCGGCACGGCGTCACCACCGTCGACGCGTCGGCCGGCGGCCTCGGCGGCTGCCCGTTCGCCAAGTCGGCCATCGGGAACCTCGCCACCGAGGACCTGGTGTGGATGCTCGACGGCCTCGGCATCGAGACCGGGGTCGACCTCGGCCGTCTCACCGCCACAAGCATGTGGATGGCCGGCCGGCTGGGCCGCCCCAGCCCCTCGCGCACCGTGCGCGCCCTCACCCACGAGGACTGACCGTGCGCACCCTCGCCCACAAGGACTGAAGGACACCTGACGATGGACCACCGCCTCACCTCCGAGCACGAAGAACTCCGCCGCACCGTCGAGGAGTTCGCGCACGACGTCGTCGCCCCGAAGATCGGCGACCTGTACGAGCGCCACGAGTTCCCGTACGAGATCATCCGCGAGATGGGCCGCATGGGCCTCTTCGGCCTGCCGATCCCCGAGGAGTACGGCGGCATGGGCGGCGACTACCTCGCGCTGGGCATCGCCCTGGAGGAGCTGGCCCGCGTCGACTCCTCGGTCGCCATCACCCTGGAGGCGGGGGTCTCGCTCGGCGCGATGCCGATCTTCCGGTTCGGCACGCAGGAGCAGAAGACGCAGTGGCTGCCCAGGCTGTGCGCGGGCGAGGCGCTCGGCGCGTTCGGCCTGACCGAGCCGGACGGCGGCTCGGACGCGGGCGGCACCCGTACGACGGCCGTCCGGGAGGGTGACGAGTGGGTCATCAACGGCTCCAAGTGCTTCATCACCAACTCGGGCACCGACATCACCGCCCTGGTCACCGTCACCGCCGTCACCGGCCGCCACCCGGAGACGGGAAAGCCGCTGATCTCCTCGATCATCGTGCCGTCCGGCACCCCGGGCTTCACGGTCGCCGCCCCGTACTCCAAGGTCGGCTGGAACTCCTCCGACACCCGCGAACTGTCCTTCTCCGACGTCCGGGTGCCCGCCGCGAACCTGCTCGGCGAGGAGGGGCGAGGATACGCCCAGTTCCTGCGCATCCTCGACGAGGGCCGGGTGGCGATCTCTGCGCTCGCGACCGGACTCGCGCAGGGCTGCGTCGACGAGTCCCTGAAGTACGCCCGCGAGCGGCACGCCTTCGGAAAGCCGATCGGCGCCAACCAGGCCATCCAGTTCAAGATCGCGGACATGGAGACGCGGGCCCACATGTCCCGCGTCGGCTGGTACGACGCGGCCTCGCGCCTGGTCAACGGCGAGCCCTTCAAGAAGCAGGCGGCCATCGCCAAGCTCTACTCCTCCACCGTCGCCGTCGACAACGCCCGCGACGCCACCCAGATCCACGGCGGCTACGGCTTCATGAACGAGTACCCGGTGGCCCGCATGTGGCGCGACTCCAAGATCCTGGAGATCGGCGAGGGCACCAGCGAGGTGCAGCGGATGCTGATCGCCCGCGAACTCGGCATGCAGGCCTGACGGGGCGTCGGCCCACCGCCAACCCCCAAGAACCGCACATCACTTCCGTACGGGCGGAAACCGGACACCCCTTTCCGGCCAACGCAAGGTTAGGCTAACCTTCCTTCGAAGCCCTGGGCCGGTCGCGGAACCCCGCCTCCACCAGGGCCGAGTCAGGTCCGTCCGCTCCGCCCGTACGAAAGCAGAACCGCCATGGCCTCCCCGTCCCGCCTGTCCCGTCCCACCCGCCGCGGCATACTCGCCGCCGGCGGTGCGCTCGGCATCGGCGCCGCACTGGCCGCCTGCGGCGGCGAGAAGGCCTCCGGCAGCAAGACGGACAAGGGCGCCGAGAAGTCCGGCCCCTGGTCCTTCACCGACGACCGCGGCAAGAAGGTCGAGACGAAGTCCTTCCCGAAGAACATCGTCGCCTTCACCGGCACGGCCGCGGCCCTCCACGACTACGGCATCGAGGTCAAGGGCGTCTTCGGCCCGACCAAGGGCAAGGACGGCAGGGCGGACGTCCAGGCCGGCGACATGGACGTCTCGAAGGTCGAGGTCATCGGCAACGTCTACGGCGAGTTCGACGTGGAGAAGTACGCCAAGCTGATGCCCGAGCTGCTGGTCACCGACATGTGGCAGAAGGACGTCCTGTGGTACGTCCCCGAGCAGTCCGCCAAGAAGATCGCCTCGCTCGCCCCGAGCGTCGCCCTGTGGGCCTCCGGCACCAACATGGAGAAGGCCCTGGCCCGCCGCGCCGACCTGGCCGCCTCGCTCGGCGCCGACCTCAAGGCCAAGAAGACCGCCGACGCGAAGGCCCGCTTCGAGAAGGCCGCGGCCCGGCTGCGCGCCGCCGCGAAGGCGCACCCCGACATCAAGGTCATGATCGGCTCCGCCTCGGCCGAGCTGTTCTACGTCTCGCTCGCGAAGATGAGCGCCGACACGCTCTACTTCCAGGAGCTGGGTGTGCGGTTCATCGAGCCGAAGGTCGACGCCCAGGGCTTCTTCGAGAGCCTGAGCTGGGAGAACGTCGGCAAGTACCAGCCCGACGTCATCATGATGGACAACCGCTCGGCGGTCCTGCAGCCCAAGGACATCGCGAACAAGCCGACCTGGGCCGGGCTGGCGGCGGTCAAGGCGGGCCAGGTCGTCCCGCGCGTCACGGAGCCGATCTACTCCTACGACAAGTGCGCGCCGATCCTGGAGGACCTGGCCAAGGCGATCGAGACGGCCAGGAAGGTCTCCTAGGCCGGGGCCCGTCCGGGCGGGGTGGGCCAACCCGGGGGGGCTCGCCTGCACGCTGGGCGGGGTGGGGGCGTGCGGGTGCGTCGCGGCTGGTCGCGCAGTTCCCCGCGCCCCTGAAAGCCTGCCCCCGAGCCCTCGCCCCTCCCGTTCGTTCGTCTCCTACTCGTTGACCCACGGCACCTGCGGTGACCGGTAGAAGTCGATGCCCATTGCCGTCAGCCGCGGGCCCTGCTGGGCGAGCCGCGTCTTGTACCGGTCCCAGTCGTGCGTGGCCTCGGGCGACCAGCCGAGCTCGGCGACGCCGGGCAGCCGCGGGAAGGCCATGTACTCGATCTCCTCGGACGTCCGGATGTTCTCGGACCAGATCGGGGCCTCGACGCCGAGCACGGAGCCGGGGGCCGCGTCCTCGATGTACGTGCCCGGGTTCCAGTCGTACGAGCGCTGCGCCTCGACGTAACCGGCCCAGGCCAGGCCGGGCTTGGTGTTCTTGTTGTACTTCATGTCGAGGTAGGTGCGGTCGGCGGGCGAGATGACGACCTGCACGCCGTTCTCGTGCGTCGCCTCGGCCACTGCCTTGCGGTCCGCGGCCGCCCCCTCGGTACCCCAGTACTGCATGATCGCGCCCTCGACCGGGTTCGCGGAGGCCAGCTGGTGCCAGCCCATCACCCGCTTGCCGTACTTGCCGACGATGGCCTGGGCCTTCGTCATGAACTTCACGTAGTCCTCGTGCGGCGTCGCGTGCGCCTCGTCGCCGCCGATGTGGATCACGTCACCCGGGGTCATCCGGGCGATCTCTCCGATCACGTCGTCGAGGAACTTGTAGGTGAGGTCCTTGTCCACGCACAGGGAGCTGAAGCCGACCTCGGTGCCGGTGTAGAGCGGCGGGGCGACGCCGTCGCAGTTCAGGTCGGCGTACGAGGCGAGGGCGGAGTTCGTGTGGCCCGGTGTGTCGATCTCCGGGACCACCTCCATGTGGCGGTCGGCCGCGTACCTCAGGATGTCCTTGTACTGGGCCTTGGTGTAGTAGCCGCCGGGGCCGCCGCCGACCTGCGTGGAGCCGCCGTACGTGGCGAGCCTCGGCCAGGAGTCGATGACGATGCGCCAGCCCTGGTCGTCGGAGAGGTGCAGCCGCAGCTTGTTGACCTTGTAGAGCGCCAGCTGGTCGATGTAGCGCTTGAGCTGGTCCACGGTGAAGAAGTGCCGGGCGACGTCCACCATCGCGCCGCGGTAGCCGTAGCGCGGGACGTCCTTGATGGTGCCGCCCGCGACCTGCCAGGGGCCGTGCTGCCTGGTGGGCCGCTCGACGGCGGCGGGCAGCTGCTGGCGCAGGGTCTGGATGCCGTGGAAGAGGCCGGCCGCCCTGCGCGCGGTGATGGTGACGCCGCCGCGGCCGGACTCCAGCCGGTAGCCCTCGTCACCGAGGGACCGGTCCGAGGTGAACCTCAGCCGGATGCCGTCCCGGCCGTCCTGCGCGGTGACCGGCAGCGGGTACCCGGTGGAGGGACGCAGCACCTTCGCGAGCGCGTCACCGACCTTCTTGGCGTCCGCCGAGTGGCCCACCCTGATGCGGGTGTGCGCGGAGATCGTGTACGCCGGGCCACCCGCCTGCACCGAGGCAGGGGCGGGGACGATCTGGCCCAGCGGGCGGGGTGAGGCCTGCGCCGGTGCGGCGGACCCCTCGCCGGGCGCGGCGCCGACGGCGGCCGTGCCCGCGACGGCGACGAGCAGCATCGGGGCGAGGAGGCGGGAGATCGTACGACGGTGACTCACAAGCGGTCCCTTCGAGGGGGCAGCGCGGCTGTGGCATGTACGTATCAGACTGGGGGCGGGAACTCATGGCTACCGCCCAAGTCACGGGCAGGTCAAGGGTTTAGACCAATTCCGGACACCTTCGGCACCCCCGTTCGGTGCGAGAATCCACCGTATGGCGGAGATTCTCCAGAAGGACGGTACGTGGACCTTCGACGGCGACACAGTGCGCGTCGTCCCGGGCAGGGGCAGCCGGATCCATCCGCTCCGACAGGCACTGGGCGAGCTGGAGGTCCCGCTGACCGCCCTGGCCGGCATCGCCTACGAGCCGGGCCGCAAGGGCGGCGGCCTGCGGCTCCGGCTGCGCGAGGGCGCGTGCCCGCTGCTGCTGGCGGCGAGCGGGCGGCTGCGGGACTCCGCCGACCCGTACCGCCTCGCGGTCGAGCAGGACCGTACCGGGGTGGCCGAGTACTTCGTGGACGAGGTCCGCACCGCACTGCTGCTCGACCAGGTGCCGACCGAGCCGGCGGACCGCTTTCTGCTCCCGGGCCCCTCGGTGCCGGTCTCGGGCGGTGGCGGGGACGGCACCGCCTCCTTCGAGGGGGACGGCGTGCGGCTGTCCTGGAACTGGAAGGCGGAGGAGTCCAAGTCGTCCGGCGGGCCCGTCACGCTGCCGCTCTCGGAGATCACCGGGGTGGAGTGGCTGCCCGCGATCGGCCTGGAGAACGGCCACCTCCGCTTCCTCACGCCCCGGACCGGGGGCACGGCGCCGGCCCCCAAGTACGACCGGTACTCGCTCGACCTGTGGGGGCTGTCGAAGAAGGAGTACACGGCGGCCCTGGTCGCCGCCGCCGTGCTGGCCCGCCTCCCGCACCCGGCGACGACGACCGGGCCCGCCGCCGCACCCGTCCTGGAGCAGCCGGCGCCCGTCACCGACGACCACGACACGCTGTTGCGCCGTCTGCGTGAACTCGGCGAGCTGCACCGGGCCGGAGTTCTGACCGACGAGGAGTTCAGCACGGCGAAGCAGGCCGTCCTGAAACGCCTCTAGTCCCGGGAGAGTTGCCGCCGGGCACCGGAGCAACGGCCCCAGGTACAGACCAAGGGAAGCAAATAACGTGATCAAGAAGAATCCTGCCCGATAACGGGCAGGATTCTTGCATAAGGCCATCGGCTGCCCCAGTATCGACGAGTGCTCGAACGCCGTACGCCGTCCTCGCACGAGGACCTCATCGACCACCTGGTCCGCTCCACCGCGCTGCCGCGCGGCGAGGCAACCCGGGTAGTGCTCGACGTACTGGCGTACTTCGACGAGACGACCGAGGAATTCGTCCGCCGCCGCCACCGCGAACTGCAGTCCGGCGGCGCCGTGAACGCGGAGATCTTCGACCGGATCGCGGCCGAGCTGCCGCACCGCGCGGTCGCACCGCCGGAGCTCTCGCTCCGGCAGCTGCGCCGCCTCGTCTACGGCTGAGCGGCCCCGGCCGGGCCGCCCGGCACCGGACAGCACCACAGACAACTCGGAGGGCAAGACCTTATGTGTGGAATCGTCGGTTACATCGGCAAGCGTGACGTGGCACCGCTGCTCCTGGAGGGCCTCCAGCGCCTGGAGTACCGCGGCTACGACTCCGCGGGCATCGTGATCACCAGCCCCAAGGCGACCGGCCTGCGCATGGTCAAGGCCAAGGGCCGGGTCCGTGACCTGGAGGCCAGGATCCCCAAGCGCTTCGCCGGCACCACCGGCATCGCGCACACCCGCTGGGCCACCCACGGCGCGCCCTCCGACGAGAACTCGCACCCGCACCTGGACACCGAGTCCAAGGTCGCCGTCGTCCACAACGGCATCATCGACAACGCGGACGACCTGCGCGCCAAGCTGATCGCCGACGGCGTCGTCTTCGCCTCCGAGACGGACACCGAGACCGTCGTCCACCTGATCGCCCGCGCCCAGGCCGAGACCCTGGAGGAGAAGGTCCGCGAGGCGCTGCGCCACGTCGAGGGCACCTACGGCCTGGCCGTCATGCACGCCGACTTCCCCGACCGCATCGTCGTCGCCCGCAACGGCTCCCCCGTCGTCCTTGGCATCGGCGAGAAAGAGATGTTCGTCGCCTCGGACGTCGCCGCCCTCGTCTCGCACACCCGCCAGATCGTCACCCTCGACGACGGCGAGATGGCCACCCTGAAGGCCGACGACTTCCGTACGTACACGACCGAGGGCTCGACCACATCGGCCACGCCGACCACCGTGGAGTGGGAGGCCGAGTCGTACGACATGGGCGGCCACGACACGTACATGCACAAGGAGATCTCCGAGCAGGCCGACGCCGTGGACCGCGTGCTGCGCGGCCGGATCGACGACCGCTTCTCCACCGTGCACCTGGGCGGCCTCAACCTGGACGCCCGCGAGGCGCGCGGCGTGCGCCGGATCAAGATCCTCGGCTGCGGCACCTCGTACCACGCGGGCCTCATCGGCGCCGGGCTCATCGAGTCCCTGGCCCGCATCCCGGCGGACGCCGAGCCCGCGTCCGAGTTCCGCTACCGCAACCCGGTCGTGGACCCCGACACCCTCTACGTCGCGGTCTCGCAGTCCGGTGAGACGTACGACGTGCTGGCGGCCGTGCAGGAGCTCAAGCGCAAGGGCGCCCGTGTGCTGGGCGTCGTGAACGTGGTGGGCTCGGCGATCGCCCGCGAGGCCGACGGCGGCGTGTACGTGCACGCGGGCCCGGAGGTCTGCGTCGTCTCCACCAAGTGCTTCACCAACACCGTCGTCGCGTTCGCGCTGCTCGCCCTGCACCTGGGCCGGATCCGCGACCTCTCCGTCTCCGACGGCAAGCGGATCATCGAGGGGCTGCGCAAGCTGCCCGCGCAGATCACCGAGATCCTTGAGTCCGAGGAGCAGATCAAGAAGGTCGCCGAGGCGTACGCGGGCGCCCAGTCGATGATGTTCATCGGGCGCGTGCGCGGCTACCCGGTGGCCCTGGAGGCCTCCCTGAAGCTCAAGGAGATCTCCTACATCCACGCCGAGGCCTACCCGGCCTCCGAGCTCAAGCACGGCCCGCTCGCGCTCATCGAGCCGGCCCTGCCGACGGTCGCCATCGTCCCCGACGACGACCTGCTGGAGAAGAACCGCGCCGCCCTTGAGGAGATCAAGGCCCGCAGCGGCCGGATCCTGGCGGTCGCTCACCGCGATCAGGAAAAGGCCGACCACACCATTGTGGTCCCCAAGAACGAGACCGAGCTGGACCCGATCCTGATGGGCATCCCGCTCCAGCTCCTCGCCTACCACACGGCGCTCGCCATGGGCCGCGACATCGACAAGCCGCGCAACCTGGCGAAGTCCGTCACGGTCGAGTAGTCACCACGGGCGGTACGTGAAGGGCCCCGCACGCCGTGTCGGCGTGCGGGGCCCTTCGCGCGGTGCGGCACGGCGGGTGGGGCCCCTTGCGCGGTACGGCCAGGCTCACGGCGCGTGGGGCGGGGTGCGGCCCGGCGCGCGGTACGTCCAGGCTCACGGCGCGCGGTACGGTCCGGCTCCTGGCGCACGCCAAGGCCCGGCCCACGGTGCGCGGTGCGGCCCGGCTAAGGAATGACCACGACCGGGCGCTGCGCCCGCTTCGCCAGCCGCCCCGCCACCGATCCGAACAGCCGGCCCACCAGGCCGTGCGTCGAGCCCACCACGATGGCGTCGGCCTCGTACTCCCGGCCGACCTCCTCCAGTTCGTGGCAGATGTCGCCGCCGCGCTCGACCAGGATCCACGGCACCTCGGCGAGGTAGTCCGCGCAGGCCAGTTCGAGTCCGAGCACCTCGGTGCGGTGGTCGGGCACGTCGACGAAGACGGGTGGTTCGCAGCCCGCCCAGACAGTGGTGGGCAGCCGGTTGGCGACATGGACGATGATCAGCCCCTGGCCGAGCCGCATCGCCATGCCGATGGCGTAGGCGAGTGCCCGCTCGCTGGAGGTGGAGCCGTCGAAGCCGACGACGACACCGTGCCGGAAGGCGGGATCGCAGGGGTGACGTGTGTCTTCGCGCGCGTGGAGGTCGCCGCTCGTCCCCAGGCCGTATTCGGCGGTGGGGTCGGCGACCTGTTTGCGGTTCGCGGGTTCGGGAATCTCGTGACCGGCCATCGGTGTCTCGGCGTCTGCATCCTCAGGAGAACTACACGGGGCTTACGGCAGGAACAACGGGTGCGACTCGGCCCCGATCGGCGGAGCTGTCCGGGAATCATCTTCCCAAGCCCATACCCCCAAGGGTACGGCGGCACTCCTCCGCTGCCCAGTGTTCGCAGGCGAGCGGCGTTCCAGGAGCATGCACGACCCCGGCCGGTATCGCAATGCCCGCTGCCCTGTACAGCTGTCTTTGTCCGGTCGGCACGCACTCGCGGGGACCGCCCCGCGCGAGCCCTGCCGGCCACCCGTGCGGGCCCTTCCAACCCGCCCCGCGCGAGCCCGGCCGGCCGCCCCGTACGCCCGTGGGCCTGCCCTCCGCGCAGACGTGTGCCGCTGCTCCGAGCAACCGGCCCGGCACGTGACCGTGAGGACCGCACGTTCGTTGGTCAGGCTCCCCGCCCCCGCGCCCAGGAGGTAGTCGCGCCGTGCCCGGCCCCTCACCCTTCTCGTCGCCCTACGGCCACGACCGCACCCGCGGACACCAGGCGCCCCACGGGCCACAGGGCACTCCTGGACACCCGCGGCCCGTGGAAACACAGGGGCCCGGCTCCTGCGCGTCCGTCGGCTCGGTCGGGGACGTCGTGCGCTGGGCGGCCTTCAGCTGTCTGCTCGTACCGGTGGTGCTGGTCGGGTACGGAGCGCCCGTCGGCGGCGCCGCGGCGGCGGCCGCGGGACTGGCCGCCGGCACCGCCGTCTGCCGGGTGCTGCTCCACCGGTCGGCGCGCACCGCGCCCCGCGCCCCGGATCCCGCCGGTGACCTCCAGGCGGGCACCCACCGCGGCCGGCACAGCAGGACCGGAACCGGCGCACACCGTGGTGGTCGTAAGGCGGATTCGTGAGCATCTCGCCACGAGCACGGAGCACGGGAAGAACTTCGTGTGAAATCGTGGCGGGGAGGTCACTCACCGCAGGGTCGTGCGCCGGGTGAGTGACGGGATCGCACACGCGCGCCCGTAGCTTTTCAGCCAACTTCGCGTGCACCCCCGCGCCTTGCCGGAAGGCCCCCTCAACCCCCGTGCGACCAGGGAAGAAAGGACCGCTCGCCGCCCGCGCACCCTACGGGGACGGGCCATGAGCGAGAGGCGCACTTCCCTGCGGCGCCCGGGAGTGGAACGCTTCCTGATCGAATGCTTCGCGCCAAGTTGCCATGTCGACATAGTGCCGGTTTCGGAACTTGTCACGACGGCGCCATACGACACAGTAGATTCGATCTTGGGTTATTCGACGGCGGGGGAACCGTGCAGGACCTAGAGGGACTGCGACTTCAAGGAGCAGTGTGCAGGAGCCACAGGCCCGTCACGATCAGGGAGCCGCGACCACCGAGGGGGGCTTAGCGCCATGAGCCAGGACTTGGCCGCACCGTCGGAGGCCACCCGGAAGCTCTCCGGGCGCCGCCGCCGGGAAATCGTTGCCGTGCTGCTGTTCAGCGGGGGGCCCATCTTCGAAAGCTCTATCCCGCTCTCGGTGTTCGGCATCGACCGGCAGGACGCCGGGGTGCCACGCTACCGGCTGCTGGTGTGCGCGGGCGAGGAAGGACCACTCCGTACCACCGGAGGCCTCGAACTGAGCGCACCGTACGGCCTGGAGGCGATGAGCCGCGCCGGGACGGTCGTCGTGCCGGCCTGGCGGTCCATCACCTCCCCACCACCCCCCGAGGCGTTGGACGCGCTGCGTCGCGCGCACGAGGAGGGCGCGCGGATCGTCGGGCTGTGCACGGGCGCCTTCGTGCTCGCCGCCGCCGGTCTGCTCGACGGCCGCCCCGCCACCACGCACTGGATGTACGCACCGACGCTCGCCAAGCGGTATCCGTCGGTGCACGTCGATCCGCGCGAGCTGTTCGTCGACGACGGGGACGTCCTGACGTCGGCGGGCACGGCGGCCGGAATCGATCTGTGTCTGCACATCGTGCGGACCGACCACGGCACGGAGGCGGCGGGAGCACTCGCGCGGCGGCTTGTCGTGCCACCGAGGCGCAGCGGCGGCCAGGAGCGCTACCTCGACAGGTCTTTACCCGAGGAGATCGGCGCCGACCCGCTGGCCGAGGTCGTCGCCTGGGCGCTGGAGCACCTGCACGAGCAGTTCGACGTGGAGACGCTCGCGGCGCGGGCGTACATGAGCCGCCGGACCTTCGACCGCCGGTTCCGTTCCCTCACAGGGAGCGCGCCGCTCCAGTGGCTGATCACCCAGCGGGTGCTGCAGGCGCAGCGGCTCCTGGAGACGTCGGACTACTCGGTGGACGAGGTGGCGGGCCGCTGCGGCTTCCGCTCGCCCGTCGCGCTGCGCGGGCACTTCCGGCGCCAGCTCGGGTCCTCCCCGGCGGCCTACCGGGCGGCCTACCGGGCGCGCCGGCCGGCCTCCGACCCCGTCGCGCTGGGGTCGTCCGCGCTCGCGGACGCGGTGCCGCAGCAGGTGCGCAGGGCCGCCGCGGCGGCGAGCGCCCCGGTGCAGGGGGCGACCGCGGTCACCGGCGGCGCGGAGAACGGAAAGCTGGGCTCGGACGTGTACGCGCCGGGCGGACGGCTGCGGTAGAGGCGGGGCGCGGGCGTCCGGGCGGACGCCCGCGGTAGGAAAGGGGCGCGGGCGGCGAGGTCCGCCCGCGCCCCGCCGCCGGTCGCGGGGCGCGGACAACCTCGTGGCCGAGGGGGGCGACCTCGTGACCGAGGCACGACCTCATGGCCGGGGCACGACCTCGTGGCCGGGGGGCGACCACACGGCCGGGGGCCGGGCCGGGCCGGGCCGGGGGGCCGGATCCGTGGCGTACGCCATAGGGTGAGGCGCATGAACGATCGCATGGTGTGGATCGACTGCGAGATGACCGGGCTCTCGTTGACGGACGACGCACTTATCGAGGTGGCCGCACTGGTCACCGACTCGGAGCTCAACGTGCTCGGCGAAGGCGTGGACATCGTGATCCGCCCGCCGGACGCGGCCCTGGAGACCATGCCGGAGATCGTGCGCCAGATGCACACCTCCTCCGGCCTCCTCGACGAACTCGCCGCCGGCACCACTCTCGCCGACGCCGAGGCGCAGGTCATGGCGTACATCAGGGAGCACGTCAAGGAACCGAAGAAGGCCCCGCTGTGCGGGAACTCCGTCGGCACCGACCGCGGCTTCCTCGCCCGCGACATGCGCGAGCTGGAGGAATACCTCCACTACCGCATCGTCGACGTGTCGTCGGTGAAGGAGCTGGCCAGGCGCTGGTTCCCGCGGGCGTACTTCAACAGCCCGGACAAGAACGGCAACCACCGGGCGCTGGCCGACATCCGTGACTCCATCACCGAGCTGCGCTACTACCGCGAGGCCGTCTTCGTGCCCCAGCCGGGGCCGGACTCCGACACCGCGAAGAAGATCGCAGCGAAGCACGCCGCCCCCGCGGGGGACGGCAAGAAGTAGCCCCGCGCGGGCCCTGGACCGGCCTGCGCAAACCTGGGCGCGAGCACCCTCGCGAACCCTGTACACTTTTTCTCAGCCGGTCACGAAAAAGACCGGTCACGGTGGGTGTAGCTCAGTTGGTAGAGCACCTGGTTGTGGTCCAGGTGGCCGCGGGTTCAAGTCCCGTCACTCACCCTGTGAGACGAAGGCCCCGGTTCGAAAGAGCCGGGGCCTTCGTCGTGTCCGTACCCCGCCCCCTACGAAGACGACCTCGCCACCAGTTCGGTGGGCAGCATCAGTTGTGGCTGGGGCGGGCGGGGGGCGCCGACCGGGAGGGTCGTGCGGGCGATCTCGGCGAGGAGGGTACGGGCCATCACGCGGCCCATCTCCTCGATGGGCTGGCGGACGCTGGTGAGCGGCGGGTCCATGTGGCGCGCGATGGAGGAGTCGTCGAAGCCGACCATCGCGATGTCCTCGGGGACCCGGATGCCGCGGGTGCGCAGTACCTGGCGGGCGCCGGACGCCATGACGTCCGAGGCGACGAACACCGCGTCGGGGGGCGGGCCCTGGGTGAGCAGGGATTCCATTGCCGCCCGGCCGCCCTCCTCGGTGAAGTCGGCCGGGGCGATCAGTGCCTCGTCCACCGGCAGGCCCGCCTCGGTGAGGCCGTCGCGGTAGCCGGCGAGCCGGCACTGGGCGCCGTAGACGTCCAGGCGTCCGGTGATGGTGGCTATCCTGCGCCGGCCGCGCTCGACCAGGTGGGCGACCGCCTGGCGGGCGCCGGAGACGTTGTCGGCGTCGACCCACGGCAGCGGTTCGGTGGCGGAGCGGCGGCCGCTGATGACGGCGGGGATGTCCAGCTCGGAGAGCAGGTCGGGGAGCGGGTCGTCGGCTCGCAGGGAGACCACCAGGACTCCGTCGACGCGGTGGCCCGCCAGGTAGTGGGCGAGCCTGCCGCGTTCGCGGTCGCTGCCGACGATGGTCAGCAGGAGCTGCATGTCGGTGTCGGCGAGTGCGGCGCCGACGCCCCGCAGGATGTCGGAGAAGTAGGGCTCGACGAAGAAGCGGTGTTCGGCCTCGGGGACGACCAGGGCTATCGCGTCCGTGCGGTTGGCGGCGAGTGCCCGGGCCGCCCGGTTGGGCACGTAGCCGAGTTCCGCCACGGCCGTCTCGACGGCGGCCCTGGTGCGCTCGCTGACCCGGGGGGATCCGTTGATCACCCGGGACACCGTGCCCCTGCCGACGCCCGCGCGCGCGGCCACCTCTTCGAGCGTGGGCCGGCCCGCGCCGCGTCCGCCCCTGGCGGCATTCCGGCCACCCGTTTCCCGTAGTTCCACTGAACCGACCCTCCCAGCACGTCCGCGCTTGTGTACGACCGCATTTCACACTCGTACACGCGTGTGTGACGCCAAGTCTCGCTGTCCGGTGCCTTGACACCCCCGCGGGGAGCCGCGAACCTTCAACACATCACTCGTGGGAGCGCTCCCACCGTACCTGACCCATCGGGCTTCAGGAGGTCGCAATGAAGGTCACCGTCATGCGCAGGACCAGTTCCAGAAACGCTGTCGCACTCTCCGCCACCGTCGCCCTGCTGGGCGGCGTGCTGCTCTCCGGCTGTGCCTCGGACGACTCCCCGTCCGGCGGCGCCACCGCCGGTTCGGGCAGCACCGCCGCGGGCCAGCAGGGCAAGACCGTCCTGCGGGTCGGTGTCTTCGGCGCCTTCGGACTGAAGGAGGCCGGACTGTACGACGAGTACATGAAGGCCAATCCTGACATCGTCATCGAGCAGAACTCGATCGAGCGCAACGAGAATTACTACCCGCAGCTGCTGAACCACCTGACCAGCGGCAGCGGCCTCTCCGACATACAGGCCGTCGAGATCAACAACATCGCCGAGGTCACGGCCACCCAGTCCGCCAAACTGATGGACCTGGGCAAGACCGAAGGGGTGCAGAAGGACGCCTTCCTGCCGTGGAAGTGGGCGCAGGGCACCAGCAAGGAGGGCAAGACGGTCGGCCTCGGCACGGACGTCGGGCCGATGGGCATGTGTTACCGCAAGGACCTCTTCCAGAAGGCCGGGCTGCCGACGGACCGGGAGGCGGTCGGCAAGCTGTGGGCCGGTGACTGGCGCAAGTACCTGGAGGTCGGCAAGCAGTACAAGGCCAAGGCTCCCGCGGACACCAAGTTCCTCGATTCGGCGTCCGGGCTGATGGCGGCCGTCACCGGTGGCTCCGAGAAGCGGTACTACGACGCCGACGGCAAGGTGATTTACAAGTCGAACCCGGTGGTGAAGGAGGCCTGGGACATCGCGGCCGAGGCGGCGGGCGCCGGGCTGACCGCCAAGCACCAGCAGTTCCAGAAGGGCTGGGACCAGGGCTTCGCCAACGGCCAGTTCGCGACCGTGTCCTGCCCGCCGTGGATGCTCGGCTACATCCAGGACAAGGCCGGCGACTCGGGCAAGGGCAAGTGGGACGTGGCGGCGGCACCCAAGCCCAGCAACTGGGGCGGGGCGTTCCTGACCGTCCCCGAGGCCGGCAAGAACAAGGAGGCCGCGGCCAAGCTCGCCGCCTGGCTGACCGCCCCGGCGCAGCAGGCCAAGTTCTTCGCCGAGCGCGGCAGCTTCCCGAGCGCCCAGGCCGCGTATTCGCTGCCCGAGGTGTCCGGCGCCAAGCACGAGTACTTCAACAACGCGCCCATCGGCGAGATCTTCTCGAAGGCGGCGAAGGGTGTCCCGGTCCAGATCCTCGGCCCGAAGGACCTCGTCATCGCGCAGAACCTCGCCGACATCGGGATGCTCCAGGTCGACCAGAAGGGGCGTTCCTCCGAGGAGGGCTGGAACGCGGCGGTGAAGGCGATCGACAACGCCCTGGACCAGTGAGCCACGACAAGAACCGGATCGGGAACGGTGAGCGCCGATGAGCAGCGTGAGCAGTGAGTCCGTCCCGGCCTCCACCCCCTCCTCCTCCCCGTCCTCGTCCGGCGGGGAAGAGGAGGGGGCGGGCCGGGGCGGGCGCCTGGGCAGGAGCACGGCGGCGCCGTCCGCGTGGCGCAGCCGCCGCTACCGCTGGGACATGAAGTGGAGTCCGTACGCCTATGTGGCGCCGTTCTTCGTCTTCTTCGTCGCCTTCGGTCTCTTCCCGCTCCTCTACACCGGCTGGGCCTCCCTCCACCAGGTGGAGCTGACCGCGCCGACCGACATGAACTGGGTGGGGCTGCGCAACTTCAGCCGGCTGATGAGCGACGAGTTCTTCTGGAACGCGCTGCGCAACACCGTCACCATCGGTCTCCTCTCCACCGTTCCGCAGCTGGTGATCGCGCTGGGCATCGCTCATCTGCTGCACTACAAGCTGCGCGGCTCCTCGTTCTTCCGGGTCGCCGTCCTCACCCCTTACGCCACGTCCGTCGCGGCGGCCACCCTCGTCTTCGTGCTCCTCTTCGGCCGCGACTACGGGATGATCAACTGGGCGCTGGGCATGGTCGGCGTCGACCCGGTCGACTGGCAGAACGGCAGCTGGACCTCGCAGCTCGCCGTGTCCACCATCGTCATCTGGCGCTGGACGGGCTACAACGCGCTGATCTACCTGGCCGCCATGCAGGCCATCTCCCCCGACCTGTACGAGTCGGCGGAGCTGGACGGGGCGTCGCGCTGGCAGCAGTTCCGGCACGTGACGATCCCTTCGCTGCGCCCGACGATCCTCTTCACGGTGGTCGTCTCGACGATCGGTGCGACGCAGCTGTTCGGCGAGCCGCTGCTGTTCAGCGGCAGCGGGGGTGCCACCGGCGGCTCGGAGCACCAGTTCCAGACGCTGGGCCTGTACCTGTACGAGCAGGGCTGGGTGAACCTGCACCTCGGGCGGGCCTCGGCCATCGCCTGGACGATGTTCCTGATCCTGGTGCTGATCGGGCTGGTCAACTGGCTGATCTCGCGACGGCTGAACAAGAGCGAGAAGGGATCCCGGTCATGAGCACGACGGCCGTACGAGAGGTGCGGAAGGCGCAGGACCGGGGGCCTGGGCAGACCCGCGGGGTCCGCAAGGCCGGCAGGCAGCGGCACGCGGGGAAGCTGACCTACGCGATCCTGATCGTCTTCACGGTCGGCTCGCTCTTCCCCCTGGTGTGGACGGCGATCGCGGCCTCCCGCAACAACACGCGGCTGGCCCAGACCCCGCCGCCGTTCTGGTTCGGCGGGAACCTGTTCAAGAACCTGGGCATCGCGTGGACCGACGCGAACATGGGCACGGCGCTGCTGAACACCACGGTGGTGGCGGGCGCGGTCGCGGCGGGCACGGTGCTCTTCTCGACCTTCGCCGGTTTCGCCTTCGCCAAGCTGCGGTTCCGCTTCAAGAGCCTGATGCTCCTGCTGGTGATCGGCACGATGATGGTGCCGCCCCAGTTGAGCGTCGTACCGCTGTACATGATGATCGCGAAGCTCCAGTGGACCGACCAGCTCCAGTCCGTCATCCTGCCGACGCTGGTGAGCGCCTTCGGGGTGTTCTTCATGCGGCAGTACCTGATGGAGGCGCTGCCGACCGAACTGATCGAGGCGGCCAGGGTGGACGGCGCGAGCAGCATCAGGGTGATGTGGCACATCGTCTTCCCCGCCGCCCGGCCCGCGATGGCGGTGCTCGGCATGCTGACCTTCGTCATGGCGTGGAACGACTTCTTCTGGCCGATCATCGCGCTCACGCAGAACGGCAGCCCGACGGTCCAGGTGGCGCTGACCGGGCTCGGCCGGGGCTTCATCCCCGACCAGTCCGTGATCATGGCCGGTGCGCTGCTCGGCACGCTGCCGCTGCTCGTCGCGTTCGTCCTCTTCGGCAAGCAGATCGTCGGCGGCATCATGCAGGGCGCGGTCAAGGGCTGAGCCCAGCCCCTGCCGGCTTCTTCTCATTTCACCTACCCGATACGGGAGTTGACGCATGTCCACTGCGAGCTTGCCGCCCGGCCACTTCCCCGAGGACTTCATCTGGGGTTCCGCGACCGCCGCCTACCAGATCGAGGGCGCCGTGCGCGAGGACGGCCGCACCCCGTCCGTCTGGGACACCTTCAGCCACACCCCGGGGCGTACCGAGAACGGCGACACCGGGGACGTGGCCTGCGACCACTACCACCGCAGGGCCGACGACGTGGCGCTGATGGCGGACCTCGGCCTGAACGCTTACCGCTTCTCGGTCTCCTGGTCGCGGGTCCAGCCGACCGGCCGCGGCCCGGCCGTCCAGAAGGGCCTGGACTTCTACCGCGCCCTGGTCGACGACCTCCTCGACCACGGCATCACCCCCTCCCTGACCCTCTACCACTGGGACCTTCCGCAGGAGCTGGAGGACGCGGGCGGCTGGCCCGCCAGGGACACCGCGCACCGGTTCGCCGAGTACGCGGGCCTGGTCGCCGGGGCGCTCGGCGACCGGGTGGAGATGTGGACCACCCTCAACGAGCCCTGGTGCAGCGCCTTCCTGGGGTACGGGTCGGGGGTGCACGCCCCCGGCCGCACCGACCCGGTGGCGGCCCTGCGCGCCGCCCACCACCTCAACCTCGCGCACGGCCTGGGCGCGCAGGCGCTGCGCACGGCCCTGCCTGCGCGGGCCCGGATCGGGGTCAGCCTCAACCCCAGCGTCGTACGTCCGCTGACCTCCTCGCCGCAGGACGCGGACGCGGCCCGGCGGATCGACGCGCTCGCCAACCGGGTGTTCAGCGGCCCGATGCTCCAAGGCGCCTACCCCGAGGACCTGTTGGTGGACACCGCCACGCTCACCGACTGGTCGTTCGTCCGACCGGGCGACGAGGCGACCGCCCGGCAGCGTCTGGACATGCTGGGCATCAACTACTACACCCCGGCGGTGGTCTCGCACACCGCCGTCCCCGACGCCCCGCGCTCGGACGGACACGGCGCGAGCGAGCACTCCCCCTGGCCCGCGGCCGGCTCGGTGGCCTTCCACCAACCTCCGGGCGAACGTACGGAGATGGGCTGGTCGGTCGACCCGTCCGGGCTGTACGACCTGCTCGTGCGGTACGGGCAGGAGGCCCCGGGCGTCGCCCTCTACGTGACCGAGAACGGCGCCGCGTACGACGACAAGCCGGACGCGGACGGCACGGTGCACGACCCTGAGCGCATCGCGTACCTGCACCGCCATCTGGACGCCGTGCAGCGGGCGTTGACGGTCGGCGCCGATGTGCGCGGGTACTTCCTGTGGTCACTGATGGACAACTTCGAGTGGGCGTACGGCTACAGCAAGCGCTTCGGCGCCGTGCACGTGGACTTCGCGACACAGGCACGCACGCCGAAGTCGAGCGCACGGTGGTACGCGGAGGTGGCCAGGACGGGGAAGCTCCCGGAGCTCTGAGGCGACCGGACCTTGCCGGCACCCGGCCGCCGGGGCTACCGCCGCCGGCCCGCGTCGTCCGTCAGGTCGGCCGTCCCGGCGGCCGGGGGCGCCTTGACCTCTGCCTTCGTGCCGAAGTCGGAGAGCTCGAAGACCGTCCGCACGGAAAGCTTCTTGGGGGTGGTGGAGTCGGCCCCGGTCCCCTCGGGGGCGGTGAAGGTCATGTCGGTCTGCTGGCGGGCGATGCGGTGTGCGTCGTCGAGCCAGAGGTCGACGGGCAGGGTGGGGCCGATCTGCTTCCTCAGCCGCGCGCCGTCCGGCAGCCGGCTGACGTCGACGCTCGCCCGGTAGTGGGTGGTGTCGGTGTCGCCGATCCGCTCGGCGCCGAGCTCCCGGACGCCCTCGCCGGTGACGCCCCGGGCGAGAGCGGTCAGCCCGGCGGGGTCGCCGACCTGGCCGCCGCCCTGCTGCGGGGCCGCCTTCGAGGGATCGATCCTGATCCAGGGCTTCTTGCCGGGTACGGCGGCGCGCCGGGCAGCCGGCACCTTCTGGTAGACGATCCGCTCGACGACGCGCTGCTCGACCTTCTCGCCCTCGGCGCTCAGCGTCAGCACGCTGCTCCCGCGGGCGAGATCGACCACACCCTCGCCGTCGACCGCGGTGGCCCTGCCGTCGGCGGTGGTCTGGACCCGCAGGACCATGCGGGCACTCCCCGCGTCCAGCGTCTTCCGGTACGCATCGCGCACGGCGGCGGCGGCCCGGCCGTCGGACGGCCCGGGGGCGGCGGACGTCCCGCCGGGGCCCGGCCTGGGTTCGTTGCCGTCGCAGGCGCCGACGGCGGTCAGTGTGAGGACCGCGGTCGCGACGCTCGCACCGGTCCGCAGACGGTTCCGTGGCTTGCCGGCCGTCTTCGTACGGTCCGTTACGCGGTCCCGGCGCATCTGCGAGCCTCCGCCCCCTGATTCGTTCCTGAAGCTGTTCGTTCCTGCGGAGTTCCGGGTGCCCGCCGGCCTGCGGATCACACCCGGTGCGCGGCTGCGTCACAGCGGTAATCGCAGGAGGGGAAGCGGGTAGGCGGCACCGGGACAGCGCATCGCACCTGCCTCAAGGAGGACCCGCACCATGTCGTCTTCGATCGTCGAGACCATTGACGTCAACGCCCCCGTGGCGGACAGCTGGGCACTGTGGAGCGATGTCACCCAGTGGCCCACCTTCCTGTCCCACGTCCAGCGGGTCGATCCGATCGACGCCAACACCTTCTCCTGGTGGCTGCGGCTGCCGGGCGCGGACAAGGCGTTCACCGCGGAGCTCACGGAGGTGGTGGCGGAGGACCGGATCGCGTGGCGGACCACGGCGGGCGTGCAGCACGCGGGCGTGGTGACGTTCCACCGGCTGAGCGACACGACCAGCCGGGTGGCGCTCCAGATCGAGTACGAGCCGCACGGGTTCGTCGAGCACGTGGGCGCACTCACCAACCTGGACAAGACGCTGGCCAACTACGACCTGGGCCAGTTCAAGAGGCTGGTGGAAGACCTGGCGGCGCATCACCTCACGGCGTGAGGGCGGCGGCGGGAGACAGGGACGGCGGCGGCCCGGGGCCGCGGAGGCCGGTTAGAGCCCCGCGGTCCTGCGGGCCGCCGGGCGGCGCCTGCGCACCACCCGGTGTCCGCGTCGCCCCGTGCGCGCCGCACGGCCCCCGTGCAGTGCCAGCCAGATGCGGATCTCCGTCCCGCCGAGCACCGAGTGCCCGATACGGACGTCACCGCCCGTCGACTCCGCGACCCTGCGCACGATGTCCAGTCCGAGCCCCGTCGACCCCGCCTGCTCGCCGCTGTTGCCGCGGGTGAGGGCGGCCTCGGGGTCGGCGATGCCGGGGCCCGCGTCCGAGACCAGGACGAGCACCGCGTCCTCCCCGTTGTGCACGTCCAGCGAGAACGGCGTGCCCTCCGGGGTGTGCCGGAAGACGTTGCCCAGCAGCGCGTCCAGCGCCGCCGCGAACTCGGCGCGGCCCACCGGTATCCGGACCGGCCGGTCCACGCCCGCCAGCCGGACCTCACGGCCCTCGTCCTCGGCGAGCGCCGACCAGAATCCCATCCGTTCGCGCACCACCTCGGAGACGTCGCACCCCGCGCCGGGGCCGGGCACCGGCTGGGTCTGCGGCCGCTGCTCGCGCGCCGTGCGGATGATCGTGTCGACCTCGCGCTCCAGCTGCTCGACGGCCGCCCGCGTCTGGTCGGCGGCCGGTCCTTCCCCGAGTGAGGCGGCGTTGAGGCGCAGTACGGTCAGCGGGGTGCGCAGCCGGTGCGAGAGGTCGGCGGCCAGTTCGCGTTCGTTGGCGAGGAGCTGCACCACCTGGTCGGCCATCGAGTTGAACGCGACCGCTGCCGACTTCAGCTCGGTGGGCCCCTCCTCGGGGACCCGCGCGCCCAGTTTGCCCTCGCCCAGGTCCTGGGCGGCGCCCGCCAGCCGCTGGGCCGGCTGGACCATCCGTACGCCCAGCCGGTCGGCGACCGCGACCGAACCGACGATCAGCGCGAGTCCCACCCCGGCCAGTACGAGCCATGCCGTCGCGACGCCGTTGCTGACGTCCTCCTCGGGCACGAAGACCTCGACGATGGCGATGTCGCCGCTCGCGAGGGCCGTCGGCTGCAGCAGGGCGGAGCCTCCCGGGGCCTTCGCCGTGTAGGCGCGCCCGATCCGCTGGGTCGCCTCGACGTCCTCGACGGAGGCCCGGCGGATGCCGATCTCCTGCGCCTGACCGGCGATTCCCGGTTCGTCGGAGGCCGGGATGTGGATCGCCATCCAGCCCTTGCTGCCCGGTTCGGTGATCGCCATCGCGCGGGTCAGCTGCTCGCGGTCGGTGGTGATGGACAGGGTCGGGCCGATGGAGGCGGCCTGGCGTTCCGCGCCGGAGAACGCCCGGTCCCCGGCCATCTCCCTGATGACCAGGCCGAGCGGCACCGCGAACGCCACCACGACCATCGCCGTGACCGCGAGGCACACCTTGACCAGCGCCCACCTCATGCGGTGGCGCCCGGCGGTGCGGGGAGCGGCGGTTCGAGCTTGACCCCGACGCCCCGAAGAGTGTGCAGATAGCGGGGGTTGGCGGCGGTTTCACCGAGTTTGCGACGCAGCCATGACAGATGCACGTCGATGGTCTGGTCGTCGCCGTAGCTCTGCTGCCAGACCTCGGCGAGGAGTTCCTTGCGCGGTACGACCACTCCGGGCCGTCCGGCGAGGAAGGTCAGCAGGTCGAACTCGCGGCGGGTGAGGTCGAGCCGGGCCCCGTCCAGCTCCGCCTGCCGGCGCAGCGGGTCGATGGCGAGACCGCCCACGTTGATGAGCCGCGACGGCGGCTCGGCGCCGGCCGAGGCGCGCGACCTGCGCAGCACGGCGGCCATCCGGGCCGACAGGTGCTCCACCGAGAAAGGTTTCGTCAGATAGTCGTCGGCGCCGTCGTTCAACAGCCGTACGATCTCCGCCTCGTCGTCCCGTGCGGTCGCGATGATCACCGGTACGTCGGTGATTCCGCGCAGCATCTTGAGCGCTTCGGCCCCGTCCAGGTCGGGCAGACCGAGGTCAAGGATGACCACGTCGAAGCGGAAATGAGCGACCTCGCGCAACGCCTCCAGGGCAGTGCCGACGCTCCGCACGGTGTGGGAGGCCTCGGTCAGGTGCCGGATGAGGGCGGAGCGCACGAACTGGTCGTCCTCGACCACGAGCACACTTGCCATGGAACGGCACCGTACGCCATCCGGCGGATCCCCATCCGCGGGGGACGGCGCGGACCCTCCCCCGGTGGGGGACCCTCCGTCCCCGTGGGACAGCAGTGGTGCGCGTGGTGCAGGATGGCCCCGATGCGACGAGGACTCATACATTCCGGAGCGTGGCTGCTGGCCACCGGTGCCGCCGTCACCCTTTCGTGGTGGGGCGTCCATGCCGTGATGGCGGGCACGGCGTACGACCCGCCGCGCGCCCTGCCGATCCCGGCCGCGCCCCCGGAGCCCACCGTCACCCCGCAGACGTCCCCGCCGCGCTCCTCCTCCACCCACCGGCCGACCCACGCCCAGACCCCGTCGGCGAAGAGGTCCACGCCCCCTCCCGCAGGCCGTCCCGCCCCGTCCCCGACGCCGCCCGCCGCCGGCACCCGTACGCCCTCGCTGCCGCCCGCCGCGACGGGCGAGCTGAAGTCGGTCAACACGGTGGCGGGCCGGGTGGTCTTCTCGATGGAGAAGGACTCGGCCACCCTGGTGTCCGCGACGCCGACCTCGGGGTGGGCCATGCAGGTGTGGAAGGACCCGTCGTGGATCCGGGTGGAGTTCACGGCCGGCGGCGCCAAGCTGTCGGTCTTCTGCACCTGGCACGACCACGCGCCGACGGTCGAGGTCGTCCAGTCGTGAGCGGCGGCGCTGCCTGAGGACCGTGGGCGACGGGTGCCGTGCGGGTCGCTCGGAGGCGGTGCGCGGCACGGGGTGCCGTGCGGGTCGCTCGGAGGCCGTGCGCGGCCGGGTTACTTGAAGACGGAGGGCGGCGGGGCAGGGGACGGCTGCGCGCTCGCGTCGGTGACCGGCACGGCTCCCCCGGTGAAGTCCGTCAGGTCCCGGCCGTGCTCGACCCGCCCCGGATGCGGGTCGGTCGCCACCCGCCGGGTCCAGTCGGCGAGGGGCAGTGCCAGCTCCGAGCCGAGCAGTACGGCGTTCCCGAACCGCTTGCCGCGCAGTACGGCCGGGTCGGCGGCCAGGGCGAGGTGCGGGAAGACGGCCGCCGCGGTGGCGATCTGGCCGCGCAGGTGGGCGAGCGGCGGCCCGTCGGCGAGATTCGCCGCGTACTGTCCGCCGGGCGCGAGGACGCGTCGTACCTCGGTCAGGAACTCGGTGCTGGTCAGGTGGGCGGGCGTACGGGCGCCGCTGAACACGTCGGCGATGATCAGGTCCGCCCAGCCGTCGGGGAGCCTGGCGAGCCCCTCGCGGGCGTCGGTCCCCCGCACCCGTACCCGGGCCGCGGGGTCCAGTGGAAGCTCCCTGCGCACCAGTTGGGCGAGCGCGGTGTCGATCTCGACGATCTGCTGGGTGGAGCGGGGCCGGGTGGCGGCGACGTACCGCGCCATCGTGAACGCGCCGCCGCCGAGGTGAAGCACCTGGAGCGGCTGCTTGGCCGGGGCGATCAGGTCGACGACGTGGCCGAGCCTGCGTTGGTACGCGAAGCCGAGGTGCGCGGGGTCGTCGAGGTCGACGTGCGACTGGGGCGCGCCGTCCAGGAGCAGGGTCCAGCCGCGCGGGCGGTCCCGGTCGGGTATCAGCTCGGCGAGACCGCCGTCGACCGTCTCGACCACGGACTCGGGGGCGGAGGCGCGCTCGCGCCGCCTGCCGCCTCGGCCCGCCGACGTCGAGGCCGCGGCCTGGGATTTCTTTGCCACCCGGCCAGTATCGGCGTACCGCAGGACATCGGCGCACCGGGGGAGGTCGGCGTACCCGCGCCGCTGACGCCCACCGGTCCGCGTCAGCGGCAGCGGTCGGCCGCCTCGATCAGCCGGGCCGCCTCGCCGAGCGCCCTGCGCAGCGCCTCGGGGTCGGTGACCGGGACGGTGCCCGTGGTGGGCGGCAGCAGCCAGTCCGTGCCGGTGACGGGGGGCTCGGCGATGTGCGGTGCGGTGGTGTCGGTGTGCGCGGGAGCGGGCCGGGGCGCGGTCCGCGCCGTGGCGGACGTGGCTGTCCCCTCGCCGTCCTCCGTGCCCCCGCCCTCGTTTCGGCCGGCCGGCCGGGGCGGGAGGTCGAAGGAGACCCCCCGGCCCAGTGTCTGCGTACAGGCGCTGCCCGGCATGTCCCAGCCGTCGGCGGTGCCGGGCGGCACCAGGAAGCCGACCGTGTCGCACGGGCCGTCGTGCAGCACCGGGCCGACGGCGGAGGAGCCCGGCCCCGTGGCGTCCGCACAGGCGGCGGAGGAGCGGCGCAGGATGTCCACCGCCTCCAGTCCCTGCCGGGCGGGGACGGTGACCAGGTCGAGGGGCTCGGGGCCGAAGACCTCGGGGCCGAGCTCCTCGGAGCCGGGCCACGCGGCCCCGGGGGCGTCGTCGGGAAGGGCCGACATCTCGGGCGTCGTGCTGCACTCGGTGGTCGGCCAGTGCTGGGCGGTCGCGTGGGACGCGGAGGCGGATCCGGGCGTCCCTCCGACGGGAGCGACCGCGGCGCCGCGTGGCGCGGACCCGGGCCCGCCGGGAACTCCTGCGGTGTCCGAAACGGCTTCCACTGTCTCCATGCCGGCCTCCAACAAGGGAACTCTCCTCGCTCGGGAGGGAGTCGCACCCCCTCCGTTCCCTGTCAACGCGCCAACGGCGTCAACGGCTACGGCGGCACGCCGCCGCAAAGGATGGCAGTTCATGGCAGATCGGGGATGAGATATCCGGTTTGTAGGCAAACTCCGCGTGTTGGTGTCGTCACAGCCGGTACGTTCATGCCCCGCCGGGGGTGGACCACCCGCCCCGGCGGCGCACTGTCGCACCAGCCGCCAGAGAGGCCCGGCCAATGGCGTCGTCATCAGTGAATCACCGGCCGTCCCGTCCCAATCTCGTCTTCCGGGCCCTGCGGGGACACCGCTCACCGGGGGAGTTCGCCGCGGCGGTCCGCCGGGCCGCCCGCGAGATCGGCGAACAGGTGGCGTGCGACGCCCGGTACGTCGGGCGGGTCGAGGCGGGCGAGATCCGTTGCCCGAACTATGCGTACGAGCGGGTTTTCCTCCATATGTTCCCGGGGCTGGCGCTGACCGACCTCGGGTTCACCGACCGGGACTCGGTGCGCGGCCGCAGGGCGCGCGGCGGCGCCCGCACTCCCTCGCCGCACCCCGGTACGCCCCCGGGTGCGGCCGTCGCCGGGCCGGCGGGGAGCGGACCCGGCGGGCCAGGACCACACGTTTCCGACATCGACGAGGAGAGCGACGTGTTGCGTCGCGCGTTCATGACCGGCGGGACCGTCACGGTGGCGGCAGCCGCCACGCTGGGGCCCGTCGGGTATCTGGGAACCGCCTTCGCGAACCCCCCGGCGGGCCTGCCCGGCAGAGCCACCGGCTCACCCACCGACACCTTCCCCGGACGGCCGGGGGCGAGCGAGGCCGCCGCGGTGGAGGAGGCGGTCCGGCAGATCCGGCTGTTGGACGACCGGCACGGCGCCGACGCCCTCTACCGGCACACGGGCAAACCGCTGCGGACCGCGTACGCCCTGCTCGACGCGGGGGCCGCCCGGCGCACGGTGTCGGACCGGCTGTACCGCGCCGCGGGCGAGCTGGCGCTGTCGGTGGGCTGGCTGGCGCACGACTCGGGCAGCTTCGAGGAGGCCCGCTCGCACTACGCGGAGGCGCTGGCCACCGCGCGGGTGGCCGGGGACCCGGGACTTGAGGCGCACGCGTTCTGCAACACGGCGTTCCTGGCCAGGGACGCGGGCAGGCCCCGTGAGGCACTGCGGGCGGCGCAGGCGGGGCAGCGCGCGGCGGGCGGAACGGGGTCGGCGCGGCTGAAGTCGCTGCTGACGCTGCGCGAGGCGGCCGGCTGGGCGGCGCTTGGCGACCGTACGGGCTGCGTCGAGGCGCTCGTACGGGCCAAGTCGCTCTTCGACGCCGGGCCTTCGGAGCAGGACCCGGAGTGGATGTCCTTCTTCGGGCCCGCCGAGCTGGCGGGCCTGGAGGCGCAGTGCTGGTCGGCGCTGGGCGACTGGCGGCGGGCCGCGCGGCACGCGCACCGGGCCGCCGCACTCCAGGACCCGCACTTCACCCGCAACCTCGCCCTCTACAGCGCCGAGCTGGCCGACGACCTGGCCAGGGCCGGCGTGCCCGACGAGGCCGCCGCGGTCGGCCAGAAGGTGCTCGACCTGCTGGAGCAGGTCCAGTCCTCCCGGGTGCACACGATGCTGGCCGGGACGTTCCGGGCACTGCTGCCGCACCGGCGCTCCCCCGCGGTGGGCGCGTTCCTGGCCCGGCACGCGAACACCGTGCGCCGTGCCTGAGCGGGACGCGGAACCCGGCCGGGGCCCCGGGTCCGGGCACAGCGCCCCGCCCGGACCGGCCGCGACGCGGCCGGACCGCTCAGCGCGCGGCGTCCAGGTGGCCGGTGTCGTTCCACCGCTCGACGGCGGGTTCGCCGTACGCCCAGCCCAGCACGGACAGCGAGGTCGGGTCCAGGCGGATGTGGGCGCCGAAGCCGATGCCCAGGCCGAGCCAGCGGGCGCCGATCGAGCGCAGGATGTGCCCGTGCGCGAAGACCAGCACGTCGCGGTCCTCCGAGCGGACCCACTCGATCACCTCGTCGACGCGGGCGGTCACGTCGGCGATGGACTCGCCGTCCGGGGCCCCGTTGCGCCAGATCATCCAGCCGGGCTGGTGGGCGTGGATCTCGTCCGGCTTGAGGCCCTCGTAGGAGCCGTAGTCCCACTCCATGAGCGCGTCCCAGTTCTCGGCGCGGTCGCCGAACCCCGCCAGGTCGCAGGTCTCGCGGGCCCGGACCAGGGGGCTGCTGCGGACCGCCACGCCGGGCAGGCCGCCCCAGGGCGCCCGGTGCAGCCGTTCGCCGAGCATTTTCGCGCCGTGGCGGCCCTCGTCGAGCAGCGGAATGTCGGAGCGGCCGGTGTGCTTGCCGGTCAGCGACCATTCCGTCTGACCGTGCCTGGCCAGCAGGATGCGGGGTGCCATGTCGATCTCTCCCTGGACGCCGAGCGAGGTGGGCCGTACGGCATCAGGCCGTACGGAAAGAGGGCTTTCGGGCCGGAATGGGGCCGGCCCGTTCCATCATCGCGCACCGGGTGGGCGAACGGATGCGGGGGTGTTGTCAGTGGTGGATGCGAGACTTCCGAGGGTGAACGCAACTCTGGGCAGCGGACCCGACCCCACACCTCCGCCCGTACGTCGCGAAGCACGCCACGCCCCGGCCGTTTTGGAGCAGGTTCCGGTGCGGCGGCGGCTCGCCGAGCTGCGCGGCGCCGCGGTCCCCCCGCACCCGCTGGACGCCCGCGCGCTTGCCGCACTGGCCGCGAACCCGGGGTGCGAGCGGCGGACCCTGCTGGACGGGGCGGGGGTGAACAAGGCGGCCCTCGCGCAGGCGTTGGGTTCGCCCGCCGCCCTCGGCCAGTCGCAGTTCGCGTTCATGCGCGGCAACGCGTTCGAGGCCCGGGTGAAGTCGGACGGCGCGGCGGTCCTGCTGCGGCTGCTGGGGGTGGAGGACCCGTCGGGGGCACTGACGCCCGACGTCTCCGCGGCCGGCCCCGAGGGGCGTACGGCACGCACCGCGCTCGCGCTGCGGGAGGCGACGGCGGCCAAGGCGTGGACGCTGCTCGACCATCCGATGCTGGCCCTGGAGGTCGCCGGCACACCCGTGTACCTGGAGCCGGACGCGGTGGTGGTGCACCCGGACGGCCACTGGACGGTCGTCGAGATCAAGTCCTTCCCGATGCTGGACGGTTCGGCCGACGCGGCGAAGGTGGGCGCGGCCGCCCGGCAGGCCGCGGTGTACGTGCTGGCGTTGGAGCAGGTGGCGGCGAAGGTGGCGGGCGCGGAGGTCGGCCACCGGGTGCTGCTGGTCTGCCCCAAGGACTTCTCCAACCTGCCGGCCGGCGCGGTCGTCGACGTCCGTAAGCAACTCCAGGTGACCCGGAGGCAGTTGGCCCGGATGCACCGGGTCGAGGAGCTGGCGGCCGCGGTCCCGCAGGGCACCACCTTCGACCCTTCGTCGTGCTCGGCGCAGGAGCTGGCCGCCGCGGTGGAGGCGGTGGACGCGGCATACGCACCGGAGTGCCTGGCCGCGTGCGAGCTCGCCTTCCACTGCAGGGAGCGGGCGCGCTCGGCGGGAGCGGTGGAGACGCTGGGGCGGGGCGTGCGGGGAGAGCTGGGGGGCCTGACGACGGTCGAGGAGGTCCTCGACGCGGCGGCGGGGGTGTCCGGCGACCCCGCCGACCCCACGGTCGCCACGTTGCGCCGCGCGGCGGCCCTGCGCGCCGACGCGCTGGCCGCGCGGGGGACGTGAGGACCGTGCCGGGCGGGACAGGTCCGGCGCGACGTCGGGTGCCGGCGCGCGGGGACCGTGCCGGGCGGGACAGGTCCGGCGCGACGTCGGGTGCCGGCGCGCGGGGACCGTGCCGGGCGGCTCCCCCGTTCCCCGCGACCCTGACCGCCCGTCCCCGCGTTCCCCCGCGCCCCTGACTGCCCGTGGCCGCCTCAAGCGGTCCGGTCGTCCCGACTCCCCCGAAAGGCAAGTCCACCCGCCCATGTCGCTGATCAATACCCTCGCCCGGCTGGAAGCCACCCGCAGCGGTCGCGCCCAGCCCCTCGCCACCGTGCGGCACCGGCACCTCGCCGAGCGGCCCCTGGTGGTCGTCCCGCTCACGACCGCCGGTGAGGCCGGTGCACCCCTCGGCGCCCTCGTCGGGACGGACCGCGACGCCCCTCGGCTGCTGTCCGTCGCCCAGCCCCGCGACCGCGACCTGCGGTTCGCGTTCCTCGCCGAGCTGGCCGACGCCGTCCTGCCGTACCTCGACTCGTTCGCCGACGACACCGAGCCCGCCGAGCGGAACGAGAGCGACCCGGAGACCGGCAAGCGCGTCAAGGTGGAGGTGGAACTCTGCCGGGACGCCCCGCAGATCGTCGTGCCGAGCCGGGCCGGCGTCGAGTACGTACGACTCCTCGGCCGGTCCATGCGCTTTCGCAGGACCGCCGAACAGGACCCCGACACGCCCTATCCCGCACCGCCCCACATCCCCCTCCTCGGCCGCTGGCTCACGCACTACGGGGAGCGGGCCCGGGTGCCGGGATCCGCCCTGCTGCTCGCCGCGACCGACCTGCTCGGCAGGCACTGGGCCACCGGACAGAGCAGCCTGGAGGACCAGCACCTCGGGGCGCTGCTCGCCTGGCTCGCGCCACGGGACGGCGAGAGCGACGGAGCGCGCGCCGCACTGCACGCCGAGACCGCACGGGACGCGCGCGGTCAGCTGCTGTGCCCGCCCGCGGGGCCGGCCACCGACCCCGCCTTCGACAACGCGCTGCTCGCCCCCGCCGTCGACGCCTACGACCTGGCCCGCCGGCGGTTCGCCGCGGCCGAGGACGGCGGGAGCGCCGACGCCACCCTCGGTGAGCTGTCGGCCGCCGAGCGCCGCATCCGCGAGCTGCTCGCCACCCAGCTGCGGCCCACCTGGGACTCCGTCTGGCAGGCGCTCGACCTGCTGCGGACCCTGCCCGAGGGGGTACGGGCCGGGGAGCGCTGGACCAGGGACCGCTGGTCGTACACCGGCCACCGGGACCGGGTGCGCGCCGGGGAGCCGCCGCAGCCGCGCCTGGACAGCGCGGTGGGCGCCGCCCAGAAGCTCGCCGCACGGGAGACGGAACAGGCCAGGCTTGAGGCGCAGGAGGCACTCGACGATCCGCTGACGATGGCGGCCAGACGGCTGTCGGGTGAGGCGTTCGACAGCGAGGTGCTCGGTGTCGAGATGAGCTGGAGCGAGGGGAAGCGGCCCGCGCCGCGCCCGCTGGTGACCGTACGGACGACGGACCTGCCGCAGCTCGGCGCGGAGGAGGGGGTGAAGGTGTACCGGTCGCTGGACGGGAAGGCGCAGAGCGCCGAGTTCGTGGGGTGGGCCGCCGAGGGCGTGCTGGTACTGCGCGTCGTCAACGCGATGGGCCGCGCCAAGGAACCCGCGCCCGGGTCGGTCCCCGCGGCGGGTGACCGAATCTGCTGGACCCTGTTCCCGCACGACCAGCGGGGCGGCCCGCAGCTGCCCGACCCCGAGGACACCCCGTGGACCCACGGCGGCCCGCCGGGCACGGAGGGCACCGACGCCGCGCTGGGCACCGGCGGGCCGACCCTCGCGGAAGCCCCCGACCCGGTCACGCCGGAGGACCTGCTGTGAACACCGCTTCCCCGTACGCCGACCCGGACTTCGACCCCGGCGCCGAGGCGTCCCGCGCCACCGCGGCGATCCTGCACGACACGCTCCACGGCACCCACCGGGGCGTCGTCGTGGACTCCCCGCCGGGGGCGGGAAAGTCCACCCTCGTCGTGCGCGCCGCCCTCGAACTGGCCGCTGCCGGACGCCCGTTGATGGTCGTCGCGCAGACGAACGCCCAGGTGGACGACCTGGTGCTGCGGCTCGCCGAGAAGGAGCCCGAACTGCCCGTGGGCCGGCTGCACAGCGCGGACCCCGACCCGTACGACAAGGCGCTGGACGACCTCGCGAACGTACGGAAGTCCGCGAAGGCCGCCGACCTCGCCGGGCTCGACGTCGTCATCTCGACGGCGGCGAAGTGGGCGCACGTCAAGGGGGTCGAGCCCTGGCGGCACGCGATCGTCGACGAGGCGTACCAGATGCGCTCCGACGCGCTGCTCGGTGTGGCGAGTCTCTTCGAGCGGGCGCTGTTCGTGGGCGACCCGGGGCAGCTCGACCCGTTCTCGATCGTCGGCGCCGAGCAGTGGGCGGGCCTCTCCTACGACCCGTCCGCGAGCGCGGTGAGCACGCTCCTCGCGCACAACCCGGAACTCCCGCAGCACCGGCTGCCGGTGTCGTGGCGACTGCCCGCGTCGGCCTCGCCGCTCGTCTCGGCGGCCTTCTACCCGTACACGCCCTTCCGCAGCGGTACGGGCCCGGACGACCGGAAGCTGACCTTCGGTGTGCCGTCGGACGGTTCGGCCGTCGACCGGGTGGTGGACGAGGCGGCGGAATCCGGGTGGGGGCTGCTCGAACTGCCCGCCAGGCACACGCCGCGCACCGACCCGGAGGCGGTGGGCGCGCTCGCGCAGGTGGTCCGGCGGCTGCTCGACCGGGGTGGCGCGGCGCTCAGCGAACGCTCCCCCGACCCCGCACCGCTCACCCCGGCCCGCATCGCGGTCGGCACCGCGCACCGCGACCAGGCGGCGGCGGTACGCAGCGCACTGGCCGGCCTCGGTGTGACGGGTGTCGCCGTCGACACGGCGAACCGGCTCCAGGGCCGGGAGTTCGACGTGACGGTGGTCCTGCACCCGCTGTCGGGCCGCCCGGACGCCACCGCCTTCCACCTGGAGACGGGGCGCCTGTGCGTCCTGGCCTCCCGCCACCGGCACGCGTGCATCGTGGTGTGCCGCGAGGGCGTCACGGAACTGCTCGACGAACACCCCTCGACGGAGCCGGTGCAACTGGGTGTGACGGTGAAGTTCCCGGACGGCTGGGAGGCGAACCACTCGGTCCTGGCCCACCTCGCCGAACACCGGGTGCGCATGACGCACTGACCGCACGCCGGGCGCAGAGGCCGCGCGCCGGGCGCAGCCCGACCGGCCGTGAGGCGTACTTGCGCGCACCCGGACAATGGATGGTGGCCGTCTGCCCCCTGGGCGGCCGAAAGGGAGGAACCTCATGGCGGAAACCGAGCCGAACCAGCGGCGACTGCGCCCCGCACCGCTGCTCTTCGAGCCCACGGACGCGTCCGCCGATCCCGAGCACTTCTTCGACCTGGAGTCGATCGAGGACCCGAGGGAGCTGCTGTCCCGGGCCACCGAGCTGACCCACGCGTTCCGTGCGGCGACGGACCGGGCGGTGGAGTTCCAGGCCGTCGCGGCGGCGCAGCTGGCGGACCCGAAGCGGTTCGACCGGCTGACGGCCGCGGACATCGCGGAGCGCGCGGAGTGGACCGAGGACTACGCGAAGAAGATGGTGGAGTTCGGCCGCGGCCTGCTGCGGGACGGCACACCCGGACAGTAGGGGACGGGCCCTGCGGGCCGCCCGGGGTGTCGCCTTGCGAACCGCCCGGGGTGTCGCCCTGCTCGGGGCCGCCTGCTGTCGCCCTGCTCGGGGCCGCCTGCTGGCGCCCTGCCCGCACCACCCGCGCCGCCCCACGGGCCGGAACCGGCCACCGCGGCCCGGATGCGCTGCTGGCATATGCGACGACGGCAAGATACTCCCTTCCGGTGCACCCTGTCCCCGTTTTCGGCAACTCTCGGAAACGGTGTGATCACCCCCAGTACACCTGGAGCATGACCACCCACACCCCCACAGCCCTGCACCCTCCGCTCGTCACCGCCCCGCCCCGGCCGCACGCCCCCGCCCCCGCCCTGGACCGCGTCACCGCGTCCGGGGCCGCCTGGCTGGCCTCCGCCTCGGCATATCCCCGCAGCACGCTCTCCGCCTGGGAGGCGCGCCCCGCCGTGCCCGCCGTGCTGCCCTGCGGGACCGCCTTCGACGTGGTGAACGTGCCCGCCGTGTTCGGCCGCCGGATGCTCGACGCGCTCTGGGCGGACGGCCCCGGCTCCGGCCCGGTGGCCGAACAGCGCGGGCGGATGCTGCTCCTCACGGTCCCCGGCACCGCCCAGCGGCTGCCCGCGCTGCTCCGCTGGGAGCGCCGCGCCGAGCACGTCCCGCCGCTGCTGTGTCACGGCACGGGCGACGCAGTGACCGTGCCCGCGCTGGCACCAGGACCGGAGAAGGGGCCCCGGTGGGTGGTCGCGCCCGACGTCCGCCACCCCTGGCTGCCGGGCCCGGAGGTGATGTTCTGGGCCTGTGTGCGGGCCTCGCGGTTATCGATTTTTCCTCCCGCCGATCAGAGTGCTAATGTCTACGACGTCAGCAGGCGCCGCTAGCTCAGTTGGTTAGAGCAGCTGACTCTTAATCAGCGGGTCCGGGGTTCGAGTCCCTGGCGGCGCACAGACGGAAAAGGTCCCCCGAGCTTCGGCCCGGGGGACCTTTTCGTTGCCCTCCGGCGCCGGTCGCGGGGGAAACTGCGCGCTCCGGCTACCCCGTGGTGACCTGCACCGTCCACCCGCCGGACCTGGTGCGGTCCGCCACCTCCACCTTGGTGCCCTGGTCGGTCACCGTGAACGTCTCGCCGACGCCCAGCGGCGCGTCCGCGAGCGGCGGGTACACCGAACGGTCCCAGCAGGCCTCGGTACGCGGATGGGTGTCCACCACCTCGATCGGCCCGCCGCCGGACGGCGCGCCGTTGCGCACCCGGTAGATCAGTACGCCCTCGACACAGGCGTCCCTGTCGTTGCCCGCGCCGCCGCGCGCCTCGATGGCGAGCGCGGTGTTCTCCCCCGTACGGACGACCGCGAGGCGTGTGTTGCCGCGCTGGCCGCCGGCCGGCGCGGGGGCGGCGAGCGGGTCCAGGGTGAGCCGGCGGGTGCCGCCCCACGGCACGCAGGCGACCTGGCCCCCGTCGAGCCAGCCGAGCTTCCACTTGTGCCAGCCGAAGGGCTCGGGGGCCAGCCCGAACTGGCTGCCCATGACGTCCCAGTCGCCGACGTAAGTGTCCCAGTCCCCCTTGCCGTCGGTGGGGCGGTGGTAGAGGTCGGGCAGGTCGAAGACGTGCCCGGTCTCGTGTGCGAGCACGTTGCGGTCCGGCGGGTGCTTCTCGAAGACGGTGACGATACGGCGGATGTCCGTGCCGTCGGCGCGCAGCGGGGAGTCGAAGTTGACCACCTTCGTCGCGTCCGAGTCGACGCCGGGGGCGTCCGGGTCGGCGACCAGGTAGACGACGTCGTACCGGGAGAAGTCGACCTTGCTGTCGGCGGCGGCCACGGCGTCGCGCAGATAGGTGCTGCGCCGCTCGGCGCTCCAGTCGCGCTGTATCGCGTACGAGGTGGAGTCGGCCGGCATCTGGACCCAGTCCGCCGTCGGGTGCGGTTCGAGGCGGAACTTGCCGTACGAGGCGCGCCGGAAGAAGTCGCTGGTCGCCGGGAAGTGGTCGGCGGCGAGTTCGCCGGGAGTCACCAGGGGCTTCGAGTCGGGGAACGACAGGAAGACCATGACCGCGTCGAGGGTGCGGACCGGGCGCGGGTAGTTCTCGTTCCAGGTGTCGAGGCCCAGCGAGTGGTGGGCGCCGGTGCGGGGCAGGGCGCACGGCCCGGCCGCCTTGGCAGCGGCCGCAGGTCCCGCGACGAGCCCGGTCGCGGCGAGGGCCGCCAGGGAGGTCACCAGGGCCGCGGTGCTGCGCAGCCGCAGCCGGGACCGGTACGCGCCACCGGACCCCTGCCCGCCGTCCCTGCCGGACCCCTGCCCGCCGTCCCTGCCGGACCCCTGCCCGCCGTCCCTGCCGGACCCCTGCCCGTCACCCCCTCCGGGCACCCCGCCGCCGCCCCCGGCAGACGTCCTGCCGTCACCCTCGCCGGGGCCCGTGCCCCCTGCGGGTACTTCCTCGGGCACTCCCCCGGGTGTCAACCGGTCCAGCACATCGACCTCCGGGCCCTCCGCTGCGGAATTCGGAACACCTCACCCACATTGTTCGTATTTGTGGGTGAATGCCCTGTTCCAGTGCGCCACTCGGGTGCCTGCGGCACGCCGCGGCGACACCCCGGCGGCTCACGGAAAGTCACAACCGGTCAGGAGGGGATCAGGTCAAGGCAGACCCGCGCAGAAACGATCGGCCCGTCCGGGCGGCCCGCCCCGTCACCCCGTACCCGAAGGGGCTCCCGCGGCGGCGGAGCTGGATCGGCCGTCGCGGCAGCCTCTATGATCGGCACACTTTCCCGCGTGGAACGCGCCTCAGGACCGCCGACATCAGGACCCCCGACATCACCCGACGAAACCTGTACGACTCCATCGCCCTGCGGGAGCACACCGTGAGCGGAATCCCCGAAGAGTCCGGTTCAGGCCACGACGCCGTCCCGCCCGCCCCTCTCGTCCCCACTTTCGTCACGGAGCGTCATCACCTGCACCGCGACGACGTACCCGACGGACCCGGGTCCGGCGGGTACGGGGTGCCGGGCGGCCCCGCCGATCCGCACCCCCGTGACGACGCCGGCGTCCGCGACTACCGGGCCGCCTTCCGCGCCGCCCAGCTCGCGATGGCCCTGATCACCCCCGCCGGCACCGTGCTCGCCGCGAACGAGGCGCTCGGCGGGCTGCTCGGCGTCGATCCCTGCCTGCTGGCCGGCACCGAGGCCGCCGAACTGGTGGACCTGGCGTCCGACGCCCGCACCTGGCACGCGTACCGCGAGGTCCTGGACGGGCGGCGGCTCCGGTTCCGCTGCACCCGCCGGCTAAAGCACCGCGACGGACACGCCCTGTGGGTGGAGGTCGCGCTCGCCCCGGTGCCCGACAGCACGAACGTCCTGCTGTCGGTGTCGGACATCAGCGACTGGCGCGAGCTCCAGGCCCGGCTGCGGCACCACCAGATGCACGACCCGGTGACCAGGCTCCCCAACCGCGCACTGTTCTTCGAGCGGCTCTCGGCCGCGCTGGAGACATCGACGTACGAGCGCGGCGGCACCGGCCGGATCGGGCTCTGCTATCTCGACCTGGACGGCTTCAAGGCGGTCAACGACACGCTCGGGCACCGGGTCGGCGACCGGCTGCTGACCGCGGTCGCGACCCGGCTGACCCGGTGCGCGGACCAGGGCGGTCACGGACCGGGCGGCGGGTTCCTGGTGGCACGGCTCGGCGGTGACGAGTTCGCCCTCCTGGTGGAGGACTCGACCGGCACCGAGCAGCTGGCGGAACTGGCGGAGACCGTACTGACCGCCCTTCAGCAGCCGTTCGACCTGGCCGGGCAGCGGCTCTCGGTCTCCGCGTCGATCGGCGTGGTCGAGCGGCCGGCCGCGGGCACGTCGGCGACGGGGCTGATGCAGGCCGCGGACACGACGCTGTACTGGGCGAAGGCGGACGGCAAGGGCCGCTGGACTCTCTTCGACCCGGAGCGCAACGCCCACCGGATGACCCGGCAGGCCCTGTCCTCGACGCTGCGCCCGGCCCTGGAGCGGGGCGAGTTCGTACTGGAGTACCAGCCGCTGGTGGATCTGGAGGGCGGGCTGGTGCGCGGGGTGGAGGCCCTCGTGCGGTGGCGGCACCCGCAGTTCGGGACGCTGGCGCCGAATCGCTTCATCGGTATCGCCGAGGAGGACGGCTCGATCGTCCACCTCGGGCGGTGGGTGCTGCGCACGGCGTGCCGGCAGGCCCGGCAGTGGCAGAAGGACCACCCGCGGACCGAGCCGCTGTTCGTCTCGGTGAACGTGGCGGTGCGCCAGGTCTGGGACTCGGACCTGGTCGCCGACGTGGCCGACATCCTCGAAGAGACGGGCCTGGCACCGGAGTTGCTCCAGCTGGAGCTGACCGAGTCGGCGGTGATGGGCTCGGCCGGCCGGCCCCTGCAGGCCCTCCAGTCGCTGAGTGACATGGGCGTCCACATCGCGATCGACGACTTCGGTACCGGGTACTCGAACCTGGCATATCTGAGCAGGCTGCCGGTGTCCGTGCTGAAGCTGGACGGCTCGTTCGTACGGGGCTTCCAGGACGAGGCCCATCCGAACCCCGCCGACGAGACGATCGTCGAGGCCCTGGTGCAGCTCGCGCACCGCCTGGGCCTCACCGTCACCGCGGAGTGCGTGGAGACGGCGGGCCAGGCGGCACGGCTGCGCCGGATCGGCTGCGACACCGGCCAGGGCTGGCTGTACTCACGGCCGACGGCACCGGACCGGATCGCGGCGATGCTCTGCGAGCGGACGGCCTCCTGAACCTCAGGAGGCGGTGGGCAGGCCGTACGCGTCGGCGATCAGTTCGTACGAGCGGACCCGGACCGCTCCCGTGTGCGCGTTGGCGGTGAGCATCAGCTCGTCGGCCCCGGTGCGCTTGGCGAGGTCGTCGAGGCCCGCGCGGACGGCGTCCGGCGTGCCGTGGACGACGTTCGTCAGCCAGCCGTCGACGAACTCCTGCTCCAGGGAGCTGAACCGGTACGCGGCGGCCTCCTCGGGCGTGGGGATCAGGCCGGGGCGGCCGGTCCGCAGCCGGAGCATGTTGAGTGCGCCGGTCAGGACCTGGCTGCGGGCCTCGGCCTCGTCGTCGGTGGCGAGCGCTGAGACACCGATCACCGCGTACGGGGCGTCCAGGGCCGCGGAGGGCCGGAAGGACTCGCGGTAGAGGTCGAGGGCCGGGATCGTGTTCTGCGCGGAGAAGTGGTGCGCGAACGCGAAGGGCAGGCCGAGGGTCGCGGCGAGCCTGGCGCTGAAGCCGGAGCTGCCGAGCAGCCAGACCTGCGGGGTGTTGCCGTGGCCCTGGACCGGCCCGGGGACGGCGTGGATCCGGGAGTACGGGTGGCCGTCGGGGAAGTCGTCGGTCAGGAACCGGGTCAACTCGGCGAGCTGGCGCGGGAACTCGTCCGCGCCCTCGTGAGGGTTGTCGCCGCGGCGCAGCGCTGCGGCGGTGGCGCCGTCGGTGCCGGGGGCCCGGCCGAGGCCGAGGTCGACACGGCCCGGGGCCATCGCCTCCAGCGTGCCGAACTGCTCCGCGATGACGAGCGGCGCGTGGTTCGGGAGCATCACGCCGCCTGAGCCGAGCCGGATGCGCTCGGTGTGGGCTGCGAGATGGGCGAGGATCACGGCGGGCGAGGAGCTGGCCACCCCGGGCATGGAGTGGTGCTCGGCCACCCAGTACCGGTGGAAGCCGCGCGCCTCGGCGAGCTTCGCGATCTCGACGCTGGTGCGCAGCGACTCGGTGGGGCTGCTGCCGACGCCGACGGTCGCGAGGTCGAGGACGGAGAGGGGGGTGGGGGCGGACCCCTGGACGGTGGCGCGGACGGGGTGGGGGGCGGGGCTGGGTTCCACCGGGGTCTCCTCCTGCGGGTGGGGCGTCATGCGTACTCCCGAGTACGAACAGGAGGGGCACTCCGGATATTCCCCGCCGGGCGGGCGGGACGGGCCGGGTGCGCGTGTTGAATGCCCACACCCGGCCGGGTGTGCCGGGTGGCGCCCGCTCCCGCCGGGTGCCCCCGCAGTGGCGCCCGCGCCGTCACGCGCCGGGGCGGCGGCCCGTGCGGCTCGACGGGCGACGGGCGACGGGCGACGGGGACCGTCACACCTTCGGGGCCGCCCGCATGCCCACGTACACGCACGCCGTCCCGTCGAGAAGCGTGGCGAAGACCACCGGCATGTAGTCCTCGCTGAAGGACGCCCCGGCGCCGGTCCCGGCGAAGACCGTGTCCGTGACCGGGAGCAGGTCCACCGAGAGCGGCGGCGAGAAGTCCGCCATCCCGTCGACGAACTCGTAGCGGAGGTGGCCCTCCGTCACCGTGAGGACCACACCCGCGCGGCGGTAGACCCCCACCAGGGGCGCCCAGTCGACGGCGACCGGCCGGGCCGGCGGACCGAACGGCTCCGGCATCGTGACGTCGGCCAGCTCCGCGAGGAGCTCGCGCATCAGCGCCGTGTAGACCAGGCGGGCGCTGCCCCCGTTGGTGAGGAGGGCGACGGCGACCCCGGCGGAGGGAACGACCCGCAGATAGGCGTACTGGCCGATGGACGCGCCGTCGTGGCCGTAGCCGGGCGTGCCCTGCCAGTCGTACAGGGTCCAGCCGAGGCCCCAGCCGTCCGAGCTGACGGTCCACTTGTCGGGGACGTCGGTCTCGCGCCGCTGCATGGCGGCGACGGCCCCGGCGGAGAGGATGCGGGTGCCGTCCTGCGCGACGCCTCCGTCGAGGTGCATACGGGCCAGCCTGACCACGTCGGACGCGCTCGCGATGACCCGCCCGTAGGGGCCTGCCGAGCGGGGCATCATGTCCCACGCGGGGGCGGGGTCGGGCAGCTCGCCCGGCTCGCCCAGGTGCCCCATCGCGGCCCGGAAGGCCAGGGCCTCCTCGGGGAGGGTCATCGTGTGCGTGGCGCCCAGCGGGACGAGCAGCCGGGACCGCAGCGCCTCGTCCCAGCTCTGGCCGGTGAGGACTTCGACGATGCGGCCGAGCACGTTGTAGCCGACGCTGCTGTAGGAGACGGCCGTCCCGGGAGGGCAGTCGAGCGCGACCCCGGCACTGGCTTCGACGTACCGGGCGAGGCAGTCGTCACCGCGACCGCTGTCGTGGGTGAAGTCACACGTCAGCCCGCTGGTGTGGGAGAGGAGCTGGCGGGTGGTGATCCGCTTGGTGGCTTCGGGGTCGGCGGTGTCGAACTCGGGGAGGACGGAGACGACCGGGGCGTCGATGTCGAGTTCGCCGCTGTCGGCGAGCTGCATGACGAGCGTGGCCGTGTAGAGCTTGGCGACCGAGCCGAGCTGGAAGACCGAGTCGGTGGTGGCCCCGACCCCGGTGCCGCGGTGCAGGACGCCGGTCGCGAGCTGGTGGACCGTGCCGTCGACGAGGACGGCGAGCGAGGCGGCCGGTACGTGGTGGGCGGCGCAGAGCTCGTCCAACCTGGCCTGCCAGCGGCCGAGTTCGAACCGGCGGCCGGCCGAGTCCCTGCTCCCCCAGGCTCCGCCGGCCTGCCACTCGCCCTGCTCGTTGAAGCTGGTGTACTCCGTCATGACCGCCCCGTTTCTGTGGACCGGACGCCTGCCGCGTCCCGATGCGCACACTGTACGCACAGCGGAACGGTGTGCGCAACAGGGCGGTGAAAAGGCGGCCCGGAAGGAGTGATTCCCCTTCCGGGCCGCCCACTTGACCTCTCCGCGGCGACGGACCCACGGCCCTGCGCGACTACCCGCCGAACAGCGCCCCCAGCCTCGGCGCCCGCACCGTGCGCTGCGCCAGCCGCAGGCCCTCCCAGACCGTGACCTGGTTGGCCGTCAGGACCGGCTTTCCCAACTCCCGTTCCAGTTCGACGAGATGTTCGGCCGTGTGGAGCGCCGTGTCAGGCAGCAGCACCGCCTGCGCGTCGGGATGGTCGCCCGCCCTGGCCAGTGCGAGGACCTCCGCGCGGCCCCAGGTGCCGACCTCCGCGGCGGTGATGATTCCGCTGCCGCGCGTCGAGGCGACCTCCGTGCCCGCCGACTTGAGGAAGTCGTGGAAGAGGTCCGCCACGTCCACCGGGTAGGTCGCCGCGACCGCGACCCGGCTCACCCCCAGCTCCCGTACCGCGTGGGCGAAGGCGAAGGACGTCGAGGACGCGGGCAGGCCCGCCGTCCGGGCCAGCTCGCGGATCTGCTCCTGGGCGCCGTCGTGACCGAACACGAAACTCGCGCTCGTACACGCCCAGACCACCGCCTCCGCGCCGGCCAGCCGCAGCTCCTCGACGCCCGCCGCCAGCCTGTCCGCCGAGCCCATTTCGAGCAGCGCGTCGACGCGGTGCGCGTCCGTGCCGATGTCCGTGTGGACGAGGGGCAGCCGGACGTCGGGGGCGGCGAGCATCATCTCGATGCGCGGATAGTCGTCCTCGGCGGAGTGGCCGGGGTAGAGGAATCCGATCGCTGTCATGTCACTTCGGTCCTTCCTGCTCGGGGAGCGGAGGGGGGTCCTGGAGCGTCGGCGGGAGGGCGGCCGGCCCCGCGGCCGGCGGCAGCACGTCCGGGAACGGCGCGAGCGCCTGCGGGAACACCTCGTCCGGCGCGAAGATCTCCCCCTGCGCGAAGACCTGGCCCCGCGCGAGCGCCTCGGGCACAGCCGCCGGGGACTGCGGCAGCACCGTGGGCAGCCGCGGCCCGGTGGCCATCATCAGCTGCTGGTACGGGCCGACCGCCCGTGCTCCGAGCTTGCGCAGCGCGGACCACATGGTGACCTGGTTCGCGGAGATCACGGGCATCCGCAGTTCGGCCTCCAGCTGCGGGATCACGTCGTACGTGGGGAGGTTGGTGCAGCTGATGAAGAGGCAGTCGGCCGCGCCGACCACCGCCTGCCGCGCCATGTCCACCACGTCCCGGTAGGGCACCTTCCAGATGTGCCGGGTGAGGCCGAGGAACTCGCGGCCCGTCACGACGATTCCCGCTTCCGCCAAGTACTCCTCCAGGGACCGCGTCACCGACTCCGTGTACGGGGTGACCAGGGCGATGCGTCGTGCGCCCAGTTCGCCGAGCGCTTCGATGAGCGCGCCCGACGTGGTCACCGACGGCAGGTCCCCGGCCTGGGTCTCACCGGCCCGGGACATCGCCTCGCACATGGCGCGTTCCCCGGTGGTGCCGCCGACAAAACTGCCGGATGTGCAGGCGTACGCGATCACCTGTGGTTCGACGGCGATCAGTGCCCGGACGGCTTCGCGGAGCGTCTGGTGCTCACTGACCAGCCGGGCGAGGTCGAGGCTGACCTCGACGGGGACGTAGGGGGTGCGGGTGAGGTGGAGGGAGACGCCGTCCGGCACCCAGCGCCAGAGCTCCCGGTCGAGTGCGAAGTCGAACGGGGCCACCACGCCCACGCCGCGCTGCGGCTGTGGCCCACCGAGAAAGTCAATGTCCAATGCGGCCCCCAGGAACGGGTGTTGACGACCGTGGGTTGCGGGTACGAGTGTGGTCGATCCGTACACCATCTGTGTATGTCAGACGTTACGAAACGGTTTCTCCGCCATGAGTGATGTGACCCTTCTCG
Organism: Streptomyces sp. NPDC091272; assembly: GCF_044757485.1. Classification (NCBI taxonomy): domain Bacteria; kingdom Bacillati; phylum Actinomycetota; class Actinomycetes; order Kitasatosporales; family Streptomycetaceae; genus Streptomyces; species Streptomyces sp. NPDC091272. The sequence goes on from NZ_JBIVVC010000005.1 coordinate 494,842, forward strand.
TCCTCGACGCCGAACCGCTGCCGCGCCTTGGCAGCCTGACCGGAAGGACCCGCATTCTGCACGGTGACGAGTCGACGATCAGTAGTCAACTCCCCGAAGCAGATGTGCTGTTGGTGTGGGACTTTTTTTCCGACGCGGTACGGCGCGCATGGCCGGGCGACGGCGCACGCCCGCGCTGGGTGCACACCGCGAGCGCCGGGGTGGACCATCTGATGTGTCCGGAGCTCGCCGCGTCGGACACCGTCGTCACCAACGCGCGCGGCATCTTCGACCAGCCGATCGCGGAGTACGTCGCGGGGCTGGTCATCGCGGCGGCCAAGGACTTCAACGGGACGAACGAACTCCAGCGGCAGCGGCGCTGGCGCCACCGCGAGACCCGCCGGGTGGCGGGCACCCGGGCCGTGGTGGTCGGCTCCGGGCCGATCGGGCGGGCGATCGCCAGGACCCTCGAAGCGCTCGGGGTGGTCGTCGCCCTGACGGGGCGCACCGCGCGCCCCGGCGTGCACGGGCCGGACGAGCTGGTGCCGCTGCTGGCGCGCGCCGACTGGGTGATCTGCGCGGCGCCGCTGACCGACACCACCCGGGGCATGTTCGACGCGCGGGCCTTCGACGCGATGAGCCCCGGGGCGTACTTCGTCAACGTGGGGCGCGGCCAACTGGTCGTGGAGCAGGACCTGCTGGCCGCCCTCACCAAGCGGTGGATCGCCGGGGCCGCGCTCGACGTCTTCGAGCAGGAGCCGCTCGATCCCGGGAGCCCGCTGTGGGACGTCCCCGGGCTGACCGTCTCGCCGCACATGAGCGGGGACGTGGTCGGCTGGCGCGACGAACTGGGCAGTCAGTTCCTGGAGTTGTACGACCTCTGGGAGAGCGGACGGCCGCTTCCGAATGTAGTCGACAAGAATGTTGGGTACGTCCCCATGCATGACTGAACCGACGGAACCGACCGCGTTCACCGCACACCAGCTCCTCGGTGCCTACGAGAAGGGCGAACTGTCGCCCGTGGAGGCGACCCGTGCGGTCCTCGAACGGGCCGAGGCGATCCAGCCCTCCCTGAACGCCTTCGTCTCGATCGACCACGCGGGGGCCCTGGCGCAGGCCCGCGCCGCCGAGGAGCGATGGCGGCGACGGGAGCCGCAGGGCCTGCTCGACGGCGTCCCGGTGACGGTCAAGGACCTGCTCCTGACGGCGGGCACCCCGACCCTGCGCGGTTCGCACGCGGTGGCCGAGGCGGGGAGCTGGAGCGAGGACGCGCCCTCCGTGGCGCGGCTGCGGGAGCACGGGGCGGTCCTGGTCGGCAAGACCACCACCCCGGAGTTCGGCTGGAAGGGCGTCACCGACTCGCCGCGCTTCGGGGTCACCCGTAACCCGTACGACCCGGCCCGCACCTCCGGCGGGTCGAGCGGCGGGAGTGCCGTGGCCGTCGCGGCCGGGGCGGCTCCGCTGTCCGTGGGCACGGACGGCGGCGGCTCGGTGCGCATCCCGGCCTCGTTCTGCGGGATCTTCGGCCTGAAGCCGACCTACGGCCGGATACCGCTCTACCCGTCAAGCCCGTTCGGGACACTCGCGCACGCCGGGCCGATGGCACGCGACGCGGCCGACGGCGCGCTGCTGCTCGACGTGCTGTCCGGGACGGCGGACTGGCGGGACTGGTCGCAGTCCCCGGTCCCCGACGGCGCACAAACCGCCGGCGCCGGCCTGCACGAGGGGGTGCGCGGGCTGCGGGTGGCGTACTCACCGACCCTCGGCGGCCAGGTGAAGGTCGCCCCGGACGTCGCCGCGGCGGTACGCGCAGCGGTCGGCAGGCTGGCCGGACTGGGGGCGTACGTGGAGGAGGCGGACCCCGACCTCGCGGACCCGGTGGAGGCCTTCCACACCCTGTGGTTCAGCGGGGCGGCCCGCGTGGTCCAGCGCTTCGGCCGCGACCAGCGGGAGGCCCTGGACCCCGGGCTGCGCGAGATCTGCGCGGCGGGGGCGCGGATGAGCGCGCTTGACTACCTGGCGGCGGTGGACGCCCGGATGGCGCTGGGCCGCCGGATGGGCCACTTCCACACGACGTACGACGTCCTGGTGACCCCGACCCTTCCGACGACGGCCTTCGAGGCGGGGGCCGAGGTGCCTAGGGGGTCGGGGCTGCGCAGGTGGACGGGGTGGACGCCGTTCACGTACCCGTTCAACCTGACGCAGCAGCCGGCGGCGACGGTGCCGTGCGGGCTGGACGGGAGCGGGCTGCCGGTGGGGATACAGGTGGTGGCGGCCCGGCACCGGGACGCGACGGTGCTGCGGGTGGCGCAGGCACTGTACGAGGCGGGGGTGGCGGCGATCCCGGGGCCGGGGGCGGGGTCGGGAACCCTGTAGGGGCTGGCCGGGTGGCGGCTAGCGCTTGAAGCCGTGGTCGAGCAGCCTGCCCGCGTCCTTGGCGCGGTTCACGTCCGACGAGGAGGCGAGCAGCGTGCCGTAGAGGGTCTTGCCACCGCGCTGGGCGGCGAAGACCAGGCAGTACTTCGCGTTCGGGCCCGACCCCGTCTTGATCCCCAGCGTGCCCTTGTAGCTCCTCAGCAGCGGGTTGGTGTTGGTCCACGCCATGTCGCGGTGGCCGCCGGACCTGGTGAGGGTGCGCTGCTTGGTGGACGTGGTCCGCACGACGGCCCGGAACGTCGTGTTCTTCATCGCGCTCACCGCCAGCTTCGTGAGGTCGCGGGCCGTCGAGTAGTTGCCCTTGCCGCCGCCTCCGTCGAAGGAGTCGAAGTGCGTGTTCTTCAGGCCGAGCGAGCGTGCGGTGGCGTTCATCTTCCCGATGAACGACTTCACGCGCGCGTCCCGCGTCCTGCCCGTGCCGAACTTGTCCGCCAGCGCGTACGCCGCGTCGCAGCCGGACGGCAGCATCATCCCGTACAGCAGCTGCCGGACGGTGACCTTGTCGCCGACGATCAGACGGGCCGACGAGGCGTTGTTCTTGACGATGTAGTCGCTGTACGCCTTCTGGATCGTGACCTTGGAGTTCAGGTCGAGGCCCTTGGCCGCGAGCACCACCTTCGCCGTCATGATCTTGGTGGTGGAGCCGGTGGGCAGCCGGGTGTCGGCCCCCTTGCCGTAGAGGGTCGCTCCGGTGCCCGCGTTCATCAGGAAGGCGCCCTTGGCCGTGACCGTGGGGGCCTTGGGCGCGGCGAGCGCGGCGCCGAGCGCGGCAGGGGTGACGGTGGTGGTCACGGGCGCGGCCTGGGCGGGCGCGACAGCGACGCCCGCGGCCAGGACAGATCCTGCGGTGGCCGCGGTGACGGCGACGGCGCAGACGCGGTGCGCCCGCACCTTCGTGGGGGCATGTCGCCAGGTGGTGCTGCTTGCGTTGCTTGCGTTGCTTGCGTTGCTTGCGTTGCTTCCGTTGATTCCGTTGCTTCCGCTGTTCAAGGTGATTGCTCCAGATGCCCATATCGTGTGGCCACAGGGGGATGTCGCCTACCGGGCTGACGAATGAGACGGGCGCCGGGCACGGTCTCTGCCGGGATTTCCCACCGATCGCTCACCCGCACGGCCCTCTTCAGGCCACTTGGCCCCCGGGTCCTTCCGCCCGGCCGCCCGTGTCAGTCCTGCGCCGGGGGCGGGTCGGCCGTCAGCGCGACGAGGCGGGCCTCCAGCCGTTTCTGACGGGCCTCGGTGCGCGCCACGAGACCGAAGGGCGAGGCCAGGTAGCCGCCGGCGGCGAGCGCCGCCACGGAGAGCAGCACGTTCCCGAGTTGAAACTGCAACAGGGCGACCAGCAGCAGCAACACCGCGCCGACGGGCCGCGTCCAGCCAGCCCCCGCCGCCTTGCTGTTCTGCATCCTGAGCAGCTGGACCATCGCTTCCCTGGCCACCGGGTCGCTGGGTACGTGCTCCCGCCGGGAGAGCCGCATCACCACCGCAAGCTTGCGGTGCGTCAGGCCCGTCTCGGACCTCAGCCGGTTCAGCATCCTGGTGTTCGCCCAGATCACGAACGCTGTCAGCACCAGTGCGACGGCGCTCACCCGGATCCCGGGCCCCGTACCGAACATGAGGCCCACGGCCGACACGGCGCAGGCCCCGAGGACGAACACCGCGTTCCCGGCCCACCGCGCGTCGTGCCAGCGCCACTCCCCCTCCCAGTCGACGTCACTGCCACGGGCCTCGTACTCGCCGGGTCTCGCGTCCATGTCCATGGGGGTTCTGTCCCTCCGTACTGTTCCGGATGTCCGGCGGACGGTACGGAGCGGGCCGGAACAATTCAACGGGGTTCACATGCCGGGCATTTGCGCACGGGGTTCCTCAAGGCGGGCCACCGTGCGGGAAATCCTCGCGCTCGTACGGCGCAGGAGGAGACCGGTGATGGCGAAGAAGACCGCCACGCCGAGCCATGCGCAGGACGGCCACCAGTGGCCCTGCAGGCCTTGGGTGACCGCGTTCAGGAGCTGGGCGGTGATCACCACGGGGTACGTCCAGCGGTTGTGCCGGGCCGTCCGCAGATACCTCCGGCCCAGCATCAGCATCGCCGCCCGCGCCTGCGGCCCGTCGGGAATGCGCCCGTCCCGCAGACGGCGGTTGAGCACCGGTAGCGAGCGGGCGGGGGCTCCGGCCTCCGCGGCCACCTTGCGTCCCAGACGCACCCCCCAGGGAGCGCAGGCGGCCATGATCACGGCGCAGGCTCCCGCCACCCACAGCACGAAGCCCCCGTACATCCACACCCACACACCCACCAGGGCGGCCGCGACCGCGATCACCATCGCGGACGCGGCCCAACCGGAGTCCCACCACCGTCTCTCCGACTCCCAGTCGAAGCCCAGCTCCGGTTCCAGGTGCGATGCGGGCGGACTGTCGTGCATCGGGTGCTCCTTCGGGTCGGCGGTCGGCTGTTGCGCCGTACCGCTCAACCCCCGTGCAACGGCGCCGGGTTCGTGTTCCCCCGACTCCGCCGCGCACCCTCCTCAGGCCCGCCGGAAGCTCAGCGTCTCGCCGACCGCGCCGGTTCGCCACAGGTCCTGGCAGGCGTCGGCCATGGCGTCGAGGCCCGACACGACCGTGCCCCAGACGATGCCGGGCACCCAGCCCTGGTCGCCGTTGAGGAGCAGGTTGTTGCGCTCGTAGAAGAGGGCGAGGTCGACGATGGTGGGGCGGTCCTGGCGTACGTGGTCGGCGGAGTAACCGTGCGAGCCGGTGGCCAGTTGGGTGCCGGCGAAGGAGAAGTAGCAGAGGTCGCCCGGGATGGGGGTGACGGTGGGGTTCTCCAGCGGGGGCTCGGCGGCGGCGAAGGACGGGAAGAGCGCGTAGATCTCGTTGCGGGCGTACTTCGCGTGGTAGACGTCGCCGCCGAGCGGGAGGGCGTCCCAGACTGCCTGGCAGGTGATCGGGGCCTTGTCGTCGAGGAGCTTCGCGGTGCAGCTCACACCGCGCTTGTCGAGCGATATATCCACGAATCGGTCGGTCATCTTCCCATCGTGCGCAGAGCTTTACTCCCGTCAAGGGGGCATCTGCGGCCCCGGCGGCCGGAATTGATCGGAGTAGAAAGTGCGCACTTGGGTAGCCGCGCGCCCATGGCTCCTACGAGAAGTGAAGAGAGTAGAAAGCGACGGCCGATATCCAGGCGGATTCTCCTGGCGGGCGGAGCGGCACTGGGCGCGGCGGGGGCGCTCGGGGTCGCGGGGTGCAGCAAGGTGCCGACCGGGGACACGCTCGCCCGGCTGAGGTCCCAGGGCATCGTGCGGATGGGCATCGCCGGTGAGGCACCGTACGGATTCATCGACGAGCAGGGGAACTTCACCGGCGAGGCGGTCGAACTCGCGAAGGTCATCTTCAAGCGGCTGGGGATCCCCAAGGTGCAGCCGGTCGCGACAGACTTCTCCTCGCTGATCCCGGGCCTCAACTCCCAGCAGTTCGACGTCGTGTCGGCCGGTATGTACATCAACAAGGACCGGTGCGCGCAGGTCATCTTCGCCGATCCGGAGTACCAGATGCTGGACTCCTTCATCGTGCCGAAGGGCAACCCCAAGAAGCTCACCTCGTACCAGGACATCAAGCGGACCGGCACCAGGATGGCCACCGGCACCGGTTACGCGCAGATCGACTACGCGGTCGCCGCCGGCATCCCGGAGAAGGACCTGGTGATCCTCCAGGACCCGGTGGCCGGCCTGAACGCCGTGGAGTCCGGACGCGTCGACGTCTTCGCCGGTACCGCGCTGACCGGGCGCGGCGTGGTCAGGAAGAGCACGAAGGCGGAGGCCACCGAGCCGTTCGCGCCGCTGGTCGACGGCAAGAAGAAGATCGACGGCGGCGGCTTCGCCTTCCGCAGCCTGGACGCCGAACTGCGCGACGCCTTCAACGTGGAGATCCACAGGATGAAGAAGAGCGGCGAGCTGTTCCGCATCCTCCAGCCGTTCGGCTTCACCAAGTCGGAGATGACGACGCTGACGGCCAAGGAGCTGTGCCGATGAGCGCGGGACTGTGGCAGCACTGGATCCTGCCGGGGATCTGGACGACCGTGCAACTGACGGTTTACTCGGCCCTGCTGGCCGCCTTCGTCGCCTTCGTGACCGGCATCGCGCGGACCCACCGGCTGTGGATCGTCCGCTTCCTGGCGGGGGCCTACACCGAGGTGTTCCGCGGCACGTCGGCGCTGGTGCTGATGTTCTGGCTGTTCTTCGTGGTGCCGGGTCTGATCGGCTGGGCGTTCGTGCCCATGTGGGCGGCGGTGCTCGCCCTGGGCCTCTCCTACGGTGCGTACGGTGCGGAGGTCGTACGCGGCGCGCTCGCCTCGGTCACTCCCGCGCAGCGCGAGGCGGGGGTCGCGCTCAGCTTCACCCCCTGGCAGCGGATGCGGCTGATCCTGCTGCCGCAGGCGGTGCCGGAGATGATCCCGCCGTTCAGCAATCTGCTGGTCGAGCTGTTGAAGGGCACCGCCCTGGTGTCGCTGCTCGGCATCGGCGACGTGTCGTTCGCCGCCTACCTGGTGCGGCTCGCCACCCAGGAGAGCGCGCAGATCTACTCGATCACCCTCGTCATCTACTTCGTGATCGCGTTCATCCTGACGCGCGGCATGAAGGCGCTGGAGCGCAGGTCCAAGGCCGGGATCGGGATTGACGTGAAGGCGCAGATCTCCGGGGGTACGCGATGAGCAACTGGGACTGGTCCGCCGTCGCGGACTTCATGCCGCGCTTCTGGGACGGGGTGCTGCTCACCCTCCAGGTGCTGGCCCTCGGCTCGCTGCTGTCCTTCTCGCTGGGGCTGGTGTGGGCCTTCGGGCTGCGCTCGGCCTCGCGCTTCGTACGGTGGCCGGTGAACGTCGTCACCGAGTTCATCCGGAACACCCCGCTGCTGGTGCAGCTGTTCTTCCTGTTCTTCGTGCTGCCGGAGTGGGGCGTGCAGTTCTCGGCGATCACCACAGGCACCGTCGCGATCGGTCTGCACTACTCGACGTACACCGCCCAGGTCTACAAGGCCGGCATCGACGCCGTACCGGTCGGCCAGTGGGAGGCGGCGACCGCGCTCAGCCTGCCCACGCACCGCACCTGGTTCGCGGTGATCCTGCCGCAGGCGATCCGGCGCATCGTGCCCGCGCTCGGCAACTACGTCGTCTCGATGCTGAAGGACACGCCCCTGCTGGCCGGCATCAGCGTGCTGGAGATGCTCCAGCAGGCCCGGCTGGAGAGCGCGTCCACCTTCCAGTACACCGAGCCGCTGACCGTGGTCGGCCTCGCCTTCATCCTCATCGCCTACCCGGCGTCCCTTCTGCTGCGAGCCCTGGAGCGTCGTCTTGTCCGCTGAGTCCGTAGAGACCCCCCGAGTCCCCCCGACCGCCGGTGACCTGATCAAGTTCGACAACGTCACCAAGCGGTTCGGCAGGAACACCGTGCTGGACAACCTGTGCTTCTCGGTCAGGCCGGGCAAGCACGTGACCCTGATCGGGCCCTCCGGGTCGGGAAAGACCACCATCCTGCGGCTGCTGATGACGCTGATGAAGCCCGAGGAGGGCACCATCCACGTCAACGGGCAGCAGCTCTTCCCCTCGCAGGGCGAGAAGCAGCTGCGGGAGGTGCGCAAGAACATCGGGATGGTCTTCCAGCAGTTCAACCTGTTCCCGAACATGACCGTGCTGCGCAACATCACCGAGGCGCCGGTGCGCGTCCTCGGCCTGTCCAAGGACGAGGCCGAGCAGCGCGCCCGCGACCTGCTCGACCTGGTCGGCCTCGGCGACCGCATCGACGCCAGGCCCACCCAGCTGTCCGGCGGACAGCAGCAGCGGGTGGCGATCGCGCGTGCGCTGGCCATGCGTCCGCAGGTGCTGCTGCTCGACGAGGTCACGTCGGCGCTCGACCCGGAGCTGGTGGCCGGCGTCCTTGACGTGCTGCGCGACATCGCCCGTACGACCGACATCACCATGCTCTGCGTGACGCACGAGATGAACTTCGCCCGGGACATCTCGGACGACGTGCTGATGTTCGACTCCGGCCGGGTCATCGAGTCGGGCCCGCCGGAGAAGATCTTCGGCGACCCGGAGCACGAGCGCACCAGGGAGTTCCTGGGCGCGGTGCTCTGAGCACGGTGCGTGCGAGCGTGACCACGGGGGTTCTCCGAGACCTCTCCCCGTGACTCTCCGGCCGCCGAATGTGATCTGACTGCGGCATATGCCAGAGGTGCACGGGCCCAGTTCACGGGCCCCGTCCCCGAAAGCGCGCACGAGTCGGTTTGTCAACCCCCGCCCCTTCGGCGGGGGTTGACGGCTATCCTGGGACGACGACGCACGAACGACGCAGAACAGCAGAGCTCACGAGAGGCCCCGGGGGAAACCGTGCCGCTGAAGCCCGAGCCGCCGCAGCCGCGACAGCCGCAGCACTCGGTGCAGCACGCCCTGCGGGTGCTGGAATCGGTGTCCCGGCACAGCGACGGCGTCACCGACACCCAGCTGACCCGCGAGACCCGGCTGACCCCCGCCGAGCTTCGCCCGCTGCTGCTGATGCTGCGCCGCGAGGGGTACGTGGAACAGGTCGCCGACGGCACCTACGTCACGGGCGAGGCGCCCGACCTCGTCGGGGCGCCCGGCACCACCCGCCGCGAGCTCGTCGAGCTGCGCCTCCAGCAGACCCTGGACCAGCTGCGGGACTCGGTCGGCGCGGCGATCTACCTCGGCCGGTACGTCGACGGTGAGATCAAGGTGACCCGGGTCGCCGAGGGCCCGCTGACCCCGAAGGTCAACGAGTGGGTCGACTTCCGCTCCTCCGCGCACGCCAGCGCGGTGGGCAAGTGCCTGCTCACCCAGCTCGACCAGAACGGCCGCCGCGACCACCTGTCCCGGCACAGGACCGCCCGGCTCACCTCCAGGACCATCACCAGCGAGCGGGTGCTGTTCTCCAAGCTGGACAGCCAGCCGCCGACCGTCCCCGTCCTCGACCTCCAGGAGTACGCGCTGGGGACGGTGTGCGCGGCCGTACCCCTGACGGCGGGGGCGGCCGTGGGCTGCCTGGCCCTCTCCCTGCCGGTGGAGCACGCGCACCGGCTGCGCGAGGCGGCCGACGCGCTGAACCGCAGGGCCACTCCGATGGCGCTCTCGCTCTCCCTGTGACGGTCCGGCTACCTTTGGTGCCGGTCGCGAGCACCCCCTCGGACCAGGTACGATTTACGAGTCAAGCGCCGCTAGCTCAGTTGGTTAGAGCAGCTGACTCTTAATCAGCGGGTCCGGGGTTCGAGTCCCTGGCGGCGCACAGACGAAGGAAGGCCCCCGAGCGAGAGCTCGGGGGCCTTCCTCATTCCCCGTGGTTCGCCGCCGCCCGGTACCACTGCACCGTCTGCGCCAGCCCCTCGGCGAACGGCACCTGCGGCGCGTACCCCAGCTCCTCCCTGATCCGGGTGTCGTCCAGCGCGTACCGCAGGTCGTGCCCCCTGCGGTCCGCGACGTGCTCCACCAGGTCCGCGGGGGCGCCGGTCAGCTCCAGCAGCAGCCGGGTCAGCCGGAGGTTGGTGAGGGCGTTGCCGGTGCCGACGTTGTAGACCCGCCCCGCCACCCCGTTGGTGAGAACCAGGTGGAGCGCGCGGCAGTGGTCCTCCACGTGCAGCCACTCGCGGACGTTCTCCCCCGTGCCGTACACCGGGACGGGAAGCCCGGCGAGGAGCCTGGCGGTGAAGTTCGGGATCAGCTTCTCGGGGTGCTGGTGGGGGCCGTAGTTGTTGGAGCAGCGGGTGGTGCGGACGTCCAGGCCGTGGGTGCGCCAGTAGGAGCGGGCGATCAGGTCGGCGCCCGCCTTCGACGCGGCGTACGGGGAGTTGGGGGCGAGCGGGGAGTCCTCGGTCCAGGCGCCCTCGGCGATCGACCCGTAGACCTCGTCGGTGGAGACGTGGACGACCGGGCCGACACCGGTGCGCACACACGCTTCGAGGAGGTTCTGGGTGCCCTCGACGTTGGTCCGCACGAAGGCGCCCGCGCCGGCGATGGACCGGTCGACGTGTGACTCGGCCGCGAAGTGCGCGACGGCGTCGTGCCCCGGCAGCAGACCGAGCAGCAGCGGCAGGTCGCAGACGTCGCCGTGGACGAAGTCCAGCCGGGGGTGGCCCAGCGGCAGGTTGTCGGTGTTGCCCGCGTAGGTGAGCAGGTCGAGGACGGTGACCCGGGCGTCCTCGCAGCCGGGCAGCCGGCCGTCGAGGACCATGCGGACGTACGCCGACCCGATGAACCCGGCGCCGCCGGTGACGAGGATCTTCACCCGACGACCGTACCGCCCCCGCGCGGCGGTCCTGGCGGGGCCGCCGCGCGTCCTGGGCGCGGCGGCGCCGCCGCGCGTCCTGGGCACCGGCCCCGCGCGCACACCGGCGCCCGCCCGGTCTCCCGGTCGCGCCGGGCGGCCCCACGGTCTCCCGGTCGCGCCGGGCGCTCGCGCCGCCGGTCAGCCCTGGCGGATCGCGGCGAGCACCGTCGCCGCCTGGTGGTCGGCGCCGAGGCGGTTCGGGTGGAACGGCACGGCGGGGCCCGGCGGGTTCGTCGAGACGGGCAGCACCCCTTCGACCCACCTGGTGCCCGGGGGCCGGCAGACGTCGTGGCCGATGCTGCCGCTGTACGTGTCGACCAGTTCGACCCCCGTGTCGGCAGCGGCCCTGGCCAGCACCCCGTTCAGCTCCTTCAGCCGGGCGCCGAACCACTTGAGGTCCTCGTCGTGCACCTGGACGTACGGGAAGCAGCCGCGGTCGGGCACCGCCCCCGCGAGGTAGTCGACCAGCAGGATCCGCGCCTTCGGCGAGCGGGCCCTGATGCCCCGTACCGCCGCGACGATCTTCGGCTGCGAGTCGGCGATGCGCCTGGACATGAGGTCGCTGCCGTCGGGTGCCGTCCACGTGGCCCGGCAGGACACGCCGAGCGGCTCGGGCAGCACGTTGACGCAGTCGGTGACCGCGCCGGCGAGCCCGGCGTCGTTCCCGCCGATGCCGAGGGTGACCAGGTCGGTGGTCGGCGTGAGGCGGTCGAACTGGGGGTCGTTGGTGCCCGTCGCGATCAGCGGGAGGACGTTGACCCGCTGCGGTGCGACGAGGTGTTCGGTGGTGGCGGCCCCGCAGGTGGCGTCCCGGAAGGTGGGGATCGCGAGCTGCTCCGCGACCTGCTTGGGGTAGTTCCAGCTGCTCTGTGCGCAGCCGACGGGCGCGTGCGTGGAGTCGATGCCGATGACGGTCACGTCCGCCGACCAGGAGTCGCCGAGCGAGACGTACTCCCGGTAGGAGGGGGTGTCCTGCCGCTGCGCGGAACCGGCCGCGTGGGCGGCGGTGGGGACGGCCAGCGCGCAGGCGGTGAGGGCGGCGGCAGCGGCGAGCAGACGGCGTGCGGATCTCACGGTGGGCCTCCGGTGCGGCGAGGGGCGGTCGGGAGGGGCGGCGAACGGGCCGGGAGCCAGAACGTGACCGGGATGCGACTCCCGGGTTCCCGTACGTATCTAGACACCGCCGCGCGGGCTTTCTCCGCACCCCGCCGCCGGGTTCACCCATACGGAGTGAGCCGCCCCGTCGGCGTCGGGGCGGCTCGATTTCCTGCTACGGGCCCGTGCTAAGGGACCTCGGTGGGTACGGCCCGGCTGGCGGACTCAGAACTGACTCAGAACTGGACGTCCGAGCAGGCGTAGAACGCGTTGGTGGTGTCGGCCACGTTCCACACCGCCAGCACGACGTGCTTGCCCGACTTGCCGCCGGGGAAGTTCCCCTGGTGGGTCAGTGTCGCGGGCGGCTGCTTGCCGCCGTACGGCACGTTCAGGAACGGCTGCGGGTCGAGCGAGGCCCGGGTGAGCGGCTTGGTCGGGTCCCAGCCCTGCTTGGTGATGTAGTACCGGAAGTCCGACGTGGCGTGCCGCGCCGTGAACTGCCAGCGGAATCCGTAGCTCTGCCCCGCGCTCACCTTGGTGGCGGGCCAGTTCCCGCCGCGCGGGTCGTCCAGCTGCGCGAAGCCGGTGTTGCCACCCGCGCAGATCCGGCCGTCGGCGGGGCCGGAGGCCGGGAAGCCCTTGGGGCCCTCGACGCTCTGCGGTTCCCACTGGATGGAACCACAGCCGGTGACGGTGCCGTTGGCACAGAGTTTCTGGCGGCTGATCGGGGTGTCGGTGTAGCCGTGGCTGCTGGCGCTGCCGGTGGCGAGCACCGTACTGCCCGCTATCGCGAGACCGACGACAGCGGCACTCATTGCCTTTTTTCGCATGCTTCGCTCCAGGAGAACGTGGGGGAGTCCGTCGAACTGTGAGCTGTGCCGGCACGCGCGCGTGGTGGAGCGGCGCTTCGGTGAAGCACCGCCCCGATGGAACAGTTCCGCGCCGCCGCAGCGCCGCGGTGAAGCGCTGCCCGGGTGAGGCAGAACTTCCGGTCTAGACCAAGCCTCAATGTAGAGACGGGAGTTGAACATGTCCAGACCAATGTGCCAAGTCGCGCAGACTCGGCGGAACTCATCTGCTTTTGAGGTGGGCAACCGTCAACTCGCGCACCAGCGCTCTGCGTTCGTAATCGTCCGGCTCTCCCAGCAGTCCCCGTACGGTCAGCCGGCGCACGGTGTCCTCCACCGCGTCGACCACGTTCGCCAGCGCCAGGTCCCGCTCCTGGGCGTCCAGCGCGGCGAACTTCCTGCGGTTCATCGCCTCGGCGACCTCGGGCGCGTAGTCGATCCGCACCGGCTGCACCGAGAACACCTCGATTCCGGCCGCCGCCACCCGCGCGGCCACCTGCCGGGTGAGCGCGTCCCCGACCGCCGCCGTGTCCCGCAGCGTCCGGGTGCCGCCCGCACCCGCCCCTGCCGCGTCCACCGGATGCTGTGACGCCACCCGCGCCAGTGCCGCCTCGACCTGCCCGCGCAGACAACTCGCGTGATCGTCCACCGAGAACGTCGCGCGCGCCGTGTCGACGACCCGCCACACCACGAGGACGACGGCACGCAGCGCGATCCCGTCCCTGTCCACCACCGGCATCGGCTCGCTCCGCCAGTGCTTCAGCGTGACGTCAACCCGGCGGCGTGCCAGCAGCGGGCTCAGCCACACCAGCCCGGTCCGCCGCACACTCCCCCGGTACGCGCCGAAGAGCGTGAGCACCGAGACCTGCCCCTCCCGTCCCCGCGCCAGCCCGCCGAACGCGCACAGCCCCACGGCCACCAGCCCGGCCAGCACCGCCCACCCCGCGCCGCCGAGCCCGTCGAAGGTACGCACCGGCAGCCCGAGCAGCTCCCGTACCGGGCCCGGCAGCAGACCGGCCCACCACAGCACCGCCCCGCAACCGGCCGCGGCGCCGGACCCGACGGCCACCGCCACCCACCCGGGCACGGCGGGCCCGTGATGTTCGACTGGCCCGTGCGCCGTCGGGGCGGGGGACGCGGGGCCGTGCATCGCAGGGGCGGCGGACGCGGGGGCCCGGGACGCCGTGACAGGACATGCCGGAGCAGGCGATGCCTTCGCGAGGACAGGGACCCCCTGCCCCCGCACGGCCGGCCCCTGCCCCCGTACGTCCGGCCACTCCCCCCGCGCGGTCGACCCCTCCCCCCGCGCGGCCGACACCTTCTTCCGGCCGTCCGTCACTCTCTCCTGCTCGCCCGTCCCCCTGCGCCGTCCGACGACGGTCGCCCCCGACGGCACGGACGACGTCCCCGCCTCGTCGCGGAAGAGCAGGTGCACGGGGATCTCGGTCGTGGACTCGTAGCCGATCACGGGACGGCGCAGCACGGGTTCGCCCGTCATCGGGTCACCTCCGCCGCGCCCGTGGCGAACAGCCTGCGCCAGGTCTCGGGCCCCGGATAGCCGTCCGCCTCCTTGCCCCGCCAGCCCTGCGCCAGCTGGAACGCCTCGACATTGCGCCGGTCCGCCTCGCTCCAGCGCGGCCCCGGGCCCTGCGTGTAGTACTTGCCGAACCCCTTCGCCACGAGCTGCTTGCCCAGCTGCTCCACATAGGTGTTGGACTGCCCCGGCCTGAAGGAGCCCGCCCCGGGGAAGACGGGAGCACCGGGCGCGCCCTGGACCGCGGCGCCGCTGACGAGTCCCCTGTACCGGTACGCGAGGTAGCGGTCGGCGTTGTTCCAGTAGCCGAGCGGGGTGGCCTGCTTACGGGTCTTGGGCCGGGTCTGCTCGTAGGCGAGGTAATGGCCGTGGGTGTAGTCCGTCCAACCGCCGAAGATCGTCACGTGCGATCCGGCGTGCGGGTCGGACGCGTTGTGGAAGAGCAGGATGTCGCCGGGCTCCAGCTGGTCGCGGTCGATCTTCACCCCGTAGCCGGCCAGACTGCCGGTCCACTCGTTGCTGCCGAGCCCCCAGGCCATCGAGACGTAACCCGAGCAGTCCTGCCGGTAGCCGTCCGACCAGAACTTCTCCATGTCGTACGGCACACCGGACGCGACCCACTTCTTGGCCCGGTTGATGATCTCGGCCCGGGTGGCGGGCTTGAGCTTCGGCGCCGCGGACGTCCCGCCAGGCCCCGGCGCCCCGGTGGTGCCGGGGCCGGCGGGACCGCCGGGGAGGCCGCCGTGCAGCGGCGCGACCCGGCCCTGGGGAGCCGGGGCGTCCCACCACCCCTCCTCCCCCGCCCAGTCCCCCTTGTCCCTCCCCTTCTTCTTCTCACGATCCTTCTTCCCGTCGAACCGCTCGGTCCCCGCGGGTCGGTCCGTCCGCCCGGGTCGCTCCGTCCGCCGCGTCCGTTCGGACGGCCACGTCCGCTCGGGTCGCTCCGTCCGCTCGGGTCGCTCCGTCCGCTCGGGCCGCTCCGTCCGCTCAAGCCCCTCATCGATCCCGTGGCGGGCCGCGTGGCCGTGTTGTCCGTCACTCTCACCGCCGTGGTCCGCCGCCCCGGCCGGTCCGCCGCCGCCCAGCACCACTCCGGCGGCGGTGACCAGCAGCAGGGCGCGGCGTGCTCCGTGCACTGCCGCGTGACCCCCGTCACGTACCGGAAGAGACCTTGTCCTGCACACCCGGCGCCGGGCGGCGCATCCGGCGCAGGGACAGTCGGCTGCGGGCTGAATCTCCTGGAACTCGATCACGGGCACAGTGTCCCAACTGCCCGGACATAACGCATCTTGACGGTACGTATTATTAGCAAATGGACATCACGGGCGCCCACTGGTTCAAACCACTGCGGCACATCCGGTAGAGTTCTCCAAGTCAGCAGGCGCCGCTAGCTCAGTTGGTTAGAGCAGCTGACTCTTAATCAGCGGGTCCGGGGTTCGAGTCCCTGGCGGCGCACGCGCAACCGAGACCCTCCCACCACCGGTGGGAGGGTCTCGGTCATTCCCACGGTCCCGGGCCCTCCCCGGGACCGCCCCGGGACTCCGGCAGCCCTGCGATCAGCGACCCTTGCGATCACATGAAGAGTCGGGGAACCTATCCTGGAGCCCATGGCTCCAATGGGGCGGACGGTTCGACGAGTTGAGGCTCGGACGGCCGGCAGGGGGACGGCCGGGCCATGCGGGGTGTTTGGGCACCTCACGGGGTGGGGGCCCCTTTCACCGGGAGATCTCGGGGCGGGCATCATGCAACCGGAAGGTTGCCGTCCTGTGTCTTTGGTGATGGCGGGCCGACCATTGATGCGTTCGGGACGGTCGAGGGGGACCGCCAGCGAGCGAACAGACCTACGAACACACGCAGCCAGTTTTGCGTGCGGGGGGATGACTCATGACGTCGACGCCGAGCGGCGCCGGGCAGTACCACGACCCTACCCACGACCCCACCCAGACGACCCAGCTGCGGGTGCCCCCACAGCTGAAGTCCCAGGGACCGGGTCGCGACAAGCAGAAGGCGCTGCCCAGGTACGACTACGAGCACTACAGCCGGCTCGCGGGTCCGCTGACCCAGCCGGACCCCAGCAAGCCGTACAAGGTGCAGTACCGGTCGCTGATCTCCCAGGAGCCGCACCGCATCCGCGCGGCCCTGCTGCTCGGCGCCGCGCCGCTGCTCTCGCTGGCCCTGTTCATCTGGCTGATGCAGCCGGGGCACTGGACCGACCGCGACCCGAACCTCCAGGACGACCTCCTGCGGGCCCTCGACGTGGTGATGCTGGTCTCGATCGGCCTCATCGAACTCTTCCGCACCATGAACGTGCTCTCCAACGCGCACGCCACGCTGGTGGCGCGTGACCCGATCCCGGTCGTCCCCGAGACCGGCACCCGGGTCGCCTTCATGACCTCCTTCGTGCCCGGCAAGGAGCCGCTGGAGATGGTCACCAAGACCCTGGAGGCGGCGGTCAAGATCCGCCACCGGGGCCTGCTGCACATCTGGCTGCTCGACGAGGGCGACGACCCCGCCGTCAAGGCCGTCTGCGAGCGCCTGGGCGTCCACCACTTCTCCCGCAAGGGAGTCGCGAAGTGGAACCAGAAGAAGGGCCCGCACCGCGCGAAGACCAAGCACGGCAACTACAACGCCTGGCTGGACGCGCACGGTGACGACTACGACTACTTCGCCTCGGTCGACACCGACCACATCCCGCTCCCGAACTACCTGGAGCGGATGCTCGGCTACTTCCGCGACCCGAACATCGGCTTCGTGATCGGCCCGCAGGTCTACGGCAACTACGACACCTTCGTCACGAAGGCGGCGGAGTCGCAGCAGTTCCTCTTCCACGCCCTGATCCAGCGCGCCGGCAACCGCTACGGCGCCCCCATGTTCGTCGGCACGTCCAACGCCGTGCGCATCCGCGCGCTGAAGCAGATCGGCGGTCTGTACGACTCGATCACCGAGGACATGGCGACGGGCTTCGAGATCCACCGCGCCAAGAACCCGGCGACGGGCAAGAAGTGGCGCTCCGTCTACACCCCGGACGTGCTGGCCGTCGGCGAGGGCCCGACCGCCTGGACCGACTTCTTCACCCAGCAGCTCCGCTGGTCGCGCGGCACCTACGAGACGATCCTCAAGCAGTACTGGAAGGGCTGGGGCACGCTGCCCCCCGGCAAGCTCTTCAACTACACGATGATGATCATCTTCTACCCGATGTCCGCCATGAACTGGATCCTGGCCGCGCTCTCCTGCGCGCTGTTCCTGGGCATGGGCGCCTCCGGTGTCCAGATCGACCCGGTCATCTGGATGATGCTGTACGGCAACGCCTCCGCGCTCCAGATCGGCCTCTACATCTGGAACCGCCGCCACAACGTCTCGCCGCACGAGCCCGAGGGCTCCGGCGGTCTGGCCGGCATGGCGATGTCCGCGCTCTCCGCGCCGATCTACGCGCGCTCGCTGTTCGACGCCGCGCTGCGCCGCAAGTCCAGCTTCGTCGTGACGCCCAAGGGCGACTCGTCCAGCCCGGACACCCTCTTCGGCACCTTCCGGATCCACCTGTTCTTCATCGTCGTCTTCGCCGGGTCCATCGCGGCCTCGTACGTCCTGGGCCACTCGCACCCCGCGATGGTCACCTGGGCCACGCTCGCCCTGCTGATCACTGCGGCGCCGATCATCGCCTGGCGCCTGGGGATGCGCGACGAGAAGAAGAACGGCAAGCCGGGCCCGCAGCAGGGCCCCGGCTCCGCGGGCGGCGCCCCGGAGTACGACGAG
The DNA here is from genome assembly GCF_044757485.1 of Streptomyces sp. NPDC091272. Lineage (NCBI taxonomy): Bacteria > Bacillati > Actinomycetota > Actinomycetes > Kitasatosporales > Streptomycetaceae > Streptomyces > Streptomyces sp. NPDC091272. The sequence continues at coordinate 512,811 of NZ_JBIVVC010000005.1, forward strand.
CGGGCCGCCTTCCCCGGGCAGCACGCCGACGGCCACGCCCCGCAGCAGCGGCCGAGCTGGGCCCCGGCCGACCAGACCATGCAGATTTCTTCCCTTGGGGGACGTAAGAAATGAGTTTCCGTCTGAGCCGCCGGGCCCGACGACTGTCGATCACGGGCGCGGTGGTTGTTGCTCTGGCGGCGTTCAACGGGCCCGCGCTGTACCGCTTCGGTTCGGAGCAGTACCACGACTACAAGATCAACCGGCCCGAGTACAAGGCTGAGAACGGCCACTGGGACTTCCTCGACGTCCCGGCCAAGTTCAAGATCAACACGATCCACTCGGCCCTGCTGCACACCGGCAAGGTCCTGATGATCGCGGGGTCGGGCAACAACCAGAAGAACTTCGACGCGGGCAAGTTCGAGTCGATCCTCTGGGATCCCAAGGCCAACACGTACAAGATGATCCCGACCCCCAAGGACATGTTCTGCTCGGGTCACACCCAGCTGCCCGACGGCAAGCTGCTGGTCGCGGGCGGTACGAAGCGGTACGAGAAGCTCGAAGGTGACGTCACCAAGGCCGGCGGCCTGATGGTGGTGCACAACGAGAACCCGGACAAGCCGATCACGCTGCCCGCCGGCACCGTCTTCACCGGCAAGACGAACGGCAGGACGTACGTCACCAAGGACCCGGTCCTCGTCGAGAAGGCCAAGAAGGTCTTCGACAGGAGCACGGGGAAGTTCCTGCGCAACGACCCGGGTCTGGGCCGCATCTACGTCGAGGCCAGGCAGTCGGGCAAGAAGTACGAGTCCGGCACCGAGGACAACTACGAGATCGCGGGGCTGAAGGCCACCGACGCCCGCAACACCTACGGGATAGCCCAGAAGCTCGCCCTGGACAAGAAGGACTTCCAGGGCATCCGCGAGTCGTACGAGTTCGACCCCGCGTCGGAGAAGTACGTCATGGTCGACCCGATGAACGAGGCCCGCTGGTACCCCTCGCTCACCACGCTCAAGGACGGCAAGGTCCTGGCGACCTCCGGCCTCGACGAGATCGGCCAGATCGTCCCGGGCAAGGACGAGATCTACAACCCGAAGACGAAGACCTGGAAGTACACGGGCTTCGAACGACGGCTGCCGACCTACCCCTCGCTGTTCCTGCTGGAGAGCGGCAAGCTGTTCTACTCGGGGTCCAACGCGGGCTACGGCCCGGCCGACATCGGCCGTGAGCCCGGCATCTGGAACCTCGCCAACAACAACTTCGAGAAGATCCCCGGGATGAGCGACCCGGACCAGCTGGAGACCTCGGCGACGGTCATGCTGCCGCCGGCCCAGGACCAGAAGTTCCTGGTCATCGGCGGCGGCGGCGTCGGCGAGTCGGAGAAGTCCACCGAGAAGACCCGCCTGGTGGACACCAAGGCGGCCAACCCCTCCTTCAAGGACGGGCCCTCTCTCGACAAGGGCACCCGCTACCCCAGCGCCTCGCTGATGCCCGACGACACGGTACTGGTCACCGGCGGCTCCGAGGACTACCGCGGGCGCAGCGACTCCAACATCCACGAGGCGAGGACGTACGACCCGAGGAGCAACTCGTTCAAGCGGCTCGCCGACCCGAACGTGGGGCGCAACTACCACTCGGGCTCGGTCCTGCTGCCGGACGGGCGGGTCATGGTCGCCGGTTCCGACTCGCTCTACTCGGACAAGGCCAACACCAGGCCCGGTGTCTTCGAGCAGCGCATCGAGATCTACACGCCGCCGTACCTCTACCGCGACTCGCGGCCCAAGCTCACCGACGGGCCGCAGAAGATCGCGCGGGGCGGCTCCGGCACCTTCAAGACGCAGCACGCCTCCTCGATCCGCACCGCGAAGCTGATGCGGCCGAGCGCCGTCACGCACATGACGGACATGGACCAGCGCAGCATCGCCCTGGAGGTCAAGAAGACGTCCGACGGCATCACGGTCACCGTGCCGAAGAACCAGGCGCTGGTGCCCTCCGGGTACTACATGCTGTTCGTGACGGACGACCAGGGCACGCCTTCCGAGGCGGTCTGGGTCGAGGTTCCGTAGCGAACCGGTAGGAACGCGTAAGGGGCGCCCTCCATGGAGGGCGCCCCTTACGCGTTCCGCTCTGCTACTTCGCGTTCTTCGCCAGTTCCAGCGCGTAGTCCGCGAACCAGCGGCCGGCCTGCGGGCCGCCCTTGCAGTCGCCGTCGGACTCGCCGGGGCGCTTCACCCACAGCAGGGCGTGCACCTGGGGGTCGCCCGTCTCGGTGGTGGGTGCCTCGCCGAGCGCGCGGCCAGGCGGGTTGCACCAGCGCTCCTCGGGCTTGCCCTCCGTCCAGGGGCCGTTGCCGTTGCGGCTGGTGTCGATGACGAAGGGCTTGTTGCCGATCTTCGCGGAGAGCTCCTTGCCGTACTTCTTGCTCTCCTCGGTGGAGTAGAAGTTCGACACGTTCACCGAGAAGCCGTCGGCCTGGTCGATGCCCGACCACTTCAGCGGCTCGAAGATCTGGTCCGGCTTGCCCCAGCCCGCGTTGCCCGCGTCGAGGTAGACCTTGGTCTTCGGCTGCTGCTTCAGGGTCTTGATGGCGCCCTTGAGGAGGTCGTAGCGCTCCTCGTGGAACTTCTCGGGGGTGCAGTTGTCGACCAGGTGGAGCACCGCGTCGGGCTCCAGGATCACCGTCGCCGGCCGGTCGCCGATGCCCTCGGCGACCTCCTTGATGAAGGCGCGGTAGGCGTTGCCGTCGGAGGCGCCGCCGCCGGAGTAGTTGCCGCAGTCGCGGTGCGGGATGTTGTAGACGACGAGGATCGCCTCGCGGTCGGCGGCGGCTGCTGCCTCGGTGAAGCCCTTCGCCTGGTCCTTGGCGTTCTCCGGGATCAGCCACTCGCCGGCCGGCTGCTGGGCGATCTTCTTGATCAGGTCCTGTTTCGACGCGTCGCCCTCCTCGGCGAGCGCCTGGGCCGCCTTGGCGTCCGGATTGACCCAGTACGGGTCGTCGCCCTTGGGCAGCTGGGAGACCGGCGGGTTCTTCCCCGCGGTGTCACCGTCCCCGCCGCCGTCCGAGGTGCAGCCCGTCAGGAGCAGCGCGGCCCCCACCGCGACCGCTCCGACCGCTCGCACACGTCCGCTGTAACTGCCGTACATCGACTCCCCCTTGGGCGCCTTTGTGAGGACCGACCTTCTCGAAACCTCTCGAAGGTGACCGTCTCGAAGATGAAAGAAATTCCGAGGCAGCCCCCCAGGCGCCCCTGCCCGGACAGAACCGGTCGAATCCAATCCTGACACATCGGGCTCCCGCCCCACGAGGCGTGTCCTGCTTCGTCGTGAAGCTGTTGCACCACTCCCCACCAGCTCGTTCGCGGGCTCTGCGGGGTCCCGCGCCGGGTTGCCGCGCCGAGGCCGACCGGGAAAATCTTGTGCCGGGGCCCGCGGCGAGCGGGGTTCGCACCGGCACGCCTGTACCGGCGGCCGGGACACCCGCCGCGACTCTCTCGTGACATCGCGTCAACTACCCTATGGAGAACGGCGCTTGGGCGCTCTAAAGTGGTGTGGCGGCCCCAGCCCCCGGCCCGCAGTTCCGAGCTGGTCCCCCAGAACCTCCCGCGACGGCGCCGGGCTTCTCCCGCAGTTCGTGCGCGCGCGGTCGAGGACCGGCCCGGCCGACCGCTCCGGGGGGAGCGAGCAGTCGGCCGGGCCAGGTACTTCGCCCCCGCCCCGCCCCCGGCGGGCCCGCTGACCGGACCCCTGTTGACAGTGTTCAGCCAGACTGGGACTCTCCGGAGGACAACTTCACACTTCGAGGCGACGGTGAACAGGAACTCCGGTGCGAATCCGGGGCGGTCCCGCCACTGTGACCACGTCCGCGCAGCGCGCGGCCGCGGGAGTCAGGAACTGACCCGTCGTCCTCCTGCATCGGGGCGTGGAAACCCCTCAAGGAGGCACACCGCTATGTCCGCGTCTGCTCAGCAGTCCGCACAGACCACTGACCTCGCGTCCGCGACCACCCGCACCCGGGATCTGCTGATTCTGGCCGCCGCGGTGATCGTCGCGCTGATCGCGCTGTACGCCGTGTTCATGGACAACGGCCACATCATCTCCGCGACCGGCAGCTATCTGCACGAGTTCTCGCACGACGGCCGGCACCTCTTCGGTGCCCCCTGCCACTGATCGGGGCCGTTGAGCACCATGAACAACCTCATACTCCCCCTGCTCGGCCGCGGACTCGCGGCGGGCGGGGCAGCGGGCCTGGTCACCGGCCTCTTCTCGCTGCTGCTCGCCGAACCCGTGATGGACCGGGCGATCGTCCTCGAAGAGGCGCGCTCGGCCAAGGCGGAGGCGGCCGAGCACGCGCACGCGGCGGCGGGCGCAGTCGCCGAGCACCACGAGGAGCTGTTCTCGCGCGGGCAGCAGCACTTCGGCCTGGTGGTCACCGCCGTGGTCGCGGGCCTGGCGCTCGGCGTGCTGTTCGCCGTGGCGTACGCACTGGTGCACCGCCGCACCGGCTTCCTCGTACGGGCCTGGCCGCGCGCGCTCGGGTTCTGCGCCGCCGCGTTCGTCGCGGTGGCCCTGCTGCCGGGGCTGCGCTACCCGGCGGCGCCGCCGGGCGTGGGCGACGCCAACACGGTGGGAGAGCGCCAGCAGCTGTGGCTGGCCGCCGTCGTGATCGGCGTCCTCGGCATGCTCCTGGCCAGGCAGTTGTACGTACGGCTGGCGGGCCGGCCGGAGCCGTTGCGGCACGGCGCGGTCTTCCTGACCGGGGCGGTGACGCTGGCCGTGCTGTTCCTGCTGCCCGGAAATCCGGACGAGGTCCCCGTGCCCGCCACGCTGCTGTGGGACTTCCGGGTGCTCTCGCTCGGGTCACAGCTGCTGCTGTGGGCGGTGTTCGCGGCGGTCTTCGGCGCTCTCGGGCTGCGGGCCGCGCAGCGGGCCGGTTCCCCCGCCCCCGCTCAGGAGGTGGCGGTCCCGGCAGGGGCCTGAACGGCTCCCGTCAGATAGGCGGAGACGACCACGTTGGCCGTGTAGGAGCGGGCCGCGTGGTCGTACGTACCGCCGCAGGTGATGAGCCGCAGTTCGGCCCTGCCGTCCTTGCGGGGTCCGTAGGCCTTCTTCGCGTCGAACTTGTCGCGGCTGAAGACCTGGACGTCGTCGACCGTGAACTCGGTGACCGAGCCGTCCGCTCCGGTGATCTTGACCCGTTCGCCGGGGCGGGCGGAGCTGAGGCCGTAGAAGACGGCGGGCTTGCTCCTGGTGTCGACGTGTCCCACGAGCAGCGTCACACCGCGCGCGCCCGGCCGGGCGCCGTCCCGGTACCAGCCGACCACCTTGGGCTGTTCGTACGGCGGCGGGTCCACCGCGCCATGGGCGTCGAGCCCGCGCGGGGCCACCGGCGCGGAGATGCCGAGCGAGGGGATGTCGAGGCGCCGCGGGCGCACCCCGGCGACCGGCCGGTGCGCGTCGGGCAGTTCGACCTGCAGCAGTGGGCGTCCCACCGCGGCCACGTCACCGGCGGCCGACGCGGCATGGCCGCCGGTGCCTTCGGTGAGGTCGCGGCCCCACAGCCACAGTCCGAGGAGCAGCACCGCCCAGGCGGTGCCGGTGACCGCCCGGCCCTTGCCGGAAGCAGATTCGTCGGTACTCATGGTGAGTGCTCCCTCGGTGCTTCGCGCGGATCCGCTGTCGCCGGCCGCGCAGGTGCCCGTGCCCCTGACGGGGCGTCGCTGCGGGTCTCCCGTCCGGATCGGTCCTGGCGCGCGTGATCCGGGCGAGAGTCCCTAGCGCGAGCCGTTGCGGCGGCGGCGGCGCACGGAACGGCCGGCGATGGCGACGGCGGCCACCCCCGCGAGGCCGAGGCCGATCAGGGTGTGCGGGGTGCCGGGGCCGTCGGACTCGGCGGCCAGCTGCGCCGTACCGCCGCCGCCCGCGTGGACGGGTGCGGTCGGTTCGGTCCTGTGGTGCACGACGGTGACGTTGCCCTTGGCGTTGCCACCGCCCTCCTCGCACTTGACGTGGATGCCGTAGTCGCGGCCCTGGGCGTCGGAGCGGATCCGGGCCTCGGCGAACAGACCGCCGTCGGCGGCCGGGTTGAAGTACGCGGGTGAGGAGAAGGCCTCCGACGTGCCGATGGCCCGCTCGCCCTCGCACACGTCGACGCGCAGGTCCACCTCCCCGCCGGCTGCGACGGTGGACGGGGTGACGGTGACGAAGCCGTTCGAGTCCTCGTTGTTCGTGACGATGACCGGACCGGTGGCGGCCGGTGACGCGGCGAGGGCGGCGGGCGCGGGGACGAGTACCGCCGCGAGCACCGCACCTGCACACAGCGTGAACTGCGATGAGCGCATAGTGAACCTCCTGGTACTCCGAAGATTCGCCCGTGCGCACATCGCCCGCATCCCCAGGGGCCCGTGACTGCGCCGTACGGGCCCCCGGGAGGGTCAGATGCGGTCGACCAGGTCGGCGATCGAGTCGACGATGGTGGACGGCGTGAACGGGTACTTGTCGATGTCGTCCTTGCCGGTCAGCCCGGTGAGCACCAGGAACGTCTCCATTCCCGCCTCAAGGCCCGCCAGCACGTCGGTGTCCATCCGGTCGCCGATCATCGCGCTGGTCTCCGAGTGCGCGCCGATGGCGTTGAGGCCGGTGCGCATCATCAACGGGTTGGGCTTGCCCGCGAAGTAGGGCTTCTTGCCGGTCGCCTTGGTGATCAGCGCGGCGACCGCGCCGGTGGCGGGCAGCGGACCCTCGGCGGACGGGCCGGTCTCGTCGGGGTTGGTGCAGATGAAGCGGGCGCCGCCGTTGATCAGCCGGATCGCCTTGGTGAGTGCCTCGAAACTGTAGGTACGCGTCTCGCCGAGCACCACGTAGTCGGGCTCGTGGTCGGTGAGGACGTACCCGATGTCGTGCAGCGCCGTGGTCAGCCCCGCCTCGCCGATGACGTACGCGGTGCCGCCGGGGCGCTGGTCGTCCAGGAACCTCGCGGTGGCGAGCGCCGAGGTCCAGATGTTCTCCACCGGCACGTCCAGGCCCATCCGGGCGAGCCGTGCGTGCAGGTCACGGGCGGTGTAGATGGAGTTGTTCGTCAGCACCAGGAAGGGCTTTCCGGTGTCCCGGAGCTTCCTGATGAAGGCATCGGCGCCGGGGATCGGGACGCCCTCGTGGATGAGGACCCCGTCCATGTCGGTGAGCCAGGATTCGATCGGCTTGCGCTCTGCCATCTGGTGGGACTCCCGCCGTACGTACACACATGAACACAAGGGGCGCGCACAACCCTGTGCGCGCCCCCAGCCTAGTAAGAGCTAGGCCGAAATGCTGACCCCGTCGATCGTCCAGTACCAGTTGTTGCCGCCGGTGTAGCGGAAGCGGACCTGTGCGGTGGTGGCCCCGGCCGGGACCTGGAGGGTGATCGTCTCGACGCGGGACGAGCTGTTCGCGCTGTACGTCTTCACCAGGACCGGCGTCCCGCCCCCGTAGCTGACGAGGACCTCCGCCTTCTGCGGGGCCTCCTGCCGGTAGTACGAGGTGTACGTGAGCGTGGCGGGGCGGCCGGCCTGGACCGGGAACGCGGGGCTGACCAGCGTCGAGTCGAACGTCCCGGTGACGGCCTTGTCGCTCCACTCGTCGCCGTCGCAGACCGCGAAGACGTTGCGGGCGCGGATGTTGAGCTCGCGCTCCTGGCCCTTCTCGGCCTTGGTCCAGAACTCGTCGGTGGTGAAGGACCAGCCGCGCCACTCGGTGACGCCGCCGCCACCCATCCTGGTGTTGTCGACCGACCAGCCGGCCGGCGGCGTGTGGGTGAAGCCGAGGACGCCCGCTCCGATGCCGCTCTCGTCGACCGCCGTGCGCAGCGTGCCGCGCAGCGTGTCGAAGGCGTCGGTGACGGGTCGCTGCACGGCCCGCCCGTCGAGCCGCCACGCCGGGTCGATCGCGATGCCGAGGTGGACGAGTGCGGAGACCGCGATGTCCGGCATCCTCACGTCGTACCGGGTGGTGCCGGCGGGCAGCCCCGCCCCGGTGGCGATCATGAAGGTCTGGCGCTCGTCCCAGCTGTTGCCGCCGTGCCCGCCGGCCGCGGTGTGCCCGTGGTCGGCGGTGATCATGATGAGCCAGTCCTCGTTCCCGTACGTGGCACGGGACTTGACGGCCGCGACGATCTGGCCGACCTGGGTGTCGACGCCGTGCAGCGCGTCCAGGTAGGCCTGGCTGGCGTTGCCGCTCGCGTGGCCGGCGTGGTCGACGTTGTCGAGGTGGACGAAGACCGCGTCGACGTCCGCCTTGACCCTGGCGACGGCCCGCGAGGTCGTGCCGGTGTCGTACTCCGCGCCGGGGGTGGAGACCCGCTCGTCGACCTTCGCGGAGAAGATGACGTCGGTGACCGGGTTCCAGGAGGCGACGGCGTACGTCCTGAGCGCGGGCCTCGCCGTCTCGACGCGGGTCAGGAAGTCGGGGTAGGTGGTGAAGTCGGCGCCGGTGAACTCGTTGTTGACGACCTTGTGCTTGTCCGGCCACACCCCGGTGATGAGGGTGGACCAGCCGGGTCCCGATGAGGTGGGCGCCATCGGGGAGGTGTAGAGGCTTGAGGGCGCGGTGATCCCGGCCGCCATCAGCGCGTCCAGGTGCGGGGTGTCGGCGTCCTTGATGCGGCGGAGCATCGCGCCGTCCAGGCCGATCACCAGGACCTTGGGTGTCTTGGCCGCACGCGCGTCGCGCTCGGCGGCGGTGGCCCGGGTGACGGAGGCGAGGGGGCCCGCCGTGGTGGCGACGGCGGCGGCGCCGAGGAGGACGGCACGGCGGGAGATCCTTACGGACATGTCTCTCTCCAGAACGCAGGTGGGGCTCGGGGTGGGGGCGGCGGTGCACGGGCGAGGCGGGGCCGAGGTCCGGGCGCACAAGAGTCTGGACCAGACCCGTTACCTACGCGTGATAACGGTGACCGGTCCAGACTCTGGCAGCGAAGCTTGGCCGAATGGTTGCCGAAGGACGTCCGACCGGCTTACGGCGAACACCAACTGCAAGACGAAGGGCGCATCTTCAGCTTCCGGTGGCGGCCTTCAGCTTCCGGTGGCGGTCTTCCAGGCCTCGACGTACTCCTTCAGGTTCTTGTCGACGTCCGCCCAGTCCGGCTGGAAGACGTCCACCCCGTCCATGATCTTGGTGAGCTCGATCGCGTTCGCGTCGGTCGGCTTCACGTCACCGCGGGCCGGGAAGCCGCCGCCGACGGAGCTGACCTCCTTCTGCGCCTGCTCGGTGAGCATGAAGTCCAGGAGCTTCTTGCCGTTCTCGGTGTGCGGGGCCTTGTTGACGAGCCCGGCGGCGTACGGCAGCGCGAACGTGGTCGGCCTGCCGCCCGCCTTCGCCGGGAACCAGATGCCCAGGTTAGGGGCGGACTTGGCCTGCGCGTAGTTCATCTGCACATCGCCGTTGGCGACCAGGATCTCGCCCTTGTCGACCTTGGGCGCGAGCTTGGAGGTGGAGGAGGACGGGCCGACGTTGTTGGCCTGGAGCTTCTTCAGGTACTCCATGGCCCCGTCCTTGCCACCGAAGTCGTGCATGGCCTTGATGACGACGGCGGTGCCGTCCCCCGCGACGCCCGGAGTCGAGTACTGGAGCTTCCCCCTGTACTTGGCGTCCAGCAGCTCCTCCCAGGTCTTGGGGGCGTCGCCCGGCAGCTCCTTCTTGTTCTTGATGAACCCGAAGTAGTTGTTGACGACCGAGGTCCACTTGCCCTCGGCGGACTTGTCGCCGCCGTTCACCTTGTCGGAGCCGGCCGGCTCGTACTTCTGGAGCAGCCCCTTGGAGTCGGCCTGCTGGATGAAGGGCGGCAGGGTGACGAGCACGTCGGCCTGGGTGTTGGACTTCTCGCGGACGGCGCGCTGCACCATCTCGCCCGAGCCGCCCTCGACGTACTTGACCTTGATGCCGGTCTTCTTCTCGAAGTCCTTGAAGACCTTGTCGTACCAGCCTTCGCCCTTCTCGCCCTTGAGGCCGTCGGCGCTGTAGACGGTGACGGTCTTCTCGTCGGGGGTGGCGGCGGACGACCCGCCGCACGCGGAGAGGGAGGCGGCGAGTGCCAGGCTGCCGGTGAGGGCGGCGAGCGGCTTGAGGGTGCGCTGCATGACGTTTCGTATCCCTAGGTAAGAGGTGTCGTTCAGCGGAACGAGGCTTTGGTACGGATGCGGGAGACCGCGAGCAGGACGAGCAGGGTGGTTCCCATGAGGACCACCGCGACGGCCGAGCCGGTGAAGAGGGACCCCCGGTCGGTGGCGGTGAAGATCTGCACCGGCAGCGGCATCCAGTCCGGCGGGTAGAGCATCATCGTGGCGCTCAACTCGCCCATGGACAGCGCGAAGCAGAGCCCGGCCGCCGCGTTGAGCGACGGCAGCAGGAGCGGCAGGCGCACCCGCCACAGGACGTACGAGGGGCGGGCGCCGAGCGATGCGGCGGCCTGCTCGTACATCGGGTCGAGACGCAGGATCGCGGCCGAGACCGACTGGTGGGCGAACGCCGTGACAAGAATGGTGTGCGCCAGGATGACGATCCAGCGCGTCCCGTTGAGCAGGAACGGCGGCTGGCTGAAGGCCACCAGCACGGCGAGCCCGACCACCACCGACGGCACGGCCACGGGCAGCATGAACAGCGCGTCCAGTGCCCGCTTCCCGCCCTTCTTGAGCGACGCGGCGGCCAGCGCCGCCCAGCTGCCGAAGGTGAGCGCGAGGGCGCTGGCGGCGACGGCGGTGACCAGGCTCGTGGTGAGCGCCTGGAGGGACTCCCCGCGCACGGCGGCCCCGTAGTTCTCCACGGTCGGCCCGGACGGGAAGGCGCCGGACCAGTTGGTGGCGAACGAGGCGCCGAGAATCACCAGCAGCGGCAGCGCGAAGAGCGGCGTGAAGAGGAGGAAGAAGACGACCCAGGTCGCCCACTTCCCGGTCCGGCTATGCACCAACACGTCGGCTCACCACCCGGTAGATCCCGTAGAGCCCGACGGATATGGCGATGTTGACGACCGCGACCACACACGCGGCCGGGTAGTCGGACTCCAATATGGCCTTGCTGTAGACGAGCATCGGCAGCGTGGTCACTCCCTTCGCGCCCGTGAAGAGCACGATTCCGAATTCGTTCAGGCACATCACCAGGACGAGTGAGCCACCGGCTGCGAGCGCGGGCAGGGCCTCGGGCAGGATCACCTGCCGTACGATCCGCCAACTCCGCGCGCCCAGCGACGAGGCCACTTCCAGCTGCGCCGTGTCGATCTGCGAGAACGCGGCCAGCAGTGGCCGCATCACGAAGGGCGTGAAGTACGTGATCTCCGCGAGCAGCACCCCCCAGGGGGTGGTGAGGAAGTGGAACGGCCCCTCCGCAGCCCCGGTCACCCCGGTCCAGACCCCGTTCGCCATGCCCACGCTCCCGTAGACGAAGAGCAGCGCGAGGGTGATGAGGAACGAGGGGAAGGACAGGAAGACGTCGATGAATTTCGCGACCGCCTTCCCGCCGGGAAAGGGCACGAAGGCGATGACGAGCGCGAGCAGGAACCCGAGGACGAGACATCCGACGGTGGCCCCGACCGCGAGCCACACGGTGGTGCCGAGAGCCTCGCGGAACGCGGCGGAGGCGAACACGTCGCCGTAGGGGGCGACCGTCTCCTCCCCGCTGTCCGCGGTGAACGACTGCTGCACGACGAGCGCGAGCGGATAAAGGAACACCAACGCGAGCACCGCCACCGGCGGCACCACCCACACCCACGCACCCACCCGCCGCCCCTCACGAACCCCCTCCCGAAAGCCCCCGCCCCTGCGGGCAGCAGGGCCGCCCCCACCCCCACCCCCGTCACTGTGGGCATCAGGGCCGCCCCCAACCCCACCCCCGCCGCTGTGGGCAGCAGGGCCGCCCCTGGGGGCGGAACGGGTGGGCACAGGGGCGGCCCCCGGCGGAGCCGCTCCCCCCGCTCGGCCCGCGCCCGCGACCGCCCCGGCCCCATCCGCCCCCGACAGGCCCGCGCTCGCGGCCACCCCGCCCCCATCCGCCCCCGGCAGGCCCGCGCTCGCGACCACCCCGCCCCCACCCGCCCCCGGCCGGCCCCCGCTCGCCACCACCCCAACCTCAGCCACCACAAACACCCGCTCCCAGCAGCACCGCATCCTCGGATGCGAAGTGCAGGACCACCGGCTCCCCCAGCCCCGGCGTCTCCCGCAGCTCCCGTACGTCCGCCTTCACCCGCTGCCCCGCTCCCACATCGACGTACAGCCGGTGCGTGGACCCCCGCCACTGCACCTCGCTGATCGTTCCGCGCAGTTCGTTCGGTCCGGCCCCGAGGCCGACCAGGTGCGGTCGTACGCACAGGGTGGCCGCGGCCCCCGCCGCCGCACCCCCGGTGTCCACCCGGAGCTCGATCCCGTCGAACCGGACTCCCCCCGGGCCCACTTCCACCGGCAGGAGGTTCGCGTTTCCCACGAAGGACGCCGTGAACTCCGTCCGGGGCCGCCGGTAGAGCTCCTGCGGCGTGCCGCAGTCCTGCAGCCGCGCCTTGTCCATCACCGCGATCCGGTCCGCCAGCGTCAGCGCCTCGACCTGGTCATGGGTGACGTAGAGAATCGACACGTCCGGCAACTCCCGGTGCAGCCGCGCCAGTTCGGCGAGCATGCCGGACCGGAGCTGCGCGTCGAGCGCCGACAGCGGCTCGTCGAGCAGCAGCACGCCGGGCCGGATCGCCAACGCCCGCGCGATGGCGACCCGTTGCTGCTGGCCGCCGGACAGCTCCCTCGGGTACCGCTTGGCGTAGGCGGCCATGCCGGTCATCTCCAGGGCCTCCGAGACCCGCGCCGGGATCTCCGCCTTGGCGACCTTCTGCGCCTTCAGCCCGAAGGCGACGTTGTCCTCCACCCGCAGATGCGGAAAGAGCGCGTACTGCTGGACGACCATTCCGATGCCCCGCCGGTACGGCGGCAGCCCGGTGACGTCCCGCCCCCCGATGAGGATCCGCCCGGAAGCGGGCTGCACGAACCCCGCGACCGCCCGCAGCGCGGTCGTCTTCCCGGACCCGGACGGCCCGAGCAGCGCCATGACCTCGCCGGGCTCGACGTCCAGGTCCAGCGAGTCCAGGACGACGTTCTTGCCGTACGCGACCGAGACGGAGTCGAACCGTATGCCGCTGGCCATGCCGGCGCTCACCGCCCCAGCTCGGTGAGCAGCGCCGGCAGTTCCGCCACCGACGCCAGCACGTGGCCCGCCCCGTGCGCGACCAGCTGGTCCCCGCCGTGCGCACCCGTCAGGACGCCCGCGACGAGGCCCGCCCCGGCCCGTACGCCGCTGACCATGTCGTACGAGGTGTCCCCGACGACCGCGACGTCGGCCACGCCGGCCACCGCACCGGTCCGCAGGAACGCGGCGAGCACCATGTCCGGGTACGGCCGCCCGCGCCCGCCCGCGTCGGCCGGGCAGAGCGTCAGCCCGACCAGGTCCTGCCAGCCCAGCGCGGCCAGGATCGCGTCCTGGGTGACCCGGGCGAACCCGGTGGTCAACACCACGGTGCGGCCTTCGGCGGTGAGCTTCTCGATGGTGGCGCGGGCCCCGGGCACCTCGGCGATGCGACCGCCGTCGACCTGTTCCCCGTACGCCTTCTCGAAGGCGGCGTTGGCCTGCTGCGCCCGCTCCTCGTCGCCGAACAGGTGCCGGAAGACAGAGATCTTGGACTCGCCCATGGTGGCCCGGACGTAGTCCAGCTTGCTGTCGAAGTCGGCGGTGCCGGGGCTCACACCGAGCTGTTCGGCGGCTGCGGCGAAGGCCTGCTCGACGAGGCCGCCGTCGGCGACTGTCGTACCGGCCATGTCGAGGACGACAAGCCCGATGCGGTTGCTCTCACCGTCAGTACTGCCGTTGCCGTTGCTGCCGTTGCCGTTGCTGTCGTTGCTGTTGCTGCTGTCGTTGCTCATCGCGGTATTCACCAGCCCAGTTCGTTCGCGGTCTGCTCGGCGATGGCGGGCGCGCAGGTCATCCCGCGTCCGCCGGGCCCGGTCACCAGCCACACGCCGCTGCGCACCTGCTCCCGGTGCACCACGCGCCTCTTGTCGGTGCACTGTGCGTACACCCCGGCCCAGCGCCGCCGGATCTTCGGAAGCGGACGGCCGAGGAAGCTCTCCGCCACGGCTTGCACGTGCTCGTACGGCTCCTCCTCCACATCGAAGCGGAACGGGTGCTCGTACTCGTGGGTGTCGCCGATGGTCAGTCCGCCGTCGCGCCGCTGCACCATCAGCAGCTGCATCTTGTGGGCGGCGGCGGTCGGCGTCTGGTCCTGCCCCGCGTTGAGGGCGTCCAGTGCCTCTCCCGCGTAGGCCGGGTAGTAGCGGAAGCTGTCGCCGTCGGCGACCGAGGTGGTGAGGGTTTCACCGAGGGGCTCGGTCTGCATCATCTGGAGCCGCACCCGTCGCACCGGCAGCTCGGGCACCAGCTCACGCACGAGCCCGCCGAGCCACGCGCCGGTGCACAGCACGACGGCGTCGCCCCGGTGCACGACCCCGTGGTCGTCCCGGACGGCCCCCTCACCGATCACGTCGCGCACCTCGCGCCCACCCAGGAAGGTGTATCTGCCTGACGCCAACAGCGCCTGTTTGAGCGCCAGTTGGGCGGTGCGCGGCTCGACGGCGGCGTCCCGCTCGCACCACAGCGCACCGAGGAAGTCGCCGCGCAGGGCGGGGTTGACGCCCCGGGCCTCCTGCGCCGTCAGCAACTTGTAGCCGCGCGCCGCTGCGTCGTCGCGGGCCAGGACGTCCGTCGCGACGGCGAGTTCCAGTTCCGTACGTACGGGAGTCAGCGACCCGTTGGCCCGGAAGCCGAGCCCGGGGACGCGGGCGCCGATGCCCTCCCAGAGTTCGCGGGCCCGCAGCGCGGTGCGGAGTTCCTCGCCACCCGCGCGCCCGCTGACCCATATCTGGCCGAAATTGCGCAGACTCGCGCCGCGTGCCTCACTCTCGCGCTCGATCTGTACGACCTCGTGGCCGCGTTCCACCGCATGCCAGGCGTGCATGGTTCCCACCACGCCGGCTCCAACGACTATGACTCTCACGACGGCCACGCTCCTCGGAGCGGGTGACGCGGCAGGAGCCTCCCGGCAACGGCGCGGTGAACAGCCACCCAAGGCTGGCCCAGACCCGTTATGCGCTCGTTACCTCACGGGCCGCGCTTCCGCTGCGGACCGGGCGGTTCCGCGCCGGCCGGATCACCCCACCCGTCGGACCGCGCGCGCCGGTCTACGACTGGAGCTGGGTCGAGAAGCTGAACCTGTCCCCCCGGAAGAGCATCCGCACCCGCTCCAGCGGACGCCCGCCGACGTCCTGCGACCACCTGTGCATCAGCAGCATCGGCAGCGCGGGCGGCGTCCCGACGAGCAGCGCCTCGCGCGGGGTCGCCAGCACGGTCTCGATGCGTTCGTGCGCCCGGCCGAGGCCTATCCCGACGCTCTCGCGGAGGTAGGCGTAGAAGGAGGAGTCCGGCTGGAAGTCGACGTCGAGACGCGGCACGCGTTCCACGGCGACGTAACAACTCTCCAGCCCCACCCGTTCGTTGTCGGCGAGCAGTACCCGCTCCAGGTGCCAGACGGGTTCACCGGCCTCGACGCCGACGTCGGGCGCGAGCCGTGCGGGGCACGGGAAACGCTCCAGGCCGATCAGGTTCCGCCCCGGCCGCCGCCCCTGCCTGCGAACGCCTTCTGTATAGCTGGCCAACGACAGGGGTTGTTCGAGCTTGGGCCCCGCGGCCACCGTTCCACGCCCCTGCCGCCTCACCCGCCCCTCCAGCAACAACTCACGCAGGGCCTGACGGACGGTGTCCCTGGCAACCTCGTAGCGCAGGGCGAGGTCGCGTTCGGTCGGCAGCGGTTCCCCCTCCGACAACTCACCGACCAGGTCACCGAGACGGGCTTTCACGGCGTAGTACTTGGGGATGCGTCCGTGCTCCGGGATGCCGGACCGGACGGGCGCGCCGGGGTCCTGGTGGTGCGTGTTCGGGTAGTCCACGACAGGGATCGTCGCAGATGACGGTGTACGGGTGACGGTGTGCGGGTACCCAAGCCCGTTACCGCAGCCGGGTCCGCCGCGCGCCCGCCACGAGCGCTCCGCCGCCGAGGACGAGGGCGAGGGCGGCGCCGCCCAGTGCGCGCAAGTGGCCAGGGGGGCCGGTCCGTGCGAGCTCGAACGGGCTGTCGGTCGCGTCGGTGTACGCGTGCCCCCCGGTGGGTGCGTCGGGGTCGAGGGAGAACCGGTAGTCGCCGGACCGGCCGACCCAGTCACCGTCGGCGTTCTTGCGCTGTACGACGGCGGTGGTGGCGACGACGGAGTTGGTACGGGCGGCCCCGCCGAACGCGAGCCGCACCTGCACGCTCACCGTACGGCGGGCCCCGACGGAGAAACCGGGGGTGCCGTCGCCGAAGACACCGATGAGCTCGTCCTCGTCGGTACGGACGAAGGGGACGGGGTGCCAGGAGTCGGCGACCGTGTCGTAGAACTCGGTCCGCACCTCGGCGGCCTGGAGGTTACGGGCCCGGTCGACGAGAACGAGGACGGGGTGGATGTCGTGGCAGGCGATGTCGGTGTCGTTGGTGAGGTCGACGTACCACCGCGCGCTGTCGCCCCCCGGCTGATAACTGCCCGGCCCGCCGTGGATCCGGGTGTCGAGCGGGAATCGCGAGCTGTCCGGATCCCCGCAGGAGGGCTGCTGCTGATCGGCGCGCGGAAGGTCAGCCACGGTCCGGCGGGGGGCGGCGGCCTGCTGGGCGCGGAGATGCCCACCGCTGCCGGACCGGCCGCCGGGCCTGTCCGCCAGGACCGGAGCACCTGGCGCGCCGCACCCGGGGCCCCACGGCGCCGCTCCGGCCCCCGCCGGCGAGGACGCCGGACACCGTTCCCGGACCGGCGGGCCCTCTGCCACGGCGTGGGCTGCCGGAGCGAGCAACGCGGCGGTGAATCCCAGTACAAGCGCACTGCACAGTCGCATGGGGTTGGTCTCTCCAGAGCACGAAGGAAGCACGACCGGGGCCTGTGAGCCGGCACCTGCCGAACCGGAACCTGCCTGACCGAGGCCTGTGAGCAGGCCCGGCACCTGCCCGACCGGGGCTTGGCCTGCCCGACCGGGGCCCGGCCTGCCGGAACCTGCCCGGTCGGAACCCGTTCTTCCGGACCCCGCCCGACCGAAGCCCGGCCCGCCGGCACCCGTACTGCCGGACAACCCGCCCGAGCCAGGACCCTTGCCGGCCCGACACGCACGAACGCCGAAGCACACCCCACGAGGTCCCGCTCCACGGAGAACGCTCCGCGGAGACTCACCCCGCCGGCACACCGCGCTCCCGCGCCCGAGCGATGGTCTCCATGACCTTGCCACGCGGACCGCTCACGGACACCGCGCCACGCCCCGTACAGCCGAACAGCGCATCAAAACCGCCCTATCAGCCTAATTTCGGTAATTCCGACAGGCGGCAGGCGCCCTGGCAGGCCGAGGTCCGACCAGCGTCACCACGGCCCGCGGTGCGACGCACGCCAGGACGGGCGGTCGAGCGGCTCCGACGACCGGGCGCCGGCCACCCCCCGGCCCCCTCTCTTTTGCACTTCCCAAGCCACGTTGTTTAAGTGGAAACCATGACGTCCTCAGCACCCGCGCCCGCGCCTTCCTCCACCCCTGCCGCTCCCTTGCGAGTGGCCCTGATCGGCTACGGCCTGGCGGGTTCGGTTTTTCACGCGCCGATGATCGCGGCGACCGACGGCCTGACCCTGGACACGGTCGTCACCTCGAACCAGGAGCGCAGGCAGCAGGCCCGCGACGAGTTCCCGGAGGTACGTTTCGCGGACTCGCCCGACGACCTGTGGACCCGCGCCGACGAGTTCGACCTGGTGGTCATCGCGTCCCCGAACAAGACGCACGTGGCGCTGGCGAAGGCCGCCCTGAACGCGGGTCTGCCGGTGATCGTGGACAAGCCGCTCGCGGGCACGGCGGCCGAGGCCCGGGAGCTGGCGGCCCTGGCCGCCGAGCGCGGTCTGCTGCTCTCGGTCTTCCAGAACCGCCGCTGGGACAACGACTTCCTCACTCTCCGCGCGCTGCTCGCGGAGGGCGAACTGGGTGACGTACAGCGCTTCGAGTCGCGGTTCGAGCGGTGGCGCCCGCAGCCGAAGGGCGGCTGGCGCGAGTCGGGCGACCCGGCGGAGATCGGCGGTCTCCTCTACGACCTGGGCAGCCACGTGGTCGACCAGGCCCTCACTCTCTTCGGCCCGGTGACGCACGTGTACGCGGAGTCGGACGTACGGCGCCCGGGGGCCGCGGCGGACGACGACACCTTCATCGCGCTCACGCACGCGAACGGGGTCCGCTCGCACCTCTACGTGAGTGCGACGACGGCGCAGCTCGGCCCGCGCTTCCGGGTGCTCGGCTCACGCGCCGGGTACGTCAAGTACGGCCTGGACCCCCAGGAGGCGGCCCTGCGCGAGGGCAAGCGCCCGTCGTCCGTCGAGGCGTGGGGTGAGGAGCCGAAGGAGATGTGGGGGCACCTGGGCGCGGGCGAGTCCCCGCTGACCGGTGGCGGCACCCCGGTCCCGACGCTGCCCGGCGACTACCCGGCCTACTACGCGGCGATCAACGAAGCCCTCCGCGACCACACGGACCCGCCGGTCACGGCCCTGGAGGCGGCAGCGGCACTCACGGTCCTGGAGGCGGCCCGGAAATCCGCGGAAACCTCCACCACCGTCCAGCTCTGACTTCCCGGCCCCGCCGGTAGCCCCTCCCTCCGCGGGGGGGGGCAG
This sequence comes from Streptomyces sp. NPDC091272, assembly GCF_044757485.1. Classification (NCBI taxonomy): domain Bacteria; kingdom Bacillati; phylum Actinomycetota; class Actinomycetes; order Kitasatosporales; family Streptomycetaceae; genus Streptomyces; species Streptomyces sp. NPDC091272. Next base: position 531,557 of record NZ_JBIVVC010000005.1, read on the forward strand.
GACCCCGTAGCCCCTCCCCTCGCGGGGAAGGGCTACGGGGGCGGCGGCGGCTCTCGTCGGAAAGGCCTCGGCCGGCTTACGGGGACGGGGGCGGCTCTGCCCGAGAGGCCTCGGCCAGCTGCTGCGGGGCGAGCCGGCTTGCCGGGGCGGCCTCGGTGCTCCCCCAGGTGCCCGCTACACCCCTACGCCCTACGCCCTACGCCCCTACGCCCCCTTCAACTCCTGCCGCTGCCTGCCCAGCCCCTCCACCTCAAGCTCCACCACGTCTCCCGCCCGCAGGTAGGGCTTCGGCTCCGGCTGTCCCATCGCCACACCGGCCGGCGTCCCGGTGTTGATGACATCGCCCGGGTACAGCGTCATGAACTGCGACACGTACCGGACGACCTCCCCGATCCCGAAGATCTGGTCGCCGGTGGAGCCTTCCTGCTTCAGCTCGCCGTTCACCCACAGCCGCAGGCCGAGCGCCTGCGGGTCCGGTACCTCGTCGGCCGTCACCAGCCAGGGCCCCAGCGGATTGAACGTGTCGCAGTTCTTCCCCTTGTCCCAGGTTCCGCCGCGTTCGATCTGCCATTCCCGCTCGGACACGTCGTGCGAGGTCGCGTACCCGGCCACGCACGCGAGCCCCTCCTCCGCACTGTCCAGGTACCGGGCGGTCCGCCCGATCACGACCGCGATCTCGACCTCCCAGTCGGTCTTCACGCTCTTCCTGGGCACCAGCACGGTGTCGTGGGGGCCGACCACCGTGTCCGGATTCTTCAGGAACAAGATCGGCTCGTCCGGGATCGGCGCCCCGACCTCCCTCGCGTGATCGTGGTAGTTCAGGCCGATACACACGATCTTGCCGATCCGCCCCAGCGGCGGCCCGATCCGCAGCCCCGCACTGTCCAGCGCGGGCAGCGTCCCGGCCCGCACCGCCGCCCGGATCCGCTCCAGGGCGTCAGGGTCGGAGAGCAGGGCCCCGTCGATGTCGTTCACGACACCCGACAGGTCCCGTACGGTCGCCCCGTCGCCCTCGCCTTCGAGCAGCGCCGGACGTTCCGAACCGGCAGTTCCCACACGCAGCAGCTTCATACCGACTGATCTCCTCGTGGTCGAGGTCGCGCCCAACCCGGCCGCTGCTGAAAAACTGCCGCGGCCCGGCCACCGGAGAATTGTTCGATCCTCCAAGGTCGGCGCCCTCTCCGCAAGCCCGCGTTCACTGCGTGGACCGACGCCGGGCCCGTGGACCCGCTCCGACCTGCGCTTCAGCGGGGCCGACGGGGGTCGTGGTCGCGGGTCCTGCGGGGGACGTGGTCGCGGGTCCTGCGGGGGCTACTGCCGTGGGACCGGCAGGGGCCACGGCCTTGCGACCGGCGGGGGCCACGGCCTTGGGCCCTGCGGGGGTAACGGCCTTCTTCTCCCTGTGCAGCCAGGCCCGTTCCGCCACGGTCCACGCCGTGGTGGTGGCCATGTAGAGCCCGGCGGCCAGCGGCAGCACCATCGCCGAGACCAGCGTCCCGAACGAAAGCAACGGCATCCACTTCACGAGCCCGGCGCCCGTCCCCGCCCCGGCACCCTCGCCCAGCCCGCCCGGCAGCTGCGGCAGCTCGGAACCGGCGGCGTTCTTCCGCGCCCGCAGGAACGACCAGGTGGCCACCCCTGCCATCACGACGAACAGGCCCACGTACACGAGCCCTTGCGCCCCGAAGAACCCCCCGTGCGCCAGGGCGTCGGTCCACCGCGAACCCAGCGGCGCGGCGAACAGCCGGTGTCCGAGAAGTTCGTTGGCCTCGCCCCCGACCTTCGCCGAGGAGAACACCCGGTACATCACGAAGAAGACCGGCAGCTGTACCAGTGTGGGCAGAATTCCGGAGAACGGGGAAACTCCTTCCTTCGAATGCAGTGCCAGGATTTCCTTCTGCATGCGCTCGGGGTTCTTCGCGTACTTCTTCCGTACGGCGGCCACGCGCGGAGCGATCTCGCGCCGCGCCTTCTCGCCCCGTACGGCGGCCCTGGCGAGCGGATGGAAGGCAATGCGTACCAACATCGTAAAGACAACAATGGCGGCGGCAGTCGCGGAAACGGCGAACACCGGCTCCAGAAGGGCAGCGAGCCATTCGACAACAGAAGCGAACACGGAATACACGGAAGAGCCCTCCGAGGGTCTCGTCGTACCGAGGAGAAAAACGACATCGGTATGACGACCCGAAAGGGGAAACGCACGCCCTGAGCCGACGCTCTACAGCATCGGCTCTCTGCAGCACCGACAACATCGACTCTCTACAGCATCGGCGTCAGCTGCTGCGCCGGTCCCCTACGCGGCCGTCGGAGACAGCCGGCCTGGGGCTCGCGGCCGGGGCCTGCCGGAGGCGTCGGGGTCCCGCTGGGCCAGGAAGGCGGTACGCCGTTCCCGGTCGCGGATGGTGGTCCGTACCCGCGTACGGGGAACGGTCGGTACCGTACGCCCGGCGATCAGCGCGCAGGCGATGAGTGCGGCACCGGCGGTGGCGGTGGCGGCGAGCGCGACGGCGCCCGCGAAGCCGAAGCCGCCGAGGTCGAAGAGGACCTGGGCAAGCAGGAAGAACATCAGCAGTGCGTAACGCGCCCGCCCGGCGTTCCTGATCACACCCGTCCCTCCCGACTCTCTCCTTGGCCCCCCGGCACCAGCCGGTACGGCCTCCACCACTCAACTCGCGTCAGCTTGCCACGGATTCCTCGCCCTTGACCAGTGGACCCGGCCGGGGATCACGGGCCAGGACCTCCGCGTCGGGCCGCTCGTCGCGTTCACGCGGTCCACTGAAGGAGACGACGAGTGCGACGAGAAGGTTGAGCGCGAGCGCAACAATTCCCGCGTTCATGCCCCAGACCGGATCGTGCCCGCTGAACACCAGCGCGCACACGGCCCCCACCCCCACCACGAGCCCGCTCAGCGCACCCGCCAGGGTCAGCTTCCGCCACAGCAGCCCCAGCAGGAGCATGGGCAGCAGCTGGGCCATGCCTTCGTACGAGATCAGCGACAGCCGTACGAGGGTGTTCGGCGCGGTGTACGTGAGGACGAGCGCGAGCGCCCCGGCGACGACGACCACCACCTGGGAGGCCAGCTTCTCCCGCCCTCGCCATCTCGGTACGAGCCCGAGGACGCTGCGGCCCCACATGGTTCCGATGACCAGCATGAACACGGCCATCGGCACGATCGACGACAGCGCGGCGGCGACCCCGACGACACCCACCACCCAGGCCGGCAACGAGTCGACGACCAGCTTGAAGAGCGCCAGGTTCGAGTCCGCGCCGACGAGACCCGGCACCACGAACAGCGCGGCGATCCCCAGCAGCATCGGAATGAACAGCAGCACGTTGTAGGCGGGCAGCCAGATCGCGTTGCGGCGCAGTCCGTCCGCCGAGCGCGCCCCGAGATAACCGGCCACGGTGGTGGGAAAGATGACCACCGTCAGCGAATTGAGGAAGGAAGTGGTGATGAACCAGATCTGCCCGAATCCGCTCTCCCCGTGCCCGGGAAAGGTCAGCCACTCCGCCTTCTCGGTCACGACCCGGTCGAGAAAAGGCTCGTATCCGCCGAAGTAATGCACAGGCACGTACACGGCGAGGAAACCGAGCGTGAGAATCACCATGGCGTCCTTCAGGACGGACACCCAGGCACTGCCGCGGAGCCCGCTCACCACCACGAATCCGACGGTCACTGCGAAGCCGATGAAATAGGCCCAGTTGAGGCTGATGGCACCGTAGGAAATGGTGGAGACGACCACGCCCATCCCGGTAATCTGCAACTGGATGTAGGGCAACAGGAAGACCGAGGCGAGGACGGCGACGACCGCGCCCAGCCATTTCTTCCCGTACCGGTGGGCCACCATGTCGGTGATGCCCACCAGCGAGTGCCGGCGCGCGTAGGCCCACAGCATCGGCCCGACGACGTACCCCACCGCGTAGCCGCAGGACATGTAGGCGACGACGTAGAGCACAGGGGCCCCGTAGTTGTAGCCCCACCCCGCGGCGCCGAGATAACTGAAACTCGTGTATCCCTCACCGGCCATCAGCACCCAGATGAAGACGGCCCCCAGGCTCCGCCCACCCACGGACCACTCGGCCAGCCCCCCGCCGCCACCCCCGCGCCCGCGCATGGCGAGCAGCCCGAGCCCCACGGTCCCCACCATGAAGACGCCGAAGATGGACGTGGCCACCACTGCGGAACTCATCGCCGGTGATCCCCCCGCCAGGTCAGCCACACCGCGACGGGTGTGAGCAGGGTGGCCCCGAACAACCACAGGAACAGGAACGGCAGCCCCCACACGACGGGGTGCACCCGGTTCACCAGGGGCAGCACCCCCAGGTAGAGCACATAGGGCACGAGCAGCCACAACAACTGAGGCCGCCGGCGCAGCACACGGGACACACGCGGTGCACGGCCTGCACCAGCTGCACGGCCTGCACCCGCTGCAATGCCTGCACCGGATGCACCGGCTGCTCTGAGCGCGTCGGACTCGCGCGAACCGGGCGAGGTACCGGCGTCGTGCGACGAGCGGGAGGAACTCGGAAGATCACTGGACACGCCCGAGACCCTAAGGCCTCACCGAACGAGGAACCTCCACACGTCCCCGACCCGCCGAGAGGAGTCACGGGGCCGGGCGAGGGACATCTCGGCGTCCAGGAACCGCACTCGGAGGGTTCCGGGGGGCGTGCTTGCACACCTGCCGGGGCCACGTGACCCGCTCCGCTCAGTCCCTGCCGAACCCACCCCTCGCGGCGCCCCGCCACCCCCGCTTCAACGGGGCTTCATCCGCGCCAACTTCGCCCAGACCACGAGCCGGTACCTGGAGGTGAACTCCGGGGTGCAGGTGGTGAGGGTGAGGTAGTACCCCGGCTCGCGGTACCCGTATCCCGGCTTGACCGCACTCCGCGGCACGCTCCCGATGACCGAAACGTCCCGGGCGGACGTCTGCGGCACACCGCCGCTCACCACGTACGTGTAGACAGCGCCCCGAGTCTCGACCACGACCTCGTCACCCACCCCGAGCCGGTTGATGTAGCGAAACGGCTCGCCGTGCGTGTTCCGGTGCCCGGCCAGCGCGAAGTTCCCGGCCTGCCCAGGCTGGGCGGTCCCCGGGTAGTGGCCCACGTACCCCTTGTCCAGCACTCCGCGCTTGCCGACGCCTTGGGCCACGGGCGCCACGACCCCCACCTTCGGAATCCGGATCACCGCGTAGGCCTGATCCCACCGCGGCGGCCCCACGCGCTGCGCAGCGCCCCCGTTCCGCCCCCCGCTTCCACTGACACCGCTCCCACCGTCCGCACGGCCGCCCGCTCCGTCCGCACCAGAACTGCCGGACGACCCTCCCCCCTCTCCGTCCCCGGCGACCCCACCTGCCGAGGCAGCCCCACCCCCCGAGCCCCCACCCACTCCGCCGACCCCGTCCTCCCCCACCCCCATATCCGCATCCACGTCCACATCCCCACCGTCGCCCGACGCACCCGCCGCCCCCGCGCCCTCCCACTCCCGAACCAGGTCCCGAACCGTCTGCTCGGCACCGCTCCTGGCCTCCCGGTTCGTCCACCACACCTGATGCATGACCAACAGCATCAGCAGCACCCCGCAGGTAACGAAGACCTCACCCCCCACCCACAGCCCCCGGGCAACCCCACCCCGCCGACCGGGCACCCACCGTGACCCCCCTGGCCCCCCTGTCCGCTCCGCCCGCCCAGGCGCCCACCGCACACCTGGCTGCCGGCGCACCCGTGCGATCGGCCACCGCAGCCCGAGTCTCTGCCCACGCCCCCGCGCGATCGGCCACCGCAGCCCGAGTCTCTGCCCACGCCCCCGCGCGAGCGACCACCGCCAGGTGCCGAGACCGCGACCCCACACCCGTAACACCACCACGCCCCGATCCCCCCGCTCGACCTCGCACACCGCACACCGCACACCGGACACCTGGCGAGTGCCGCCACCCAACAAGGCGCGCAAGATAAGCCTTTCCCCCACAACTCACCACCCCCGGGACGGGCCACGACGCCGCTCAGCAAGCAGGCGGCCAGCCGGCCCGCCGCCCGACATCTCGGCCGGGCCACACAACGCTCCCCGCCCGAAGTTCCCGCCTCACCCCACCGGGGAACGCTCACCCCATGCGCAACCCCAACCCGGCCCCCGCCCGGGCCTTCTCCGCGACCGCCGGCCCCGGCTCCACGCCCGCGCCGAACCCGGACCCGAATCTCCCTCTCGCCCGCGGCCCGTACAGCAGTACGGTGTCCCACATGCGCCCCGACACGCCTTCGCCCGCCGACCACACCGCCGAAGCCGAGCGACTGCTGCGCACCGCGGCGCAGTACCCGCAGGACCAGGAGCCGCTCCTTCTCCAGGCCGCGGCCCACCTCGAACTCTCCGGGGACCGGTCCCGGGCGGCCACGCTCTACGACCGGCTGCTCGCCTCCACCGAACCCGCCCCGGAGAATCCGCTCCTCGTCAAGGCCCTCAAGGCGGCGAACCTCTGGGAGTACGGGCACGAGGCGGAGGCCCGCGCGATCATCGACGGGATCCGCGCGGCGGCTCCCCGTACCCCGGAACCGTGGGACATCATCGCCGAGGCCCTGGAGCAGCACGACGACCTCCAGGCCTCCCACGACTGCTACACCACGGCCCTCACGCTCCTCGTGGACCCCTCCGACGAGATCCCGTACACCACCCAGTCCCTGCTGGCCGGCCGCCACCGGGTACGCAGGATGCTGGGCAAGGCCCACGACAACTGGGACGCCCTCGCGGACCGCACGCACTCGGCGGACCGCACGGACGGGATCACGCTCGACGAGCTGCACGACCCGAAGCGACTCTGGGCCCTGGGCTCCGACAACCCCGCCGAGCTGAAGGCCGAGATCGCGCGGCTGCGTGCGGAGTTGGGCAGCTATCGCACGGCGCTCTCGCGGCCCTTCCCGGTGGCCCTGCTGCGCTGGCCGGCGGACGAGCTCTCCGAACTCCTCGCCACGTACCCGGGCCTCCAGCCCGAGTACGCCTCGCACGAGGCCCACCTCACCCGCATCGAGTCCAGCCTCCGCGAACTGGCCGCCACCGGCACCCCCAACCTCGGTATCGTCACGGGCTCCATCCCCTCCTACGAGGCCTTCGCCGCCTCGGAACGCACCACCCCGGACTCCGTCCCCCTCCTCGCCGAGTACGCCACCACCCTCGCCGCCCGCGGCAAGGCCACCTCCTGGCCCCCGGCCCGCAACGCGGCGTGCTGGTGCGACTCGGGCAACGTGTACCGGGAGTGCCACGGGGTGACGGAACTGGCGTGAGGACCGTCGGCACCGCGCGACGCCGACGCAGCGCGCTCCCCGTACGTACGCCCGATGCGCACCACTCACCGAGACGTACGGGGACCCGCCGGCACAATGCCTTGCGTGCCCGATCCGTTGCCCCGCCCCGTCCCGTCCTCCGCGTCCGTCTCCGCCAGGATGCGCCTCCAAGGCCGCCGCGACACGGCTCCGGAGGTCGCCGTCCGCAAACTCCTCCACGCGGCCGGCCTGCGCTACCGGGTGAACGTCCCCGTCCCGGGAATGCGCCGCCGCACGATCGACATCGTTTTCGGCCCCGCCAAGATCGCCGTCTTCCTGGACGGCTGCTTCTGGCACGGCTGCCCGCAGCACGCGACCCGACCGAGGTCGAACGCCGAGTGGTGGCGCACCAAGCTCGACAAGAACATGGCCAGGGACCGGGAGACGACCGCACACCTGGAGGCGGCGGGGTGGACCGTGCTTCGGTACTGGGAGCACGAGGTGCCGTCCGGAGTTGCCTCCGAGGTCACCGACCTCGTCCTGCGGCGGCGTTCCGGAACTTGATCGAGATTCCGGCCAGGTCCTGGCACTTCCGTCGACATCCATGAACAAGGCACATATCGTCGACGGCACAGTTCGTGGATCTTGATGTTTCGGGGGATTCCTGTGCGGAGACTGAAATCTGTCGACGTGTGCTCCGGCGGTGGGGGACTTGCCCTGGGGTTGGAGCGGGCGGGCTTCGACCCGGTCCTCCTGCTCGACAAGCGGCAGGTCACCTGCGACACCCTGAAGCTCAACAGGCCCGCCTGGAACGTCCTGACCATGGAACTCCGGAAGGAGTTCGATCCGTCGGAGCACCAGGAGACCTACGACGTCGATCTGCTCTCCGCCGGACTGCCAAGGGTGAAATCTCCCGCCACCGTGGCACGCAGGGAAACAGGCGAGGAGTTGCTTCTGCTGGAAGCCACCGTCCTCCTTGCCCACGCCATCCAGCCCCGTGCCCTGCTGATCGAGAACGTTCCCGGGCTGGTCGGAGCCCCTGAATTCGCCGACGTACGCGAATTCATCCACAAGGAACTGAGACATCTTGGGTACGGGTTCAAGTGGTTCGTGGTGAATGCTGCCGATTTCGGGGTGCCCCAGGATCGCAAACAGGGTGTTCTGGTCGCGCTGCAAGATCGGTACATCAAGGCTTTTCGTGAGCCGAGCCCCACGGTGACACGCCACGTCTCCGCAGGCGAAGCCCTTCGTGAGTCGATGTCGGCACGAGGTTGGGAAGGAGCGGACGCGTGGGCCGACCAGGCGGACCGTGTCGCTCCGACCCTGGTCGGCGGCTCGTACGAACGCGGCGGCCCCGACCTCGGGCCGACGGGCACCAAGAAGGCCTGGGCACGCATGGGGATCAACGGTTCCGCTCTCAGCAACGAGGTTCCGGGGCCCGGCGGAATCCAGGAGTCGGACGGATCCGGGTCTCCGTGCAAGAAGCTCACCGTGGCCCAGACCGCCATCCTGCAGTCCTTTCCGGCCGACTGGGACTTCGCCGGCGGTAAGACGAAGGGCTACCGACAGATCGGTAACGCCTCACCGCCGCCCGTCGGCGAGGCGCTGGGTAGGGCCATCGCCGAGGCGTTGAGCTCCTGAGTCCCGGGCAGACCCCGCACCGGCGTACTGTGCGACCGCATCACCTCGGCAATTCTGATCTTCAACCGCCGGCTACACTTCCATCCCATGACCGCCCCCACCTCCCACGAGTCACGTGCAGATCAATTTCGGATTGTCGATCTCTTCGCCGGTCCGGGCGGGCTGGACGTGGCTGCGCGCTACCTGGGTGTGCCCGTGGAAGTGGGCATCGAATGGGACAAGGACGCCTGCGAGACGCGTCTGGCCGAGAACCTCCCCACCAGGCACGGTGACGTGCGCGACTTCGGACCTGCGGACTTCCCGGAGGCGAACGTCCTTGCGGGGGGGCCGCCGTGTCAGACCTACACGGTCGCCGGTTCGGGTTCCGGACGTCGCGCGTTGGACGACGTGATCGATCTCGCCAAGCGCATGGCCGCCGGCGAGGACGTCCGCGCCCGCATGGACGAGTTGGAGGACGAGCGGACCGGACTCGTGCTGGAGCCGTTGCGTTGGGCGCTCGCCGCACTGGCGGCGGAAAAGCCGTACGAGGCGATCGTGCTGGAACAGGTACCGGCTGTGCTGCCCGTATGGAGAGTCGTTCAAGAGGTCCTTGAGGCCAAGGACTACCTCGTGACTGAACCGACCGTCCTGTTCACGGAGGAGTTCGGCGTACCGCAGACCCGGCGCCGCGCCATCCTCATCGCTCGCTGGAACGGCGAGAACGCCCGTTGGGGCGAAGCGGCGGAGCTGCCCGAGCACACGCACCAGCGGTACCGAAAAGGCGTGGACCCGGAGAAGAGGAACGCCCACGACCCGTGGGTTGCCATGGGCGACGTACTCGATCGTCCGAAGCCGTTCGAGGTGGTGTCCAACTACGGCACAGGCGGCGACCCCAAGGCCCGGGGCAGACGCGCCTCCGACCTCCCGGCCGCCACCGTCACCGGCAAGATCTCCCGCAACCGGGTGGTGGGAGCGGGTTCGACCGAGTCGCGCTTCACCAACGCCGAAGCGGGGCAGTTGCAGACCTTCCCCGCCGGCTACAGGTGGAGCGGCAACGGCATTCCTCAGCAGATCGGCAACGCCATCCCGCCCCGCCTCGGCATCCACGTGCTGACTGCGGCACTGGGCCTCGGCAAGAAGGCCAGGAACGAGGCCGTCGCCGCCCTGGAGGCCGACGCGATCACCAACCCCGACGTCAATCCTCTGCTCCGCCCTTGACCTTCCCCCGCACCCTCGCATCCATGAAGAGCTCCTCGAAGTGGTCGACGAGCGTCTTCACGGAATCCTCCGGGACGGGCCCGTCGTCGGGTCCGTCCGGCAGGGTGCGGCTGGAGACGTGAGGGGCCGCTTCGCCTTCCCCTATCCATTCCTCCAGGGCGCCGCCGTCCCAAACGTGGTCCGCCGCGATCACGTCGTACATCAAGGTGCTCGCCGCCGAATTCGCCACCGTGGCAAGGGCGTTCACCTCGCGGCCCGTGCGCGCCGTCCCCCTCTCCACCAGCCGGACGAGGGCCTGGGCAGTGGGGCGGTGGTCGATGATGTCGAGGCGCAGGACCGTGTTGAGGACGTCCTGGTTCCCGCAGGCCACCTGTACGGGCTTGTAGTCGGCTCCGTCCCGGAAGAGTTCGGCCGCCCACCAGAGCCGCGAGAAGGCCTGGGTGTAGTGGGCACCCCGGAACCGGTCGGCGGCGACCGTCGGCGGACTGCCGTTCTTTCCCTTGCCGGGGAGGTGCCGCCAGACGACGTAGTCGGGCGCGACGGACAACGCGATGAAGTTCCACAGTCGCGCGTCGGCCGCCTCCCTGCGGGTCAACCGCAGCACGGCGTGGAGCCGGGGTGCCAACCAGGCGTCAGCCTTGGTGGGGGTGTCGTCGCGGTGGACGTACATCGCGTCGTCGATCAAGGCGCGCAACGGGTCCACCAGAAGCCTGGCACTGTCGACCGGGAACGGCTCCGAGGCCTTGCCGAGGGCGATCAGCGGCGGGTCCTCCTTGCCGGACAGGACTCCCGTGCTGAGGTTCTTCGCAGCGTTCGCGTCCGACAGCAGCGCCAGACGGTGCGGCATGGGGTCGGGCTTCGCGGTCATGCCTTGCTCTCCTTCTGGGACGCTTCCAGGACACGGATCGCGGTGCTGAGGTTCCTGGCGACCTTGGCCCGACGGGTGGCCGCGTAGTTGATCCGCGGCTGGAGCTCGTTCCACCCGGAGGACTCCGTGCGGCGCGCGTGGATCTCCCGGAGCGCGTCGGCCCCGGACTGATCGGGGAGAACGTCCGCGAGCATGCTGCGCAGTACCGCGTCCCGCCAGCCCCCGGGCCACTGGGGAGTCCCCTCGGCGTCGATCTCGAGATCGCTGACGGCCGCGTGGAAGACGGCCGTCCACACATCGGTCGCGATCTGAGCCGCGAGCATGTCGCGAACCGCCCTCTCCGTCGGGCTGCCCCCGGAGTTGAGGAGATCGGAGATCCCGTCGAAACCTGTGTTCAGGTAGACGGTCGGCAGGTCGCTCGATGTCTCGATGAACCAGGCGGAGTCCTTCACCGGCTGGAGCCACGCGTACGGCCCGTCCCGGAAGTCGACCTCCTCGACCTGAAGTTCCTTGCGCCGGAGAGGGGTTCGCGCAGTGAGGTCGACCAGCCAGTCGTCCTCCGAGCGCCCGACGATTCGCCCGGCCACCCCGCCGACGGTGGCGACCACCAGGACGGAGAGTTCGGCCTGACTGCGGTAGGCGGAACGCCAGAAGCGGAGCTGCCCCACCCACTGCGACCCGTCGTTCACGCTCCTTCGGAGCAGTGCCGTGGTACGGGAGTTGGTGGACTTCTCGGTCAGCACGGCAAGGACCGCGACGTCCGACCACGGTCCGTTGGCCAGCTCCTGCTCCGGCAGTCTCGCCGACAGGCTCAACCTCGCCGATTCCCAGTCCTCCCTCTCCACCTGGTGGAGGGCGACCACACGCTCCTGGGTCGAGAAGACCGTGATGTCGAGGTCCGCCCGGTCCTGCCGGACCGCGGTCACGCGGAAGGAGACCTCACCGGCCAGTGTCTTGTACGGAAAGACCCTCATGCGGAAACCCCCCTCTCCTTCTGCAGTTCGACGACCAGTCCGGCCAGCTCCGCGCGGACCGGATGGGTGGACACGTCCGTGGTGCCACTGAAGGTGGCCGACCTGGCCCCGGCACCGAAGTGCAGGACTCCGTCCACGACCCGGCAGTTCTCCAACGCGGCGATCCGCGCCCATCCGACGGAGGGCCTGCCTCCGGACCGTACGTCGAACTTGGCGACCGGTGTCATCACCCAGGGGTCCTGTCGGGCAGGCAGCTTGACCTCGACGGTGACCTGCCAGGCCCCTGCGGGATCGACCTCCGCGTCCAGGTCACGGATGGTCGGGTGGCCGCTGGTCCTGGCGCCCCCGGCCGGCCCCCCGTCGAGCTTCAGGAGGTCGCGCAGTGCCTTGGGGCCTTCCTGGTTCTGTTCCTTGCGCCGTCCCACGAGTTCCTTGACCGCGGCATTCGCCGCCTTGGTGAAGTCGGTGATGCGCCGATAGGCGGTCGGCGAGTAGCTGGCCCAGAGCTCTTCCGTCCGGCCCCACTTGTTGTGCTCGGGCGGCTCGGACGCACGCAGGAACGTCTCGGCCCGGTCCGCGTACTCGTCGGTCGTCCCCGCCGCGTGACCTGCGAGCAGCACTGCCTGGAAGTAGGTCGTGCCGAGCGGGAGGTCCGGCACCCTGGCCGTCTTGACCGTCATCCGGCTGCCCCGCATGCTCACCAGCTGATTGGGCTTGCCCCGATCACCGTCCTCGGCCGCCGTGACCAGCAGAACCGCCTGGTGTTCCACCGTTCCCCTCTTGCCGCCGGGGGCGGGCACCTTGAGCGGTACCCGTGCGAGTGCGACCTGGCCGGCTTCGGTGAGACGCTCGACCGTGGTGCCGTCGAGGTAGGCCTTGAGCGCACGTGTCCGGGACGGTTGCGCCCGCTGCGGATCGACGCGTTGTTCCTTGACGACCACCTGGTTGTTCCGTAGGGCCTGTACGGACGCTTCGAGCAGGGGGGCGGCTGTCTCCCCTGACGTCATCGCGGCCCAGAAGTTCTCGGCGAGCGCGTCGACCAGCTTCTCGTGCATCGCCTGCACGGTCTCCTCGCCGTCGTCCTCCTCGTCGGCCGACGCGTCGTTGAAGATGCTCGCCACGTCGTGGGCGCCGACGATCAGGAAGGACGTTCCGGGTTCCGTTCCCTCCCTGGTGAGGTGGAGCCGTGCGGTCGTCTCCTCGTCGGCCCACCAGGATCGAGCCACGTCCTTGTTGTTCCCGGGAGCGGTGTCCGGTTCACCGAGCCAGGCGGGTCCTGCGTACGACTTCCCGTCGACCTCGCGCCAGGGCAGGTCGAGGCGTCCGACGAGTCGTCGTTCGGTCCGTCCCTCGTGGGGCACGGACAGAGTGGAGTTGATCAGCACCATGCCGAGGCGGCTGGTGGCCCAGAGGGTGGCCTTGCCCAGGCCGTAGGAACCGCCCGCGCTGTCGTCGGACTTCCGGCTGTCGAGCTGGCGGCGTACCACCGCGGCGAACCGGCCGTCCTCGTAGTCGTCACCGGTGAGGCCGGAGGCGTTGTAGTCGTCGACCCTCAGAAGAATGAGCCGGTCGCGCTCGTTCATCTCCTTGAGGCCCTCGGCGACGACGCGACCCACCTTCTGGTCCTGGGCGGCGGCGACCTCGTAGTGCGGGTAGAGGTCGTTCCATCCGATGGCCTCGCGGAAGTTCGCGAGCGTCTCGCCGGTCAGTTCGTGCAGGGTGTAGCGGACGCGGACGGGCTTGGTGCGGTCGAGACGCTCGTCGAGGCTGTTCTGGGTCGCCTCGCGGGCCAATGTCTCCACGTCGGCCTCGAAGGCGAAGGCCGCGGCGTTGCCGAAGTCCCGGCCGCCGTCGGCATAGGCCGGCCGGTGGTACCAGGAGATCGGCCGGGTGGGAGCGGCGTCCTCCGTGCGCGTGTGGACGGTCCCGGGATCCGTGCCGATCGCGAGCGCGATCGCCCGCATCGTCTCCTCCCGGGGAGCGGCCCGGCCCGTGATCCAGGCTGAGACCGCTGCCCTGGTCACCCCGACCTCGGCCGCCAGTTCCGCCTGGTTCTTGCCCATCCGCCGCAACTGCCGCGCGAGCCAGGGTCCGAATTCTTCCCCAACGTCCAACGCCACCACCCCGTCCTCTTCGTTCCTGCTCAGCCATGCTACCAGGCGTTTTTGACAAGCGACCGATGTCAACGAACGTTGTACAACCGCTCCCGCGCCCCACTCCGGTTGTTCGCAGCAATCCTGGAAACGGAATTCCACATTCCACTAGAGTCGCCCTCACCTCGGGATCAAAAGCCCCTGGGACGCGAGGGGTTGGTGTGCTAGTTTCCTTCCAGCCGGAGCAGCACTCGGCGCCACGACGGAAACCCCGGAGTGGGGCTTTTTCGGCATGCCTGGAATCCCTTTACGAAAGGGATCGGCAGAAACGTTTCCCTCACCCCAGGGCGCGCTTCATCCCGCTCTGCAACCCGTGTCAGAAAACACCTGTTACAGGGTCGCTCCTCCACGCCCAAAAGTCCTGAAGATCAATTCTCGCGCCACCTCTTTCGTCGAGAAGACTTTCTCCCGGATCTTTCTGGTTGCACCATTGTTTCCCGATCCGGAAGAAATGAGAAAGCGCCGTGGACCACGACCCCGACGACCTGAACCACATGCGGTGGATCGTCGAGCATTACGAAGACCTTCAGGAGGACGACCCGTACCTGGCCTCCGAGTTCCTGGAGCAGCTCGGCAGCACCCGCGACGTCGTCCTGCGGTACAAGCGGCTCATCGCCGCCGCCGAGAAGAAGAAGCAGACCTCTTCGCCCGAACCCTCCCCCACCAGCCGTGCCCGCCGTTCCGCCCGTCGCGACCGCGGACGGCCGCGGAGTTCCGGCCGTCGCTCCGCCGTGGCGCCCCCCGGGCACCCGGGCATCCGTAGGACGCCCGTGCGTCGGCGGGGTCGCCGGATCGTCATCACGATCCGCATCGTCATCGATCTTCCGTAATCCCCTGCCCCTGTCAGACCTCGCGTCTACCGTTCATTCGTAACGAGCGCCGGCCGTGTGTTCCCCCGCCCGCACGGCCGGCGCTCGATTTCCCAGCTTCCCGCCCCAGTTGAAGGAAACGGAAAATCGTGAATCAGCCCCTGCCGCAGGGCACTTCGGACTCTCCCGTGATCAGGAAGATCGTGGACCAGTCGCTGCGCGTACTGGAGACCTACCGGGTGGACCCGGGGCTGATTCAGGAACACGCCAATGGGGAACGGCGCATCACCCAGGGTGGGTACGGGGACCGACAGCTGTTCGAGCTCGTGCAGAATGCGGCCGACGAGATCGCCTCCTCTCCCGGCGGCAAGGTGCACGTCGTTCTCACCGCCACGCATCTCTACTGTGCGAATGAGGGCACACCAGTCACGCCGGAGGGCGCGGAGACCATCCTCCGGATGAGTGTCTCCAAGAAGCGGGGAGGCCAGATCGGCCGCTTCGGCGTGGGCGTGAAGTCCGTACTCGCCGTCACCGACGCCCCCCAGTTCTTCAGCGCCTCCGGAAGCTTCGGGTTCGACCGGGCCTGGTCCCGTGCGGAGATCGCGAGGGCGCGTGGTGGCGCACCGGACGAAGAGTTCGAGTCGCCGGTGCTGCGCATGGCCCGTCCGCTCGATGCGACCAAGGAGCGGACGACGGACTCCGTGCTCGATCAGCTGTTGGGATGGGCCACCACAGTGGTGCGGCTCCCCTTGCTCCCCGGCGCGGCGGATCGGTTGGGCCATGACATGAGCCGGCCCTCCAAGGACAGCGAGCACCAGGAATTCCCGGCCCGTTTCCAGCTCTTCTCCCACCACGTCGGAACCGTGGTCCTTGAGGACCGGCGTTCCCTACCCAGAGTTCGCCGCGAGATCACGGTCGAGCACGAGGGCCCTCGGCACGTCATTCACGAGGAGCGGATCGGGCAGCGTACGGCACGCAGCGAGTGGAAGGTGTTCACCCTCACCCACCGTCCCACCGAGGACGCTCGGGCCAGTGCCGGCGAGATGCACGACCGCGGGACGATCGACATCGCCTGGGCGGTGCCCGAGTACTCCGGGGAGAAGGTGCTGAGTGCTCCGAGGGGACGTGGAGAGTTCTGGTCGTTCTTCCCGACCAAGTACCCCATGACCTTGAGCGGTGCGCTCAACGGGGCGTGGAAGACGAATGAGGACCGCCAGAACCTCCTGGACGCCAGCCCGTTCAACCAGGAGATCATCCAGGTCGCTGCCCGACTCGTCGTCGATTCGCTTCCCGCCCTCGCCCCTCCGCAGGACCCGGGCGCCTACCTGCCGCTGCTGCCGGGCCGCAGCCGGGAGTCGGAGACTCTCAACTGGGCCGACATGTACCTGACCAGGCAGATCTGGGAAATGGCCGCGCAACGTCCCTCACTGCCCGACCAGGACGGCATCCTCAGGAACCCCAAGGACCTCCGCATTCATCCCGACATGGGAAAGCGGGGACGTCTGCGGCCCGAGTGGCTGGAGATGTGGAACGCCTGCCCCGCTCGCCCGGCGAACTGGATCCACCCCTCCGTCGAGGCCATGGAGATCCGTTCGGGCAAGGTGGAGCACATCCTGGAGGCCGCGAGGCACACCCGCGCGACGGTTCGCGAGTGGCTCGAAGCCCTGGTCTCGGACGGTAGTGCGGAGGCCTCGGTGGTCGCGATCCGGATCCTCGCCGAGATGATCAGGGACCGGTCCCCCTTCGAGGCGGAGGCCCGGCAGGCGAAGGTGGTACTCACGGAGGCGCACGGCATGGTCGCCCCGGTCGCAGGCGTGGTCTTCCGCCGCACCGTCCAGGACGGGCTCAAGGACGACCTGGTCTACGTCGATACGAAACTCTCCGAGGACATGTCCCTGGCGAGTGCGCTGAGCGAGCTCGGCATCCGGGAGGCGGACGCCCGCGGCCGCTTCGTGGGCGTCCTCGACCAGGGATTCGACGGATACTCGGCGCAGGACTGGACCCGCTTTTGGGAGCTCTTCCACAGTGCGGGTGGCAGCCACGTCACCACGGAGGTGAAGGCTCGGGTCGCGTCGCCGTTGGACACCCTGTTCGTCCAGACCGTGGACGGCAGGTTCCACCGCATGAGGGACTGTCTGGTCCCGGGTCCGGTCGTTCCCGCCGACGGGTCGAGGGACCGGGCCGTGGCCGTGAACATGACCTTCCACTCCGACGACATGGCGGTGTTCAGGGAGTTCGGCCTGCGCGATCGACCGAGTGGGGGGTACCGGCCGGAGAGCGAGTCCTGGTTCGAGGACTACCGGACGGCCGTCTACGACAGTTACTGCAGGACCCTGAGCAGCAACGCGGCCCGTCCTCAGCCGTCGCGGCTCAAGCTGGAGGGCGCGGCCGTCGGTGGCCCCCTTCATCTGCTGGTCCGACTCTCCGAGGAAGGCAAGGCCGCCTTCCTCAAGGCCCTCCCTGACGACAGCGTCATCGACACCTGGACCCGCCAGTTCGGTGCTCAGGCAGCCACTCGTGCGCCCGTGGCCTCGCCGATCCGATGGATGCTGCGCAAGCACGGCCTGGTACCCACGTCCCAGGGCGATGTCCGACTCGGCGAGGCCGTCGGCCCTCAGCTCGCCGGGTACCGCGACGTCCTGCCCGTGGCTGACATCAGCGCGGAGAAGGCACGCAAGCTGCACCTGCCGGCCACGGTCGACGAGGTTCCGGCGGAGAAGTGGGGGAACCTGCTGACCCGACTGATGGAGAGCGACGACGACGTCTTCGTCGGCAACACCTATGTGATGCTGACCCGTCTGCAGCTGCCGTTCCCCGAGGACTCGCTCACCCGATGCCGTATCGGGTCGGAGTGGGGCACGCGGGAGGACGGCGAGATCTCCGTCGCCGCAACTCCCGAGGAGTACCGGTCGCTGCGGGACGAGGAACTGCCCGCCCTCCTCGTCAACAGCCCCGAGAACGCGGACTTGATGATCAAGGAGTGGGGGATGCTGCGGCATTCCGACGTGATCACCAAGGAGCTTCGTCACGTCGGGACGGGGGATCCCACGCCGCTGCGCGACGAGTTCCCCACCCTCCGCAAGCGACTCGGCAGCAAGGTGAACACCTACGATCTGCTGCGCTGTTCGGAACTGGACGAGGTGGTGAAGACACCCAACGGGTCCAAGGTGACACCTCTTCCCAGCGCACTGCAGGGAACGACCGTGCTCGTCCTCGAACCGAGGTCCACGCTCGACGCCCTGGTGGCCGTCGACCGTGAACTTCGTTGGGGGCTCGGCCCGTCGGGCTGCCGTGCCGTGCTGGACGACCAGCAGCGCCAGGAGCAGGACAAGCAACTCCAGGAAACCCTCCAAAAGGTCCGCGCGTCCGGGTCCGTCGTCGAGAAGCTGGAGTTCCTCATCGGTGCGGACGCCCTGCGCGCTCGCCTCCCCGAAGGTCTGATGGAGAGCGAGCGCGAGGGCCTCGGCGGTGAGGATCCCTCTGCGCAGCGCATCGCGCAGATGTCGTACAACGCTCACGGCGACGGAGTGCTTCAGGTCCACGCCCGTGATCTGACGGCCAAGTACCCCAGCCACGCACCGTCGTCCTTCACCGGGGCGACGGCCGCCGTGAGGTTCGTCGCCGATCTCGGATTCCCCGACACCTTCGCCGGAGTTCGCGCTCCGTCGCTGGAATCGAGGATCGACGTGGACGGGCCGTCGGAGTTCCCGCGTCTCCACGACTACCAGGAGCGCCTCGCCTCCCACCTCTTCGCCATGCTGGACCGGGTCGTTCCCCAACGCGGCATGCTCTCCCTGCCCACCGGTGCGGGCAAGACCCGCGTCGCGGCCGAGGCCGTCATCCGGTGGATCAAGCAGAACGGGGAGCTCGACGGCCCTGTCCTGTGGATCGCCCAGACCGAGGAGCTCTGCGAACAGGCGGTACAGAGCTGGAAGTTCGTCTGGCAGAAGGTGGGCGCCGACAGCCCGCTGGCCGTCAGCCGCCTCTGGAGCACCAACGAGGCCGGCCCCGTCACCGATCGTCCGCACCTGGTGGTGGCCACCGACGCCAAGCTCCGCGTCAACCTCGACACCCATGCCTATGCCTGGCTGCGCAAGGCCTCGCTCGTGATCGTGGACGAGGCGCACGTGGCGATCTCGCCCCAGTACACGGAGATCCTCACGTCGCTCGGCCTCACCCACTCCCGTACGGACCGCCATCTGGTCGGGCTCACGGCCACCCCGTTCCGCAACACCCACGCGGAGGAGACCCACCGACTGGTGCAGCGATTCGGCGGCCGCCGCCTCGACGACGGGATCTTCACGAACGACCCGTACGAGGAGCTGCAGGAGCTCGGGATGCTGGCCCGTGTCACCCACCGCGAACTGGCCGGCGGGACGATCGAGTTGACCAACGACGAGATGGAGCGTGCCGAACAGCTCAGTGTGCTGTCGAAGGCCGCCGAGCAACGACTGGCCGACGACCACGACCGCAACCGCCGCATCATCGACGAGATCGGCGACATGCCCGCCGACTGGCCCGTCCTTGTGTTCGCCACGTCCGTGGCTCACGCCAAGTTCCTGGCAGCCAAGCTCAACGACCGGGGCATCACCGCCGCCGCCGTCGATTCCGCCACCTCCGCCAGCGAGCGCCGACGTCGCATCGAGTCCTTCCGTCGCGGCCAGACCCGCGTCCTGACCAACTACGGTGTCCTGTCCCAGGGATTCGACGCCCCGGCCACCCGCGCCGTGGTCGTCGCCCGACCCACGTACAGCCCGAACATCTACCAACAGATGATCGGCCGCGGTCTGCGCGGCCCGCGCAACGGCGGCAAGGACACCTGCCTCATCCTCAACGTCAAGGACAACATCACCAACTACGGCAAGGCCCTGGCCTTCACCCAGTTCGAGCACCTCTGGGGTGTCAAGTGACCGGTGCGTACCTGGAGAGCCCCGCCCTGACCGCCGAGCAGCAGGCCGTCGTCGACCAGCCCTGGGACGCCCGGGTGCTGGTGACGGCCGGGGCCGGGGCGGGCAAGACCCACACCCTGGTCCGCAGGCTGGACTCGTTGATGAGCGACGGGACGGAGGGTCTCGATGCACGGGAGATCCTCGTCCTCAGCTTCTCCCGGGCCGCCGTCCGCGAGCTGCGCCGGCGGATCGCCGCGCACGGCGGGGCAGCGCGGCGGGTCCGTGCCCAGACCTTCGACTCCTGGGCGTACTCCCTGCTCAACAGCGCCCACCCGGACGAGGAGTGGGGGCGCCTCAGCTTCGACGACCGTATCCAGGAGGCGACGAAGGCCGTCATCCGGGGCGCCGTCGAGGCCGGCGAGCTCGGGGCCCCCGCCCATGTGGTGATCGACGAGGTGCAGGACCTGGTGGGCCACCGCCGGGACATGGTGGAGACCCTCCTCGACCACTTCCAGGACAGCTGCGGGTTCACCGTGGTCGGCGACGGCGCACAGGCCATCTTCGGCTTCCAGGTGTCCGACCCGGACGCGAGGGCCGCCGAGACCAACTACTTCTTCGACTGGTTGCGTGCCTCGTACCCGGACGACCTCCTCGAACTGCACCTGACCGTGAACTTCCGTGCACGCAGCCCGGAGTCGCGTACGGCCCTGCCGCTCGGGCCCGTGCTCCGGCGGCTCGCGTCGGACACCGCCGGGGCGTCGTCGGACGGCGAGGCGGCGCACCGGGAACTGCGCGGGCTGTTGATGTCCTGCCCCGACTTCGGGGACCTGACCGATCCCTTCACGCTCGCCTCCCTGCGCGACTTCCCCGACACGTGCGCGATCCTGTGCCGAGACAACCGGCAGGCCCTCGTCCTGTCGGAGGCCCTCTTCGAGAACGGCGTGCCCCACCGCATGCAGCGGTCCCTCCAGGACCGCCCATCTCCCGCCTGGGTCGCCGGACTGCTGCGCGGAGCGGGATCGGCCACGATGAACGAGGACCGCTTCCGCGAGCTCCTCGCGGAATCAGGGCAGGCGCCGTCCATGCATCCGACCGAGGTCTGGCGTGCACTGCGCGCTGCCGCCCGTGGGCCGCGCGGCCTGCTGGACATGGCTGCCACACGCAGGCTCGTCGCGGAAGGCCGGTTCCCCGACGAGCTGTCCTCACCCGAGCCGGCCCGGTTGGTGGTGTCGACCGTGCACCGGGCCAAAGGGCTCGAGTTCGACCGGGTGATTGTTGTCGAGCCGGTGACGGTCGCGGAGCTGCGTCGCCACCACACGCACGTCGACCCGGCCGCCGAGGCCCGCTCCCTGTATGTCGCCATGACGCGCCCCCGGGAGGATCTCTACCGCCTCGCCGCCCCGGACACCGCACTCGTTCGCAGGGACAGGGCCGTCGACCGCTGGTACGTCGGCGGTTGGAAGTCGTACGTACGCCGGGGTATCGAGGCCACCGGGCGGGACGTCTGCCGTGCACAGCCGCCGGGCACGGACGGGTTCGAGCACAATCCGCTGGACGTACAGGAATACCTGCTGTCCTCGGTACGTCCCGGGGACGAGCTCAGGCTGCGCCTTCAGCACGAGCTCCCCGCGGCGGCCGACCAGAGCCCGCCGTACACCGTCATCCACGCAGACACCCCGGTCGCCGTCGTCTCCGAGAAGTTCCGCCAGGACCTCTTCGCCTCGCTGAGGGTGGGCACCACGTGGGACATCAAATGGCCGCACGAGATACGCGGGTTCAGGGTCGACAGCCTGGAGAGCGTCGCGGGCAGTACCGCATCCGGCGCTCGGGCCGGACTCGGTGACCACGGCGTCTGGGCCGTCCCCCGCCTGTCCGGGCTCGGTCACCACACATGGATCAACAATCAGGAAGGCGAGAGCCGATGACCGCTGCCGAGAATCGGCACGCCGCGCACTACGCGGTGCGCGACGAGCTCGTGTCCCAGTTGCGCCGGGACCTGCTCGGTCCGGGAGCGGAGGACGAGGTCCTGACCCAGGACCCGCCGATCACCGCGTACCCGATCGGTGTGCTCTTCCCCCGTCCCGCGACCGAGGCCGCGGACCGGGACCTCGCCGACGCGCTTCATGAGACCGAGGGCCTCGACGAGGCGCCGCTGTCGAAGCGGAAGGACATCGAGGACACCGGCCCCGAGCCGGGGGCCTCCCTGTCCAACGACCGTCGGCCCGCCTCCATGGGGCTCACCTTCGCCGTCGCCCCGACGGTGTCGTCAAGTCTGCGGATCATGGTGGAGGCCGCCGTGTACGAGCCCGTGGACGCCGAGGGCCGCCCGGTGCCGGCCAGGCGCGCGGAAGCGCGGAGCACCTCGGAACAGTCGGAGAACTGGCGTCGGCGCCCGTTGTTCGTCCGGCCGGTCCCGATCGACGTTCGGGACGCGGGAACCCGGTGGTTCGCTCTCGTCGACGACACCTTCCAACTCGTCGAAAGGGCGACCGACCTCCCCGACACCCACACGTTGCAGGTCCTCGTTCGCAAGCCGGCCGTATCCTCCGGCACCGTGACCGTCACCGTCACGCTCATCAACGGCAAGCAGGTCGGTGAAGGCGAACTCCAGGACGCCTTCTGCCTCTACCAGCCGCGCATCACGGCAACTGCGGACGACGGCTCCCGGCTCTTCGTGGAGCGGCCCTCGGCGCTCGGCGCCGTGGATCCGGAGCAGGCCGCGAGCCGGTTGCTGCACCGTCACGCGCCGACCTTCGCCGTGGGGCACGGTTGCTCGGCGGAGTGGGACTGGACCCCGCCCGCCGTCGGTTCGACCGACACCGCTCCTGCGACCGTCGCCGAGGTGCGTACCGAGTTCCTGCCGGCGCACGAGGTGCTGCTGACGGACTCCAACCCGGACATCGACGACTCCTCCCTCACCATGCACGCTCTGGCCACCGGCTCGGATGCGGCAGTGTTGGCCGCGCTCGAAGGTCTGGCGACCGGTTACGCGGAATGGATCGAACGTAAGAGGGCCGAGGCCGATGCGTTGGTGGGCAGTTCGTTCGCCCCGGCCGCCCTGGAGCAGATCCAGCAGTGCGTCGACGCCCTGGCCCGTGTGCGACGGGGTGTCGAGATGCTGCGGACCGAGCCCGACGCCATGACTGCCTTCCGGCACGCCAACGCCGCGATGGCCCAGCAGCGGGCCCGCAGCGTGTGGGTGAGGGGCGGACGCAAGGGCGCGGTGGACGAGAGGGCGGGCCGATGGCGGCCGTTCCAGGTCGCCTTCCTGCTGTTGTGCCTCGAAGGGATCGTCGACCCCGACCACGAGGACCGTGAGGTCGCGGACCTGCTGTGGTTCCCCACCGGCGGCGGCAAGACCGAGGCGTACCTCGGTCTGATCGCGTTCACCACCTTCCTGCGGCGCATCCGGCTCCAGGAGCACGGTGCGGGCGTGACCGTCCTCATGCGCTACACGCTGCGCCTGCTCACGTTGCAGCAGTTCGAGCGCGCCGCGATCCTGATCTGCGCGATGGAACGCATCAGGCTCACCCATCGGAACCTGTTCGGCGACGAACAGATCTCCATCGGCATGTGGGTCGGGAAGTCGGCGACCCCCAACCGGCTCGACGTCGCGACGGCCGGCCTCGTCGAGCTGCGCAAGGGCAAGGACCTCCAGGAGCAGAACCCCGTACAGCTCCACGCCTGCCCCTGGTGCGGCAGCCGGTTGGACGCCTTCCAGTACGAGGTGGACGAGCAGATGCCGCGCATGCACGTGACCTGCCCGGACGGGGAGTGCGACTTCCGGGACGGACTGCCGGTCCATCTGGTCGACGAGGCCGTCTACGACGCCAGGCCCACCCTGGTGATCGCCACGGTCGACAAGTTCGCCTCCATGCCGTGGCGGGAGCAGACCGCGGCCCTCTTCAACCGGGACCGCGGGCGCGAGGACCGCACGCCGCCGCCCGAGCTGATCGTCCAGGACGAGCTGCACCTGATCTCCGGCCCGCTCGGCACGCTCACCGGCCTGTACGAGACGGCGGTGGACGTCCTCGCCGACCGGCCCAAGGTGATCGCGTCGACGGCGACCATTCGGCGCGCCTCCGCGCAGGGGCGAGCCCTGTTCTCCCGCAGGGTCTCGCAGTTCCCGCCCGCCGGACTGGACTCGCGCGACTCCTGGTTCGCCGTGGAGACCCCGCGCGAGCGCAAGGCCACGCGCCAGTACGTCGGTCTGCTCACCCCCAGCACCAGCCAGTCGACGCTGCTGATCCGTACGTACGCGAACCTGCTCCACCGGGCGATGCGCACCGACACCCAGCACGACGTACGGGACGCCTACTGGACACTGGTCGGCTATTTCAACAGCCTGCGCCTGCTGGCCGCCGCCGAACTCCAGGTCCACGACGACGTCGACGCCTATTTGGAGTACCTGGCCGAGCGGGACGGCGTCGAGAAGCGCACTGTCGCCGAACTGACGGAGCTGACCAGCCGCGCCAATTCGAGTGAGATCCCTGCCAGACTCAAGCAGGTCGAGCTGACGTATCCCCACAAGAACGTGGTGGACGTACTGCTCGCGACGAACATGATCTCCGTCGGCGTCGACATCGACCGGCTGGGCCTGATGGCTGTCATGGGCCAGCCGCAGACCACCGCCGAGTACATCCAGGCGACCAGCCGCGTCGGCCGGAGCCACCCCGGCCTGGTCGCCGTCATGCTCAACTCCGCGAGGTCCAGGGACCGGTCCCACTACGAGAGCTTCCAGCACTACCACTCGGCTCTCTACCGTGAGGTCGAGTCGACGAGTGTGACACCGTTCTCCGCCCGTTCACGGGACCGCGGACTGCACGCCGTGATCGTCGCTCTCGCCCGCATCCTGATCCCGGAGGCCCGCCCGAACGACGGCGCGGGACGTGTCGACGAGTACCGCGACCGCCTGGAGGAGGAGATCAGGCCGATCCTCCTCAACCGCGTGAGCAGCATCGACAGGGACGAACACCGGGCTACGGCCGAGGCCTTCGACACCTTCGTCGACCGATGGGCGCAGGACGCCGAGGCCTACGGAGGTCTCCTCTACGAGCCCAGGCGCGGCAGTCGCACCCCGTCCCTGCTGACCCCCTACGACGACAAGCCCGAAGCCGCAGAAGCGTGGCCGACCCTGTGGAGCCTGCGCGACGTCGACGCCGAGTCCGGCCTGTTCCTGGAGGCAACCCGATGACCCCGCCCCCCGCCCGTCGTCGCCGCGGTGCCGGCGAGCCGCCCGCGCGGAGTTTCCCTCGACGTGGTTCCGTACGCCGGGCACAAATGATCACCACCTACGGCGTGGGATCGATGATCGCCGTCGACAGCGAGTCGTTCATAGTGGCCGGAATCGACTCGTGGAACGTGGACCGGGCCCCGGTGATCCACGAGCGTCGGCTGGCCAGGGTTCTCGGCGTGAAGTACTTCCGGCTACCCCCTGCCTCCGACGACACCGGCGGGGACGGGGTCCGCGTACGCCGCTTCCCGCTCTGGCACTCCTGCCCGAACTGCGCGGCCCTCCAACACGTGCGGAAGTTCAACTCCCCACCACTGAGGAACGAATGCGGTGACTGCCTCGAAGAACTGGTCCCGTCCCGCTTCGTGGTGGCCTGCGCCCACGGACACATCGACGACTTCCCGTACTGGAAGTGGGCGCACCGCAAGAACCGGCAGGAGGACACAGCGGGGCACTGCGGCGGCGAGATGCGCCTGCGCACCAGCGGGAAGACCGCGTCGCTGCGTTCCGTCCTGATCTCCTGCACCTGTGGAATCCCCGAGGTCTCCATGGAGGGCGCCTTCCGGCGCGCGACCCTGTCCGAGCTCAAGGTCCGCTGCGAGGGCAGGCGCCCGTGGCTGAAGAACGCCACGGCCGATCCCTGCGCCGAGACCCCGCGCACCCTGCAGCGCGGTTCCTCCGCCGCCTGGCAACCGATCGTGAGGTCCGTGCTCGCCATCCCGCCGTGGAGCAACGAGCGGGCGAACTGGTTGGCGCGCCACCTGGACGACGACGTGCGCGCCTACGACCGGGCCGGGCTGCAGATCTTCGTGAATACGATGAACAAGAACCTTCCCGGGCACTTCCAGCCCTTCTCCGTCGAACAGGTCGAGCAGCTGATCCTCGCCGAGAGCCACGAGGAGCCCGAACCCGGGGAGGCCTCCCCCAAGGATCACGCCTACCTCGCCCTGCGCAAGCAGGAGTACGGGCGTCTGGGCGAAGGAGCGAACGACCAGCAGTTCGTCTGCGAGCCGCCCACCGCCGACTCCGCTCCTCTGCGTGCGCTCGGGCTCGACCGCCCGATGCTCGTCAAGCGACTCCGCGAGGTACGGGCCCTCAAGTCCTTCTCCCGGGTGGACTCCCCCGACAGCAACACGGATGTCCACGAGGCCGCTCTGTCCCTGGAGCCGATGGACTGGCTCCCCGCCATGGAGGTTCAGGGCGAGGGTGTCTTCCTCCGACTCGACGAGTGCCTGGTCGACGAGTGGGCCCGCAACACCGCTGTCGCCGCCCGCGTCGAGAGGATGCGCAAGAATCACCAGCGACTCCTCAAGGAGAGGGCTCAGGATCCGGAGAACGTACCCACGTCGCCGGCCACCCCCCGCATGGTGCTGCTGCACACCTTCGCGCACGCGCTCATCAACGAGTGGAGCCTGGACGGCGGTTACCCGGCCGCCTCCCTACGGGAACGCCTCTACTCCGACGACATGATGGCGGGGCTGCTCATCTACACCGCGACGAGCGACTCCGCGGGAAGCCTGGGCGGCGTGGTCGCCCAGGGAGATCCGAAGCGACTGGAGGCCGCTGTCCGATCTGCGCTGAAGCGCGCGGAGTGGTGTTCGGCGGACCCGTTGTGTGTCGAGTCGGAGGCGAGCGGCGCGGGCAGCATCAACCTCGCGGCCTGTCACGCTTGCGTGCTCCTGCCCGAGACGAGCTGCGAAAACAACAACGGCCTGCTCGACCGTGCGCTACTGATCGGCACTCCGGAAGACCCGTCCACAGGGTTCTTCCACTTCGCCTCCAAGCCCTGAAACGGACCGGGCGACGAGGGCGAATTCAAGCCAATGGGTCACTGTTTCATTACCCGATCTTCACACAAATGCCATCATTGGGTCCTCAGTTCACTCAGGGAGCCTTGGGGGGCATGTGTTGTCGAGGAACGGTGCGAGGCGTCAGCGTGCGGCGTTGACGGGTGGGGTGGCCGTCGTCCTGGCGGTGACGTTGGCGGGGTGCGGGGGCAGCACTCCGACCGATGCCAAGCCGGTCGCGGACGCGTCGAGCGCGGTGGAGAAGACGGCGGCTGCGACTCCTTCGGCGACGGAGGCGACTCCGTCGCCGTCGCCGGCCGGCGGCGTGCTCGGTCTCGTTGACGACACCGCAAGCGTCAAGAGTGTCAAACCAGTCACTGTGAATGTCCTGACGAACGATACTTTCGCCGTGCCCGGTGGCGCGGCAGAACCTCTTGAAGAGGCGATACCCAAGGGTGAGTTCACGCTCTCCCTCGACAAGCAACCCATCATGGGCACCGCGGTCGTCAGCCCGGACGGGAACGGCTTCGTATACACGCCGCAGGCCGGGTTCGGGGGCGAGGATGAGTTCACGTACAAGGTCGTCGTCGACAGTGCCGAGAGCAGCGGGAGCGGGCGTGGCGGCTCAACTGTCACCCCCGACACGGCTGTTGTGCGGCTGACCGTTTCCGCACCCAAGCCTGCCCCGGTGCGGACCAAGAAGCCCGCGCCCGTCAGGACCAAGAAGCCCGCGCCGAAGGTCTACTACGAGAACTGTGCCGCGGTACGCGCCGCGGGCGCCGCACCGGTCAGGGAAGGGCAGCCCGGTTACGCCTCCCACCTCGACCGGGACGGGGACGGCGTCGGTTGCGAGCCCTACTCCGGTGGGAGTGGTAGTGGGAGCGGCGGCAGTTCGGGGAGCTCCGGGAGTGGTGGAAGTTCAGGGGGCGGCGCAAGCAGTGCCTCCGGCGGTGGCGGCGGGGGTGGCAGCGTCTCGTACGCGAACTGCTCCGCCGTGCGTGCCGCCGGCGCCGCGCCGATCAGGGCGGGTGACCCCGGGTACGGACGGCACCTGGACCGGGACGGGGACGGGGTGGGCTGCGAGTAGGCGGTGAGGGGGGCAGGACGGGGTGTGGGGGTGTGGGGCGTGGGGGGGGCGGTGTGTGTGGGGGTGTGCGGGGTGGGTTGGTGTGCTCGGCGTGCGGTTCGTGGCTCCGCCCCCGTTCGCGTGTCCAGTCCAGCTGGGTGCTCGGGTACGGCAACTGGGCGCCGGCGGCCCACCCCGGCCTGCCGCGCCTCCCGCGTGCGGCCGACGCTCGTCGCACCGGGCCCGCGCCCCTCGTCGTTCTCGCCGCCAAGGACGCCGTATGAGCGCGTTGCGTGCGGCGTACGACTCGTGCATCTCGTGCGCCCTGGACCGGAGCGCGCCCCGCGCGTCGTGCCACCCCCGCCCCCGCGCCGCTCAACCCGTCACGCGTCCTTCATCACGCGTTCCAGGTCCGCGAAGGTCAGCTCGGCGTTGATCGTTGCGCCGGCCCGGTAGCCCGCGCTTGCGGCGTTGATGACCTGTTCGGTCGGGCCGGCCGCGTTTCCCACGGCCCAGATGCCCGGGACGCTGGTGCGGCCCGTCGGGTCGACCTCGGGGTAGGGCCCGACGGGGGTGTCCGTCGTACGGGCGCCGAGGCGCTTCAGCAGGGTGTCGCGGGGGACGGGCCGCCCGGCGGCGAACAGGACGTCCACGGGGACGACCTTTCCCTCTGCGGTACGCAGGCCGGTGAGTTGGTTGTCTTCCACGACGAGTTCGCAGACCGGCCCTTCGACGATCGGGACACCCGCCGCCTTGAGCTGTGCGCGTTGGCCCTCGGGGAGTTCGGCGACGTCGTGCATGAAGAGGGTGACGCTTGGGGACCACTGGGTCAGGAGGAGGGCCTGGTGCGCCCCGAGCGCGGGGTGGGCGAGGACACCGAAGGCGCGGCCCCGTACCTCCCAGCCGTGGCAGTACGGGCAGTGCAGGACATCGCGGCCCCAGCGTTCGGCCAGGCCGGGGATGCCGGGCAGCTCGTCGACGAGGCCGGTGGCGATGACGACACGGCGGGCGTGGACGGAGGGGCCCTTACGGAGTCGGACTTCGAATTCGCCTTTCCCGTACGGCCTGGAATCGCCCTTCCCGTACGGCGCGATGTCGGTGACCTCGTCCTTGACGAGGCGGACTCCGTACTGCTCGATCTCCTGTCGCCCGGCGGCGAGGAACTCCTCCGGTGGCATCCCGTCCCGGGTCAGGTACCCCTGCATGTGGGCGGCGGGAGCATTGCGCGGCTGACCGGCGTCGACGACGAGTACGGAGCGGCATGAGCGGCCGAGGATGAGCGCGGCGCTGAGGCCCGCGGCACCACCGCCGACCACGACGACGTCGAAGTGCTCGGGGTCCTGATGTCCGGCGGGGGCAGGGCTGGGGCTGGGGCTGGGGCTGGGGCTGGGGCTGGGGCTGGACACGGTGGCCTCCTGTACTGCCGGGGTTCTTATGGCAGCCACCGTCACTCCACACCTGCATTAATGGCAAGCCTGCTTGCCAGAACAGCAACACGCTGACAGCCACCTCCGGGTCGTACCTCCGACCACTTTCCCTCGCTTCCACCCCCCGGCCCCTATGGGACGAGTTGCCCCGTCACCGAACACTTACCGCCGCTAGGCGGCGATTGTGACCAAGGTTTCGCCAGGGACGTTCATGGCGTACCTTGCGCGACTTCGGGCCGCCGGGGCCCGGATCTGGGCGTGCGGGCGGATGTGAGGCGTCGGGTGGAGCGAGGTGGTCGGGGCGGTGGCTCCGGGGTGATGCGGCGGGATGGCGACTTTCGGTCAATGCACCACCCCTCCACCACCATTCCTTCACCGCACTGTCATCATCAGCCTCTCAGTTCACTTGAGAACTGAACTTTCGAAACTTTCGAACGCTTGGACTTCGGACAGATGCCTTGGGGGGCACATGTTGTGGGTGAGAGGTGCCGCACGTCGGCGTGCGGCTGTGATCAGTGGGGCTGCTGTGGCATTGGCTGTGGCGCTCGTTGGCTGTGAGGGCGGCGCTTCGGCCGAGGAGAAGGACGGTGGCGCCGGCGCGGGCGGAGACGCCGGTGTGGTGAAGGCGGACGCCGCCACGCATCCGCCCGTGCTCCAGCTCGTCGACGACGCGAAGAGTACGGAGGACGGGAAGTCGGTCGTGGTGGCGGTGTTGACGAACGACACCTTCTCCAAGGGAGGTGCGCACGGCGAACCGTTCCTCAAGTCGGTGAGTGCGCCCGAGTACGTACTGACCCTGGACTCCAAGCCGCGCCACGGCACGGCCACCCTGAGCGGGACCCGCGTCACCTATACGCCCGCTCCCACGTACGTGGGCGAGGACGACTTCATGTACAAGGTGAAGGTCAAGGGGAGCGGCGCGGGAGCTCTCGCGAAGCCCCTGGAGGGCACGGCGGTGGTACGGGTCACCATGAACACCGCTGCTCCCGCCCCCACCAAGCCAAGGACCAGGACCGCCCCCAAGGCCGAAACCGGCACGGCGGCCGGGGCCGGGGCCGGGGCCGAGAAGCCCGCGGCGCAGGTGTACTTCAAGAACTGCACGGCGGTACGTGCCGCAGACGCCGCCCCGATCCGAACGGGCGACCCCGGCTACGCCAACCACCTCGACCGGGACGGCGACGGCGTCGGCTGCGAGTCGTAGGGATCGTTGGGATCGCAGGAGCGCCGGGACGCGTGGCAGACCAAGGCTGTCGGCCCTACGGGGAGGGCCGACAGCACACCGGGATCAAACGCGGTGCTCAGCCACTCCTACCGCCCCTGTTCCTGTCGATTCGCCGTCCGCACAACCAAGTGGCCAGCGTGCCCACCCCGGTTGACGCCAGGACCGCGCCCCCGTCAATCACATGAGGCAGCCCCGGAAAGTAGCCGAAGAATCCGAGAGACCCGAGCAACCCCACCAAGAAGGCAGCGACCTTGAGTAGGCGGTCGCGCTCCGGCGGTCGTTTCACATTCACCATGGAGCACTCACTTCTTGATGTAGTGGCACTGGCTGGACCGGCGGATCCCATTGACGTAAAGATGCGTGCATGCCCTTCCGTAACGCGGAAGCGTCTGCGGAGAGTTGTTCCTCATGGGATCAATCTTGCACTCGGGGTGAGACTTCCCCCGGGAGGTCTTGTACGTCGCGTTGTTCATGTCCGCGTAGGTGAAGTCGATTCTCCAGTTGCAAAAGCCGGGACTCAGCGCAGCCACGAAGCCACAGTCCACACCCGCGTTCTGGCGCTCGATCCTCCTGCCGCTTCCCTTGATGATGTGGGTGAAGAAGCATCCGGTCGGCACCTTTACCGTCGCTCCTCCCACCGTGTACGAGAAGGTATTCACCGCAGTTGACCCGAACGCCGAGGCGTGAGCCGGCGCTGCGGAAGCGGAGGCGGTGCAGGCCGCTGCCACCGCCGACACCAGCACGTTTCGAGTTACGCGAGAGATCTGCACAGGGCCGCCCCTACTCATTTGGACCATTGGGCTGACATAACTACGAGTGGATGACCCGGGTACCTGCACAAACCTCGAACTAGCCCTGCGGGTGACGCTGCGTAACCAGTGCGCCTGTCCGTCGTGGAGTCAGGTCCCAACCCTGCGGCAGGAACGAATCAGCGCCCTTGAGGTACCGGTGAGCGAGTAGGAGGGGGTAGCTGGGAATCGTGAGGAACGCGTCGTCGACGGGTCAACACATCGCCACGCCGTCGCAACACCTCGCGCTGACTTCACCACGCGTACCCGGGGCGGGCAGGGCCCCTGAGCTCGGTGGAGGGACGAGGTCGTTAGCCTCGGGGGAAAGGCTTGCGTCCTGGGTGGCGCAGCAGAACTGGAGGCAGTAGCCATGGCCAAGGTGCCCACGTCCCTCGTTGCCGCTACCGGGTTGGTGGGGGGCTACGGGGTTGCCCGTTGGACCAGGAAGCGGCCGTTGGGTGGGGTGGCGCTGGCCGCGGCAGGGGCTGTCGCTGCTCGGCAGTGGCGGCAGGAGGCCGGAGGGAAGGTCGCGGCGGGCCTGACCGGACTGTACGTGGCCGGCTTCGCCGGGTCGCACCCGTTGGCGAAGAGGGTCGGGGCCTGGCCTGCGGTGTTCGCCGTGGCGGGTGGGGTTGCTGCGGCTTCCTGGGCCGCGACGGCAGCCACGGCGGCGGCCTCGCGCCGTGGCGACCGGTCGGAGTGCTGCGCACAGTCGAAGGCTGACTAGGCGGTATGGGGGCGGCCCCCACCGGCCGGGCGTACGGGTACGGGGGCGGGTCTCACCGGCCGGGCGTACGGGTACAGGGGCGGGTCTCACCGGCCGGGCGTACGAGTACAGGGGCGGGGCCTCACCAGGCATACGGGCACGCGCCGAACCGGGCCCGTCCGCCGTACGTAAGCGGGCCGTCCGACGGTAGGGGGTGGGGCCCGACCCGCCGTCCGGAGCCGGGCCCCGGCCGTACGGAGACGGGGAGAGGGACCCGCCCCACCCCACCCCCGAGCGGTCGGCGATCGCGCCCGCCCCCCTACGCCCCGAACGCCCTCGACACCGTGTAGATGATCAGGCCGACCAACGCACCCACCACCGTTCCGTTGATGCGGATGAACTGCAGGTCGCGGCCGATGTGGGCCTCGATCTTCTTCGAGGTGTGTTCGGCGTCCCAGCCGGCCACCGTGTCCGTGATCAGGGACGTGATCTCCGAGCGGTAGGTCGTGATGACGTACACCGCCGCGCCCTCCACCCAGCCCTCCAGCTTGCGTTGCAGGCGGCCGTCCGTGGCCAGGCGGTTACCGAGGGACATCAGGGAGGCCCGCACGCGCAGGCGCAGTTCGGAGTGGTCGTCGTCGGCCGCGGCAATGATCATCGAGCGGACCGCCGACCACGCCGAGGCGATGACGTCCTGGACCTCCGGGCGGTTGAGGATCTCCGACTTCAGGCGTTCCGTACGGGCCCTGGTGTCCGAGTCCGTCTGGAGGTCCGTCGCGAAGTCCGCCAGGAAGCGGTCGATGGCCCCGCGGGCGGGGTGGGCCGGCATGTCCCGCATCTCGGTGACGAAGCGCAGGAGCTCCTTGTAGACGCGATCGCCGATCTTGCGGTCCACGAAACGCGGCGTCCAGCCGGGAGCGCCCCCCTGGACCGCGTCCATCACCGAGTCGCCGTGCATGACGAGCCAGTCGTGGGCCCGGGTGCAAATCAGGTCCACCGCCCGGTGGTGTGCCCCGTCCGCGACCACCTTGTCGAGCGCCTTGCCCAGCCCCGGGGCGATCTCGGCCGCGTCCGCGCGGCGGGTGATGGCCTCACCGACCACCGCCTGCACGTCCGAGTCGCGCAGGACCGTAAGCGCGCCGCGCAGCGCGGTGGCCAGCTCCTCCGTGACCCGGTCGGCGTGGGCGGGGTCGGCCAGCCAGGCGCCGAGACGGCCGCCCATGTCGAGGGGGGCCAGGCGGGCCTTGATGACGTCCTCGGAGAGGAAGTTCTCCCCCACGAACGAGCCCAGCGAGACGCCCAGCTGGTCCTTCTTCGTGGGGATGATCGCCGTGTGCGGGATCGGGATCCCCAGCGGGTGCTTGAAGAGCGCCGTGACCGCGAACCAGTCGGCCATCGCGCCCACCATGCCGGCCTCCGCCGCCGCCGCTACATAGCCGGGCCAGCCGGTGAAGCCACTGTGCTGCGCCCACTTCGCGAGGACGTAGACCAGCGCCACGAGGAGCAGGAGGCCCGTGGCCGTGGTCTTCATCCGGCGCACCCCCCGCCGCTTCTCCTCGTCGGCCTCGCTGAAGGCGAAGGGTGGACGGGACGCGGGACGGGCAGCCTTCTCCGAGGAACCGGAGCGGCGGAAGGGGGACGGCGCGGGTGGGGGCGCGGATGAGGAGGGTGAGCCGCCTGTGCTGCCGCCCGTGGACGCCGGGCCCGTGGCACCGGTCGCGCCGTCGGAGTACGCAGAACCCGTGGCACCGGTCGCACCCTCGGGACGTGCGGAGCCCAAGGCGGAGGAGCGGTTCTCGCGCTTCTCCGCCCGTCCGGCGGCACCCTTGTCTGTACGTTCCATCCGCTCCGCCCACTCCGCTCGCCGTGCCGATCCGTGCTGTGCCGATCCGTGCCGTGCCGATCCGTGCTCTGCCGATCCGTGCAGCTGTGCCGTGCCGAACCTTGCCTACCCGTGCCGTGCCTGCCTTGCCGATCCGGCATCGGCGCCCGCGCCCGGGGTGCCAGGTGCCGGCCGCCCCCTGAGTAAGGACCCGTACGCAATGTCCCTACCTGACCTACTCCCGGAACGCACCTGGAGTTCCCCGGCGTCCCTCTTCACAAGGTCATACCGCATCATGGTGACCAGTTCGAATAATTGATGAGGAGTGCCCCACCGCATGACCAGGCGCAATGGTTATGCCCTGCTGGCCGGCTTGGCAGCAGTGGTCGTCATGATCTCCTGCGGCATCTTCGCCCTCACCGGGCTGTTGTCGGGTGACGACTCCCCGCGCGGTGCGCGCGAGGGGCGAGACGCACACAGCGGCCGTTCCGACGGAGGCCGGAACGGCGGCAGTACGGGGCTGCGGCCCGCCGCCGTCGCCCAGTGGACCGGTACCTGGTCCGCCTCCCCCGTCGGCCCGGAGCCACGCACTCCACGCGGGCTCCCCGGGCGTTCCATCCGTAACGTCGTGCACACCAGCATCGGCGGGCACAGCGCCCGCATCACCCTCTCCAACCGCTTCGGCGACAAGCCCCTCACCGTCTCGCACGCGTCCATCGCCGTCGCAGCGGCCTCCGGCGCCCCGGCGGCCGAGCCCGGGACCATGCGGCGCGTGACCTTCCGGGGGAAGGCGTCCGTGACCGTTCCGGCGGGCGGGACCGTGACCGGTGACCGTACGGCGATCAAGGTGCCGTACGACGGCGAGCTCCTGGTCACCGTGTTCTCCGCGTCGGCGAGCGGACCCGTGACGTACCACCCGCACGCCCGCCAGGCCGGGTACGTCGCGGACGGCGACCGCACCGAGGACGCCTCGGGCGGCTCCTACCGCAAGCAGGGTGACAACTGGCGCTACCTGACCGGCGTGGAGGTGCTGAACCCGGACGCGGACGGGGCCGTGGTGCTCTTCGGCGACTCGATCACGGACGGAATAGCGTCCACGACCGACGCCAACCGCCGCTACCCGGACGTGCTCTCCGACCGGCTGCGGGCCGAGCCGGGAGCCCCGCACTACGGCGTGCTCAACCAGGGCATCAGCGGGAACCGGCTGCTCACCGACAACCGTGGGCCGAGCGGCCTCTCCCGGTTCCGTACGGACGCCGCGGACCGGCCGGCGGTACGGGCGGTCGTGGTGCTGCTGGGGATCAACGACATCATCGCGCCGCCGCACGAGCGGGACCCGGCGCGGATCGTGGCGGGGCTGCGGGAACTCGTACGGCAGGGGCACGCGCGGCAGAAGCGGGTGGTGGGCAGCACGCTGCTGCCGTTCGGCGGCCACCCGGCCTGGACCCCGGAGCTGGAGGCCGTACGCAACACGGTGAACGAGGAGATCCGGGCCGGGCGGGTCTTCGACGCGGTGGTGGACTTCGACCGGGCGGTACGGGACCCGTACGCGCCGTCGCGGATGCTGGCGGTGTACGACTCGGGCGACCACCTGCACCCGGGCGACGAGGGGTACCGCCGGATGGGGCAGTGGATGGACCTGCGGGTGCTCAGGGGCGGCTACCGGGTACGGGGCGCCGGCGACGGCACGGACGGCCTCGGCACGGATGCGGAGGCGTCGCTCCGGTCCTGAGAGCGAGGGCGGCGCACCGGACCCGAGAGCGAGGGCGGCGAGTCAGGACCTGAGACGGGCCGCCGCCTCGGACCTGCGGAGGTCCCCCGGGGTCCGAGGCAGCTCCCCCGGACCGAGCGATCCGAGGCTGGCCGCCCCCAGCCCGAGGCGCTCCCCCGGGACCGAGCGACCCGAGGCCAGCCGCCCCCAGCCCGAAGCGGCACCCCCGGGGGCCGGCCGACCCGCGGCCGGCTGCCCCCAGCCGACGCGCCCCCCTAGGAGTTGTCGTCAAATCTCACGCCCACATCAGCAGGGATGCCAGGGTGACGGCGGCCTGGTAGGACTCGGCGGTCTTGTCGTAGCGGGTCGC
>NZ_JBIVVC010000006.1:0-480323 GCF_044757485.1 Streptomyces sp. NPDC091272
GGCCGCCAGGCACTCCCGGACCGTCAAGCGCCCCCCGCCCGTCAGGCGCTCTGGAACTACCGCGGGGTACAGGGCGGCAACCTGTGCCTGCTGTCGGCGTGCGACGTCCGCCCCTGACGGTCGTGCACGTGCCACCAGGCTCGGGGAGCGCCCCGTACGCCGTCTGAACCGTCTGGCCGTGCTGGTCGTTCACCGTGGCACCACAGCCTGACGGCGTCACAGGATGTGGTGCCAAGCTGCCGGGTATGAGTGCACACGAGGTTCCACGCGGCACGCGCCTGCTCGTCATGGACGGCCTTGAGGTGGTGCGCAGGTTGCGCCAGGGCGGGTCGAAGGTACCGGTCGTCGCGACTCTGCCGGAGCAGCGTGGGAAAACGGTGGGAACGGAGCGCGTGACGCGTGGGGACGCGGCGCGTGACGCGTGGGAACGACGCGCGGCCCCAGGGACTCACCCCTTGTCGGCAGGCGCCGGACCGGTGGCGAGGACGTGGTCGACGGCCGCGTAGAGGGTCTCGGTCTCGGCGACCAGGACCGATTCGCGGGTGGGGAGGGCGCGTTCGACCGCAAGTCCGTTCAGGACGGTGAGCAGGAATCTGACGTTCCGGGTGTGGTCGCCCGGGGGGAGTGCCCCTTCCTCGGCGAGCACCGTCAGCCAGTGTTCGACCCGGCGTTCCGCCTCCTGTTCATGACCGAGGTAGGCGGTGCGCAGTTCCTCGGTCGGCTCGGGTTCGATGAAGTCGTGATACAGCTTGCCCCACGCGGACCGCGCCTCGTCGTTGACGCCGAGGGGCGCGAGCACCTGCCGGAGGCAGTGCAGCAACCGCTCGCGGGGTGGCAGTGCCTGGTCCCGGATCGGGTCGCCGGGCAGCACGTGTGCGTAGATCCGTGCCAGCAGGCTGTCCCGCAGTGCGCGCTGGGTGGGGAAGTGGAACCGCAGCGAACCGGTGCTCACTCCCGCGCGCGCGGCGACCGCGCGCACGCTCAGCTTCGCCGCCATGTCCTCGGCGATCATCTCCGCCGCGGCCAGGAGGATCTTCTCGCGTGTTTCCATGCTCCGCCACCTTCACTTTCTTCTCCCGCACACCCTACTGGTACGCCGTACTAGCACGCCGTACTAGTACGGTGTGCTAGCGTGCTACCAACACACCGTACTAGTGCGGATGCGGGTGACGAGCGAAGGGAGTGGCCCAATGGCCTTGAAGCAGTGGGCGGCGTCGAAGCGCCTCAGGCCGGGGGACGGTAGGGAACTGCAGCGTTTCCGCGGGTGGCAGCTGCCCCTGCGCTCGCTGTTCTGGCTCCGGCTCCACGGGCCCGACGGCCACGCCCACCGGTACGCCGTCGACGTGCGGCACTGGGCGCGCTTGGACAGCGGCAGGATCCGGGCGCATCTGTTCCTGGACGGCAGGCACACCGCCGAGTCGAAACTGCCCGCGATCTTCCCGGTCGAAGGGGGCGTGATCGAGGTGGCGATGAGCAACTTCGGGATCAGGCGCTGCCACTACCGCCCCTCGGCCGGCGAGCCGCGTCAGCTCACGCCCGACCCGGCGTCGGCGGAGGGACGGCGGGCCTGCCTCGGTGCCCGCCGTCCGGGACTGAGCCGGGCGATCGGCATCGGCGCGGTGCTCCTGCTGGTCATCGGCCTGGGCCTGAACCTGTTGCAGCTGGCCGAACCCCTCTCCCGTATGCCTCCCGTCGCACAGCGGGTCGGCGTGTTCGAGTCGCCCGTCCACCTGCCGGTCTGGCTGAACCTCGCGCTGGGGGCCGGGGCCGTCCTGGCGAGCATGGAACGCGCACTGCGCCTGCGGTACTCCGCCCTGCTCGACGCGGCCGGTCACTGACCCGACGGGCACGGGACACGGGGCACCGGTCGCCGCCGCCTCAGTAGTCCTGCGAGCTCTCCGCCGGCGCGGCGGGGTGGGAGCGCGGCCCGCGGGACCGGACCTTCAGCAGGTGCACATGGCGGGCGAGGCGGATGGCGGGCCGGATGAGGAGTTCGATGCTGCCGATGAGGAAGCACCAGGTGCCCGTAGTGGTCCACCGCTCGAAGAAGAACATGATGCTGCCGGCGATGAACCACAGCGCGATGAGCACGTCGTTGGCGATGCTGGCCGCCTCGTAGCGCCGCCGGACAACGAGTTCCTCCTTGCCCAGGTGGATGACCAGTGGCGTGGTTTCCCCGGTGTCTGCCATACCCCTCACCCTACGAAAGCTCACCCCGTGGTTCGCGCAGGCAGGGGACGGAACAGTCGCGCGGCCCGATTCCCGCGACCGACGGCGGCCACCGGGTCAGGCCGGCGCCCACCGGGTGGTGATGATCCGGGTGCCTTCTCCCGGGGCGCTGTGTATCTCGAACTCGTGCATCAGGCGCTGGGTGCCGCCCAGCCCGTGGCCCAGCCCGGAGCCCGTGGTGTAGCCGTCGACGAGGGCGGCCTCGACGTTCGCGATGCCGGGGCCCTGGTCGGTCACGGTCAGGCGTACCCCCTGCTCGCCCGCCCGGTGCAGTATGTCGACACGCAGCCGGCCGCCCCCGCCGTGGACGAAGGCGTTGCGGGCCAGTTCGCTGGCCGCCGTCACCACACGGGTCTGGTCGATCAGCCCGAATCCCGCCGCGAGCGTCGCGGACCGCACGGTGTGACGTACCGCCAGGAGCTCCTCCTCCGTGTCGAGAGCGAACCCGGGGCCCTCCTGGGCGCCCCCTTGGCCGTTGCGGTCCGAGGTGGTGGCGGGGCCCCGGGGATGAGCAAGGGTGTCGACGGGACGGGTCATGTGCGGGGCCGCCCTCCGGTCGGCGGTGCGTGGGCCGTGCCACACTCGGCGTGGCCTCGCGGGGCCGCGGTGGCCCGACGCAGTACGGACCTCTCGCTGACATCCATTCAGCGTCCCCTCCCCGCCGCTGCGTTCGGCCGCACGAGGGCAGCTCTTACAGTCTAAACATTTGCCGAATGGCAAATATAAGCACGGGGAGTGCCTCGCAGGGAAGGCCGAGGGGGTGAGCACACCCCGGGGCACCGCGGGCACGACCCGGGAGATGTTTGCCGTTTGACAACAATAGGAGCGAGGCAACACTCTTGACGCGGCCTCGGCAACCGTGCCGCTGACCACTGTGTCCCGGGACGGTGCCGGGCAGGAACGGAGAGGCCACGGTGCACCCTCACTTCTGCCACCCGGCCACGGTGCACCCTCACTCTTGCCACCCGGCCACGGTGCACCCTCACTCTTGCCACCCGGCCACGGTGCACCCTCACTCTTGCCACGCGGCCACGGTGCACCCTCACTTCTCCCACCCGGCCACGCCGCCCCTGTGGCTAGGCGGGTCGGACCGCTTTCATCTGCCGGTCCTGCGGGAGCGGAAGCCTGACGTCCGGCGTGGTGCCCGACCCGTCAGCTGCCGGGGGTCTCTTCGTCCTGTCCCTGCTACGGTCCGTCTGCCGGTTGCCACGGGTGCCCGGCACCGGGCGTGGCCCGGCCGAACCGTGCGCCCTGCGAAAAGCGGCCAGGCCGTGTGCGAGGGCCGCCCGCTCCTCCTGTGTCATCGACGCGAGCGTCGCCGACAGTTCCTCCTCCCGGTGCGCCCGCAGCTCGCAGAGATAGGAGCGGCCGGAGAACGTGATGTGCAGGGTCACCTCGCGCCGGTCGGCCGAACTGAAGGAGCGGTCGAGATGTCCCAGCGCCTGGAGCCGGTCGCACAGGCGGCTCACCGAGGACGGCGCCGCTCCCAACTGCTCGCCGAGCTCGCGGAGATTTATGCCGTCCCGCTGATCGAGGATGTACAGCACGCGCAGCTGTGACGTGGACACCGGCGCGGTCGGCACCGCCTCCCGGCCCCGCTCCCACAACATCTCCAGCTGCTCGACCACTTCACGTGCCACGGCCGCGGCCTCGGCGACCGGGGGGTGGGTGCCAGCCGGGTCGATACTCCGCACCGCGAAACTCCGATTCAGCCCGTCGGCCCCTGCGGCCGTCAAGCACTCAGTCTGCCAGTCGTACGTGCCCCACCACATGGAACACCGAACTTCTCAAATCTTCTCGAACTCTCGAACTCCCGGAGTTCTCGGACTCCCGGACTTCTCAAGCTCTCGAACTTCAGGGAAAGGCTCTGCCGTCCATGGACCGCTTCACCACCGCTGAACGCGCCCTGCGCACCGCAGCGCCCCACGCCCTGTTCGACACGGTCCGCGAGATGTGCACCACCCACTACGGGGCCACCGAGGTCGACCTGTGGATGGCCGACTACGCCATGAACACGCTCCAGCCCGTCACCGTACTGCCCTACACCGCCGAGCCGGTCCCCGTCCAGGGCAGCGACCCCGGCCGGGCCCTGGGAGCCCAGCAGCCCTACGTACGAGAGCTCCGCTACCCGGAGTCCGGCGACGCACACCTGGCCGATCCGGAGGGGGAAGAGACGCCGAAGCCCGCGCCTGGCCGGACGGCTGAACCGACGGACGACGGACACCCTTCGACGACCGCTCCCGGCCCCTCGGCGCAAGCACCCGCGTCCGCCCCGGCAGTCGTCGCCCACCTGCCCGTCAGCGTCCGCGGCGACCGGCTCGGCGTGCTCTCCCTCACCCTGCCGGGCTCCGCCCCCGCCCCCGAGACCCTGGCCGAGCTGCAACAGCTCGCCGACGTGCTCGCCCACGAACTCGTCGTCGCCGACCGCGACACCGATCTCTACCTCCAGGCCCGCCGCGCCACCCGCCTCACCCTGGCCGCCGAGATGCAGTGGCAGCTCCTGCCCGGCCGGTCCTGCGCCCGCCCCCAGTACACCCTCGGCGCACAGCTCGAACCCGCCTACGCGATCTACGGTGACAACTTCGACTGGGCCACCTCCGCCGACACCCTCACGCTCACCGTCACCAACGGCATGGGCGAGGGCATCAAGGCCGCCCTGCTCACCAACCTCGCCATCAATGCCCTGCGCAACGCCCGCCGCGCCGGGCTCTCCCTCGCCGACCAGGCGGCCCTGGCCGACCAGGCGCTCTACGGCGAGCACCGGGGCGCACTCCACGTCTCCGCCCTGCTCCTGGAGTTCGACCTCGCCACCGGCGTCGTGGAGGTCATCGACGCGGGCTCACCCAAGATATGGCGACTGCGCGACGGCGCGGTCGAGCACCTGGTGCTGGAACCGCAGTTGCCCCTCGGCATGTTCGAGGACACGGCGTACGCCCCGCAGTACCTGACCGTCGAGCCGGGCGACCGCCTCCTGCTGGTGAGCGACGGGGTCTACGACTCGAAGTCGCCAGCCGGTGAACTCTTCAGCGCCCGCCCCCTCGCCCGCGCCCTCTCCGCGACCCGGCTCCTCCCGGCCCCCCAGGTGCCGCAGGCCGTCCTGGCCTCCCTCGCGGAACACCGCAACCCGGGGCCCGGCAGCGACGACGCCATGATCGTCTGCTTCGACTGGCACGGCTGCACACCGGACTCCGAGACCGGGCAGTAACGGGCTCCCTGCCGGATGTGTCCCCGCCGAACGAACCGGTGCCGGAGTAAAGGAGTCCGCTTTCGGCGCCGGTGACCGGAACGACCGCTTCGGAACCGGAGGAACGGGCTCCCGCCGGGTCGCGGACCGTGCACAATGACTCGTCCGCCGATCACATTTTCGGGCCGGTCCCGGCCCCAGCGAAACGGAACGCCCCTTCTACGATTGCGAACGTCTTCTTGTCAGCACTTCCCCTCAGCCCGGCGGTCCCCTCGCAGCGCGCGAAGCCCGGCTTTCCCCACGCGGTTCCGTTCCCCCACCCGGTTCCGCTCCCCCGGACAAGCCCGGTGCCCCTCAGGAGACGGCCGTGACGTCCGCGCCGTTCACGGGCCGGGAGACATCCCTCATCCGCACGAGCCTGGCGGTGGTCGCGCCGCAGGCCACGGAAATGACCGTCTACTTCTACGCCGTCCTCTTCGCCCGGTATCCGCAAGTGCGCGGACTCTTTCCGGACAACATGGATGTGCAACGCGACCGGTTGCTGCGGGGGCTGCTGCGCATCATCGATCTCGTCGACGACGTGGACAACCTCGTACGGTTCTGCTCCCGGCTCGGACGGGACCACCGCAAGTTCGGCGCCCTGGAGGCCCACTACCCGGCCGTGGGCGAGTGCCTGCTGGCCGCACTGGCCCGCTATGCGGGAACCGCGTGGAACTCCGAGACCGCCGCGGCCTGGACGCACGCCTACACCGTCGCCGCCCAGGTGATGACCGCGGCCGCCGCCGACGACACCCGGCTGCGCCCCGCCACCTGGCAGGCGCAGATCGTCCGCCACGAGCACCGCGGCGACGGCCTCGCCGAGATCACCGTACGGACCGACCTGCCCTACCCCTACGTCGCCGGGCAGTACGTGAGCATGGAAACACCGTGGTACCCCCGTACGTGGCGGCACTACTCCCCCGCCCATCCTCCGCGCGCGGACCACACGCTCACCTTCCACGTCCGCGCCGTCCACCGGGGGCAGGTCAGCAACGCGCTGGTCCACCATGCCGCCCCGGGGGACCTGGTGCGGCTCGGGCCGCCGCAGGGTGACATGACTCTCGCCTCCGCGGGCGACCGAGACCTGCTGCTGGTCGCCGGGGGAACCGGCCTCGCACCGATACGCGCCCTGCTCGAAGAGGCGGCCGCCTCCGGCATGCGCCGGTACGCCGAGCTGTTCGTGGGAGCGCGCACCGCCCGCGAGCTGTACGGCCTCGACGACATGCTGCGCCTGGCCCAACGCCACCACTGGCTGACCGTACGCGCGGCCGTATCGCACGAGGACATCCCCGGACAGAAGGGCACACTCCCGCAAGTACTCCGGGAGTTCGGGCCCTGGAACCAGCACGAAGCCTTCCTGTGCGGCCCGCCCGGCATGGTCACCGCCGCGGTGCACACCCTCCTGGATCAGGGCGCACTCGAGAGCCGCATCCACCACGACCCGCTCGACACTCCCGTTCTCAACGCTCCCCTCACACCGCCCCGAGCCGCTCAGGAGATCGACCAGCTGTGACCCACCCCGACGCCACCCCCTCGCAGGGAGAGCGCAGGCTGCAGGCCCACCTGGGCACCAGCGAACGCGCCGACGCCTTCTACGACCGACAGGTCCGCCCGTACCTCACCGCGCCCATGCGTGAGTTCATCGGCCGCCAGTCGATGGTCTTCCTCTCCACCGCCGACGCCCGCGGCCACTGCGACGCCACCTTCCGCGCGGGCCCTCCCGGCTTCGTCACCGTCCTCGACGAGCAGACCCTCGCCTACCCGGAGTACCGCGGCAACGGCGTCATGGCCAGTGCGGGGAACCTCACCGAGAACCCGCACATCGGCCTGCTGTTCATGGACTTCACCCGCGACCACGTCGGGCTGCACGTCAACGGCTCCGCCCGGATCGTCGGCGACCAGGACATCCGCGCCGCCCACCCCTGGATACCCGTCGACACCGCTCCCGGGCGACAGCCGGTGCTGTGGACGTACATCACGCTCCACGAGGCGTACGTGCACTGCTCCAAGCACATCCCCCACCTCGAACCCGCACCCCGGCCCCTGCGGCTGACCAGGGCCCGCCCCAGGGACGCCGACTACTTCACCGGGCCCCTTCCGGCGTTGGCGCGGAGCGACGCGGGACCGGAACAGGCCCCGGCCGGCCCCGCGGACGACGGCCCGGCCGGGCACCCCTTGATCGGCTCACGCGAACTGTGAGCGGGCCGGACATGACAACGCGCCCCCTCCCGGGGGCGCGTCGACCGGGGCCGTGTGCCCTCGTCAGCAGGGCGGCCGGAAATCTCCGTGGCGCCGTGCGTGCGGTCCGCCCGCGGTGACGATCGCGGCGACCGCGGGCGGCAGCGCGCTGCCGTCCTCGCGCAACGGCGTCGGCGGGTCGGTGATCTGCCCGGTTCCGGCGCTCCGCAGTACCGCGTTGCGCACCGTGACGCGGTCCGGCGCGGACGGCGTCAGCACCTGCCGCGCACGTACGTAGGCGATGAAGCTCTCGAAGTCCCGCTGGTGCCGGTAGGGCTCCCGGTACCTGCTGAGCGCCGGGTAGCCGTCCATGCCGAGGAAGGTGTACGAGGCGGTGGCCAGCCGGTAGTCCCGGTCGAGCCGCAGCGCGACGCCGTCGATGCGCACGTCCGACGGGGCGACGCGGTCACCGACCGCACCGGCCGCGTCGAAGGAGTACCGCACGTTCGCGGAGACGGCCAGCGGCGCGAACCGCAACCCGCCGTCCGCACCGGTGGACCACTGCTGTTCCAGGGCGTCGTGGATCTGTTGGCCCGTCACCGTGGCGCAGACCGTCGGGTTGCCGTAGCCGATCGCCCGC
This sequence comes from Streptomyces sp. NPDC091272, assembly GCF_044757485.1. Classification (NCBI taxonomy): domain Bacteria; kingdom Bacillati; phylum Actinomycetota; class Actinomycetes; order Kitasatosporales; family Streptomycetaceae; genus Streptomyces; species Streptomyces sp. NPDC091272. The sequence continues at coordinate 8,271 of NZ_JBIVVC010000006.1, forward strand.
CAGGCCTGTCCGAAGCTCACCGCTCCTTGCGAACCGGCGGCGGGCACCAGGTCCCCGCGCACCAGGGACTGGCCGACCGTGGGGGCGAGCGGCACGAGGGCGAGGTGGGCGGGTGCGTACCGGTGGACGTTGGAGTCGTCGTGGGCCGGTACGGGCCTGCGGGCCGCCCACAGCGCCCAGTCCGCCGCGAGGTCGCCCATGGTGCTCTGTCCGGCCGCGTTCCGGGCCCGGGTGAACGGCCCGGACTGCCGGCCGATCGTGCTGCGCTCGCGGGCGGTGGCCTGCCCCGCCCAGTAGTCGGCGATCGCCTTGAGGTCGCGGTGCGGGGTGACGTCACGAGTGTTGGGGTGGCTGGTGGAGACGGTCAGCCCGCGCACGACCCGCCCGGTGCGGGGGTCGAGCTTGAGGTTGATCTCGTTGATGACCTGGCCGTGGAACCCGGCCTCCACGAAGGGTCTGGGCACGCCGTTCGGGTCGGGCAGCATCATGTTGAACCGGGTGTGCCAGTGCCCTGCCACGATGGCGTCGATGTCCGGGGTGAGCTTCAGGGCCAGGTCGTAGGCGGGGCCCGACGGGTTGCTGCCGCTGTTGAAGTCGGCGCCTGCCACGGCCCCCTCGTGCGTGCTCAGGACGATCGCGTGCACCCCGCGCCGCTTGAGCTCCTTCGCACACCGTTCGGCGGTGCCGAGCAGGTCGAGGGTCCGCAGGCCCGGGTGGAAGGAGTTGGGGAGCAACTCCGCCCCGTGGACGGTGAGATGGATGAAGCCGATCGGGATCCGCCGGCCGCCCGGCCCCCGGGCCCATTCGACGTGGTACGGCGGCAGGACGGTCCGCCCGCCGCGCGTGCGGACCACGTTGGCGGAGTAGTACGGGAAGTCCGCCCCCTTGAAGCGCCGCCCGGTGGAGTCGCGGAACCCCGTGTCCTGGCCGACGACCGGGTGGGCGCGCCCGCGCTCCATGTGCTCGACCAGATGGGCGGGGGACTTGTCGAACTCGTGGTTCCCGGCGGTCGCGAAGTCCAGACCCAACCGGTTGAGGGCCTCGATCGTCGGCTCGTCCGAGAACGCGGCAGCGTCGAACTCCCACCCGGAGAAGAGGTCCCCCGGCGCGAAGAAGAGCGAGTTGCGCCGTCCGTCGCGCAGCCGCTCCAGATGGGTGCCCATGGCGGCGATCCCGCCCACCGTGTACGTCTTGCCGCCGTTGCCGCGGATGACGGCGTCGCTGCCGGTGGGGCCCTGCAGGTATCCGTGGAAGTCGGTGATGCTGAGCAACTGGACGTCGACGTACTCGTCGGCGGTGGCGGCGTCGCGGGCGGCCTCGGACGCGTAGGCCGGGACACCGAGTGCGGTGGTGGTGGCCAGCGCCCCCAAGGTGGTGAGGAAGGTCCGGCGGCCGAGCCCGTCTGTGGCTGAACTCCGGTGTGCAGCAGGGGCTTTGGACGGTGTGCTGCTCTGTGGTGTCGTCACCCGCCGATGGTGCGAACAGCAAGGTGAAGGGCCGGGGAATCAGGTGCATCACATGTATGGCTGCCTCGCGGCAGCCCCATGAACCCTCCGCGCACGCGCGGGGGGAGACAGCCGGCGCCCGCTGTGACGAGTGGGTAAAGGGGGTGTGTCGGGACGGTGGGGCTCTTGTCGCAGGCAACGGCTGCATGAATACTGCGCCTCGCACAAGTTGTCGGTATACCAACCACGGGTACGAAGCCCCAGGCCATCCCACCAGGGGCCACGTGGCCCGATCATCCCCAAGGACTGATGTGCGAAGACTCGTTCCACGACCGGCCCTCGTCGCGGTGGCCGCCACCGCGGTTGCCGCGATGACCACGGGCGCCTGGACGCCGGCCACCGCCGGCGGTTCCTCGCAGCCCGCCCCGTCGGCGCAGCAGTTGCAGCAGCCCGAGCGGCAACCGGAAGCCCGGCGCGTGCAGTTGATCACCGGCGATGTCGCCGAGGTGACCGACGGCCGCGTCAGCGGGTTCCGGCCCGCGCCGGGGCGCGAGAACATACCCGTCCGCGTGGCGGACGACGGCAGGCGCTCGCTCGTCGTCCCGCTGGACGCCCAGCGCCTGATCTCCGACGGCACGCTCGACGAGCGGCTCTTCGACGCACGAGAACTGGCCGGCTCCGCCCGCGACACGGACATGGGGGGCCTGCGCGTCATCGTCGGCTACCGCGGCGCGGCCGCCACCGCCCGCGCCGAGGTGCGCGACGCGGGGAAGACCGAGGTCCGCCACAGTCTGAAGGCGCTCAACGCCGAGGCGCTCGCGACGCCCGCCAAGGACGTACCCGCGCTGTGGAAGTCCCTCACGCGCGGCGACAACGATGTCAGCACCACCGTGGCGCAGGGTGTCGGCCACATCTGGCTGGACGCCCCCGTCAAGGCCCAACTCGACGTCAGCGTCCCGCAGATCGGCGCACCGGCGGCCTGGCAGGCGGGCTTCGACGGCAAGGGCGTGAAGGTCGCCGTCATCGACACCGGCGTCCACGCCGACCACCCTGACCTGGCCGGCAAGGTGGTCGCCGCAGAGAACTTCTCCACCTCCCCCGACAACCTGGACCACCAGGGCCACGGCACCCACGTCGCCTCCACGATCGCCGGGTCGGGCGCGAAGTCGGGCGGCAAGTACAAGGGCGTGGCCCCCGGGGCCAGCATCATCGCCGCGAAGGTCCTGGACGACACCGGCAGCGGCGCCGAGTCCGACATCATCGCCGGGATCGACTGGGCCGCGGCGCAGGGCGCCGACGTGATGAACATGAGTCTGGGCGGCACGGACACGGCGGCCGTCGACCCGCTCGAAGCGACCGTCAACCACTACAGCGAGACGGCCGGCGTGCTCTTCGCCGTCGCCGCGGGCAACGAGGGTCCGGGCCCGAGCACCATAGGCTCCCCGGGCTCCGCCGACGGCGCGCTGACCGTCGGCGCCGTCGACAGCGACGACGTCACGGCCGGCTTCTCCAGCCGCGGCCCGCGCCTCGACGGCGCGATCAAGCCGGACGTCACGGCGCCCGGCGTCGACATCACCGCGGCCTCCTCACCGGGCAGCGTCATCGCCGGTCAGGTCGGCGAGAACCCCGAGGGTTACGTCACCATCTCCGGTACGTCGATGGCCACGCCTCATGTCGCGGGTTCTGCCGCCCTGTTGAAGCAGCAGCACCCGGACTGGCAGGCCGCCCAGCTGAAGGGTGTGCTGACCGGCTCCACGAAGGACACCGGCTTCTCCGCGTTCGACCAGGGCGCGGGCCGCGTCCAGGTCGACCGGGCGATCAAGGCGGGCGTGTACGCGGAGCAGACCTCGCTGAACTTCGGCACCGCCGCCTGGCCGCACGACGACGACCAGCCGATCACCCGGACGCTGACGTACCGCAACACCGGCACGTCCGACGTCACCCTCGACCTCGCCGCGAGCGGCACGGACGAGGACGGCAATGCCGCCCCCGCCGGCATGTTCACGGCCCTCCCGGCAAAGGTCACCGTACCCGCGGGCAAGACCGCCGAGGTGACGGTCGGCGCGAACACGAAGGTCGAGGCGGCCGACGGGCAGTACTCGGGCGCCGTCGTCGCGAAGGGCGCGGACCAGACCGTGCGCAGCGCGTTCGTCGTCAGGCGCGAGGTCGCCTCGTACGAGCTGGACCTGCGCCACACCGGCCGCGACGGCAAGCCCGCCGCGCACTTCCAGACGTACGTCAAGGGCCTGACCGGCGAAGCCGCAGGCCAGGAGTTCGCGTTCGACGAGAACAGCGAGTCCTCGAAGGTGCGGCTGCCGATCGGCGAGTACAGCGTGCAGGGGGTGATACTCGCCGACCGCGAGGACTCCACGAAGGGCACGGACTGGATCGCACAGCCCAAGCTCGTCGTGGACGGCAAGGACCAGAAGGTCGACCTGGACGCCCGCACCGCGAAGCCCGTCGACATCACCGTGCCCGACCGCAAGGCGAAGGCCCAGCAGGCGTACATGGTCTACGCGGTCAAGTCGGCCGCCACCACCTACCAATTCGGCTGGCAGCTGGCCTCGTACCAGAACTTCCGGTCGGCACACCTCGGCCCGGAGATCACGGACGGTTCCCTGACGCAGCTGTGGGACGCCGACTTCTCCGTGGGCGAGGACACCCAGTACGCGCTGGTCTACGCCGGCCGGGCCACGCGTCTGGCCACCGGCTTCACGAAGCACGAGACGCGCCGGGGGCTCGCGCGGGTGAACGTCGGGATCGGCGAGGCCGTCCCGGGCAAGGACGCCTGGCTCGCGCCGATCGGTGACTTCAAGGACGGCCTGCTGGGCTTCTCCTCGGGCCGGACCCTGCCCGCACCCTCCGCACAGCACCTGTACCTCTCCACGTCGGACGAGGCACGGTGGAGCCTGTCGATGCAGCAGCTGGGCGACACGCTGCCCAACGGCTGGCGCGTGACCGACTCGACGCACCGGGTGAGTTTCGCGACCTACCGCGCGGGCCGCACGTACCAGGAGGACTTCAGCACCGGGGTGTTCGGGCCGACGCTCGACCCGAGCGCCTACGAGGGACTGTCGCGGTCCCAGAACACGCTCTACCTGTTCACGAGCGTCTTCGCCGACGGCCAGGGACACGAGGGTTACGTCGGCACCGCGCAGGGCCGCACCACCCTCGCCCAGGACGGCAAGGTGATTGCCGAGAACGACAGGACGATCGACCTCCAGTCCTTCCCGGTGCCGGCCGAGGAGCACGAGTACACCCTCAGCTCCACGGCCACCCGTGACGCGAAGACCGCCAGGGTCGGCACCCGGACCGACACGAGCTGGACGTTCCGTTCCAAGGACGGCGACAAGGCGCTGCCCGCCTCCGTGATCCGCTTCCACCCGGAGCTGGATCTGCAGTCACGGGCCAGGGCCCACCGCCCGATGTCGGTGCCGTTCGAGATCCAGGGCGCCGCGGCCGGGAGCAACCTCCGGTCGCTCACCGTCGAGGCGTCGTACGACAACGCGGCGCACTGGACGAAGCTGAAGGCCGGCCACGGCAGGGTGACCATGCTCGCCCCCGCCAAGGGCAAGGCCGTCTCCCTGCGCGCGGAGATCGTCGACAAGCAGGGCAACAGGTCGGCGTTCACCTTCCACGACGCGTTCCTCGGTCACTGAGGTCACCCGCGGCCGGACGCCCTGACGGCGTCCGGCCGCGGGGGGACGAGGCGCGTCGGGTCGGACCTCCACGGTGCAGGTCCCGCTCACGGCGGACACGGCATCGCCGCGCTGCCGTTCAGGTCGTCCTGGGCAGCGGCGCGCGCACCTGACGGCAGCGTTCCTCAGCGGCCGGGGTTGACCTGGTGGTGGACGCGCAGGGTCAACTCCAGCGCTTCCAGGGCGCCTGCGGGGGTGATGAGGTTGTCGGCCTCGCCCGCGAGAACCGCCAGCACGTGGTTGATCATCGCTGTGTACTGGTCGGCCGGTTCCAGGTCCACCTCGCGGGTGCCATCGGCGGTGCATGCGGTCAGCGTGGTGACGGGCTTGCCGTCGTAGCCCATGGTGGAGACCGATTCCAGGACGCCGTCGGTGAAGGCGGCGGTCCAACCGCCGCGCCCACCCCAGGGCATGGGCCGCAGGGAGGAGACCGAGCTGCGGGCGATCGCCCCGTCGAAGGCCATGACCGCCTCGACCGCACCGGAGTCCGTGTCCCGTTCCACCGCGGTGACGTGGACCTCGCGGGGGGTGCCGAGGGCTCGGGTGATCAGGTCGAGGTCGCTGTGCATGGCCTCCATCGGCAGGACCTGCACGCCCAGGCAGGCGCCGGGCCACAGCGGTGCCGTGGCCGACCAGCAGGTCAGCTCCTCCAGCCGCCCGTAGGTGCCGTCACGCACGGCGTCGTCGAGTACCCGGTTGGCGGGGACGAACCGCTCGAACATGTCCACGAACACGTGCCGGTCGCTCTCCTCGGCGGCGGCCACGAGACTGCGGCCCTCCGCCATGGAAACGGCCATGGGGAGTTCGGTCAGGACATGCTTGCCCTCCGAGAGGGCGCGCAGCGCCATCGGGGTGTGCAGGGGCGTCGGCAGACAGAGGTCGACCAGGTCGAAGGAGGCGTCGCTGAAGGCGGTGTCCAGATCGGTGCAGGCGGTGAAGCCGAACTGCTCGGCGACCTTGGCGGTCCTGTCCGGGTCCCGGCCGAACATCACCACGTCCACGTCGTCGCGTGCCGCGTAGACGGCGGCATGCGCCTGGCCGAAGCTGGTTCCCAGGAGGGCGATCTTCATGGTTTTTCCTTTTCGAGGGTGATCGGGGCGACCGCGGCCGTGGCTTCGGTCGGCGGGGTGGGGAAGTGCGCTGCGGGGTGGGCAAGGGTGCTGCGGGGCGGGGAAGTGTGCTGCGGGGCGGGGCAGGAGAAGGCAGCGAGCCACACCGGGCTGCCGGAGGTACGAGCCTCGCGATGCGGGGGCTCCGGTCAGGCGGCGTACCCCGGCAGGGCATGCACGCCGAACCGGTTGCCCAACGGGTCGGTGAGGCAGGCCCGTACGGTGCCGTCCGCCTCCGTGGTCGGCGCCTGATCCACGTGGCCGCCGCGCCTGAGAGCGGCCTCGGCGGTCGCGGTCACGTCGGCGGACAGGATCGAGGGGATCGCGAAGTCGGCCGCTTCCGCACGCAGGATTCCGGCGGGCCACCGCGCGCCCGGGGTGAACACCAGGTGGTCGGCGGGGGCGGCCGGACGCGGCTCGAACCGCCAGCCGAAGGCCGCCGTGTAGAAGTCGCGGGTGACCGCGAGGTCGGTGGTGGCGATCTGGAAACCGGCCGTCGAGCCGGGCCGCGGCGCGAGGGCGGTCTGCTCCAGGTGCTGCTCGGTGGCCTTCTGACGGTCAGCCAGGTGGGTGGAGGCACCCTGGGAGAACAGGGAGAAGGTGTTGCCCCGCGGGTCGGCGAACCGGGCGAAGACGGTGACGTCCCCCACCCGGGTCGGCGGGACGAGGACCTTCGCCCCGAGCGCCGTGAGTTGCCCGGTGTCGGCGAAGACGTCCGCGGAGAGCACGGAGAGGTTGATCACCTCGCCACCCGTGTCCCCCTGCTGGATGGCACCCATCGGCCAGCGGGCTTCCGGCGCCATGATCCGGATGTAGGTACGGCCGTCCACGGACGAGTCCGGGTCTACGGCGAACGTCCAGCCCAGTACGGGGCCGTAGAAGTCCTGTACCTGCTGCGGGTCGGTGGTGCCGATCTCGAACCAGACGACGCTGCCGGGAGACATGAAGCTCATGAGGGGCCCTTCGTGGTGATGCGTGGAAGCGGGTTCCGGCGGAGCGGTGCTCCGGCCACTTCCTGCACGCTAGGCCCCTTCGCGGACAGCACATGTCCTCCAAGTCGGGCACAGTGGAGAGCATGACGACCGATCTGCCCGCCCGGATGCTGCGACTGCTCTCCCTGCTCCAGACCCGCCGCGAGTGGTCCGGCGCCGAACTCTCCGAGCGTCTCGGGGTCACCGTGCGCACGGTCCGCCGCGACATGGACCGGCTGCGCGAACTCGGATACCCGGTGGACAGTGTCAGCGGTCCCGCGGGCGGTTACCGGCTCAGGTCCGGCGCGGACATGCCTCCGCTACTGCTCGACGACGAGGAGGCCGTGGCCCTCACCGTCGCCCTGCGCACCGCCGCCGGAAACGTCACCGGTTTCGAGGAGTCCGCGCTGCGCGCGCTGGCCAAACTCGAACAGGTGCTGCCGCACCGGTTGCGTACCCACGTCACCGCACTCCAGCAGTCCTCGGCCACCATCGACTGGGGGCGGCGGGGGCCCCGGGCCGATCCCGCGACCCTGGCCCTGTTGGCAGCCGCCTGCCGCGACCACGAGACGGTGACCTTCGACTACACCACCCGTGCCGGCACCCGGGCGCCCCGCCGGATCGAGCCCCACCACCTCGTCGCCTCCGGCGGGTTGTGGTACCTCCTCGCCCACGACACCGGCAAGGACGACTGGCGCGTCTACCGCCTCGACCGTATCGCCGACCCCACCCCCACCCGCCACCACTTCACCCCGCGCCCCGGCCCCGGCGCCGACCCCGCCTCCTACGTCGCCGCGAAGATCGCCACCGCTCCCACCCGGTATCGCGCCGTCGCCACCGTGCACGCCCCGGCCGAGACCGTCCGTCGCCGGACCTGGGCGCTTGCCACCCGCGTCCAGCCGGTGGGCCCCGGCGCCTGCACCGTGGACTGCTCGGGCGACGATCTCCCCGGCATCGCACAGATCCTTGTCGGCCTGGGCTGCGACTACACGCTGGACGCCGACGAAGCCGTCCGTGACCATCTGCGCACCGTCGCCCGGCGCGCCCTGGACGCGGCCGGCTGAGGGCCCACGCGCCCCGCCCGTTGCCCGTTGGAGGACAGGTCCTGTCCTGAAAGGAACCTATTGTCGGTTTTACGGCCGTGGGGCCGTCTGTTCTCCGGCAGCACCTCTCACCAACAGGAGCACCACTGATGAAGATCGCGATTCTCGGTACCGGCGCGGGCGCCCGTCAGCACGCGACCCGCCTGTCCACCCTCGGCCACGAGGTCATCGTGGGCACCCGCGTCCCGGAGGCGACCCTGGCCCGGACCGAGCCCGACATGATGGGCACCGAACCCTTCGCCGCCTATCTCAGCACTCGTCCCGGGCTCGCGCTGACCACATTTGCCGAGGCAGCCGAAGCCGGCGAGATGGTCATCAACGGAATTGACGGCGCCAACGCCGTGACTGCCCTCAGCGCCCTGCCCGCGTCAGCCCTCGCGGGAAAGACCCTCATCGACTACTCCGTCCCGTACGTGTACCAGCAGCCCGGTGACGCCGAACATCCCTGGCCCACACCCTGGGGCGAGATGCCGCGACTGGACCCCGTCGACACCGACAGTCTCGCGGAACGGATCCAGCGCGCCCTGCCCAGCACGAACGTCGTCAAGACCTTCGTCACCCAGGAACAAGAAACCGTCGTCAACCCGTCCGAGTTCGCGGACGGCGACCACACAATGTTCCTCGCCGGTGACCACGACGACGCCAAGTCCGCGGCCCGCCGGCTCCTGAACGCCTACGGCTGGAACGACCTCGTCGACCTCGGCCCCCTCGCGGCGGCCCGAGCCCTGGAAATGTACGCGCACTTCCACACCGCCGTCGGTCTCGCCCTCGGCGGCCGCTTCGGAGTCAAGATCGTCCGCGGAGGCAGCCTTCGGTGACACGCCGCAACACGGCCCCGGAGCCGGCTCCTGCCGGTGTCAGTAGGTGAAGGTCGTCAGCACCGCGAGGTGGTCGCTCGGCCAGTTCGCGCCGCCGCCGATCACGGTCGAGGCCACCGCGTCCAGGGTGCCGCCCTTGTACTGGATGAAGTCGATCCGGTCCTGCGGCTCGGGGCGGCCGTCCGTGGACTTCACCACCGGGGACCAGGTGTTGCCCGGCAGCTTCGCCTCGTCGGGGTTCACCTCGCGGTAGGAGTCCCAGTAACCGCCGTCCCAGAAGGCCTTGGTGGTCGGCCACTCCACCACCGAGTCGCAGTGGGCGGATTTGGTGTCCGCCGTCCAGTCCAGGTGGGACGGCGAGTTGAAGTCACCGGCGACGACGGCGGGACTCGCGCCGGCCCAGTTGACGACCTCCTTGGCCTGCTTGGCCCTGTCGGCCTCGTCGGCATAGATCGTGGGGTAGGAGTCGTTGTCCCAACAGGCGTTGTACGGGCCGTACTTGGTGTAGTCGAAGTGGACCGAGTAGATCCAGAAGCCCTTGATCCTGGCGGCGATCACACCGTTGCCGGTGCCCGTGCGGTCGGTCTTCTCGAAGGGGAAGCGGGAGACGATGTCGACGTGGGTGGCGGTGCGGGTGTTGTACCAGCCGAGACGGTCGGCGATGGCCTGCGCGGAGTCGCCGTTGTTCTCCTGAAGCGCGACGACGTCGGCACCCGACTTGCTGATCTCCTGCGCGATCTTGCTGACGCCGTCGGTGACCCGGCTGCCGCCGTGCCAGGTGTTGAAGGTCATCACCTTCAGCGTCTGCGCCCGCGCAGCGGGCGGTGTGGCGGACGCGGCGGACGGCATCGTGACGGTCAGGACGAGAACCGCCGCGGCTGCGGCGGCACGGGGGTACGAGATCTTGGCCATGCGGACCGTTGTAACAACCGTGAGCAGCGGACGGAGGTCGTTGAAGTGCGGCTTCGGTGCCGAACCGGTGAACGGGAGATTGCTCTGCGCACACAAGCGCTCCGCGGCGCGCGGCTGTCCTGGTCCGCCGTGACGTCGTGATCACGGGCCGGCTGTCCCCGTACCCGCAGTTGTCCGTGAGTTCGGCGGACCGTCATGGCGTGTTGGCTGTCGTTCCGTCGTCGTCGGGCACCCTGGAGCTGAAGGAGCTGACCGGGACCTTCCGCGCCGGCACCGTCCCGAGCGTCCGGAGGGGCGGTGTGCCGTACCGGACGTCCGGAGGAACGGTGTGCCGTACCGGACGTCCGGAGGAACGGTGTGCCGTACCGGACGCCGCGTTCCGCCCGGTCCAGCTGCGCCCCGCAACCGGGCGGGGGCCCGGCCGACAGGAGGTCGCACCATGTCACAGGAACCGATACCCGTCGCCACCGTGGACACCCCGTCCCGCGCCAGGCCCGTGTGCCGGCGCGAGTTCTGCAGCGGCTTCGGCTCCCACACCGCCGATGCCATCACCCGGATCAGCGCCGTCGGCAACGACATGGGGGCGAGCGAGATCATCGGCGTCCGCCTCAGCCCGACCGCCCGCGGACAGGTCGTCGCCTACGGCACTGCCATCTGGTACGCCTGACCCGCCCGTCGCACTCCCCGGCGGACGAGCGGCCGGCGGTCCGCGGCGCCGACCGGCTCAGCGCGGCCGACGCCTCGGTGATGCCGACCGGGGATCAGGTACCGGGACACCACGAGTCAGTCATCGGGACACCATTCGAGCATCAGGATGGTGGCGTCGTCGCTCAGTTTGTGCTCGGGGGCGTCGAGCAGGGAGTGGATCACGCGGCGGAGCGTCTCGGGCGCCAGGTCCTCGGCCGCGGTGGCGAGCAGGATCTGGTCGATGAAGCGCTCGATGCCCAGCTGCTTGCCTTCGATCGTCCGGCTCTCGACGACACCGTCCGTGTACATCAGGACCCGGTCGCCGGGTTCGAGGGCGACCTCGTGGACGTGCCGAGCGGTGGACGAGAACAGGGCGGGCAGTCCCATGGGAGGTTCGGCGGTCCGCTCCAGCGCCCCGGGAACCACCCGTCCGGCGCGGAGCAGAAGGGGCGCCGGATGGCCGCAGTTGAGCCAGCGGAACCTTCCGCTCGCCAGGTCGAGCTGGCTCAGCACCGCGGTGCAGAACAGCTGTGGCAGCCAGGTCGACAGCGCCGCGTCGACGGACTCGACCAGCTCGGGAAGGGTGGCTCCGGTACGGCGGGCGTTGCGGCAGGCCGCCAGGGAGACGACGGTGGTCAGGCCGGAGGCGAGGTTGTGTCCCGCCGCGTCCACGATCGCGGCGTGCAGGGTGTCGTTGGACAGGGCGTGATCGAAGGCGTCACCGCCGATCTCGTAGGCCGGTTCGAGGACCGCGGTGGACACCACGCGGGGGGAACCGATCGTGCGGGGCGGCAGGTAGGCGCGCAGCATCTCCGCCGCCAGCGTCATGTCCTCCGTCCGGGCCCGGCGCACGAAGGTGTCCTTGTAGGCCCGCTTGGAAGTGATCATCATGGCGCACAGGGCGGCGAGGGCACCGGCTCTGCGCAGCGCGTCCTCGTCCATGCGCGGGGCCCGGACCGCCATGACCCCGAGGCGTTCGGAGCCGTCCACCAGGGGCAGCCACGCGGTCACAGGTCCCGGGGGCTGTTCCGCGCCGACGCGCGGTGACTGGGTGCGGTAGCAGGCGCCCGCGAGGCTGTCGTCGACGCCGAGTGCGTCTTCGGCGGTGTCCAGAGGCAACAGGTGACGTTGTTGCAGGTCGGCCAGGTACACCGCCGCGCTGTCCAACCCGAGCGACCGGGTGCACTCGGTGATCGAGGTCGCCAGGTCCAGCCGCAGATTGAGCGGATCGGCAAGGAAGCCCGTCAACGCGGTGTCGGGGGGCTGCATGGTGGCCCCACCTACCTTCCCTGGGCGAACGAAACATTTGAATAATGTTTCTTATCACCGAAAACATGGGGAAGCCGGGACATTCCCCATGTACAGCAGCCCCTTTCCAGACGCCCGGCCGGAACGCGATCACGCTGACCGGCTGCCGGTGGTCACGCCACCACCTTCCCCGCTTCGGCATCCGGCCCGGCGGCAACGGCTCGGGCCGCCTCGTCGGCCGAGTAGGAGTGGGCGAACGTGAACGCCCGCGGGCAAGGCCCGTCGGCCCGCAGGACGGCCAGCCGGTCCAGGGCCTCCTCGACGGTGGGGATGTGTCCCGCCGGGACCCACCAGAGCACCAGGTGCGCCTGGACGTGCCGGTCGAACCACTCGCGTCGCCGGCGCATCACCTCCAGGTGCCCGCTGCGGTAGGTGAAGTCCCACAGGGCTTCCGAGGTCTCCCACACCGAGAGGTTGACGACGACGTCCTCGCCCGCCGGGCGCAGGCCGGTGGCGTCGTCCGCCCCGTCCGCCACCAGCCGCCACACGAAGCCGGGGGCGGCGTCGGCGGTGGCGTTGATCGGGTTGAGCAGCTCGACGAAGTCCGCCATGTGCGGGTCGTCGAACGCGTGGCGCAGCGTCACGACGTTCAACTCGGCCAGGTGGAAGGCGTGTTGGGGTGAGGTCATGAGCTCATCCCAGCACGACCCCCTTTTCTATGTCAATCAGTATTGTTTTTAGAATCTTCGAGCACCACACAGCACTCGCCCGGCCGCGCGTCCATCCTGGCGGTGACCGGACCGCTGCCGAGCAGCCCCTGCAGAAGGGCGAAGTTCATGCCGCAGACGAGGGGCGGGAAGCGTTCGGCGACCACGTGGAACGGGCAGTTGCGCATCCGGACGACGCGCGGCGCGATCCTGCCGACGCCGTCAGCTCCTTCGGCGCCGTCAGTTCCCGCGGCGTCGCCAGCTACCCCGGCGCCCGCGCGGCCGTCCGGGGCCTCGGAGCGGGCGGGGTCCGTGGGGCGTGCGGGGCGTGCGGGGTCCACGGGGCGTGTGGGGTCCACGGGCCCTGCGGGGTCCGCGGGCCCTGCGGCGTGTGCGCGGTCCGCACCGCCCCCACCATCCGCGACGTTCTCCAGATGAGGCGCATACCCTCGGGCGGCCAGCATTTCCATGACCTCTTCCAGCCCCTCGGGGGGCGCCTGCGCCCCCCGTTCGGCCTCGCCACGGTGCCGCGCCGCCGCGAAGAGCCGGGTGTCGAGCCCGGCCTGTTCGGCGGCCTCGGCGAGCAGTTCGGCGAGCGTCCGGTAGTCGCGGGCAGGCAGCGAGACCGACCGCTCGGCCCGAGCCAGCGTGTAGACCTTGGCGGGGCGGCCCGCCCCCGGCCCCGAGCGGCCCGTCAGCCGGCGGCTGCCGCTCTCCAGCAGCCCGACCTCCGTCAGCTTGTCCAGATGGTGCGCCGCCAGCGTGCGCGTGACCCCTACCGCCTCGGCCGCCTCGTTACGGCCGACCTCGCGACCCCGCGCCGCCACGTACTCGTACAGAGCGCGCCGTACGGAATCCTGCAGGGCCGCGATCGCATTGATGTCCTCCACCCGGTCAGTCTATGAACAACACTGATTGGCGGTAGAAGGGCGGCGGCCACTCGGCCCGGCCATGGGCGGATCGTCCGCGGACGGACCGGAGGGCGCCGGACCGTCACTTGTAGGAGTCTACGAATGCCCGGTCCTGACCTGCGGATGTCTTTAGGCCTTTTACCCCTGGCCGACTCCACTCGGCTGGCTGTGTACTCCTCACACAAGGCGCAACCAAGCGAGGGTCGAGCGCCGTGGGTTCGCCGCAGATCCGTGCGCGGGGCATCCTCGGTGGCTGTCGGCCTCGGCGTCCTGCACCGACGATGGGCCCTCCACCGTCGGTTTCGTCCGACGCCGAGACCGAGGAGGGTTTCATCCGTGGCCGCTGCACGATGTCCTCGCCCGTTCGCCCCGATCCAGCTCGGCCCGCCCGCCCTTGTCGTCGAGCACATCCGCGGCGCCGCGCCGAGATGAGCTCCCGCGGGTGCCGTCGGCCGCTCTGATTCCGGGCGGCACCCGCGATGTCTTGCAGGTCCTGGTCGCAGCCCCGGTCGTCTCCCGGCGGGCGGCGCATCAGGACAGCCCCCCGAACGTTGCCGAAAGAGGAGTGACCATGACCGCGTACACCGAAGAGAAGACCCTCCCGGAGCTTGAGCGCGCCTGGATGGAAGAGGCGATCGGTCTGGCCACCACCAGCGTCGCGAACGGCGGCGGCCCGTTCGGCGCCCTGATCGCGAAGGACGGTCAGATCGTCGCGCTCGGCAACAACCAGGTCACCGCGAGCCTGGACCCGACGGCGCACGCCGAGGTGAGCGCGATCCGCGCCGCGTGCAAGGAGCTGGGCACCTTCTCGTTGGAGGGCTGTGTCCTGGTCACCTCGTGCGAGCCGTGTCCGATGTGTCTGTCGTCCGCGCTGTGGTCCCGGGTCGACCGGATCGTCTTCGCCGCGGACCGTGACGACGCAGCGGTGGCCGGCTTCGACGACCGCAAGTTCTACGACCTCTTCGAGAAGAGGCCGCAGTCGGAGTGGCCGGCGCAGATCGTGCAGCTCGACCTGCCGAACCGTACGCAGCCGTTCGACGCGTGGCTGGCGAAGTCCGACCGCGTCGACTACTGAGCCACCGGCCGCGGTGACGTCGGCCGGGCGGACACCCGCTGCCGAAACGCCCGCTGTACAGCCGTAACTCCACCACGCACCAACCTGGGGGCCGCCCCCGGCGTCACGTCGTCATACGACGCGGATTCCGGGCGGCGGCCCTTTCCGGCTGGGTAAAACCGGGTGCGCCCTGCCGCCGCGATGGTGTCGGATGCGGGACATGACGATCGTTCTGAACGAGCCCGGTGTCGACGGGTTGACCGAGGCCGTGGACGCTCTGCGCGATTGGCAGGACGATCGCACGCCGTTGCAACTCCATCCGGGAGACCTCGGCTGGGCCTGGGCGCTGGGCGCGGAGCGGTTGGCCGCAGCCGTCCGCACCTGGAGCGTGGCCGGTCGGATCATTGCCGTCGGATACCTGGACGCGCCTGATGTGCTGCGCCTGACGACCGCACCGGAGCTGCGCCAGGACGGTGAGCTGGCCCGCCGGCTGCTGGCGGACCTCGACGATCCTGGGCGCGAGGTCCTGCCGCCGGGGAAGGTCGGCCTGGAAGTCCCCCACGGCGCGCTGCTCCGCGAGGTGCTCCTGGAGGCGGGCTGGAACCTGGACGAGCCGTGGACGCCGCTGCGCCGCGACCTCTCCGGACCGGTGAAGGACTCCGGCCTGCGGATCGAGGTGGCCGGTCCGCGGACGGCGGGGGTGCGCACCGCGGTGCACCGCTCGGCATTCGGCAGCCCGGCCTTCACCGAGGAGATCTGGCACGTCCTCGCGACCGGGCCCGTCTATGCCGACGCCCGCTGCCTGATCGGCTACGACGACCAGGACAACGCGGTGGCCGCCGCGACGGTCTGGTCGGCCGGCCCCGGCAAACCCGGCCTGCTGGAACCGGTGGGCGTGCACTCCGACCATCGCGGCCACGGCCACGGGACGGCCATCAGCGTCGCCGCCGCAGCAGTACTGCGCGAACTGGGTGCGTCCAGCGCACTCGTCAGCACGCCGAGCTCGAACACCGCCGCCGTTGCCACCTACAGGGCAGCCGGCTACGAACCGTCGCCCGAACGGCTGGACGTCTCCCGAGCTGCCTGAACCAAGCAGGCCCGGTCAGGCCGCGGGTGTCGTCCGGTCGCGGCCACATCGCCCGGTCAGGCCGGGTCGTCGGTCGCGGCCGGGTCGCCCGGTCAGGCCCGGTCGTCTGGTCGTCCGGTCGTCCGGTCGCGGCCACATCGCCCGGTCAGGCCGGATCGTTCGGCCGGGGTCTTTTCGCTACCGCCTCCTGGCGCATCGTCGTGGCGAGGGCCAGAAAGACCGAGAGGTTCTGCACCGCCGCTACGGGGAGCCTGGCCCACGGCTTTCGTTCGCCGTGGCGGTGAATCTCCAGCCAGCCGTGTTCCACCGCCACCCGCTCGACCTCGTGCCAGCCGAGCCGGTGGCCGAGGTACCCGACGCCGGTGGGATCGAGGTGGGCCCCGAAGAAGTCGATGCGCTCGCCCGCCTTCAGGCGGTCCCTGTCCTGCGGCAGCCGTACGCGTGTGAAGTTCTCGTCCAGTTCCTCGATGAACCGTGCGACCCCCTTGTACGCGTCGGTCACCGTGATCTCGGCGCCCTCGCGGGGATCTATCCAGAGCTCGTGCGTGGTGACGCCGGTGATCCCGTTCGTCACTCTGGTGCTGCTCCGACGGATGCCGTCGAGCTCGTCCCATGTGTACGCCTCCGGGACCTGCCCGGCGACCTCCCGGACAATGCCGTGCTGGTAGTGGCCCACCCAGACCTGCGCCTGCCTTCTCCTGAGCGCGAGGAAGAGGAAATAACCGGCCGCGGCAACCATGGCGATCCCCACAATGAGCAGCGGGAGCCCGAAGTACCAGGCGCCGTCGCTCCGCGCGCCCTCCAGCGCCGCCGAAATCCCCAGCCAGAGCGCCGGCAGTCCCACGAGCGTCGGCAGCAGGACCACGAGCCACGGGAAGCGCTTGGGCTCGGTCCACACCAGCCCTTGGCGCGAGCCGAGTTCGAATTCGCTCGCGACTCTGCGCATGACGGACGGAACAGGAGTCGATCCACGATCCGACACAAGCCCCCCAAGGCCAGACAGCGGAAGGCCATTATCGGGGAGAGGAGCCCGTACGGGAAGGGCGTTCCGGCGGGCGGGTACATCGGGTGCGCTGGTACATCGGGTGCGCGGGCGGGCCCGCGTACTTGCGGCCGGGACGCCCTCGGGCCACGACATCCTGGGCCGGGGTGCCCCCGGGCGGCCTCAGACGGCCTCAGACGGCCAGGGTGACCGTGATGCGCTTGCCCGCGGGGAGCAGGGCGACGGTGCAGGCGGTGGCGAGTTCCTTCACGATGGCCCAGCCTCGTCCTCCCGGAGTTGCCGGGTCCGCCGGCGAGGCCAACTGCGGGAGCGCGGAGCTGGTGTCCTCGACCTGCAGGCTCAGTTGCGTGGCCTCCGGGTTGAGCTGCGCGCGGAAGCCGGTCAGCCCGCCCCCGTGACGCAGCGCGTTGCTGATCAGTTCCGTGGCTGCCAGATGGGCGTCGCCGCGTACGCGGGCGGTGTTGGGAGTGCGGGCGCAACGGTGCAGCAGCTCGGTGATCAGGGCACGCGCCCGGGTCGATGCCGTCTGGTCCCCGCACTCTTCCGCAGCCAGCTGGAAGGCGTCCTCCGGTGCGGGCCGTTGTGCGGGGGCGGTGCGGGGCATGGCAGAACCTCCTGTAAGGCTGCGTTTCCGAGCTGCGCCAGGTGTTCGGTGCAGCGACATCACTGCATGTGCCCGCCCCGCCCCCGGGTATGCCCTCTTCGTCCGGTTGCTCGCCCTGTCCGCGCTGCGGACCGCTCGTCGCTGGCGCGTCCCTGCGGCCCTGGCTGTCCCTGCCGCGCCCGTGCGTGCCTGCCGTGCCCCTGCGTATCTGCCGCGCCCCTGCGTGCGGTTACCCCGGCATCTGCGGTCGCCCGAGCATTTGATGTGAATTTCTTGCGCGTGATGGCGCATGGGTGTTTATACGCAGGGCAGAGCTGGAGTGGCACGAGGGGGCGGGCAACGGGCCGGCCAACAGGCGCAGACTGGAAGGAAACGACGATGGTGGCAGCAGCAGGGGTCGCGACGGTGGCGGAACGGAACAACACCGGCACGGCGATCGAGGAGATGACCCTGCCGCAGATCTCGGACCCCGCAACGGTCGCTCCGAAGAATGCCCGCGAGCTCTCGAAGCTGTTCCTCGACCGGCTCCAGGAGTTGGAAGAGGGCACGCACGAGTACGCGTACGCGCGCAACACCCTCATCGAGATGAACCTGTCGCTGGTGAAGTTCGCCGCCCGCCGCTTCCGCAACCGGGGCAGCGGCGACATGGAGGACATCGTCCAGGTCGGCACGATCGGGCTGATCAAGGCCATCGACCGGTTCGACCTGTCCCGTGAGGTGGAGTTCACCTCCTTCGCCATCCCGTACATCACCGGCGAGATCAAGCGCTTCTTCCGCGACACCACCTGGGCCGTGCACGTACCGCGCCGGCTCCAGGAACTCCGTACGGAACTGGCCAAGGCCAAGGAGCAGTTGGCAACGGTCCTGGACCGTGACCCCACAGTCGCCGAACTCGCCGAACTCCTCGAACTCGCCGAGGCCGAGGTCACCGACGGACTGGTGGCGTCCAACGGTTACACGGCCGGCTCCCTCGACCTGCCCGCCGACACGGGCGACGCAGGCTCCAAGTCGCCCACCTCGTACGCGGACTTCATCGGCGCCTGCGACCCGGGCATGGAACTCTTCGAAGACCTCCACACCCTGGCCCCGCTCCTGGCGAAGCTCTCCGACCGCGACCGGCGGATCCTGTCGATGCGCTTCGGCCAGGAACTGACCCAGGCCGAGATCGGCCAGGAACTCGGTGTCTCGCAAATGCAGGTCTCCCGCCTGCTGACCCGCATCCTGACCCAGCTCCGCGCGGGAATGCTCACCCAGGCCTGATCCGCACGCACGCTCCTGTGACGGGCCCCGTACCGACAGCACGGGGCCCGTACGTGTGCCCACAGCGCCCGTACGTGTGCCCACGGCGCCGGAGCACCGCTCGGTCCGTCCCCGACCCGGCTCGGCCCCGGCCCCGGCCCCGCCGCAGGGTTCAGGCGAAGCCGACGGCCAAGGTGGCCACCACCGGCGCCAGATACAGCACGGGGAAGGCGACGGTCTTGAACGAACGTGCGCGCAGTACGGTGACGACCGCTCCGAGGAAGTACGCGATCAGCCCCGCCGCAGCGATCACGCCGACGACCGGTACGGCGAGGCCCACCAGCAGACCGGCCGCCCCGAGCAGCTTGGCGGCGGCGAGCCAGGGCCACCAGGAACGCGGGACCCCGTAGGACACCAGTGGGTCGACCACGAAGGGCGCGCGCCGCAGCAGGGAGACCCCCGAGAAGGCCACCCACGCAGCGGTCAGAACGGTCAGGACAACGGCGAGGGACACAGCGAAACTCCTTGACTCACAAGGGCGGTGAGCCAATTTCCACCGCCAGGACCGAGCCTGCACCGAGGCGGCACGCGCATCAACAACGACTTCCGCAATGATCGATAACCCGGCATTATTGATCCGGGCCCGAACCTGGGGAGGGGCCGCAGGGGGAGGTGGGGAGTGGAGCTCCGGGACATCGAGATCTTTCTGACGCTCGCCGAGGAACTGCACTTCCGCCGGACCGCCGAACGCCTGCATGTCTCCCAGGCCCGGGTCAGCCAGGTCATCAAGACTCAGGAACGGCGCCTGGGTGGCGCACTGTTCGAGCGGACCAGCAGGACCGTGCGACTCACCCCGCTCGGCGATCAGTTGGCGAAGGCTCTGCGCAGCGGGTACGACAGCATCCAGCACGCCCTGTCCGAGGCCACCGCCTCCACCCACCGCGTCTCGGGCACCCTGACCCTCGGTGTCATGGGGGCCCTGGGGCACGAATTGCGGGGCATGGCGGCCGGGTTCGAGGCCCAGCACCCGGGTTGCGGTGTGCGGTTCCGCGAGATCCACTTCAGTGACCCCCTGGCACCCCTGCGCAGCGGTGCTGCCGATGTACTGCTGATCTGGCTGCCCGTCGCGGAGCCGGACCTCACGGTGGGGCCGGTGCTGTTGACCGAGGGCCGGGTGCTGGCCGTGGCCGGCTGGCACGAGCTTGCGGGGCACGCGGACGTGAGCATCGAGGTGCTCGCCGACCACCCGGTGCTGAGGCCGAGGTTCGGCCTTCCGGAGCCGTGGGGCGCGGCCATGCTGCCCGTCCGCACCCCTGGCGGCCGGCCCGTCAGCACGAGCGGTTCCCCGCTGGAGACCTTCCACGAGGCCCTGACCGAGGTCGCGGCCGGCGCCGGGGTCGCGCCGCTCAACGCCCATGTGCTGCGCTACTACTCCCACCCCGGTGTCACATTCGTTCCCATCCGGGACGTCCCGCCCACCGAATGGGCCCTGGTGTGGCGCACCACCGCCGAATCGGCACTGATCCGCGCCTTCGCCGACTTCGCCCGCACGCTGGGCCCGAGGGCGATGCACTGAGCGGTGCGTCAGCCGAGCGGCTGAGCCGAGCGTCAGCGGAGCCGCGCGTCAGCTGAGCCGAGCGTTCAGCCGAACCGCGCGCCGGCTGAGCCGAGCGTTCAGCCGAACCGCGCGCCGGCTGAGCCGAGCGTTCAGCCGAACCGCGCGTCAGCTGAGCCGAACGTTCAGCCGAACCGTACGCCGGCTGAGCCGTCCTCAGCTCCCCCTCACCGCGTGAGCTCGTGACCGTTTCACTCTGCCGAGTGGAGTCGGTGCCGCGCTCGGGGTACTTCGGCCAGCCGCGCCGCGGTCCCGTCGTGTTCGGTCCCCACGATGAGCGGATGTCACCCAGTCTGCGTTCTCTCGCCGTTCGCGTGGTTCCCGCGCTGTTCGCCGCCCAGGTCGCCTTCCTCCCCCTGCAGCCTGCCGCTGCCGCTGCCGCGCAAACCCTCGGGGCCCCGTGCCGGTCCGACGCCGGCTGTGGTTCGGTGGTCGTGGCCCCCGTCTCCCAGGCCACCCCTGACTTCGGCCCCTGTTCCAGCCCGGAACCGGTGGTGTGCCTGATCCGACGGGAGACCCCGCAGGAGCGTGAGGTCGCCCGTGATCAGCGGCTTCGCTACCACCACCTTCTCGAGGACATGGGACGCACCGAGTGCGACATGCGCGCACAGGGGCGCTCGGAGGAGGAGATCGCCCGCACCCTGGTCGACATGCGCAACGACGCCAAGGACGTCGTCCGGGCCGGCATGACCCGCGAACAGGTCGCGGAGCTGGAGGCGCGCAACCTGAAGAAGTACGGCAACCCCCTCGGCCCGACCGCCGACCAGCTCTACGTGAAGTACGGCTCCTGGGAGAAGGTCACCGGGGCCGCCACGCGGTCGAGCGCGGCCGTGGACCAGGAACTGGGCCTGGAATTCCACCACTGCTCCTGCCAGGTGGTCCGGGCCGCCTGAGCGGGCCGCCCCGCCGGGCGGAGTCCGCGAGCCGGAGTCGGGGAGCAGCCAACAGCCGCTCTCCCCGCTCCGGTCGGCACGCCGACCGGCCTTCCCCTTACTCCCCGACTCTCCGACCGGCGCGGATCTCTGCCCCGCTCAGAACGGTCTGCACCCCGAGGACCGGGTTGAGAGGTTCCACGAGCTCCCTGGTCGCCACGGCCACGAGGTGTGCGGGCGCCTCGCCCGCAAGCAGGGCGCCCACGTACTCGATGGCCTCCGCGGGCGAGAGCAGCGGCAGTCGTCGGCGCAAGGTCCGCGCAGCGTGCGTGCGTCCGCGTGCAACGGCTGCGCCGCGTAGCGCATCGTGCAGTTCGTCCACCGCGGTGCGCACCGGCAGCCCACGTATCCGGGCCCGGTAGTCGGCCTCCCACTCCCCGCTCGCCGCGGAGACGACGCCGACCTGGTGCAGCCCGCCGTCGACACGGTCGACCAGGTAGGGACCTGCGCCGACCAGCATGAACCGCGGGTCCCGAGTACGTACGAACTCCACCGACTGCCAGGAGACGATCCACACCAGCTCGTGCTCGTTGACGTTTCCCACGCGCGGTAGTCGCGCTCCAGTTGCTCCTCGACGGCCCGGACGGCCTCACCCCGTTCGATCACACGTGCAGCCTCCCGCACGGCCCCGCCTCCGGGCCAGCGAATTCGTACGGGGCGGCGGTGGATACCCTCCGGGGATGAGTAACGCGATGTGGGACGCCCTCGTGGCGACGCCCCTCCCCGAAGTGCGGCGCCGTGCGGCCGTCATGGACGAACGTGCCGGGGTCGAGCCGGTGGCCGTGCCCGGCGCGCGTCGTCTGGCCTGGAACGACGGCGGCGGTCAGTCCGCGGTCTGGTACTTCGCTGAGGACGGCCGCGTACTGCTGCTGACGTTCGACCACGAGTCGGAGCTGAACCTGTATGCCGAGGAGGACTACGCCCTTCAGGAGTCCCTCTACGACGGCGTGCCCGAATCCCTCGTCGCCCTGGTCCGCGACCGTCCCGAGAACTACGAGTCGCTGAACCTCACGGACTCCGCGACGGGCCGTTCCATTCACTACGCGGGCGGTGTCTTCTGGTACGACGGCACGCACTGGCACGTCTCCGAAGGCCTGGCGCGGTACTGCCGCCGGGAGGACATCGACCCGTTCGGCGAGTCCGGGTTCGAGTACTGCCTGCGCGGCTACCGCTTCGGCCAGGACTTCTCCTCCTGAACCGGTCCCTCGTGCTCTGGCGGGTTCACGCTGGAGGGGCCCGGTGCCGTACGGCACCGGGCCCCGAAGGAACTGCTACACCATCTGCCGGCCCTGGCTCTGCGCCGGCCTACTGTTTCCGACCGTCCGACCTGTGTGCCGTCGGAGGCCCGGGGATCGCGGTTGCTTGACCGGAGACCACCTCACTTACGCGATGTCCTGCGGTACCCGGACTCTGCATTTCCGTCCGGGCGATCCTGATGGCGCCTGCTCCTCCGTTCATCCCTCTGCGGATCATTCACTCAACTGCTGGTACTGCGTACTGCACTTGCTTCGTACTGCACTTGCGGAACTACCGGCGGCGGCCCCTGATCACTGCGGGCCACCCGGTCCGGTGGTCAGCCCCGTCGCCATCTGCCACTGACCGGCTTCGGAACTCCACCACCGCACCGCGTTACGGACTGCAACTGCGGTACAACTTCCCGGCAGTTCGTCTCTGCCGGGCTTGCTGTCTCTCTGGCTACGAGAGAAACCATAACCACCCCACACCCCAATGTCTACTCCAGCCAGCATAGATTCTTGGGCGTCCGAATCAGAGGTAACCGCGCGGCCCCGGCCGCCCGCTGCCCGCTACCCGCCGCGCGCCGCCCGCTGCCCGCCGCCCGCCGGCGGGGGAATGCGCTCCGGCACCCGGACAGAGTGGAGTGCATGAAGCGGGAGGACGGGGAAACCGTTGGGGCGGAGGGGTCTCATCCTCCGACGCTGTCCCCGGGGGCGCCCCCCGATGCCGTACGCCGCCGATGCTTCTGCCGCCGCAGGCTCCGTCCGAGAGGTCACCCATCATGCTCGTACCCAACCCGCAGGTCCTGCGCGACGTCCTGAACCGCCGGGCGGCGGCCCAGCAGGCCTATGACGCCTCCCCCGACGAGGCCAACCGGCTCGCGCTGGAGAACGTCTCCTACACGCTGTGCGTGATCACCGCGACCACCGGCGTACCCGAGGCCCTCGCAGCCGCGGAGCTCCTGCTGGCCCACCCCACGGTCCAGCACCGGAAGCAGGACACCGAGGCGCTCGCCGCCTAGGACGGCTTCACCGGCTGTTCCGCGTCCGCGCCCGGTCCCACGCCGCGTAGTAGGTGAGGATGTCCTCAAGAATTCCGGGGTGGCGCGGTCGCCGGCCGAGCACGGTGCGGGCCTTGGTGCTGTCGACGAGTTCGTCGCGGTCGGCGCAGCCCGACGGATTCCTGACCGTCGCAGGCGGCGAACCGACGATTCCCCGGGCAAGTGCGCCCCCCGGCGGCCGCCGCTCCCGCTACGAGGTGCAGGTCAGGGCGACCAGCGCCGCTTCACCCGCTTCACCCGCGCCGCCCGCGCCGCCCGGGGAAAGGAGCTGGAGCGCCAGGTAGCGCGCCGTGCGGTCGGTGCGCAGGATTCCGCGTGGCGACAGCTGTGCCGCGTCCTTGTAGGTACGGCCGTCCAGGCTGAACTCTACCTGTGCGGCCGGAATCCGACCGCCCCGCCACTCGGCGCGGACCTCGCCGATGTGGCATTCCCGGCCGAGGTCGACGACCATGCGGCCGCCGGGCCCCGGGGTCCAGGCCGTGCCCCTGTCCCCGTCGACCGCCGCCCGCGGGTCCGTCATACCGGCGGGCAGTGGCGAGGTCGGGAAGGTCGTGCGGCCGAGTGCCAGGTCGGCCAGCGGATACGCCGTGGCACGCGGCACGGTGACGGTGGTCGCGCGCCCCGCGCGGACCGTGGCACCGACGCTCCGGCCCTGGGCCGAGACGGTGACACGGCAGGCCGGTCCGCTCAGCCGTACGGTACGGCCGTCGATGACCTCGGCCCGCAGACCGACGGGGCGCCGCCCCGCGGAAAGGACCATGCGCGGTGGTGCCAACACCGCAGAGGCGGCGCCCAGTTCGGCGCGGTAGTCCGTGCCGGACTCCGTGAGGGTCTGGACGCCCTCGTAGAGCCGGACGCCCCCGGATGCCGGGTCCGGGATCGTCACGGTGGTGGCCACCGGGGCCGAGGAGAGATTGAAGAGGCTCAGGTGGTACTCGGTGAGGGCGGCCTTGACGTGCGCGGAGTCCGTCGCCGGTGTCTTGCGGGCTGCCGCGGCGCGCAGTTCCGTCGGCGTCGCGCCCGGGAAACCCTCGACCAGCAGGCTCGTCGCCGGCCCGTCGGAGAGGACGACCGTGTCGCCGTACACCGAGATCGGGTGGGTGGCGGAGCCCCGCACCACCAGGCCGGCCCGGCCGTCGACGTCCAGCCACCCGCCGCGGCTGGTGAGGTCGGGGCGCGGCCAGACGACCAGATCGGTCCACCGCTGCCCGTCGGGCGACCCCTGCAACCGGTACGCGCGACCCGCCGCGCTCTCCCAGCGCAGCGTCACCCGGTCCACCGCGAGGGAGGCACCGAGGTCCACGGCGAGCCAGCTGTCCGCCTTGGAGCGGTCCGCGCGCGACACCGCCCAGCGGCTCGTCCCGTCCCCGTCGACCGCCAGCGAGGGCTCCTTGCCCGGCTCGAAGGACGAGGCGGAAGCCGTCGCCCCGGCGCGGCGGGCCAGGTCGTCCCCCAACGAGCCGTCGCGGATCTCGAAGGCGTGGAGCGAGTAGCCGTACGACGGGTCGGGCCGTACGCCCTGCATCCGAAGGTGGCGGAACTGGTCGCGGGGAAAGGTCAGTTCGTCCACGCGCGGCCCTGCGGACGTCGAGCTGCCGGTCTTCGCCGGGACCGTCCCGCTCCCTTCGGACACCCGGTAGGTGCGGCTGCCGTCGAGGCCGGGCACGCCCGGCATGGCCAGGTTGTGCACTTCCAGGTGCCCCTCACCGTCCGCCGTGCCGGAGGAGGCGTACACCACCGCTCCCGACGGGAGCGTGGCGAACCCCGCGTGCCCCTGTTCCAGGGTCAGCACGCTCGCGCTTCCGTCGAAGCCGTCCCGCAGTCGCTCGTACGTGACCACGTTCCGCCCGACGACCTCGGCCCGGGTGCTCGGCAGGAACATCGGTGTCGTACCACTGAGCGCGAACAGCCAGTCGTCGTGCGCGGGTTGCCAGGCGAACTTGACGAAGTCCGGCTTGCTGACGACGCCTGCCCACGCTCCGGGGGACTGGTGGGACACCAGGCCCGGTCCCGCGCCGTGGTCCTGGACGCCGCTCGCCTGCTCGAAGAGTTCGGCCTGGGACAGGGGCCGTACGCGGCCGTTCCCCGAGCGGGCCCGCCACTCGTGCAGCAGATAGCTGATGGCCACCTCCGCGCGCGCTTCCGGCTCGTACTTGGGCTCCCCCGAGAACTTGGCGATACGGTGCTCCGGCGGGTACTGCTGGTACCCCTCCAGGCGTTCTGCGAGAGCTAGTTCGCATGCCGCGGCCGTACGGTCGCCGAGTACCTGCGCCAGGAAGGCGAGCGGGATCACGTCGCGGCCGTAGAGGCGCTCGCGGTCGGCGACCATCGGCATCAGGGGCTCGCCCGCGTCACTCATCACGCCCAGCAGGGTGCGCCACAGGGGAGCGGCGTTCGGCTGCGAGGTGAGCACCTCGGGCAGGGCGCGGCCCGCGGTCAGGAAGTGGGCGGCGTTGCGTCCGGAGGTGCGCCAGAGCTCCTGCTGGTAGTGCGGGCCGAACGAGCCGTGGTTCTCCACGATGAAGGTGTCGTACAGGTTCTGCGCGGTGTTCGCGCTGACGGAGACCCCGTCGACGCGGGCCGGGTTGGCGAGGTCGGCGGCCGGGAGGCCCGCCTCGTTGCGACTCCACCGGCCGAAGGCGGCGCGCCACGTCTCGTACCGCTGGTCGTCGCCCGCCCACGCCAGGCCGGGGGCGAGTGCCTGGGCGTAGATGCCCATCTCCTCCAGTTTGGTGTCACCGTCGAAGCCGCCAAGGAGCCCGTTCGGACCCCAGTCTCCGGAGTCGGGGTCGTCAGCGGTGCCCAACGCCGTGGTGAACTGCGCCTGTTCACGGGCAATCGTGTCGACATGACGTCGCGTCACGTCGTCGAGGTCGTCCCAGAGCAGACGTGCGGCCAGGACGAAGTAGGACTGGAAGGTGGTGTCGAAGAACAGCCGCCTGCCCCACTGCGTGCCGCCGGTGAGCCGGTTGGAGGCGGCGAAGTGCTTCAACGTGGCGAGCGTCCGGGTGCGCAGCGTGTCCAGGTCGACCCCGGCGCGTTCGGCGTCGAAGGTGCCCCGGGTCAGCAGGACGGCGTTGCCGAGCACGACGGCGAACCCGAAGTCCTTGTCGGTGTAGTGCCCCTGGGCCGGGTCCCACCGGGTCTCGGACCAGCGCGTGTGATTGAGGAGGACCCGGTAGTACGTCTCCGCGACCGCGTCCGGCGCCGCGGCGGCCGCGGCCTCCCCCGGACCGAGGGCGACCGGGAGAGCGGCGGCGACACCGGCGACACCGAGTATCTGCAGGGCGTTCCGGCGCGTGAGTCCCGAGGATTGCGGCGACATGGGCGACATAGCGGTACGACCTTCCGAACGACAACGTTGTCAGCTGGCGATCATTGTTCGGACGCGGGGTGGGCGCGTCAAGGGAGATGGAGGGGGCGGGGCGGTCGGGGCGGAGGGGTGGTCGGGGGGTGTGGGGACCGGGGTTGGGGCCCAGGCCTCAGGCCGCGGCCCGGAGACGCGGCAGGTCAAAGGGCCGGTCGCACCTCCCCTCCCTGCGCGCTCTGGCGCTTGATTAGGGCAAGCGGGGCTCTTGGCGATGGCCGGTGCCGGGGCGGGGCAATCGTCCGGCGGACCGCCTCGACTAGCCCGCGCGCACCGTGTCCACCCTCACCACCAGCAGCACCTGATACCGGGTCTCCTGCACAGGAGAGAGGTCACCCGGAGAGGCGCCGCGCTTCCGACAGAGCTAGCGCCCACGGGTACTTGACCAACTGCTCGCCGCCCGTGCCCGGTTCGTGAGGCTCCCACTCACCCGGCCCGTACAGCACCCGAACACCCCACTCGCGCAGGACCGCCACCGAACGACGCGTCGAGGGGTGAGCATCCAGTGCGGTCGACCAAAATGGCAGGGCGACGGTGGGAACGCCGACCCCGACCATCTCGATGATGACCCCCAGCGCATAGGTGTCCGAGATGTCGGCAGCCAGTTTGTTCGCCGTGTTCATCGTCATCGGCGCACACACCACGGCGTCCGCTTTCGGATTGCTCTTCTGCTCGCCCGAGCGGCTCCACGCGGAGCGGACCGGCCGGCCCGTCACCTCGGCCAGCCCCTGCACGTCGAGGAGGCCGCCTCGACGGCCACCGGCGTGCCGATCACGCAGACATCCCATCCGGTGTCGACGGCCTCGCCGACCAAGGCGCCGACCTCGGAGGCGGGGCCGGCCGCGCAGGCCACGACGTACAACACCGGGGCGGTCATACCGGCACCGCCGCACGGGAAGCCAGTTGCCGCAGCTCGGGCAGTCGGACCGCCCGATCACGTGCCACCATCTCGCCGATCAATTCTTTCACCACCGGTCGCGACAACACTTCCTCCTCCGCTTCCTTCTCCGCAGCCGGCAGCGCCGTCACCGCCTTGTCCGGCCGGCCGCACAGGTGCAGGGATCGCGCCACGTCCATCCAGTACACCGCGCGGCGCCCCACGTGCACCCGCTCCGGTTCGCCCCACCCATGGACAGGTCGACGGCCGGAGCGGACCGCTCAGGTCGACGGCCGGAGCGGGCCGCAGTACCGCCCACTGCGCGCCGCATCATCGGCCAGACCGCCGGCTTCCTCGCCGCGTCCGCGTCGGCCCCCGGGCCGGGGCCCTTCACCCCTCACCCTCCCCCAAACCTCCGCGTCGCCGCGAGAATCGCGTCCTGCATCGCGGGGCTTCCCGTGTGGCCCGAGTCGTCGATCACCTTGAGTTCCGCGTCCGGCCACGCCTTGGCCAGCTCCCACGCGGTCTTCAGCGGGCTCCCCAGGTCGAGCCGGCCGTGCACCAGCACCGCAGGAATCCCCGCCAACCTGCCCGCCTCGCGCAGTAGTTGACCGTCCTCAAGCCAAGCATCGTGCGCGAAGTAGTGCGCGCAGATCCGCACGAAGGCCATCAGCGCATCGCCGGGCTTGTCGCTGTACGCGCCGGGCCTGCCCAGTGCCTCGTGGGCGATGACGGCGTCCTCCCAAGCACACCAGTCCTGGGCCGCCTTTACCCGGACTGCCTCGTCCGGGCTGTTCACCAGTCGGTTGTAGGCCGCCACGAGGTTGCCTCCCCGGTCCGCCTCCGGCAGCGCGTCGCGGAACGCTTCCCAGGGGCCGGGCAGCAGCCGGCCGACCCTGTGGTAGAGCCAATCGGTTTCCTCGGGCCTGGTCATGGTGACGCCTGCGACGACGATCTCGGAGACCCGCTCGGGGTGACGCTCGGCATACGCGAGAATCAGCGTCGAGCCCCAGGAGCCGCCGTACAGGAGCCAGCGCTCGATGCCCAAATGCTTACGTAGCCGCTCCATGTCGGCGACGAGGTGGTGCGTGGTGTTGAGTTCGAGGCTGACGTCCGGGTCCGAGGCGTGCGGTGTGCTCTCGCCACAGCCACGCTGGTCGAACAGGACGATCCGGTACGTCTCGGGATCGAACATCCGACGACTGCCGCGGCGCCCCCCGCTGCCGGGGCCGCCGTGCACGCACAGGGCCGCCTTTCCGTCCGGGTTGCCGCTCGTCTCCCAATAGATCTGGTTGCCGTCGCCGACATCGAGCAAACCGTGCGCGTACGGTTCAACCGTCGGGAACGGCTGGGTCATGGCGGTTTCCTCCTGGGGCGCGAAGGACAGCTTCGCGAGGTTGGTCGAGGACGACGAGCACGGGAACGGGCTCTCTCAATTCTGTCCCGCGCGCCCGCCACCGCGATGACCTCCGTGTCCGCGCCGTCGAAAAACCGTTCGACGATCCGTCCTGTGCAGGGCATGCTCCCCACTCGTGACGACACCGCAGCAGCTCCTGGTCCAGATCGCCGCCCGCAACAACGCCGAATGGTGCGCGGCGATGAGCCGAGCACACGACGTGGCAAGCTCGTTCGACGGACAGGCCTGGACGGCTTCGGCCCGTACTCCCCTCTACTACCCCGACGCCGTGACGCTGGTACCCGGCGCCGACCCGGCCGCGCTGACGGCGCGTATCGACGTCACCGCGCCCGGCGCCTCGGTCAAGGACAGCTTCGCCGACCTCGACCTGTCGGGAGCCGGCTTCCGCGTGCTGTTCGAGGCGCAGTGGATCCACCGCCCGGCAGGCGCGCCCGCCGGTGTCTCTGACCTCGGCTGGGTCGTGGTGCGCGATGCGGACCTGTTGCGCGACTGGGCGCACGCCTGGGACGGCGGGAACGGCGACGCCGGCCTCTTCCGTCCCGAGTTGCTCGACGACCCGGCCACCTTCGTGCTCGCCGGACGGTCGCCCGACGGCCGGGTGGTGGCCGGAGCGGTGGCCGGCCGCAGCGGTCACGCGGTCGGAATCTCCAACATCTTCGCCCTGGACGGCGGCCCCGACGCGGCATGGCCGCTCGTGCTGGACGCGGCGCACCGGCTGTTCCCGGGCCTGCCCCTGGTCGGCTACGAGCACGGGCAGGATCTGACGGCGGCCGTCCGCCACGGCTTCCAGCCGGTCGCTCCGCTGCGGGTCTGGCTGCGGAATTGACGGGATGGACGGGGTGGAACTGCGGCACACACGCGCGGGCCACACACGTACGGACGCACCGAATGCACCGGTCCGCCATGATGGGGCAATGAGGACTCTGCCTGTGCTTGTTTTCGACGGCGACTGCGGCTTCTGCACCGCCTCGGCGGAGTTCGCGGTACGGCACGTCCGGCCTCGCTGCGAGGTCGTCGCGTGGCAGTTCAGCGACCTGGAGGCACTCGGCGTCCGCCAGGAGCGAGCCGAGTACGAAGTGCTGTGGGTGACTCCGGTGGGCACGGTGTACGGGGGCGCGCAGGCAGTGGCCAAGGCTCTGCTGAGTGCGGGCGGGGCATGGCCGCTGGTGGGCGCCCTTCTCACGCTGCCGCCCGTGCGCTGGGTCGCGCACGGTCTCTACCGGCTGGTGGCCGACAACCGCCACCGTCTGCCCGGCGGAACCGCCGCGTGCGCACGGCCCGCCCAACGGCCATGACGCGACGGCCTGTGCACCTGTGACGTAGCCGTTCCGCGAATGGGAACGTACCCATAGAGTGCGGTGGGTGCGGCGAGGGCTGTGCGGGCTTCGCCGCACGCACGCAGCCGTACGCATCCGAGCGCCATCCGTACGCAGCCGCGTGCATCCGTACGCACCCGCACGCACCGGAATCAGGAGTGGCGAGTGAGCGAGCAGATCATCCGATGGGGAATTCTGGCCACCGGCGCCATGGCCGCCGCCTTCACCGAGGACCTGTCGCGTGAGCCCGGTGCTCGGGTGACGGCCGTCGGGTCGCGGTCGGAGGCCGGCGCACGGCAGTTCGCGCGTCGGTTCGGCATCCCCCGGGTGCACGGTGGTCCGCACGAGCTGGCGGCCGACCCCGAGGTCGACGTCGTCTACGTCGCCACCCCCCACGCACACCACGTGACGGCCGCGACGGCCTGCCTGGAGGCCGGAAAGCCGGTGCTGTGCGAGAAGCCGTTCGCGCTGAGCGGCCGGCAGGCCCGCCTCCTGACCGAACTCGCCGCGCGGCGGGGTCTGTTCCTGATGGAGGCGATGTGGACGTACGTGCATCCGCTGGTGCGCCGTGTCGTGGAACTGACGGCCGACGGCGCCATCGGCGAGATCCGCTCCCTGCACGCCCGCTTCGGGGCCCGGGTGACCGTTCCGGCGGAGCACCGGCTCCGGGACCCGGCCGCCGGTGGTGGCGCGCTGCTGGACCTGGGCACCTACCCGGTGTCGTTCGCGCAACTGCTCCTCGGCGCCCCGGAGTCGGTCACGGCGCACGCGCGACTGTCGCCGCGGGGCGTCGACGAACAGACCGGCATCCTGCTGGGACACCCCGGCGGGGCCATGGCCGTGCTGTCGTGTTCGCTGCTCGCCGACGACGAGCACGGGGCGGTGGTGTACGGCACGAAGGGGCGCATCGAGATACCGGCCGACTTCTACAACCCGCCCTCCTTCGTGCTCCACCGCGACGGACACGAGCCGCGGGAGTTCACCGCACCGCCGCAGCGGGGCAACGGATACGGTCACCAGGCGCAGGAGGTGA
Organism: Streptomyces sp. NPDC091272; assembly: GCF_044757485.1. Classification (NCBI taxonomy): domain Bacteria; kingdom Bacillati; phylum Actinomycetota; class Actinomycetes; order Kitasatosporales; family Streptomycetaceae; genus Streptomyces; species Streptomyces sp. NPDC091272. Next base: position 39,720 of record NZ_JBIVVC010000006.1, read on the forward strand.
TGCGGTGCCTGCGGTCGGGGCTGACCGAGTCGCCGCTCGTGCCGTTGGCCGGCACCCTCGCGGTCATGGACACGCTGGACGCGGTCCGCGCCCTGATCGGCGTGCGCTACCCCGGGGAGTGAGAGCGGCACGAGCCTGCCCCCTCCCCCGGATGCCGGGGACGGGGCGGGCTCGTGTCTCGGCACCACCCTTCGAGGAGGGTGCACCGGAACCCGGTCAGGCCGGCAGGACGCCCGTCCGCGCGACCTCGGAGTACCAGCGGGCACTCGCCTTGGGGATACGGGCGCCGGTCGGATAGTCGACGTAGACGGCGCCGAAGCGCTTGCTGTAACCGTGTGCCCACTCGAAGTTGTCCAGCAGCGACCAGAGGAAGTAGCCCCGTACGTCCGCGCCTTCCGCGATGGCCTGGTGGACGGCGGCGAGATGGCCGTGCAAGTAGGCGATGCGGGCGGGGTCGTTGACGTTGCCCGAGGGGTCGGCGTAGTCGTCGAACGCGGCGCCGTTCTCCGTGATGACCAGCGGCGTGCCGGGGAAGTCGCAGGCCAGTCGGCGCAGCAGGTCGTGCAGACCGCTGGGGTCGACGGCCCAGCCCATGGCGGTGGTCGCGCCCGGCGGCTGGTGGAAGGCGACCTCGCGCGCGCCCGGCCACGGGCTGTGGGCGCTCCTGCCGTGTCCGTCCGAGGTGTGGGCGCCGCTTCCGTCGGCCTGGGAGACGAGGGTGGGGGTGTAGTAGTTGACGCCGAGGAAGTTCAGCGGCTGGTGGATCTGCCGGAGGTCGTCGTCGTCGACGAAGGACCAGTCGGTCAGCGCCGCGGTGTCCTTGAGCAGGTCCTCCGGGTAGGCGCCCCGCAGCATCGGGCCGGTGAAGACCCGGTTGGCCAGTGCGTCGATGCGCCGGACCGCGTCGGCGTCGGCGTCGCTGCCGGTGAGCGGGCGCACGTGGTGGATGTTGAGCGTGACCGAGCACCGGCTGTCCGCGGGGGTCCGCTCCCGTACCGCCTGGACGGCCAGGCCGTGGGCCAGGTTGAGGTGATGGGCGGCGCGCAGGGCGGCGACCTGGTCGGTGCGGCCGGGGGCGTGCACGCCGGAGCCGTAGCCGAGGAAGGCGCTGCACCAGGGCTCGTTGAGGGTGGTCCAGGTGTGGACCCGGTCCCCCAGCGCGTCGGCGGCCAGGGCCGCGTATTCCGCGAACCGCTCGGCGGTGGCGCGCTCCGGCCAGCCGCCGGCGTCCTCCAACTCCTGCGGCAGGTCCCAGTGGTAGAGGGTGGCGACCGGCTGGATGTTCTTGGCCAGCAGTTCGTCGACGAGCCGCCGGTAGAAGTCGAGTCCCTTCTGTACGGCGGGGCCGCGGCCGGTGGGCTGGATCCTCGGCCAGGCGAGCGAGAAGCGGTAGGCGCCGATGCCGAGGTCGGCCATGAGGGCGACGTCCTCGCGCCAGCGGTGGTAGTGGTCGGTGGCCGTGTCCCCGGTGTCGCCGTTGCGGACCCGGCCGGGGGTGCGGGCGTAGGTGTCCCAGATGGACGGCGTGCGGCCGTCCTCTGCCGCAGCACCCTCGATCTGGTAGGAGGCGGTGGCCGAGCCCCACAGGAAGCCTTCGGGGAAGGTGCGGGCGGGCTCCGGGGTGGGGACGGTGTGCTGGTGCGCTTCGGTGACCACGTGTGTCCGTTCCTGGTGAAGTGTGCGAAGTGGGGTGAGAAGGGGACGCTCGGCGCAGGGACGAGCGGCCGTCGGCGCGGGGACGATCTGCCGTGCGTGGGGGGACAATCTGCCGTGAGTGGGGGGGATCTGCCGTGGGTGGGGGGGACGATCTGCCGTGGGTGGGGGGACGATCTGCCGTGGGTGGGGGCGTCAGCCCTTGACGGCGCCCGCCATGATGCCGCTGACGATCTGACGCCCGAAGACGACGAACATCGCCAGCAGCGGCAGCGTGCCGAGCAGCGCGCCGGCCATGATCAGGGACTGGTCGCGTACGTATCCGGCGCTGAGCTGGGTGAGGGCGACGGGGACGGTCGGGTTGGTGATGTCGAGCACCACGAAGGGCCAGAAGAAGTCGTTCCAGGCGTGCACGAACGTGATCATGAACAGGACCGCCATCGGGGGCCGTGCCACGGGCAGCACGATGCTCCAGAAGATGCGCAGGGAGTGCGCCCCGTCCACGCGGGCGGCCTCGACCAGTTCGTCCGGCAGCGCTTCGGCAAGGTACTGCCGCATGAAGAAGACGCCGACCGCACTCACCAGGGTGGGGAAGATGACGGCGGGCAGCTCCTGCGACCAGCCCAGCTCGGACATCATCATGAACAGTGGGACGACGCCGAGTTGGGGCGGCACCATCATGGTGCCGATCACGAGCATGAGCAGGACGTTGCGGCCCTTGAAGCGCAGCTTGGCGAAGGCGAACCCGGCCAGCGTCGCGAACATGACCGTGGACAGCGCGATGACACCGGCCACGATCAGACTGTTGAGCATGGCCTTGCCCATCGCCGCCTCGGTCCAGGCGCGGGCGAGGTTGCTGAGGAGGTTGGGTCCTGGCAGCAGCGGTGGCGGTGTCTGGCTGACCCGGGTGTTGTCGGTCGAGGCGGCCACCATCGTCCAGTACAGCGGGAAGATCGACACGATGGCGGTGATCGCGAGCAGGATGTAGGCGAGCGGACCGGCGTGGTGCTGACGGCCGGCGCGTTGGCCGAGCAGCCGGCGGCCGGTGCGGGCGGCCTTCTCCGGGGCGGTCCGGGGCCGGGGGTCCGTCCGGGCCGGGAGGCTGTCTGTGGTCATGGGGGCTCCTGGTCAGGACGTACGGGAGCGCAGGCGCTTGATGAGCCGGTGCGCCAGGAGGACGAGGACGAGCAGCAGGAACATCGCCCAGGCGACGGTCGCCGAGCGGCCCATCTGGTAGTTCTTCCAGCCCTCCTCGTACAGCAGCAGCCCGAGCGTCTGGTACTGGTTGTCGGCGCCGCCCGTCACTCCGTTGGGGCCCTGCCCGAAGATCAGCGGCTCGCCGAACAGCTGCGTCGCGCCGATGGTGGAGAGCACGATGGTGAAGACGATCGTGGAGCGGATGCCGGGCACGGTGACGTGGGTGAACTGCTGCCAGCGGGAGGCGCCGTCGAGGGCCGCCGCTTCGTAGCGGTCGGCCGGGATGGCCTGCATGGCGGCCAGGTAGAGCAGCGCGTTGTAGCCGGTCCAGCGCCAGATGACGATGGCGGAGATCGCGGCCTGGGCGGGCCACTTGTCGGCCTCCCAGTTCACCGGGTCCAGACCGACCAGCCCGAGCACCCAGTTGATCATGCCGAAGTCGCGTTCGAAGAGCATCGTGAACACGAGGGCGGCGGCACCCACCGACGTGGCGTACGGCACGAGCGAGGCGATACGGAAGAAGAGTGAGCCGCGCATCTTGTAGTTGAGCAGATGGGCCAGACCGAGCGCCAACAGCAGTTGCGGCACCGTGGAGATGACGCCGATGGTGACGGTGTTGGCGGCGGCGTTCCAGAACCGGGGGTCGTTCCACAGGTCGATGTAGTTGTCGAGACCCACCCACTCCATGAGGTCGAGCGTGGCCAGCTCCACCCGGTGCAGGGAGATCCAGGAGGTGTAGACGAGGGGGTAGAAGCTGAACGCGGCGAACACGACGAAGAACGGGGCGACGAACGCGTACGGCGCGCCCTTGACGTCCAGCCGGTGCAGCAGCGGGACGCGCCGCCGGCCGCCCGCGTCTTCTTCGCCCGGCGCGCGGGACGGCCCAGGGCGCCGGCCGGTCCTGGCCTTGCTGGTGGAGGTGGCCACCGGATTTCCTTCCTGACAGCAGGGATGTGGGCCGTTGCCCCGGGCCCGCCGACGTCGTGCGGCGGGCCCGGACGGCCCGGTGGACGACGGTCAGCCGACTGCCTTCTCGATGCGCTGCGCGGTGGTCTGCCAGGCCTTGTCGCGCGCGGTGCCCTGCTCCACCAGGGCCAGTCCCTGGGAGAAGGTGTCCTTGATCGTGCCGTCCTTGCGGCCGAGGACCTGCTTGTCCGGGATCTCGCGGGCGGCCGCGCCGAAGATCTGGCCGATCGGGGCGTTGTTGAAGTACTCGGAGGTGACGTTCTGGACCTCGGGCGCCTGCAACGCCTGCTGCGACGACGGCACACTGCCCTGCTTCTCGAAGATGTGCGCCTGCTGCTCGGGGGCGGTCAGCCAGGCGACGAGCTTCTTGGCCTCCTCCTGCACCGGGCTCTGCTTCACCACACCGAGGAAGGAACCGCCCCAGTTGGCGCCCTTGGGGGCCTTGGCGACATCCCACTTGCCCTTGTTGGCGGGCCCTGCCTTCTCCCCTATGTGACCGAGCATCCAGGCCGGGCAGACCGCCGTGGCGAACGTGCCGTTGGCCAGGCCCGGGTCCCAACCGGGCTGGAACTGGCGCAGTTTGGCGGAGAGGTCGCCCTCGGCGGCGTCGGCGGCGAGGCTCCAGGCCTCCTTGACGGCGGGATTCTTGTCGAAGATCAGGTCGCCCTTGGCGTTGTAGTACTGCTCGGAGTGGCCGTAGACCATGGCGTTGAACAGACCGCTGGCCGCGTCCATGTACGCCACGCCGTCACCCTTGAAGTCCTTCTTGAACGTGCGGCCGACCGCCACGTACTTCTTCCAGTCGCCCTGCCACAGCTTGGCGACGGCCGCACGGTCGGTGGGCAGACCGGCCTTCTCGAAGTAGTCCTTGCGGTAGCAGATGGCCATCGGGCCGATGTCGGTGCCGAGACCGAGCACATGGCCGTCGGCGGTGGTGATCTGGGACTGCTTCCAGGGCAGGAAGTGGTCGGTGCCGCTCACGTCGGCGAAGTCCACGAACTTGTCGGCCTGGGTGTCGACGATCTCCTTGGCCCGGCCGATCTCGATGCCCTGGATGTCCTTCAGGCCCTTGCCCCCGGCCAGCCGCGTCTGCAGGGCGGTGTAGTAGGTCTGCTCGTCACCGGCTGTCTCGGCCTTGATGTCGACGTTCGGGTTCTCCTTCTCGTACTGCTCCAGAAGGCCCGTCTCCTTGAACCCCATCACCCCGTACATGCCCATGGTGATGGTGACCTTGCCGTCCTTCGTGCCGCCGCCCGTCGCCGACCCGTCCGCGCCTGCGCAACCGACGACGAGCGCGAGCGCACCGGCGGTCGCGGCGGCGGCGACCACCCTCGTACGCGATGTCCTGCGAGCAGTACTCATGACTTCCTCCTAGCGGCGGCGCTGACGCACCGGTGACGGTTCAAGGGGGTGGGGCAAAGGCGGCCAAATGCGTTGTGGGTACGTGCCCAAAGTTGACTGGGAACGTGCCCACCGGCGGATCGAAGACTCGTGGTGTCGAGCGCTCATGTCAATGGCTTGTAAACAATTGGTTGCCCGAACGGTCGGCCCGCGTTCGTTTCATGACGCTGGACGGGTGCTGCCGCCGCCGGGATGTCTGCCACAATTGCGGCTGGTCACGTCCCCCGCGGCGATGCTGCGGCAGCCGTCCGGAGGAGCCCATGCCAGGCAACCGACAGCCCACGATCAAAACCGTCGCCGCGCGCGCCGGTGTGGGGCGGACCACGGTGTCCCGCGTGGTCAACGGCTCGGACCTGGTCAGCGCGGAGGCCCGCGCACGGGTCCTTGCGGCGATCAAGGAGCTGAACTACGTTCCCAACTCCGTGGCCAGGGGTTTGGTGACCAGCCGCACCGACTCGGTGGCCCTGGTGATCCCGGAGTCCGAGAGCCGGCTCGGTTCGGAGCCGTACTTCGCCGCCCTGATCCGCGGGGTGAGCGCGGCGCTCGCCGACACCAGGACACAGCTGCAACTGACGCTCGTCCGCGACCGGTCCGAACGGGACCAGATGATCGCCTCGGTGACCACCCGCCGGGTCGACGGCGTGCTGCTGGTCTCGGTCCACGCGGACGACCCGCTGCCCGGCATGCTGGAGGAGATGGGCCTGCCGACCGTGCTGGCCGGCCGCCGGGACGAGCGGGAGAACCTGAGTTACGTCGACTCCGACAACGCGGGCGGCGCCGCGGCGGCCGTCCGGCACCTGCTGGACGGAGGTCGCCGCCGCATCGCCACCATCACCGGCCCGCTCGACATGGACGTCAGCCGCAGCCGGCTGGCCGGCTGGCGCGACGCCCACGGTGGGACGGGGGTGCACGCCGACGAATCCCTGGTGGCGGGCGGGGACTTCACCGAGGAAGGGGGGCGTCACGCCATGCGTTCGCTTCTTGAACGCGCACCGGATCTGGATGCTGTCTTCGCCGCGTCGGACCTCATGGCGGTGGGCGCCCTGGCCGAACTGCGCCGGCAGGGCCGGCAGGTGCCGGGCGACGTCGCCGTCGTCGGGTTCGAGGACTCCGTGCTCGCCCGCCACACCCACCCGCCGCTGACCACGGTGCGTCAGCCGGTCGAGGAACTCGGCCGCACGATGGCCCGGATCCTGACCGACATCACGCGGCACGGGGCGGAGCGGCAGCAGGTGACCTTGCCGACCAGGCTGATCGTGCGGGAGTCGTCTTGAGGCCGCCCGGCCGGGTGCACGGGTGGCCGGGCGCACTGTCGCCCCGCTGCCCGATACGTCATCACGTGCGTACGCACGGGCAGGGGCGAGCGAGCTTCCGCCCGGCGCCGACACGCTGGTTGGACTCCCGGTCATGAAGGCAAGGAACCCGGCCACGACCGGCGGCGCGTCTGCCGAGCTCGGCGTCCTTGACGCCGGGCAGCTGACGTCCGACCCGGAACTCCGGGCCGCTTTCGCGGAGTCCGCCCACCGGATCCTGTCGGAACTGGTCCGTGGAGGCGCCGCGCTGGGCTGGGTCGACCCACCCGCACACGACGAGGTGGCGGAACTTCTGCGCCATGTCGTCTCCGCGGTGCGGGCCGGGGACGCGTCCTTGCGTGTCGCCTACCTCGACCGTCGGCTGGTCGGGCTGGGGTACTGGCTTCGGCACACCCGGCCCACCCATCGGCCGCACGCCGATCTGGAGAAGATCGCGGTGGCCGCTGCCGCACACGGCCGTGGTGTCGGCCGGGCGCTGACCGCCGCCCTGGTCGACGACGCCCGGCATGCGGGTATCGAGGTCCTCACGCTGGACGCCCGTGGCGACAACACCCGTGCCCTGCGGCTGTACCGGTCGCTGGGTTTCACCGAGTACGGCAGGCTGCCCGACTACGTCGCGGTCGGGCAGCAACGCTACGACAAGGTCTTCTGCATGCTGGACATCCGCCGGCAGAACTAGCAGGCCATGACGCACGCTCCCGCCGCGGAGGGCTGCGGCAGCTCAGGTGCTCGCGGGGGCCGGTGCGAACTTCCTGCGCCAGGCCAGTGCCACGTACACCAGGGCGATCAGGACCGGGACCTCGATGAGCGGGCCGACCACTCCGGACAGGGCCTGGCCCGAGGTGACGCCGAAGGTGGCGACGGCAACCGCGATGGCGAGTTCGAAGTTGTTGCCGGCCGCGGTGAACGCGAGGGTGGTGGTGCGGTCGTACGCCATGCCCAGGCCCTTGCCGAGCAGGAACGTCCCGAAGAACATCACCGCGAAGTACACCAGCAGCGGCAGCGCGATCCGTACGACGTCCAGCGGTCGCGAGGTGATCGTCCCCCCTTGCAGGGCGAACAGGACGACGATCGTGAACAGCAGGCCGTAGAGGGCCCAGGGTCCGATCCTCGGCAGGAACTTCGCCTCGTAGGCCTCGCGGCCCGCCTTCTTCTCGCCCAGTCGGCGGGTGAGGAACCCGGCCAGCAGGGGGACACCGAGGAAGACGACCACGTTGAGGGCGATCTTCCACATGGAGATGTCGAGGCGCTCGCCGTCACCGAGGCCGAGCAGGCCGGGCAGCAGATCCAGGTAGAGCCACCCGAGCAGGCCGAAGGCGAGCACCTGGAAGACGGAATTGAGGGCGACCAGTACGGCGGCTGCCTCGCGGTCGCCGCAGGCGAGGTCGTTCCAGATGACGACCATCGCGATGCAGCGGGCCAGACCGACGATGATCAGGCCGGTGCGGTACTCGGGCAGATCCGCGAGGAAGAGCCAGGCCAGGGCGAACATCACCGCGGGGCCGACGACCCAGTTGACGACCAGCGAGGAGACCATCAGTTTCCGGTCGCCGGTCACGGCGTCGAGTCCGTCGTAACGGACCTTCGCCAGGACCGGGTACATCATGACGAGCAGCCCGACCGCGATCGGCAGCGAGATGCCCCCGATCTCGATCCTGGCGAGGACGTCGTTGAGGCCGGGCACGAGCCGCCCCAGGCCGAGGCCCAGCGCCATCGCGAGGAGGATCCACACGGCGAGGAAGCGGTCCAGGGTGGAGAGCTTGGCCACCACGGACGCCGCACCGCCGCTCGGGGCCGGGGCTGTTGCCGGTCGCGCGCCGCTCATCAGCAGGCTCGCTTGTTCTCGCCGGTGGCGCGGGCGGTGGCGGCGAGTCCGGCGAACTGTGCGGACAGCGACTCCAGGACCTCGGGGCGCAGCTTGTAGTACGTGAAGCGTCCGCACGGCTCCGTGTCCACCACCCCGGCCTCGCGCAGCACCTTCATGTGGTTGGAGAGGTTCGTCTGCTTGGCCCCGGTCTCCTGCACCAGGTGTGTGGTGCACAGGGTCTCGCGGGCCAGCAGGGTCACGATCCGCAGACGGAGGGGGTCGGCCAGCACCCGCATCACATCACTGTCGACTGAAGTCAGCATGCACTGATACTGTCACATCACTCGCCACTGATACCGACCGGTGCTGACCGTGGCGACCGAGGGCAGGGTGCCCTCGCCAGGACGAGGAAGAGAATCATGCCCGCCAAGCCCACCGTGCTGTTCGTCTGCGTCCACAACGCGGGCCGCTCCCAGATGGCCGCCGGCTGGCTCGCCCACCTCGCCGGCGACCGGGTCGAGGTCCGCTCCGCGGGCTCCAACCCCGGAGCCGCGGTGAACCCCACCGCCGTCGAGGCCATGGCAGAGGTCGGCATCGACATCTCCGCGCAGCGTCCCAAGGTCCTCACCCCCGACGCCGTGCGGGAGTCCGACGTCTGCGTCACCATGGGCTGCGGTGACGCCTGCCCCGTGTTCCCGGGCAGGCGCTACCTCGACTGGCAACTGGAGGACCCCGCCGGCCAGGGGATCGAGGCCGTACGTCCGATCCGCGACGACATCAGGAAGCTCGTCGAGAACCTGCTCGCCGACATCGCTCCGCAGACCCGTTGAGCGGCGCGCGGGGGAAGATCCGACGAGCGGTGCGCGGAGGAGGTCCGCCCGGCCCCGCCTCTCCCCCGGGCCGAGCGGTGCGCGGAGGAGGTCCGCTCGGCCCCGCCGCTCCCCCGGGCCCCTCCCTTCCCGGGCCTCAGCCCGCCAGCTCTCCCAGCAGTGCCCAGGTGCGCAGGCGGTCGGCCTCTCCGGCGAGGTCCGTGCCCGAGAACACCACTTCCGTCGCCCCGGCATCCCGGTACCGCTGCACCTCGGCGGTGACCTTCCGCTCGTCGCCGATCACCGCCACGTCGACCGCGCGCCGTCCGCCGGAGAGCCCGATGACCCGCGCGTAGGACGGGAACTGCTCGTAGAACGCGAGCTGTTCGGCGGCCTTGTCCCTGACCCGGTCCACCTCGTCGGTGACCACCCCGTGCACCAGCGCGACGATACGGGGGGCGGGCCGGCCGGTGGCCTCGGCCGCCGCGGTGACGGCCGGAACGATGTGCTCACCCAGTGCGCGCGGTCCCGCCAGGTAGGGCAGGATCCCGTCGGCCAACTCACCGCTGGCGCGCAGCGCCTGGGGCCCCATCGCAGCGACGAGCAACGGCACGCCCGCCTCGGCGCCCGGCACGCGCGCGGGGATCGGTGTGGTCGCGGTGAGCAGTTCGCCGTGGAAGTCCGCGGTACCGGTCTCAGTCAACTGCCGTAAGGCGGTGAGGAATTCCCGCAGCCGCGCGATGGGCCGTTCGTGCGGGATGCCGAAGCCCGCCTCGGTCAGCAGCTTGGTGCCGAGTGCCAGTCCGAGGTGGTAGCGGCCGTGTGTGGCCGCCTGGGCGGTCTGGGCCTGGCTGGAGACCAGCAGCGGGTGGCGGCCGAAGACAGGAATCGCCGACGTGCCCACCTGAAGGGCAGGAACCTCCCGCCCGACGATCGCCGCGAGCTGTGGCGAGTCCGCCCCGAAGGTCTGTCCGAACCAGGCCGACCGCAGCCCGGCGGTGGCGGCCTCGTGCGCGAGCCGCACGGAGCCGTCGATCTGGTTGTCGGCGCCGGTCGCGTCGAGTGCTACTCCGATAGTCATGCCTGCGAGAACCGTCGGGGGCCGGCACCGCATTCCGGCTCTGTGTGACGGCTGTTTTACATTCGTGTGTCGAGCTTGGGGGGGGAGCCGCCCGGGTCAGTGGGCGCGCACCCCCGCCGGGGGCCGATCTGTCAGGTCTCGTACCGCTTCCAGATCTTGGTGGCGCCCTTGGGGTTGTTCGCCGAGTTGGACTTGTGCGCCACCAGGCAGAGGTAGTGCTTGCCGTTGAGGGCCGTGCGGTCGTTCACCGCGTACTGCTGGTTGACTTTCCATGCCGAAAATCCTGCGGCCATGCGATGGCCCCCTTCCCACGGTCGACACGCTGCCGACATGGCAAATCATCCCACGGGCGTGTGTGCCGTGGCCCCGCGGCGGTCGCCAGCCGCGGTACCGGGGGCACTACGGACGGCGGGCGAGCACGTGGGCGTCGAGGAAGCCGCGTTCGGAGGCCGGGTCGTGGAGCAGCTGAGCGACGGTGGCGAGTCCGGCCCCGGTCAGCAACTCGGTCATCCGCTCCGCCGGCCAGCTGTAGGCGGGCGTCACCTTGTGGTCGAAACGGACCGGCTCCGGCCCCCGCGTCCCGAAGAACGACACCAGCAGCAGCCCTCCGGGAGCCAGCACGCGCACCTGCTCGGCGAGCAGCGCGGGCAGGGCGGCGGGCGGTGTGTGGATCGTCGAGTAGTGGGCCAGCAGCCCGCCGAGGGCGCCGTCCTCGATCGGCAGGGATTCCATCCGAGCTTCGTCGAACCGCAACGCCGGACGGGCACGCCGAGCATGCTCGATCATGGCCGGGGAGAGGTCGAGCCCGAACGCGTCCAGTCCCAAGTCCTGGAGCAGGGACGTCAGATGCCCGGGGCCGCACCCCACGTCGGCCACCCGCCGGTTCCCCGTACCGTGCACGAGCTCGGCGAACGCGCCGATCATGTGCCGCGCGAACGGCTGCGTCTCCAGCCGGTCGTCGAACATTGACGCGTACAGCTCGACGACCCCGTCATAGGCCGCCCTGGTCTGCTCATGGTGTCCTCGCACGACCGGAAAACTAACAGCCGGGACGATGCGCAGCCGCGGCGGCCTGTCGGTACGTACCGACTGCGCGAGCCGACCGTGTGCCCCGCCGGTTGACCGGGGCCGGCGTGCTACGTTCCGAGCGCCTGGTTGCGGTGGCGGCTTGGGAGGCAGCAGATGGACAGTGTCGGATCCGACGCCCCGCGAGGAAACGGGACACACCTCGGGTCAGGTAACCCCTGTTCCTGCGCCGTGTCCGACGGGTCGGCCGAGCGCCTGCGGCTGGGCAAGGAGGTCGAGGGGCTACGAAGGGCGCTTGCTTCCCGCCCGATGATCGACATGGCCCTCGGGGTTCTGATGGCCGCCTACCGGTGCACGCCGGCCGAGGCCTGGCAGATCCTGGTCGATGCCTCCCAGCGGACGAACGTCAAGCTGCACGAGATCGCCGAGCGCATCGCGGACAGCGCCCACGGGCCCGCCCCGTCCAGACCGGTGCGCGAGGCACTTCAGGCCGCGGCCACCCGCCACACCGCCACGAGACCCCGCTCCGGCCCGAGCACCAGCACCAGCACCGCCAAGGCGCATCCCTGAGCAACGCGCCGAGCAGGCCCGCGTGCCGAACCATGAACTCGGCGCCGCCCGTACCGAACGACGCACTCGGCGCCACTGGTACGTAACCAGTAACTCGGCGCCGCCCGTACCGAACGACGCACTCGGCGCCACTGGTACGTAACCAGTATCTCGGCGCCGCCCGTACCGAACCAGCAACTCGGCGCCACTTGCCGCACCCTGAACTCGGCGCCGTCCGTACCAAACCAGCAACTCGGCGCCACTTGCCGCACCGTGAACTCGGCGCCGCCCTCACCCCACGATGAACTGGGCGATAAATCCGCCCGCGTCGTCCGTTGTCCCCCGGGTCCGCGCGATCCTTGTGCGCGGTGTGCAGTACGCGCTCCTCCCCCGTGGTGCGCACCTGCGTCTGCGCCACCCGGGGCCCGGCCGCTCGGCTTTACTGCGCCACCGGCGCCCTGTGCGTGTCGCCACTCGTCACCCTTCTCCGGCGCGCCAACTGCCACGTACGGGCAGCGCGTCAACCGACGCCCCCCGCCACGGCCCTCCCGGCCTAGTGGACGGAAATCGGCCTGGACACGTAGCGGTCCGGGAAACGCAAACGCCCGGGTGCGAAGAACCGGGCCCGCGCGCCGGGCGCGGTGGCGGCGGCCTCTCACACAGAGCGACGGGAGGGCGACCCGTCGGGGTCCGCACCGCGGTCCTCGGTACGGTCCCGTGCCGACGCGCGGGAGCGCGGAGGTGTCCGGCAAGCGGACGCCCGGCCGGGGGCACTGTGTTGCTACATGCGCATACCCGTGCGAATCCGGCAGGCGGACTGCCGAAACACCGCCGGCCTGCCCTGCTGCCCGGCGGCCGTGCACGACGGCCCCCGGCGCCTCTGCGCCCCCGCGGGCGAAAGCGGCCCAGCGGGTCCGTCACGGAAAGGGACCGCCACTTCCCGGAGGAAAGATTCCGCGCCACCCTTCGCATGCGCGACATCGTGAAGAACGGGCTCTGGCAAGGAACGGCAAAGAAAACCCTTACCCCCGCTCCGGGACCGATGCGCTGTCAGCAATCACTTCGTCGTAGGCCCCGGACTTTCGAAGTGCGGTTACGAAAGTACGCACCGCGCGGCACCTGCTATTGGTGCTGTACGGCAGCCCGGCGGGTGCTGCGGTCCAGGCCGGGCCGGGCCCGGAATAGGCCCGCAACACGCCAAGAGGGCCGCACCCGCAGGGAAAGGCTGACTTTCCCTCTTTCGGAGGACCCGGCGGCCTGGAACGGTCGTGCACCGGAACGCCCGATTTCATGGCGTAGTTCAGAACATGCCCCGTCCCACCGCCCCCGGACACCGGCCGCTCCTGCGATATTCACCAGGTCGAGAGAGGTCTTCGAGCGAGCATCAAGGCGATATCCAGCCAACCGGAACCCTCCACAAACCATGCTTGACGGCCCCCGGGGGAGCTGTTAGAACAAGCGGCGGAAAACCTACGTCGCCTCTGGTGACAGCAGAACTGAGGTGGGGGCACTTCTGGGGGGCACAACTACGGGGGCTTCCGGCATGCAACGCCGGATCACGCATTAATTCGCAGCTCAAACACTTGACGCCAATTTCTCTGTCGCCTTTCCGCATGCCCGCACAACTCTCTCGGCAAGACAGAGGCCGGCGCCTTTCCTTCGCACACCCGTAGCGGTTCTGGCGTGTTCTGCACGCCGTCCCGCCATATTCTCCTGCCATTTCGGCCTACTGAACGGTGTGGAACGTGAAAGCATATTTGGCCATCCTGCGCATCGGTGACTACCGACTGCTCTGGTCGGCCCTCGTCCTGAATCTCCTCGGGGACGGCGCCACCTATGCCGCCCTCGCGTGGATCACGCTGGAGAAGGCGGGGGCCGCGGGGCTCGGCGTCCTCGGCGTGTGTCTCACCCTCCCGGTGATCCTGGGCGGGGCCGTCGTCGGACCACTGCTCGACCGGTTCTCCCGGCGCAAGCTGTTCATCTACGACTCCGTGTTCCGCGGCTTCGTCGTCGCCCTGGTCCCGCTGCTCGCCTTCACGGACGCGCTCCAGACCTGGCACCTGTACGTGGTCGCGCTGATCTACGGACTTCTCAAGATCATCCCGTTGGCCGGCACCCCCGCGGTGCTGCCGGAACTGGTCCCCGAGGACAAGCTGCAGGCTGCCTCCGGCCTGGAGGCCACGGCGATGGGCGCGGCGAACGTCCTCGGCCCGGCCATCGGCGCGGCCCTGATCACCGCCGTCGGCGCCCCCCACGTCCTCATCCTGGACGCCGTGACCTACCTGGTCTTCGCCTTCCTGATCAGCCGCATCAAGGCTCCGATGGGCCGCCCCGAACCGACCGGGACGCCCGGGACCAAGGATTCCAAGGCCGGCTGGGCCCCGGTGTTCCGGCTCATCGTGCGGGACCGGTTCCTCCTCGTACTCACCCTGGCCTTCGGTGCCTTCAACGTCTCGGCGGGCGCCCTGATCGTGGCGCTTCCGTGGCTCGCGAAGTTCGAGTTCGGCGGGGGCCCCGGCATTCTCGGTCTGATGCTGGCCGTGATGGCGGCGGGCGAGCTCATCGGCTCCCTGGTATCGGGGGCGGTGCAGACCTCCGAACGGCAGATGCTCCGTATCGGCATACTCCAACTCCTTTCCGGTGCGGTGCTGTTCCTGCTCCTTCCGACCGCGCTTCCGTGGATCCTGCTGGGCCTCGCGCTGAACGGGATCCTCTCCGCGCCCATGACGGTGCTCGGCGGCGTGGTCCGCATGACCCGGGTGCCCAACGCGATGCGCGGCCGGGCCATGACGCTGATGCGCACGGTGATGGCGGGCGCCCTGCCCGCGGGTTCCGCACTCGGCGGTGTGCTGCTGGCCGGCAGCCACTACAGCGCGCTCATCCTGGTCGTCTCCGCACTCGCCGCCGCTCCCGGCGTACTCACCGTCGTGCTCTTCCGCCGCACCCCGTTCCGGCTGGGGGTGACAGCAGCCGATGACCAGCGTGCAAAGCAGCGGGACTCAGACCCCGACGCCGTATCCGCCACCTCCTGAACCGCTGACCGACGAGGACGGCGCCGCCGTGCTCCTGGTCACCGACCGTCCCCGCACCAGGGAGTCCGTGTCCGGTCCGGTCCGGACCCTGCGGGTGCCGGGCGCGGGCGGGCCGACGGCCCTCGCGGCCCTGGCCGTGGTGCTGCACCGGCACACCGGCCAGCGCAGGCTGCTCCTCGACATCGGGACGGCCGAGGGCGGCGTGGGCTCGCTGACCCTGACCGTGGACCCGGACGAACCCGTCACCGCTCTGCTCGCCAGGACGTCGGGTGTCCGACCGCAGGGACCGGCGACCGGCACCGCCGTGCGCTACACGGACCTCTCCGCGACCTCGGCCGCAGCTGCCTCCACGTCCACACCCCCACCCGCATCCACGTCCACGTCCACGTCCACGTCCACGTCCACGTCCACGTCCACGTCCACGTCCGGCGGATCGTACGAACTGGACCTGTCGTGCGAGGGTGACGACCTGCTCATCGGCTACCGCACCTCCCTCTTCGAGGACGCTTCGGTGCGGCAGATGGCTGGGCAACTCACTCTGGCCGGTGCCTTCTTGCGGGACCACGGGGCGGCCCTCGTCCGGGACGTGGAACTGCTCGCCGACGGCGAGCGGGACCTGGTCGTCGGCGCCTTCAACGCCACCGCACGCCCGTACCCCGAAACGGCCACCGTCCACGGCCTGTTCATGGAGCAGGCCCGGCTGACGCCCCTGGCCGCGGCGATCAGCTGGCGCACACAGGAGCTGACGTACGGTCAACTCAACCTGCTCTCCGACGAACTGGCCGAGCGCATCCGTGCCGGCGGCGCGGCACCCGGAGACCGGGTCGCGCTGCGCACCGGCCGCACCCCCGACTTCGTGGTCGGTGCGCTGGGCATCCTCAAGGCGGGCTGCGCCTATCTGCCGCTGGAGCCCGACTACCCGGCCGAGCGCACCGCCTGGCTGCTCGCGGACTCGTCCGTGCGCACCCTGGTCACCAGCGGCGACCTGCCGGCGGACCTCGCCTTCGACGGGGTGGTCCTTCGCCCCTGCACGCACGCCCGCATGGCGAAGCCGGCGCCCGCCTCGGTCGCGGCTCCGCGTGCAGCCGCAGCATCGGGTGCCACCAAGGCGCCCGCCGGGATCACGGGCACCGCGCAGGACCTCGCGTACGTCTGCTACACCTCGGGCACCACCGGCAAGCCCAAGGGCGTCGAGGTCGTGCACCGCAACGTGGTGAGGCTGGTCAAGGGCGCGGAGTACGTGCACCTCGGCCCCGACACCAGGATCCTGCCCACGGGATCGATCGTCTTCGACGCGAACACCTTCGAGATGTGGGGCGCCCTGCTCAACGGCGGTTCCCTGCGTCTCGTGGACGCCGACGTCGTGCTCGACGCACCCTCACTGGGAAGGGAGTTGGCCGATCGGCGCATCACCACGATGTGGCTGACCTCGCCCCTGTTCAACCAGCTGGTGGAGCAGGACCCGAGCATCTTCCGGCCGCTGCGCGAACTGGTGGTGGGCGGGGACGCCCTGTCGTCCGTGCACATCGCGAAGGCCATGGACGCCTGCCCGGACGTGGTCCTGGTGAACGGCTACGGCCCGACGGAGAACACCACCTTCTCCGTGACGCACCGCCTGGAGAGGTCGGACCTCGGCCGCATCCCGATCGGGCGGCCGGTCTCCAACTCGACGGCCTACGTCCTGGACGAGCAGGGGCGCCCGTGCCCCGTCGGGGTGCCGGGCGAGCTCTGCCTCGGCGGCGCCGGGGTGGCCCGCGGTTACCTGGGGCGCCCGGAGCTGACGGCCGACCGCTTCGTCCCCGATCCCTTCGGTCCCGCGGGGGCCCGGCTCTACCGGAGCGGCGACCTGGCGCGCTGGCGCGCCGACGGGGTCATCGAGTTCCTGGGCCGCCGTGACCTCCAGGTGAAGGTGCGCGGCTTCCGGGTCGAGCCCGCCGAGGTGGAGACGGCCATGCTGGCCCACCCGGACGTCGCCGAGGCCGTGGTGGTGGCCAGGTCCAGGCCGGGCAGGGGGGACAAGTACCTGTGCGGCTACTACACGGGGCCGCGCCCGCCCGAACCGCGTGACCTGCGCGACCGGCTCGCCGCGGAGCTGCCGGGCCACATGGTCCCCTCCTACCTGGTGCCGCTGCCCGCGCTGCCGCTCAACCACAGCGGCAAGGTGGACAGGTCCCGGCTGCCGGACCCCGACGGCTCGCACCTGCTGTCGGGGGCGGACTACGCCGCTCCGGCGGACGAGACCGAACGGGTGGTCGTCGAGCTCGCCGAGCGGGCCCTGGGGATCAGCGGCATCGGGGTCCGTCACGACCTGCGGGACCTGGGAGCGGACTCGCTCACGGCCACCCTGGTCGCGGCGGGCGTGCAGGAACGTCTCGGCCGGCACTGCCCGGTCAGCGCCGTGCTGCGCGCCGGTACACCGGCCGCGCTCGCGCGACTGCTGCGGGAGGCGGCGCCCGCGGCCTCCCACTTCGTACCCGCCGCGCCCGAGCAGGAGACCTACCCGGCGGCGCCGCAGCAGCGGCAGCTGTACTTCGAGCAGGCCAAGGACCACCGGGCGGTGCACTACAACGTGCCGCTCAGCCTCGAACTGCCCGCCGACACCGACCCGCACCGGCTGGCCGCGGCCCTCGCCGGGCTGGCCGAGCGCCACGAGGCGCTGCGCACCAGCTTCGTCATGGAGGGCGCGGAGGTACGACAGCGCGTGGAGCCGCACGTCGACGCCGAGGTCAGGGTGCTGGACGGGCCGCCGGGGCCGGTGGCGGAGTTCGTGCGCCCCTTCGACCTGGCACGGGCCCCGCTGTGGCGGGCGGACGTGCACCGGACCCCGTCCGGGGTGACGCTGCGGATGGATCTGCACCACATCGTGGTGGACGGATTCTCGCTCGCGCCGCTCCTGGAGGATCTGGCCGCGCTCTACGCCGGCGGCTCCCCGCCGGCGCCGACGCCCCGCTACCGGGACTACGCGCTCTGGCTGACCGGCCCGGCGGGGGCCGCCCTGCGCGAGGCGCAGGAACCGTACTGGCGCAAGGCCTTCGGCACGCCGTGCGACCCGGCGGACCTGCCGACGGACCACGCCCGTCCCGCGCTGCGCGAACTGCCGGGAGAGACCGTCGAGTTCGAGGTGACGGGCGAACTCACCGACCGGCTTCGGCGCACCGCGAGGGAGCACGGGGTCACGCTCTTCGCCGTCCTCGCGTCCGCCTACGGCATGCTGCTCGCCGCCCTGCGGGGAACCCGTGACATCTCCGTCGGCACCCCGGTCTCCGGACGTACCGTCCCAGGGCTGCACCGTACGGTGGGCATGTTCGCCAACACGGTGGTCCTGCGCGGCACGGCCGAGCCCGACCTGCCCTTCTCCGCCTACCTGCGCGTCATCGCCGACGCCGCCGACGACGCCTTCGCACACCAGGACTTCCCCTTCGAGGACCTGGTCGCCCTGGCGGCCCCGGTACGCGACTACAGCCGCACCCCGCTGTTCGACGCATTGATCGCGCTGCACAGCGGGCGTTACCTCACGGTCGACTTCGCGGGCGCCAGGGTCCCGCTGCGGCTGGAACAGACCGGACAGTCGGTCTTCGACCTCGATCTGCAGGTGTACGAGGTGGCCGGCGCGCTGCGGGTGGCCTGGCGGTACGCATCGGGGCTGCTGCGCAGGGAGACCGTCTGCGCCTGGCGGGACGACTTCGTCCGGCTGCTCGACGCGGTCGCCACCGACCCCTCGGCCACGCTCGTCTCGCTCCTGCCCGCACTCGGCCGGGCACCGGCGCCGCAACCGACGGCGCCCGGTCCTGCCCCGGAACCCGACTTCGACTTCGACTTCTGAAGGCCCGCCGCATCGCAGGGGCGCCACCTCCGAGGTGCGCCACCTCCGAAGGCTCGCCCTCTCCCACGGTTCAGCGCGTTCGACGGTCCGCCGCATCCGGCGGCGCACCGCCCTCTGACAGTTCACCGCTTCGCTCTCTGACGGTTCACAGCTCAGTGCAGGAGAAACGCATGCTACTGCTCGACCCTGAGGCCAACCGCTCCGCCTCGCAGCCGCAGGCCGCCCACTGGCGATCCCAGTTGGCCTCGCTCACGCAGGCACCCGGCTTCCTTCCCGACCTCAGGCCGCTCCCGGCGGCCGAGGCAGGGCGCGAAGGCCCGGAGCACGGCACCCACGCCGTCCGCCTCGGCAGCACGCTCACCGAACGGCTCGACCGGATCAGCCGCAACCAGCCGGAAATGCTGTCCGTCGTCCTCACCTCAGCCCTGGCGGCCCTCCTCGGCCGGTACACCGGGGAGGAGGAAGTGGTGGTGTCCCAGCCGACGCGGGGCGCCGCACCCGAGTTCGCGGGCGGCCCCCTGCCGGTGCGCGTCCAACCGACAGGCTCCTTGCGGGAGTTGCTCGGCCGGGTGGCGTCCGCCGTCCGCGAGGCGCAGACCCACCAGGACTTCGCGGTCGCCGCACTCGCCGCCGAGCTGGGCCACGCCGGCGTCTTCGCGACCGCGCTGAACCTCGACGGTTTCCACGATGCCCCGGACACATCGGGCGACGGCATCCGCTTCACCGCGTCCCGCGACGGCGCACAGCTGCTCGTGACGCTCTCCTACGACGCCACCCGCTACACGCAGGCGTCGGTCGCGCACATCGGGGCGCACTTCGCCCTGCTCCTGGAGCGGGCCTCCGCCGCGCCCGACACCGCCCTGGCCGAGATCGACCTGCGCACCTCCGAGGACGCGGCGCTCGTCACGGCGAGCAACGCGACCGAGCACCCCTTCGACGCGGACGCCACCCTGCACGGCATGTTCGCCGCGCAGGCGGCCCGTACCCCGGACGCGCCCGCCCTGCTGAGCGACGCCGGGAGCCTGACGTACGCCGAACTCGACGCGCGCTCCAACCAGTTGGCCCGTACCCTGCGCGAGCGGGGCGTCGTCCGGGACTCGGTCGTCGCGCTGGTCGCCGAGCGTTCGCCCGAGCTGATCACGGCGGTCCTGGCCGTGCTCAAGGCCGGCGGCGCCTACCTTCCCGTCGACCCCTCGTACCCGCAGGCCCGCATCGACCACCTGCTCACCGACAGCGGCGCCCCCCTCGTGCTGCACCAGGCGCGGTTCGCCCCGCTGACCGGTGACACGCAGGGCGTCGACCTGGACGACGAGCTGTCGTACGCGGCGGACTCCTCGGCCCTGGAACCGGTGTCCGGCGCGGGCGACGGGGCGTACGTCATCTACACCTCGGGTTCGACCGGGCGCCCCAAGGGCGTCGTGGTGGAGCACCGCAGCGCGGTCAACCGGCTCACCTGGATGCAGCACGCCTACCCCATCGGGCCCGAGGACGTGGTGCTCCAGAAGACGTCGGTCTCCTTCGACGTATCGGTGTGGGAGCTGTTCTGGTGGTCGTTCACCGGCGCCGCGCTGGCCCTGCCGGCGCCGGGCGCGGAGAAGGACCCGGCCGCGCTCGTGGCCGCCCTGGCGCGGTACGGCGTCACCACCATGCACTTCGTCCCCTCCATGCTCACCATGTTCCTCGGCCACCTGGCCAGGTTCGGTGCCGGCGCCGGGCCCGGTGCGCTGCGTCAGGTCTTCGCGAGCGGCGAGGCCCTGGGCACCGCGCAGGCCGTCAGGTTCGCCGAACTCCTGCCCGGCGTACGGCTGATCAACCTGTACGGGCCGACCGAGGCCACCGTCGACGTCACGCACCAGCCCGTCGAGGGACTCACCGACCGGGCCCGGCTGCCCATCGGCCGCCCGATCGACAACATCAGGCTGTACGTGCTCGACGCGGACGGCCACCAGACACCTGTCGGCATACCCGGGGAACTGCACGTCGCGGGGGTGGGCGTGGCCCGCGGCTATCTGGGCCGCCCGGAGCTGACCGCCGAGAAGTTCGTCTCCGGCGACGCGGTGCGCGCGGCGACCGGTGAGGACCGGCTGTACCGCACGGGCGACCGGGCCCGCAGGCTGCCCGACGGCACCCTCGACTACCTGGGCCGCGTCGACCTCCAGGTCAAGGTCCGCGGGTTCCGCGTGGAGCCCGGTGAGATCGAGGAGCGGCTGCTCGGCCACCGTGCGGTACGCGACGCCGCGGTCGTGGCCGTCGACGACGGGTGGCAGACGTCGCTCCGCGGGTTCGTCGTGCTGACGGGCGAGGCGACCGAGGCCGAGCTCAAGGAGCACGTGCGGGCCGCGCTGCCCGAGTACATGGTGCCGGGCCGGGTGGTGTCGCTGGCCGAGCTGCCGCTCACCGCCAACGGCAAGCTGGACCGGGCCGCGCTGCGCCGTCCCGAGGCCCTGCGCAAGCAGGCGCCGGTGCACGTCGCCCCCCGCGACGAGCGCGAGGAGGTCCTCGCGGGGATCTGGAAGGAGGTGCTGGGCCGCGAGAAGGTGGGCGTGCACGACAACTTCTTCGCGCTGGGCGGCAACTCGATCCACTTCGTGTCGGTGCTCGCCAAGTCCCGTGCCGCGGGTCTCGACTTCACCTTCCAGCAGTTGTTCAAGCACCAGACGATCGCGCTGCTCGCGCAGTCGATCGCGGCGGAGGCGAGGACGGCGACGGTCGCCGAGGACGTCGCCGCGCGGGGCGCCTTCCAGCCGTTCGAGCTGGTCTCCGACGAGGACCGGGCGCTGCTGCCCGCGGACGCGGAGGACGCCTACCCGCTGTCGATGCTGCAGGCGGGGCTCATCTTCCAGACGGAGATCACCGGCGGGCTCGGCCAGTACCACGACGTGCTGAGCTATTCGATCACGGGCTCCTTCGAGCCGGAGGCGTTCACGGAGGCGGTGCGGCTGCTGACCCTGCGGCACCCGATCCTGCGGACGACGTACCACCTGACCGGCTTCGGCGAGTTCCTCCAGGTCGTGCACCGCGAGGTCCCGCCGCCGCTGACCGTGGCGGACCTGCGCCACCTCGACGCAGCCGGGCAGGAGGCCTGGCACGAGGAGTGGCTGGCGGCCGAGAAGGCCCGCCGGTTCGTGTGGGAGGAGGGCGGCCTGGTCACCCTGCACGTCCAGGTGCTCAGTGACGAGCTCTACCGCTACACCGTCAGCCAGCACAACTCGGCGCTCGACGGCTGGTCGATCTCGCTGCTGCACACCCAGCTCTTCGAGCTCTACCACCAGGTGCGTGACGGCCGGGACACCACGCGGCCCGCGGTCGACAACCACCTGCGCAACTTCGTCGGGCTGGAGTCGGAGGCGCTGCGCTCGCCGGCGTCGCGGGAGTTCTGGCTGGACGTGATGGAGGGCGCGGTGCCCGCCGACGTCCCGCCGAAGGCGGACGCGGTGGCGACCGACGATTTCCGGGTCGTACTGCGGGACGTGGCGCTGCCCACCGGGCTCACCGAACGCATCGAGGCGACGGCCGAGGCCCTCTCGGTGCCCTTCAAGGACGTGCTGCTGGCCGCGCACATGAAGGTGCTGGGCCTCGTCTCGGGCCAGGACCGGGTGATGACCGGCTACGAGCACAGCGGGCGCCCCGAGCTGCCGGGCGCGGAGACGACCCTGGGCCTGCACCTCAACAGCGTGCCGTTCCAGGTCGACCTGTCCGGCGGGAGCTGGGCGGACCTGATCCGCCGGGTCTACCGCGCGGAGCTGGACCTGCTGCCGCACCGGCGTTACCCGATGGCGAAGATGAAGCAGGACCTCGCCACGCAGCGCACCCTGTTCGGGACCACCTTCAACTTCACGCACTTCTACCTGCTGAAGAACCTCCAGGAACTGCCCGAGTTCTCGATGCTCGACATGCGGGTGGACTCCGAGACGGAGTTCCCGTTCCGTACGGAGTTCTCCCGGCACTTCCTCGACGACGAGGTCCAGCTCTGCCTGCACTACCACACCCACCTCTACGACGAGGAGCAGATCGACCGCATCGGCGGCTACTTCGTCCGCGTCCTGGAACTGATGGCCGCCGAACCAGACGCGCCGCACGGCGCACGGCAGTTGCTCGCCGAGGAGGACCTGGCGCTGCTGGGCCGCTCCCCGTCCGACGAGGTGCTGCCGGGGGCGGAAGGGCCCGCGGGCCCGGCCACCGAGGCGACCGTGGCGCGGATCCGGGAGGCGTGGCAGGACGTCCTCGGGCTGACCGCACAGGAGATCGGCGCGGACGGCGACTTCTTCGCGCTCGGCGGCAACTCCCTGTCGGCGCTGCGGGTCGTCCTGGAGCTCGACGGGCTGGTCACGCTCTCCGACCTGACCCGGGTCCCGCGCCTCACCGCACTCGCCTCGCTCATCGACGGCAGGGGGCAGGAGGAGGCCGTGGAGGAGCTGCTGCAACTGCTCTCCTCGAAGGCCGAGGGCGCCAGGGCCGCCGTGGTGTGCGTGCCGTACCCCTGCGGGCACCCGGTGAACTTCAAGCCGCTGGCCGAGGAGATCGAGAAGCTCGACCCGTCGCTCGTGGTGTACGGACTGGAGCCGCCGGGACACAGCCCGAGCCACCCGGGCGAGTTCACCGACGTCCTGGAGACGGTGCGGCGGACCGTGGAGGAGATCGAGCGCAAGGCCGATCTGCCGCTCATCCTGTGGGGACACTGCGGGGGCGCCGCCGTCACGGTGGAGCTGGCCCGGGTCCTGGAGGAGCGCGGCTTCGACCTGAGGCACGTGTTCATCGGGTCCAAGCTGCTGCCGCCGGCGAAGGACATGCAGGCGTCGATCGACATGATCGAGACCTGGTCCGACGACGAGATCATCTCGTACATGGTCGAGGAGACCGGCTACAGCGAGCTGGACGGACTCGACCGGCGCTACACGTCCTTCATGGGCGAGCTGTTCCGGCACGACGTGTGCGGGGGCTACCGCTACTTCATCGGCGTGACCGAGGAGGAGCCCGACTGGCGCATCGAGGCACCCTTCACGGTCGTCGTCGCCGACGACGACAAGGGCCTTGCGCACGCCGTCGAGGAGTACCGCTGCTGGGAGCGCGTCGCGACCGACGTGCGCTTCGGCGAACTCGCGGGCGGCGGGCACTACTTCGTGCGCGGCAACCCCGCCGGCACCGGTGAACTGATCGCGCGGGCGTGGGCGTCCGCCGCAGAGTTGGAGGGCTGACATGCAGATCCCCGTGCTGTGCTTCCCGTTCGCGGGCGCCGGAGCATCCGCGTTCCGCCGCTGCCAGGAGTACGGCAGCGACACCGTACTGATCAGCCCGGTGCAGCTCCCCGGGCGTGAGGAGAGGTTCGGCGAGCCGCTGTACACCGATGTGGTGTCCGCGGTCGACGACCTGCTGCCCGGCGTCCTGGACCAGGTCGCGGGCAGCCCCGCCGTGGCCCTGTTCGGGCACAGCCTCGGCGCCGTCCTGGCGTACGAGATGGCCCATCGCCTCGTCGCGCTCGGCGGTCCCGAGGTGGTGAAGCTGTTCGTCAGCGGCTCGCCGGGGCCGTGGACGCAGCGCGAGGCCCGCGCCACCGGGCTGACCGACGAGGCGTTCCTCAAGCAGGTCAAGGAGTTCGCCGGGTACACCCACCCGGCGCTGGAACACCCCGACCTGCGGGAGATGCTGCTGCCTCCGCTGCGGGCCGACGTGGAGATGCACGAGAGCTACCGCGCACCCTCCGATGTGCCGCTGAACGTGCCGATCGTCTCCATCAGGGGCGAGGTCGACGAGCTGGTGGACCGCGCCCAGGCCGCCGAGTGGGACGCGGCGACCACGGGCGGCTGCCGCCAGGTCGAGCTCCCCGGCGGTCACATGTACCTGGTGGACTCGCCCGCCGGTCTGGTCCGGCTCCTCGACGAGGAACTGGCCGCCCAGGGGGTCGGCCGATGAGCGCCGTACTCACCGCGGGCCCGCTCACCGGCAAGGTCGCTCTCGTCACGGGCGCGGCCCGTGGCGTGGGCCGGGCGTGCGCCCTGGCGTACGCCCGCGCCGGGGCGGACCTGCTGCTGACCGACATCAGCGACGATCTCGACGGCGTCCCCTACCCGCTGGGCAGCGCCAGCCAGTTGGCGTACACCGCCCGGCTCTGCCGGGAGGAGGGCGGCGCCGCGGTGTCGACCGCGACGGCGGACGTCCGCGACCTGGCGGCCGTGCGCGAGGTCGTGGAGGGCGCGCTCGACCGGTTCGGCCGCATCGACGTCCTGCTCAACAACGCGGGGATCGCCGCCCCTTCGGGCAAGACGGTCCACGACATCACGCCCGACGAGTGGGACCTGATGCTCGACGTCGACGTCTCGGGCGCCTGGCGGATGATCCGCTCCGTGGGCGCGGCGATGACGGCGCAGCGCGCGGGCAGCATCATCAACGTGGCGTCCACGGCGGGGCTGGTCGGCTACCGGCACTTCGCCGGGTACGTCACCGCGAAGCACGCGCTGGTCGGTCTGACCAAGGCGGCGGCGCTGGACCTCGCACCGTTCGGGGTGCGCGTGAACGCGCTGTGCCCCGGCTCGGTGCGCGACGACGACGCCGCCGAGGGCCGGATGCTCACCGAGATCGCCCGGTCCCTTGAGGTACCGGTCGAGGAGCACGAGGAGACCTTCGTGGCGGCCCAGCCGATGAACCGGCTGATCGAGCCCGAGGACGTGGCGGGGGCCGCGGTGTGGCTCGGCTCGGACACCTCGCGCCAGGTGACGGGCTCCACGGTCACCGTCGACGGCGGGTTCACGAGCCGGTGAGCGCCCGCGAGAAGTACCCGGAGGGGAAGACGATGAACGACACGGGACGACTGTGCCAGGCGCTCGCGCTGCGGCTGCACACGGGCGCGGACACCGAGCGGCTGCGCCGCAACCTCGCGCAGGTCGCCGACGGCGTACGCCTGTGGGTCGAGGACGTGCCCGCGGGCGCGGACTCCGACACCGCCGCGCTGCACCGGGAGCGGGAGCTGTCGCGGCCCGCCGACCCGCGCACAGGACCCGGGCTGCGCACGGTCCTGCTGCGGTACGAGGGCGGGGCGGCCGACCTGGTCGTGGTCGCCCACCGGGCGGTGCTGGCCGACCCGTACGACCTGGTGCAGGCGCTGCTCGTGGAGCCGGTCAGGCCGGTCGCCGTACCGCAGGGGCAGGGCGAGCGGCTGCGTACCGCGCTCGCCGGCCTCGACCGGGCCGAGGCCCCCGAGTGGGGGCTCGGCACACCGGGCGCCACGACGACGGGGCTGCACCGCTTCTCGGTCCCGGCGGCCGGCGGCGCTCCCGCCTCGCTCACGCTCCGGGCCGCACTGGGTCTGGTGCTCGCCCGCTGCACCGGCCGCTCCGAGGTGACGCTCGGGGTGGACGCCGAGCGGTCGCTGACCTTCACGGTCGACGCGTCCGCGACGGTGGCGCGGTACCTGGAGCAGGTGGCGGGGGCCGTACCCGCGTCCGGGCCCGCCCCGCTCGCCTCGCTGGTCACCACGGAGGCGCCGGAGGCCCTGACCGGGGAGGGCGTCAAGGCGGAACCGCTGGCGCACCGGCCCTTCCTGGACCCGGTGCACGCGCTGTCGGTGCACGTGGCCGACGACGGGTCCACCGTTCTGGAGGGTGTGGCCCACCACCGTCACCACGCGTTCGCGGACGCGTCGGTCGAGTGGCTGACCGGCATGCTGGTCACCGCGCACCGCGCGCTGACGGGCGCCGACCCCGCCACCCCGGTGGGCGAGGTGCCGCTCTTCGACGAGGAACGGCTGCGCGAACTGGCCGTGCTCGGCGGTCTCGGCCGCGCCCCCGAGGTGCCGCAGGAGCGCATCGAGCAGGTCGTACGGTCCTGGGCCCGGCGCACGCCGGACGCACCGGCCGTGTCGTACGAGCAGACCGAGCTGACGTACCGTCAACTCGTTGAGCGGGCCGACGAGTACGCGGCCGGTCTCCGCGACCTGGGCTGCCTGCCGGGTGACCGGGTGGGTGTCTGCCTGGACCGGTCGCTCGACCTGGTCGTGGTGCTCCTCGCGGTGCTCACCTGCGGGGCGGTGTACGTGCCGATGGACCCGGCGTACCCGGCCGAGCGGCTCGCCTACACCAGCGAGGACGCCGAACTCACCCTGGTCATCACCGAGTCGGAGGACTTCCCGCGGCGGGAGGGC
Organism: Streptomyces sp. NPDC091272; assembly: GCF_044757485.1. Classification (NCBI taxonomy): domain Bacteria; kingdom Bacillati; phylum Actinomycetota; class Actinomycetes; order Kitasatosporales; family Streptomycetaceae; genus Streptomyces; species Streptomyces sp. NPDC091272. The sequence continues at coordinate 66,511 of NZ_JBIVVC010000006.1, forward strand.
GTACGGACCCTGCGTCCCCACACGCTCGCGGGGGCCGGCCGCGATCCCTTCGAGGCGGCCGACCTGCCGGCCGACGGCGCCGCGTACGTCATCTACACCTCGGGCTCCACCGGCCGCCCCAAGGGCGTCGTCGTCCCGCACCGCAACGTCGGCGCGCTGATGCACGCCACACAGCAGGACTTCGGGCTCGGCCCCGACGACACCTGGACGCTCTTCCACTCCAGTGCCTTCGACTTCTCGGTGTGGGAGATCTGGGGGTGCCTGACGACGGGCGGACGCCTGGTCGTGGTGCCCTACTGGGCGTCGCGCGAGCCGGCCGAGTTCGCGGCGCTGCTCGCCACCGAGCGGGTGACGGTACTCAGCCAGACGCCGAGCGCCTTCGCCCAGCTCATGGCCGCCGACCGGGAGAAGCGGGTCTCGGACTCGGTGCGCCTGGTCGTCTTCGGCGGGGAGCCGCTCGACACGAGGCCGTTGCGCTTCTGGTTCGACCGGCATCCCGAGTGGACGTGCCGCCTGGTCAACATGTTCGGCATCACCGAGACGACCGTGCACGTCACCGCGCAGACCGTGACCCGCCGCGAGGCGCTGGCGGGCTCGCGCTCGGTCGGCCCCGCCCTGCCGGGCTGGCACCTGTACGTCCTGGACCCGGAGGGCCGTGAGGTACCTCCGGGGGTCCCCGGCGAGATCTACGTGGGCGGCCTCGGGGTGGCCGGCCAGTACCTCAACCGGCCGGAGCTGACCACCCGGCGCTTCCTCCCCGACCCGCACGCGCCGGGCCCGATGTACCGCAGCGGCGACCGCGGCCGACTGCTGCCCGACGGGCGCCTGGAGCACCTCGGGCGCCTGGACAGCCAGGTGAAGCTGCGCGGCTTCCGCATCGAACTGGACGAGATCCGGGCGAACTTGCTGGACGCACCGGCCGTGGGGGCCGCCGCGGTGGTCCTGCGCCAGGCGGGCGACACCGCCGACACGGCGGGCGCACGTCTCGACGGGTACGTGGTCTTCCGCGACGGCGTCCAGGGGGACACCGCGGAGGTAAGGCGGCACGCGGCGCGCTTCCTGCCCGAACACATGGTGCCGTCCACACTGACCGCCCTGCCCGCCCTGCCCCTGACGCCCAACGGCAAGGTCGACACGGCACGGCTGCCCGAACCGCTCACCGGCGGAGCACAGGAGGGGGAGCCGGTGCCGGAGGGCGACGACACCGGTTCGCGGTTGCGCGCGGTGTGGGAGAAGGTCTTCGGTTTCCGGATCGGTCCGGACGACGACTTCTTCGCCCTGGGCGGCAACTCCCTGCTGGCGGTACGAATGCTGGCGGCCGTGCGCGCGTCGGGCATGCCCGCCTTCCCGCTGCCGCAGCTGTACCTGCACCGGACCGTACGGGCACTCGCCGCACACCTCGACGGGCCGGGGGCAGGGCCTGCGGCGCGCACCGAGGGGCCGGGGACACGGCCCGCGGCGCGTGTCGAGGGGCCGGGGGTGCGGTCATGACGCTGCTGCTGGTCGGCGCGGGCTCGCAGGCGTACCGCGAGTACCTGCTGCGCTCCGTCGCGAAGGAGTACGAGGTCCATCTCCTCGCCGAGCGGGCGCCGTTGTGGGAGGGGCCCTTTCTCAGCGGGCACACCGTGCTGGACACCACGGACGTCCAGGCCATGGCCGACGCCGTCCGCGACATCCCGTACGAGGCTGTGCTGACCTGGGACGACACCCGGGTCGTGCACACCGCCGAGCTGGCCAGGCTGCTCGGTCTGCCGGGCGGCGAACCGGAGGCGATGCTGCGCTGCCGCGACAAACGGGCCACCCGTGAGGCGCTGCGCGAGGCCGGGGTGCCGCAGGCCCGCTCCGAGCTGGTCACCTCACTGCCCCAGGCACGTACCGCAGCTGCTCTGGTCGGCTATCCCCTCGTCCTCAAACCCCGTGCGCTGAACGCGAGTACGGGGGTGTCGAAGGTCGAGGAGCCCGCACAGCTCGCCCGCCTCTTCCGGCTGGCGCGCGGGGCGACGGCGCCGGGCGCGGTGGAGGTGGCGGCGGGGGACGTCCTGGTGGAGGAGTACCTGGACGGCCCCGAGATCAGTGTGGACGCGGCCTGGTACGAGGGACGGATGCACCCTGCCTTCGTGGCGCGCAAGGAGTGCGGCTTCCCGCCGTACTTCGAGGAGACGGGTCACCTGGTCGACGCCGACGACCCGCTGCTCACCGATCCGGCCGTGCTCGACGTGGTGGCCGCCGCGCACGCGGCGGTCGGTTTCACCACCGGCTGGACGCACACGGAGCTGCGGCTCACGGCGGCCGGCCCGAAGGTGGTCGAGATCAACGCCAGGATCGGCGGCGACCGCATCCCCGACATCGGCCGCCTCGCGCTCGGCATCGACGCGGCGCTGGTCGCGGCCCGGGTGGCCTGCGGGAGGGAGCCGGACACCACGCCGGACCGGCGCCGGGTCGCCGCCGTGCGCTTCCACTACCCGGAGAGGGACTGCATCGCACGCGAGGTCGTCATCGACACGGCCGCCCTTCCGGACCCGGTGGACACGGCCCAGGCCATCGCCCTGCCGGGCCAGGAACTGCGCCTGCCGCCCAACGGCCACGTCTCCAGCCGCTACGCGCTGGTGACGACGGTCGGAGCGACACAGGAGGAGTGCCGCAGCGCACTGGACAAGGCGTCGGCGGCGGTACGGCTGGAGGTGCTGCGGGAGCTGTGAGGGGGCGGGGACGCGGGGCGCGGGGCATGGTCCACCGCCCCGCGCCCCCGGGATACAGGGCCGGGCGCAGTTTCCGTGCCCCCGGGCCGGTGGCCTCCTGTGCCTTGCTCCTGTCGCGAGTGCGTCAGGAGCGGCCAGGCGGGCACACGAGGTCCATGTCCGGAGAACACGCACGTCCCACGAGCGCACTCTTCCGTTCCGGCCCCGGCCGCGAGGCTCCACCGCACGAGGCGCGGCACGGACGCCGCAAGGGGCTCGGCGGGCGGCTGCGCCGAAGGATCCTCGCCTACCGCGACATCGAGTTCCTCTCCACCCGGATCCCCGACGAACCCGGCACCGGCACCGGCACCGATGAGAAACCCGGTCCAGGCACCGGTACCAGCACCGGGGCCAGCGACGGCCCCGGCCGCAGTCCCGGCCCCGGTCCCGGTCCCGGCCCCGGCCCCGGCCCCGGCCCCGGCCCCGGCAACAGCGAGTGCCTCCTCCTGGTCCACATCCGCAAGGTCGTCGGACAGGTCCACTACCGGCTCTGCACCACCTGCGAGGAGGGCGTGATCACCGGTGTCGACATCGACGAGCGCTTCCTCTCCAGCGGACTGCCCACCCGCGCCCTGTCACACCTGCACTCCCGTCACCCGGGCATCACCTGGCGCAGCACGCTGACCCTGCGCACCACACGTGACCTGCTGCGCCGCATGCGTATCCCCACCACCGCGCCCGGCACCGCATGCGTCCATGCCCGCGCCCGCGCCCTGCCCGAGTAGGACAGCCGACCCCCGGCCCGCCGACTGGCTGCGAGGACCGTGACGGGGTGCGGCCGGGGCCGTACCCGGGCAGAGTTGGTCGCGAGGTCACGCCGACGGCGCACCGGCCGCGAGGCCCCACCGTCGGCCGGAAAGCCACTGAACTGACGTGAGGTGCTCTCGCGGAACCGGGACGGTCAATGTTTTGCAGGCAGGACACCGACGACGCGGGCGACCTGCTCGGCAGGCTCGGGGAGCTGACCACCCAGGCCAGGGAACTCGCGAAGATGCAGCGTTCCCGGGTCGAACTCGCGGTGGCACTCCAGCGCGGCATGCTGCCGCAGACACTTCCGGACCCGCCCGGCATCCGGCTCGCCGCGGGTTACATGCCCGCCCATCACGGGCTGAACGTCGGCGGGGACTGGTACGACGCCTTCACCATGCCCGACGGGCGCATCGGTCTGTCCATCGGAGACGTCCAGGGGCACAACATCGAGGCCGCCGCCTTCATGGGGCAGGTCCGGGTGGGCCTGCGCGCGCTGGCCCATGTGACGAACGATCCGGGCGAACTGCTCACCCGTACCAACGACCTCCTGGTGTCCTTGGGCGCGGACCTCTTCGCCACCTGCATCTTCCTCCGGCTCGATCCGGCCACCGGCGTCCTGGAATGCGCACGGGCCGGCCACATCCCGCACATCTGGGCCACGGCGGACGGCCGGTCCGGTGTCGACGAGGGAGAGTGCGGTCCCCCGCTCGGCGTACTCGAAGGCGCCGAGTACCCGGTGGTCTGCCACCGGCTCACCACGGGTGGCGTGGTGGTGCTGCTGACCGACGGGGTGGTGGAGGGTCCTTCGCTGAGCCTCGACGAGGGGCTGCACCGGGTGACGAGGCTCGCCGAGATCACCGCCGCTGCCGGACTGGGCATCAAGGCCCTCGTTGACGGCGTGATGAGGCTGGCGGACACGGTGGGACACGAGGACGATGCCGCCGTTCTCGTCATCGGCCACGACGGCGGCGCGATGTAGCGGAGTCCCGGGGACGGCGTGCGGGGTTCGCGGGGACGGCGTGTGAGGCTCCCGGGGACGCGTGCGGGGCCTCAGGGACAGCGTGCGGGGCTCGCAGGGACGGCGTGGGGGGCTCGCAGGGACAGCGTGCGGGGCCTCGGGGACAGCGTGCGGGGCTCGCAGGGACAGCGTGCGGGGCTCGCAGGAGGGTGTACGTACCCTTCGATCACCGTGCGTACCTCGCGGACGGGCGCCGACGCTCGCATGGCCGAAACGCTCCGCCCGGTGTCGAATGGCTGCTGTGTTGGTGACCCGACGATTTCGCCTGCCCTCCGTACCGGTGACCCGACGATTTCCTCGGTCATCGGAGACAGTCCTCAAGACGCTGGCCGTAGCTCTGCTGTACTACGTGTCCGGGCGTCTGGGTCTGCTCGGCGGGCTCACCGTCGAAAGTGCGACCGTCACCCCCATCTGGCCGCCCACCGGCGTCGCGGTCGCCGCTCTGCTCGTCTACGGCCTGTCGGTCTGGCCGGGGATCGCCGTGGGCTCCTTCCTCGTCATCGCCTCCCTCACCACGCCCCAGCCCGCCACCCTGGTCACCATGGCGGGCAACACCCTGGCCCCGATCTGCGCCTGTCTGATGCTGCGCGCAGTCGGTTTCCGGCCCGGAGTCTCGCGTGTGCGGGACGGTCTGGCCCTGGTGTTCCTGGGCGGGCTCGGTGCCATGCTGCTCAGCGCGACGACCGGGGTCGGGGTGCAGGTGGTGACGGGCTCGCTCCGGACGGCGGACTTCTGGTCCGTATGGCTTGCCTGGTGGGTGGGCGACGCGATGGGGGTCCTGCTCGTCACTCCGCTCCTGCTGGTGCTGATGGGAGCGGCGGGACCGCTGAAGCTGAAGCGCTGGAAGGAGATGGTGTGCCTGGGCATCGCGGCCGTGATCATCGTGCCGCTGGCGGTACTGGGTGAGATGAGCCTGCTCTTTCTGGTCTTTCCGCTGCTCATCTGGGCCGCGTTGCGTTTCCAGCTGGCCGGGAGCATGGTGTGCGCGCTGTTCGCATCCGTGCTCACCACCTTCGAGGCGAATACGCAGCACGGCGCCTTCGTCGGCCTGTCCCCCAACGAGATCATGGTCAAACTGCAGGCCTTCAACGGGGCGGCGGCACTGACAGCGCTGCTGTTGTCGGCGATGGTCGCGGATCAGCGCGCGACCCGGCGATCGGTGCAGAGCGCCTGCCGGGAACTCGCCGAGGTCCTGGAGCACCTCGCCGCGGGTGAATCGCCCCCCGATCTCCCTGCCGGACAGGCCCCCTCCCCCTCCGCCTCCCCCCGCGGCGCCATCCGCGGCGAACCGCCGACGGACGGCGACCCGAAACTTACGCCGCCGTAGCGCGGAACGTGCTGGGGCTCAGGCCCCGGTGACGTTTGAACGCGGCGCTGAAGCCGAAGGCGTCGGCGTAGCCGACGGACCTGCCGATCTGCGCGATGCTGAGGTCCGTGTCGGCCAGCAGCGTCTCCGCCTCGTCCATGCGGCACTCGGTGAGGTAGGCGAGGGGCGGGCGGCCCATCAGCTGGGTGAAGCGTTTGGCGAACAGGGCGCGGGAGACACCAGCTCGCGCGGCCAGCGAAGCCACCGTCCAGGCGCCGGCGGGCCGGTCGTGGAAGGCTTGCAGGGCGGGGGCGAGAACCGGGTCGGCGAGACCCCGGTACCAGCTCGGCGCGTCGGCGCCGGCCTGGTCGAACCAGTTACGCAACGTGCAGACCAGGGCCCAGTCGAGGAGCCGGTCCATCAACGCCTGGGAACCGGCCGTGAGTTGGGCGGCGTCGGCCGCGGCCTGCTCCAGCCACGCGCAGACCTCCGCGTCCTCGGTGACCACGAGGACGGGCGGCAGGGCGCGCAGCAGCCGCTCGTGGCGGTGGCCCGCGGCGCGGTAGGCACCCACGATCAGCGCGGTCGCTTCCCTGGACTCGGCGCCCCACCGGATACCGCTGAGCTCCTGGCCGCCGCACTCGGGATCGGTGAAGCAGGCGATCTCGTACGTGGTGTGCGCGCCGAGGACCGCGGCGGGGTGGTCCGCGAGATGGAACGGCGCGGGGCCGCGCACGACGGCGGTGTCACCCGCTTCGACCGCGCGCCGAGTGCCGTCGGGCAGCAGCAGGGTGCCCCCGCCGCGCAGCACGCTGATCATGGTGAGCGGTGCGGCGTCGGCGAAGCGGATGGCCCAGGGGGCCGACAGTACGGCGTGAGTGACGACCGAGCCCTCGGCCCGTATGCCACTCAGCAATGAACTCAGAGGATCCACGGAACGCATCGTAGACGATCTCCTATGTTCTGGAGCGTTTCTCCTATGGATCATCTACGCCGCCGCGACTGTACTGGAGACATCGCACCGCCCAGGACCTGCCGAGACCCGGCCGACACCCATCGGAGTCACCGTGACACAGCACGACAGCCACGACAGCCACGCCAGGAACGCCCTCGTCGTCGTCGCACACCACCGCACCGATTCCCTGACCGCGCACACGGCCCGCCGCGCGGTCGCCAGGCTCGAAGCCGCCGGGTACCGCGTCGACCTGCTCGACCTGCACGCCGAGGGGTTCGACCCCCGGATGAACGAGGCGGACCAGCCGGACTGGAGCAACCGGGAGAAGCCGTACTCGGCCGAGGTGCACGCCCACATGCGGCGCGTCCTCGACGCCGACGCGATCGTCGCCGTCTTCCCGGTGTACTGGCAGTCCGTGCCTGCCATACTCAAGGGCTGGATCGACCGCGTCTGGACCTACGGTTTCGCCTACGGCCGCAGCAAGCCCCGCCTCGCCGGCAAGCGCATCCTGTGGCTGGGCCTCGCGGGCGCCACGAGCGACGACCCCGTGGTGGCCGGCATACAGAGCATCCTGGAGACGAACCTGAGCGAGGGCATCGCCTACTACTGCGGCTTCTCCCGCTCCACCGTTGCTCTGCTCACCGACGCGGAGGAGCGCCCGCAACGCGTCGACGCCGAGGGCAACCTGCGAGTCGGCGACGCGGTCGCGGGAACGGCACGGGAGAAGCAGTACGCCGAACTCGACGAGCGCGCACGGGAGTTCGTGGAGAAGTTCGCCGCCGACGAGTCCGCGGTCAGCGCCTGACCGCCGAGGACACGCCGAGGCGGCCAACCTGTCGGCGCCGCGCACACACTCCGCCGCACACCGACGGCACCCCTCCTGGCCCGCACCGGCCGACGACGGACCCCATCCCCGTCGCCCGCACCGGCCCACCCGCGCACACCGGACGAAAAGCCCCCCTTCGTCCGGTGTGCGTTGCCGTCGTGGCCCGTGGCGCCCGCTTTGGAGCATTCGTTTTCTTGCTCGTAGCTTCTGCCTAAGTGCTTGCGCGTTGCCTCAGGTTCCTTGACCCGTCGGCCTGCGGCGACCTAATTTCGAACAGATCAACCCGTGAGCCGTCGAGCCGGAAGGAGGCGAAGTCGGATGTCGATCATCTCCGACCTGCAGCGCCTCGTCCGGCGCGCCGCCTGGGTGCCGGGGCGGGTGGCACACGGCTGCTGACGCGGCCCCTCCGCCGGCCCGCCGATTCGCGGCTCCCCGGCATCTCTTGACTCTCTCCCCTGCCTGCGGCACGGCGCGCGCCTCCTCGCGTGCCGGTCTGCGCACCCGTTTACTCGGGACGCGCCACCGAAGGCTGCGCCACCGAACAAAGAAAGCTCCTGAAATGGCCACTTTGGCGATTAGGTCGACTGCGCACCAAAAAGAGGTTCTGCCATGGTAAGCGCGCGAATCACGGTCAACGGGAACGAAACCCCTCTTGCTCCGGACGCACCCCACACCACCGTGCTCGACTTCCTCCGCGAGCGTGGCCTCACCGGCACCAAGGAGGGCTGTGCCGAGGGTGAGTGCGGTGCCTGTTCGGTGCTGGTGGCCCGTCCCGGTGTCGACCGGCCCACCGACTGGGTGGCGGTCAACGCCTGCCTGATCCCGGCCGCTGCGCTCGACGGCCAGGAGGTCATCACCTCCGAGGGCCTCGCCACCCCCGGCGAGGCAGGCACGCCCGCCACGCTGCACCCGGTGCAGGAGGAGATGGCGGTCCGCGGCGGTTCCCAGTGCGGTTACTGCACCCCCGGCTTCATCTGCAGCATGGCCTCGGAGTACTACCGGCCCGACCGCTGCGCGCACGACGCGTCGGCCGACACCAGCGACGCCGCCGGGACGACGGACGACGGCTCCGACCCCGAGCACGGGCCGAACGGCTTCGACCTGCACTCGCTGAGCGGAAACCTCTGCCGCTGCACGGGCTACCGCCCCATCCGCGACGCCGCGTACGCCGTCGGCGAGCCTGCCGAGGACGACCCGCTGGCCCAGCGCCGCGAGCAGTCCCCGCCGGCCCCGGCCGCCACCGCGTACACCCAGGGCGACAGCACCTTCCTGCGGCCCGCCACCCTCGACGAGACCGTCCGGCTGCTGCGCGAGCGCCCGGAGGCGGTCCTCGTCGCCGGCAGTACGGACTACGGCGTCGAGGTCAACATCCGCTCCCGCCGGGACACTTGCGTCGTCGCCATCGACCGGCTGCCCGAACTGCGGGAGCTGCGCGTCGAGTCCGACTACCTGGAGATCGGCGCGGCGGTCACGCTCACCGAGATCGAGCGCCGTCTCGACGGGACCGTACCGCTGCTGGCGGAGCTGTTCCCGCAGTTCGCCTCCCGGCTGATCCGCAACGGCGCCACCCTCGGCGGCAACCTCGGTACCGGCTCGCCCATCGGCGACAGCCCGCCGGTACTGCTCGCGCTGGAGGCCTCGCTCGTACTCGCGGACGCCGACGGCGAGCGCGTGGTGCCGCTGGCCGACTACTTCACCGGCTACCGGCAGAGCGTGCGCCGCCCGGACGAGCTGATCCGCGCGGTGCGCATCCCGACGCCGCTGTCCCGGGTCACCGCCTTCCACAAGATCGCCAAGCGGCGCTTCGACGACATCTCCAGCGTCGCCGTGGCCTTCGCGCTCGACATCGAGGGCGGCATCGTCCGCAAGGCCCGCATCGGTCTGGGCGGCGTCGCCGCCACGCCGATCCGCTCCCTCGCCACCGAGGCGGCGCTGGAGGGCAAGCCCTGGACCCGCGAGTCCGTCGAGGCCGCCGCCCGCGTACTGCGCGGCGAGGGCACGCCGATGAGCGACCACCGTGCCAGCTCCCTCTACCGTTCCGCGATGCTCGGCACGAGCCTGCGGAAGCTCTACGCCCAGACCACCGAGGCGGTTTCGTCATGAGCCATCTGTCCGAACGCCCCGAAAAGCCGACCGTCGGCGTCTCCATGCCGCACGAGAGCGCCTACCAGCACGTCACCGGCACCGCGCTCTACACCGACGACCTCATCCACCGGACCAAGGACGTCCTGCACGCCTACCCGGTCCAGGTGATGAAGGCGCACGGCCGCATCACCGCGCTGCGCACCGAGCCCGCGCTCGCCGTGCCCGGCGTGGTCCGCGTGCTGACCGGCGCCGACGTGCCCGGCGAGAACGACGCCGGCATGAAGCACGACGAGCCGCTCTTCCCCGACGAGGTCATGTTCCACGGCCACGCCGTCGCCTGGGTGCTCGGCGAGACCCTGGAGGCCGCCCGCATCGGTGCGGCGGCCGTCGAGGTCGAACTCGACGAGAAGCCCGCGATCGTCACCGTGCAGGAGGCGATCGAGGCGGAGAGCTTCCACGGCGCCCGCCCGCACATGGAGACCGGTGACATCGACGCCGGTTTCGCCGACTCGGCGCACGTGTTCACCGGCGAGTTCACCTTCGCCGGGCAGGAGCACTTCTACCTGGAGACGCACGCGGCGCTCGCCCTGATCGACGAGGGCGGCCAGCTGTTCATCCAGTCCAGCACCCAGCACCCCTCCGAGACGCAGGAGATCGTCTCGCACGTCCTCGGCGTCCCGGCGCACGAGATCACCGTGCAGTGCCTGCGCATGGGCGGCGGCTTCGGCGGCAAGGAGATGCAGCCGCACGGGTTCGCGGCCATCGCCGCGCTCGGCGCGAAGCTCACGGGCCGCCCGGTGCGGTTCCGGCTCAACCGCACCCAGGACCTCACCATGTCCGGCAAGCGGCACGGCTTCCACTCCTCGTGGAAGATCGGCTTCGACGCCGAGGGCCGCATCCAGGCCCTCGACGCCACGCTGACCGCCGACGGCGGCTGGAGCCTGGACCTCTCCGAGCCGGTGCTGGCCCGCGCGCTGTGCCACATCGACAACACGTACTGGATCCCCAACGCCCGGGTCGCCGGCCGCATCGCGAAGACCAACACGGTCTCCAACACGGCCTTCCGCGGCTTCGGCGGCCCCCAGGGCATGCTCGTGATCGAGGACATCCTCGGTCGCGTCGCGCCGCTGCTCGGCCTGGACCCGATGGAGCTGCGGGAGCGCAACTTCTACCAGCCCGGCCAGGGCCAGACCACCCCGTACGGACAGCTGGTCACCCAGGCCGACCGGATCTCCGCCGTCTGGGAGCAGGTGAAGGAGAACGGCGACATCGCCGACCGCAAGCGCGAGATCGCCGCGTTCAACGCCGCGCACCCGCACACCAAGCGGGCGCTGGCGCTGACCGGCATCAAGTTCGGCATCTCGTTCAACCTCACCGCCTTCAACCAGGGCGGCGCGCTGGTGCTGATCTACAAGGACGGCTCCGTCCTGATCAACCACGGCGGCACCGAGATGGGCCAGGGCCTGCACACCAAGATGATGCAGGTGGCAGCGACGACGCTGGGCATCCCGCTGCACAAGGTGCGGCTCGCCCCGACGCGTACGGACAAGGTGCCCAACACCTCCGCCACCGCCGCCAGCGCGGGCGCGGACCTCAACGGCGGGGCGATCAAGAACGCCTGCGAGCAGCTGCGCGAGCGGCTGCACCAGGTGGCCGGCAGCCAGCTCGGCGCCAACGCCTCGGACGTACGCATCGTCGAGGGCGTCGCCCGGGTCCTGGGCAGCGACAAGGAGCTGGCCTGGGACGACCTGGTGCGCACCGCGTACTTCCAGCGGGTGCAGCTCTCGGCGGCCGGCTTCTACCGGACCGAGGGGCTCCACTGGGACGCGAAGGCCTTCCGCGGCACGCCGTTCAAGTACTTCTCCAACGGCGCCGCCGCGACCGAGGTCGAGGTGGACGGCTTCACCGGCGCGTACCGGATCCGGCGCGTGGACATCGTGCACGACGTCGGCGACAGCCTCTCCCCGATGATCGACATCGGTCAGGTCGAGGGCGGGTTCGTGCAGGGCGCGGGCTGGCTGACGCTGGAGGACCTGCGCTGGGACACCAGTGACGGCCCGCACCGCGGCCGGCTCCAGACGCAGGCGGCGAGCACGTACAAGCTGCCGAGCTTCTCGGAGATGCCCGAGGAGTTCCACGTCACGCTGATGGAGAACGCCACCGAGGAAGGCGCGGTGTACGGCTCCAAGGCCGTCGGCGAGCCGCCCCTCATGCTGGCGTTCTCGGTACGCGAGGCGCTGCGGCAGGCCGCCGCCGCGTTCGGTCCCGCCGGCGCGAGCGTGGAGCTCGCCTCCCCGGCCACTCCGGAGGCGGTGTACTGGGCCATCGAGTCGACCCGCGAGGGCCACGAGGAAGCCGCGTCCGCGACCCGGGGCAACACCAGCACCAGCGCGCTCAGCAATGCCTGACATGACCTGGGTGGCCGCGGTCGCGCGGTTGCGGGAACGCCGGGAGACCGGCGTGCTCGTGACCGTCGCGACCGTACGCGGCCACGCCCCCCGCAAGGCCGGCGCCAAACTCGTCGTGGGGCGGACACAGGCGTGGGGTTCCATCGGCGGCGGCAACATCGAGGCCGTCGCGATCGACCGGGCGCGCGAGCTGATCGACGTCTCGCGTGCGGAGCCGGAACTGATGGAGTTCGCCCTCAACGACAAGGCGTCGGGGCCGCACGGCGTGCAGTGCTGCGGCGGAGCCGTCACCGTGCTGCTGGAACCGCTGCCCGTGGTCCCGGCGGTGGCCGTCTTCGGCGTCGGGCACGTCGGCATGGAGCTGGCCCGCATCCTGGCCCGCCACGACCTGGATCTGCATCTGGTCGACACCCGTCCTGAGATGGTGTCCGAGGAGCGGCTCGCCGTCCTCTCGGACGCGGTGGCGCAGGTGCACGCGCACCATGTGCCCCTCCTCCCCGAGGAGGTGCTCGCGGAGCTGGCGCCCGGCACCCACGTCCTGATCATGACCCACGACCACGCCGAGGACGCCGCCCTGTGCGACGCCGCTCTGCGTACTCCGGGGCTCGGCCCGATCGGGCTGATCGGGTCCTCCGCCAAGTGGTCGAGGTTCCGCAAGCGCCTCGCCGAGGAGGGCGGCCACGCCGACGCCACGATCGACCGGATCAGGACGCCGATCGGGCTGGCGGACATCACCGGCAAGGAACCCGCCACCATCGCGGTGAGCGTGGCGGCGGGTCTGCTCCTGGCCTTCCAGGAGAACGGCGAACAGCCCTAGGCCGTCGTCCGGTCCGGGTCGTCGCGCGGGGTCGCCAGGCGCAGCCAGCGGTACCCGTACGGTTCCAGGTCGAGCCGCAGCCGTCCGCCGTCCCCGGTGCTGTGCGTGGCGCCGGTGAGGATGTCGGTGAGTTCGGCCTTCGCGCCCGCGTCGGGCACGGACAGGGTGGCCGTGGCGGCCTCGGCGGAGAAGTTGTGCACCGCGATCACCGTGCCCTCCGGCAGCGAGCTGACGTGGGCCAGGACAGCCGTGTCCCCGCTGTCCAGCAGCTCGAAATCGCCCCAGGCCAGTTCCGGCGACTCCCGGTAGCGCTCGATGAGGCGCCGCATGTGGGCGAGGAAGGAGCCGGGGTCGCGGGACTGGTCGTGCACGTTGATGTCCGCCGGTCCGAAGGCACCGTCGGCGACCGGGTTGGGGAAGTGGGCGGGGTCGGCCGTGGAGAAGCCGCCGTGCTCGTCCGCGGTCCACTGCATGGGCGTACGCACCGCCTGGCGGCCATCGGCGGCCAGGTTCTCGCCCATGCCGATCTCCTCGCCGTAGAACAGGACGGGGGTGCCGGGCAGTGTGAACAGCAGGCTGTAGGCGAGTTCGAGGCGGCGCCGGTCGCCGTCGACCATCGGCGGCAGCCGCCGGCGCAGTCCGCGGTCGTAGAGCTGCATGTCCTTCTCCGGGCCGAACGCCGCGAAGACCTCGGCCCGTTCGGCGTCGGACAGCTTGTCCAGGGTCAGCTCGTCGTGGTTGCGCACGAAGGTGGCCCAGTGCGCGTCCCGCGGCGCCGCCGGGCGCTCGCGCAGGGACCGGGCCAGCGGGGCGGCATCGCCGCGGGCCAGCGACAGGTACATCTGCTGCATGCCGATGAAGTCGAAGCACATGGTCAGCTCGTCGCCCCGGCCGGAGCTGGGTTCGCCGAAGAAGAGCGCGGTGTCGTCGTAGGGCAGGTTGACCTCGCCGAGCAGGACCGCGTCGCCGCTGCGCCGGCCCAGGAAGGCGCGCAGGTCGGCCAGGTACTCGTGCGGGTCCGGGAGCTGACCGGCGTCCTGCTGGCCGTCGGTCTCCAGGAGGAAGGGCACCGCGTCCACCCGGAAGCCGGACAGGCCCAGCTGGGTCCAGAAGCCCATGATCCGGGCTATCTCGTCGCGGACGCGGGGGTTGGCGATGTTCAGGTCGGGCTGCTGCTTGTAGAAGCGGTGCAGGTAGTACTGGCCGGTGGCGTCGTCGTACTCCCACACGCTGTCCTCGGCGTCGGGGAAGACCACGTCCTTCGGGCCGTCCTCGGGCGGCTCGTCGCGCCACACGTACCAGTCGCGGTGGGCCGAGTCCTTCGAGGAGCGGGCGTCCTGGAACCAGGGGTGCTCCCGGGAGGTGTGGTTGACCACCAGGTCGGCGATGACCCGGATGCCCCGGTCGCGGGCCGTACGGACGAACTCGGTGAAGTCGCCCAGGGTGCCCAGGCGGGGGTCGACCCCGTAGAAGTCGGTGATGTCGTAGCCGTCGTCGCGCTCACGGGTCGGGTAGAAGGGCATCAGCCACACACAGGTGACGCCCAGGCGCACCAGGTGGTCGATGCGCTGGGTGAGGCCGGCGAAGTCGCCGGTGCCGTCGCCGTCGCCGTCCTGGTACGTCTCCACGTCCAGGCAGTACACGACGGCGTTCTTCCACCACAGGTCGGACGTTCGGGTGAGCCTCATCGGGAACCGCCTGCCGAGTAGGAGGGTGCGCGGGTGACGTCGAGCTGGGGCAGCACCTTGGCGCCGAACGCGTCGAGGAAGGCGCCCTGTTCCTGGCCGACGTGGTGCACCATGACCGCGTCGAAGCCGAGGTCGGCGTACTCCTGGAGCCAGGCGGTGTGCCGCCCGAGGTCGGCCGACACGTTGACCGAGCGGGCCACCTGCTCGGGCGTGACGTGCTCGCTGACCAGGTCGAAGACCTCTGCGGAGTCCAGGTCCCAACTGGCGGGCGGGCCATGCACGTTGGTACGCCACTGGTCGTGGGCCAGCGCGAGGGCGCTCTCCTCGTCGGGTGCCCAGCTCACATGGACCTGGAGGTGCAGCGGGCCCGCCCCGCCGGCCGACCGGTACGCGTCGACGATCCGGCGCAGCTGTTCGACGGGCGCGTTCACCGTGATGAGCCCGTCCGCCCACTGTGCGCACCAGCGGGCGGTCGCCTCGCTGCACGCGGCTCCGACCAGCGGCGGCACCTGCTCGGGGCGGGTCCACAGCCGGGCCCGGTCCACGGTCACCAGGCCGTCGTGGCTGACCTCCTCGCCCCGCAGCAGCGCCCGGATCACGTCGACGCACTCCCGCAGCCGGGCGTTACGGACGTCCTTGCGGGGCCAGGGCGCGCCCGTGATGTGCTCGTTGGACGCCTCGCCGCTGCCGAGCGCGGCCCAGAACCTGCCCGGGTACATCGACGCCAGGCTGCCGATCGCCTGCGCCACGATCGCGGGGTGGTAGCGCTGGCCGGGCGCGTTCACCACCCCGAAGGGAATGCTCTCGGTGGCTTGCAGGGCGGCCCCCAGCCACGACCACGCGAACCCCGACTCGCCCTGGCGCGCGCTCCAGGGCGAGAAGTGGTCCGAGCACATCGCAGCGGTGAAGCCGACCTGTTCTGCCTGGACGGCGGCCGCCAACAGGGCGGCAGGGGGCGCCTGTTCGTGCGAGGCATGGAATCCGTAGACGGTCATGGGCTGCGCGTGCCCCCGATGCCGGGGATCATCGGCGCCGGCCGGAGAGGATCACCCGGCGCCGGGCGCCGCCCCGCGCAGCACCCGCGCCTCCCAGGGCGCCAGCACGAGGTCGCCGGCCTGCCCACGGTTCGGCGGGCCCTCGCCCGCGAGGTCAGAGGAGGGCGGGGAAACCGGGGAGGGCGGCGAGTCCTGGGACGCCGGCTGCCCCGGAACGTTCCCGAGCAGCAGCTCCGCCCCCGCCCAGCCGTCCGGCAGCGGTACCCGGACGGTGTCGCCGGTGAAGTTCCCGAGGACGAGCAGCGCGGTCTCCTCGTACGTACGCAGGAAGGCGTAGACCCTCTCGTCGTCGGGCAGCAGGAGCGTGAAGTCGCCGTGGACGACGGCCGGTTCGGTGTGGCGCAGCTCGATGAGGCGCCGGTAGTGGTGGTACACCGAGTCCGGCGCGGCGCGCTCGGCCTCGGCGTTGATCTCGGTGTGGTTCGGGTTCACCGGCAGCCACGGGGTGCCGGTGGTGAATCCGGCGTGCGGGGAGGCGTCCCACTGCATCGGGGTGCGCGCGTTGTCCCGGCCCATGGCCCGCAGCCCGCGCAGGACGTCATCGGGGTCGGCGCCGGCCGCGACGGCCTCGGTGTGGTGGTTGCGGGACTCCAGGTCCGCGAAGTCCTCGACGGAGGCGAACGGGGCGTTGGTCATGCCCAGTTCCTCGCCCTGGTAGATGTACGGAGTGCCCTGGTGCAGGTGCAGGACGGTGGCCAGCATCGTCGCCGAACGCCTGCGGTGGGCGGGTGAGTCGTCGCCGAACCGGGAGACCGCGCGGGGCTGGTCGTGGTTGTTCCAGTACAGGCTGTTCCACCCGGTCCCGGCCAGCCCCGTCTGCCAGCGCGCCAGGGACGCCTTGAGGTCGGTCAGGCGCAGCGGACGCGGGTCGAACTTGTCCCGGCCGTGATCGAGGCCGACGTGCTCGAACTGGAAGACCATGTCCAGTTCGCGGCGCGCGGGGTCGGTGAAGAGGCGGGCCTGCTCGACCGTGACCCCCGGCATCTCCCCGACGCACAGCAGCCGGCCGGGTCGGTGCGCCATGACCTCGCGGTGCATCTCCGCCAGGTGCTCGTGCACGCGCGGGCCGCACAGGTACGAGGGCGAGCCGTCACCGAACGGCCCGTCGCCCTGCACCACACCGTCCGGCAGGGCGGGGTCCTTGGAGATCAGGTTGACGACGTCCATCCGGAAGCCGTCCACGCCACGCTCCAGCCACCAGCGCATCATCGCGTACACGGCCTGCCTGACCTGGGGATTCTCCCAGTTGAGATCCGGTTGCCGGGACGAGAAGAGGTGCAGGTAGTAGGCGTTCGAGCGGTCGTCGTACGTCCAGGCGGGTCCTGAGAAGAACGAACCCCAGTTGTTCGGCTCGCGCCCGTCGCGCGGTGAGCGCCAGAAGTACCAGTCCCGCTTCGCGCTCGCCGGGTCGCGGGACTCCTGGAACCAGGCGTGGGCGTCGGAGGTGTGGTTGACCACGAGGTCCATCACCAGCCGCATGCCCCGTTCGTGCACGGCCGCCAGGAGCCGGTCGAACGTCTCCAGATCGCCGAAGACGGGGTCGATGTCCTGGTAGTCACTGATGTCGTAGCCGTTGTCGGCCTGCGGCGACGGGTACACCGGCGACAGCCACACCACGTCGACGCCCAGAGCGGCGATGTGGTCCAGCCGGTCGGCGATCCCTGCGAGGTCGCCGATGCCGTCGCCGTCGGAGTCGGCGAAGCTGCGGGGGTACACCTGGTAGACGACCGCGGATTTCCACCACGCGTCGCTTTCCACCCCGCTGCCGCTACCGTCGGCCGCCTCTGACGCCTCTGACGCCTCTGCCGAAACCTTGCCCGTCATGCGGTTCTGCCTTCCGTCCGGCAATGGTTCGGGTTTCCCTACCCGGCCGGGACGGTTGTAACGGGATCGGCGTGCTCGGCATCGGCGTGCTCAGCGCCGCGGCGGTGGGACGGCGACCGCGGCGGCCACGGTGTCGTAACGGCGCAGGACCATGTCGAGACCGGTGATCTTCAGGATGGTCAGCACCGACGGCGGCAGCCCCACCACCCGGAAGTCGCCCGCCTGGTGGGCGCGGGCCAGAACGGTCAGGAAGGAGGAGTCCGCGAAGGTGACGTGCCGGGTGTCCAGCACGAGCACGGACGCGGCCCTGGCCGCGTCGTCGAGGGCCTGGCGCAGAGCAGGGGTGGTGTTGGCGTCCAGGTCACCGGACGCCACCAGCACGCACGCCTGCCCCAGTTGGTACTGGCCCATCACCCCGTGGCCCGTGGTGACGGGAGGGGGCGGGGGCGTGGAGTCGTCGGGGGACGGAAGCGGATCGGGCACCGCCGCAAGATACCTATAACTGGCAACGACGACGCAACGCGGGGCGAGCCGGGCCTACGCGTCCGCTCTCCTGGCTCGCCCTCCGGCCCGCCCTCCCGGTCCGTACGGCGGGGCTTGAGCGTGTCGACGGGCTCGACCGGCCCGTCGGCGGTCAGTTGTTCATGTCCTTGTTGTAGTCCTTGGCGCACGCGTCGCGCTCGCTCTGCGTCTTGGCGTGCTGGACGCAGTCGTTGAAGCCCTTGAACTCGTCCGAGTTGAGGATCGACGCGCCCACCGCGATGATCACCACGGACGCGACGAGCCCCAGCCCGCCGAGCACCGCCCCGATGATCGCCATCGTGCGGTGCGGTGCCTGCCCGCCACGTGCCTTGCGGGCGCCGATGATGCCGAGGACCACTGCCACCACGCCGAGCAGGATGCCACCGATGACGGTCCAGAAGGACAGGATTGCCAGGATGCCGAGCACCAGCGCCGCGATCGCCATGCCGTTGCCCTGCTTCACTCCCGCGCCCGGGTGGGTCTGACCGTAATCGCTGGACGACTGGGCGCTGTTGGGGTAGGACATGCCATCACTCTCATCTCTGTTCCGTTCCGACGGAGTTGTCGTATGTGCCCCTGTGCCCGCACGGCGGCGACGAATGCGCGCCATCAGGTCACGCCCGTGTCACCGTGGCCGGAACGAGTGCGCCGGAAATGCTCTTCCCCGCCGGCCGGACGTTCCCCTAACGTGAACGGAACACGAAATGGAGCCCCTGGAGGTGAGACCGATGGACATCACTGAAATCGCCGTTGCCGCGATCACGACGGGACCCGCCTACATTGCGGTCTGCTGCGCCATGCTCCGGGACCGGCGGCAACAGCACACAGCGCCGTGCGCCCCCACCTGCGCCGAGCGCGCCACCGGTTGCGCCACGTGCGAGGATCGAGTGGCCTCCGAGCCGGGCGACCTCCTGAAGTGGGCTCTCGCGGCCTGACCCCCAACCCTTTCACGACGGGCCCGCCATCTCCTCGGTGGCGGGCCCGTCGTGCTTCTGCCGGCTCCGACGTCAGACCTCCCGCTCCCGCAGGGAGACGACCTCGTACGAGAGGGCGGAGCTGCGGAACCGTCCGTGACAGGTGAGCCGCGTCGCCGGTTCGCGCCGGGAGCGGACCTCGACGTCGTACGTCGAGAGTCCCGCCGGCCCGCCGGACACCCGGATGAACCACCGGTCCTGGTCGCGCACCGTCCGCTCCACCAGGTAGTCGCGTCGCCCGGCGGGCCCCGCGCTTTCGAGCACCGCCACCACCGCGACCTGTTGGGCCGGTGTGAGGTCGGTGTAACCGCGCAGATGACGGGCGTGCACGCGGTCGGCCAGGTGTTGCTCGACGGTGGTGAGGGAGGCGTCGGCATCGAGGTTGCCGTAGTAGACGCCGTCCGGTGCGACGACGACATTGGCGGCGAACCTGTCGCCGCCGATGTGCGTGCACTCCCAGACCAGTTCGGGCCAGCGGTCCCCGAGCGCTCGCGCGACCGGCCTGCCCCGCAGGGCGCAGCAGGTGTCGTGCAGGCCGTGGGCGCAGACGAGCAGGACGGGCGGGCAGCCGGTTTCACCTGGGGCGTCCAGTGCGTCGGCGATCGCTGCCAAGTCCTGGTCGTCGTCCCAGGTGCCCCACTGCTGGCGGTGCGCACCGTCGCGTTCGCCGTGCAGGACGGCCCACCGCTTCGGGCCTTCTACCGGGCGTCGCCCGTGCCGCCTGATCAGCAGGATGCGGGCGCGCACCCGCTGGGCCGCCGCGTAGACGTGGGACTTGGTCGCGGGGTCGAGATCGAGCCCGTCGTAGCCGTTGGGCGGCCAGCCGCCCCGGTACTCCACGAGGATCCAGACGGAGCCGTACGGCGCGGTGCCCGCGAGCGCGTCCCCCCGCTCGCGGGCGGCGTCGGCACAGAAGAAGCGAGGCTGCGCCGTCACCGTGGCCACTCGTCCGCGGGGCGCCGCCTCATTGGCCGGCGGGCACCAACACGCCCGCGCGCAGCAGTCGTTCGACGAGTTCGCGCCCGAGCTCGGCAGCGGTGTGCGCGTCGCCGTCCAGGAGGCGTCGTACCGCAGGCAGGTCCGCTTCGGCGAAGTCCAGCCAGCCCACCCGGGTGGTGAGCCGCCCGCCCTCCAGCCGCGCAGCCAGCGCCTCACGGAGGCGTACCCGGGTGTCCCCGGCAAGGGAGGTGACGGCCGCGAGCTGGGACAGCGGTCCCATCGGGGCCGGGCGGGCCTGGCTTCGGCGGGCCCGCTGGAAGAGGGGCGCGGGGTCGGCCTCGGTGAGTGCGGCGGCGAGGCGTTCCCGTACGTGGGCGAGTTCGTCCTGCGGGCTCTGCACGCCCAGCGGCAGCGAACCACGCATTCCGGGGTCGTCGCGCAGCAGCGCCAGAGCGGACTGGGCGAGCTGCTCGGCCAGCGTGTGCCGCGTCCAGTTGTGCACGCCGAGCGTCAGGTGCACCGAGACGTCCCCCTGCGCCTGCGCCGCGTGCAGCCAGCCGCGCGGAAGGTAGAGGACGTCCCCGGGAGCGAGCAGGGTGTCGATGTGCGGTTCGCCCTTGGCGGCCTCGGCGACCGCTGCCTTGTGGTCGGTCCACGGCTGGTCCCGCAGCGGGTCCGGGTGTACGGGCTCGTGGATGACCCAGCGCTTGGTGCCGGCGATCTGGACCACGAAGACGTCGTGCACGTCGTAGTGCGCGTCGAAACCGCGGTTCTGCGGCGGGGTGACGTAGGCGTTGGCCTGGACCGGGTGGCCCAGCTCCGTACCGAGCCGGGAGGTGAAGTCCGCGACCGGCTCCCAGGTGCGCTGGAGCGCCTGCAGGACGAGCGTGGCGCCGTCGGCGAAGCTGCGCCACAGCGCGGTGTCGTCCAACTGGTCCGCAACCGTCGCCCCGACTCCGCCCGAAGAGGTGAACGACGAGTCGGGGAGGGTGGCTCCGTTCTTCGCCACGCGGAGGAAGGGCGTACGCAGTCCACGGCGCGCGATCAGTTCGTCGACGGCCTCCGTGGAGAAGAGGTCGGAGAAGTCGCTCGCGGCACGGGTGAGGAGAGGGGTGCGCGCCCACACGTGGCGGGCGAATTCGTCACGGCTGCTGCGGATGAGGCGTTCCGCCAGGACACCGCGGCCCTGCTCGGCCGCGGTGTCCTGGACGGTGAGGGAGCCAATGCTCAATTTGCCCTGCCGGACTCTTCGGCTCCGCCGTCCGCGCCGCCGTCGTGCACGCCGGGCGTACCAGCCGCACCACCGTCCGCCGGTCCTTCCGCACCGCCATCGGCACCACCGTCGTGCACACCGGGCGTACCGGCCGCGCCACCGTCCGCGGGTCCTTCCGCACCGCCGTCCGCGCCACCGTCGTGCACACCGGGCGTACCGGCCGCACCACCGTCCGCGGGCCCTTCCGCACCGCCGTCCGCGCCACCGTCGTGCACACCGGGCGTACCGGCCGCACCACCGTCCGCGGGCCCTTCCGCACCGCCGTCGGCGCCACCGTCGTGCACGCCCGGCTTGCCGGCCGCGCCACCGTCCGCGGGTCCTTCTTGCTGGTTCGGGTCCTGCTCGGGGTGAGTCATGTTCTCTCCTGCGAATAGAGGGGCCTGCGGCGCACCGGGAAGATCCTTGTCGGCCTCCAGTACCCCTAACAAGCTCACTCACACAGGCTCCGGCGGCAACCGGAAGGACCCGGGGGCCGCGGCTGCGGAACAGCGGCTACGCGCGGCCGTCACGGTCACCGGCGGTGCCCGGTCGCCATGATCACCAGTGCGAGCGCGACCGCCGTCACCAGCAGAGCCAGCACGACCACCGCGCACAGGTGACGCCGCCCGCGGTCCCCGCCCGCGCACCTCCGGCGGGTTTCGACCTGTCCCCCGGGCTGTGTCCCGGGATGTTTGCGGGCGTAGTGCTCGATCTGGCGGCGACGCCCCTCGGGTCCGGCGAGCCAGGGCGTCCTGAAGGTGCACTCGCTGCACCAGTAGCGGTTGGCCACATCGACTCCTCGCTCGCGATCGGTGCGGGCGGGGCACCGAACCCGACGGTGACCTTGGTCATGTCCGCCGGCCAGGCCAGGGAACCGGCCATCCGTGGCCGGTGGCCACGGGTAGGCTCACCGCCGTCCGTACTGGGGAGTAGGGGGAACGTTCGGTGGCAGACAGTCTCGGCACGTTGTTACGGGAGTTGCGCGACAGCGCCGGTCTGACCCAGGAGCAGGTGGCTGAGCGGTCCGGGGTCAGCGTGCGTACCATCCGCAGGCTGGAGGGCGGCGGGTCCACCAACCACCGGATGGGGACGGTGAACCTCCTCGCGGAAGCGCTCTCTCTCGGAGAGCGGGACCGAGGGCGCCTGGCCGCCACCCTCGCCGGAGCGCGGGGCGTCCCAGCCGCCGGGTCAGGACCCCTGAACCGGGCTCCGGCCGAGGACGACGGGGCGCAGCGGGAAGTCGAGACGCGGCGCACGCCCGGATCGGAGCCTGTGCCCGCGCCCACGGCCACGCCCGTGCCGGCGCTCGCGCCCGTACGCCCGCCCGTACGCCCGCCCGTACCCGTACCCGAAGCCCTCGCCCTTGCCGCCAGGGAGATGGCGACCGAGGTCCGGCGTCGCTGGCGGCGCGAGGAGGCGCAGCGCCGGGTCCACGACCCGTTCCCCCTGCCGGTCCGCTGGCGGCCTGCGCCCGCCGCCCTGACCGACCGGGCGGAGAACATCCAGCGGCTCGGGCCCGGGGAAGCGCCGGCCGAGGTGGATCTCGACGGCGACCTGCGCAGCGTGGCCGAGGTGTACCGCCGCATCCCCTCCGGCCGACTGGCGATCCTCGGGCGGGCGGGGTCGGGAAAGTCCATCCTCACCATCAGACTCACCCTGGACCTCCTGGAGGCGCCGGCGGACGGCCGCGTACCGGTCATCTTCAGCGTCGGTTCCTGGGACCCGTCGGCCACCGCGCTGCGGGACTGGATCGTCGCCCGGTTGCTGCGCGACCACCCCCATCTGGCCCGGCGCGGCTCCCACGGGTCGACCCTGGCCGCCGCGCTCGTCGACGCGGATCTGATCCTCCCGGTGCTGGACGGGTTCGACGAGATCGCCGAAGGTCTGCGGCGCGACGCGCTGGACGCCCTCAACGCGACCTCGGCGCCGCTCGTCGTGACCAGCCGGCGTGACGAGTACGCCGAAGCGGTCCGGGCGGCTCACGCACCGCTCGTCTGGGCGGGCGGCGTCGAGCTCGCCGACCTCACCCTGGACGACCTCGCCGACTACCTCCCCCGTACCACCCGTAACGTCCGGCCCGCAGAAACAGGAAGGGACACGGACGACACGAACAACGCAGTAAACGCGGACGACGCGGACGCTTCCCGCAGCAGCTGGGACGCCGTGCTCACGAAGCTCCGCGCACCAGGCGCCCCGGCGGGTACGGAGCTCGCGGAGGCGCTGACCACCCCGCTCATGGTCATCCTCGCCCGCACCCTGTACAGCGAGACTCCCGGACGCGATCCCGCCGAACTCCTCGACACCTCCCGCTTCCCCTCGGTGCGCAGCCTGGAGGAGCACCTGCTGGCAGGCTTCGTGCCCGCCGTCTACCGGCGTCGCGTCCCCGAACGGGACACCCACGGGCAACGGCCGAGAACGCCGTACGCGGACTCCGCGCGCGCCGAGCACTGGCTGGGGCACCTCGCCCACCATCTGGTACGCCTCGACCGTGAGCGGCAGGACCTCGCGTGGTGGCAGCTCGGCGACTCGGTGTCCCGTTCCCGGCGGACCCTGGCCGTCGTCCTGGCCACCGGCCTGAGCATCACCCTCGCCAACTGGCTGGTGGGGCTGGTGCTCATGCCGCTCGACCTCGTCGAACTCCTGCTGCAGGGCTGCCTCATGGGCCCCGCCGCGGGGCTCGCCTTCGGCTGCGTCTACGCGCTCACGGACCGGGCCGCGGGAGGTGCGGGCCCCGAGCCCGCCCGGGCCCGGCTGACACTGAGGGCCACGCACGACGGCCTGGCCCGCCGGCCCCTGCGCACCTTCGCCGTACGGTTCGGGCACGGCCTCCTGGGCGGCGCCCTCATGGGCATCGGCAGCGCCTGCGTGCTCACCGTCGGCCGGACGCTGGCGGCGGGTGGGTCCCTCGTCGACCCGCGCCTCGTCGAGGGCACCCTCATCAACATGGTGGTCTTCGCGCTGATCTTCGGCTCTGCCGCCGGTCTGGTCTTCGGCCTCGTCGCCATGCTCGAAGCACCCGTGGACGTCACCGCGGCGGCAACCCCGGTCGGTCTGCTGCTCGCCAACCGCACCACGGTGATCCGGCAGTTCCTGATCCTGGCGCCCACCTTCGCCCTGGCCATCGCTTTCGGCGGGCGGTTGGTCGTCCTGCTGCTGCACGACTCGCTGGGGGCCCTGGTCTGGGGGTTCGAGGACGGGCTGTTCATCGGCGGGATCGGTGGCCTCGGCGGTGCGACGGCCTATCTGCTCACCTTCACCGCCTGGGGCCAGTGGCTCCTGCTCGCCCGCTTCCTGCTGCCCCTGACCGGCCGGCTCCCCTGGAATCCGGCCGCCTTCCTGGACGACGCCTATCGGCGAGGGGTACTGCGCAGGACCGGTGCGGTGTACCAGTTCCGCCACGTCCGGTTGCAGCACCACCTCGGAACCGCGTTCCGCCACCGCCACCGGGACTTCGCGCCGGCCACCTTCCCGCCCCGGGCGGCACCGACAGGTGAACGCGACAAGTAACACCGGCCCCGGCGCCACCCGACGGACGCGCCACGTGACGCGGCCCGCCGCCGCCCGGCGGACGCACCAGGTGACACCGGCCGGTCACCGATGGCCGGTGGCGTGGCCTGTCGGTCGGGCGGTACGGGACAGCAGCATTCGGGTGTCCTGCTCGCGGCGGCCCACCGCGGTGCGAGCCTCCTCGACGAAGGGTCCCCGATGACTCCCCACCGCCTCACCGTCCCAGGCGCGGCCCTGGCGCTCGCCCTCCTGACGGGCACCGGCGCGGCACACGCCGGCGCCCAGCCCACCGCCCCGGCCGCCGCCGTCCCGGCCACAACAACCGCCGCGCAGGCAACCACCGCCAAGACGCCCGCCTCGCAGGCCTCCTCGGCCGGCATCCCCGTCTTCCGCGACGGGCAGGGCCTGACCGTGGTGCCCGGTGGCACCGAGGTGCACAGCCCCACCGACTTCACCCTGACCGTCACCACCGAGCAGCTGTCCGGCCGGCACAAGATCCGCATCCTGCTGCCCGCCGGATACGAGGCCGACACCGCCCGGCGGTGGCCGGTCACCTACTTCCTGCACGGGGCCGGCGGCAACGTGAACGACGTCGTCGCCGCCCCGGCGCTGCGCTCGGACTCGATGATCACCGTGGTGCCCGACGGCGGCCTCAAGAGCTGGTACGCCGACTGGCTGATGCAGAACACCGCCGTGGGGGCGGCGAACTGGGAGACCTTCCACCTCACCCAGGTCGTCCCGTTCGTCGACGCGAACCTCCGCACCCGTACCGACCGGGCCCAGCGCGCCGTCGTCGGACTGTCCATGGGCGGCTTCGGCTCCCTGCACTACGCACAGGCCCGGCCCGACCTGTTCGGGCACGTGGCGACCCTGTCGGGCGCCATCGACCTCGGGCTCGCGGAGATGCGCGGGGTCGTCCTCGCCACCGAACTCAGCCTGGCGGGCGCCATCTGCGGCTCCAGCAGCTCACTCGGCTGTCCCGACCACGGCCCGGCCGTGGACAGTGACGCGATCTTCGGTTCTCCCTACCCGATCTTCGACGCCGACCGGGTGTGGAAGGCGGTCGACCCGGCCGCCCCGGCGAACCTCGCCAAGCTGTCCGCCACCGACGTCACGATCTACACGGGCAACAACGACCTGTTCGACGCCCGCACCGCGGTGGCGTCCAAGAACGTCAAGGCCCGCCTGGACCAGCTGAACATCCCCAGCCGCCTCGTCGACTACGGCAACGGCGCCTCGCTGTCGCCCACCTGCAACGGCGGCCACAACTACGGCTGCTGGGCCCCGGCCTTCGCCGACTACGTGCCGCGCCTCGAAGCCGCCTTCGCTCGGCGGAACGGGTGATCATATGAGGGCGACGCGTATCCCATCGCCCGAGGGGCCCGTTGGAGGATCGTGACGCTTCCCGAAACACCCGAGATGCCGCTGGCCGGCACCACCGGACCTACTGCTGCACGTCTCGCCCTGTTCACCCTGGACGAGGCCCATGACCTCATGCGGTTGCTGCGCATGGTCGCCGCCGAGGACGACGAACTCGCGGAGGAGGCGGCCTGGTTCGCCGACCTGCTCACCGACCGCGTCCCGCCCGAGGAGTAGACCCCGCAGGTGCTTCCTCCTGGTCCCCCTTCTTCGGCAGGGGGCAGGAGGTGGCACACCGCTGCGAGGTCCGGGCACCGGTCTCAGTGCAGTTGCTGGGCCAGTCCGACGATGATGCCCTCCGGGCCGCGGACGTAGCAGAGCAGGTAGCTGTCCTCGAACCTGGCCATCTCGCCGACGAGTTCGGCGCCGTGCGGGCGCAGTCGGTCGACGGTGTCCTCGATGTCGTCGACGGCGAACATGACGCGGTGCGTGCCCAGGATGTTGTGCGGCTTGTCGCGCGGACCGGTGCTGACCGCCGCCGGGCTGCGGTACCTCGCCAGTTCGAGCCGGCTGTGGCCGTCCGGGGTCCTGACCATGGCGATGTCGCAGTGCACACCGTCGAGTCCGGTGCACCGGTCGGCGACCGGGCCCTTGACCTCCGCCCTGCCCTCCAGCTCCAGTCCGAGTTCCACGAAGAACGCGACGGCGGCATCCAGGTCCTCGACGACGATGCCGACGTTGTCCATCCGCTGCACAGCCATGGTGGCCTCTCCCTCGCTCTCGTGCGGCCGGTGGTGGCCGCTCATGCCCCTGGGACGGAGCCGGTGGCGCGTTCTCGACAGTCTCGGCCCGCCGGGCTCCGACGAGATCCGACCGGCGAGGAAGGGCGGCAGCCGGTCAGCCGCACCGCGGGCTCCCCACCACGCGTCCGGCCGCGTCGTGCACGACCCGGACCCGGTCCTCCCTGAGCTCCATCGTGACCGCGGAACCCTCGGGGACGGGTACCACCGTGACATCGGGGCGGTCGTGTCCGATGGCGCGCTCGGCGGCCCCCAGGGCGCTTCCCCGGAGTTCGGGCCAGGAGCACTTCGGCTCGGCCAGGAGGTCCGGCGCGGACGGTACCTCGTCGGCCTGAACGGGCGGCACGGGGGGCAGAGGAGCCTGAGCGGCAGCCGGGGGCGCGGTGAAGGCAGCCGCCGCGAACCCCGACGCGAGAACCGGACCCAGCACGAGCTTGAGTTTCTTCATACCCCGAGAACGACCGGGACAGCACGGAGGATGCGCGGGGACGCCGCCCGGCCGGTCACCCTGTTCGCCGTCGCGGGATCAGACGTTCGGGCAGGATCGGACAGGAGGTGAGCTCGCTGAGCGGTACCGGTAGCCTGTTGCGGCAGCCGAGCGACGTAGCCGAGGAGCGCCCCTTGCCCGAGCAGACTCCTGGGTTCGGTACGGCCCGCCCCACCCTGGAAGCGGTCGCGGCCCGCGCCGGTGTCTCCCGGGCCACCGTCTCGCGCGTCGTCAACGGCGGCGCGGGTGTCCGGGCGACCCTGGTGGAGAAGGTCTACCGGGCCGTCGACGAGCTGGGGTACGTCCCCAACCACGCGGCCCGCACCCTGGTCACCCGGCGCAACGGCGCGGTCGCCGTGATCATCGCCGAGCCGGAGTTCAGGATCTTCTCGGACCCCTTCTTCGCGCAGCAGATACGCGGCATCAGCCGGGAGCTGACGGCGCACGACTCCCAGCTCGTCCTGCTGTGGGTGGAGGGGCAGGGCGATTACGAGCGTATCGGCCGCTATCTGGGCGGCGGCCATGTCGACGGCGCGCTCGCCTTCTCGTTGCACGCCGACGACGAACTCCCCGCGATCATCGGTCGGATGAGGGTGCCGTGCGTGTTCGGGGGGCGGCCGGGGGCGGTGTACGGCCCAGGTGTGCCGTACGTCGACTGCGACAACCGGGGCGGGGCGCGCGAAGCGGTACGGCACCTGGTGGCGCTCGGGCGGCGGAACATCGCGCACATCACGGGCCCGCTCGACCAGACCTCCGCGCTGGACAGGACCGACGGCTACCGCGATGTGCTGCCGGCCGCCGAGGCCGGGCTGATCGGCGAGGGCGCCTTCACCGAGGAGAGCGGTGCCCGTGCGATGGCCGCACTGCTCGACCGGCGGCCGGACCTGGACGCGGTGTTCGCCGCCAACGACCTGATGGCCGCGGGGGCGCTGCGGACGCTGCGCGAGCGGGGGCTGCGGGTTCCGGAGGATGTCGCGGTGGTCGGCTTCGACGACATGGCCTCGGTGGTGGGGCGTACCGACCCGCCGTTGACGACGGTCCGTCAGGACGTCGAGGAGATGGGCCGGTTGATGGTACGGCTGCTGATGCGGATGCTGGGCGCGCACGGCGAGGACGCGGCGGTCCCGGAGCCGGTGATCACGCCCACCGTGCTGGTACGGAGGGTTTCCGGGTAGGCGGTGCACGGGGGCGGCGGATGACGCCCCTCAGGACGGTGGCCGCCGACGGGGCCGGAAGCTCCCCGTCGGCGGCCGTTCGTGTGCAAGGTCCTGCCGGATCGGCCGGCCGGACGGACCGGCTAGCCGAACGGGATCGTCAGGACCGAGTCCGTCGTACCGGTCCGCAGTTTCGCCGGCGCGTTGCCGATCGCCGACCACACCTCCAGGCGTACCGTCCCGCCCTTGAGGTCTCCCAGCGACCCGGTGGCCGACCTGAGACCGCTGCCCTCGCTGTACGGTTCCCAGCCGGGCGCCGGGTCGGTGGCGAAGTACCGGTAGGTCTCCGCCCGTTCGAAGGTGCCGTCGCCCGTGAGGTCGTAGCTGACCCTGGCCTGCTGGCCCAGGCCGACCGCGGTCCCCGCGTCCAGCTGGAGGCGGAAGGCGGTGGCCTTGCCCGGGGTGAGGGTGCCGTTGACCCTCTTCGCCTCGTAGACCAGCGGCTGGAACGGCGTGCCGTCGTGGTTCGTGCCGCCCGCGGACGCGACGGTGTCGCTGCCGGCCGTGGCTCCGGTCGCCGTGGTGAGTGTGCCCCCGGTGCGGAGCTGGAAGAGGTTCCCGGTGGGCGGGTCCGGGTCCGGGTCCGGGTCCGGATCGCCGCCGGTCCCGGTGCCGGTCGCCGTGCTTCGGGCCGGGACCGAGAGGGTCGCGCCGTCGGAGAAGGTCACCGTGCGGGGCGAGGCGCCGAAGTTGTGCGCCGCGTAGGTGCGTACCGTGCCCTTGGTGAAGACCGCCGAGGTCGGGATGTCGCCCGTCACCGTCGGGTCGGGGGCGCCCAGCGCGTCCAGGGTGGCGATCCAGTGGTAGGTGTGCGCCTTGGACTCGCCCTGCTCGGGGGTGTAACCGGCGTTGCCCGCGTCCCACTTGGCCTTCGCGGGGGCAGGATCGGCGAGCGACTCGAACTCCCAGAGGATGTCGCGCCACTCGACGGCGGGGCCGCCGTTCTCCCGTACCAGCTCGGCGAGGTTGCGCCGGATCGCCGCCTTGTGCCCGGCCAGGTGGAGGGAGCCGCCGGTGACCGGCAGGACGTTGATGCCGTGGATTTCCTCGGGGTTCGCGGTCCACCAGGTCGAGTACGCCGCCCCGCTGCCCCACACCATGCCGGCCGTGTCGTGGCCGAAGCCGGCCGGGAACACCTGCTGGTCGGCGTCGAACCAGTACTGGGCGACGGCCTCCGACTCGGTGGTCAGCAAGTAGGCGCCCAGGTCCCGGAGTTCGGTGTTGCCGGTGGCCGATCCCCAGAGCACGAGGGCCGCGCTGAGGTTCGTCGACTCGGACGACGACTCCTGGTTGTTGCCCGCGGCGAAGCCCTGGTGCCCGGAGGCCCAGCTGTGGCCCGCGTAGACGTCGAAGCCCCGCAGGAAGGGGAACGCGGTGTCGCCGCGCGCGGGGTTGGCCGCGTCCTTGATGAGGGTCTTGACCATGCCGCCCCACGCCGAGTCCGCGGCCCAGGCCTGGTCGTACTGGGCGACGACGGCCGCCGCGTACACGTAGTAGCTGTAGTGGAAGTGGTGGTCGTTGAGTTCCGTGTCGCTGCCGTACGACGCCGGGTACCCGGTCAGGGTCTTCCAGTCCTTGTCGTACGAGAACTCGCTCGCGCCGCCGGCCGTGAACCACTCCTGGAGCCGGCCCTTGAGCAGCCCGAGGAGCTTGTCGCGGGTGGCGCCCTCGCCGATCTGGTCGGCGACCGGGACGAGCTGGGCGAGCCGGCCGAGTGCCTTGCCCGTCCAGTACGTGTCCGCCGCTCCGGAGAACGGGTCGGGCGCGTTCGCCACCTCGTTGAGGTACGTCCTCAGCCGGGCCGCGTCGACACCGGAGGACTTCGGGAGGGCGGGCAGTACGGGTGAGGACTTCTGCGTGGTGGTGAAGGTGGTGGACTCGCGGACCTTCATCGTGCCGCGCGGCGACACATAGGTGTAGGCGGTCAGCGGGTCGGTGGTGTGCAGCCACTGGTGGCGGTAGAGGGCCTGGAGCGTGCCGGTCTCGCTGCCCTCCTGGGGCTGGGTGGTGAGCGTGTAGCCGGCCCTGACCGAGCCCGCTGCCGACGACCACGTCGCCTTGGAGCCGGTGACGAAGCTGTACGCGTACTTCTTGTAGGTGGCCAGCGCGTCGGTGGACGGGAGGACGGCCAGCGAGAAGTAGTCCTTGCCGCCGAGGCCCGCGGTGATCGTGGAGCCCGAGACGTTCCAGTCGGTGCCGGTCGGCGCGAAGAGGGCGTAGTGGTGGCCCGCGACGGTGATGCCGAGGACGTTGCCCTGGTCCGCGAAGACGGCCGGCGCGGCGGCGGTGGTGATCTGGGCGTTGCCGCCCGAGCCCTTGGCGTACACGAAGGGCAGGCCGTGGCCGATGGTGGTGCGCAGGGTGCGGGTGCCGTCCGACCAGTACGGGGTGACGGTCCAGTCGGACCAGGCGTCGGCCTGCGTGTTGGCGGAGTTGAGACCGCTCAGGCCGAGGGTGAGGTCGCGCTTGTGCGCGTACTCGTACTGGCGCCCGTCGCCGACGACGGCGGGACTGGTGGGGTAGCCGACCTCCAGACCGCCCGCGGTGGCCTGGTAGGTGAGCGGGTGTCCGTACATCGGGGTGGAGTACGGGTTGTCGCCGTAGCGCTGGAAGGCCAGGGAGGACCACCAGTCGTTGGTGGGCACGGGCTTGCCCTTGGCCGCCGGGGTGACCTTGGGGGTGACGGGGGCGCCGGTGTTGGTGGTGGGTCCTGAGGTTCCGGCGGGGCGGGTGTCGGAGTAACTGCCGGAACCGACCGGCACGGTCGCCGCCGCGGCCGGCGAGGCGGCGGGACCGAGACCGACGGCGGCCAGGGCGGCTGCCAGCACCAGAACGGCGGCCGGTCTGCTGCGGGGGGCGGGGTGTGAGCGGGGACCTGACATGGACGGCACCTCGAAGTCTTGACGGGAAGGGCCTATCGAGAGCGCTCTCAGACGTCAAGGAACGTAGAACTCCGGAAACCTGGGTGTCAATAGATTGCACACGGGCGGGAGTTGGGCGGCGCCGGGCCGTCACGACTTGAAGTCTTGGCTTGGTGGACGGCTCTCGACACTTGATGCCGGAGCTCCGCGGCGGACCGGCGGACGGCCGTCGACGCTTGACGTCGGAACTGCGCCACGGACCGGCAGACGGCCGTCGACGCTTGACGTCGGAACTGCGCCACGGACCGGCGGACGGCCCCCGACGCTCCGCGTCGGAACTGCCCCGCGGACCGAGGAAAGGTTTCTGTACGTGTCGAAACGGTCTCGGCCCGGCACATGAGGAGGGGCTGGGTCGTTGGCCACGTCATGCAGACACAAGCACCTGTCTCGCCGCCCCCGGCTCCCGTCTGGACCCGCGTCCTGCCCTCCGGTCGCACCGCCGACGCGGGTACCCCCATCTTCGACGCTCTTGCCCGGCTCTGGCACGAGCAGGGGCGGCAACTGCCCATGAGCGCCGGCAAGGCGAACCGGCCGTAGTATCGCGGCCAGCTCACCGTCCGGGTGGGACGCTAACCGCCGGTGGCCGCGGCGGGCGGGCCCGCCGCCTTGGCCGTGCGCCGGTACTCGGCGTTGATGCGCTGTGCCTCTTCGAGCTGGTCCTCAAGAATGATGATCCGGCAGGCGGCCTCGATCGGGGTGCCCTGGTCGACGAGCTCCCGGGCGCGCGCCGCGATGCGCAACTGGTAGCGGGAGTAACGGCGGTGCCCGCCGGCCGAGCGCAGCGGGGTGATGAGGCGGGCCTCGCCGAGGGCGCGCAGGAAGCCCTGGGTGGTGCCGAGCATGTCCGCGGCCCGGCCCATGGTGTAGGCGGGATAGTCGTCGTCGTCGAGTCGGTCGAACGTGTTGTCTGCTGCCATTGGCACCTCTCTTGGAACGCGCTGGAGGGGCCCGGCTGCCTGTGCGGCACCCGGGCCCCGAAGGAACTGCTACACCATCCGCCGGTTCCTGGTGGAGACCGGCTCTCTGTTTCCGCGGGCCCGACACGTCTGAGGTCGGGGCTGCGGGGATCGCGGTTGCTTGACCGGAGACCACCTCACTGTCGATGTCCTGCGGTACCCGGACCCAACGGCTTCCGTCCGGGCGATCCTGATGGCGTCCGCTCCTCCGTTCTTCCCTCGATGAACAACTGCTTGCTTGACGGAACTGCGAACTGCGTTTCTTTGTCTCTCTGGGCTACGAGAAAACCATAACCACGCCGAGCCCATAATGTCTACCTCGGCCGACGTAGTTTTTCAGTCGGAGCACGGGCATGCCGTAGTGTCGACATACTTGTGAAAATCCAATGTGGGGTGGGTGCGGTACGCGTGGCGAACGTAGATGAGACGAACAACGACAGCTCCCTGGAGCTGTTGGCACTGCTGGAGACGCATCGCGACGAGTTCGCGCAGGAGTGGGTGCGCACCGTCAGTGCCACCCTGCGGGGGCGGCTCAGCGCGGCCGAGGCCGCACAGGAACTCAACGAGATCTACGGCGCGCTCCTCGGCGCCCTCAAGCAGGGCGGCCTCGCGAGCCGCGGCGAGCACTTCAGCGAGGTGCGCAGTCTCCTCGTGGAGCTGTCGCGCACCCGGGCCCGGCGGGGCTTCACCCCGACCGAGACCGCGCTGTGCGTGTTCTCCCTCAAGGGGGTGCTGGAGGCCGCGCTCGTCAACACCGAGGGTGGCGCCCAGGCCTACCTCAAGCTCTCCAAACTGCTCGACGACCTCGGCCTGTTCACGGTCGAGGAGCACGCCAAGACCCGTGAGGAAATCATCTCCTCGCAGGCCGAGCAGCTCCTCGAACTGTCCACCCCGGTGGTCAAGCTCTGGGACGGCATCCTCGGTGTGCCGCTGGTCGGCACCCTGGACTCCGCCCGCACCCAGGTCGTGATGGAGAAGCTGCTCCAGGGTCTGCTGGACTCCAACTCCACGCACGCCATCATCGACATCACCGGTGTGCCCGCGGTGGACACCCAGGTCGCCCAGCACCTGCTCAAGACGGTCGTCGCGGCCCGCATGATGGGCGCCCAGTGCACCATCTCCGGCATCCGCCCGCAGATCGCACAGACCATCGTGGCGCTCGGCATCGAGTTCGGTGACATCGCCACCAAGGCGACCCTCGCCGCCGCCCTGCAGTCCGCGCTCGCCGAGATCCAGGCCGCCGAGAAGGTCCGTCCGGAGGGGCTGCTGTGACGGACCGCGTACCGGTCCTGAAGATCGGTCAGATCCTGCTGGTCTCGATCCAGACCGACCTGGAGGACCAGATGGTCCTGGACCTCCAGGAGGACCTCTCCCAGCGCATCGTCGACACCGGCGCCGAGGGCGTGGTCATCGACATCACCGCCCTGGAGATCGTCGACTCCTTCGTCGGCCGGATGCTCGCCACCATCGCCTCCATCTCGCGGGTGCTGGGCTCCGAGACGGTGGTCGTCGGCATGCGTCCCGCGGTCGCCATGACCCTGGTCGAGCTCGGCCTGTCGCTCAACGGCGTCCGTACCGCCCTCAGCCTCGAACAGGGAATGGCGCAGATCAAGCGGCTGCACCGGAATCCCTCGGCGCAGAGGTGAGAGATTTCGCCGCCGAGGCCAGCCAGGTCGAATCGGTTCCGATCGCCACCAGCGGTGACGTGGTCAAGGCGCGGCAGTCGGTCCGCACCCTGGCCCAGAAGAGCGGTCTGTCCCTGGTGAACCAGACCAAACTGGTCACCGCGGCCAGTGAACTGGGCCGCAACACCCTGATATACGGCGGCGGCGGCGTGGCCCGCACCGGCCTCGTGACGGTGAACGGCCGCAGCGGCGTCTGGGTCCAGTTCGAGGACGAGGGCCCCGGCATCCCGGACCAGGAACTGGCGCTGACGGACGGTTGGACGTCCGGCAGCGGCATGGGTCTTGGCCTGAGCGGCGCACGCCGTCTCGTCGACGAGTTCGAGCTGCGTACGGCGCCCGGTGCCGGCACCACCGTCAGCGTCGTGAAGTGGGTGCGGTGAACGCCACCCTGCTCTCCGCCGCCGAGGACGTCGTCTGGCTGCGGGCCGGTGAGGCGCTCGCCATGGCCGCGCGCCGGGAGGCGGGCACGCTCGCCCTGCGCCTGGGCATGACCAACGTCCGTGTCGCACAGGTCGAGCTGGCCGCCACGGAGGTCGCCACCAACCTGATGCGGCACGCCGACGACGGCGCGCTCATCCTGCGGGTGAGCCGGGCCGCGGACGGGGCGGCGCTCGAACTGCTCTCCCTGGACTCCGGCCCCGGCATCCCCGACGTCGAGACGGCGCTGCGGGACGGGCACTCGCAGGGCGGCACCCTCGGGATCGGTCTGGGCGCCGTCGCCCGGCTCTCCGACGAGTTCGACGTGCACTCCCTCGCCGACCGCGGCACCCTCGTCCTCGCCCGGTTCTGGGCCCCGGGCTCCGGCGACGACCGCGGGGCGGCCCGGACGACGGCACGCCACGTCGGCGGTCTCACCAGGCCGATCAGCGGCGAGAGCGTCTGCGGCGACGCCTGGGCGGCCAGGGCCGAGCCTTCCGAAACCGGGGGCACCGGCCGCGTCATGGCCATGATGTGCGACGGGCTCGGGCACGGACCGCTGGCCGCCCGCGCCAGTGAACGCGCCCGGCAGGTCTTCCAGGAGACCTCCAGGACCACCCTCACCGACATCGTGCGGGAGATACACGAAGCGCTCAGGGGCACCCGCGGCGCCGCCCTGTGCGTGGTCTCGGCAGACTTCCGCACGCACCGCGTCGAGGCGTGCGGCGTCGGCAACATCAGTGCCTTCGCCGTGGACGGCCACCGCCGCGGCGCCCTGCTCTCGCTGCCCGGCATCGTCGGCAGCCACCTGCCCCACCTGCGTACCTTCGACGCCCCGCTGCCCCCGGGCAGCACGGTCGTCCTGCACTCCGACGGCCTGAAGGACCGCTGGATGCCGGCCGAGTTCCCCGGCCTCTTCAGCCGGCAGCCCGTGATGATCGCGGGGCAGATCCTCGGACAGGCCGGCGTGCGCAGGGACGACGCCGGCATCGTGGTGATCACCACGCCCGGGTCATGACCGGGCGGCGCGGCGGGCCGGGCCGGTCATGACCGAGCAGCACCCGGGGCAGAGCCTGTCACCTTTCGTCAGTGACCTGCTGGACCTCCCGCTGGGAGCGGCGGAGGACGTCTTCGTCCTGCGCCGCTCCGGTCAGCAGGCGTGCCGGATCCTCGACCTCACCGGCTCGGCCCCGGTCCGGCTGGTGACGGTGCTGAGCGAGCTCGCCCAGAGCCTGGTGGGCGCCGCGGGGCTCGCCGTGACCCTGCGGGTGGACGGGCTCGACCCGTCCGCGCCGCCCCGGCTGCTCGCCCGCTTCCGGTGGCACGACGCCACCGTCCTCGACCCCAAACTCGTGCACGCCGCGGACCGGCTGCTCGACGAGTGCCGTTACGACCCGAGGCCGCCGGACGGCGGCCGGGGCGCCGAACTCGTCGTGGGACAGGTGCTGCACGGCTCCGTCGAGGCCATCGCGGACCGTGCGGCCCGCGCCTGCGTCGAGCTGCGCGGCTCCGAGGACGTCGACGTACTCGAAGCACTGCGGGCGCAGAACCGCCAGCTCCTCGCCGCCCTGGAGGAGTCCAGGCAGCAGCAGGACGAACTCCAGCAGCTCAACGAGGAGTTGGAGGACACGAACAGCGGGGTGGTGGCCCTCTACTCCGAACTCGCCCAGGAACTGGAGAAGACCAACAGCGGCGTCGTGGCCCTCTACGCGGAACTTGAGGACAAGACCCGCCAGTTGGGCCTCGCCAGCGAGGCCAAGACGCGGTTCTGGGCCAACGTCAGCCACGAACTGCGCTCCCCGGTCAACTCCGTCATCTCCCTCGCCCACCTGCTGCTGGCGCCCGAGGGCGAGCCGCTGTCCGAGGAGCAGGTCCAGCAGATCTCCCTCATCGCGGGCTCCGGCAACACCATGCTGGCGCTGGTCGAGGAGCTCCTGGACGTGGCCAAGGCCGAGTCGGGCCGCCTGGACCCGCACATGGTGCCCACCGATCTCCTCACCCTGCTCCACCAGTTGCGCGGGACGCTGCTGAGCACCGCCCAGCCCGGTGTGGTCCTCGACATCCCCGACGTCCCGCAGGGCCTGCACCTGGTCACCGACGAGGTGATGCTGACCCGGGTGCTGCGCAACGTCCTGTCCAACGGGCTGAAGTTCACCGACGCCGGAACCGTCCGCCTCACCCTCGGCGCCGAGGACCGCAACGGCAGCCCGTGGTTCGTCTTCACCGTCACCGACACCGGTGTCGGTATCCCCGCGGACCAGCAGGACCGGATATTCGAGGAGTTCTACCAGGTGCGCGGCCCGCACCAGCGCGGACGCAGCGGCACGGGCCTCGGGCTGCCGTACGCCCGCAAGCTCACCGAACTGCTCGGTGGCCGACTCTCCCTCAGCAGCGACCAGGGCAAGGGCACCCGGGTCACCGTCGAGCTGCCCGCCGACCCGCAGCTGGGCGTCCCCGGCCAGGGCGCCACCGGCGGACCCGAACCCGACCCGATGGCGTGCCTGGTGGTCATCGACGACGATCCGGCGTTCGTGGCCTCGCTGCGCCCCGCCCTGGACCGGATCGCCCTCAAGGTCGTCGAGGTCACCGACGTCACCACCACCCTGGAGACCGTGAAGAAGCTGGACCCGCAGGCGATCCTGCTCGACCTGATGATGCCGGTGCTGGACGGTTACCAGGTCCTCCAGCAGCTCGCCGCCGACCCGGGCACCGCGCACGTGCCCGTCGTCGTCCTCACCTCGGCCGACTTCAGCGACGTGGACCGCTCCCGTCTCACACATGCCCGGGAAGTTCTGGGCAAGACGCACCTCACACCCGCCCGTATCGCCTCCGCCCTCTCCCTGCGCCCACCGGACGCCGGGGCGGCCCCTTCCCCTGCTGCGGAGGACCACGACACCGCATGACTCCCTTCCTCTTCGAATCCGCCCCCGCGCTGGTCCTGGTCGTGGACGACAACCCCACCAACCGCTACGTCGTCAGCACCACCCTGCGCCGCGCCGGCCACAGCGTGGTCGAGGCCGAGGACGGCACCCAGGCGCTGGCCCTGCTGAGTACGGCCGAACAGCTGCCCGAGGTCGCCGTCGTCGACGTGCGGCTGCCGGACATGACCGGCTTCGACGTCTGCGAGCGCATCAAGTCGGCCCCCGCCACCGCTTCGCTGCCGGTCATCCACATCTCCGCCTCCGCCATCACGGTCACCGACCGCACCCAGGGCCTCAACCGGGGCGCCGACGCCTATCTGACCGAGCCCATCGCCCCGGACGAGATGCTCGCCACCGTCACCGCGACCCTGCGGTACGCGCGCGCCAGACGCCGGGCGGAGACCCTGGCCAGGCGGCTGCACCGGCTCAACCAGGCCACGCTGGCGCTGTACAGCGCGGAGGACCCGCGCACCCTCGCCCAGGCCGCCGCCGACAGCGCGGCCGACCTCCTGGACGCGCCTGCGGCGGTCGCCCTGACCGTGCAGCAGGGGCACGTCCACGTCGCCGCGGCCCCACGGCCGTCCGCCCTGCCCGACATGGGCCCCCACCAGCCGGCCCCCGGGTACGGCTCGACGCCTCCGGGGCCGCCGCCCGGCTCCACCCTCACCGGCCGGCCCTTCCTGTCGGGCGGCCGGTTCGGGGACGCGCCGGGTTCGGGCACCGGCACCGGGATTCCGCTCGGCACCGGCACCGGTGTCCGTACGGTCAGGACCGCCGAGTGGGCGACGGCCCCGGCCGTACTTTCCCCGTACCCGACGCTGACCATGGTGTCCGCGCGAGCCAAGCCGGCCAGACCGCCCGTCCATCTCGCGGTGCCGGCCGACGCTGTCGGCGGCCCGGACGACGAGGAGCTCCTGGCCCAGCTCGCCCACGCCTGCACGCTCGCCCTCGAAGCGCTGCGCGCCTACAGCGAGGAGCACGCGCTGGCGCTCACCCTCCAGCGCGGCTTCCTGCCCGAGTCGCTGCCCGAGACCTCACGCGCCGAACTGGCCGTGCGCTACCTTCCCGCCAGCCAGCACACCGAGATCGGCGGCGACTTCTACGAGGCCCTGGAGACCCCGGCGGGCCTGGTGGTCGCCGTCGGTGACGTGGCGGGCCACTCGCTGGACGCGGCGATGGTGATGGGCCAGGTCCGGCACGCCCTGCGCGCGTACGCCACCGAAGGGCACCCGCCCGACGCCGTCCTCGACCGCCTTGACCGGCTGCTCTGCACGGTCCAGCCGGGCACCATGGTCACCCTGTGCATCCTGCTCCTGGAGGCCGGCAGCGACACCGTGCAGGTCGCCAACGCCGGTCATCTGCCGCCCCTGCTGCGCACTCCCGACGGGGCGAGCCGCTACCTGCGCGAGCACGGCCCGCTGCTCGGCATGGGGCTGCCGCACCCGCCGCCCACGCGCGTGGAGGTACCGCCGGACTCGGACCTCCTGCTCGTCACGGACGGACTGATCGAGCGCCGCAACCAGGACATGGAGGACTCCTTGCGCCACCTGGCCGTCGCCCACGGCGAGGCCCCGCGCAACCCGGAGGACCTCTGCGCGTACCTGCTGCACCGCTTCCCTCCGGACGGCAACGACGACATCGCGCTGATGTCCGTCCGCGTCAACGCGTGCACACCGCCCCGGGCCGACGGGTAATCGCTGCTGGCAGTGGCCTCGCCCGTCCGGTGACCGCGCTCGGGCCGGCTACACGGGCGGGGCCGCCGGGCCGCTCTCGATGGCGGCCAGTACGCTGCGGACGTTCGCCCGGTGGCTGCGCCGGTGGAGCCACACCGCGGCGTACACGCACATCGCACGGGCCAGTACCTCCGTCGCGCCGCGGGCCCGGGGAGTCTGCGGCACGCATGCGTCCTCACTCCACCAACTCCGCTGCGACGACGTCGAATTCGAGTGCCCGCAGCTACCCGGCGGCATGCGCCCGCGCCCGCGTCGGGCTACGCCGTGGGCCGACTGTCCTGGTGGGACACCGTCAGATCCACACCGGCCACCACCGTTCCCATGCGCGGGAAGTTGAGGCGGACCGCCGCCTCGTGCTCCTGCGCGGTCAGGGCCGTCATCGCCTCCTCCGCGAACACCAGCTTGTAGCCGAGGTCGTCGGCGACCCGGGCGGTGGACTCGACGCCCAGGTTGGTGGCGATCCCGCCGAGCACCAGCGTGGTGACGCCGCGCTCGCGCAGCAGTGCGTCCAGAGCGGTGTCCTGGAAGGCGCCGGTGGTCCGCTTGACGACCACGGCGTCCGCGAGCCCGGCCACGTCCGGATGCAGCTCGCTGCCCGGTGGCTGCCGCTCCTCCCCCGGCCGCTCCACCCGCACCGCAAGCACCGCCGCCCCGGCCGCGCCGAACTGTTTCGCGAGTTCGCACGCGGCCCGCAGCACCTCGTCGCCTGAGCGCGGCGCGAGCGGCAGGCCGATGATGCGGGGCATGAGGTCGACCAGTACCAGTGCGGTACGGGCGGGATCCAAGGTCCGTGTCATGGCCGCACCTTAAGGTCGGCCCACCTCGTGCGCCAACGGCGCGCGCGGCGCTCCGGCGGCCGGCCGCGTACGGCCGGCCACGGCGGGCGGCGCCGCAGGGAAGCGCGCGGCGGTCTGCTGGAGGGCGAGCTCGCGCACGACGGCCATGTCGCTGAACGGGATCAGTTCCTCGCGCACCGTCTGGTGCGGTTCGCTGCCCTTGCCCGCGACGAGGACGATGTCCCCGGGTGCCGCCGCCGACAGGGCGAAGGCGATGGCCTCGCGCCGGTCGGCCAGCCGCTCGAACGGGGTGCCCGTCCCGAGGAGCCCGGGGGTGATCTCGTCCAGGATCGCCCCCGGGTCCTCGTTGCGGGGGTTGTCCG
Source organism: Streptomyces sp. NPDC091272 (assembly GCF_044757485.1). Taxonomy (NCBI): domain Bacteria; kingdom Bacillati; phylum Actinomycetota; class Actinomycetes; order Kitasatosporales; family Streptomycetaceae; genus Streptomyces; species Streptomyces sp. NPDC091272. The sequence continues at coordinate 106,827 of NZ_JBIVVC010000006.1, forward strand.
AGGTCAGGACGCACAGGTCGGAGTGGGTTCCGGCGATCCTGCCCATGTCGGCCCGCTTCGTGGTGTCCCGGTCGCCGCCGCAGCCGAACACCGTGATCACCCGGCCGCGCGAGTAGCCGCCGATGGTGGTCAGTACCTTGTCCAGGGAGTCGGGGGAGTGCGCGTAGTCCACGATCACCGAGACGTCGTCCGGAGTCTCGAAGCGCTCGAACCGGCCCGGTACGGGCGGCAGTTGGCCGAGCGCGTCGACGAGGGGCTCCAGCTCGTGCCCCAGCACGTGGCAGGAGGCGAGCGCGGCCAGCGCGTTGGCCACCGAGTACCGGCCGGGGAACGGGATGGACACCTGGCGGGCGCGCCCCTCGTGCCACAGGGTGAACCGGGTGCCCGAGGCACTCACCTCCAGGTCCGTCGCCCGGTAGTCCGCCGGCACGTCGAGGGCGTACGTGGTCACCGCGCCCGGCATCATCGCGGGAATCGAGGCGCCCACCGGGTCGTCGGCGTTGACCACCGCGCGCCGGCACAGCCCCTGGAACAGCCGGAGCTTGGCGTCGCGGTAGTTGGCCATCGTGCCGTGGTCGTCCAGGTGGTCCTGGGTCAGGTTGGTGAACACCCCGACATCGATGAAGGTGCGGTCCACCCGGTGGGTCAGCAGCGCCATCGAGGTGGCTTCGAGCACCACGCTGGTGGTCGCGCGGTCGCGCATGTACCCCAGGAGGTACTGGAGGTCGGGCGACTCGGGGGTGGTGAGCACCGAGGGCGGCATCGGGATCTGCTCGTCGCCGATCCGGCTGCCCGCCGTCCCGATGACGCCGACCTTCGCCGACGCGGCGATCCGCAGCACGGACTCCACCATGTAGGACACCGAGGTCTTGCCGTTGGTGCCGGTGATCGCCACCATGTCCATCCGCCGCCCCGGCTCGCCGTGGTACCGCGAGGCCACCACGGCCGCCGCCCTCCGCGCGTCCGGCACCCGCACGGCGCACCTGCTCGCGGGCCACAGGGTCTCCGACAGCGCGGGGTCGGCGCCCTCCACAAGGACGGCCGCCGCGCCGCGGGCGAACGCCGCGGGGATGGCGGCGATCCCGCCCCCGCGGTGGCCGGGCACGGCGACGAAGACGGACCCGGTGGTGACCCGGTCGACGTCGAAGGTCACACCCGCGGTGATGGAGGTGGTGCTCGGGTCGCCCTGGAGCACCCGGTGTTCCTGTCCGGCCAACAACTCGCTCAGCTGCACGATGATCCCTTCGAAGTGGCGCGACCCGGTGAACGCGGTCGCAGCCGGGCGGCAGCCCCGGCGGAGGCCGGAAGCCGCTGTGTGAAGCGGCGCAGAGGACTGTGCGCGCTCAGGTCTGATGCGTGAGGCGGCGCAGAGGACTGTGCCCGCTCGGGTCGGACCGGGCAGCTCACGACCCGGGGAGAAGGCCCGGCGTCCGGGCGTGGCGGCGCGGCGCGCCGGTGTCGGGCGTGCTCACGTGCTCATACGGGGCGAATCCGTCATCGGGCGTACGCAGTTGGAGGCGCTGCCGGAGGAACCGGTGAAGCCGGTCGGATTGTTCGCCGTCATCTGAAGCTACAGCGAGAACGTTGCTGTGACCAACCGCCCTCGGCCCCGGTGGCCGCCCCGCACCGCAGGAACCGGTCGTAACCCCCCGCAATGCCCCGGGCAACACCGTCGGCGAACGGCGATGTCCGGCGCTCTGGAGACATCCGGCACCGGCGGTGGCAAGATCGGCGCAACGCACGCGCACCACGATTCCGCAGGGCTCACGCGCATCGCACGCGCACCACGACCCAGGAGGCGTCTTGTCCGCTCGCACCGTGCTGTCCCTCGTCACGGCCGTCACCGCGCTCACCCTTGTGACCACCGGCTGTACGAGTACCAAGACCGCCGGGTCCGGCGGGACCGAGATCACCCTCGTGACCGAGGGAAAACTCACCACCTGCACCCACCTGCCGTACGAGCCCTTCCAGTTCCGCAAGGGCAGCGAGGTCGTCGGTTTCGACGTCGACATCGTCGATCTGGTGGCCAAGGAGCTCAAGGTCACCCAGGAGGTCGTCGACACGCCCTTCGAGGGCATCCAGACCGGTGAGGACCTGAACGCGGGCAAGTGCGACCTCGCCGCCGCGGGGATGACCATCACGCCGGTGCGGGAGGAGAACCTGGACTTCTCCGGGCCGTACTTCGACGCCACCCAGGCCCTGATCGCCAAGAAGGGCTCCCCCTACACCTCGCTGGCGAGCCTGAAGGGGAAGAAGCTCGGGGTCCAGCAGGGCACGACCGGGGAGACGTACGCGAAGAAGAACGGCGCGGGCGTCGAGACGGTGCAGTTCGAGGACGTGGCACTGCTGCTCACCGCCGTGAAGACGGGACAGGTCGACGCCGCCGTCAACGACAACGGCGTCCTCTTCGAGTACGTCCGCAAGAACGCCGACCTGGCGGTCACCACCGAGTTCGAGACCGGCGAGAAGTACGGCATCGGCGTCCGGTCCGGCAACACCGCCCTGCGCAAGGAGATCGACAAGGTCATCAAGGCCGCGCGGTCCGACGGCCGTTACGACGCCCTGTACCAGAAGTGGTTCCCCGCCGCTCCCAAGAAGTGAGGAACCCCTGCCGATGTCCATGTCCCGACGACAACGGACCCGCGCGGTACGGGGCGTCCAGTACGCCGCTCTCCTCGTGGTCGCGCTCGTGGTCGCGCTGGCCGCCGACTGGGGCGAGATCCGGCGCGCCTTCTTCGACGTCGAGGTCGCCAAGGCGCAGTTCCCCGACATCATCACCACCGCGCTCGTCAACACCGTCCTCTACACCCTGCTGGGCTTCGGCTTCGGCCTGACCCTGGGGCTGCTGCTCGCCCTGATGCGGCTCTCGAAGGTTCCGCCGTACCGCTGGCTGGCCGTCGCGTACATCGAGTTCTTCCGCGGGGTGCCCGCGCTCCTGGTCTTCATCGCGCTGGGCTTCGGTGTCCCGCTGGCCTTCCAGATGTCGCTCAACCAGTACGTGACGGTGATGCTGGCGCTCGGCCTCGTCGGCGCCGCGTACATGGCGGAGACGATCAGGGCGGGCATCCTGGCCGTACCCAAGGGGCAGACCGAGGCGGCGCGTTCGCTCGGGATGTCGCAAGGCAGGGCGATGGTGTCCATCGTCATCCCGCAGGCACTGCGCATCGTGCTGCCGCCGCTCACCAACGAGCTGATCCTGCTGACCAAGGACTCGTCCCTGGTGTATCTGCTGGGTCTCTCGCTGTCCCAGTACGAGCTGGCCAAGTTCGGCAGGGACGCGCTGAACCAGAACCGCAGCCTGACCCCGATCCTGATCGCCGGGCTCTGCTACCTGGTGATCACCCTGCCGCTGGGCCATCTCGTCCGGCGGCTCGAAGCACGTACGTCAAGGGCGAGGTGAGCACGGTGAAGGATTCTCCGTCCCCGGCGGCGCCGGCCGGCGCGCCGGCGATCGAGGTGCGGGCCCTGCACAAGTCGTTCGGTGCGCTGGAGGTGCTCTCGGGCATCGACTTCACCGTCGCGTACGGCGAGGTGGTGTGCGTCATCGGCCCCTCGGGCTCCGGCAAGTCGACACTGCTGCGGTGTGTGAACCTGCTGGAGGAGCCCACCTCGGGCACGGTCCTGGTGGCGGGTGACGAGGTCACCGATCCGGACGTGGACATCGACAAGGTGCGCCGCGGCATCGGCATGGTCTTCCAGTCGTTCAACCTCTTCCCGCACCTGACGGCCCTGGAGAACCTGACCCTGCCGCAACGCCGGGTGCTGGGACGGGGCAAGGCACGGGCCGCACAGATCGCGCGTGAGCGCCTGGCCAGGGTCGGGCTCACCGACAAGGAGTCCACCTACCCGGCGCAGCTCTCCGGCGGCCAGCAACAACGCGTCGCCATCGCCCGCGCGCTGGCGATGGACCCGCGGCTGATGCTCTTCGACGAGCCGACATCGGCGCTCGACCCGGAGCTGGTAGGCGACGTGCTGGCGGTGATGCGCTCCCTCGCCGACGAGGGGATGACGATGCTCGTGGTCACGCACGAGATGAGCTTCGCCAGGGAGGTGGCGGACCGGGTGGTCTTCATGGACGGCGGTGTCATCGTCGAGGAGGGCACCCCCGACCAGGTGATCGGTTCGCCGCGGCACGCCCGTACCCGCTCCTTCCTGGCCCGCCTGCTTGACCCGGCGGCGGCCGGGCTGGGCGAGGGGCAGCCCCGGCCCCGGGAAGGGCCACCGGCGTAGCGGGACCCGCGGCCCGGTTCGAGGCGTACGACGGCTCCCGGGCGGGCCGAGGTGCCGCGCGGCGGGTGTCGGGGGAGCCTGGAGGGGCGGGGCGGACGTGGCCGGACCCCGGATGCGGCAGGAGGTGGGCGATGGGGCCCGTGGAGGCACTCGAACGCATCGCGTTCCTGCTGGAGCGCGACGGCGCCCCGACGTACCGCGTGCGGGCTTTCCGTACCGCCGCGGCAGTGGTCCGCGAGCTGGCACCCGCCGAGCTGGCCGAGCGCACGGCGCAGGGGTCCCTGGAGCGGCTGAAGGGCATCGGCCCCAAGACCGCGGGTGTGATCGCGGAGGCCCTGGCGGGCGAGGTGCCCGCCTATCTGGAGCGGCTCGAAGGTGAGGCGCGCACCCCGCTCGTGGCGGACGGCGCGGGTGGCCGGCTGCGCGCGCTGCTCAAGGGCGACTGCCATCTGCACTCCGACTGGTCGGACGGCGGCAGCCCCGTCGAGGAGATGGGACGCACGGCGCGGGACATCGGGCACGACTGGGCCGTGCTCACCGACCACTCACCCCGGCTGACCGTGGCGCACGGCCTGTCGCCGGAGCGGCTGGCCGAGCAGCTGGATCTCGTGGCGGAGCTGAACACCCGTTGGGCGCCCTTCCGGCTGCTGACGGGCATCGAGTGCGACATCCTCGACGACGGCGCGCTCGACCAGGAGCCCGAGCTGCTGGACCGGCTCGACGTGGTCGTGGTGTCGGTGCACTCCAAACTGCGGATGGACGCGGCGGCGATGACCCGCCGGATGGTGGCCGCGGTCAGCAACCCCAGGGCCGACGTACTGGGCCACTGCACCGGCCGGCTGGTCACGGGCCGGGGCAGGCCGGAGTCGGAGTTCGACGCGGACGCGGTGTTCGCGGCGTGCGCGCGGGCGGGAACGGCGGTGGAGATCAACAGCCGCCCGGAACGGCTGGACCCGCCCCGCCGGCTGCTCCGCAGGGCGGTGGAGGCGGGGACGCTGTTCGCCGTGGACACCGACGCGCACGCCCCCGGCCAATTGGACTGGCAGGTGATCGGGTGCGCGCGGGCAGAGGAGTGCGGAGTGCCCGCGGACCGGGTGGTGAACACATGGGACGTGGACAAGCTCCTGTCGTGGACCCGGAGGAGCCGTACGCGTACGGGCGGTTGAGCCGGCCGGGTATGTACCTGCGCCCAGGTGTGCGCCCCCGCCCAGATCCGCCCCCGCCCATGTGTCCGCCCCCGCCCACTCGACGAAGCCGTGTCCGCTCCCGCCTACGTGTCCGCCCCCGACTGCTCGACGAAGATGCAGAAGGGGTGGCCGTCCGGGTCACGGTAGACGCGGAACACCTCGTCGTCGCCGTCGGCGGGCAGCTCGCGGTCGGCCAACAGGGTGCCCCCCAGGGCGAGAACACGGCCGTGCTGCGTCCTCAGCTCCGCCACCGAGGGCACGCTCAGATCGAGGTGCAGCTGCTGCGGGACCGGGCCCTGCGGCCAGGTGGGCGCGCTGAGCCGGGCCACCTGCTGGACGGCGATGCGAGGACCGCCGGCCGGGCCCCTCAGCACGAGCCAGTCCCGTCCTTCGTCGGGTTGCCCCACCGGGGGCGGCTCGTCCCCCGGGCGGTAGGTGAGCCCCAGCAGCACACGGTAGAACTCCGCCAGCTGCCGCGCGTCGGTGCTGTCGAGCACCGTCTGTACCAACCGGATACCGCCATGCCCGTCGCCCATGGAAACCCGTTGCCCGCCCCCGCCCCGCCGAAACTCAACCGGGCCGCACCCGAGCTCGGCGCCCCGGACCGCCCGCTCCCGGCCCGCTACGCGTCAGCGGTGGTCAGGAGTGCGTCGCAGGTGTACTGGAACTCCTCCATCAGCCTGGTCGCCTCCACGATGAGCACGCCGTACGGGCGGGTGGAGTCGGCCAGTGGCAGATCCGCTTCCTGCGCCGAGCCGAGTACGTCCTGGAGCTTCTCCTGGGCGGTGCCCGACAGCCGGCACGCCTCCTGGGCCTGCTCGGTGAGGGTGTCGCTGTCGATCGAGGACAGCACATGGGCGACGTCGCGCAGGGAGACGAGGAAGTCCGCGTAGGTGTGCAGTACGGGGGCGTAGCTGTAGGTGTTCTCCGTCTCCTGCCACCGGTGCAGGCTTCGGTTGAGCGAGGACAGCTGGTAGACGGCGCGCTCCATGGACACGAGGACCTGCCGGTAGCGGTCGAAGGTCAGATAGCCGCGGTGGGCGGGCAGCAGGCGCCGCGGGTTGAACGGGAGACTGTCCTCCGCCGTGGTCAGACCGGCGCGTGCCTGGTCGACCGAGCGCTGGGCGCGCTTGCCCGCCGCGATCCAGCCCTCGGTGCGCTCGGACGAGACGTCCCCGTCGCGCAGGCCGTCGGCCATGTCGTCGAGCAGTGCCTCGACCTCCTGGCTCAGCACCTGGATGCCCTGTTCGGCACCGCGGTAGCGCAGCGGCGGCGCCACGCACAGGTTGACGATGAGACCGATCCCGCAGCCGATGAGGACCAGGAGCACGATCTGTCCGAGCTGGACGGCCTGGTCCCCGGTGGCGGAGGCCATGGTGTAGGTGGAGAAGGCGAAGAACGCGGCCGTGCCCACCTGGGCGCGCTGCTCCCCCAGGGCGGGCCACTGCCCGATCGCCAGCGCGATGACGGCGACCAGCGGGAAGACGAACAGTTCGGGTCCGATCAGGAACCCGAGCACGGCCTGCACGGCCACTCCGGCGGTCACCGCCGCCGTGTAGCGCAGGGCCTGCCACAGCGACTGATAGACCGTCGCATTCATGATCAGCACCGCGGAGAACGGGGCGAACGCCGGTGACGTCGCGCCGATCAGGTCGTACGCCACCCACCACGCCGCAGTCGCCGCCAGCGCGCTCTTGACGATCACCAGGACCGTGTTCCGCTCGTGCCCCGAGGACCGCCAGGCCCGTGCCAGCCATGCCCCGACGTCCCGTACCCAGTTCATCACGTACTCGTTCTTGCCTTTCCCGTGCTCTTCTGTCGTCCGAGGCCGATGGCCCGTCAACCGGGTGACCCCGCGCGGGCCGGCGAATCGAGAGGTGCGGCACACCGTTCGCGAGTGGGCCGACGCGCACTCCCGGCCCTCACGCCGCGAGGGCCTCGGAGCTCTGCGCGCAGGCGGGGACGGGAGTGGGGGCGGCGGTGGGTACGGCGGACGGTACGGGGACAGGGACGGGAACGGGAACGGGCGCCGCGGCCCGCTGGAGGATCCGCTCCGCCGCGGCCAGCGCGTCCTCGATGCGGGAGGTCCCGGTGATCACGCACAGCGTGTATCTCAGATCCTCCACCACGCGCGCGGACTCTTCGCCGGGATGCGCTTCGAACCTGGCCAGTGCGTCGGCGTGGCGGGCGAGGAGCGGACGCAGGGTCCGCGGTGAGGGGGTGATCATGACGGGCTGCCTCTCATGACGAACGACGGACGTGGCGGCGCTCGGCGCCGCAGTGACTTCTCCTGTCGGAGTCCAGGACCTGCCTGCTGTCGGAGTCCAGGACCTGCCTGCGGATGCGGGTGCAGATCCTGGTGAGGATCCGTGACACGTGCATCTGCGACATGCCCATCTCCTTGCCGATCTCGGCCTGCGACATCTCGGCGAAGAACCGCAGGTAGAGGATCTTCTTCTCGCGGACCGGCAGGGATCGCAGAATCGGTTTCACCGCCTCTCGGTCGACGAGGTGGGCGAGCCGGGCGTCCGGGGCGCCCAGCAGATCCTGGAGGGTGGCCGTGCTGCCGGCGCTGAGGGCGTGGTCGAGGGAGAGGGCGGAGAAGGTCTCCGCCGCCTCCATGCCCTGGCGGACCTCGTCCTCCGTCAGCCCCGCCCGAGCGGCGATCTCTCCCGGTCCGGGCTCCTCACCGGAGTGCTCGGCCAGCTCCCGGCGCGCGGCCCGGACCTGACTGCGGTACTGCTGCACGCGCCGGGGGACGTGTACGGACCACAGGTGGTCGCGGAAGTGACGCTTGAGTTCGCCCACGATCGTGGGCACCGCGAACGCCTCGAACGGGATGCCCCGGCACGGGTCGAACCGGGTGACCGCCTTCATCAGGCCCAGCGCGGCCACCTGCTTCAGATCCTCCAGCGCCTCGCCGCGGTCGCGGTACTTGGTCGCGATCCGGTGCGCCATCGGCAGCCACACCGCCACCGCCTCATGGAGCAGCGCCTCCCGCTCCGGCCCCCGCGCGAGCGCGGCGCGGTCGAACAGGGCACCGGAGCCGGGCGCCTCCTGGAAGAGGCGCCCGGCCGGCCCGGAGCGGGTGGTACGCGGCGGTGGTTCGGCCAGAACTGCGGTCATTGCAAGCTCCCTCGGCACGCAGCACGGGGCACGTGGTGCTCAGTGCTCGGCACTGGGCACCCGGTGCTCGGTACGCGGTACGCAGTGCGTTTCTGCCGGGGAGATCCCACGGGAGGGCAGCAGGCGACCCCGGACCTTGACGGATACGGAACAGGCGCCTGCTTGCCGAAGCACCCGAGCCGCGTCTGCCCCCGCCCACCTCCGTAAAACGGGGCGACCTCCGTAACGCGTGCTGCGCGACGGGGCCGGGGCAGGAGGTGTTCAGTTCACCCCGCGCCGTGGGCGGTGTCGACAGATACCGGCAAACGGGTGACAGCGACCGGAGTTGGGCGCGCCTCAGGCCCGGATCTGCCGTGCTTCCCGCTCGGTCCCGCTGATGGCGATCTTGCGGGGCTTGGCACGCTCCGAGATCGGCAGCCGCAGCGTCAGTACCCCACCCTCGTACGAGGCGTCGATGCGCTCGGTGTCCAGGGTGTCGCCGAGGATGAGCTGGCGGGTGTGCAGTCCGGAGGCACGCTCGGAGGCGATCATCTCCGCGCCCTCAGGGGCGGCGGTGCGGCGCTCGGCCCTGACGGTGAGCACATTGCGCTCGATGTCCACGTCGATGGACTCGGGATCGATGCCCGGCAGGTCGAAGTGGACGACGAATTCCTCGCCGGCGCGGTAGGCGTCCATCGGCATGACCGCCGGATGGGCCGTCGTTCCCCAGAACTGCTGGGCCATCCGGTCCAGTTCCCGAAAAGCGTCGGTACGCATGAGCATCACAGGTCACTCCTCTTCTCTCGTCGGGTGCGATGCCCTACGCCTTCTTATATAGCGAATTCCCGAAAACTTGACAAGCCTCCGCTCAACTAAGTTGCCCGGACACTCCCGGGCCCACCCGGCGCACCACTCACCACCTGGGACGAACCCCCCTCGAACGCCGACGAGCCCGGCACCCATGGGGGTGCCGGGCTCGGGAGTTGGTACGCAGGACCAGCGCCTGCGACCTGATCAGAGGCGTGCCTGCGTGCTTGCGGCGGCCGGATCAGGGTCGTGCGTGCGACCTCGTCAGAAATAGTGCTTGCGACCACCGACCGCGCGCCCGGTGGCTCCGAGGATCCACAGGATCGCGCCCACCACGATGAGGATGCCACCGATGGTGGTCAGCACGGAGATGCCGGCCAGCAGCCCGATGACGAGCAGGATGACGCCGAGAACGATCATGACAGTTCCCTTCTCGACGGCCGGGGTCCGGAAGCGGGTCACGCCCATGGTTCCCGCCGCGAGCGGGGCAGGCGAGCACGAGACCGGCCGCATGTCAACGGTCGCACACATCTGCCCGCGCCGCCTGCGGTCGGGTGTCCGGTGACCGATCCGGTGACCGCACGGGGCCGCGGCTTCGACTGTCGCGGGCTACCGCGACGCGGATTCCGGTGCCCGGCGGGCGCGGGCAAGTACCGCGGAGCTGGTGAGGGGCTGGTCCGCCGCCTGAGTGACACACGCCGAAGGGGCGCACACCGGTGAATCGGTGTGCGCCCCTTCAACAGGCGGCGGGCGCCCGGCCGGAACCGACGAACCGTCCGGCCTGCCTTCCCCGTCCTGCTACTTCTTCGGCATGAGGACGGTGTCGACGATGTAGACGGTGGCGTTGGCGGTCGGGACGTTGCCGCAGACCACGTTGGAGGTGTCGTTGACCTTGTAGGCCTCGCCGGAGCCCGCGGTGGTCAGGGTGGACTTCTGGAGGGTGGGGTAGGTGCCGTTCTCCAGCTGCTTGGGGGCGAGCTTCTCGCCGACGACGTGGTAGGTGAGGATGTCGGTCAGCTTGGCCTTGTCGGCGAGGACGGCGTCGAGGTCGGCCTTGGGGAGCTTGGCGAAGGCGTCGTTGGTGGGGGCGAACACCGTGATGTTCTTGGCGTTGTTGAGGGTGTCGACCAGGCCTGCCTTCTTGACGGCGGTCACCAGGGTGGACAGGGCCGGGTTGTTGGAGGCGGCGGTGGCGACGGGGTCCTTGGCCATGCCGTCGAAGCTGCCCTTGCCCTCCTTGGGGACGCCGGCGCAGCCCGGACCGAACGGGCCGTTCATCGGGGTCATGTCGGAGGGCGTCGAGGACGCGGCCGGAGCGGCGGGCTCGGAGGCGGAGGGTCCGGCGGCGGCGTCCTTCTTGTCACCGTCACCGCAGGCGGTCAGCGTGAGGGGCAGGATCGCGACGGCGGACACGGCAAGGGCGGCGCGACGGAAACGAAGTGCGTTCATGATGCTGCTCCTGAGGGTTGTGTTTGTGATTCGGTTGTGGGCTTGGTTGGTGTTGCGGTTGTGGGCTTGGGTGGTGTTGCGGTGGTGAGCTTGGGTGGTGTTGCGGTGGTGGGCTTGCGGGTGGGAGTTGAGGGCCGCGGGACTCATCCGACGGTCAGGACCACGGAGTGCCAGCCGGTCGCCCCGTCGGGAACGGTCCCGACCCGCTGCTCGGTCTGGGTGGTTCCGGTGCGGTCGGTGGCGCGGACGGTGAGGGTGTGGCTGCCGGGGGCCGCCTTCCAGGGCATCGACCACTGACGCCAGGTGTCCGTGGTGTCCTCGGCGGCGAGGTCGGCGCGCTGCCAGGGCCCCTCGTCGACGCGTACCTCGACCTTGTCGATGCCGCGGTGCTGGGCCCAGGCCACGCCGGCGACCATCACCGTGCCGGCCTTCGGGGTGGCGAACGGCCGAGGCGTGTCGATGCGCGACTGCGTCTTGATCGGGGCCCGCTTGGACCAGGAGCGCTTCACCCAGTACGGGTCGTAGTCGTCGAAGGTCGTGAGCTCGATGTCCTCGATCCACTTGCAGGCGGAGACGTACCCGTAGAGGCCGGGCACGACCATCCGGACCGGGAAGCCGTGGTCGAAAGGCAGCGGTTCGCCGTTCATGCCGACGGCGAGCAGTGCGTCACGGCCGTCCATCAGGTCCTCGACGGGACTGCCGATCGTCATGCCGTCCACCGAACGGGCCACCAGCTGGTCGGCGGGGCCGCCGCGCGAGGGAGGGCGTACTCCGGCCTCCTTGAGGAGTTCCGCCAGCGGTACGCCGATCCAGCGTGCGGTACCCGCGTACGGACCGCCGACCTCGTTGGAGACGCAGGTCAGGGTGATGTGACGCTCAATCAGCCGACGGTCGAGAAGGTCCTGGAAGGTGACGGTGAGGGGCCGGGTGACGCCCTTGCCGTGGATGGTCAGGCGCCACGCGGTGGCATCCACCTTCGGTACCACCAGCGCCGTGTCGACGCGGTAGAAGTCCTTGTTGGGGGTGACGAAGGGGCTGATCCCGGGGGTGTGCAGGACAGCTCCCGAAGGGATCGGACGGGCCGCCGATGCGGGCCGGGGCAGGGTGACCGTGCCGCGCGACGCCACGGCTGTCTCGCCCCGCGAGCCGGAGAGGGACCTGCCGACGAAGCCCGCGCCCGCCGAGGCGACGGCGGCCGCCCCTGCGGCGATCACGAACCCGCGCCGGTCCCAGCCCACCGGGCTGCCCACGGTCTCTCCCCCCGTATCGCCCTGGGCGGGTACGGAGGCGGCGTGGCGGGGCGGCCGGGTGAGCCGTCCGATCAGCAGGTACAGGAGGGCGGCGCCGCAGAGCGCGCCGACCACCGAGGCCAGGGCGTCGACCGGGCCCGTGGAGTCGGGCCGTCCGGTCGCGGCGACACCGCCCACCACGCCGAACATCAGCACTGCGGCCGTACCGACCCGCCGGTGGTGCAGGGCCAGCACACCGATCACCATCGCAAGGAGCGCGAGGACCGCGAGGATGCCGAGTTGCAGTACCAGCTTGTCGTTGGTTCCGAACTGGCGGATCGCCCAGTCCTTCACGGCGACGGGGGTCCGGTCGATCGCCGCTCCCCCGACCGCGACCAGCGGGCCTGACTCGGGCCGTACCCAGGCCGCCACCAGCTCGGCAACCGCCAGCGACGCGAAACCGGCCAGCAGCCCGGACAGCGCTGCGAGCGGCAAACGGACGCCTTTGCTCAGGATCTTGGTCACATCTGTACTTCGGAGCGGACGGCTCCGGGGATGGGCCGTTCTCGGAATTCTTTTTTCGGTGGTGTTTGCGGGTGCGTTTTGCGGGGGCGCCTTGCGGAGGTCTTCGCGGGGTGGTGCGCGGGTGCGGTCGGGGTCCGTGCGGGGGTGCGGTCGGGGACCGTGCAGGGGTGCGGTCGGGGTCCGTGCGCGGGTGCGGTCGCGGTCCGTGCGCGTCAGTTCGGGGGGTGCCTTCGCTGGGCTGTCCGTGCGTACTTGGCCGGAAGGACAATCCGGCCCGGCCTCCGCGCCGAATCGCCTGTGCGCAACAGGCGTCCCGCGCCCCTCCTCTTCGGTTCGGAGTTCCCATGTCACGTGAGACCGCGCGTTACTTCTTCGGTGCCCGCGCCCGGCCGTCCGAGCCCCGGCCGGGCCGGGCCGAACCGGTGGAGTCGGTGGAGTCGGTGGAACCGCCGGAGCCCGTCCCCGCGTACCTGAAGCCGGCCGTACTTGCCCGGATCACGGGGGTCCCCCAGGAACCGCCGCTCCCCCGCGCCGACGCGCCGGACGCGGCCACCGGCACGAACCGCGCCCCCGGCACCGGCACCCGCGGCCGAGGAACGGGCGACGGGACGGGGACAGGTTCCGCCTGGCACTGCCACCACTGAGGCTGCTGCCGCGAACCGCCGTAAGCGACGACGGGGACTGGCGGACTCCCGACGGGGTACTGGGAGCCGCATGCAACGAAACCTCTTCGATCCCGAGAACCTCGTCCGGCCCGCCACCGCCCCCGGGCTCACCCTGGAGAACGCGATGGCCGTCCGCTATGCCGTCAAGGGGGAGGCCAGAGCCCGGCAGGGCACGATGGTCGCCTGGCGCGGCGCCCTGGAGTTCGAGCGGCAGGGCCAGGGCGTGGGCAACTTCCTCAAGCGCGCCGTCACCGGTGAGGGACTGGCGCTCATGACCGTCACCGGTGAGGGCGAGGCGTGGTTCGCCGCCGACGCGGCGCACTGTTTCCTCGTCGACATCGACGAGAACCGCGGCCTGACGGTCAACGGCAAGAACGTCCTGTGCTTCGACGCCTCGCTGAAGTACGACATCACCACCGTCAAGGGTGCGGGGATGGCGGGCGGCGGGCTGTTCAACTGCACGTTCAGCGGCACCGGCCGCCTGGCCCTGACCAGTGCGGGCATCCCGTTGGTGCTGCCGGTGACGCCCGACGCGCCCGTCCATGTGGACACCGACGCGGTCGTCGCGTGGAGCCCCGGGCTGCAGACGTCGCTGCACCGCTCGCAGAGTGTCGGTTCGATGGTGAAGGGCGGTTCGGGCGAGGCCGTGCAGCTGAAGCTGGAGGGGGAGGGCGTCGTCGTGGTGAACCCCAACGAGCCCAAGCCGACACCTTCGGCCTGACCGGCAGAGCCCGCACGGAAGCCTCTGGCCCAGGCCGCGCGAAGTCCCGGGCGGAGCCCCGCGGGGAGTTCCAGGCAGAGCCCGCGCGAAGTCCCGGGCGGAGCCCGCCCGGAGTCCCAGGCAGAGCCGGCCCGGAGTCCCAGGCAGAGTCGGCCCGGAGTCCCAGGCAGAGTCGGCCCGGAGTCCCAGGCAGAGTCGGCCTGGAGTCCCAGGCAGAGTCGGCCGGCGTGCCCGTACGGCGCCGGCCGACGAGTCGGATGCCGCTCCCACCGGTGTGCCGGGTCGCGGCGGACCGGCTGCGAGGCGTACAAGAGGAGTCGTGTTGGGACGCAAGAGTGTGCTGGTTTCCGGCGCGAGCATCGCAGGGCCCGCCCTCTCCTGGTGGCTCGGGGCGGCCGGGTGGGACGTCACGGTCGTCGAGCGGTTCGACCGTCTCCGCGAGGAGGGTCAGAACGTCGACGTACGCGGCGTCGGGCGGACGGTCCTGCGCCGGATGGGGCTCGAAGAGGCCGTCCGCGCCGCCCACACGGGCGAGACGGGCACCGACTTCATCGACGGACGCGGGCGCCCCTACGCCTCCTTCGCCGCCGGGGCCGACGACACCGGCGGCCTCACCGCCGAGCTGGAGATCCTGCGCGGCCGCCTCGCCCGGATCCTCCACAACCACTCCGCCGGCTCGGCCGACTACGTCTTCGGCGACCGGATCAGCGCCCTGCACGACGACGGACACGGCGTCGACGTCGAGTTCGTCCGGAGCGCCGGACGCCGTTTCGACGTCGTCGTACTCGCCGAGGGGCTGCGCTCCCGCAGCCGGGACCTGATCATGCCGGACGCCCCCGTCCACGAACTCGGCCTCTACACCGCCCACCTCACTCTCCCCCGTACCGCCGCCGACGACGACCGTTGGCGGGTGTTCGCGGCCGGACGCGGACGCCAGGTCTCCTTGCGGCCCGACAGCACCGGCGGCGGCCCCGACAACCCCGCTGACGCCGCTGACGCCGAGAACCCCGACAGCACCGCAAGCGTCCGGGCCTTCCTGAGTCTCGTCAGCGACGTGCGCGGGCTGGACCGGCTGGACACCGACGCTCTGGTGGCAGTGTTGCGCGGGACCTTCGCGGACGCGGGCTGGGAGACCCCGCGCATTCTCGACGCCCTCGACAACGGTTCCCTCTACTTCGACGCCGTCGGGCAGGTCAAGCTGCCGGTCTGGAGCCGCGGGCGCGTCGCGCTGCTCGGTGACGCGGCGTACTGCCCCTCGCCCATCAGCGGCATGGGCACCACCCTCGCCCTGGCCGGCGCGTACGTCCTGGCCGGCGAGCTGAACCGGCACGACACCCCCCGTACCGCCTTCACCCGGTACGAGCAGCTGCTGCGCCCCCTCGTGGAGCGGGCGCAGAAGCTGCCGCCCGGCGCTCCCCGGATCGCCCACCCGCGCACCGGCCCGCAGCAGGCGCTCTTCCGCGCGGTCCTGCGCGCCGCCGCCACGCCGCTGGCCGGCCGCCTCTCCTCGCGGGCCGGCGCGCTGTTCACCCCGCCGGCCGAAGCGATCGCGCTCCCGCACTACCCGGCCCCCGGCCGGCCGTCGATCGCCCCCTGACCGGAGGAGCCGCCCTTCCTGGGGCCCCCCTCGGGGGAGCCACTCCCGGGGGGGGATTCCTGTCCGCACGGCGGAAGCCTGGACCTCGATGTGTGCGATACACGTGGCATGTACGATGCACAAACATCGCCATGAACCGGGCTGTCGAGCTGCGCGCCCACCCTGTGCACGACCGGTCAACTCCGGCCGCGCACACCGCGGTTGCCGCCTACCGCAAGCAGGGCATCCGTGCCAATGCCGTCTCCCCCGGCCCGACCAGGACCGCGATCCAGGTCGACGCGGCCCCCGATGCCCAGGGCCCGGCGCTGATCGGGCAGTTGATCCGCGCGAACATCGGGCGCCTGGGCAGCGCGGCGGAACAGGCCGACGCGATCGTCTTCCTGGCCTCGGACGCCGCCGCGTTCGTCAACGGCGCGGTGCTGCCGGTCGACGACGGGTGGGCGGCGGTCTGAGGGCCCACCGAGTGAGGTCCTACCGCCTGGGGGCCCGCAGTCCGAGGGCCCTCCGTATCCTCGTACGCCCCGATCGTGCGCCGGAGCGGCCGTGGTATATCTACGGCAGGTGACCTTCCTCCCATTCCCCCCAGCCCTGCGGGGGGAGGCGCGCTCGCAGTAGAAGGAACCTCGCGTGGACAAGCCCCTGGACCAGATCGAGTTCGAGACCATGCTGCTCGGCCGGCACATGAACCTGCTCACCGGGCGGGGTGACGGGCGGCTGGACCGCAGTGCGTACATCCTGCTGAGCCGGATCCTCGCGGAGGGGCCCCTGTCGATCAGCGAACTGAGCCACGCCCTGGGGCTGGACGCCTCCACTCTCAACCGCCAGACCGCGGCGATGCTGCGCGCGGGGGTCGTCGAGCGGATCCCCGACCCGGCGGGTGGTATCGCCCGGAAGTTCGCCGTCACCGACGAGGGACGGCGGCGGCTGGCGAGCGACCGCAGCTCCAACCTGAGCGGTCTGGCCCGGGTGCTGGAGAACTGGACGCCGGAGGAGGCCGCACAGTTCGCGGCCGGCCTCGGGCGTTTCAACCGGGACAGCGAGCGCCTTGACGGGCGACCCTGGCCACGGGACTGAACAGGCCGGTCGCGTCCCGCGAAACGACGGAGAGGTGCGCGCCATGAAGGCAGTCCGCTACAGCCGGTTCGGCGGCCCCGAGGTCCTCGAACTCGTGGACCTTCCCGATCCGCACCCGGGCCCCGGCCAGGTCCGGATCGCGGTGCGCGCGGCCGGGGTCAACCCGAGCGACTGGAAGAAGCGCCAGGGCCTGATGGACGAGGGGCTGCCGCAGACCCTGGGGTACGAGGCGGCCGGCATCGTGGACGAGCTCGGTCCCGGGGCCACGGGCGTGGCGGTCGGCGACCGCGTGTTCGGCTTCTCCGCCGACGGGGCCGCCCAGGCCGAGCTGGCGGTGCTGTCCCACTACGCGCCCGTCCCGCCCTCCCTCGGTTTCGCCGGCGCCGCCGCGCTGCCCGCCGCCGTGGAGACGGCCACCCGCGCACTCGACCAGCTCGGCGTCCTGGGCGGCGGGACCCTGCTGGTCAACGGCGCCTCGGGGAGCGTCGGCAGTGCGGCGGTGCAGCTCGCCGTGGTGCGTGGCGCGCGCGTGATCGGCACAGCGGGCCCGGCGAACCACGACTACGTCCGTTCCCTGGGCGCCGAGCCGGTCAGCTACGGCGCCGGGCTTACGGCCAGGGTGCGCGCGCTCGCTCCGGAGGGTGTCGACCTCGCGCTCGACGTCGCGGGGAGCGGGGTGCTCGCCGAACTCGTGGCGCTCGCAGGCGCACCCGAACGGGTCCTCGCCGTCTCCGACTTCCAGGGGGCGCGGGAGCACGGGGTGCGGTTCAGCAGCGGCGATGCGGGCCGCGCGCTGCACGCGCTCGACGGCATCGGCGAACTGGTCGGGGCCGGTCGCTTCTCGCTCCCGGTCGCGCGGACCTTCCCGCTGTCCGAGGTCGCCCAGGCGCACCGGGCGGGCGAGCAGGGGCTGGTCCGCGGAAAGCTCGTGCTGCTGGTCGGCTGACGCTCCCCACGCCGGCCGCGCCACCCACTCCAGCCGCGCCACCCACCCCGGCCGCGCCGCTCAGTCCGCCCGCGCCATCCACCCTGCCCGCGCCGCCCACCCCGGCCGCGCCACCCACCCCGCCCGCGCCACCCACCCCGCCCGCGCCGCTCAGTCCGCCCGACGCGTCGCGCCCGCGCGCAGGCCGTCCATGACGAGGTCGAGGAGCCGGCCCGCGCGTGGCTGCCAGTCGCCCTCGGGGTCGATCTGCCAGAGGCCGCCGACCGCGAGGAGCAGGTCGTCCGCGGTGACTCCGGCGCGGATCGTGCCGGCCTCCTCGCCCGCGCACAGCAGGAGCTGTGCGGCGTCGGTGATCGGGGCGTGGCCCGGTTTCGCCGGGGCGCCGGGCGCGCTGGTGGCCTGGCGGATCGCCTCGGCGAGGCCCGCCTTGGTCATCGCGAACTGCGCCAGCCGGTCCAGCCATTCGCGCAGTGCCTCGTCCGGCGCCGCGGACTCCAGCAACTGGCTCGCGCTGTCCGCCACCTGGTGCATCTCGTGCCGGAAGACCTCCAGGACGAGCGCCTCCCGGTGCGGGAAGTTGCGGTAGAAGGTGGCCTGCCCGACGCCCGCCTTCTTGGCGATGGTGCTCAACGGCACGTCCGCGGCCTCGGTCAGCTCGGCCAGCGCGACTTCCAGGATGCGTTCGCGGTTGCGCTGCGCGTCGACGCGGACGGGCGCGGACTTCTTCTCGTGCATGTGCCCTCCTCGTGGGGATCGCCGACGCACCCGGCCCTTGTGAAGCGGACAATTGTCCGGTACGTTCTGCGGTAGCGGACAACTGTCCGGTTGAGTCCACTCTAACCGTGAATTCCACCGCTTACGCACGCGAAAGAAGACTGACCATGGCCTTGTCCACGTCCAGTGTCATCGTGCTCAACGTGAACGGCGAGAAGCACTCACTCACCGTCGACCACCGCACCACCCTGCTCGACGCCCTGCGCGAGCGGCTCGACCTGACCGGCACCAAGAAGGGCTGCGACCAAGGTCAGTGCGGCGCCTGCACCGTGCTGGTGGACGGCAGCCGCTCCTTGTCCTGTCTTGAGCTGGCGGTTGCCGCCGAGGGACGTGAGATCCGTACTGTCGAAGGTCTTGCCGAGGGCGGCAGGCTGCACCCGGTGCAGCAGGCCTTCCTCGACCTGGACGGCCTCCAGTGCGGCTACTGCACCCCCGGGCAGATCTGCTCCGCCGTCGCGGTCATCGAGGAACACGCGGCCGGCTGGCCCAGCGCCGCCACCGAGGACCTGCGGCCCGCCGCAGTGCCACCACCGCTCACCGGCGCGGAGATCCGCGAACGGATGAGCGGCAACCTGTGCCGCTGCGGCGCGTACGCGTCGATCGTCCAGGCCGTCGCCCGTGCGGCCGGCTCCGCCCCGGAGCAGGCCGCGGGCACGGCCGCCAGCACCGAGAACAGCGCCAAGGGGGCCGTCGCATGAGGGAGTTCGGATATCAGCGCGCGCATGACGTGTCCGGTGCGCTCGCGCTCCTGGACGCCGACCCGGAGGCCCGCTTCCTCGGCGGCGGCACCAACCTCGTCGATCTGATGAAGACCGGCGTGGAGCGGCCGGCCCGGCTGGTGGACCTGCGCGGTCTGCCACTGGACCGCATCGAGCGCGCCGAGGACGGCACCTTGCGCATCGGCGCGACCGTCAGCAACAGCGCGCTCGCCGCGCACCCCGAAGTGCGCTTGCGCTACCCGGCGTTGACGCAGGCCGTGGTCGCCGGCGCCTCCGGCCAGCTGCGCAACATGGCCACGGTCGGCGGCAACCTCCTCCAGCGCACCCGCTGCGGCTACTTCACCGACGTCACCCAGCCCTGCAACAAGCGCGCGCCCGGCACCGGCTGTCCGGCCGTAAAGGGCGAGCACCACAATGCCGCGATCCTCGGCGCGTCCGAGCACTGCGTGGCCGTGCACCCCTCCGACCTGGCCGTTGCCCTGACCGCGTTCGACGCTCTCGTGACGTACGAAACGACCGAGGGCGCGGGCGAGTTGCCGCTCGCCGACCTCTATCTGGCGCCCGGCAGTACACCGCACCTGGAGACCGCGCTGCCCACCGGCGCGCTGATCACCGGGGTCGCGCTGCCGCCCACCCCGGTGGCCGCTCTCTCCCGCTACCGCAAGGTGCGTGAGCGCGCCTCGTACGCCTTCGCGATCGGCTCGGTCGCCGCCGCGCTGGAGATCGAGGCGGGTGCCGTCCGGGACGTGCGCCTCGCCCTCGGCGCCGTCGCGTCACGGCCCTGGCGGGCGTCGGCGGCCGAGCGGGTGCTGCGCGGGGCGCCCGCGACGGCCGACTCCTTCGCGGCCGCCGCGGACGCCGAGCTGGCCGCGGCCGTGCCGCTGCCGCACAACGGCTACAAGGTCACCCTGATGCGCAACCTCGTGGTCGCCGTGCTCACCGAACTCGCCGAGGAGGCCGCCCGATGACCAGTACGACTCCCCTCAGGGGCTCCGTCGGCACCGCACACACCCGGGTGGAGGGGTACGACAAGGTCACCGGCGCCGCCAGGTACGCGGCCGAGCTCCCCTTCGACCGGCTCGCCCACGGCTGGCTGGCGTCGTCCGCCGTGGCCCGCGGGCGCGTCCTGGCCGTCGAGGACGAGGCGGTCCTGGCCATGCCCGGTGTCCTCGCGGTGCTGCACCACAAGAACGCCCCCCGGCTGGAGACCGACTTCCCCTCGTTCATGGGCCTGACCCCCGACCCCGCCACCGCGCTGTTCCAGGACGACCTGGTGCCGTACGCGGGCTGGCCCGTCGCGCTGGTCGTCGCCGAGACGTCCGAACAGGCCCGGGAAGCCGCCGAGTCGCTCGTGGTGCGCTACGCGCCGCAGCCGCACGACGTGGACTTCTACGCCGGACGGCCGGGGGCGGTCCCCGCGACTGGCGCGCCCCACGCCCCTTCGAAGACCGAGAAGGGCGACCTGGCGGCCGAACTCGCCCGGTCCGCCGCGGTCGTGGACGCCGAGTACAGCACCCCCGAGGAACACCACAGCTCGATGGAGCCGCACGCGACCACGGCCCGCTGGGAGGACGGCCGGCTGGAGGTCGTCGACTCCAACCAGGGCGCGGGCTGGGTGCAGGGGGAACTCGCGAACCTCTTCTCGCTCGACCCGGCGTCGGTGCGGGTGCGCTCCGAGCACATCGGCGGCGGCTTCGGCTCCAAGGGCGTACGGGCCAACCAGATCGCCGCGGTGATGGCCGCGACCCTTCTGCAACGGCCCGTAAGGGTGGTGCTGACGCGCCGTCAGGTGTTCTCGCTGACCGGCTACCGCAGCCCCACCGCCCAGCGGGTCAGGCTCGGCGCCGACCCGGACGGCAGGCTGCGCGCGCTGGAACACACCGCGCTGAACCTCACCTCCACGCGGGGCGAGTTCCTGGAGCCGTGCGCCACACCCAGCCGGGTCCTCTACGACGCACCGGCGCACCGCACCGCGCACCAGGTCGTGCCGCTCGACGTGCCCGGCCCGACGTTCATGCGCGCCCCCGGGGAGGCCCCCGGGTCGTTCGCGCTGGAGAGCGCGATCGACGAGCTGGCCGAGAAGTGCGGCATCGACCCGATCGTCCTGCGCTCCCGCAACGAACCCGACCGGGGTCCGGTGTCCGGGCTGCCGTTCGCCGGCCGGCGGCTGCTGGACTGCTTCCACGAGGGTGCGGCGAGGTTCGGCTGGGCGGACCGCGATCCGCGGCCCGGGCAGCGCCGCGAGGGACGCTGGCTGCTGGGCACCGGTACCGCGGCTGCCTCCTTCGCCGCCGGGGCCATGCCCTCCACGGCTTCGGTGACGGCCGAGCCGGACGGCGGCTTCACCGTCCGCATCACCGCCGCCGACATCGGGACGGGCGCGCGCACCGCCCTCACACTGATCGCCGCCGACGCCCTGGAGACGACGCCCGACCGGGTGCGCGTCCGGATCGGGGACAGCGACTTCGGCCCCGCGATGGTCGCGGGCGGCTCGGCGGGCACCCGCTCCTGGGCACTGGCGATCACCTCCGCCGCCGCGGAACTGCGCGCGCTGCTCGTCCCCGGTGTCGACCTACCGCCGGAGGGCGTCACCGTCACCTCCGACACCGCGGCGGCGCTCGCGGCGCTGCCGCAGCGTGAACGGCACTCGTTCGGCGCCCAGTTCGCCGAGGTGGCGGTGGACGTCGGCACCGGCGAGGTGCGGGTGCGCCGGATGCTCGGCATCTTCGCGGCGGGCCGCATCGTCAATCCGCTGACCGCCCGCAATCAGCTGGTCGGCGGGATGACCTGGGGCATCTCCATGGCCCTGCACGAGGAGGCGGTACGGGACCGGGCCTCGGGTGCCCACGTCGGCGCGGACCTCGCCGGGTACCACGTCGCCTCGCACGCCGACGTCCCGAACGTCGAGGCGGACTGGCTGCACGACGACCTGGACGAGGACGACCCCATCGGGATCAAGGGCATCGGCGAGGTCGGCATCGTGGGCGCGGCAGCGGCGATCGCCAACGCGGTCCACCACGCCACCGGCGTACGCCACCGCCATCTGCCGATCCGGCCCGACCGCGTGCTGTCGGCCACCGCCGTGGCGGGCGCCGAACGTGCTTGATCTCCTGGAGGAGTTGGGTGCCTGGGCCGGGGAGGGACGCGAGTTCGCGGTGGCCACCGTGGTCGGCGTGAGCGGCAGCGCTCCCCGCGGCCCGGGCGCCGCCCTCGCCGTCGACGGGGCGGGCGCCGCGATCGGCTCGGTCTCCGGCGGCTGCGTGGAGGGAGCGGTGTACGAGCTGTGCCGGCAGGCACTCGACGACGGCAGGACCGTGGTCGAGCGGTTCGGCTACAGCACGGACGACGCCTTCGCCGTCGGTCTGACCTGCGGCGGGACCGTGGAGGTCCTGGTCACGCCGGTGCGGGCCGATGCCCGTGCCCGACCCGTGATCACCGCGTTCGCCGCGGGCGGCCCTGCGGCGCTCGTACGGGTCGTCCGCGGCCCCGCGGAACTCATGGGCGCGGCACTGCTGGTGCGCGGTGACGGTTCGTACCAGGGAAGCCTGGGCGGCGGCGCGCCGCTGGACCTCCTCGCGCGGGAGGAGGCCGGGGCGGCGCTGGAGCTCGGCCGCACCGGCTCGGTGGAGGTCTCCGCCGACGGGTCGCGCTGTCCCGGCGGGCTCACCCTGATCGTCGAGTGCCGGGTGCCGCCGCCGCGCATGATCGTGTTCGGTGCGGTCGACTTCGCGGCGGCGCTCGTGCGCGTGGGCAAGTTCCTGGGCTTCCACGTGACCGTGTGCGACGCCCGGCCCGTCTTCGCCACCAAGGCCCGGTTCCCGGACGCGGACGAGGTCGTCGTGGAGTGGCCGCACCACTATCTGCGGCGTACCGCGACCGACGGGCGCACGGTGCTCTGCGTGCTCACGCACGATGCCAAGTTCGACGTGCCGCTGCTGGCCGACGCGCTGCGGTTGCCGGTCGGTTACGTCGGGGCGATGGGTTCGCGCCGTACCCACGCCGAGCGGCTGGACCGGCTGCGTGAGGCGGGTGTCGGCGAAGGAGAACTGGCGCGTCTGCGCTCACCGATCGGTCTCGACCTCGGGGCCCGCACCCCGGAGGAGACCGCGCTGTCGATCGCCGCGGAGATCGTCGCGGCCAGGCACGGGGGCAGTGGCCGGCCCCTGACCGGCTCAAGTACGCCGCTGCACAGGGCCCTTCCCGTCACGGCGGACGGCGCGGCGGGCCCTCCCCCGTACGCTCACGCGCAGGCCGGGCAGAGCCCCCGGTAGGTGATCGCCGCCTCGGACACGGAGAATCCGTACCGCTGGTCGGCCGGCAGGCCCTCCAGCGGGTCCCCGACCGGGTGCACGTCGCGGATGACCCCGCACCCGGAGCAGACCAGGTGCTGGTGCGGGCGGCGCGCGTTGGGGTCGTACCGCTTGGCACGGCCGTCGGTGGAGAGCTCGGCGACCTCACCGAGGGAGACCATCTCGCCCAGCGTGTTGTAGACGGTCGCCCGGGAGATCTCGGGGAGACGGCCCACCGCGCGGGCGTGCACCTCGTCCGCCGTGAGGTGGATGTGCTCGCCGTCAAGCACCTCGGCGACGACACGCCGCTGGGAGGTCATCCGCCAGCCGCGTCCGCGCAGCCGTTCCAGCAGGTCACTCATGACGGACCACCCATCCGATGTCGGCAAGGTCACTCGGAGTTTATCGCCCGTTGGCACAGTTCCGATGAAATATGGAACAGGTGAGCTTCTTGACCTGGAACCTGTCCACCATAGGATCGGTTCATGGTGAAGGGCCAGGGCCGAGGTCCAAGGGACAGCAGGAAGTCCAAGAAGGCCACCCGCCCACTCAACTCACTGAATCCGCCAACTTGCGCAATCCGCAAGCCGGCTGAAACTGCCCAGCTGCGAGAGGACTTCCATGGCTGACAACCACGATGCGATCGTCACCGACTCGAAGACGGACGAAACAGGCGCAACGGGCGAAACCGGGGGCTGCCCCGTCGTGCACGGGCGCGCCAAGCACCCCACCCAGGGTGGCGGCAACCGTCAGTGGTGGCCGGAGCGCCTCAACCTGAAGATCCTCGCCAAGAACCCCGCCGTGGCCAACCCGCTCGGCGCGGAGTTCGACTACGCGAAGGCGTTCGAGGGCCTGGACCTCCCCGCCGTGAAGCGGGACATCGCCGAGGTGCTGACCACCTCGCAGGACTGGTGGCCCGCCGACTTCGGCCACTACGGCCCGCTGATGGTCCGGATGGCCTGGCACAGCGCGGGCACGTACCGCATCACCGACGGCCGCGGCGGCGCCGGCGCGGGTCAGCAGCGGTTCGCCCCGCTCAACAGCTGGCCGGACAACGTCAGCCTCGACAAGGCACGGCGGCTGCTGTGGCCGGTGAAGAAGAAGTACGGCCAGAGCATCTCCTGGGCCGACCTGCTGATCCTCACCGGCAACGTGGCCCTGGAGTCCATGGGCTTCAAGACCTTCGGCTTCGCCGGTGGCCGCGCGGACGTCTGGGAGGCCGACGAGGACGTCTACTGGGGTCCCGAGACCACCTGGCTCGACGACGAGCGCTACACCGGCGACCGCGAGCTGGAGAAGCCGCTCGGCGCGGTCCAGATGGGCCTCATCTACGTCAACCCCGAGGGCCCCAACGGCAACCCGGACCCGATCGCCGCGGCCCGCGACATCCGTGAGACGTTCCGCCGGATGGCGATGAACGACGAGGAGACCGTCGCCCTGATCGCCGGTGGCCACACCTTCGGCAAGACGCACGGCGCGGGTCCCGCTGACTCCGTCGGCGACGACCCCGAGGCCGCCTCGCTGGAGCAGCAGGGCCTCGGCTGGCGCAACAGCCACGGCACCGGCAAGGGCGGCGACACGATCACCAGCGGTCTGGAGGGGATCTGGACGGACACCCCCACCGCCTGGGACAACACCTTCTTCAACATCCTCTTCGGCTACGAGTGGGAGCTGTTCAAGAGCCCCGCGGGCGCCCACCAGTGGCGGCCGAAGGACGGCGGCGGCGCGGGCACCGTGCCCGACGCGCACGACGCGTCCAAGTCGCACGCCCCCACCATGCTGACGACCGACCTCTCGCTGCGCTTCGACCCGGCGTACGAGGCGATCTCGCGGCGCTTCAAGGACGACCCGGACGCCTTCGCGGACGCGTTCGCCCGCGCCTGGTACAAGCTGACGCACCGTGACATGGGTCCCGCCGTACGGTACTTGGGTCCGGAGGTGCCGAGCGAGACGCTGCTGTGGCAGGACCCGCTGCCCGCGCTGGAGCACGAGCTCGTCGGCGCCGACGAGCTGACCGCCCTCAAGGAGCAGATCCTCGCCTCCGGCCTGACGGTGTCCGAGCTGGTGTCCACCGCCTGGGCCTCGGCGTCCTCGTTCCGCGGCAGTGACAAGCGGGGCGGTGCCAACGGCGCCCGCATCCGGCTGGAGCCGCAGAACGGCTGGGAGGTCAACGACCCCGACCAGCTGGCGCAGGTGCTGCACACCCTGGAGGGCATCCAGCAGGCGTTCAACGCCGGGCGGAGCGACAACAAGCGCATCTCGCTCGCCGACCTGATCGTCCTCGCGGGCGGCGTCGCCGTCGAGAAGGCCGCCAAGGACGCGGGCACGGACGTGGAGGTCCCCTTCACGCCGGGCCGCGTGGACGCCTCGCAGGAGCAGACCGACGTCGAGTCGTTCGCCGCCCTGGAGCCGGCCGCGGACGGTTTCCGCAACTACCTGGGCAAGGGCAACCGGCTGCCGGCCGAGTACCTGCTGGTGGACCGGGCGAACCTGCTGGACCTGAGCGCCCCGGAACTCACCGTCCTGGTGGGCGGGCTGCGGGTGCTGGGCGCCAACTACGAGGGCTCGCAGGCCGGTGTCCTCACCAGCACGCCGGGGAAGCTGACGAACGACTTCTTCGTCAACCTCCTCGACATGGGCACCACGTGGCACTCGGTCTCCGGTGACTCGAACTCCTTCGAGGGCCGGGACGCGTCGAGCGGCGAGGTCAGGTGGACGGGCACCCGGGCCGACCTGGTCTTCGGCTCGAACTCCGAGCTGCGTGCGCTCGCCGAGGTCTACGCGAGCGACGACGCGAAGGCGAAGTTCGTGAGCGACTTCGTCGCCGCCTGGCACAAGGTGATGAACCTGGACCGGTTCGACCTGGTCTGATCCTCCCCGCGGGCCGGCCGGCGACGGCCGGCCCGCGATCCCCATGCGGACCCCGCAGATCCCCACGCGGACCCCGCGGGACACGCCCGCGGCAAGTAGCTCCCCGCGCGACACGCCCGCAGCGCGACATCCCCACGCGGACCCCGCATGACACGCCCGCAGCCCGCTACAGCACCTTGCGCCTGCGCCCCAGCCAGGTCTGCGCGATCACCACCACCGCCAGGAACGCCCCGCTGACCACCTGCTGGTAGGCGGAGTCCAGCGAGCCGATCTGGTTGATCACGTTCTGGATGACCTTGAGCAGCAGAACGCCGACGAGCGAGCCGCTGAGGAAGCCGAAGCCTCCGGTCAGCAGGGTGCCGCCGATGACGACCGCGGAGATGGCCTCCAGTTCCATGCCGGAGCCCAGGATGGTCACCCCGGAGACGAGCCAGGCCGCGTTCAGGGCGCCGGCCAGGCCCGCGCACAGGCCGGAAAGCGTGTAGACGGTGATTTTCGTACGGGCCACCGGCACGCCCATCAGGGCCGCCGCGTCCTCGTTCCCGCCGACCGCGTAGACGTACTGGCCGAACCGGCTGCGCCGCAGTGCCAGCGCGCCGACGACGAACAGCGCCGCCGTGATCCAGACCGGCAGGCCCACCCCGAACAGGGTGTCCTGGCCCAGGGTCGCGAAGAAGGTCGACTTGTCGACCAGGTACGTCTTCGAGCCCTCGTCCGTGACCGACAGCAGGATGCCGCGCGCCCCGAGCATCGCGGCGAGCGTCACGATGAACGGCGCGAGCCGGGAGCGGGCGATCAGCAGGCCGTTGACCAGGCCGATCAGTCCGCACACGGCGAGCGGCAGGAGCAGGGCGACCAGCGTCCCGTACTGCGAACCCCAGGCGGCGAGCACCCCGCCGAGGGCGAACAGGGAACCGACCGACAGGTCGATGCCGCCGGTGACGATCACGAAGGTCATGCCGAGCGCGACGACCGCCAGGAACGCCGAGGACAGCGCCATGTTCTGGAGGTTGTCGCCGGTGAGGAAGGTGTCGAAGCTCAGCGACGCGGCGATCACGGCGATCACCAGGGTGACCAGGGCGCCGTGCTGCTGGGCGAGGGCGCTCAGGCGTTCCGGGCGGGACGCGCCGGGCGGTTCCTCGTCGGGGGCGGGCGCCGTGGGCGCCGGCTTCTCGATTCCGGCAGTGGTCATCGCTTCCCTCGTTCCCGGGCCGCGTAGACGGCGAGGACGATCACCACGGCCTGGGCGATCTGGGTCCACGACGGCGGCAGGTCGTGCTTGATGAGCGTGGCGGTCAGGAGCTGGATCAGGACGGCTCCGGCGACGGTGCCGCCGATGCGGACCCGGCCACCGCTGAGCGGGGTGCCGCCGACCACGACGGCGGTGATGGCGGAGAGTTCCATCAGGGTGCCGAGTGAGGTCGGGTCGCTGGCGGTGAGGCGGGCCGTGGCGAGCACTCCCGCGAGCGCGGCCAGGATGCCGGACGCCACGTAGACCAGGATCAGCACCCGCCGGACGGGCAGTCCGGCGAGCTGCGCGGCGGGCCGGCTGTCGCCGATCGCCAGGAGCTGCCTGCCGAAGGTGGTACGCCGTACGACGAACGCCACGAGCAGCGCGAGTCCCGCCGCGATCAGCACCAGGTAGGGGATGCCGAACACGGCTTCCGAGCCGAGGGCCGCCATGCCGGGGTCGCGGACGTCCTTGAGCTGCGGCAGCAGCACCAGGGCGAGTCCTCGTCCGGCCACCATCAGCGCCAGGGTGGCGACGATCGGCTGCACACCGACGAAGGCCACGAGCGCGCCGTTGGCGACGCCGACGAGCACCCCGCCGAGCAGGGCCGCCAGGAACGCGAACCACATCCCGTAACCGAGGTAGAGCGAGACCAGGGAGGTGGCGAGCGCCATGACCGAGCCCACCGACAGGTCGACGCCCTCGCTGCCGATGGCGAGCGCCATGCCGAGGGCCACGACGATGACGGGGGCGACCTGGACGGCCTGGGTGCGGAAGTTCTCGGTGGACAGGAAGTGCGGGGTGAGGGCGATGTTGACGATCAGGAGGACGGCGACGCCGAGGTAGACGCCGTAGTCCTGGAGCAGGCGCAGCAGCCTGGCGCGGTCGAGGGAGTCGCGGCCCACGGTGAGTTCGGTCATGGCTGGTCCCTCCGGTCTGCCTGGTCCCGGTCTGCCTGGTCCCGGTCTGCCTGGTCGGCCGCCTGGTCGTCGCCCTGCCCGGCCGCCCGGACGGCCTCGGGTGCGGCAGGCTCGCCCGACCCGCCCGCGGTGGCGATCGCCCGCATCAGCCGGTCCTCGGTGACGGCGTCGCCGCGCAGTTCGTCCACCACGGCGCCGTCCTTGAGGACGACGACGCGGTCGGAGCCCTCGATGAGTTCCTCCGGGTCGGAGGAGATCAGCAGCACGCCTAGACCGTCGTCGGCGAGTTCGTCGATGAGCTTCTGCACCTCGGCCTTGGCCCCGACGTCGATGCCCCGGGTGGGCTCGTCCAGCAGCAGCACCTTGGGGTTCATCGCGAGCCAGCGGGCGAGGAGGACCTTCTGCTGGTTGCCGCCGGAGAGTTCGCCGACCTTCTGGTGCGGTCCCGCCGCCTTGATGCTCAGCCGCTTCATGAAGGTGTCCACGATGCGGTCGATGCGGGCCTCGTCGACGAGGCCGAACCGGGAGAGCCCCGGCAGTGCGGCGAGCGCGATGTTCTCCCGTACCGAGAGGCCCGGCACGATCCCTTCGGCCTTGCGGTCCTCGGGGAGCAGGCTGATGCCGGCGCGGATCGCCGCGGGGGTGGAGCCGGGGCGCACCGGGCGGCCGGCGACAAGGACGCCGCCGGTGTCCAGCGGCAGGGCGCCCGCGATGGCCTTGGCGGTCTCGCTGCGGCCCGACCCGAGCAGGCCGCCGAGGCCGACGACCTCCCCGGGCCGCACGTCGAGCGTCACCCCGTGCAGTTGGTGACGTATCGTCAGATTACGTGCGGTGAGCACCGGTTCGCCGGTGGTGTCGTGCTCGCCGGAGAACTTCGTGAGGCCTTCCTCCTGCACGGTCCCCAGGTCGCGTCCCAGCATCAGCGACACCAGGCGCAGCCGGTCCAGGTTCTCGATGCGGCCCGTGTGGACGACCTTGCCGTCGCGCAGCACGGTCACCGCGTCGCAGATCTCGTACAGCTCCTCCAGCCGGTGGCTGACGTAGATGACGGCGATGCCGCGTTCGCGGAGCATCCTGATCACCCGGAACAGGGTGCGCACCTCGCGCGGCTCCAGCGAGGAGGTCGGCTCGTCCATCACGACGACCCGGGCGTCCACCGCGACGGCGCGCGCCAGCGCGACCATCTGCTGGGCGCCGACGCCCAGTTCACGCAGCGGGCGCCGGACGTCGACGCGCACGCCGAGCTCGCGCAGTGCCTCCTGCGCCGTGCGGTGCAGACGCCGGAAGTCGATCAGGCCGAGGCGCCCACGGGGTTCGCGGCCGAGCAGGAGGTTGCGGGCCACGCTCATCAGGGGGACGAGGTTGACCTCCTGGTAGATGGTGGAGATGCCCGCGTGCTGTGCTTCGAGGGGGGTACGGAAGTGGACCTGCGCGCCGTCGTAGGTCACCGGGCCCGAACCGGGGTCCGGCCGGTAGACACCGGTGAGCACCTTGATCAGGGTGGACTTGCCGGCGCCGTTCTCGCCGATGAGGGCGTGCACCTCCCCGGCGCGGGCGGTGAACTCGACTCCGTCGAGGGCCCGTACGCCGGGGAAGGTCTTGCTGAGGGAGGTCACCGACAGCACGTCAGTACGCCTTGGAGACGTCGGCGGCGGCGTTGTCCTTCGTGTAGGCGCTGTCCTGGATGACGACGTTCTGCGCGACCTTCTCGCCCTTGGTGAAGGCGTCCAGGGTCTGGAAGGCGAGCGGGCCGAAGCGGGGGTTGGACTCGATGACCGCGGAGATCCAGCCGTCGACGATGCCCTGGACCGCGCCCCTGGTGCCGTCGACCGTGACGATCTTGACGTCGCCGGCCTTCTTGCCCGCGCCCTTGAGCGCGTTGACGGCGCCGAGGCCCATCTCGTCGTTCTCCGCGTAGATCCCGTCGATGTCGGGCTTGGACTGGATCAGCTGCTCGGTGACCTGCTGGCCCTTCTCGCGGGCGAACTCACCGGTCTGCTGGAAGACGATCTCCAGGCCGGGGGCCTTCTCCTTGAGCCGGTCGGCGAAGCCCTTGGTGCGCTCGGTGGTGACGTTGTTGCCCGCCGCGCCGAGCAGGATGGCCACCTTGCCCTTGCCGCCGGTCGCCTTGATCATCTCGTCGGCGGCGCGCTTGCCCTGCTCGACGAAGTCCGAGCCGATGAAGCTGACGTAGTCCTTGCAGGCGGTCGCGTTGATCTTGCGGTCCACGGTGACGATCGGTATGTGCTTGGCCCCCGCGGCGCGCAGCACCGGTTCCCAGCCGTCCGAGTTGAGCGGGGCAATGACCAGGAGGTCGGCGCCCTTGGCGATGAGGTCCTGGACGTCGGTGATCTGCTTGGAGAACTGCGACTGCGCGTTGGCGGTGAGGAGTTTGACGCCGCGCTTCTGCGCCTCGGCCTTGAGCGACGCCGTCTCCGCGATGCGGAAGGGGTTGGCCTCCTTCTCCGACTGCGAGAAGCCGACGGTGGCCTTGGCCAGGTCGAGCTTCTCGCCGCCGTAGGCGTCGACGGCGCAGGTCGGGCCCGCGTCCCCGGTCGGGGAGGCGACGACCTGGCCGGAGTCGCCC
This sequence comes from Streptomyces sp. NPDC091272, assembly GCF_044757485.1. Lineage (NCBI taxonomy): Bacteria > Bacillati > Actinomycetota > Actinomycetes > Kitasatosporales > Streptomycetaceae > Streptomyces > Streptomyces sp. NPDC091272. The sequence continues at coordinate 137,753 of NZ_JBIVVC010000006.1, forward strand.
TGCGAACCCGAGCCGCTCTGCGAACTCTGGTCGCTCGCCCCGTCGTTCTCGGGCTTGGCGCACCCGGAGACCAGGGCGAGGCTCGCGGCGATGCCGGTGGCGAGCAGGACTTGGAGGGAGGTGCGGCGAAGGGATGCGGTCGGCTTCATGGAGTCCCCAAATGGCGCGGCCCCGGCGCCGTCGGCGCTCACGGGGAGTTCGGCTCTTGCGGTCAACTCGTGCGGCGGGTCTGGGTGTTCGGAACTGCGTACGGTTCGCTGTGCGCTCGGGGAGGTTTTTACATCGTTGGAAGGGGGCTGTAAACCCCTCCGTCCGAAATCCGGCCCATCCCGCGGAACCTGGGGCTCCTGGGGCTCCTGGGGCGTCAGCGCCTTCCGAGCGTGCTCTCGCGCTCGATCAGCCGGAACGGCGCGGTGATCTCCCGGCCCTCCCCCTGGGAGCCGTTGGCCAGGCTGCGCAGCAGCGACTCGACCGCGAGCCGCGCTATGGCTGTTTTGTCCGGTGACACGGTGGTCAGCGTGACCGCGCCGAACCTGCCCTCCGCGATGTCGTCGAACCCGACCACGGCCACGTCCCACGGCACCCGCAAGCCCCGCTCGTGCAGCACCCGCATCGCCCCGATCGCGACCAGGTCGTTGTACGCGAACACCGCGTCGGGCCGCACCCCCGCGTCCAGCATCCTGGCCATCGCCTCGGCCCCGTCGCCCCGGTCCCAGCCACCGGTCGGCCCCACCTGGGAGTCGGGCGCGGCCAGTCCCGCGTCGGCCAGCTCCGCCCGCCAGCCCGCGAGCCGCAGGTGGGCGGGCCGGTTCGCGGAGTCGGTGCGCGCGCCGAGGAAGGCGATCCTGGTGCGTCCCCTGCTGAGCAGGTGACGTACGGCGATGCGGGCCGCCGCCACGTTGTCGATCGCGATGTGGTCGTAGGGAAGGTCGTACTCGCGCTCACCGAGCAGCACCATCGGCACGTCGTCCTCGCGCCCGAGCAGGTCCTCGGCCTCCAGCTCCAGCGGGCTGAGGATCAGACCGTCGATGACTCTGGCCCGGAACCCCTGGCTGACCAGCACCTCCTTCTCGCGGTTGCCGCCGGTGTGGTCGAGCAGCACGGTGAAGTCATGGGTGGCCGCCGCGTCGACGACGGCGCCCGCGAGCTCGGCGAAGTACGGGTTGCCGAGTTCGGGAACGGCGAGCGCGATGATGCCCGTACGGCCCTTGCGCAGGTGGCGGGCGGTGAGGTTGGGCCGGTAGCCCAGTTCGTCGATGGCGCTCTGCACCCGGGCCCGCATCGCCGGGGTGACGTGCTGGTAGTTGTTCACGACGTTCGAGACCGTCTTGATCGAAACGCCGGCGTGCAGCGCGACGTCCTTGAGACTCACCCGCAAGGGGATCTCCTCCGCATCGGTGTATGGCCCCGTCATCGGTGCGTGACCCCGCCCGACGGGTGTGTTTGTCATGTCCCTGGACAGAACCCGGGAGCCGTGCTGTCATGCCAACTGCCCTTCCTTCCAACGTTGTACAGACTGAAGCAGCGAGCCGCCACCCTTCCTCAGAAGGAGGATCCGTGCGCATCAGCAGACTCCGTTCCCCCCACGCACCCCACCGAAAAGGCCGAGTCGCCCTGCTCCTGGCCGGCACTCTCGCCCTGGCCGGACTGACCGCGACCCCGCCCGCAGGCGCCGCCGCCGCGGAGCCGGTGGTCCCCCACGGCCTCAAGGGCGAGTACTACACCCAGTCCGCCTCCGGGGCCTTCGACTTCGACGAGCTGAGGACCACCGGCTTCGACCCGACGATCGACTTCAACAGCCTGGAGTCCCGGCTCAGGTCCACCACCGGCAGCGCCGACGACGCGTCCGTGCGCTGGACCGGCAAGGTGGTCCCGGAGAAGTCCGGGCCGACGACGTTCTCCGTGATCGGCGACAATGGCTTCCGGCTCTGGATCGACGGGAAGCTCACCGTGGACCACTGGGTCGACGACTGGGACAAGGAGCAGACCTCCGCCCCCGTCGAACTGACCGCCGGCACGGCTTACGACATCAAGGTCGAGTACTTCGAGCACATCGGAGGATCCAACCTCCACCTGCGCTGGACCCCGCCGGGCGGCGCCAAGACCGCCGTCCCCGCGGACGCGTTCCGGCTGCCGGACGGCTTCGAGTACGACGGTGCCATCAACACCACCGTCCTCGGTGACGGCCGTACCCTCAAGCTCGACTTCGCCCAGCAGCTCGCGCCGCCCCCGGCCGACCTGACCGAGCACCTCCAAGCCGTGATCGGCGGGGCGAACTGGCCGCTCGGGGCGGTGCGGGCCGACCCGGCCGACCCGCGCGCGCTGCTGGTCGCGCTGACCGAGCCCGTCGTCGGCAAGAAGGACGGCAAGGCGCCCGGCCAGGCGGACCTCACCTACGACGGCAAGGGCGGCCTGACCGCCGCCGACGGCAAGGCGGTCGGCGCCTTCTGGAGCAGCGGCCCCAACCACTCCACGTACCAGCTGCGCACCCCCTGGGCCGACGAGGTGGGCCCGAGGAACGCGCTCCCCGAGTACCCGCGCCCGCAGCTCACCCGCGCCGACTGGCAGAACCTCAACGGCTCCTGGCAGTTCGCCCCGGCCACCGCGGGCCAGCAGCCCCCGGTCGGCAAGCAGCTCCCCGAGAAGGTCCTGGTCCCCTACCCGATCGAGTCCCAGCTCTCCGGGATCGAGCGGCACGAGGACCGGATGTGGTACCGCCGCACCTTCACCGTCCCGCACGACTGGCGGATCGGTTCGGGCAAGCGCCTCAAGCTCAACTTCGGCGGCGTCGACTGGCAGTCCGAGGTGTACGTCAACGGCACCAAGGTCTCCGAACACAAGGGCGGCTACGACAAGTTCAGCGCCGACGTCACCGACGCGCTGAAGCCGGGCCGCACCCAGGAGCTCATCGTCGGCGTGTACGACCCGACCGACGCCGAGGGCGCGGAGAACCCGCCGATGGGCAAGCAGCGCCTGGACCCGAGCGGCATCTGGTACACCCCGTCGTCAGGCATCTGGCAGACGGTGTGGATGGAGCCGGTGGCCGCCGACCACGCCGACGACCTGCTGCTCACGCCTGACGTGGCCAAGAAGCAGCTGACCGTGGTGGCCAGGGGCGTACGCGCCGGGGTGCCGGTCACGGCGACCGCGTACGCCAAGGGCCGCAAGGTCGCCACCGCGAGCGGCAGGACCGGTGGCCCGCTCACCCTGAGGATCGACCGGCCGCACCTGTGGACGGCGGACGACCCGTTCCTCTACGACCTCAGGGTGAGCATCGGCGCCGACCGGGTGAGCAGCTACTTCGGGATGCGCTCGGTGTCCGTGGAGAAGGTGAACGGCACCCCGCGCACGATGCTCAACGGCAAGCCCGTCTTCCTGATGGCCACCCTCGACCAGGGCTTCTGGCCCGACGGGCTGCACACCGCGCCCACCGACGAGGCCCTCGCGTACGACCTGAAGATGCACAAGGCGATGGGCTTCAACTCCGTGCGCAAGCACATCAAGGTCGAGCCGGACCGCTGGTTCTACTGGGCCGACCGGCTCGGGCTGCTCGTCTGGCAGGACATGCCGGCCATGGAGGCGGGCACCAACCCCTCCGCCGCGGCGCGCACCCAGTACGAGCACGAGCTGAAGCAGATGATCGACGAGCACAGCAGCCACCCGTCGGTCGCCATGTGGGTGACCTTCAACGAGGGCTGGGGCCAGTACGACATGGCCCGGATCGCCGACCAGGCCAAGGCCTGGGACCCGACCCGGCCGGTCAACAGCATGTCGGGGCTCAACCTGGGCGCCGACGGTGGCACCGGCGACATCATCGACGAACACGGCTACCCGAGCCCGGCCCTGCCGAAGCCGGACGGCCGGCGCGCGATGGTCGCGGGCGAGTACGGCGGCCTCGGCCTCGCCGTGCCCGGCCACGCCTGGGCGGTGCAGCAGAGTTACGTCGACGTGGACCCGGCGACGTACACGGACGACTACCTCACCAAGCTGGCCGAGGTGCGCGCGCTGGCCTGCAAGGGCGGGAACGGCGCGGTCTACACACAGATCACCGATGTGGAGGGCGAGCTGAACGGCCTGCTCACCTACGACCGCAAGGTCGTCAAGCCGGACGTGAAGCGGCTGAAGGCCGCCCAGCGGTCCCTGATCCAGGACGCCTCGCGGGAGGTGCCGGCCGGCTGCAACTGAACCTGCCCGACGGCCTTTTGCCCGACGGCCTTTTGCCCGACGGCCTTTTCGGCCGGGGCTCCGGCCCGCCCTCTCGTCCGGGGGCGGGCCGGAGCCCGTACGCGAGGGCTCAGGGGGGCCACGGGCTCACGGGCTCACGGGCTCACGGGCTCACGGGCTCACGGGCTCAGCGTCTCGTCGAGGAAGTCGCCGATGTGGGCGAGGACCTGGCCGCGGTCCGAGCCTGGCAGGCCCATCGCCACATGGGTGCTGAAGCCGTCGAGCAGCGCCCTGATCCTCGTCGCGCAGCCCTCCGCGTCCACCGGGCGCAGCTCGCCGCGGGAGGCGCCCTCGACGAGCAGCGCGACCAGGTCGCGGTGCCAGGAGAGCTCGATGTCCAGCAGCCGGGTGCGAGCCGCGTCGTCAATGGCCCGCACCCGGTTCCAGAGCTCCAGCCAGAGCGTCCACTGCGGGTCGCGCGGCGCCCGGGGCACGTACAGCTCCACGAAGTCGTCGAGCCGTTCGCGCACCGGCACCTGCCGGGCGAGCGCGGAGCGGCGCTGCACGCCCAGCTGCTCCTCGCTCCACTCCAGGGTGCGCAGCAGGAGTTCGTCCTTGGAGTGGAAGTAGTAGAGCAGGTGGCCGCTGCTCATACCGACCTCCCGCCCCAGCCCGGCCATGGTCAGCTTCTCCAGGCCGTCCTCCGCAATGGCCGCCATGGCGGCGGCGAGCACGCTCTCACGCGGCGGGGCGCTCTTCCGGCGGCGGGGAGCGGGGGCGTGCTCCGGTCCGGTGGCGGGGGCGTTCTTCACTCGTACGTTCTACCCGATCGGCCGCGGATGTCCGAGCGGCCCCCGGGCGGCGGGCTGCTGCTGGGTGATGCAATGAACGCCGCCACCGCCCGCGAAGATCGTACGGGCGTCGACGAGGACGACCTCGCGGTCGGGGAAGAGTCCGCGGAAGAGTGCGGCGGCCTCCTCGTCGCGGGGGTCGTCGAAGGCGCACAGGACGACGCCGCCGTTGCAGAGGTAGTGGTTGATGTACGAGTGGTCGACCCAGTTGCCTTCCTCGTCCTTGAGGCCCAGCGGCGCCCTGACCTCGATCACTTCCAGGGTGCGGCCCTTGGCGTCGGTCTGCGTGCGCAGCAGGGCTGCGATCTCCTTGCACAGCTCGTGGTCCGGGTGGGCCGGGTCGGGCTGGGAGTGGACCAGGACGACGCCGGGCGCGGCGAAGGCGGCGACGATGTCGACGTGCCCGAGGGTGCCGAAGCCGTGCGGGGGGTAGTCGCCGGTCAGGCCGCGCGGCAGCCAGATGGCCTTGGTGGTGCCGAGCTTCGCGTGCACCTCGGCCTCGACCTGTTCCCTGGTCCAGCCGGGGTTGCGCTCGGGGCCGAGCTGGACGGTCTCTGTGAGCAGGACGGTGCCTTCGCCGTCGACGTGCAGGCCGCCGCCCTCGTTGACCAGCCGGGAGCTGTGCACGGGTACGGAAGCGCGGTCCGCGACCCGCGCGGCGATCTTGGCGTCGTGCTCCCAGGAGGCCCACTCCTGGGCGCCCCAGCCGTTGAACACCCAGTCCACGGCCGCCAGTTCGCCCGACGCGTCGTCGGTGACGAAGGTGGGGCCGATGTCCCGCATCCAGGCGTCGTCCAGCTCGTGCTCGACGAGGTCGACGGCGGGGCCCAGGAGAGCGGCGGCGCTGTCCGCCTGGCCGGGGCCCACGACCATGGTGACGGGCTCGAAACGGCGTACCGCGCGGGCCACGGCGGCCCAGGCCTCGCGGGAGTCGGCGAGTTCCCCGGGGTCGGAGAAGGTCGTGTTGGGTCCGGGCCAGGCCATCCAGGTGCGCTCGTGCGGGTCCCACTCGGCGGGCATACGGAACATGGTGATCCTTACGAAGGGTTCGGCGGGGGCGGGGCGGCCGTGCGAGTCAGTCGCGGGCGGCCGGCGTTCAGAGGAAGTACAGGCGGTTGAGCGGGACGGAGTCCGCGGGCTGCGAGCGCAGCGGGTCGCCGTCGAGGGTGACCAGGCCGGTGCGGCCGTCGACGTCGACTGCCCCGGTACGGGAGTTGAGGAGCAGGTCGGCGGGGCCGATGCCGCGGGTGTGCCGGACGGCGACCCGGCGGCGGCGGGTGGGCATCGTGTCGTTGCCCTGGTCCAGGGCCGCCTGCGCGACGAAGGCCACCGACAGGTCGGCGGGGGCGGCGCCGTGCGCCCCGAACAGCGGGCCGAGCACGAGGGGTTCGCAGGTGTCCGTGGCGGCGTTCGGGTCGCCGGTGACGCCGTACGCGGGGAAGCCCGACTTGAGGACGAGCTGGGGCTTCGCGCCGAAGGAGTCGGGCCGCCACAGCACGATGTCGGCCATCTTGCCGACCTCGACGGAGCCGATCTCGTGGGCCAGGCCGTGGGCGATGGCGGGGTTGATGGTGAGTTTGGCCATGTAGCGCAGGACGCGGGCATTGTCGTCGTCGCCCTCCGCGCCGCGCTCGGCCTTCATCTTCCCGGCCAGCTGGAAGGTGCGCCGTACGGTCTCCCCCGCCCTGCCCATGCCCTGGGCGTCGGAGGAGGTGATGCCGATGGCCCCGAGGTCGTGCAGCACGTCCTCGGCGCCCATGGTGCCGGCGCGGATCCGGTCGCGGGCCATCGCCGCGTCGCCCGGCAGATCGGTCTTCAGGTCGTGGACCGAGACGATCATCCCGTAGTGCTCGGCGACCGCGTCGCGGCCGAAGGGCAGGGTGGGGTTGGTGGACGAGCCGATGACGTTGGGCACGCCCGCCATCTTCAGGACGTTGGGGACGTGCCCGCCGCCGCAGCCCTCGATGTGGAAGGCGTGGATGGTACGCCCCTCCAGGACCTTGAGGGTGTCCTCGACGGACAGGCACTCGTTCAGCCCGTCGCTGTGCAGGGCGACCTGGACGTCGTGCTCCTCGGCGACCCGCAGCGCGGTGTCCAGGGCGCGGGTGTGGGCGCCCATGTCCTCGTGCACCTTGAACCCGGAGGCCCCGCCCTCGGCGAGCGCCTCGACCAGGGGCGCGCCGTCCGACGAGGAACCCCTGGCCAGGAAGCCGATGTTGACCGGCCAGGCGTCGAAGGCGCTGAAGGCGTGGCGCAGCGCCCAGGGCGAGTTGACGCCGACGCCCCACACCGGGCCGAACTCCTGACCGATGACCGTGGTCACGCCGGAGGCGAGGGAGGCCTCCATGATCCTCGGGGAGAGCAGATGGACGTGGGTGTCGACGGCGCCCGCGGTGGCGATGAGGCCTTCGCCGGAGACGATGCTGGTCCCGGTGCCTACGACGACGTCGACGCCGTCGAGGGTGTCGGGGTTGCCGGCCCGCCCGATGCCGGAGATGCGGCCTTCCCTGATGCCGATGGACACCTTGCGGATGCCCTGCACGGCGTCGATGAGCAGCACGTTGCTGATCACCACGTCGCAGGTGTCGCGGACGGCCGCGGCCTTGAGGTGCAGGCCGTCGCGGGCGGTCTTGCCGAACCCGGCGAGGAACTCCTCGCCCGGCAGCTGGGAGTCGGACTCCACGCGCACGGTGAGCCCGGAGTCCCCGAGCCGTACCCGGTCCCCGGCCCGGGGGCCGTGCACGGCGGCGTACTCGTAAGGGGTGATGCCGGCGCTCATCGGGTGGCCTCCGTCTGACGTCGAGGGGTGGGGCGGGTGGCGGCGCGGGCGGCCCGGACGGCCCGGCCGGGAGCCGGCATGTAGGCGCCGGCGGCGTGGCGGGCAGCGGGCGGGCGGGCGCCGGCGGTACGGCGGGCGGCGGTCACTGCTCCGCCCCCAGGTAGCCGCAGGCCGCTGCCCTGCGCAGGGCCTCCTCCTGGGCGCCCGGTGCGTCGAGTGCGCCGTCCACCAGGCCGGCGAAGCCGATCGCGACGCGGGCGCCGCCGATGGGCACCAGGCCCACCTCCGCGCTCTCGCCCGGCCCGAAGCGGAAGGACGAGCCCGCGGGCACGGCGAGCCGCATCCCGTAAGCGGCGGCCCTGCTGAACTCCAGCCGCGGGTTCGCCTCGAAGAAGTGGAAGTGCGAGGTGACCGAGACCGGCACCTCGGCGGTGTTGCGCACGGTGATCCGGACGGCCGGTGCGGGCTCCTCGTACCCGGGGCCCGGCAGCAGGGCGCCCGGTGCCTCGGCGCCGAGCGAGCCGCCGCCGATCGGGTCGCTCACCACGGCGAGCCGTGAGCCGTCGTCGAAGACCGCCTCGACGTGGACCTCGGTGACCACGTCGCAGACACCGGGCAGGACGTCGTCGGGGCCCAGCACGCCGCGCGCCGCCTCGATCGCCTCGGCGAGCCGTCGGCCGTCCCTGGCCGCCTCGCAGACGGTGTCCGCGATGAGGGCGGTCGCCTCGGGGACGTTGAGCCGCAGCCCGCGCGCCCTGCGGGCCCGCGCCAGCTCCGCCGCTCCGAAGAGCAGCAGCCGGTCACGTTCGGTCGGGGTCAGTCGCACGCCGTCACTCCTCCTGGCACCAGCCACGCGCTAGTTAGAACACCACTCTAAACATGAGATGGCGATGCCGGAAGCATTGACGCACAACCTTGAGCTACGCCACATTGAGCGGCGTGAATTCGCGCCGTTCCCTCCGGCGTACGGCAGTGAATGTATTTGAGCATCACTCAAAAAACCCTCCGGCCGATCGGGAAAGCTCCCCATGCCCTCCATGCCAAGCGAGCACGACACCCACGCCCCGGCACCCCGGCTGCTCGAACAGCACGGCGTCGACACCATCCCCGAGGCGGAACGCACCAGCGGCCCCCGTGACCTGATGTCGATCCTGCTCGGCTCCAACCTCTGCCTGGGGGTGATCGTCTTCGGCTGGCTGCCCGTCTCCTTCGGTCTCGGCCTGTGGCCCGCCGTCACCTCGGTCGTCACGGGCACCGTCGTCGGCGTCGCCGTCACCGCGCCGCTCGCCCTCGTCTCGCTGCGCACCGCGACCAACCTCTCCACCTCCAGCGGCGCCCAGTTCGGCGTGCGCGGACGGCTCATCGGCTCGGTGGTCGGGCTGCTGCTGGCGCTCGGCTACACCGCGCTGACCCTGTGGATAGGCGGTGACGTCATCGTCGGCACCCTCGTCCGCCTCACCGGACTGCCCGACAGCGGCGCCGCCCACGCCGCGGCCTACGCGGCCCTCGCCGGCTGCACGGTCGTCGGCGCCGTCTACGGCTACCGGCTGCTGCTCCGCCTCAGCAAGGTCCTCGCGGTCGCCATGACCGCCCTGCTCGCGCTCGGCCTGATCGCGTACGCCCCGGACCTCACCGCCGCGGCGCCGCCCGGCACCCCGTACCTCCTCGGCTCCTTCTGGCCGACCTGGCTGCTGTCCGCCGTCGCCGCCGGACTCAGCGGGCCGATCGCCTTCATCACGCTGCTCGGGGACTACACCCGGTACATCTCCCCGCGCCGGCACGGCAGCCGTCGGGTGCTGGCCGCCACCTGCCTGGGGCTGCTCGCCGGGCTGCTGCTGCCGCAGCTCTTCGGCACGTACACCGCGCTCGCCGCACGCGCCGCCCTCGACTACGCGGGCCCGCTGGTGGACGCCGCACCCACCTGGTACCTGGTGCCGCTGCTGCTCGCCGCGGCGGCGGGCTCGGTGGGCAACGCGGGGCTGATGCTGTACTCGATGGGGCTCGACCTGGACGCGATCGTGCCCCGCGCCACCCGCACGCAGGCCACCGCGATCGCCGCCGTCGTCGCCACCGCGTTCGTCTTCGCCGGCCACTTCGTCTGGGACGCCCAGTCCGCGATGACCTCCTTCGTGCTGCTGCTCACCGCGATCGGCACACCGTGGGCGGTGATCACCACGATCGGCTACGTGCGCTGCCGCGGTGAGTACGACGCCGAGGCGCTCCAGGTCTTCAACAGGCGTGCCAGGGGCGGCGCCTACTGGTTCACCGGCGGCTGGCACCCCGGCGCGACGTGCGCCTGGGCGGCGGGCGCCGCCGTCGGCCTCGCCGCCGTGTCGACCCCGCTGTACGAGGGCCCGCTGCTCGCGCTGACCGGCGGCGTGGACTGCAGCTTCGTACTGTCGGGCCTGGTCGGCGGGGCTCTGTACGCGGTACTTCCCGGCCGCACCGGGCCGCCCGCCGCCGCCAGGCGCGAGCGCGCGCTCAGCCCGAGCGCGCCGTCCTGACGAGCGGCCGGGACCCGGCGGGCCCCGCGCGGCCGGGGTCCGTCAGTCCGCGCCCGCGCCGGTCAGCGCGTCGCTGATCATGCGGGTGGCGAAGTCGGAGTCGTCGGTGATGCGGTTGATGTGCTCCGCGAGCAGCAGGGCGGTCGCGTCCAGCGGGGTCAGCTCGTGATCGCTCCACGATCCGTACTGGTTGCGCCAGAGGCTGGGGCTCAGCCCGGTGGCCGCGGCGACCAGCAGACCCGCCATGGTGGGGATGGCCTCGGGGCGGACGCTCTTGGGCATCCTGCGCATCGTGGCCACCAGGTTGGGCACCACGACCTCGATGACGTCCTTGTCGTGGTCCTCGTAGGCCCTTCGCAGCCAGGTCATGAACATGTAAATGAGGGTGCACGTGCCGTCGCGCACGTCCTCGGCCTCCTCGCGGCCGAGGGACGCGACGAACCGGTCGATCACCGCCCGTTGTTCGGGGCCGGACTCGGCCTTGGCGTCGTAGATGCCCTGGAGGCGGGAGTCGATCATCATGAGCGCCGCACCCACATCGCCGGCGGGAGCGTGCTGGGGGTCGCAGGACGGTGGCACAGGAGTCCTCCTCAGAAGTCCGCGGTGGGCCACGCGGTGTCTTCGTACCGTAGACCGCGAAGGCGGACAGAGCCTGACGAATCGCGACGACCGGCAGGTGATGCGCAGGACCGTCCGCCCGTCGCCCCGTCGAACGGGACACCCCGGCGGACGGGACGGGCACGCGCCGGGAGGTGGCCGCGCACCGGTTCCGGGCGGTCGTCTGCGGTTCACCGGGCCCTCGTCCGGCAGTCACCCCACCCTCACGCACGGCCGTGATCATCTGCCGCATGACCTTCACCTCCCGGGCCCCGCGCCCGGCCGTCGCCGGTTCGGCGCTCGTCCTCGCCCTCTCCGCCGCGCTCCTCGCCCCCGCCACCCCCGCGCACGCCGCCGCCAACGCCGTGCCCACGTACGAGGTGAAGATCAACCTCACGGCGGCGGCGCTCGACGCGTCCCACGCGCCGAGCGCGGCGGTCCGCTCCGCCTTCGGCATCACCGGCTCTCCCAAGGCGCGCTCGTACAGCTACTACGACACCGACAGCCGCGCCCTCGACGCCGAGGGATGGAGCGTGCGGCTGCGCCACAAGGCCGGCTCCTCCTTCGAGGAGACGTACAAGAAGAGGTTCCCCGTCACCGGCGGCAACCTCGACGCGGCCCTGAACACGGCCAACGCGGCGGGCTTCGACAGCGGCGACACCAACTACGAGGCCGAGGTCGACTGGGGCTACGCCAAGCAGACCCTGAGTTTCAGCAACGAGGACGAGCGGAGCGCCGGCGGCTACTCCGGCACCGCGCTGCCCTCGGACGCCACCGGGCGCGGCTGGCTGGTCGACGACCTGCCCGGCAAGCTGGAGGACACCAAGGCGGACGGCTGGGGGGCGAGCACGCTGGGCGCGTCCCGTGCGCACGGCCCGGTGACGGCCAAGGTCTACGGCGGCGAGTGGGGCGCGTCCGACGACGCGAGCATCGAGGTGCTGCCGGTGGTCGGGGCGGGCGGCACGGGCACGGAGTACGTCGTCGAGCTGTCCTTCAAGACGGACTCCCGCACCGCGGCGGCCGACCTCCACGACGACTCCATCGCCGTCGCCGAGGCCAAGGGCTGGCTGTACCGCGGCGACATCCTCAAGACGCAGCTCATCCTGGACCGCTACTAGGACCTCCCGCCCGCTCGGTCCCACCTGCCCTGCCCCCCCGGCGTGGGCGTTCCGCCCGGCCCCGCCGTGGGCGTCCGCCCGCGCACGCACGCACGCATCCCACGCGCACGCACGCACACATCCCACAGGGAGTTCCCCCGCATGAATCCGTGTCCCCCGCGCCGCACCGAGCTCTTCGGCGTGAATCTGCGCCGCCCCGCCGCCCTGGTGCTGCCGCTGTCCGCCGTGCTCGCACTCACCACGGTCGTGGGCACCGCCGACGCGTCCGCGCCGACGCACCACCGCCCGGACGGCGCCCGGGTCGTCTCGACCTCGACGCTGCCTGACATCGGGCTGGCCGGCTTCAGCAACCGGCTGCTGCCGGGTACCGTCCGCGACGACCGCGGGGTCGACCTGGGCGGCATCGGCAGCGACCTGTACCCGGCCGGGCGGCCGGGCGAGTACTGGACCGTCACCGACCGCGGCCCCAACGGCCAGATCGAGGTCGGCGAGGAGAAGCGGCGCACCTTCCCGGTGCCCGGCTTCAACCCCGCGATCGTGAAGATCCGCACCGTCGGCGGCCGGGTCCAGGTGATCGGGTCGGTTCCGCTGACCAACAGCGCCGGCGCGCCCGTGACCGGCCTGCCGAACCAGCGGGCCCGTGACGAGGCGCCGTACGACTACCGGGCCGCCGAGCCGCTCCCGTACAACCCGGACGGGCTGGACACCGAGGGCCTCGTCAGGGCCAAGGACGGCAGCTTCTGGCTGGCCGACGAGTACGGGCCCTCGCTCGTTCACGTCTCCGCGCGCGGGCGGGTGCTCGCCCGTCATGTGCCCAAGGGCCTGCGGCTGACCGGCGCGAACTACCCGGTGGTCGAGTCGCTGCCCGCGGTCCTCCTCAAGCGCAAGGTCAACCGCGGCTTCGAGGGGCTGGCCCTGCTGCCGGGCGGCGACCTGGTCATCGGCCTGCAGAGCCCGCTGCTCAACCCCGGGAAGGAGGCCGGGGAGGAGTCCCGTACCACCCGGCTGGTGCGGTTCTCGCCGCGCAGGAACAAGGTCACCGCCGAGTACGCCTACCGCTTCGACGCCGTCGGGACCGTCGAGCCCGGCCAGACGAAGACGTCCGAGCTCAAGCTCTCCGCGCTGGTGGCGCTCGGCGGCGACCGGCTGCTGGTCCAGGAGCGTACGGACAAGGCGGCCCGGCTGCACGAGGTACGCCTGCGGCCCGGTAACGACATTCTGGACTCCCGCTGGGAATCGGCCACCTCGCCCTCCCTGGAGCAGCTCGCCGACCCGGCGGCGGCCGGCGTCCCGGTGCTGCCCAAGCGCCTGGTGGTCGACCTGAACAAGGTGCCGGGCGTCCCCGGCAAGATCGAGGGCGTCGCGGTCGACGGCCCGTCGACGCTCGTCCTGCTCAACGACAACGACTTCGGCATGACCGACGGCCCGGCGGCGTTCGACGCGCGGGGCAGGCTGGTCGACAGCGGCGTGGAGACCACTCTCGTACGGGTGCGCCTGCCCCGCCCGCTGCGCTGACGCGGGGCGTCCGCGCGCGGGGCACTCACGTTCCGGTGACTTCCTGCTCACCTGTGGGGCCGGTCTCCTGATCACCTGTCGGACCGGCCTCACGGTCACCCGCCGAACCGGCCTCACAGCTACCCGTCGGGCCGGCCTCGCGGTCACCCGCCGGGCCCGCCTCACGGTCACCCGCCGGAGCCGCCTCGCGCAGGCCGAGGATGTAGGCCGCGGTCAGCGCGACGGTGCGGTCCTCGTCGTGGGAGAGCTCCGTCAAAGCGCGCGCCGCGGCGTCCCCCGGGATCTCCGCGAGCGCCTGGGTGAGGCGCCGGCGGGCCGGCGAACCGGCGTCGTCTCGGGCCATACGGGCCACCAGCGCGCCGGTGACGCGCTCCGCCACCGCCGGGCGGGCCGCCAGTTCGCCCAGCGCGTCGGCCGCGACGACGTCGTTGGTGTCCGCGGCGACCATCTCGACGAGCGTGGGCACCGCGTCCGCCACGTGGCGCGCGGCGAGCGCCGGCGCCGCGTGCCTGCGGACCACGGGGTCGGGGTGGGCGAGGGCTTCCCGCAGCAGCGCGGTGGCCGCCTCGTCCGTGATCTCGGCGAGGGCCCGCACGGCGCGTTCGCGCACGGCGGCATCCGGTGAGCCGAGCCCCTCGGCCAGCCGCTCCCGCCCCCCGTCACCCGACTGCGCCAGCGCCCAGCGCAGGGCGCCCGCGACATGCGGATCCCGCTCCCCCAGCACCGCCTCGGCCAGGGCTTCCACCGGCACCGGCGCCCCGTCGACGGCGGACAGCGCCGCGCTCTGGCGCCTGCCCGCGCTCGGCGATCCCAGGGCCTGAAGGAGTTCGACGCCCCGCAGGACGTCCTGCCAGCCCGCGGGTTCCGCGGCGCCGATCCGGTCCAGCCGGGCGAGCAGTTCCCGCTCGGCGGCGATGCGTGCGCGGGTGCGGCGGGCGAGGTCGTCGACGAGCTCCGCGGGGGTGAAGCCGGGGTCGTCGAGCGCGCGCCCCACCTCGCGCAGCGACAGGCCCAGCGAGCGCAGGCTCTCGATGTGGAAGACGCGCCGGATGTCCTCGGCGGAGTACTCGCGGTAGCCGGCGCCGGTGCGCGCGGTGGGCCGCACCAGGCCGAGCGTCTCGTAGTGCCTGAGCATCCGGGCGCTGACCCCGGACCGCCGTGCCAGCTCGCCGATCAACACCGTCCGTCACCCGATCCGTTCGTCACCCGCGCCATCTGCCGATGGCCATCCTCACCGGTCGGCGGTGCCCAGGGCGACCACGCGCCCGGCCTCCTCGATCGCGAACGCGAACCCGGCGTCCGGGTCGCGCCGCAGCCGCTGCGTGGCGAGGGCGTGCGCGCGCACCCGGGGGTCGGGGTCCGTCGTCGCCGCACGGACGGCCGCCGCCGCCGGCTCACCGAGCGCGATCAGCGCCCGGCTGAGGCTGAGCTGCGTCTCCCGTTCGCCGCGCCCCAGCTGGGTGAGCAGCGCCGTGGCCAACTCCGCCTCCGCGCCCTCCGGTACGAGCACCACCGCGGCCCGCCAGGCGCTGCGCGCCACCTCGTCATCGCCGTCCGACAACAGGGCCGGGGTGATCGCGGGCCACGCCCGGCGGTCCCCGATCTTGGACAGCGTGTGCAGGGCCTGGCTCCGGGCCTGCGCACCCGCCGCGCGGACCTCGCGGAGCAGCGCGGGCACGGTCATCGACGCCGGATGGCGGGTGAGGGCCCAGGTGAGCGCCTCGCGCACGGGGAACTCGGGCTCGATCGCACACCGCTCGACGAGCCGGTCCACCCAGTTCGGGCCGGGAGCGGTGCCGACCGCCATCGCCGCCCGAAGCCGCACCGACGGCCGGGGGTCCTCCAGCGCGCCCAGCAGCCTGTGGCGGTCCTGGGCCGCCGCCGTCTCCTGGTCCTGTCCCCGCGTTCTTCCTGTCACCGGGATCACCTCCTGGGCACAGTGAAGGCCTTGTCACCGTGTCAAGGTCAAGCGGCCCCGCGCCGTGCGGGCGCGCCACCAGCAGCCGACCAGGACGGCCGCCGCCGCACCCGCGTAGGCGACCGTGCTCACCGTCCCCGGGGAGCCGAAGGCCTGCCCCGCGACGTACGCCGCCGCACCCGCCGCGGCCACCGTCAGCCACTCCCACCGGCCGTCCAGGGCGACCAGCGCGACGAGCAGCAGCGCGTACCAGGAGTAGCCGGGGGTGAGCAGCAGGAACGCGGTACCGGTCACCAACAGGGCTCCGCGCCAGGGGCGTTCGGGGTCGCCACGGCACAGTACGTAGCCGCTCACCAGCACCGCGCCTGCCACCAGGGCGGGGACGGCCCACGCATCGGGCAGCAGCAGGCGCAGCAGCGCGTAGCGGCTGCGCGCCGCGGCGTCCCCGTACCCCTCCTCCTCGACGTAACCGCCCAGATAGCCGAGGACGGAGGCGTGCGAGGAGAGGACGTAGGGGAGGTACGTGAGGACGACGACCACCGCGGCCGGCCCCAGTACCGCCGCCGCGTGCCGCACCCGCCGCACGCCCGGGAGCCCGCCCGCCAGGGCGCCCGAGAGGGCGCCCGGCAGGACGACGGCGGGCATCAGCTTGGTCGCGACGGCCGCACCGAGCAGCGCTCCCCCGCGCAGCCGGTGCCCGAACGCCACCAGGCCGAGCCCGAGGACCGTGAACAGCACGCCCAGGACGTCGACATGGGCGTTGTTGACCGCCTCGACGGGCACCGCGGGGCACCAGGCCCAGTAGACGGCGGTGCGCGGGTCGCCGCGGCCGGCGGCTCCGGCACGGGCGCGTACTCGCACAAGGACGCACAGCAGGGCCGACGTGACGGCGAAGGACAGCACCGCGCCCGCGATCTGGAACGGGACAAGACCGGCGCCGGGCGGCGAGATCTTCTCGACGGCGTAGAAGTAGGCCTCGGCCACCGGTGGGTAAATGGTGTGCACGGAGGGGCGGTTGAGGCGCGTGCAGTGGAGCTGCCCCTCAGGGGCGGGGACGCGCGCGAGGTCGGGACCCTGGCAGTCGGCCCCGGTGGGAAAGAGCCAGTTGTCGCGCAGCGGTACGAGCGCGGGGTCGGCCGGGGGGTGGTCGTACGGGGAGACGGACGCCGCCTGGACGCGGCCGTCCCACGCGTAGCGGTAGGCGTCCGTGCTGGTACGGGGCGGGGCGAGCAACCCGGTGGCCGCCACCGCCGCGGACCCGGCCAGGACGAGCACGAGGGCCCGGCGCACCGGGACCGCCCGCAGTGCCCACGCCGCGGCGGCGAACAACAGCCAGGAGGCCGCGTACCACCAGGACAGGCCCGCGGGGTCCGTGCGGTAGCCGTCGTACCGGACGGTGCACGCCAGGACGGTGACGAGCGCCGCGAGCAGGACGCCGACGCGCAGGACGCGCCACCGGGGGCGCGGACCACCGCGGGGTTCGGGCGCGACGCCAGGCGAGGGCGCGGCATCGGGCGGGGGCGCGGCATCGGGCGGGGGCGCGGCATCGGGCGGGGGGTCACTCGCGGGACGCGGGTCGTTCGCCGGACGCGGGTCGTGCGGTTCGAGCTTCGCGGGACGCGGGACGTTCGCCGGACGCGGGTCGTGCGGTTCGAGCTTCGCGGGACGCGGGTCTGCGGTGTTGCCGAGGGTGGTTGTCGGCCGGGTGCGGCCGGTGTCGGAGTTCTTCGGCGTGCGGGGGCTGATCACGTCTTTCAGCCTGGCAGCGCGAGCGGTTCCCCGGCGCCGCGCCGCCCCCGGCGTCCGTGTTTCGTAAGGAGTCACACGCCCCGTACGGGACGCGGCGGCGGTGTCATGGAGGGCATGAAAGTTCCGTCACTCCTCGTCTTCTCGGGGCGGCTGCACGACGCCCGTACGGCCACCTCCGTCGGCCGGCTGCTGGGTGTCGCCGTCGTCGTCTGCTTCGGCACGGGGATGGTCAGCCACTACCTCCAGCACCCGCCCGGCTGGGCGGTCGACGCGCTGCCGAGCAGGCCGGTGTGGGGGTACCGGGTCAGCCAGGGGCTGCACGTGGCGAGCGGCACCGCGGCGGTCCCCCTGCTGGTGGTGAAGCTCTGGACGGTGTACCCACGGCTGTTCGTGCGGCCCCCGGTGCGTTCTGTGCGGCACGCGCTGGAGCGGGTCTCGGTGGCGGTGCTGGTGGGAGCGGCGACGTTCGAGCTGTTCAGCGGGTTGCTGAACACGGTGCAGTGGTACCCGTGGCCGTTCTCCTTCGTCCCCGTGCACTTCGCGGTGGGCTGGTTGCTGGTGGGCGCGCTGCTGCTGCACCTGGCGGTCAAGTTGCCTGAGATCGCCGCGCATTGGCGGCGTGGCGCGGAGGCCACCGTCGCACTGTCGGCCGACGGCGCAGGGCCGGACCGGCGCTCGCTCCTGCTGGGGCTCGCGGCGGCGGTCGGCGCGGTCACCGTGACCACGGTCGGACAGTCCTTCACCCCGCTGGGACGGGTCGACCTGCTCACGCCGCGCCATCCCGATCACGGCCCCCAGGGATTGCCGGTGAACCGGACGGCCGTCGCGGCAGGCGTCCTGCCCGCGCTGCGCTCCGTGGCGGACTGGCGGCTCGATGTCGCGGGGCCCCGGCCCTTCCTGCTGAGCCTCGACGAGCTGCGCGCGCTGCCGCAGACGGAGGTCGAACTGCCGATCGCCTGTGTCGAGGGCTGGAGCAAGAGCGCCCGGTGGACCGGCGTACGCGTCCGGGACCTGCTGGAGCGGGCCGGCGCACCACCCGGCGCCGGGCTACGGGTGGAGTCGCTGGAGCGGCACGGCGCGTACCGGGTGACGGAGCTGGGCGCCGAGTACGCGCACGACCCGCTCACCCTTCTCGCGCTGACGCTCAACGGGCGCACGCTGTCCGCCGATCACGGCTTCCCCGCACGCGTCATCGCCCCGAACCGGCCGGGCGTCCTGCAGACCAAGTGGGTCGTGCGACTGGAGGTGCGGTGATGGCCAGGAGCAGGATCGAGGACAAGGACAAGGACAAGGGCAGGAGCAGGGGCAGGGGCGGGGGCAGGGCCGAGGGCAGGCACGGGTACGGGGGTCCCGGGTTCGGGCGCGTGGTGGCCGGCGCCCTGGGGGTCGTCCTGATGGGGGTAGGCGCGGTGCTGGTCCTCGGTACGGGTGACGTCGTCCAGGTCGGGTTGTGGGTGGGCGGCGCGATCCTGGCACACGACGTGCTGATCGCACCGCTGGTACTGGGCGTGGGGCTGCTCGTCGCCGGTCTGCGCCCGCGCGTGTACGGGACGGTGCGCGGCGCGCTGCTCGTGGCGGGATGTCTGACGCTGGTCGCGCTGCCGGTGCTGCTGCGCCCCGGCACGCCGGCCAACTCCTCGGTGCTGCCGCTGCCTTACCTGCGGGGATGGTTGACGGCGCTGCTCGCGGTGACGGTCGTCACGGGCGTGCTGCTGACCGTGCCAAGGGTGGTACGAGCACTGTGGGGTCGCCGCCGGCCCGGCTGAGCGGACGCGCCGGGAGGTGGACCTGGTCCGGCTTGGCGGCGTACGCAAGCCCCAAGCCGTACGCAAGCCCCAAGCCGTACGCAAGCCCCAAGGCCGACGGCACGCCCGCCGAGAGTCCCCCGAAGCCCCGCCAGGGGAACGGATGCCTGAGCGCTCAACCCCGGCCCAGGCGCACGAACTCGCTCAACTCCGATCCAGGCGCACGAACTCGCTCAACCCCGGCTCAGCCGCACGAACTCGCGGTCCTCGGCCCGCCACGTCTCGTCGGCCAGCCAGCCGGTCGCCCCCGCGTAGCGGAGCAGCGCCCCGGCGCCGGTCCTGGCCCAGGGGAAGGCCGCACCGGTGGCGCCCCTGCCGTCGTCTACCCGTACCTCGACACACTCGTCGAGATCCAGCTCCGCCACCTCGACGATCAACGCGCCCCGTGGGGCGGTGAGTTCCGCGATGCGCGTCAGCAGGGCCGCGGGGTCGCCGCCGATGCCGATGTTGCCGTCCATCAGCAGGACGGTCTCCCAGCGCCCGCCGCCCGGCAGCGGGTCGAAGACGGAACGGCACAGCGCGGCGCCGCCCCTGCGTTCCGTGTGGGCGACCGCCTCGTGGCTCACGTCGAGGCCGAGCGCGACCCGTCCGCGCGACGCCAGGGCCGCCACCAGCCGTCCCGGCCCGCACCCGACGTCGAGCACCGTTCCCCGGCAGCGGGCCAGCACCGTGGCGTCGGCGCTGTCGGGCACCGCGCACCAGCGCTCCACCTCCAGCGGCAGCAGCCAGCCGTCGTCACGCCGCAGGAACAGCGGTCCCTGCCCGGTCAGCAGGGCGTCACGGTACGGGTCGGCCCGCCAGGCCGCCACGCTCACCTCGGCCCTCCCGCACGGGCCGCGCCGGCGGTTGCCGCGCCGGCGGTTGCCGCGCCGGCGGTTGTCGCGCCGCCGAGAGCCGCGTGCAGCCGCCCGAACCGGCTGCCGGGAATCTCGGTGGCCACCGCGTGCGCGTCGGCCGCCGTGTCGACGTCCCGCAGGACGGGGAGGTCCCGCACCCGAAGGCCCGCCGCCTCCAGCCTGCCGCGCTGGACCGCGCCGGTGTGCGCCGTCGACATGGGAACCCCGCGCAGCAGTTCCGGGTCGGGAACGGCGAGCCCGAGCGCCCAGAAACCGCCGTCGGCCGCGGGCCCGAACCAGGCGTCCGTATCGGTGAAATCGACTCCCCGACAGAGGAGTTGGGGTGTCACCTGCGGGGTGTCCATGCCGATCAGCAGGGCGGGGCCCGCGGCGCACCCGGCGAAGGCAGCGGCCAGCCGGGCGTCGAGCCCGCCGCCGCACTGCGCCCGTACCTCGAACCCGGTGGGCAGCCAGGGGCCCGGCGCGCCGTCGAGGACCAGCACCCGGCGGTCGGCCGGGGTGTCCCGTACCGCTCGCAGTGTGTCGGCGAGGGAGGCCTCGGCGAGCCGGGCCGCCTCGTGCGGGGAGTAGGGAGGCGTCAGCCTCGTCTTCACCCGTCCCGGCAACGGCTCCTTGGCGACGACGAGGAGGGTGGTGGGCGGGCGGCTCATCGGGTCACCGCCACGGGGGCCGGGGCCTCCGCGAGAACCGCGCGCATGTCGCGTACCGCGTGCCAGGTGCCCCGCCATGTGCCGGTCACCTTGGACTTCCCGGCCCGCGGCAGGTACGGCACCTCGCTCTCCCGCACCCGCCAGCCCGCGTCCGCCGCCCGGACCACCATCTGCAACGGGTAGCCGCTGCGCCGGTCGGTGAGGCCCAGGCCCAGGAGCGCGGTGCGCCGCGCGGCGCGCATGGGCCCCAGGTCGTGCAGGCGCAGCCCTGTTCTGCGGCGCAGCATCCGGGCCAGTGCCAGGTTCCCGGCCCGCGCGTGCGGGGG
Organism: Streptomyces sp. NPDC091272; assembly: GCF_044757485.1. Lineage (NCBI taxonomy): Bacteria > Bacillati > Actinomycetota > Actinomycetes > Kitasatosporales > Streptomycetaceae > Streptomyces > Streptomyces sp. NPDC091272. Next base: position 158,586 of record NZ_JBIVVC010000006.1, read on the forward strand.
CCAGGCGCCGCGGCCCTGCGGGCGCCTTCTGCCCAGCACCAGGTCGGCCTCGCCGCGGGCAACCTGGTCCGTGAAGGGCACGAGCAGTGCGGGGTCGAGCGAGGCGTCGCAGTCGCAGAAGCAGACGATGTCGGCGCTCGCCGCGAGCAGCCCGGTGTGGCAGGCGGCACCGAAACCGCGCCGCTCCTCGGTCACCACCGTGGCGCCGAGGCGGTGGGCGAGGGCGGCGGAGCCGTCGGTCGAGCCGTTGTCCACGACGATCGCGCGCCAGCCGGGCGGGATGCGTTCCAGCACCCAGGGCAGGGCCGCCGCTTCGTCGAGGCAGGGCAGTACGACGTCCACGCAGTGGCCGCCGGCCGCACGCTCCGCCGGGGACTTGCCTGAGAGGTTCCATTCGGTCACGGCCTCACCGTACGAACCGGAAGGGGGTGAAACGGGGCAGGGAGACCTTACGAAACACGGACGTCGCCCCCGGCCAGGACGTTCCCGGTGCCTGCCCGGTGTGAGCCGGTGCGAGGCTGGGAGCATGCAACACGTGCGGAGAATCCTGGTCGTGGACGACGACCCGACCGTCGCCGAGGTGGTCACGGGCTATCTGGAGCGGGCCGGTTTCGCGGTGGACCGCGCCGAGGACGGGCCGGGCGCGTTGCGCGCGGCCGGTCTGCACCGGCCCGACCTGGTGGTGCTCGACCTGATGCTGCCCGGCATGGACGGACTCCAGGTCTGCCGCGAGCTGCGGGCCCGCGGCCCGGTGCCGGTGATCATGCTGACCGCGCGCAGCGACGAGGAGGAGCGCATCCTCGGCCTTGAGGTCGGCGCGGACGACTACGTGACGAAGCCCTTCAGCCCGCGGGAGCTGGTCCTGCGGGTCGAGTCGGTGCTGCGCAGGGCCACCGTCGCGGCGCAGCCGGGGCCCCCGCTGCGGGCCCCCGGCCTTGAGGTGGACCCGGTGGGCCGGCGCGCGACCAGGGAGGGGCGTGAACTCGCGCTCACCTTGCGGGAGTTCGACCTGCTCACCTACTTCCTGCGGCACCCCGGCGAGGTGTGCGGCCGGGAGCGGCTGATGCGGGAGGTGTGGGGGTGGGAGTTCGGCGACCTCTCCACGGTGACCGTGCACGTGCGGCGGCTGCGGAGCAAGGTCGAGGACGACCCCGCGGCCCCGAGACTGATCCAGACCGTCTGGGGCGCCGGGTACCGCTTCGACCCGCGGCGGGATGACACCGGCCCGCACAAGAACGAACCAGGCCCGCGGCACGAGGAGGCCGCCCCCCGGGGGATCGGCACCGGCCCGCGGCACCATGAAACCGGCGGCCCGCGGCAAGTGGGCCCCACCTCGACGGAGAAGGGCTGAGAGCCGTGCAGGACCTTCTGCTGATCGCTCTGTACGCGTTCCTCGGCGCAGCCGCGGCCGGTCTGCTCGGCGCCCTCGTCCTGCGGCTGCTGCGGCGCCGTTCGATCGCCGTGTCGCTCGCCGTGGTCGTCGCGGTCGCGGTCATCGCGATGCTCGCCGGGACCCTCGCCGTCGCCCAGGCGATGTTCCTGTCCGCCCACGACCTCTCCGTGGTCACCCTGGTCGTCGCGATGGCCGCGACGGTGTCCCTGGCCGGCGCCCTCCTGCTCGGCCGGCAGCTGGTCGTACGCACCCGGGAACTCGCCTTGGCGGCAAGGGAGTTCGGTATCGGCGGCACCTTCACCGCGCCGCCGGGACCGGCCCCCGCCGAACTGGCCGCCCTCAGCGGCGAGCTGGCCGCGACGAGCGCGCGACTGGCCGCCTCGCGTGAGCGCGAGCGCGCCCTGGAGTCGTCCAGGCGGGAACTGGTCGCCTGGATCTCGCACGACCTGCGCACCCCGCTGGCCGGGCTGCGCGCCATGTCGGAGGCGCTGGAGGACGGGATGGTGCGCGACACCGCGCGCTACCACCGGCAGATCCGCACCGAGGTGGACCGGCTCAACTCGATGGTCGGCGACCTGTTCGAACTCTCCCGCATCCACGCGGGGGCGCTGGCCCTCGCACCGGCCCGGATGTCGGTCTACGACCTGGTCGGCGAGGTGCTCGAAGGCGCGGACCCACTCGCCAGGGAGCGCGGGGTGCACCTGGTCGGCGACCGCGTCGACGCGGTGCCGGTGGAGGTGGACGGCAAGGAGATGACCAGGGTGCTGGCCAACCTCCTGACCAACGCGATCCGCCACACGCCCGCCGACGGCACGGTGGCGATCACCGCCGAACACCGGGCCGACGCGGACGCCGGCACAGTGGTCGGGGCGGGCTCCGGCACGGTGGTCGGCGCGGGCCCGGACACGAGCACCGGCCCCAACGCCGATACCGGCACCCGCTCCAATACCTACTCCGGCTCCGGCTCCGGCTCCGGCTCGGGCTCCGGCTCCGGCTCCGGCTCGGGCTCCGGCTCCGGCTCCGGCTCCGGTTACGGCACCGTGGTCGTCTCCGTCACCGACGGCTGCGGCGGCATCCCGCCGGAGGACCTGCCCCGGGTCTTCGACACCGGCTGGCGCGGTACGGCGGCCCGGACCCCGCCCGCGGGCGCGGGGCTCGGTCTGGCCATCGTGCGCGGCATCGTGGAGGCGCACGCGGGCCGCGCGGAAGTACGCAACGTCCCCGGCGGCTGCCGCTTCGAGGTCACGCTCCCCGCGGCACGGGCGTAGCGGCGAGCGCGGCACTCCTCCTCCGTCCCCCGCGGCACGGGCGTAGCGGCGAGCGCGGCACTCCTCCTCCGTCCCCCGCGGCACGGGCGTAGCGGCGAGCGCGGCACCCCTCCTCCGTCCACCGCGCTCCCCCTCCGCCCCCCGTTCCCGGCGCCCCTCACTCCCCCCGCAGCCCGCTCTTCGCGAACTCCGTCATGCCTGCCGCGAAGTCCGTCGCCGGGCGCCACCCCAGGTCTGCCCGCAGGCGCGCCGGGTCGGCCGTGATGTGCCGTACGTCGCCCAATCTGAACTCGCCAGTCACCACGGGCTGTTCACCGCCGTGCGCGGTGGCCAGGGCCGCCGCCATCTCCCCGACGGTGTGCGGATCACCGCTGCCCACGTTGTACGGCGTCAGCGCGCCCGGTTCCCGTGCGTCGAGCGACTCCAGTGCCAGCACGTTGGCCGCCGCCACGTCCCGCACATGGACGAAGTCCCGCCGCTGCCCGCCGTCCTCGAAGACCCGGGGCGCCTCACCCCGGGCGAGGGCCGAGCGGAAGAGCGAGGCCACGCCCGCGTAGGGGGTGTCGCGCGGCATCCCGGGGCCGTACACGTTGTGGTAGCGCAGCGACAGAGCCCTGCCTCCGGTGCCGCGTGCCCAGGCCGCCGCCAGGTGTTCCTGCGCCAGTTTCGTCGTGGCGTACACGTTGCGCGGGTCGGCGGGCGCTTCCTCGCTCACCGCTCCCGGCGCCAACTCCGCCCCGCAGCGCGGGCACCGGGGCTCGAACCGTCCGGCGGACAGGTCGGCCTCCTTGCGCGGACCCGGCCGCACCGTGCCGTGCAGGGGGCAGTCGTAACGCCCCTCCCCGTACACGACCATCGAACCCGCCAGCACCAGCCGCCCCACCCCCGCCTCGGCCATCCCGGCGAGCAGCACCGCGGTCCCCAGGTCGTTGCAGCCGACGTAGTCGGGGGCGTCCGCGAAGTCCTTGCCGAGGCCGACCATGGCCGCCTGATGACACACCGCGTCCACGCCGCGCAGCGCCCGCCGGACCGCCGCCGCGTCCCGTACGTCCGCGTGCACCCCTTCGACACCCGCCGGTGGCCGGGGCGGGACGGGGTGCACGGCCGGGAGCAGGGCGTCGAACACCACCGGTTCGCGGTCGGCGGAGAGCAGCTGTTGGACGATGTGCGAGCCGATGAAGCCCGCCCCGCCTGTCACAAGTACACGCATGGCACCGACGCTAGGGGCCGGTGGCACCTCCGCCCGCCGGGCACGCTGTCACGTCACCGCACCGTAAGGAGTGCCGCTGCCGGAAACCCCCGAACACACCCAAAACCGGAAGCGGTCCTCCCGCTTCAGGCAATGGGAAGGTCAAGGTTTTCCTCGTACGGCGACCGTCGGAATAGTCGCCCCGGGAAACAGGTTCGAGCTACACGTAACCTGCCCGCCCCCACACGCCGATGTTCGCGCTCCGCTGCTCCCGCGCATCCTCGCCGTTCCCGAGACCGCCTTCCGGAGGCCCTCCGCAATGTCTCAGTCGACGACCAGCACTCGCCGAACAGGCGGCGTCGTCCCCGTACTCGCCTTCGCCGGAATCGTCGTTGCGGTCATGCAGACGCTGCTCGTTCCGGTGATCAAGGACCTGCCGCAGCTGCTGAACACCTCGCCGTCCAACGCCACCTGGGTCATGACCGCGACCCTGCTCGCCGGTGCGGTGTCCACCCCGATCATGGGCCGCCTCGGCGACCTCGCGGGCAAGCGCAGGATGCTGATCGTCAGCCTCGCGATCATGGTGGTGGGTTCGCTGGTCTGCGGATTCACCGACCAGCTCCTGGTGATGATCGGGGGCCGCGTCCTCCAGGGCTTCGCGATGGGCGCCATCCCGCTCGGCATCGGCCTGATGCGCGACATGCTGCCGGCCGAGAAGCTCGGCTCGGCGATGGCCCTGATGTCCTCCTCCATAGGCGTGGGCGGCGGTCTCGCGCTGCCGGTCGCCGCACTCGTCGCCCAGCACGCCGACTGGCACGCGCTGTTCTTCGGCGCGGCCGGCCTGGGTGTGGTGTCGATCGTCCTGACGCTCACCGTCGTGCCCGAGAGCCCGCTGCGCGCCAGGGGCAGCTTCGACGTCGCCGGAGCGCTGGGCCTCTCCCTCGGCCTGGTGCTGCTCCTGCTGCCGGTCACCAAGGGCAGTGACTGGGGCTGGGGCAGCGGCACCACGCTGGGCCTGTTCGCCGCGGCGCTCGTGGTGTTCCTGGCCTGGGGAGTGATGGAACTGCGGCTCAAGGCCCCGCTGGTCGACCTGCGCACCACCGTCCGCCGCGAGGTGCTGCTCACCAACCTCGCCTCGATCATGGTCGGGGTCGCCTTTTACGCGATCTCCCTGGTCCTCCCCCAGCTGCTCCAGCTGCCCTCCGCCACCGGCTACGGTCTCGGCCAGTCGATGGTGACGGCGGGCCTGTGCGTCGCGCCGCTCGGGCTGACGATGATGATCACCGCGCCCGTCTACGCCCGTCTGTCGGCGCGCTACGGCCCGAAGGTGACGCTCATCCTCGGCATGCTGATCATCGCGATCGGTTACGGCGCCGGGCTCGGCCTGATGAGCGCCGCCTGGCAGACCGTGGTGATCTCGGTCGTCATCGGTGCGGGCATCGGCCTCGCCTACTCCTCGCTGCCCGCGCTCATCATCGGCGCGGTCGACCCGTCCGAGACGGGCGCGGCCACCGGCCTCAACACCCTGATGCGCTCGATCGGCACCTCCGTGTCGTCCGCCGTCATCGGCATGGTGCTCGCCAACACGGCGCAGCACGCGGGTGGCGTCGCGATCCCGACCATGCACGGCTTCCGCGTCTCCTTCCTGATCGCCACGGGCGCCGTCGTGGTGGGTCTCGCGCTCGCCCTGTGCCTGCCGAAGCGGCGCGAGGTCGTCCAGCACGTGCAGCTGCGGGCGAGCAGTGCGCAGGACGCGTTGCTGGCGCACCCGACGGAGACGGCTCCCGAGACGGCGCAGGAGGCTCTCGCCGCGTTCCGCGGGCTCGTCCTCGACCCCGCGGGCGTGCCCGTCACCGGCGCCAAGGTGACGCTGATCGACCGTCTCGGCCGTCAGGCGGGCGCCGCACTGACCGACTCCGACGGTCACTACACGCTCGCGGTCCCGGCCGCCGGCCCGTACGTCCTGGCCACGACGGCGGCGGGCCACGCCCCGCGCGCCTCCGCCGCCACGCACCACGGCGAGAGCCGCGCGGTGCGGATGGACCTGGGCCTGGTAGCGACCGCAGGGACCCTGCTCCAGGGGTAGCGGCGACGCGGTCGCGGGGCGCTCCGAGGGGTTTCCGGCTCGGGGGCCGCCCCGGGCCGCCGGGTTCTTCCAGCTCGGGGGCCGCCCCGGACCGGTGGGGGCTCGGGGGCTGCCCCGGGTCCCCGGGTACTGCGTACTGCGTACGGCCCAGTTCCCCGCGCCCCGGCCCGGTCCGCTGTCTTGACTGGCGGTATGGAGACCGAGCAGACCGAGGCAGCCAAGGCAGCGGACGGCAAGCCGTCAGCCGCCGCGTACCGCAATCTCTTCGTGGCGACACTCGGATTCATGCTCACGTTCTGGGCCTGGGACCTGATCGCTCCGCTCGCCGTCGGCTACAAGGAACGGCTCGGCCTCAGCTCCTTCCAGCAGTCCCTGCTCGTCGCGATTCCGGTCCTGGTGGGGTCGGTGGGCCGCATCCCGGTGGGTGCGCTCACCGACAGGTACGGCGCGAAGCTGATGTTCCCGCTGGTCTCGGCGCTCACCGTCGTCCCGGTCCTGCTGCTGATCCCCGCCAGGAACAGCTACCCGATGCTCCTGCTGGTCGGTTTCCTGCTGGGGCTCGGCGGCACGACGTTCGCGATCGGCGTCCCGCTGGTCAACTCCTGGTTCCCGCCCGCCAGAAGGGGCTTCGCCCTCGGGGTGTTCGGCATGGGCATGGGCGGCGTGGCGCTGTCCGGATACTTCACCCCGCGCATCGCCGCGCACGGGGAGAACCTGCCCTTCGTCTTCGTCGCCGTCGCCCTCGTGGTGTTCGCGGCGCTGGGGGCCGTCCTGATCACGGACCGGCCGGACCGGATCGTGCCGGCCGCCTCGCTCTCCTCGCGGCTGGGGCAGGCCGGGCGGCTGCGGGTGACCTGGGAGCTGTCGGCGCTGTATGCCATCGGGTTCGGCGGAGTCGTCGCATTCGGCGTGTACCTGCCGACGTACCTCAAGACCTGGTACGAGCTCCAGCCGACCGACGCGGGTACCAAGGCCGCCGGGTTCGCGCTGGTCACCGTCCTCTTCCGGCCCCTGGGCGGGCGGCTGTCGGACCGGTTCCACCCGGCGCTCGTCACGGCCGTCGCCCTCGCCGCCGTGGCCCTCTTCGCGATCGTCCAGGCCTTCGACCCGGCGCTGGCGCCGGTCGGCACGATCGCCCTGCTCGCGATGGCGGCCGGGCTCGGCACGGCGGGCGGCAGCGTCTTCGCCCTGGTCTCCCAGGTCACCCCGCAGGCCCAGGTGGGCAGTGTCACCGGCATCGTCGGCGCCGTCGGCGGCCTGGGCGGATTCGTACCGCCGCTGCTGATGGGCGCCATCTACAGCGCCAAGGACTCGTACTCGATCGGTTACATGCTGCTTTCCGACCTCGCCCTGGCCGGCTGCGTCTATGCGTACGTCCGGATGCGGACACTGCGCCGGACCGCGTGAGAATCGGCCCACCGGAGCGCGTCATTCGGGCCCGCAGGGGCGCGGCAATCAGGCCCGCCGGGGCGCGGAGAATTTCTTCCCGTGCTTTCTGTTTCAGATCTCGGACCGGGGACATCCGCTTCGATGAGGGCTTCGCAGCCCGTTCGAAAGCGAATTGCGAGGAGTTGAGCGTCATGGCAGCGGACGAAAAGGCACAGGCCGCCACCGAGCAGGCCAAGGGCAAGGCCAAGGAGACGGCCGGCCGTGTCACGGGCAACGAGCGTCTGCAGGCCGAGGGCCAGGGCGACCAGGCCAAGGGCGACGCCCGCAAGGCCAAGGAGAAGGCCAAGGACGCGGTCAAGGACTGACCCCTGGCACGATGTATCAGCGCGCCGGTGGGCCGCCCCGAAAAGGGGCGGCCCACCGGTATGTGCGGCCCGGTAGAAATTCGGCGGACGGCGCCCCGCGCGGGAGCGGATTCGCTTCGTGCCGCATCGGATGGTGCCTCCTGCGGGAATATCGGATGGTGCCTCCTGCGGGAATGGCGCCCCGTGGCCGCGAGGGAATGGCGCCGCCTGCGGAAATGGCGCCTGTACGCTACGCGGAAACCGTGCCCGTACGCGGAAACCGGGTGTGAGACCCGTGCCGCGTGCGGAAACCGCGCGCAGAAACCGGGTGCGGGCCCTCCGGACGTGCCGGTCCGGACCGGAGTCCCCCGCCGGACCTGCCACGCGCTACTTCCGGCCCTCGTTCCTCGCCAAGGTCCGCAGCCGCTGCGCCGCCCGCGTGATGCCGCGCCCGCGGCGGGCCAGCCCCGCCCAGGGGTCCTTCTCCAGCCGGTCGCCGAGGTCGGTCACCGTCCAGCGGCGGGCCGTCAGCTCAGGGGCGTCCAGCTCGTCCCAGTCCAGTGGCGCGGCCACGGGCGCGCCCGGCCTGGTCCTGATGGCGAAGGGTGCGACCACGGTCTGGGCGTAGCCGTTACGCGCGACGTCGAGATACAGCCGCCCCTTGCGGGCGTCCTTGCGGGACTCGGTCGTCAGCTCGCGCGGGTGGCGGTCCGCCAGCACCCGCGCGACGGCGCGGGAGAACTCCAGCACGTCGTCGGCGTCGTCCCGGCGGTTCAGCGGCACCACCACGTGCAGTCCCCGGGAACCCGTGGTCATCAGCCCCGACGGCAGCTCAAGCTCGTCGAGCAGCTCGCGCAGCTGGTGGGCCGCGCGGCGCACGGGCCCGAACTCGTCGGCGGGCGGATCCAGGTCGAAGACCAGCCGGTCGGGACTGCGCGGCCGGTCCGCGCGGCTCAGCCAGCGGTGCGCGGTGATGCACGCCTGACTCGCGAGATACACCAGGGTGGCCGTGTCGTCGCAGACCACATGCGTGACCTCACCGCCCTCCTTGGCGACCGCGGTGCGGTGGATCCACTCAGGGAAGTAGTCGGAGATCTCCTTCTGGTAGAAGCGGCTGCCGTCGATGCCGTCCGGCATCCGCTCCAGCATCAGCGGCCTGCCGCGCAGTTCGGGCAGCATCCGCGGTGCCACCCGGCGGTAGTACTCGGCCAGGTCGGCCTTGGTGATGCCGTCCTCGGGAAACAGCTCCTTGTCGGCCCGCTTCACCTCGACGGTACGGCGGCCGACCCGCAGCTCCTGGGTGGAGCTCACGCTTCGCTCCCGGGTGGAGCTCACACTTCTCGCCTCCTTCGCTCCGTGTCCCACCGGCCCGCTCAGCCCTGCTCCCGGCCCTGCCCGCTCTCCTCGTCGGCGACCTGCCGCAGGGTGCGCCCGCTGCGCACCGAGCGGGCCCGGTGCGGGTCGGGGGTGCCGACGGCGGTGTCACCTGTCTGCTGTGTCTGCTGCCCCGTCCGGCCCTTTCGTACCAACAGCCAGGTGGGCTTGGCGGCGGATCCGCCGCTCTTCTCCTCGCGGCCGTGGAACCGGGTGAGGGCGTACTCGCCGCGCAGCTTCCTGCCGTGCAGCTCGAAGGTGGCGTGCCCCTTGTCGAGCGCGTCGGCGAAGGGCACCGGCCGGTTCCGCCTGTCGTGGCTGGTCGGCCGGTAGGTGCCGGTGTCCCAGACGATGACGGTGCCGCCGCCGTACTCGCCCTGCGGGATGACGCCCTCGAAGTCCTGGTAGTCGAGGGGGTGGTCCTCGGTGGGGAGGGCGAGTCTCTTGTCCTGGGGGTCGGTGGACGGCCCCTTGGGCACCGACCAGGACTTGAGTACGCCGTCGACCTCCAGACGGAAGTCAAAGTGCATCGTGCTCGCGTCGTGGATCTGCACCACGAACACGGGCTCGTCACCGTCCTTCCGCGCACGCTCGCCGGAGGGCTCGCTCGTCCGGTCGAAGTGCCGCTTGCCACGGTAGGTCCGCAGGCCGTCCTTCTCGCTCACCACCGCCACCTTCCTGCCGGGTCCCGGAACCCATCATCGACGGCGGCGCGACCCCGCGCATCAGACGGACCGCCGCCCGGTGCCGACCGCGTCGTCGGAGGCGCCGTTGTCGATGGCGGCGTCGTCGGAGGCGCCGTCCGACCCGTTTCACACCGTACGACGGGGGGACCCGCGCTCAGGGGGCGCGGACACCCGCCCCGCCCCCGCCCACGAGCACACCTGTCAACCCGCCAACCCGCCAACCCGCCAGGAGACGTAACCGTGAGCTTCGACTCGTTCCTCGGTCTGGTGGACTCCCCGGCCTACGTGGTGACCGTCGCGGCCGAGGGCCGGCGCGCCGGGTGCCTGGTCGGGTTCGCCTCCCAGTGCTCGATGAGTCCCGAGCTGTTCATGGTGTGGCTCTCCCAGGAGAACCACACCTACCGGCTCGCCCGCCACGCGGACTTCCTCGCCGTCCACCTGCTCCCGCAACGCCACGACCTCGCGGAGCGCTTCGGCGCCCGGTGCAGCGCGGAGACCGACAAGTTCGCCGGTCTGGACTGGACCGAGGGCCCGGACGGCACACCGCTGCTGACCGACGCCGCCGCGTGTTTCGTCGGTCGCATAGTGGAGCGCCTCGACAGCGGTGCCGACGGTGACCACACCGGCTTCCTGCTCGCGCCGGTCCGGACCCGGCTGCACCCCGACGCACCCGCCGAGGTCCTGCGGCTCAGCCAGGCAGCCGACATCCCCGCCGGTCATCCGGTACCCGGCTGACCGGGTCAGGGGCCGGGGCAGAGGCAGGTGCATGCGCCGGACCGCCCTTCGCGTACCGGCCCGGGGTCGTGCCCACGATCTTCTTGAAGTGCCGGGTCAGATGGGACTGGTCGTAGAAGCCGACGGCCGTCGCCACCTCGGCGGCCGGCCGGCCGCCGAGGAGCAACCGGCGCGCCCGGTCGACCCGGCGGGACATCAGGTACTGGTGCGGGGCGATCCCGTACGCGGCACTGAACGCCCGTACGAGATGGGTGGGGTGCGCGTACACGAGGCGGGCCGCCTCCTCCAGGGTGATCCCCGCGGCCAGATGGGCGTCCAGGAGCTCGCGGACATCCCTGGCCACCCTCCGGTCGGTCGCCGGGACCCGCGCCGGCGCCCCGGGGCTCAGCCGGGTGCGCAGCTGTTCGCCGATGAGGGCGAGCCGGCTCTCCGCCTCGAACACGTCACCGGGGTGTGCGAGGGCGGCGTGCAGCAGGCCCACCCGGTGGCGTAGGCCGGGGTCGGCGAGGTCGGGGCCGTCCACGGCGGCGCCGATCAGGCTCTCGTCGAGCTGCGTCATGTCCAGGTAGAGGACCCGCTTGCGGAACCCCCGCGCGGTGGCGGGCGAGCCGTTGTGCGGCACGTGCGGCGGCAGCAGGCTGACGGTGTCGCCCGGGGTGCCACGGGCGAACCGGTCCAGGTCGTAGCGGACCGCGCCGTCGTCGACGATGAGCACGGTCCACGCGTCGTGCACGTGCATCGGGTACGCGTGCTCGGTGAAGCGCGCGTGGAAGACCTCGACGATGCCCGGAACCCGGGGCCGCCAGGCGGAGACTTCCTGCCGGGGTTCCGGCCGGGGCGCTTCGGGGCTCACGCAAAGAACGTACAAGACCCGGGGGTCCCCGACGCGGGAGTCTCGAAGCATGAGAACCGACCGGACACCCCTCTCCCCCTCCCCCACCCCCTCCGCCTCCCCGGAGTCCCCTGCGGCTGACACCGCGCCGCCCGTCTCCGTCTCCCCCGCGGCCGACACCGCGCCGCCCGTCCGCTTCGACACCAAGATCGCCGTGCTGCTGCGCGAGGACCTGGAGACCTGGCAGCGGCTGAACGTGACCGCCTTCCTGGTCAGCGGGCTCGGCACGGCGGTGCCCGAGCTGGTCGGCGAACCGTACGCGGACGCCGACGGCACCCCGTACCTGCCGATGTTCCGCCAGCCCGTGCTGGTCTTCGAGGGCACCAAGGAGAACCTGACCGCCGCGCACACCCGGGCGCTCTCCCGCGCACTGCCCGCGTCGGTCTTCACCTCGGACCTGTTCGGCACGGGTAACGACCGGGACAACCGGGCGGCGGTGCGTGCCGTGGGCAAGGACAACCTCGACCTGGTCGGCATCGCGGTCCACGGACCGCGCAACGCGGTCGACAAGGTGCTCAAGGGCGCGCACATGCACCCGTGACCCCGCTCGGGCACGCATACGGGCGCAAGAGGTGGGACGCAAGGGGTGGGAATCGACATTTTGGGAATCTGTTGGGTACGTCGATCCCCGTCATCGATCTCTGTCAGAGATCCCCGTGATCGATCCCCGCCCCCGCGGCCCTCGGGCCGAAAGGAGTTCGCCGTGCGCGTGTTGTCCCTGGTCTGTACGTTGAGCCCGTCCCCCAAGCCCTCCAGCAGTCAGCACCTGGCCGAACAGGCCGGCGCGCAGTTCGCGAAGCTGGGGGCCGAGGTGGAGACGGTGCGCGTGGTCGACCACGACGTGCGCCCCGGCGTCGAGCTCGACATGGGGGACGGCGACGCCTGGCCCGCCCTGCGGGAGAAGGTGCTGGCCGCCGACATCCTGCTGCTCGCCACCCCCATCTGGCTCGGTCACGCGTCCAGCGTCTGCCAGCGGGTGCTGGAGCGCCTGGACGCCGAGCTCTCCGAGTCGGACGAGGAGGGGCGCCTGCTGACGTACGGCAAGGTCGCGACCGTCGCCGTGGTGGGCAACGAGGACGGTGCGCACAAGGTGAGCGCCGACCTCTTCCAGGGCCTCAACGACCTCGGCTTCTCGCTGGCGCCCGGCGCGGTGACGTACTGGGTCGGCGAGGCGCAGCAGGGCACCGACTACCAGGACCTGGACGAGACCCCGGAGTCCGTGGCCTCCACCACGCACACCCTCGCGGTGAACGCCCTGCACCTGGCCGAGCAGCTGCGCCGGACCCCCTACCCGGCGTCCTGATCCCGGCCCCGCACGGCTGCGCGGCCGGGATCAGTGAGGCTGGTCCGGCTGCGCGGCCGCCTCCTCCTGCCCCGCGGACGCGCCATCCTGCTGTTCCTCGCGCTGCCCGGCGGACTGTTCCTCGCGCTGCTCCGCGGACGCGCCCTTGCGGCGGCGGTCCAGTCGGGTGACCACCGGCCCCGACGTGACGCCGTGCAGCACGACCGAGATCAGGATGGTGAACGTCACCACCGCCCACAACTCCCGCTCCGGCACCGGGAACTTCGTCTCCCCCAGCGCATAGGCCAGGTAGTACAGCGAGCCGATGCCCCGGATGCCGTAGCCCGCGACCACCCACCGCTCCCGGCCCCGCAGGCTGCCGCCGAGCAGGCCCGCCCAGCCGGTCAGCGGACGGATCACGAGCAGCACCGCCAGCCCGACGAGCGCGCCCCGCCAGGTCAGCGCGGCGAGACCGCCGGTCGCGATGAACGCGCCGAGCAGGAACAGGACCGCCGCCGTGAACAGCCGCTCGACCTGCTCGACGAAGTCGTGCAGCACGTTGTGGAAGCCGTGGGTACGCTCGGCCGCCCGGATCGTACAGGCGGTGGTGAACACGGCGAGGAAGCCGTAACCGCCCGCCAGTTCCGTCACCCCGTACGAGAGGAAGGTGGCGCCGAGCGCGACGAAGCCCTCGCGGTGCGTGGACAGCCGCAGCACCGATGAGCGGGGCCGGAAGAACAGCCAGCCGAGCAGCCGGCCGATCAGCAGTCCGCCCAGTACCCCTACGACGCCCTTGAACAGGACGTCCTCCAGCACCCAGCCACCGACCCAGCCCGTGGACCAGCCGCCGCCCACCGCCGCGGCCACGGCGACCGCCGCGTAGACGAGGGGGAAGGCGAGGCCGTCGTTGAGACCCGCCTCGCTGGTCAGGGAGAACCGCACCTCGTCCTCGTCGTGCTCGTCCGCGGTGGGCTCCCCCACCCGCACCTCCGACGCGAGCACCGGATCGGTGGGGGCGAGGACGGCGGCGAGCAGCAGCGCGGCGGCCGGCGGCCAGTCCAGCAGCCACCACGCCACGAGCGCGGTGACCAGCACGGTCAGCGGCATGGTGAGGCCGAGCAGCCGCCAGGTGGTGGACCAACGTCGTCTGCCCACCGGCCGGTTGAGCGCGAGTCCCGCACCCATCAGGGCGATGATCACGCCGATCTCGGTGAGGTGCTCGGTCATCATCCGGTCGCGCACCGGGTCGATCTCCGGCAGCGGCAGCGGCAGCAGATAGACGAGGAAGCCACCCGCCAGGAAGATCAGCGGCAGCGAGACCGGACGCCCGGCCAGTGCCCGGGGCAGCACCGCCGCGAGCAGTGCCCCCGCTCCCGCGGAGGCGAACACGGCGTCGGCGAGGGTCACTGGACGTCCTTTCCTGGCTGTTGTCCACGGCTGTCGGTGGACCTGGTGGTGGTGGTCGCGGCGCTCGGCGCGGAGTGTTCGGGCAAGTTACAGGGAATCGCGTCGCACGGTCTCGTTCCAGGTGCGCGAGAACACCCGCTTGCCGCCCTCGTACCCGTCGAGAGTCGCATCGACGAGGAACTCCTTCTCCGTGCACCGCAGTTCGGTCCTGGTTTCCACCCGTACGTCCCAGTCGTCGCGCCCGAAGCGCATCGTCCAGGCCGTCTCGCCCGTGACGGAGGTGAAGTCGTCGGCGGTGGCGGTGTAGCGCTCCTCGGCGCGCAGAGCGGTGTTCAGGCCGATGCCGTCGATGCGTACGGTGCCTCGGTCCTTGACGATCTCCAGCGCCGAGCCGTAGCCGATGAGGTCGCGGCGCACCTCCCAGCGCTCCTCCGGCGGGCTGATCCGGGTGGTGGCGAGCGGCGGGCATCCCTCGGGTTCGCCGAAGGGCTGCTGCGGCAGCTCGTCCGGTTCGTCGGTGGGGCGTACCGGCAGGGTGATCGTGCTGGTGCCCTCGTACACGCTCAGCAGCGCCGGGCGGGGCGCGGGCCAGGCGAGCGGCCAGTACGACGTCGACAGGGAGAGCCGGATGCGGTGGCCCGGCGGGAAGGCCTGGGCCACCCCGTTGAGCTGGACGGTGGCCCGGTAGCGGCGGCCCGGTTCGAGCTCCTCCGGCTCACCGGTGCCGCCGCGATGGGTGAGGTTGAGGATGCCGTACGTGACCCGGGTGGCGCTGCCGTCGGGGGCGACGTCGGAGATCCGGGCGGCGACGGTGGCGACGGGTTCGCTGACGCAGAGGTCCAGCTCGACCGTCGGGCTGCCGAGGATCTCGACCTGCTCGCGCAGCGGTTCCGTGTCGAAGACGAGGGAGCCGCCGTCCTCCTCGCGCTGGTCGTAGGGCAGGTCGGGCGGGGCGTTGTAGGACGCCCACTTGCCCGCGAACTGGCCGACGGAGAGCGGCGATTGCACCGTCATGGGCTCGCCGCCCCCGTCCGGCACCGAAGCTCCCTCCGCGGCGATGCGGTGGCGCAGCAGCGGGCGGCTGACGGGCTTGATGTGCGGCGAGGGCCAGGAGGGCTCGCCGACCCAGCGCCCGGGGCGCTCCTCGTACGACGTGGACGGCGGCACGCTGTCCTGCATCCAGGCCTGCAGCATGGGACCTTCCATGACGCCGTTGTCGGCGCCCTTGAGCCAGTGGTCCCACCAGCGGACGACTTCCTGGAGGTAGCCGATGGCGGGACCGGGCTCGCCGAGGTGCGGGTACTTGTGCGACCAGGGGCCGACGAGCCCCTTGCGCGGGACGTCCAGGTGTTCCAGCACCCGGGTGACGGCGTTGGAGTAGCCGTCGGCCCAGCCGCTGGAGGCGAGCACCGGGACCTGCACCGCGGAGTAGTCCTCACAGACCGAGGCGTGCCGCCAGTAGTCGTCGCGGCGCTGGTGGCGCAGCCAGTTGAGGATCCACGGGCGGGTGTTCTCCATCCGCTCGTGCCACATGTCGCGCCAGCGCTCCCCGACGACCGCCGGGTCCGGCGGGCAGGTGGCGTAGGCGAACATGGTGCCCGCCTCGGCGAGGTTGTCGGACAGCATGGCGCCGCCCATGTAGTGCATGTCGTCGGCGTAGCGGTCGTCGGTGAACGAGGCGAGGACGACGGCGCGCAGGGACGGCGGACGGCGGGCGGCGGTCTGGAGGGCGGCGAAGGCACCCCAGGAGATGCCCATCATGCCGGTGTTCCCGTCGCACCACGGCTGTTCGGCGAGCCAGGCGAGGACGTCCTCGGCGTCGGTCTGCTCCTGCTCCAGGTACTCGTCGGCGAGGACTCCCTCGGACTCACCGGTGCCGCGCAGGTCGACGCGGACGCAGGCGTAGCCGTGCCCGGCGATGTACGGGTGGTGGATGGAGTCCCGTACGGCGGACAGGTCGCGCTTGCGGTAGGGGATGTACTCCAGCACCGCGGGCACGGGCTCGTCGTCGGAGGAGTCCGGGCGCCAGATGCGGGCCGAGAGGCGGGTGCCGTCCCTGGCGGGGACGACGACGTGCTCCTCCTCCTTGGTGGTGTACGGAAGGTTGCTCACGTAACGCATGCGGTGGGGCAGCTCCTTCGGTCGGTGCTCTGCGGACGTGCGGCGCGCCGGTGCCCTGCGGACGTGCGGCGCGCGCGAAATGTGGTCAGACGTTCTTCAGTTCACGGCCGCCCGGCGCGGTCTCGGCGAACTCCAGACCGAGGGCGGCCACGCAGCGGTCGTACTTCGCGCGGATGTCCTCCTCGCTGTCGCCGCCAGTGAAGATGTGAGCGAGTTCGTAGCTGTAGCTGTCCTGCTGCTCGGTGTCGGAGAGCCGCTGCCCCTCGGCGGGCACGACGTCGATCCGTACACCCGGGATCTCCCGCTCGATCCGCTCGATGTCCTGCGGTCGTGGCGTCCGGTGCACGGTGCCGTCGGCGAACCAGCGGTAGTACCACTTCGCGGCCACCTGGTACGGGCCCGCCCGGTGCGGCATCGCGGGGTCGCGGCCGAGCGCGAGGCTGAGCATGCAGTGGTGGTTGGGGACGCCGTCGACGTACTCGAACAGCTCGGCGTGCGACTGCGAGTGCCGCGGGTTGATCTCCAGCAGGTTGAGCGCGTCCGTCCGCGGGTCGTAGAAGTACTCGATGCTGAAGGTGGCCTGGTCCATGCCGATCTGCCGCATGACGCGCCCGGACACGTCGTGCAGCCTGCGGATCACCGGCTCCGGCAGCGCGGAGGGGTACTGGTGGCGCAGGAAGCTGGAGGAATCGGGGTAGTTGATGGAGTCGAGAACGCCGTAGACGGTGACCTCTCCGTCGTGCACATAGCCCTCGACGGCGACCTGGACCCCGGTGAGCGTCTCCTCGGCGAGGCAGACCTGACCGCCGACCCCGGCCATCTCCTCGGGCAGGTCGAGCTGTTCGAGTACGTACTCGAAGGGCCGCCCGACCCGGGAGACGCCCTGGCGTATCTCCTCGACGGCCTCCCGGAACTCCTTCTGGTCCTTGACGCCGAAGGCCAGTTCCGAGGAGTACGAGAGGGCGGGCTTGACCCACATCGGGAAGCTCATGCCCTCCGGCGGGACGGGGTCGTCGGCCGTGAGGTCCACCTGCCCGAACCTCGGGTGCTCCTCGACGACCTTCTCCTGCTCCAGCCGGCTCCAGTACTTGTGCTCGCACTTGACTGTCGAGGCGAGGTTGGTGCTGCGGGTGCCGTAGCGCTCGCTCAGGATCGGCACGAGGGTGCTGACCGGGAAGTCCCAGTAGCCGACGATCGCGTCGATGGTGCCGTCGAAGGCGTCCAGGACGGCGGTCGCCTTCTCGATCAGGTCGGGCACGGAGACCTCACCGACCTGGAGCTCCTCGATGGTCAGCAGCGGGTGGAAGCGGTACTCGTCCGCGTGCGGGACCGCGTTCAGGGTCGGCAGGTTGGCCTCGTCGAGACCGACCACGAAGATGTTCTTGCGGGCGTTCTCGTCCGGGGTGTTCCCGTGGGCGTTCCTGGAGGCATGTCCGTCGCTCAACGTTCAGTCCGTTCGTTGTGTTCGGGGGTGCCGTGGTCGACTTCCTCGCACCACCGGTTTCACACGTACGAATTCACATGTCCGAATTCACACCGCCGGATTCGCACAGCCGCGTAGGCGCTTCGCACAGCCGTGTGGGCGCTTCGGTTTTACGGGTTTTACGGGCGCGGACATGCCCGCGCCGCCGCCCCCGGCCGGACCGGGCGGGGGCGGTGGCATGCCAGTGGTGGTCAGCCGTTGAACTTGTCCGGGTCGGGGCCGGTGCGCTCGTCGCGGTTCAGGGCGGAGATCTCACCGATGTCGCCCTCGGTGAGCTCGAAGTCGAACAGGTCGAAGTTCTCCTCGATCCGCTTCTGCGTCACCGACTTCGGGAAGACGATGTCACCGCGCTGCAGGTGCCAGCGCAGCGTGACCTGCGCCGTCGACTTGCCGACCCGCTCGGCGATGCGGCTGATCGTGGGGTCGTCGAGCACCTTGCCCTGTGCGATCGGCGACCAGGCCTCGGTGGCGATGTCGTGCTCGGCGTCGAAGGCCCTGACGTCGTCCTGGGTGAGGTAGGGGTGCACCTCGATCTGGTTGACGGCGGGCACCACCACGCTGCCCTCCATGAGCCGGCGCAGGTGGTGCGGCTGGAAGTTGGAGACGCCGACGGCCTTGGCGCGGCCGGAGCGGTAGATCTCCTCCATGACCTTCCAGGTCTCCACGAAGTCGCCCTTGCCCGGCAGCGGCCAGTGCACGAGGAAGAGGTCCAGGTGGTCCAGGCCCAGGTCCTCCAGGCTCTGGTCGAACGCCTTGCGGGCGTCGTCGGGTTCGTGCGCGCCGTTGTTCAGCTTGCTGGTGACGAAGATGTCGGAGCGGTCGATCCCGGAGTCACGGACCGCCTGCCCGACCTCCTTCTCGTTGCCGTACATCTGCGCCGTGTCGATGTGCCGGTAGCCGGCCTCCAGCGCGGCCAGGGTGGTCTCCCTGGTGTCCTCCGGCGGGATCTGGAAGGTGCCGAAGCCGAGCTGGGGGATCTTGACGCCGTTGTTGAGGGTGATGTCGGGTACTGCGGACACGGGTGCTCCTTGGCTGTGCGTTTGGTGCTGTGTGGGGGGTGTGCTGTGCGGTTGGTGCTGGGCGGGGGTGTGCTGGGCGGGGGTGTGCTGGGCGGGGGTGTGCTGGGCGGGGGTGTGCTGGGCGGGGGTGTGCTGGGCGGGGGTGTGCTGTGCGGCCCGCGGTTCGGGCTCCGCGGTCCGCGGTCCGCGGTCCGCGGTCGAGGCTCGGCGGTCCGCGGTCGAGGCTCGGCGGTCCGCGGTCGGGGCTTGACGGTCAGTTCCCGGTGCTGCTGGTTCGGGCGCCTGTCAGCCCGCGATTCCCCGCAGTTCCGCGTCGGGCGGCAGGATCCGCACCAGCTTGCGGTTGACGAACTCCCGCATGCCGAGCTGGGAGAGTTCCCGCCCGTAGCCGGAGCGCTTGATCCCGCCGAACGGCAGGTCCGCCTGGGTGGAGGTGGGGTGGTTGACCCAGACCATGCCGGTCTCGATCCGCTCGGCCACCCGGCGGCCGCGGTCGACGTCCGCGCAGAAGACCGAACCGCCGAGGCCGTACTGGCTGTCGTTGGCGAGGGCGACGGCCGCGTCCTCGTCGGCGACCCGGTAGACCACCGCAGCCGGGCCGAACAGCTCCTCCGCGTACGCCCGCATCCCCGGCTCGACGCCGGTGAGGAGGGTCGGCTCGACGAAGGCGCCGGGGCGGTCGATCCGGTTGCCGCCGGTGACCAGCTCCGCGCCCTGCTCGACCGTCTCGCGGATCTGCTCGACCAGGTCCTCGGCCGCCTGCTCGGAGGAGAGCGGGCCCAGCGTGGTCGCGTCGTCGGACGGGTCGCCCGGCTTCAGCGCTTCCAGCCCGCGGCGGAGGCCGGCCACGAAGTCGTCGTAGAACTCGTCGAGCACGATGAACCGCTTCGACGCCACGCAGCTCTGTCCGGTGTTCGCCATCCGGCCCGACACCGCGGCGCCGACGGTGCGCTCCAGGTTCTCGCCGTCGAGCACGACGAACACGTCGCTGCCGCCCAGCTCCAGCAGGCTGGGCTTCATGTTCCGGCCGGCCCGCTCGGCGACCTTGGAGCCCGCGCCCTCGCTGCCGGTCAGCGACGCACCCCGGACGAGCGGGCTGTCGATGACGCGCGAGATCTCGTCGTGGCTGACGAACAGGTTGGTGTAGACGCCCTCGGGCGCGCCCGCGTCGCGGAACAGGGTCTCCAGCGCGAGGGCGGACCGCGGGCAGATGCCGGCGTGCTTCACCAGGAGGGTGTTGCCGAGCACGAGGTTGGGCCCCGCGAACCGCACCACCTGGTAGAGCGGGAAGTTCCACGGCATGACGCCGAGCAGCACCCCGAGCGGCTCGCTGACCAGGTAGGCCTCGCCCTCCTCGACGTCCAGGGGCTCCGCGGCGGCGAATCCGGGACCGTTGTCGGCGTAGTACGAAAGGATCGAGGCGGCGAGGTCGACCTCGCCGCGCGCCTCGCCGATCAGCTTGCCCATCTCCAGGGTGATGGTCTGCGCAAGGTCCTCCTTGCGCTCCTTCATCAGCCCGGCGGCGCGCTCCAGCACGGCGGCCCGCTCCTCGACCGGCCGGCGCCGCCAGGCACGGAACGCGTGGTCCGCGGTCTCGACGGCGGAGTCGACCTCCTTGCCCTCGATCTGCGGGAACTCCTCGACGGTTTCCCCGGTGTACGGATTGACGGTGGCGAACGCACTCTTGCGCTGGTCCGACATGGAACCTCCAGAACGACAAAGTGAGGACAAACGGCGCAAATCTGTGCCGCGCTCGCTCTGCGGGTTACCCGGTGCGTACATACGCAAACCGTACTAATGACCCATGACACCCCGCTGCCGACGCCGCGCGCGGTTTCCGCGGCGGAACGGGACGGAAACGAAAGCGTCGGCGTAGCCGGTCCCGGGAGTACCGGAGGCTACGCCGACGCAGGGGGTGTGTACCGGGGGCTACGCCGACGCGGGGGTGCCGGCCGGTGACTTCTCGGGGTCCGGCTCGGGGTCCGGCTCCTCCCCGCCGCCGGGGCCCGTGGCCCCGTCCGCCTCACCGGGTCCCGGCGGATCACTGAGCTCGTCGCGTACGTAGTTCCAGACCACCGCGGCCAGCGCGGCCGCCGGTACGGCGAGCAGGCTGCCGACCACACCCGCCAGGCTGCCGCCCAGCACGACCACCATCAGGACGACGGCCGCGTGCAGTCCGAGGCCACGGCTCTGGATCATGGGCTGGAACACGTTGCCCTCCAGCTGCTGCACCACAACGATGATCGCGAGCACGATCAACGCGTCCGTGGTGCCGTTCGACACCCAGGCGATAAGCACCGCGACGAAGCCGGCGAAGAAGGCGCCCACGATCGGTACGAACGCGGACACGAAGGTGAGGACCGCGAGCGGCAGCACCAGGGGCACGCCCAGGATCCACAGCCCGATGCCGATGAAGACGGCGTCGAGCAGGCCGACGAGCGCCTGCGAGCGGACGAAGGCGCCCAGCGTGGCCCAGCAGCGGTCGGCCAGCACCGGGAGGTCGGTGGCCAGGCGGCCCGGGAGCTGCCGGGTGAGCCAGGGCAGGAAGCGGGTGCCGTCCTTGAGGAAGAAGAACATCAGGAAGAGGGCCAGTACCGCGGTGACCAGGCCGTTGACCACGGTGCTCACGCCCGTGCCGAAGGCGGTGACCAGGGTGCCCGCGCTGTTCTGGATGCGCTCGACCGCCGAGTCGAAGGCGCCGGTGATCTGGTCGTCGCCGATGTTCAGCGGCGGCCCCGACGCCCACTCGCGCAGCTGCTGGAGGCCCGCGACCACCCCGTCACTCAGCTGGCCCGACTGCGAGGCGACCGGTACCGCGATCAGTGCCACGATGCCCAGGAAGACCAGCAGGAAGAGCACGGTCACCAGCGAGGCGGCCAGCGCGGGGCGCCAGCCGCGCCCGCGCAGGAACCGGACCAGCGGCCATGTCAGCGTCGTGAGCAACAGGGCCACGACAACCGGCCAGACCACTGACCACATCCGGCCCAGCAGCCACAGGACCACCGCGGCCATCGCGAGCACCAACAGTGCCTCGGTCGATATGCGTGCCGAGCGCCGGAGCGCGGCAGCGGATTTCGCAGAACTCAACATGTCGGACATCCTGTCAGCCTTAACTACCGAAGAATAATGCGGAGTTGAAGCCGCCTGTCCGGCTCACAGCTCCGGACGGCGAGATTCGCCGTCCGGAGGTCACTCGGTCACTTCCCTGCGCAGGGGTCCGCCGCCCGGACGTCACCTCCGAGCGGCGGACTTCTGCGGCCTGCCCTCACTTACGGACGGCGGACTCCGACGGCTTGAGCAGGGTCTTGATCATGCCGTCCTCCTTGGCCTGGAACATCTCGTACGCCTTCGGGCCCTCCTCCAGCGACATGCTGTGGGTGGCGAAGTCGTCCACACCGAGCGGGTCCTGGTCGGTGAGCAGCGGCAGCAGGTCGTCCGTCCAGCGGCGGACGTTCGCCTGGCCCATGCGCAGCTGGATCTGCTTGTCGAACATGGTCAGCAGGGGCAGCGGGTCGACCGCGCCTCCGTAGACCCCGGACAGGGAGATCGTGCCACCGCGGCGGACGATGTCGATGGCCGCGTACAGGGCGCTCAGCCGGTCGAGTCCCGCGTTCGCCATCAGCGGTTCCGCCAGCGCGTCTGGCAGCAGGCCCGCGGCCCACTGGGCGGCCTTGGCGACCGGTGCGCCGTGCGCCTCCATCCCGACCGCGTCGATGACGGCGTCGGGCCCGCGCCCGTCGGTGAGGTCGCGGATCGCGTCGCCGATCTGCTTGCCGTGCGCGCGCAGGTCGATGGCCTTGATGCCGCGGCTGTGCGCCCGGGAGAGCCGGGCGGGCACCAGGTCGACGCCGATGACCAGGCCGGCCCCGCGGTGCTGGGCGATCCTGGCGGCCATCTCACCGATCGGGCCGAGCCCAAGCACGGCGACGGAGCCACCGGGCGGTACGTCCGCGTACTCGACGGCCTGCCAGGCGGTGGGCAGCACGTCGGAGAGGTAGACGAAGCGGTCGTCGGGCGGCCCGTGCTCCACCTTGATCGGGAGGGTGTTCCCGAACGGCACCCGCAGGAACTCCGCCTGTCCGCCCGGCACCTGCCCGTAGAGCTTGGTGTAGCCGAACAGGGCGGCGCCCATGCCCCGCTCCCGTACCTGCGTGGTCTCGCACTGCGAGTGCAGGCCCCGGTCGCACATGTAGCAGTGCCCGCACGAGACGTTGAACGGGACCACCACCCGGTCGCCCGGCGCCAGTGCCGTCACCTCGGGCCCGACCTCCTCGACGATGCCCATCGGCTCGTGGCCGAGGATGTCGCCCGGATCGAGATAGGGGCCCATCACCTCGTACAGGTGCAGGTCCGAGCCGCAGATACCGGACGAGGTGATCCGTACGATCACGTCCGTCGGCTCCTCGATCCGCGGATCGGGAACGGTATCCACCCGCACGTCACGCTTGCCGTGCCAGGTCAGTGCACGCATCGAACCTTCGCCTCCTCCACGAGCCGTTCTGCGGCGTGCCGCTCTTGGGCGGCCTGCCGCACTTGGGTCACTACGCCCGGTTTCCCATGTTCGTGCCAGTCACACACCGGCGCAGGTCGAGTTTTGGATCTGCCCCCGGGGGCACCGATGTGGCGGGCCCTGGTGCCGCGGCCCGCACGGAGGCCGGCGGCCAGGTGTGCGAGAGAGCGGGAAGCGCCCGCGGACGGCAAGGTGGAAGGCATGGGAGAGAGCGCACTCATCGTCATCGACATGATCAACACGTATACGCACGAGGACGCGGACCAGCTGCTCCCGTCCGCCGCGGCCACCGTCCCCGCCATCGTGCAGCTGATCGAACGGGCCCGTCGCGCGCATGTCCCCGTGATCTACGCCAACGACAACTTCGGCGAGTGGCGCTCGCACCACGGCGAGATCGTCCAGGCCGCACTGGAAGGACCGCACGCCGACCTCGTACGCCCACTCGCCCCCGACGAGAAGTCGCTCTTCGTCATCAAGGCACGGCACTCGATCTTCTACGAGACACCGCTCAGCTACCTCCTCGCCCAGCACCACATCGACCATGTCGTGCTGTGCGGCCAGGTCACCGAGCAGTGCGTCCTGTACTCGGCGCTCGACGCCCACATCCGTCACCTCGACGTGAGCATCCCCCGGGACGCGGTCGCCCACATCCATACGGACCTCGCCGACGCGGCGCTGCGGATGATGGAGCGCAACATGGGCGCCCGGGTCCTCGACACGGCCGAGGTCGACTTCGGCGGCCCGTGACCGCTTCCCCCCATCCCCACATCCCCCGCGTCCACACGCGGACGCACATCCACACCGATCAGGGAGTGACCGCACATGACCAGCCCCCAGCACCAGTCCGACCAGGACACCGGCGGGAACGACGCCCAGGACCACGAGACGCCGGCCACCGACCACCCCGGCACCGCCCTCGGCGAGGTCCTCAAGGAGTTCGAGGAGGCCGAGACCCACGACGTGGGCCGGACGGACCTGCCCCCGAAGCACGACGGGGAGGCTGGGGACGCGCTCTCCACGAACGAGGAGGCCCAGGAGGACGCCTCGCACGACTGATTGACCGACGGCGGTGGTGCTGACCTTGCTGACAGTTGGTGCGCGCCGCGGCGGACGAGGACGACGGACGGAGAGGGCGGTCGGGGCATGGGCGGCGCGCGCGGCTCGGAGCAGCCGGGAGGCCCGGCGGGGCGCGGCACGGAGCAGCCGGAAGGCCCGGCGGGTCAGGGCTATCTGCTGGACAACCAGCAGTCGGAGGCGGGCGTCCGGTTCGGCGCGCTGGCCGAGCTGTTCGACCCGGTGACGTTCCGGCACGTCGACCGGCTCGGGCTCACCGAGGGAATGCGGTGCTGGGAGGTGGGAGCGGGCGGCCCCTCGGTCCCCGCGGGTCTCGCCGCCCGGGTCGGCGCCTCGGGACGGGTGGTGTGCACGGACATCGACGTGTCGTGGGCCCGGCAGGCCGCCTCCCCGGTGGTCGAGGTCCTGCGCCACGACGTCGCGGCGGATCCGCCGCCGCCGGGCGGCTTCGACCTGGTGCACGCCCGGCTGGTGCTGGTGCACGTCGTGGACCGCGCCGAGGCGCTGCGCCGCATGGTCCAGGCGCTGAAGCCCGGTGGCGTTCTGCTCCTGGAGGACGCCGACCCGGGACTCCAGCCGCTGTTGTGCCCGGACGAGTCGGGGCCGGAGCAGCGGCTGGCCAACCGGCTGCGAGCCGGTTTCCGGGAACTTATGGCCTCGCGGGGCGCCGACCTCTCCTACGGCAGGACCCTGCCCCGGCTGCTGCGCGAGGCAGGGCTGCACGACGTACGGGCCGACGCCTACTTCCCGATCACCTCACCGGCCTGCACCGTCCTGGAGGCGGCGACGGTACGGCAGATCCGGGGCCGGCTGGTGGCGGCGGGGATCGCTACCGACGAGGAGATCGACCGTCATCTGACGCACGTGGACACCGGCCGACTCGACCTGGCCACCGCCCCGTTGGTCTCGGCCTGGGGCCGCAAAGCGTCTTCCGGACCCTGACGACTCTTCCGGGCCCTGACGCCTCTTCCGGGCCCCGACGCCCTTCCGGGCCCTGACGCCTCTTCCGGCTCATGCCCTCGCGAGAGCTACTGCGCGTCGCCGACGGTGTACACGTCCTTCACCTTGACCTCGGTGACCCCCCGGCCCTCGGGGAAGACCTCGCGCCAGTCGCCGATCACATGGAGTTCGTCGGTGCCCATGGCCCGTACGACGTGCAGGCCCTCGTCGTGGGCCTTGAGCGCCTTCATCCAGAGGTTGGCGAAGGCCTGGGAGCGGATGAGGTGCATCCAGTCCGGGCGGTACAGCTCCCGGTTGTAGTTCGACTCCCCCATCGTCGAGACGAACTTCGAGTACATCGCCTTGACGTACTCCAGCGTCACCTCGTCGTCCTCGGCGATCGCCGTGTCACGGGCCTCCTTGAGCGCGACCCGGAACTTCTCCAGCAGGCCCTCCGTCGCACCCGAGGTGTACGACTCGTGGATCTCGGGCGGGGCGCAGAGCTGGTGCCTGGGCCCCGAGAGCCGCAGCAGCAGGCGGAGGGTCGGCTCGGTGACCCAGAGCGGCCCAGGCTCGTCACGGTTGCCGATCGGGTTGGGCAACAGGTCCTCGTGCTCCCACTCGGGCGGGGTGATCAGGTGGACCCCGGCGCGGCGGCGGTCGAAGCCGAAGCCCGTGGAGTGTTCGAGCTGGCCGAGCGGGAGGTGGGTCTTCAGGGCGGAGAGGTACGCGCCGTTCATGTCGAGCGCGGTCACCTCGTGGGCACCGGCCGGGAGTTCGCGCCGGGTCCACTTCGGACGGGCCTCCCAGATCTGGTCCGCGCCCTTGGCGGTCTGTTTGCGCAGGACGTCCGGGACCCAGGGGTGGGCGACGACGTCGTACCTGCCGCCCTTGCGGGTCTCGTCGAGCAGCCGCATCGCGTCGGGGATCGCCCGCTTCAGCAGCGCGGCGATCGCGTCGTCGACGTCGCCCTCGTGGTCGGAGAGGGCCGCCCGGACGGCCTCGGTGATGAGGTCGCCCGGCCCTGACTCGTCCTGGAACGCACGGCCACGGGGCGGCTTCCCTGCTGCCGCTCGCTTGGCGGTTCGCTTCGCCGCGTCCTTCGGCGTTCGCGTCGCCGTATCCCTCGCCGCGCCCGTCGCCGCGGCCTTCGGTGCGTCCTTCTCCACACGTGTCTCCGGGGAGGGGTCCGCGGAGGGCGCAGCCTGGCAGTCGGCGGGGTCCAGGTGCTGCGCGAATCCGTCCATCCGGTGCAGGGCGGGGCGCCCGCACAGCACACACGGCTCGGGGGCGGCCAGGGCCTCGACGTCTCCGTCGGGCTCCTGCTCGGCCGGGGCGGCCCAGTCGGCGTCGTAGGGCTCAGGACCCGGCTCCGCTCCGGCGTCCTCGTCGGCGTCGTCCGCGTCGGCGTCGTCCGGCCCGCCTTCAGCCTGCGCCGCCGGGTCCCCCAGCCTTTCCCGCAGCCCGTCGAGCAGGTACGCGTACTTGGTACGGATCTCACCGACCGGGTCGCGCCCCGCCTCCCAGCCGCCGACGGTACTGGGGCTGACGCCGAGCGCCCTGGCGATCTGGGCCTTGGAGAGATGGGCGCGTTCGCGCAGCGCGCGGCGCACACCGGGATCGGGGAGCACGGCGGGCGGGGCGACGGCGGAGAGCAACGAGTCGATCGCGTCGAACCCGGCACCGGAAGGACCGGCACCGGAAGGACCGGCACCGGAGGGACCGGCACCGAGGTCAGGGCGTGAGCCGGAGTCGGGGCGGGAGCCGGAGTCAGGGCGGGAGCCGGGGCGGGGGGCGGAGACGCTCATCGGACCGCCCCCCTCTTCTCCTTCTCCCTCGCCGTGCGCAGCCGCGCCTCGGGCAGGGCGTCGCACGCCCGGGTCGGGCCGTCGAGCAGTTCCAGCGGGTGAACTCCGTAGTGGCCCGCGAGTGCGTCCACGTCGTCCAGTTGCCACGA
Organism: Streptomyces sp. NPDC091272; assembly: GCF_044757485.1. Lineage (NCBI taxonomy): Bacteria > Bacillati > Actinomycetota > Actinomycetes > Kitasatosporales > Streptomycetaceae > Streptomyces > Streptomyces sp. NPDC091272. The sequence continues at coordinate 185,734 of NZ_JBIVVC010000006.1, forward strand.
GGCGGTACCGGACTGGCGGCGCGACACCTGCGTCTGCGTCAGCCCCAGCGCCTCCGCGATCCCCCGCTGCGAGTCACCCGTCGCCTGCATCAGCGCGGCCACCGTCAGCCGCAGTGACTCCTCCAAGCTCATTCCCATGCCACGCAACCTATCAAGTGGAATCGATGCGCCTTACGCATGAAACTCCGCTCCGGCGCGCGTTGCTTGCACCTTCGTTGCCGACAGGGGGCGCGGGCGGGTGACCGATGAGTTCCGGGCGCCGCGGCGGTCTATTCATACAGCGCACACCGAGCGGCCCACGAAGGACACACGTCGCGCCGCCACACGCCCGAGGAGCAGGAAAATGACCGCAGCAGAGACCCGCACGCTGTCCGTGGGCGGCGCCACCCTGACCTACGACATCCGCCGTGCCGCGGGGAACCGCACGGACGACGACACCGTTCTGTTCCTGGTCGGTTCGCCGATGGACGCGAGCGGCTTCACCTCGCTGGCCTCCCACTTCCCCGACCGTACGGTCCTCACGTACGACCCGAGAGGCGTGAGCCGCAGTACGCGCGACGACGGCGCGGCGGAGTCGACGCCGCGGGAGCACGCCGAGGACCTGCGCAGTGTCATCGAGGCGGTCGGGGCGGGCCCGGTGGACACGTTCGCGAGCAGCGGCGGTGCGGTCAACGCGCTCGCCCTGGTCGCGGACAGCCCCGGGCTGGTACGCACCCTCGTCGCGCACGAACCGCCGACCGCGCAGGTACTGCCGGACCGGGAGGCCGCGCTGGCGGTCTGCGCGGACATCCACGCGACGTACCTGCGGGACGGGGTCGGGCCCGCGATGGCCAAGTTCATCGCGGTGACCAGCCGGAAGGGGCCCTTCACGGCCGACTGGGCGAACGAGCCCGCCCCCTCCCCCACCGACTTCGGCCTGCCGGCCGAGGACGACGGTGGCCGCGACGATCCGCTGCTCGGGCAGAACATCCGCGGCTGCACGACGTTCACCCCCGACTTCGACGCCCTGCGCGCCGCCCCCACCCGCATCGTGATCGCGGCCGGGCAGGAGTCCGAAGGTGAGTTCGCCGCTCGCGCCGCGGCAGGTGTGGCGGCGGGACTCGGCAGCACGCCGACGGTGTTCCCGAGCCATCACGGAGGCTTCCTGGGCGGGGAGTTCGGCCAGCAGGGCGCGCCTGAGGAGTTCGCCAAGACCCTGCGGCACGTACTGGAGGAGAGCCGCTGAGCCGAGAGTGCTCGCAGCGGCGGGAGGCCCCGGACGCGCCCTCGCATCGCCCCGGGAGCAGGGAAAAACGCCCCCGGACACAGCGAAGGCAAGGAGAACACTCTCCTTGCCACTCCCAAGATATAGCGCACCGGGGGGCTTGCGGCAAGGCCCCCGTGATGGCGCAGAATCGTCGACCCAGCCCCTAACCTGCGGAAATGTCCGTGGTGGCCAGTGCGGTGGACCGACGCGTCAGAGGAACACGATGAACGAGCAGTACGTGAGAGACCTTCACGAGGTCGACGAAACGCAGATCGCGGTGGTCGGCGGCAAGGGCGCACACCTGGGCGCGCTGTCACAGGTCGAGGGCATCCGCGTCCCCGGCGGCTTCTGCGTGACGACCGACGCCTTCCGGGAGGTCGTCGCGCGGGAGCCGGCGCTCGACGAGCTGCTCGACCGGTTGTCGCGCGTACGCCCGGACGACCAGCGGGCGATCGCGGCGCTCAGTGCGGAGATCCGCCGGACCGTCCAGGGCATCGCCCTGCCGGACGGACCGGCGACGGCGATCATTGGCGCGCTCGCCAGGCACGGCGAGCACACCGCCTACGCCGTCCGGTCCAGCGCGACCGCGGAGGACCTGCCGACGGCCTCCTTCGCCGGCCAGCAGGACACCTATCTGAACGTCGTGGGGCCCGCCGCGGTCCTCCAGCACGTCAGCCGGTGCTGGGCCTCGCTGTTCACCGAGCGGGCGGTCACCTACCGCCGACGGCACGGCATCGATCACCGTACGGTCCACATGGCCGTGGTCGTGCAGCAGATGGTCCTCCCGCGCGCGGCCGGCATCCTGTTCACGGCCGACCCCGTCACAGGCAACAGGAAGGTCGCCACCGTGGACGCCGGGTTCGGTCTCGGCGAGGCACTGGTCTCCGGCCTGGTGAACCCGGACGTCTACACGGTGCGCGACGACGCGGTCGTCACCAGGGCGATCGGCGCCAAGCGGCTGGCCCTGCACGCGGTGCCCGGCGGCGGCACCCGGGAGGTCGCGCTCGACGACCGGCAGCAGGAGCAGGCCGCGCTGACCGACGAACAGGTCGTTGCGCTCGTGCGGTTGGGGCGGCGCATCGAGGCGCACTTCGGCAGTCCGCAGGACATCGAGTGGTGTCTGGCCGACGACGGTTTCCAGATCGTCCAGAGCCGGCCGATCACCACGCTGTTCCCCGTTCCCGTCCCCGCGCCCGGCGACCGGGAGAACCGCGTCTACATCTCCACCGGCCATCAGCAGATGATGACCGACGCCATGAAGCCGCTGGGGTACTCCATGTGGCAGCTGACGGCCATGGTCCCCATGCACGAGGCCGGCGGGCGGCTGTTCGTCGACGTGACCCGGCGGCTGGCGTCGCCCGCGGGCCGCGCCGCCCTGCTCGACCTGATGGGCAAGGGCGACCCGCTGGTCAGGGACGCGCTGGAGACCGTGCTGGAGCGTGACGACTTCGTCCCGCTGGTGCCGGACGCGGCCCCGCCCGCACCGCCGGCCGGGACCGCTCCCGCCCCGGCCCCCGCCCCCGCCCCCGCCCCGATCGAGACCGACCCGGCCGTCGTCACCGAGCTGATCCGGCGCAGCGAGGCTTCCGTCGCCGCGTTGGCACACGACATCAGCACGAAGACCGGCCCCGCCCTGTTCGACTTCCTGCTGGAGGCCTTCGAGGAGCACAAGCGGGTGCTCGGCGACCCGTTGAGCATGCAGGCGATCATGGCGGGGATGGAGGGGACGTGGTGGCTCAACGAAAAGCTCCAGGAGTGGCTGGGCGAGAAGAACGCCGCTGACACGCTCACGCTGTCCGCCCCGGACAACATCACCTCGGAGATGGGTCTCGCGCTGCTCGACGTCGCCGACGTGATCCGCCCCCGCGCGGAGGTCGTGGCGTTCCTCCAGGACGTGCAGCACGCACAGGGGCAGGACGTGTCCGCCGTAGACGCCTCGCCGCGCGTCGACGACGAGAGCTTCCTGGACGAGCTGGCGAAGGTGCCCGGCGGTCCCGAGGCGCGCGACGCGCTGGAGGCCTACCTCGACCGGTACGGCATGCGCTGCGTCGGCGAGATCGACATCACGAGGCCGCGTTGGCGCGAGCGTCCCACCACCCTCGTCCCGGTGATCCTCGACAACGTCAGGAACTTCGGTCCCGGCGCCGCCGAGCACCGCTTCGAACAGGGGCGGCAGCGGGCGAAGGCCAAGGAACAGGAGGTGCTGGCACGTCTGCGGGCGCTGCCGGACGGTGACCGTAAGGCGGACGAGACCCGGCGCACGATCGACCGGGTCCGCACCTTCATCGGGTACCGGGAGTACCCGAAGTACGGGATCATCAGCCGCTACTTCGTCTACAAGCAGGCTCTGACGGCCGAGGCAGGCCGCCTGGCACGGGCCGGGGTGCTCCGGGAGCCGGAGGACATCTTCTACCTCACCTTTCAGGAACTGCGCGAGGTCGTGCGCTCGCAGCAGGTCGACGAACGGCTCCTGCGCCGGCGCAAGGAGGCGTTCCTCGCCCACCGGTCGCTCACCCCGCCCCGGGTGCTCACCTCGGACGGCGAGGCCCTCTTCGGCGCGTACCGCCGCGACGACGTGCCGGACGGCGCCCTGACCGGTCTGGCGGTCTCGGCCGGGACCGTCGAAGGAAGGGCCCGCGTCGTCCTCGACATCGCGGACGCCGACCTTGCGGCGGGCGACATCCTCGTCACCACCTTCACCGACCCCAGCTGGTCACCGCTGTTCGTCGGCATCGCGGGCCTGGTGACGGAGGTCGGCGGCCTGATGACCCACGGCGCGGTCATCGCGCGCGAGTACGGTCTGCCCGCCGTCGTGGGCGTGGCGGATGCCACCCGCGTGATCCGTGACGGCCAGCGCATCCGCGTGCACGGCACCGACGGCTACGTCGAGCTCCTGTCCGCCGACGGCAGCACGGCCTAGCAAACTCCGGAGGGAGTTGCCCCCGGCGCTACGGTGCTTCCCCTCAGAGGGCGCCTTGCGACGCACCGGCGCTTCGCGACGTACCAGCGCTCCGGCCCGCGGATCAGCCTGCGAAGCTCCAGGCCTCGATGTCCTGATAGCGGATCGGCCCCGGGCCGCGGCCGAAGTTGCTGCCGACGAGGTGCAGGCGGTCGGTCGGCCAGGGGCCGCCCGTGAAGTGCGCGAGCCCGGCCGCCGCCTGCGCGGCGGCGGCCGGGTCGGTCCGCCGCGCACGGGCCAGCGTCAGGTGCGGACGCAGCGGCCGGTCCTCGAACGGGATGCCGCAGTCCCTGACCACGTCCCGCACTTCGGTGGCGAGCCGGTGCAGCGCGTCGAGGTCCCCGCCGACACCGCTCCACAGCACCCGCTCGTCGAAGTGCCCGCCACCGCACAGTGACAGGGAGAGCGGCGAACGGCCGGCCGCGAGGCCGGCCAACGGCGGGCGCAGCAGCGCGACCTTCCCGACCGGGAGTTCACCGAGGAACGCCAGCGTGATGTGCCAGTCCTCGATGCGGTTCCACCGCAGCCGCGGGTGCGCGTCGTAGGCGGGGCGCAGGGCCTGTTCGAGCTCGGCCTTCGCCTCGTCGGGCGGGGCGAGGGCGACGAAGGCGCGCACGGTCGCGGGCCGGAGGGGTTCGTTCACATGGGAATTCGTACCGTATGCGGATGGTGCGCCAGACTCCGGCCCCCTTTGCGCGCCTTGTCGGCCGCCTTGCCCTGAAGCGCAAATATTGCTTCCCATTACATGGACACCCGGCGGCGCAGGTGTGGCCTTTTCGTGTGCAACCCTTCTGCATGTTCGAACGTCTGACCTGGCAACGTCCGCGCCGGGCGTGCGCGAAGTGTCGACTTTCCCATTCCCCGTTCCATGGCGGCAGGGGGTACGCGGGCATCACGAGGAGTTGAGGAGCACATGGGCAACCGTGGCAGGAGCGACCGAATACCGTCCGCCGGCAGCCGCCGGAAGCAGAGCGGCGGCCGCCGTGCGCAGCAGCCCGCGGCCCCTGGACAGCAGGAGGACGTGCGCGGTGCGGACTCCGCCCCCGAGTACGCGGGCCGCGCCGCCGCCCGCCGCGCCCAGTCCGGTGGCAGAGGCAGAGCCGCGAACCGGCGCGGCAAGCGCAGACCGCGCAGCAAGCTCGCGCTGTTGGTCTGGGCCCTCGCCGGTGTGCTGCTCGTCGGCGGAGTCGGCCTCGGCTGGCTGTACTTCACGCTGGACGGGAACCTCAAGAGCATCGACGTCGACAGTGCGCTCGGCGGCAGCCGGCCGGCGGACGTGGACAACGGCTCCCTCGACATCCTCGTCCTCGGCTCCGACTCGCGGCAGGGCGACGAGAACCAGAAGTACGGCGAGGACGTGGGCAACGCCCGCTCCGACACCGCGATGATCGTGCACGTCCACAAGGGGAGCGAGAAGGCCAGCGTCGTCTCGATCCCGCGCGACACCCTGGTCCACCGGCCCGAGTGTCAGGGCCGCACCGAGCTCAAGCCTGCCGCCGACCGGCAGATGTTCAACACCGCGTTCGAGGTCGGCGGGCCCATCTGCGCGATCAAGACCGCGGAGCAGCTGTCCGGCATCCGCATGGACCACTACCTGGAAGTCGACTTCTCCGGCTTCAAGAAGCTCGTCGACACCCTCGGCGGTGTGCCCATCACCACCAACAAGGCGATCAACGACCCCAAGAGCCACCTCAACCTCCCGGCCGGTACCCACCAGCTGAACGGGGAGCAGTCCCTGGGCCTCGTACGCACCCGCAAGAGCGTCGGCGACAGCAGCGACCTCGGCCGCATCCAGCTCCAGCAGGCCTTCGTCAAGGCCCTGATGGACCAGGTCAAGGACATCGGCATCTTCAGCAACCCGAAGAAGCTGTTCGACCTCGCCGACACCGCCACGGGCACGCTCACCACCGACTCCGGGCTCAGCTCGGTCACCTCGCTGATCGGCTTCGCCAACAGCCTGACCGGCATCGAGCCGAAGAACCTGAACATGATCACGCTGCCCATCGACTACGACGAGAAGGACCCCGACCGGGTCGTCCCGCTCAAGGAACAGTCCGACCTGCTCTGGCTCTCACTCAAGGCGGACAAGCCGATCCCGCCGTCGGTCATCGAGGACTCGGCCGGCGAGAAGGTCGACGCGGGCAAGGTCGTCAAGGGGAACTGAGCGCTCGGGGCGGTGCGCTCGCGCGGCGCACGCGGGGGCGGCCCTCGATCAGGGTGACGGGTCCGGTCCGCGTGCGGGCTTCGTCTGCGGTGGCGGTGGCGGTCCCGGCCGGTTCGGTCCGGTCCGGTCCGGTCCGTGTGGCAGGTCACCATGTGCGTCCTTAAGCCAGGGCTTCAACACATCCTGCGTGACGCACGGTTGACGTAAGATCCAGACCGCACCTGCCCCGCGGCCGACCGCCCGCCCCCCTGCCCCCGTCCCCCTGTCGTCCAGCCGAAATGCGTTGCCCATGAGTCTCGGCGCCGCCCCGCGTCCCGCGTCCGACCCCCCGGTGCCGCCGGAGCCAGGAGTCCGCCGTCGGAAGATCGCGGGCCAGGCCCCCGCCCGGCCCGCGCCGGCCGCCGCACTGCACACCGTGGGCGTCGCCACCGCGCTTCTGCTGGGCCTCGTGGCGATAGGGGCGGCGATCCACGAGCCCGTGCTCATACCCTCGCTCGCCGCCAGCGCCGCCCTCGTGCACAGCGCGCCGACCATGCCGCTGGCCCAGCCGCGCAGCGTGGTCGTCAGCCATCTGCTGGCGGTCGTGGCCGGTTACGGCACGCTGGCGGCGATGGGCAGCAGCGCCTGGGCGGCGGCCGTGGCGGCCGGGGTGACCCTGGCGCTGATGACGATCGGCCGCACCCCGCACTCTCCCGCGTGCGCCACCGCCGTGGTCATCGTGCTGCAGACACCGGCCCCGGGGCGGTTCGTACCGCTGCTGCTCGGGGCCGCGGTACTGATGGTGCTGACCGAGTACGTCGCCTCCCGGCTGCGGCGCGGCGCTCCGAAGTACCCCGTCTACTGGTGGTGAGAACTACTGGTGGTGAGATCTACCGGTGGTGAGATCTACCGGTGGTGAGCCGCCGTCGTCGCGCGGGCGGGCGGGCTCAGGAGCGGGTCACCCGGAGCCTCTTGAGGTCCGCGGCGAGCGAGGCGACGGCCGCGGGGTTGCGCGGGCTCTCCACCAGGTCCGCGTAGTCGAGGACGACGATCCTGTCGTTCTTGACCGCCGAGACCTGTGCGAGCGGCGGGTACGACTTCAGGAACTTCCGCTTCTGCTCGGCGGTCGTGTCACCGTAGTCGTTGATCACGATCACCTCAGGGTCCCGTTCCACCACGGTCTCCCAGCCCACCGTCGCCCAGCTGTCCTTGAGGTCCTTCATCACGTGGTCGCCGCCCGCCCTGGTGATGATGTCGTGGGGCGCGGCGTACAGGCCGGACGTGAACGGCTTGTCCTGGCCGCCGTCGTACAGGAAGACCCGCGGCCGGTCGGCCCCCTTGAGCGCCCCGGCCTGCGCGTCGGCCACCTGCTTGCGGAACTTCGTGACGAGGGCCTCGGCACGGTCCTCGACGTCGAAGACCTTCCCCAGGTTGAGCAGGTCGGTGTAGAGCGCGTCGAGCGGGGGCATCACGCCGCGGGCGGTGCCGCCCCGTCCGTTGCGGCAGGACTCGCTCAGGAGGTAGGAGTCGATGCCGACCTTCTTCAGGTCGGCGGGGGTGAATCCCTCGCCCTCGTTGAAGCCGTAGTTCCAGCCCGCGAAGACGAGGTCGGCGCGGGCGTCGAGGGCCATCTCCTTGTTGATCTGCTTCTTCGAGAGCCACTTGACCTTGTCGTAGCCGGAGCTCCAGGGGACCGAGGCGAGGTCGCCCTTGTCGTCGGGCATCACGAAGCCGGCCATGTGCTTCTCCAGGCCGAGGGCGAACATGATCTCGGTGATGCCGACGTCGTTGGTGACCACGCGCTGCGGGGCCTTGGTGTAGGTCTTCTGCTCGCCGCAGTTCTCCACGGTCACCGGGTAGTGGGAGCCGGCGGCGGCCCTGCCGTCCTGGCCCCCGGCGGCCGGGGTGACCTGAGCGCCGCAGCCGGTGAGGGCGGCGGCCGTCGCGAGGGCGAGTGCGAGGACGGCGGGGCGTACGGAATGACGCGGGGGCTTGCGCATGGGGGCGGGTCCGTTCAGGTTCAGGAGGTGGCGGGCAGAAGGCGGTCGAACAGCAGCTGTACGGCGCCGGACTCGGGGTGCGGCACCCGGTGCGCCCGTACGCCGAAGACGTCCGCGAGCAGCTCGGGCGTGAGCACGTCGTGCGGTGCGCCGTGGGCCACGATGCGGCCCGCCTCGATGACGTACAGCAGGTCGCAGTGGAGCGCCGCGAGGTTGAGGTCGTGCAGTGCGGTGAGCACGGTCAGCCCGCTGCCGCGCACCAGCGCCAGCACGTCGAGCTGCTGGGCGATGTCGAGGTGGTTGGTGGGTTCGTCGAGGACGAGCACGCGGGGCTGCTGGGCGAGCGCGCGGGCGATCAGTACGCGCTGCTTCTCGCCCCCGGAGAGGGTGAGGAAGCCGCGCTCCGCGAGGTGGGCGGCGCCGACCTCGGCCAGCGCGGTTGCGCAGACCTGCCGGTCCTCGTCGGTGGCGCGGGCCACCGACCGCTGGTGCGGCAGCCGTCCCATTGCCACCACCTCGGCGACAGTGAAGTCGAACTCGGCGGCGGCCTCCTGGGGCAGCGCGGCCAGCCGCCTGGCACCTTCGCGCGCGGTCATCGCGTGCAGGTCCTCGCCGTCGAGACTGACCGTCCCGCCGGCGGGCCGCAGCGCCCGGTAGACGCAGCGCAGCAGGGTCGACTTGCCGCTGCCGTTGGGCCCGACGAGCCCGACGAGCTGTCCGGGGCCCGCCCGCAGCGTCACGTCCTCGACCAGCCGGGCCCCCGCGATCTCGACGCTCAGTTCCTCGATGTCGACACGCATCACACGCCTCCGAAGGTGTACGAGTTGCGGCGCATCAGCAGGACGAAGCACGGCACGCCGACGGCGGCGGTGAGCACGCCCACCGGGAGCTCCACAGGCGCGAGCAGGGTGCGGGAGAGGATGTCCACCCAGACCAGCAGCACCGCGCCCGCCGGTGGGGCGACGGCCAGCAGCCTGCGGTGGTCGGCGCCGACCAGCATCCGTACGGCGTGCGGGACCCTGGCGCCGCCGAGGCTGCCGAGCAGCCACATCATGGCGCTACGGGCGGCCTCGCCGCGTTCGGCGGCGAAGACCATGAACGTGGTGATGGCCGAGAAGCCGTAGTACAGCGCGGTCCCCGTCAGCACCAGCCGCAGCGGGGTGAGCCCGCGCGGGGTGCGGGCGATCGCGTACACCAGCGCCATCGCGAGCAGCGCGGACCCGAAGGCGGCGGCCGACAGCGCCCACACCCCGAGCGCGCCGAGCGCCCCGAAGAGCAGCACTGCGTTGGCGCCGACGGCCGCACCGGACGAGATCCCGAGGACGAACGGGTCGGCCAGCGCGTTGCGCACCATGGCCTGCACGGCGACACCGATGCCGGCCAGCCCGGCCCCGACGACGGCGGCCAGCACGGCGCGCGGGAAGCGCAGTTCCCAGACGATGGTGTAAGCGGAGACCTTGTCGGCGGATATGGAACCGCCGCTCAGCCCGGCCCACAGGTACCGCACCACCTCGCCCCAGCCGAGCCCGGAAGCGCCGAGGCCCGCCCCGCAGACGAGGGAGACCAGCAGCGCTGCCCCCAGCCCGACGACGAGCACCGGCACGGACATCCGCCGTGGCGGCGCGGGTCCGGCGCCACTGCCGGCACCTGGGCGGGTACGGGTGCGGGCCTCGGGGGGCGTCGCGGAGGTGGTGGCGGAAGTGGAGGAGGAAGTGGCCACGGGCGGTTCGCCTTCGCCTCGGGCCGTGCGCTGCGCGCCGGAAGCAGCGGCCCGGGACGCGGGGCGCCCTGTGCAGCACCTCTCGCAGTCCACGGCGAATTGTCAGGAGCCTTCACCGCCGCGGGTAATCGGGCTCACGGAGCGTGGTGTTCGCTCCGCCTACCGTTGCGGGTCAGCGCCGGAATTCGACCGGACTTCCCCCGCGGGGCGCCTGCAGCTTAACGGGTCCGCACGCAGGCTCCCGCCGGGGGAAGGGGCCGGCCGAGGTGTCTGCCGGCATCCAGGGTCGTCCGCAGCAGGACCCCACGGCCCGGCTCCCGGAAGGAGCGCGGCAGGTGCTGCGCCCGCTGTCGTGGGACCGCTTTCGCGAAGGGGCTCCGCCGGGGTGCGGAACAGGCACAATCCTGTGCATGGAGATCACCGCACGCGAGCTCAACCGCGCCACCCTGGCCCGCCAACTCCTGCTGCAGCGAGAGCCGTTGAGCGTCGAGGAGGCAGTCGGACAGGTGGTCGCGCTACAGGCGCAGCACGCGCCGTCGCCGTACCTCGCCCTGTGGAACCGGATCAGCGGCTTCGACCCCGCCGACCTGGACGAGGCGTTCACGCGTGGTTCGGTGGTCAAGGCGACCCTGCTGCGGCTCACCCTGCACGCGGTGCGGGCCGACGACTACCCGGTGTTCCGCGAGGCGATGCGGCCGACCCTGCGCGCCTCGCGGCTCGGCGACCGCTTCGCGGCCACCGGTCTCACCCCCGCCGACTGCGATCTCCTCGTACCGGACCTGCTGAGTTTCGCGGACCGGCCGCGCACCGGCGCCGAGCTGGAGGCCTGGGTCGGCGAGCAGCTGGGCGTTGAGTTGCAGGCCGGCGCCTGGTGGGGGCTGCGGGCGTGTGCGCCGCTGGTCCATGTGCCGTCGGGCGGACCGTGGTCGTTCGGGGCCCGGCCCTCGTACGTGGCGGCGCACCCGCACCCGGCTCCGGCTCCTGCCCCCGTTGGCTCGCGGGCCCGGCAGACGGAGGCGGCGGAGACGGCGGTGGCAGCGCAGACGCAAGCGCTGCAGGCCCTCGTCCTGCGCTGCCTGGCCGGTTTCGGCCCGGTGACGGTGGCGGACATCGCCCAGTTCACCCAGGCGGGACGCACTGCTGTCCGTAAGGCGCTGGAATCGCTGGGCGACGCGGTCGAGCGGTTGGAAGGCCCGGCGGGCGCCGCCCTGTTCGACCTCCCCGGCGCACCGCGCCCGGCGCAGGACACTCCGGCGCCGGCCCGCCTCATGGCCATGTGGGACAGCAGCCTGCTGGCGTACGCCGACCGCAGCCGCATCATCCCGTCGGAGTACCGCCGACTGGTCATCCGTAACAACGGCGACGTACTGCCGACCCTGCTGGTCGACGGTTACGTGGCCGGGCTGTGGCGCCCCGTCGACGGCGGCATCGAGGCCACCGCCTTCCACCGGCTGACGCGCGAACAGTGGGAGCAACTCGCCGATGAGGCAAGCTCGCTGACCGCGCTTCTGGCCGACCGCGAGCCGCGCGTCTACAGCCGCTACGGCCACTGGTGGGCCAAATCTCCCGACCCGCACACCACCCGGCTGCTGCCGGGGTAACCGCCCCCTCCCGGGGCCGGCCGGGGCCGTCGCCGTCCCGGACCGGTCAGGCCTTGAGCTCGTCGACGGTGTGGACGACCGTGCCGAACAGGTCGGAGACGGTGGTCAGGCTCGCCGTCTGCAGCGCCTGCGACGAGAGCACGGAGCCGTCCGGCGCCCGGAGGGCGCGGGTCGCGGTGGCCTCGGCGACGACGGTGGGACGATGGCCGAGGTTGAAGGCACCCTGGGCGGTGAACAGTACGCACATGTGCGTCATGAACCCGGCGATCACGAGGTTCCCGCTGCTCCCCAGCCCCTCCAGGACCTCCTGGAGGTCCGTGCGGTGGAAGGCGTTGGGGAACTGCTTGACGACGACCTTCTCGCCGTCGGCGGGAGCGACTTCGTCGCTGATCGCACCGATCTCGGCCCGGATGTCGTAGGGGGTGCCCTCGCCGCCGTCGTTGACCACGTGCACGACCGGGGCCCCCGCGGCGCGGGCCGCGGCGAGCAACCTGGCCCCGGCAGCCACGGCCTCCTCGGCACCGTCGAGCCGCATGACGCCGGAGCGGTAGGTGTTCTGGAAGTCGATCAGGATCAGGGTCGACTCGCTGAGCCGGGGAAGCTCCTCGGAGAAGCCGTTCAGTTCACGCAGGGTGGTGGACGCCGCCATGAGGATTCCTTCGGGGTCGAGTGGTCGAGCAGCTGACAAATGGGCGGAGCAGAGAGGGGGACGCGCCGCACTGAGCGGCACCCTCCGGATCACGTTGGCAACGCTAACACATGACGTAATCAACGATTACTAGAGTCTTGCTCCTCACCCCAAAAGACCTGGCCACCGCTGTTAGCGCTGTTATCGTGAAGCCATGCCGACCGCACGAGAGCGCATCCTGGAAGCCACCGCGGAACTGCTCGCCACCAAGGACGCGCCGGCGATCTCGACCCGGGCCATCTGCGACCGCGCCAAGGTCGGGATGCCGGAGATCTACCGGCAGTTCGGTGACAAACAGGGTCTGCTCGTCGCCGTCGCCGACCTGGGCTTCGAGCGCTTCCTCGCCAACAAGCGGCACAACCCGCTCACCGCCGACCCGGTGGCCGACCTGCGCACGGCCTGGGACAGCCATGTCTCTTTCGCGCTCGCCAACCCGTACCTCTACCGGCTGATGTTCACGCCCACGGGAGAGGCCGGCGACGCAAAGCCCGAGGCGATCAAGGAGGCCCAGTCCCTCCTGCTGTCGGCCGTGGAACGCTGCCGCGAGGCTGGACGGCTGCGCGCCACCCCGGAACTGGCCGGGCAGACGATCCTCTCCGCCAATGTGGGCGTGTGCCTGATGGCGCTGTCCTTCCCCGGCCTCTTCGGCAACCCCGACATCTCGCACTCGGTACGCGACGCCGTCATCGGGAAGCTCACCGGGGACGAGGGCGAGGACACCCGGATCGGCACGGCCACCGTCCTGGCCCAGGCCCTGGTCGGCACCCTCTCCGGGACGGCGCCGGTGGACGAGGCGGCCCTGCACCACCTGACCCGCGCCCTCTCCCCGGAGGGCTCCGGTCCGTAGACCAGCACCCTCTCCCCCGAGGACTCCGGTCCGTGGACCAGCGCCCTGTTCCCCAAGGACTCCGGTCCGTGGCCGGCCCTGGGGCTACGCGGCGAAACCCACGTTCGTGACGTACTCGTACTGGCCCCACTGGCTGCCCAGGTCGACGATCGTGTCCGTCCAGGCGTCGTCCAGGCCCTGCCGGTCACCGGCCGACCACGACTCGACGATGCGGTCCCAGCGGCGGACGTTCATCGTGCGGTGCTCGACGACACGGCTGAGTCGCTGGTCGACCCGGGACTGGTTCAGGGGGTGAATCTCGACGCGGGTGCCGCGGCCGGCCCGGTTCAGACGCTTGAGGAGGTGCTGGGCGACGTTCTGACGACGCACCGTCCGGTAAGCGGCGTCGATTCGTTCGAGGTTGGCGCGGGTGGGAGTGCGTTTTCCGTCGAGCCAGGCCTTGAGGGTGCGGTCGGTGACGGTGAGGCCCGCGTCCCGGGCGGCCCTGCGGGCGTGGGGCGTTCTGGTGAGGTAGTGCAGCCGGGCCAGCAGACCGCGCTTGGCCGTGACGGGGGTGGCGATGCCGCCCGCGAGGGTGTCGAGTTGGCGCGCGACCGCGTCGGAGCCCTTGATGCCGCTGGCACCGAACTTGCCGAACTCGATGTTCCGCTCAGGCATGCGCCACCTGTCCTCCCTGGCCGTGTCGCCCCACCTTACTGGCGGTGATCACGGTGATCACGGTGATCACGGCGATCACGGCGACCACGGCCACGCGATGAGCCGCATCGACGGCACGGAAGGCGTCACCGCATGTCGTCGAGCTCCTGCAGCAGCCGTCGCTTGGGCCTGGCACCGACCATCGACCGCACCGGTTCGCCGCCCCGGAAGACCATGAGGGTCGGCGTCGACAGCACGCCGTACGCAGCTGCTGTACCAGGGTTGACGTCCACGTTCAGCTGAACGACCTTGAGCCGGTCACGCTCCTCGTCCGCGATCGCGCTCAGCACCGGCGCCAGCTGCCGGCACGGACCGCACCAGTCGGCGGTGAACTTCACCAGCACCGGCAGGTCCGCCCGCAGCACCTCGTCCGCGAAACTCGCGTCCGTCACCTCGTCCACCTTCGCTGCCTTGCCACCCATCGTCAGTCATCTCCTCTGTCGGTTCGGTCAGCTCTGTGGGTTCGATTTGGGTCAGCTCGCAGCGCGGGTCGGGGCCGTCCGGAAGGTCGGCCTCCGCACGTACCAGCTGCGCTCCCACCCGCTCCCGCACCGAACGCAGTTCGTCGATCAGTACGTCCAGTTCGGCGAGCTTGCGCCGGTAGACGTCGAGCGAGGCGGGGCAGGCGTCCCCCGCGGGGTGACCTGCCTGCAGACACTCCACGAAGGGCCGGGTCTCCTCCAGCCCGAACCCGACGTCCTGGAGCGTGCGGATCTGCGTCACGAGCCGCAGGTCGTCGTCGCCGTAGACGCGGTATCCGTTGACCGCACGCCGAGCGGGCAACAGCCCGCGGGACTCGTAGTACCGCAGGGTGCGGGTGCTGACCCCCGCCTGCTCCGCCAGTTCACCGATGCGCATGTGCACGACGCTAGACGTTGACCCTGACGTCAAGGCAACGGGCGACATCCTGACGTCAAGGCAACGGGCGACATAGCGGCATGCCGGATTCCGGTTGCCGTGTTCCGGTATGCGAAATGCGAAGGCGGAGCATCGGCCACGCGTGCGACACTCCGCGCATGTTGGGTGTAACCGATCTTCCGACCTACCTCATAGGTCTCGTCCTGATAGTGCTGCTGCCAGGACCCAATTCCCTGTACGTACTGTCCGTCGCCGCCCGCCGGGGCGTCCGCTCCGGTTACAGGGCGGCGGCCGGCGTCTGGTGCGGGGACACCGTGCTGATGGTGCTGTCGGCTGCGGGTGTCGCTTCCCTGCTCCAGGCGAACGCGCTGCTCTTCGGCGTGGTGAAGTACGCGGGCGCGGGCTATCTGACCTGGCTCGCGTTCGGCATGATGCGCACCGCGTGGTCGATGTGGCGTACGCGCCGTGAGGCCGATCCGGAGCTGGCGGGCGACGCCACCGGGACCTCCACGGCCGCCGGTGCGGGCGGGGCGACCGGGGCGACCGCATCCGCATCCGCGGCGACGGCGACGGCGACGGCCAAGTTGGAACGCCCGTACCGTCGCGCCCTGGTGATCAGTCTCCTCAACCCGAAGGCGATCCTCTTCTTCATCTCCTTCTTCGTCCAGTTCGTGGACCCGGCGTACGCCTACCCCGCGCTCTCCTTCGTCCTCCTCGGCGCGCTCGCGCAGCTGGCGAGCTTCCTCTACCTCACCGCGCTGATCTTCAGCGGCACACGGCTCTCCGCCGCCTTCCGCCGACGTAAGCGGCTTTCGGCCGGAGCGACTTCGGCGGCCGGGGTGCTGTTCCTGGGCTTCGCAGCGAAGCTGACGATGGCCGGCGCCTGACCCTCCCCCACAGATCCCGCGGGTCCTGCGAGTCCTCCGGGCTGCAGGACCTGCGGGACCTGCGGGTCCTCCAGGGGCTGCGGGACCTGCGCGGGCTTCGGAACCCGCAGGGGGCTGCGCGGTCAGACCTTCCTGCCCACCCACAGCAGCCGCGTCGTCCGGACCGTGAGGTCGTCACGGCGCAGGATGCTCCCGGGGCCGTCCCCGTCGAGGAGTACGGCAAGCGCGGCAATGTCCTCGGTGTCCATGTCGTCCCTGAAGTGGTCGCGCAGACGCGCCAGAGTCGCTCGGGCGTAGCGGCCGGTGGCGGCGGGCAGCGGGGCGCTCAGCCGGATGTCGAAACGCCGTTCGGCCGCCACGGCGAACCCGGCGGCGGTCAACCGCGAACCCCAGTCGTCACCGAGGTGCGGCACGGCCTCGGCGTGCTGTCCGGCGAGCGCGGCGTGGCAGCGCTCCTCAAGTCCTGGCCGGCCGAGCTCCGCCTCGATCTTCTCCGACAGGAAGCGCGGGAAGGGGGACGCGTCCATCTCGGCGACCGCCAGCAGCCCGCCCGGCCGCAACGTCGCGTGGATCTCGGCAAGCGCCCGGTCGGGGTCAGCCATGTGGTGCAGCGAAGCCGAGGCCCACATGAGATCGACAGGGCCGAGGTCACGCGGCCAGTCGGTGTCCAGGTCCGCCTGAACGGTACGAAGCCGGCCGCCGTCGATTCCCGCGTTCCGCACCTTGTCCGTGACGCGCTGCAGCATGTCCTCCGACATGTCCACGGCAGTGACCTCGGCCCCCTCGAACCGACGGAGCAGCGCCAGGGTGCCGGTGCCGGTGCCGCTCCCGAGGTCGAGGATGTGGCGCGGCGGCGCGTCCACGGTCAGCTCGCCGAGCAGGTCGGTCACCTCGGAGAGGTAGGAGTGCAGAACCTCTGCGTCGAGGTCCAGCAGCTCGGGCAGACCGGACTGGTCCGCCTCGCCGTGGGCGTGGCTGTGATCGTGCGAGTGGCTGTGATCGTGAGTGAGACTGCGCTCATGGGTGTGGCCGGAACCGTGGCCGGGGCCGGGACCGTGGCTGGAACCAGGGCTGGAACCGTGCTCGTGGATGTGGCCGTGCTGCTGATGATTATCCATGCCTCGACCATACGCCGAGGTTGCTCGGACGACATACACTCTTGCGTATGACGCAAGACGGTGAACTCGACAACCTCGTACGCAAGCGGATCAGAAGCCTCCGGGTGGCCAAGGGCTGGTCTCTCGACGACCTCGCCGCCCGCTGTTTCCTGAGCCCTTCCACTCTCAGCCGCATCGAGACGGGCCACCGCAGGATCGCCCTGGACCAGCTGGCCCCGATCGCCCGTGCGCTGGAGACGTCCCTGGACCAACTGGTGGAGACGGCCGCCGACCAGGATGTGGTGATCCGGCCGCGGCGCGACGAGGCGCACGGCGTGACCAGCTGGCTGCTGAGCAGGGAGGCCGGTCCGCAGGGCACGACCGTGGCCAAGCTCCGTGTCACCCAGCCCGCGTCCACGCGGCCGCCACAGACGCTGGGCGTGCACCCCGGCAGGGACTGGTTCACGGTCCTCTCCGGCACCGTCGAACTGGTCCTGGGTGAACGGACGATTCTGGTCGAGGCGGGTGAGGCGGCGGAGTTCTCCACCATGATCCCGCATGCCTTCGGGGCCCACGGCGGACCGGCCGAGATCCTCTGCATCCTCGACCACGACGGCCGACGCACCCACCTGCACCCCGGCAAAACTTGACCGATCGCCGCAACCCCGCGAAGACCGGTCCGTCCCGTTCCCTCAGCATTTAAGCGCGTCCATGACATTCGTACGAGCACTAAGCTGACCAGTCGTCGCACCGCAACCCGCCTCGCACACCGCCCGCTCCAAGGAGAAGTCGCTTTGACCTCGCGCCCGGTGCGCCCCCGAAAGCAGCAGCTCCTGGTCACCCTGCTCTTTCTCGCGTTCGCCCTCTGGATCACGGGTATCTGCGTCTCCATCGCTCACGAACCCCCGGAAGGCTCGCGTTCGGCGCACGCCCTGCGCGACGACGTCGCCGCTTCCGTACGGGAGCAGGACGCGGACCGCCTGCAGAACCTCTTCCTCAAGGACAGCGTCGCGGACGAGTACGCCCAGGACCTGCTGGACCGGCTGCGGGCGGCCGGCCCCGGGAACGCTCCGGTCACCCTGGAGTCGTTCCACGGTGGGCAGTTCCTCCGCATCAAGGGCACGGCCCCCGCGGGCCCCGTCTGCGTGGCCTGGCAGATCACTCAGCAGGACGACGCCTGGTACGTGGACGGCATTCCTCCGGTAACTGGCACCGGACCCCTCTGCGCAGGGTGACGCTGCTGCTGTCGCCCCGCGCCTAATGGGCGTGGGGCGACAACCGGTGACGCACCCACACATTCGGCTCGACGTACACAGCGCGGTCATGCGTGAGGGAGCACTGCACCGGAACCAGCGCGGCGGGCACCACGACCTCGCCGTCACGGTCGAAAGGCAGGCCGGTCCACCGTCGCCAATCGGCGAGGGAACCACTGACCGTCATCGACGCGACCGCGACCTTCTCGACGGTGCCGCCCGCCTTGACGTGGACCCGTAGCCACGGATCGGCCGGCAACCCGTCCGTCCGGAGTTCCGTGAGGTAGTCGGCCATGGGCAGTCGGGGCCTGAGATGTTTGGCATTGGGGCGTACCGGGGTGAGGAGCACGTCGTGCCCCTGCTTGCCGACGGCTTCGCGCATCGCGGCGAGCACCCGGTAGGACAGGCCCCGGCCGAGGTGACCGGCGTCCACGGTGATCTCCAGCGCGCTGGCGACCGTGGGCGCATGGCCGTGCCGCCGGTCCGCGAACGCCCACAACAACACCTGGTCCCAACCCCGGTCCGGTGTCTCCTCCCTGCCTTCGAGCACCGCGTTGAAGGGCACGCTGAACCCGCGTGCGACCACGCGGCCCCCCTCGGTCGCCACCACGCAGTACTCGGGGAACTCCTCGACCACCCTGCTCAGCAACGCTCCGACGACCGGCTCATGAGAGGTGAACTCCGGCCAGGTGTCAGCGATCTCGTACGCCTGCCCGATCAACTCGGGCCGGTCCGCGAAGGAGGTGAGAAGGATGCCGTCGTTGCTGTCTTCGCCGCTGCTGTCTTCGCCGCTGCTGCCGTTGCCGCTGATGCTGTCGTTGCTGTTCACGGCGGGAATTCTGGCACTCCCTGGCCGCCGTGGCCACGGAGATTCCGTCCTGGCCGACCCTCACCTCTTGTCGCACCCCGCCACCGCGTTTCGTAGGATCAACAGGTGATCACGGGGGCGGGGACAGAGCAGGAGACCGGGACGGGGTCGACGGGGGCGGGGCGGGCCGCGCTGCCGCCGACGGAGATCGAGCGTCGGCTGCACGCAGCGCACGAGCCTGCCCGCGACGGCGGGTCGGGAGCCGGGCCCGGTGGCGAAGGACGAAGAGCGAACGCAAAGGAGGGCAGGAACGGCGCCGCGCGCACCGACGCCGTCCTGGACGTTCTCTCCGGCACCCGCCTCTACCTCCTCGTTCCGCGTCTGTACGCCGACACTCCCGGTTACGCCCCGCCCCTGCCCACCCACCGCGACCCGGTCACCGGCCGCACCTGTGTCCCCGTACTGACCCCCGGTGTGCTGCCGCCCTGGCATCCGGAGTGGGTGTTCCGGCAGATCACGCTCGGCGAGCTCGCGCGCATCTGGCCGGACAACGGATGGCAGCTCGCGGTCAACCTCGGCACCCGGTTCGCGGTGACTCTCGACGCGCGCCCCAAGCACCGCAAGGCATGGGAGGACGCCTGCGCGCGCACCGGCGCTCAGCTCGGCGGCAGGCTCCTCACCCACAGCGGCGGTCCCCTGCACGGGCCCCTCGCGCACGGCCTCGCCCTCGGCGCCCAACTCGCCGTCCACAACGGCCTCGTGTGGAACCAGCTCGGGGCCGCCTACGAGGACTACGCCACCGACATCGCCCGCCTCCGCTCACCCTGGGGCGTCCACAACCGCGCCGACTACCGCGAGACCCTCGACGCGCTGCTGACCACCCGCCTGGTCGGCCGCGTCCAGGAGTCCGTACTGCACACCAGGCGGCGGCTGGTACGACGGCTGGGGCGTACGCCGTCGTACCAGGAGTGGTCGGCCGCCGTCTCCAGCACGCTGCACGCGCACGACGCGTCCGCGGCCGAACTGGCGGAGGCGGACAACACGCTGCGGGCCGTCGTCCGGTACGAGGAGCGGTTCAGGGCGGACGGCGCCCTCGCCCCCGAGGGCCGGGTGGACACCCTCGCCGCCTTCGACCTCGGGCGAGCGGTGAACGTGGTTCGACTGGCCCTCGGCGCCCGTTACATCACGCCGCCGGAGGCCGAACAAGCCGTGCTCACCCTCGGCGAGGCGGCCCGCACGGCATATACGTCCTGGGCCGGCTTCTCCCTCGGTTACGCCCTGACCCGAGTACTCCACTTCGACCAGGACGGGGCCGAGATCGCCGAGCGCAAGTACCAGGAGTCACTCGCCCAGCACCGCATCCTCACCCAGGACCCCACCAGCCCCTACCGGAACATTCCGTGGTCATGAATCCCGATCCGCCCCACCGGCCGCCGTCCTTCCCGGCCGCTCCGGCACCGATGTCGCCGTCCGCTCCCCCGGCCTGGACGCCCCCCTCCGAGACGGAAGGCCTGCTGCACGAAGCGGCATTGCGCGGCGACGCCGAGGCCCAGATCCGTGCTCTCGCCGGTGCGGAGCTCTACATTCCGGTTCCGCGCGCCGAGGCCGACGCGGAGCCCGACGTGATCTGGTGGCGTCCGCACCTGGATCCGGCAGGCCGCAGCTGCAAACCCGTACTCACTCGCGGGATGCTGCCGCCGTGGCACCCGGACATGGTGTTCCACGGGGTCTCGCTCAAGTGGATCGCCGAGTTCAACTGGACCGACCCGCACCAGCTTCTCGGTGTGAACGTCGGTACCCCGGCCCAGCTCCTGCTCCCCTCCACGCCCGCACACCGTGCGTTCTGGCTGCGCTGTTACGCCGAGGACGACACTCCGTCAGGCGGCCGCCTTCTCGCCATCCGCCACGGCGCGCTGCACGGCCCCCTCGCGTACGGCCTGGCCTGCGGGGTGCACCTCGCGGTGGGCAACGGCGTGCCGTGGAACGAGGTCGGCTCCGTCTGCCGCGAGTACCACAAGGAGCGTGCCGCGCTCCGTGACTCCTGGTCCGTCACCGACCACCCCACCTGGCGGCTGCAGTTGGACGCGCTGCTGGACGCCCGCAACAGCCCGCCCGCGCCCGACTTCGCGCTGCACGTCCGCGAGGACCTGCGCCGAGGGCTCGGCGGCGACCTCCCCTCCGCCGAACTGTGGCGCGAAACCGCCGCCGGGCACCTGCACGACAGGGGCGCCGACCACGACACGATCAAGTCCATGGAGGCGCTGGTCCGTCGCATCCTGCGTTACGAGGCCCGCTTCCGCGCCGACGGCCTGCTGCCCCCGGACGGCTGGGTCTCGACGACGGTCGGCTACGACTACGGCCGCGCGGTGAACCTGGCCCGCTGGGGGCTGTCGGCGCGGTACTGCGCCCCGGCCGAGGCGGAACAGGCCATCGTCTACGCGGGCGCCCTCACCAAGTCCGCCTACGACTCCTGGGAAAGCTTCTCCGCGGGGTACGCGCTGGGCCGGGTGCTGCGCTTCGACCAGGAGGAGTACGGCGCCTTCTACGAGCAGAACGTCACCGCCCACCGCCTCCTGACGGAGCACGAGGGAAGCCCCTGGCGGCACATTCCCTGGCGCTGAAAACGCCCGCGCAACGCCCCGCGCGGGGAGTACCTCAGTAGCTCCCGGCCCCGCGGTCGCGTGCGGTCACGGCATCGCTATGGCAGCGGCAGCAGATCCCTGCTGGGAACGCGGGGTCTTCTCGCCGACCTTCTGCGGGTCGATGGTGCGCGGGTCGACAGCTTCGCCAGGGGCGCCTTCCGCGTAGTACCCGCCCGGAGCCGTGTCCCTGTCGTGCGGGAGCAGGAAGAAGACGCGGCGCTTGTGCAGGCCGCTGTCGGGGTCGGCCTCGGCGTGCTCGTCGAGCTCGGTGTAGCCGACGAGCCGGCCGTCCCTGGCGTAGCGCGGCTTGCCACGGCGGCGGGGCGTCTTGTCGAGCGCCTGGCGGACGTAGTCGAGGTCGTCGGGGCTTTCCAGCCACACCACCGCATTCTCGTGGGCGAGATCGCTCTCGTTCAGTAGCGAGCTCATGGCTGAAGCCCCTCCTCGTTGTGTCCGGCCACGCACCGGCCTCGGTTTTCTCGCTCCGGGCCGGGTCCACTCTTCGGGCCCCGTCTGTGCGTCTGCCCGGAGGCTCGGTACCCATCGTAAGGCTGCCCGGTGTTGCGGCACAGTGCACGAATGGGCGTCATGTGGTTGCCGGGCCGTTCGAAGGACCGGAAACAAGTCCGGAACCTGCGGGGTCGTCCTCGTCCGAGAGCAGGCCCAGACCCGGGTAGTACTTCTTTCCGCTGGACTTCATCATGTCGTTCGGCGACGCCAGTCCGAGCTCCTGACGGATGCGGCTGGCGAAGGAACGCGAGGTCGCGGGCCTGATCCCCTCGCTCGCGTTGCACCAGGTGCCGTACTCGGCGTACAGCACGCCCTGCTCGACGCGGAGGTCGGAGGCGCGGTCGTGCCCGTTGGCGGTGGGCGGACTCTTGATGCAGCACTCCTTCAGGAAGCGGCCGATATGGTCCTCCGTCGACTCGTATGCCTCGGTGGCCATGCGTACGGAATCAGGACCGGTGAGCGGGTCCCTGGTCTCCAGGTACTTCATCGCACCCTCGATGAGCCAGTGGAGGATGCCGGGGCCCTCGTCCCGCACGAGTTCGAACGCGAGGTTGTCGATCTTGTGCTTGTTGGGCACGACCCGTTCGAACGGGATGAGCCGGATGCGCCGCCAGAAGGCGTGGCCGCCGGTGCCGACCTCGGGGCGGTGGTTGCCGAGCAGCCAGAGCTTGTGAGTGGGGGCGAAGGAGAAGTAGTCCTGGCGCATCCGGCGGGCCTTGATGCGGTCGCCGCCGGTGAGCAGCTTCACCCGGGACTCGTCGAACTTGTCGTTGGGCTTGAGCTCGGAGCAGACCATGATCCGTCGGCCGTGCAATTCGGTGAGCTCGGTGGAGTGCTCGGAGAACTTGCCCTTCTCCATCAGGAAGCCGGGCGGGGCGGCGTCGGCGTAGTCGCCGAGGATCTGGATCATCACGTCGAGCAGGACGGACTTGCCGTTGGCGCCCGCGCCGAAGAGGAACGGCAGGACCTGCGCGCCGACGTCCCCGGTGATCGAGTACCCGAGCAACAGGTGCAGGAACCGGATGGTCTCCACGCCCTTGTCGTCGTCGCCGAAGGTGTCGTGGAGGAACTTGTGCCAGCGGGGTGTCGGCATGTTCTCCGGCGCGACGCTGGTGGCACGCGAGTGCCGGTCGGTGACCGGGTTGGGCTTGCGCATGTCCCCGGTCTGGAGGTCCACCACCCCCTCCGGGGTGCAGAGCGCGTACGCGTCACCGTCCAGCACGTCCGGGTCGAGGGTCAGCGCCGGGGACGCCTTCGCCTGCGTGAGGAGCGCCTTCATGCCGGGCGTCGACATGGTGCGCTTGCGGTGGGCGTACAGCTCACGGTCGCTGAAGAAACCACGCGGGTCCTGGGCCGGCATCTGCTCGGCCATGTCCCCCGCGGCCCACAGCGCGGCCTTCTCGCCACCGGTGCGCTTCCAGCGGTACTGGTCCCAGGAGTACCAGCCGAGGCCCTCCACGTGCCGGAACTGGTCTCCGTAGAGCTGCGCGAACAACTTCGCGTTGCCACGGTCGGTGAGCATGCCCGGCAGCAGACCGAGGGCGTCGAACGGCTCGTGCACGCCTGCGGACGACGTCACCGGCTGCCCTGCGGCCTGTTGCGCGGGCAACGCCGTGCCCGCCGCAGGGTCCTGATCGGGTTCGGGGACCGGAAATTCGAGCATCTGCTGAGCGGCGGCAGTGGCGTCGAAGCTCATGCTCTCGGCGCTGCTCATGGGCGTCCTTGGGGGTTAAGCGGTCGGGTGGCACCTGCGGCAAGGCCGGAATCGATGATCGTGGAGTTGCGCTGCGGCTGGTGCGGACGGGCCCTTCCGGCAGCCTCCGCCAGAAGATCGCGTACCTGCGGCTCGGTGAGGTGACCACCGGCCACGAGACCTCCCGCGGTGTACGCGGCCCGGTTGAGTTTCTCGGTGAAGCTGGCCCCCTGCGGGGTCGCCGCACAAGCCGCGACCTCGGCCAGGAGGGGCTCCAGAAGGCGCTGTGCCGTCCTTGGGGCACGTCGGATGCGTAGACGGGGGTTCGGGACACTCCGGGGCGTCAGAGAGGCGCTGAGCGCCTCGGGCGTGGTGGAGGGAGCCACGCTGGGGATCCCGGCGGGGGGACTGGCGGGGGGACTGGTCGCGATTCCTGCCGGGGCTCCTGCGGCGGCCTGGCCGCCCGTGTGCCCGGTCCGCGCCAGTTCGTCGGCCAGCCAGGCGGGCAGCGGTGCTGGCTGCCGCGCGTCGCCGACCGGGGCGTAGCTGCCGTGCAGCGTGCGGTTCGTGGGAGCGACGATGTAGCCGTTGTCAGCCCGGATGTCGACCTGCCAGGCGAGGGCGACCTTGGAGCTGGAGCCGGTGGACGAGCGGTAGCGGGTGTCGGGCCGGGGGTTCCGGTACCAGATGTGGAGACCTCCCGAGGGAGTGCGTACGCGGAGAGTCGTTTCGTCCTTGGCGGGGTCCGGCTGGCTGCGGTACGCGGCGAGCAGGGCGAGCGTGTCGAACCCCGAGCCCAGGCCCGTCAGGTCGACACGTTCATGGATGGGGATTCCCGGCAGGAGCCTGCTCCGGTCGGGGACCTCGGCGCTGTGCGCGTCCACGTCCAGGACGACGAGACCCGCAGGCCCGCAGGCAACGCCGACACCCATCGCGGGATTCGTGCCCCACCAGGTGTCGATCCGGGCCAGGTCGGTGGTCGCGGCCCGGAAGCCGTGGCACCAGCGTCCCGCGGGGAGGCACGGGCAGCCCCGCGGGGAGTGGTGTCCGGCTTCCCTGCAGGTCGGGCAGTTGGCAGCGGGAGTCTTCCGGCCCGGGGCCAACGGGTGAACCGGCCAGCCGTTGCCCGCACACCAGCGGGCAACGTCGTGTGCCCGCACAGTCCCTGAAGGGACTGGGGTACTGGTTTCACCGTGGCGCGGCACGCGGTCGTCCTTGTCGAGGTCAGCGATGGTGCGTTCGGTCCCTCTTCGTACCTGGCTCTGATAAGCGCTGGTCAGCGCCCTGTAAGTGCCTGCAAGAGGGACTGAAGGGACTGAACTTTCCTATGAGGTCCTGAGCCTAGCGCAAGGGTGGGCATTCTCCGCGGGGAACTGCCGTTGTATCAGTTCTTCAGTCCCTTGAGTCCCTTTGGGCCGTCGGCGGGCGAGCGGTCTTTCCATCGGCGCGTTCCCCTGCGCGTCGGTCACAGACTTGGCCCGCAAGGGCAGCAGCCGGTGGCCGGCCGTCGTACTCCTGACCGGCAAGCGTTCGTTTCTCCGCTTCCCAGGACTGAGGGACCAAAGCAGCGGGGACCGTCCCGTTCAGTCCCTGCCCTTCAGTCCCTCGGTAAACCTGCAGGTCAACGGCTTGCACTCACCCCCAGCAGGGACTGAAAGGGACTGAAGGGACTGAAAATCCTAGTTATGAACGCTTCAGGCTTATACCTGTCTACTACACGCGTCCGCATACACACGCGCACACAATTGGGATGGATACTGCAAAGTTGAGTCCCTTCAGTCCCTCAGTCCCTCCCGCAGAACCAGGCTCACCCCTCTGACCTGGTGTTTTACCGAGGGACTGAACGGAGGGACCGAACGGCAGGGACTGAACGGCGTTGGTCCCTGCGACCTCCCCCCAGCCGGGAAAAAGGCACGCCTGATCGGATCCCGTACGCCCGTGCAGCTTCCGACCATCTGCCGACCAGCTGCCGACGACGTGAGCACTCGGAGGGACGATTGAGGGACGGAGGGACTGAAGGACCGGATTTTTCAACAAGAGACGGTTCGCGGCATGCGGCGCCCGGCGGGAAAGCGTGCGGCAGTCAGGACTCCCGTTCCTCACGCATACGGCCGTGGCGGGCGGTCCCCCAACCCCCGCTGGCCGCGTCAGATAGCTGTCGCAACGGTGGCCGCCGCCTGCGGGACAGACATTGCCGGAAGCGACTCCCTCGGCGGGTGACGTGCAGCCGCCCGCTATTCGGGCCGCATCTGCAGTGGCGACCCAAAATCTAGGGTACGTAGACTCGGGTATTTCACTTACTCAGCACAGTTTATCTACGGTCAGATCGTGGGAGGGCTGCCACTCGCCATCACCCGTACGAGCTGTATTTCGCATCCGCAACGCTCTCTGTGCGTCTGAGTGCCGATGGATCGGGCATACGCCTGCCTCAAGGCGGTACAACCGATCACGGATTGGGGCGTACGCGCATGAACAGCAGGCAGTTGATCGAACAGTCGGACCGCAGGACAGAAAGCCGGTCAGGAGCGGCGTCGGGCGTAGAGGTCAGCGGCGAGGGCCCTGCCGGGGTCGTGCACGCGCGAGATGCCGCGAGGGCGTTCGCGGAGGGCTTGTCCCCCGCACCGGACCCGGATGCCGCGGAGTCCCTGGTCCTGGTGGTTTCCGAACTCGTCACCAATGCGGTACGGCACGGTGGCGGCCGCTACACCCTCGCGCTCTCGGCGGCGCCCGACACCTTCACCGTCGACGTGAGCGACCCCAGCCCGGAAGCCCCGTACGAGCGCACACCGGATTTCGACGGGGGTGGAGGGGGCTTCGGCTGGCACATGGTGCGGTTGCTGGCCCGCGAGGTCACGGTATCGACGTCCCCCCGGCCCGGCCGTGGCCGCAGGGCGCGTGGCCGCGGCAAGACGATCAGGGCGGTACTCCCCCGCTAGCTGGACTGTCCCCCGGCGGCCCCCCACAGGTCCCTAGCTCGGGGCGCGAGGTGCTCTCAGTGTGCGGGTAGGAGCTCCCGTGCTGCGGTCTCGGCTACCGCGCCCGCGACGGCGGCCAATGCCGGCGAGTCGAGTTTCCACTGCTGCCAGAAGAGCGGGACGTCCACGGTGTGGTCGGTCGTGAGGGTGCTGAGAGCCCCTGAGCGCAGCAACGGCAGTGCCTGTGGCTCGGGGACGAGTCCCCAGCCGAGCCCGGCTGCGATTGCGTCGCAGAAGCCTTCTGAGGTGGGTACGTGGTGCCGGAGTGTCCCCGCGCCCCACGCTCCCTGTTTTTTGTTGCCGGGCAGCGAGCGCACGAAGGCGTCCTGCAAGTCGTCCCGGCGATCGAAGACGATTACCGGCGCCTCACGCAGTCCGTCCGCCAACCCCTGGCCGGCGAGATACCGCTGTTCGAACTCTGGCGTGGCCACCGGCAGATAACGGGCCAGCCCGAGCGGACGGACCGAGCATCCGGCCACCGGTACCGGAGACGACGTCACTGCGGCCATCACCTGGCCCTCGCGCAGCAGAGCCGTGGTGTGCGCCTCGTCCTCGCGGCGCAGCTCGAAACAGATCGGCGGGTCCTGAGGGACCTGCCGTACAGCCAGCAGGAACCATGTGGCGAGCGAGTCGGCGTTCACCGCGATGGTCAGCCGCGAAGACTGCCGGCTCTTGCCCGTTTCCGCGAGCCCCAGTTCGGTCCTGGCGTCTTTCTCCAGCAGGGCGAGCTGGCGGGCGAACCGTACGATCACCTCGCCCGACTCGGTGGGGCGTACCGGCTTGGAACGCATGAGCAGCACCCTTCCGGTGCGCTGTTCCAGTGCCTTGATCCGTTGACTGACGGCGGACGGAGTGACATGGAGTGCTGCGGCGGCGGCATCGAAGGTGCCTTCGTCCACGACGGCGAGCAGTGTGTACACCTGGTCCAGCGGGAGTTCGTCCATCACGAGAGCTAATGGTACGTAAGAATCTTTAGCTGGACTGAAAAGCACTGGGTCCTTAGCGTCGACACCATGACACCCAGCACTTCAGGAGTAGTCGCGGCCCTCCTCGCGGGCTTCGGCACCGGACTCGCCCTCATCGTGGCCATCGGCGCCCAGAACGCGTTCGTTCTGCGGCAGGGAGCCCATCGGCATGCGGTGTTCGCCGTGGTCGCGATCTGCGCGGTGTCCGACGCCGCTCTCATCGCGCTCGGAGTGACCGGCGTCGGGGCGTTCGTCACCGCCTGGCCCGCGGCCCTCACGGTGGTCGGACTCGCGGGTGGAGCCTTCCTGATCTGTTACGGGCTCCTGGCCGCCCGCCGGGTGTTGCGCCCGGCTCCCGATGCTGCTCTTAGCGCGTCCGGCGAGGCGACAGGTTCGGCACGCGCCGCCGTGTTGACCTGTCTGGCGATGACGTGGCTGAACCCCCATGTCTACCTCGACACCGTTCTTCTGCTCGGTTCGGTTGCCTCCGACCACGGCTCCCTGCGCTGGGCGTTCGGGGGTGGGGCGGTCCTGGCGAGCCTGACGTGGTTCACCACGTTGGGATACGGAGCGCGTCTGTTGAGCGGGCTGTTGGCTAAGCCGGGAGCGTGGCGAGTGCTGGACGGGATGGTGGCAGCGACGATGGTGACCATGGGAGGGATGTTGCTGGCGGGAGTGTGAAATGCCCGCGGACCAGGGTGGATACCACCCGCTTCAGCCTCCGCTTGCGGGTCACCCTCTCCTCGACACCTCGTCAACATCCCCTGTTCGTAGCCGACACGCGGCGCCTCCGTGCCCCCAATGTCACCAAAACCCCCAGCGAGGTGAGTAAGGTAACCGCATGACCGTCCCATACGCCCCGGACGACCGGGAAAAGGTAGTGGCGAAGCTTCCAGCATCTCTGCGCCAAGAACTCAAAGTCAGAGCAGCCGAGTTGGGCGTCGACATCAAGGACGCCGTCACCGAAGGCGTCCAGGAATGGCGTTCGGCCAAGTCCGAACACCCCATCGTGGACACCACCGGCGGCAGCTCCTTCTCGACGTATCTCCCCACCGGTCTGTACGGGGATTTCAAGAACGACTGCAAGGAACGCGGCCTCCCTTTCAACCAGGGCATCGCGCAGGCCATTCGGCTCTGGCTCGGGGCGCACCCTTCCCCCCGCCGGCCGGCCCGCCCCAACGGAGCACGGCGCATCATCTTCGGCAACCAGAAGGGTGGCGTCGGTAAGACCGCGACCTCCTCCGGTGTCGCCCAGGCCCTCGCCGAGGCCGGAAACCGTGTCCTGCTCATCGACTTCGACCCGCAGGGCCACCTCACCAAGCAGCTCGGCTATCAACTGTTCGGGATCGAGGAGCCCAGCCTGGCCAAGCACATGCTCGGCGAGGCCAAGGGCGAACTGCGTGAACTGCTCGTCCCCATAGAGGAAAGCGGCTTCGCGGGCAGGCTGTTCCTGCTGCCCGCGTGCAAGGACGCGTTCCTGCTCGACGCGAAGCTGGCCACGAGCCGGTTCGTTCGGGTGAAGGAGACGGCCCTGGAGAAGGCCATGGAGCCGCTGGAGCGGGACTTCGACTACATCGTCGTCGACTGTCCGCCGAGCCTTGGCTATTCCATGGACACCGCGCTCTACTACTGCCGCACCCGTGAGGACGAAGAGCCGGAGACCTGTGGGGTGTTCGTGCCGGTTCTCGCCGAGGACTCCTCCGCGGACGCCTACGACATGCTCTTCGACCAGATCCAGGATCTGACCGCGGACATGGAGGTCGAGATCA
The DNA here is from genome assembly GCF_044757485.1 of Streptomyces sp. NPDC091272. Lineage (NCBI taxonomy): Bacteria > Bacillati > Actinomycetota > Actinomycetes > Kitasatosporales > Streptomycetaceae > Streptomyces > Streptomyces sp. NPDC091272. The sequence continues at coordinate 215,091 of NZ_JBIVVC010000006.1, forward strand.
CCATGCTCGGCTTCATCGTCAACATGTACGACAGCCGCAAGGGCTACATCGCCACTTCCTCGCTTGACAGTTGGAAGGCGATCGGGGATCCGCCGGTCATCGGCATCATGCCCGAGCGCAAGGAGCAGCGTGAGGCCGTTCGCCTGAAGCAACCGCTGCTGACCTACGCCCCGGATTGCGAGCAGTCCGAGATCATGCGCACCATTGCACGGAGGATCACCTCATGAGCGTCGCCGACCGACTCGGCACCGGTTCCTCCTTCGGCGGCGTACCGCGCGGCCGCAGTGCCCGCGGCCGCGCCAAGGCCCTTGTCCAGGGGGACGTACCGTCGTACGAGCTGTCCCGGATCCGCCTTGAGGACGTTGCACCCACTCCCCTCAACCCGCGCCGCAACTTCGGCTCGGACGAGGAGATGACCCGCTTCGGCGAGGAACTCCGCAACACGCAGCTCGCCGCATGTGTAGCCATCTCGCGTGCTGCCTACCTCAAGGTGTGGCCCCAGCACGAGGCTTCGATCGGCGACGCCCAGTACGTCCTGATCAACGGGGAACGTCGTTACCGGAGCGCCTCGCACGTAGGACTGGAGTCCTTGGACTTCGTCGTCCGCGACGACCTTGCGTCTTCCCGAGAGGCGTTCATAGACCACCTGCTGAAGGAGAACCTGGAGCGCGAGGACTTCGACGTCGTCGAACGCGCCCGGGGTGTGCAGCAACTCGTGCTGGTGTGTAGTGAGGAGTCGGCGACGGGCGCCCGAGCGCGCGCGGCAAAGCGGCTCGGGCGCGACCGTTCATGGGTCACCAATCAGCTCGCTCTTCTTGAACTCCCTGAAGAATTGCAGGGGATGCTCAGCACCGGCTCGCTGCCCGAACGTGATGGCAGGCTGCTTGCCAGGCGGCTGAAGGAGGAGCCCGGACTGGGTGTGCCGGGACTTCTCGGCTATCTCAGGGAGTACCGGGAGCAGGAGGCGCAGGCGCGAGAGGAAGCGAAGGCGCTCGCCGACCAGATCAAGAGGACGGGCCGGACTCCCAGCGAGACCGAAGAGGCGTTCGCGCGGAGGACTGCGGCGGCGGCCGCGGCCGAGGGGGCTGAAGATGGGCAGGTGTTGTCCGCGGACAACACCACGTCTCTGTTGTCCGCGGACAACACACCGCACTCCGTCGCTGGGCCGGAAGCGTATTTCACTCCTGTCCCCCACGTGGCTGGCCCCGGCCTTGGGCCCGCTGCGGCTTCTTCAGGCGTTCGGACACCGTCCGCGCCCGCTCCGGAAACGGTTGCAGCACCCGTGGCACCCGTGCCTGGTTCCGCCCCGCAGTCATCGGCCGCCCCTGCGCCGGCTGCTGCACCGGCCGCTGGAACCGCAGTGGCGGAACCCGCGCCTACCTCTGTTGCGCCCCCCTCGCCGATCGCTGTACCGGCACAGGCCGCTGAGGATCAGCAGAAGGAAGAACCCGAGCTGTTGTCCGCGGACAACAAATCCGCCCGCTCTTCCCACAGGGGCGGCGGTCCCGCCGAGGCATCTTCTTCCGATGCGGCGCGCGGTCTTGTACGGCAGCTCGGTGCATCCCAGGCGGAACAGGCACGCACCCTGGCGGCCGGCCTCACCAAGGAGGAACTGGTCGAACTCATCGAGGAGTTGCACACCTATATGTGATCCGCGGCCATCCTCATCAGGGGCGCGCTACCGGCTGGCAGCCACCGGTAGCGCGCCCTTTCCGCTTGCAGGCTGTCCGTTCCAGGCCTTCCGCGAACTGGGCTCGTACTCCCCTGCGCCGGTGAGCCGTGACGATTCTGGCGCGAGGGACTACATCCCGATTGCGGAGCTTCACTTCGTGGCGTCGACGATATGCGCGGGGCCGGCTGAAATGCGGTGGAGAGCGTCACGCTTGTACTGCCACCACGGCTCACAGCCTCCCCGCCCGGACCATGCGTACGGCTGCGCACGAGCGCGGCATGTCCACAGTTCAGCTGCCGTCCTTCGTCGTACCACTCGGTTGCGAGCCGGGCACCTGCACGCTGGGCTCTGTTTCGCGGACGCAGCGCCCGGTTCTGGGCATTGGACTGCTCCAGGCGCCGGAGAACTGGCTTGCTCAACTCCCCCGCAGGTTCACCGGTCGCGAGATTCTCCTCATGCCTCTGCGTTAGATCTACAGCTCCGGTGTTCGCCAAAACGCTCAACTACAAACGAGCCGGTACGCGGAAAAAACGGTCGTCTGAGTCCAGGCCCGCTGAGCGAGGGCGCGGCGGCTTTCGGGGCGGAGCTGGTATCCGCGTACGAGGCGACGCTGCCCTCTGCCATCGTCGTGGACGTGGGAAGGATGGGGACATGCTGGGCGGTGATCGAAGCGAATGCCGCCTGGGCGAGCGGCATTACACGGCAACGCCGCAGCGTGCGCTGGACGTCTTTCTCCGTGTGCAAGACCCGCGGGCGAGGGCACTCCCCGGGACCGATCTTTCCGCGCAACTCCACTCCCCTGGCTACCGTCGGCCGACGAACAGGGCAGCGGCTGCAGGGTCCGGTTCGCAGCGTCGACTTGTTCGCGGGTCGAGGGCGAACACGAATGTCCGGCCCTGGGGGGGGCCGGTAGTGATCGACGGCTGCACGACTGCGGAGGGCCGGAGGGAGAGGCTGGAGGGAGGGACTGGAGGGACTGGACTGAGCAATGTCAGGGCTGAATCTTGCGAAAGATTGACCGCCTGGATGAGGCGTTGACGCTGGTGCACTCGCTCCCGAACGCGGAGCCGCCGCCTCATGGCGCGCCTCCGAGGTACGGAACGGATCTCGATAGAGACGCCGGGGGAGGTCGCACCCATCGGAATGTGTTGTCCGCGGACAACACCCCGCCCCGCTGTCGTTCCCTGGCGACCCCCGCGCGGCCTTCACATGGTGACTAACTGCTCTGTTGTCCGCGGACAACAACCAAGCCTTCACTTGAACGCTGAAGGGACCGAAGCCACTCTCTGCCCGGTCGTGCATTCGTTGTCCGCGGACAACACAACACCTCCGTTGAGTACTCGTTCCGAGGGTGCGGACACAGGCCCGGGACAAGTGGTGGGTCGAGGGAACTCCCATTTTGTTGTCCGCGGACAACAGGAAGTGGCGGGTCGAGTGGGGGTGGTGGTTGCCGGCTGGCCGCTTGTTGCGGGTGGATATGTTGTCCGCGGACAACATCCGGGACCGCCTGTGTGGGGATGCAGCAGGAGCGCCGGAGCCGATGAGTTATCCCGTTAACCCTTGGATCCAAAGGCGTGAGGCTGACAGGATGTTGACCATGACCTCAAACCGAAAGACCGATGCCGCGTAAGCGGCCTAGTCTTCTGCGCGGTCGACACGATGGTCCTCGGGCCTGGGAGGTCCCGCCGCCTAGCCGGATCCACAGGCTCTCCGCCCGAACCAGCCTGGCAATACACCGAGCAGAGCGCCTCTCGATGAATTACTACATCTTCCCTGGTGCCACGGCCCAAGCACTGCGGTGCTATCAAGCGTTCCTACACCCGCCTGGGCGGCAACCCATATACCCGCAGGATGCCTTCTGCTCGTGCCGCGGCTGCTCCTTCGACGATGTGCGTCACGCGCGTGACGTGCTCGAAGAGATTCTGCAACAGTTGCCTCTTCGGCCCCGTGCCGAATTGAAGCACCAGGTGGCCTCTCTGGACGCCATATACCTTGAGCGCACCCTGCCTGATCCCTTCGCCGACCTTCGGCCGTGGCGTGCCGACCTCTGGTGGCGTCGTCGGCTCGCGGTAGGTGCAGAAGCAATGTGAGCTTTTGGGCTCGTTCTCGGCCCGCGTCGGTCCGGCGAGCTGGAGACGGTTCTGCGTCGCGAAGGTGGGGACGCGATCCGCAAGGCCGCCAGGCTGGGCCGTCTTCCGGCAAACGCAAGATCGTCTACGAGAGAGTGTTGTCCGCGGACAACAACATTGGGGCTGGGGTTCAGGATGAGTGGCCGGTTGATGGGCTATGAAACTGGGTGGTGGGCGGCCGCCGAGGGAGTACCTCTGGTTCTGTTGTCCGCGGACAACGCCGAATGGGTCGGAAGTAGGAGTGCCGTTGGCCGGCTGGCCGATTGCTACGGGTGGATGTGTTGTCCGCGGACAACAACGGGGGCGGCGGGTCGGGGCAGTGAAGCTGCTTGCAGAGACCGCGAGCGGCCAAGTGGGGGAGTGGGGCAGAGCATCGGGGAGGCTGAAGTTGTTGTCCGCGGACAACACACGTCTCCGAAGGCGGCCCCTTCACCGGCCCCAGACACTTGGCAAGTACCTGGGAAGCGAGAGCAGCGCTCCGCACGCGTGGAACGGTCGAAGAGTAAGAGATTCCGCACCGACTACCAGCACCGGTGTCGTGGTGCAGTTGCGCCAGAGTGACACCAGCCACCGGTCGCGGCAGCAGCCGGTAAAGGTGGGTGCATGGCCACTAGATGTTGTTGGACGAGTGGGGAGTGGGAGTGGGGATGCGTGGGTCAACCAGGTTCGGTGTGATCATTCCTCCCAATCCAAGGCACCGAGCGAGGAGCCGGCCGGTGTAAGGGCTGTTACGTTGCTCCACTTACTCCGTGACCGTGGGCGCCGACGTTCGTCCAGCCGGTGCCAGACCAGGCGTCGGAGCCAGAGCAGGCGTCGGAGCCAGAGCAGGCGTCAGAGCCAGAGCACGCGTCGGTGCCTTGGTCGGTGGGATGCCCAAGCTCTCCCGGCTCGACAGCCCACCCGAGCAAACTGGACCGGTTTGGAAAGCGCCGGGAGCATGCCAGCCGCGGGGGTCGCTCCGGTGAAGGCTGCGAACTGCTCGATGCCCCAGCCTGGCTATGCGTCGCTCCATCGAAAGAGCGAGCGCCGCGATGAGGATCTCTCCGGCGTGCTCGTTGCGGAGCCGCCTCTCACATGCGTGTCCTGAGTCAGCCGAGTGCAGAGGCAAAAGGTGCGAAAGCCACGATTTTCGTGAATCGGTATAAAAGTTGACCCACAGAATGGGGCCTTAGGCGGCCGAACTCGAAGCACCTGGTGTGATGGGGTGTCGGGGGTGCCGAGAGGCCCCCAGAGGGGCTCCTGTGGGTTTTCGGCCCCTCGGTGGAGGGGGTGGAGGGCCTTGGTGGGGGATCCAGTGGCTTACCCGTAGCAGGCTGATGTCAGTGCTGGGTGCGATGGTGTGGGGCATGAACTCATCGGATCCGAAACAGGACCTGCACCGCTACCTCAAGTCCGCGCGTGAATCGTTGGTATGGAAGGTCGAAGGGCTTTCGGAGTATGACGCCCGCCGACCCATGACCCCTACCGGTACCAACCTGCTGGGGTTGCTCAAGCATCTGGCTGGATGCGAGGTCGGATACTTCGGTGACACCTTCGGGCGGCCGTTCACCGGCGAGCCGATGCCCTGGCTGGCAAAGTTCGACGACGACCCGATGGTGGACATGTGGGCCACTGCCGACGAGTCCCGCGAGTTCATCGTCGGTCTGTACCAGAAGGCGTGTGCGCACGCAGACGCCACTATCGAGGCCCTGTCGTGGGACTCCGTCGGCAGGGTCCCGCACTGGCCGGCGGACCGGAGCGAGGCGACCCTGCATCGGATCCTGGTGCACATGCTCGCGGAGACCAACCGGCATGGCGGCCATGCCGACATCGTCCGCGAATACATCGATGGGGCTGCCGGCCTGCAGGACGGTAACGAGAACATGCCCACGGAATTCTCTCGTGAGCAGTACTGGGAGCGGCTGGAGGGAGTAGCCAGGGAGGCTGCGGCCGCCGCGGGGGAGGAGGTCTAGCGCGGGTCGGTCAGTCGTCACCCCTGAGTGCGCCCTCGATGGGTACCGGGACCGTCGTGCAGACCTCCAACTTCCTTGCGAGGCACACGTCTTCGCCGAACCCGCCTTCGCTAGATCACGCCCTGAGACGCAGTCCGTGATGGAGTCGCGCGAGTCCGCGGCCGCCGCATACACCGCGGCGGCCGTGGCGTTCGCGGCGACGGGGTCGCCGCGGGGGAGAGGGCGGGCTGGAGGGACTCGCGCAGAGCGGCGTTCACGGTGTTGGCGCTGAGTAGGTGCTCCAGCGCAGTCGGCTCGGTGTCGCGTGCCGTTGCGTGGGTGAGGCGCTCTCGTCACGCCCAGCGGTACGGGAGAGCGCGGTTCCGGTAGCGCTGCGATGCTCGCTGACGTGGTGAAGGAGAGAACTTGTGGGGCGCGGACCGAATCGGCAGGCACTGCAACTTGCCGGAACGGCAACACGATTCGCGGGTTGAGCTGGTTCGCAAGATGATCGTTGGCAGAGCTGTACGTCGTTTCGGACCCGGAGGAATTCCATGCCGCAGCCCGTTCTGAGAACTGCTTCTGACCACGGCCCCAGCCACCGCTTGGTTCCCTCGACCGCGGGGCGGGTTCACCTGGTCGAGCAGGGGAGCGGGCCGTTGGTGCTGCTTGTGCACGGCTTTCCCGAGTCCTGGTACTCCTGGCGGCACCAGCTTCCGGTGCTGGCGGCGGCCGGATACCGTGCGGTCGCCATTGATGTCCGCGGTTACGGCCGTTCCTCCCGGCCTGCGGACGTAGCCGCGTACGGGATGCTCGACCTGGTTGAGGACAACGTGTCCGTGGTGCACGCGCTCGGTGAGCAGAGTGCGATCGTCGTGGGGCACGACTGGGGCGCGACCATCGCCGCGAACTCCGCCCTGGTCAGACCGGATGTCTTTCGCGCCGTCGGACTGCTGAGTGTGCCTTACACCCCGCGCGGTGGCCCGCGGCTCAGCGAGGTCTTCGCGCAGATGGGCCGGGACGGTGGCGGGGAGGAGTTCTACGTTTCCTACTTCCAGCAGCCAGGCCGGGCCGAGGCGGAGATTGAGCCGGATGTACGGGGGTGGCTGGCTGGCTTCTACGCTGCGATGTCCGGCGACACCATGCCCGGAGCGGACGAGCCGGACCCGCACTTCGCTGCGGCCGGTGGGACCCTGCGGGACAGGTTTCCCACCGGACGGACACCCGGCTGGCTCGGTGAGGACGAACTTGACCACTACGCCGGTGAGTTCGAGAGGACCGGTCTGACCGGCGCACTCAACCGGTACCGCAACATGGACCGGGACTGGGAAGGTCTTGCCGCTTTCGACGGCGCTCCGATCACCCAGCCAGCGCTGTTCGTCGGAGGTGACAGGGACGCTTCCACCGTCTGGCTGTCCGAAGCGATCGAAGCGTACTCCGCCACGCTGCCCGGCCTCTTCGGGTCGTACCTCCTCAAGGACTGCGGCCACTGGATCCAGCAGGAGCGCCCTGAGGACGTCAACCGGATCCTCATCGAGTGGCTGGCGTCGTTGCCCACCACACCGTAGGCGCCGCGCAGCCTGCCACCTTGCCAGCCCTCTCGTACCCGCATTGATCGCAAAGTGATTGGCCCTCTCGTGCCATAGTTGATCAGCAGGTGGTCGGCCCTCTCGTGGCTGCGTTGATCACCAGCTGATGGCTTTCGCGGGACACAGGGCGGCCGCTTCCTGTACGGCAGCCATCTCCGTGTCCGCGAGGGGCAGGCGGGGACGGAGCACGAGCACGAGACCGTCCTCGGTGTCCTGGTCGAAGACCGCCGGGGCGGTCAGTACGCACATCCCGGCGCCGAGACAGCGTTCGCGGTCGGCGGTGACAGTGACTTCGGCTCCGCCTCGGGCGTGCTCGGTTTCCGCCATCGCCCTACGCCTCGCCCCAGGTCACCGGGAGGCTGTGCACCCCGTAGATGTTCATCCCAGTTCGAAGTGGCACGTTCTCCGCAGGCACCGACAGTCGCAGGTCGGGGAACCGGGTGACCAGCGCGGGGAGGGCTACCTGCATCTCCACGCGGGCCAGTTGCTGGCCCAGGCACTGGTGAATGCCATGGCCGAAACCGAGGTGACCGGTGGCTTTCCGTTGCAGGTCGAGAGCGTCGGGATCAGGAAAGCGCAGCGGGTCGCGGTTGGCGGCCTCGATGGACATCACAACGGTCTGCCCCGCTTTGATGACCTTGCCGTGCAGCTCAACATCCTCCAGCGCCGTCTTGAGGGTGGTCTGGGCGACGGTCAGGTAGCGCATCAGTTCCTCGACGGCCCTCGGTGCGAGGGAGGGGTCGTCGCGAAGGGCGGCGAACTGGTCCGGGTTGCGGAGGAGAGCGTACGTGCCGAAGGCGATCATGTTCGCGGTGGTTTCGAGGCCTGCAGCAAGCAGGAAGCTGCTCACGCCGGTGAGTTCTTCGTCCGTGAGGTCGCTGCCGGTGAGTTCACTGAGCACGTCGTCAGTGGGGTTGGCGCGCTTGGCGAGCACCAGTTTGTACATGTACTCGCCGAAGGCGTTCATCGCGTCCGCCTGCGCCTGCTGATCGATGACATGGCTGGTGAGCTGCATCGTCCAGTCCTGGAACATCGCACGGTCACCGGTGGGCACCCCCAGCAGCTCACAGATCATCAGGGCCGGTATGGGCTGGGCGAACTCCGTCACCAGGTCCACCGGCCCACCCCGGCGCTCCATGGTGTCCAGGTACTCGGCCGTGATCTGCTCGGCGCGTGCAGTGAGTTGCCGCATTCTGCGGACCGTGAATTTACCCATGAGCAGTTTGCGGAACCGGGTGTGCTCGGGAGCATCCATCCCGGTCATGTCGCCGATCGGGGCGGCGGGGAGCTCCCCGATGTCCGCGAAGGGGTAGTGCATGAGTTCGTATTTCGAACTGAATCGGGTGTCGGCGAACAGTGACCGGACCGAGTCGTACCCCGTGGCAAGCCACCCAACGTGGCCGTCGGGAAACTGCAGAGGCACCAGCGGGTCCCGCTCGCGCAATTCGCCAAGCAGTTCAGGTGGGTTGAAGGGGCAGCCGACGGGGCGTGCAGCGGGAAAGGTGACGGGCTCGCCGTCGCGCACACTCGCTACTTCGGTCCCTTCAGCCCCTTTGGCTCCCTCGGTCCTTGGGGTGCTGGTCTCAGACGGGTCGACCGACGTCTCATGCCGCATGTGTCCTCCGAAGCGGGTGTGGGTGCAGTGGGTGTGGGTGTGGGTGTGGGTGTGGATGCAGGTGCAGGGAAAGGGAAGGTGCGGTGGTCGAGGCTGTGGTGGGGTACGGCCTCATCCGCCAGCGGAGCCAGTGTGGCATCACAGTGGCGTCATGACAATATGTAGAGATGCTAACTGGCATCGAAATGGCGCCAGTTGGTGTCCGTGGTGCGCATGTCCCTGCTTCAGGCATGTTGAGTCTCCCGGTCCGTGAGTCCCTCGGTCCTCGGACCGGCACGTGTGCCGGTGCGCTGCGAGTAGCTACGATGCCCCGATGTCCGCCGGACAAAGAGGTCAGCGGGAGGCAGGTGGGAAGGGAGTCGGACATGGCGGAGCGTTCGGAGGGCATGCCGGCGCGTGAGCATCGGCGTGGGCAGGGGGAGCTGGAGACGCAGGTGCTGTCCGTGCTCGGGTCGGCACCCGGTCCTGTGACTGCCGCATGGGTGCAGGAGCAGCTCGGTGGCGGACTCGCGTACACCACCGTCATCACCATCCTGACCCGGCTCTACGCCAAGGGGGCCGTCACCCGTACCCGTTCCGGGCGGTCCTTCGAGTGGACGCCGGTGGCTGACGGGGCCGGGCTGGTCGCGCTGCGGATGCGCAAACTTCTCGACAGGGAGGACGACCGTGACGCCGTGCTCTCCAGCTTCGTGTCGGCCCTCTCCCCGGATGACGAACGACTGCTGCGCACCTTGCTCGGTGAGAGTGAGAGTGAGAGTGAAGGTGTGGCGGGAGGGTTGGGGGAGGAGGGCCAGGGGCTTCGGGGCTCGGACGTATGGGGCGGAGCGGGCGGTTCCGAGGGGCCGGAGCGCTGACAGATGGGCATCTTCGTCTTTCTCCCGCTGATCCTTCCGCTCACCGCCCTCCCCATGTCCCGCTTCGCCGAGCAGCACCTGCATCCGCGTGCCGCTGCCCGCCTCCTCACCGCCGTGGCCGCGATCCTCGCGCTCTGCAGCACCGTGAGCCTCGTTCTCCTCGTCATCGTCGGCACCGCCCAGCTTCCCGGTAACCCGTTGCCCGACAGCTGGTCGGACCCCGAAGTGCGCGAGGCGGTCCCGTGCGACGAGATCGCCGGGAAGGTGTCGATCGGCGCCCTCGCGCTGGTCCTGCTGGGCTGGGGTTCCACGGTCCGCCGGCACTTCCGCTATCGGGCCGGGGCCCATCGCGCACTTGCCGGGCTCCGTACGGCTTCGCAGATCGCGGTCCTCACCGACGAAGAGCCGTACGCCTATGCGCTTCCTGGCGCAAGCAGCGCATCCGGCAGGAGTGGCGGGCGGCCCGGTCGCGTTCTCGTGTCCACCGGCATGCTGGCTGCCCTGACCGACACCGAGCGCCACGCCCTGCTCGCGCACGAGCGTGCCCACCTGGCCGGGCGGCACCACCGGCTGCTGCTCGCCGTCCGGTTGGCGGGCTGCGCGAACCCTTTGTTGCGCCCGCTTCGCGAGGCCGTGGGCTACTGCACCGAACGCTGGGCGGACGAGGAGGCCGCGCGGGCGACCGGGGACCGCCGTACGACTGCCCGCGCGGTCGCCAAGGCCGCGCTCCTTTCCGCGCGCGCCGCTTCCGGTCCCGCCTCCGGTCCCACCTCCGGAGGAGTCCGTTTCCCGGGCCTCGCGGCCTTCGCCGAAGCGGGCCCGGTGCCCCGGCGGGTGGCGGCGCTGCTCGGCCCGGTTCCGCCCGTAAACGGCTGGTCGTCCGCGCTGACCTCCGCCGCCCTCGCGCCGGTCGTCGCGGCAGCGGGAACGGCCGCGTCCACCCTGTCGACGCTCAATGCGGCCGCCGGGTTGTTCGTGGTGCTGGAGGCCGCGACCTTCGGATAGGCGGATCTGCCGCACGCAGGCGGATCGGCCGCGTCTGTCGCGAGAGCCGCCCGACCGTACCCACCGCGCCGCCCCGCCGCCACGAGCAGGTACCCCCCCCGGGTGGGCCCCGCCCGTGACGAGCAGGCCCCGTCCACCGTGAGCAGCTACCCACCGCAGGCCCCGCCCACCGTGAGCAGCTACCCACCGCAGGCCTCGCGCGCCGTGAGCAGGCAGAATCCCCGCATGGCCGATTTCACCGAAGCCCCCGTGATCCGCTGCGACGAGCCCGGCTCCTTCGCCCGGAGTGTCCTCGCCGAGCGGCACCCGGCGCTCATCGAGCGGGTGCGCGCCGCGTTTCCGTACGGACCCGCACAGCACCGGGCCCTCGACGCGCTCCAGGAGGAGACTGCGCACGGCGTGATCGCCCTGCCGCCGCCCGGCGACGACCGGGACCGGGAGCAGTGGCAGACGTGGGGGAAGGGGCTGCTGGGACGCCCTTGGTTCGATGCGCCGTTCCTGTGGGCGGAGAGCTACTTCTACCGGAGGCTGTTGGGTGCCGTCGGGTACTTCGAGGCGGGGCCCTGGCAGGGAGTCGACCCCTTCGGGCCGTTCAAGCGGGCCGAGCTCGACACAGTCGAAACCGAACAGGAGCTGGCCGCGCTGGAGCAGTTGGCGGCCCAACCTGAGGAAGAACAGGTGCAGGCACTACTGCTCGGCTCACTCTGGGGAAACCGGGCGGACCTCGGCTTCCGCATGGGTGCCGGCACGCCGGGGGCGGGTACCGACGAAGCGCTCGTGGTGGACGATTCCGCAGCGCTCTGGGCGCTGTTGGCCCCGGGAGCGCAGTCGAGCGGCGCCCCCGGGTGGCAGCGAGACGTTACCCGCGCCCGGCGCCGCAGCTCCGACCGCCCGCGCCGCACCGTGTGTCTCGTCGCCGACAACGCCGGCCGCGAGCTGCTTCCCGACCTCCTCCTCGTCGACCACCTCCTGCGGCACGGCCGCGCCGACCGCGTCGTCCTGCACGTCAAGTCCTACCCCTACTTCGTCTCCGACGCGACGACGACCGACGTCGTGGACTGTCTGCGGCATCTGACGGAGGCCGGCGGGGCGGCGGGCGCGGCCGGGCGGCGGCTGTGGGACGACATGGCGAGCGGCCAGGTCGAGGTGCGGGCGCACCCGTTCTCCTGCGCGCCGCTGCCCTATGAGGACATGCCCGACGACCTGCGGCAGGACTTCGCCGAAGCCAGGCTGACGGTCATGAAGGGGGACCTGAACTACCGGCGCCTGGTCGGTGACCGGCAGTGGCCCGCGACGACCCCGTTCGCGGACCGCACCGCGTACTTCCCCGGGCCGGTGGCCGCACTGCGCACGCTGAAGTCGGACGTACTGGTGGGGCTGGCGGAGGGTGCCGAACCGAAGCTCGCAGCGGAGCAAGGCGAGCGGTGGCGAACCGCGGGCACCCACGCGCTGATCCAGTTGGCCATGCGGCCCGCCGATGCCGTGCGGCCCGCCGATGCCGTGCGATCCGCCGATGCCGTGCGATCCGCCGGTGCCGTGCGATCCGCCGGTGCCGTGCGGCCCGCCGATCCGGTCTGAGGTGGGCGCCCCTGCCCTGCCTCCCTGCGGAGGCGCCTCGCGCGCGCGTTGCCGGAGGGCTGTGAGGAGGGCTGTGCGGCCGTAAACCCTAAGGAGCTGCTACCGGCGGGGCTTGCCGCGCTTGGCCGAGCCGCCCTTGCTACCGCCACCCTTGTTGTTCTTGGTGCCGCTCTTGCCACCGGCGGAGTTGCCACGCGCGCTCTTGGCTGCCGGCCTGCCGCCGCCCGTTCCGGTCTTGGACTTGTCCGTGCGCTTCTTGTCCGTGCGCTTCGCGTCCTTCGGCTGACCGGTCGGGGGCAGGGCCGGGCCGCGGGTGCTGTTGACCGTCCGGCCTCGTACGATCCCGATGAAGTGCTCCGCCAGCTCGGGCGGATCGCCCGGCTCGGTCTGCGCCCACGACAGCGCGACGCGGGACTCGGGGGCACCCGTGACCGTCCGGTACGTGAGGTCCTTGCGGTGGTGCAGGCGGGCCAGGGACTGCGGCACGACGAGCACGCCGACCCCCGCCGCGACGAGTTCGATCGCGTCGGCGGTGGTCTCGGGGCGCTCGTTCGCGGCCCGGCCCGGGAGCTGGGCCCAGTCGAGGGTGTCGTCGAGGGGATGCAGCACCAGTTCGTCGGAGAGGTCCTCCACCGTGATCTCCTCGACGGCGGCGATGACGTGGTCCTTGGGGATCACGACGACCGTGGTCTCGGTGTAGAGGGGGATCGCGCTGAGGTCCGTACGGTCCACCGGCAGCCGTACGAATCCCGCGTCGGCCCCACCGGCCCGCAGCACGTCGAACGCCTCCGCCGGGGACGCAGCGACCAGGGTCAGCGGGATGTAGGGCAGCCGCTCGTGCCAGATCCGCACCCACTTGGTGGGCGTTACGCCCGGGACGTACGCGAGGCGGAACGAGGGCGAGGAGGACGCCGGGGAGGTGGGGGAGGGGGGTGCTTCCGAGCCTGTCACGCGGGCCAGGTTACCGGCCGTGGCTTCCCGCGCGGACCCGGTGTGGTCAGCGGTGGTGCACATGCTCGATACCCTTGGGCCCATGACGTCGCACCAGAGCACCCAGACCATGAAGCCCGCCACCGCGGCGAAGAAGCTGGGTGTGTACCTTGAGGCCACCCCCGCGGAGTTCCAGGAGGGTGTCGTCTCGCGCACCGAGCTGAACGAGCTCCAGACCGAGCCGCCCCAGTGGCTCCAGGACCTGCGCGCCAACGGTCCGCACCCCCGCCCGGTCGTCGCCTCCAAGCTCGGCGTCTCCATCTCCGGCCTCGCCAGGGGCGGAGTCACCGAGGCACTCACCACCGAGCAGATCGACGCGCTCAAGGACGAGAACCCGGAGTGGCTCCAGAAGGAGCGTGCCGTCCAGGCAGAGGTGCGCAAGGAGACGGTGCGCATCAAGGAGAAGAACGCGGAGAAGGACAAGTAGGTAGTACCTGTGCCGGCGGCGCCGGACAGCTGTTTGTACGAGGCCCTCGGCGCACACGGTGCACGAGGGCTTCGCGGTACCTGGGCGCGCCTCCCGCGCCTCCCACGCCTGGCCGCGCCGCCCACCGACTGGGCGCGCCTCCCAACCCCTTACGAAAGTGGTCAGTCGCCCGGCGTCCAGCGCGGGTCGCGGCCTGTCGACGCCAGCACTTCCTCGAACGGCGTCGCCCCCTCCGGCGCCGGCCGCGGATCGCCGAACACCTTCATCTGCCTGGCGGTCGGACCCATCTGCGTCACCAGCTCGCCGAGGGTACGGATGCCCTCCGCGTCGGGCGTGAAGTCCTGGCCGGTCGCGCGGGCGAGATCCCAGATGTGCACGGTCAAATCGAGGAGCGCCATCGCGCCGACCGTGCGGGCAGGCAGGCTCATGCTTCCCTTGGTGCCCTCGTCGACCCCGGGTGCCGCCCATGCCCGGACGAGCAGCCCGGTCTCCGTGGTGAAGCGCTCGCGCCAGTTACCTTCCAGGTAGTCCGGCGTGGTGGAGAAGTCCGCTTCCTTGTCGGCCGCGAGCGCCTGGAAGCCGACCACGACATGGAACAGATGGTTGAGCAGCCCTCGTACGTCGTACTCGGCGCACGGTGTGCCCGCGGGGAGCTGCCCGTCGTCCACGCCACGCACCACGGGGTCCGCGCGCACGGCGGCGGCTGCGAGCAGGTCACTGATTTTTTCGCTCATGCCGCCGAGAGTAGGAGTGCCGGGGCCACGGCGGCTTGAAGAAACGCGACATAGGATCGGGGCCATGCCCATGGCCGAGTCGGGGCCGCGTCGCGACACCCGGGGCATCGTCGACGCCGCGAAGCTTTTCGCGCGTGTCCACTTCCGCCGCCGGGAGCCCGCCGTGCCGCTGCGGCCCTACGTGGAGCACTACTGGCTGATCGACTGGGACCTGGCGGAACCGTTCCTGTCCCACGTCGTTCCGCATCCGTCGGTGAACATCGTCTTCCAGAGGTACGGGCGCTCCGGTGCCGGAGAACTCGACGCCGACGGCTTCGGAGAGGTCGCCGGGGTCGGGCTGGAACTCTTCACCCAGAAGCTCGAAGGGCACGGGCGGGTGTGCGGGATTCAGTTCCGGCCGGGCGGCTTCCGGCCGTTTCTGCCGGGCCGGCCGGTGTCGGAGCTGACCGGCAGGCGGGTGGGCCTCCCCGAGGTGTTCTCCGGGACTTCCGCCGTACCCACCGCGGTCCTGGGGCCGCAGGAGGAGGACGAGCGGGTGGCCGCGCTCGACGGCTTCCTCCTCGCCATCGGGCCGGCCGCCGACCCGCAGGCCGAGCGGGCCGTGGCACTGGCCGAACGGATTCGGCGGGACCGGTCGATCCGACGCGTCGACGAGGTCGCGGACGCGGCGGGCGTATCGGTGCGCCAGCTCCAGCGGCTGTTCGCGGCGTACGTGGGCGTCAGCCCGAAGTGGGTCATTCTGCGCCACCGCGTCCACGAGGCACTGGAACGCGCCGGTACCGACGCCACGACGGACTGGGCGGCTCTGGCTGCCGAACTCGGCTACAGCGACCAGGCCCATCTCGTCCGCGACTTCACCGCCCGGGTGGGAGTGCCGCCCACGGCGTACGCGCAATCACACCCGCCGCCCGCTGCCACAGGCCCCGCGCAGTCACCCCCGCGGTCCGCTGCCACAGGCCGTACTCGTGGCTGTCAGTGAGCCGCACTGCGGGTGAGGAAGTCCAGCACGGCGGACGTCGCGTTCAGCGCAGTGCTGGTACGGCCGAAGCCGGGTGGCGGTGGAACCCTCGAGCCCGGCCAGGTGTGGCCCGCGCCGTGCACGACAAGGAGTTCGACGGGCGCGCCGCCCGGCGTTCCCGGTGCCCAGCGGGTGCGGTCGTAGCCCGGCCGTCGTTCCGTGAAGGGTGGCTTCGTGCCCGCTGCCCGCGCGAAGGCCTCGGCACCGGCCCGGGTCGACACGGTCGCGGTCAAGGGTTCCTGCCCGGCCGCCGGAGGCGGTGGGTCCGGGATGCCCGCCATGGGGCGGACCGGGTCCTGGGCCCCGTAAACGATCATTACGGGTACGGGGCCCGACGGTCCCGTCCGCGCGACCCCGGTGGCCAGTTGGCCCGAGACGGAGGTCGCGGCCGCCACGGTGCGAGGGCGCTGTGCAGCGAGCCGCAAGGCCATCGAGCCGCCGTTGGAGAAGCCGACGGTGTACACCCGCTTCGGGTCGGCCTCCCCGCTCCGTACGAGGGCGGAGATCATCGCCTCGGTGAAGCGGATGTCCACTTCGGTGTCGGGGCGTTGACTGGTGGGCACGTTGTCCGCGCTCCACATCTCGCGTACGGCCTCGGGGTGCGCGACGAGCATCCCGCGTGCCCCGGCGGCCTCGTCGAGGCGGGCGCGCTCGCGCATGTCCTCGGCGGATTCACCGCGGCCGTGGAAGGCGATGAGGAGAGGGCGCGGGCGGCGCTGCTCGTTTACGCCGGGACGGTGCAGGAGGTACGAGCGGGTGGTCGCGCCGACGCGGATGTGCTCACGGGTGTCGGAGGCGGTGTCGGAGGCGGAGGCGGAGGCGGAGGCAGGAGGGGTGGCGGTGGACGAGGTGACGGCGGAGACGGAGGGAGAGGGCTGCTGCTCCGTGGACGCGCCACCACAGCCGGCGAGGACGAGGGCGAGGAAGGCGGTCAGTGCGGTCGCCAGGTACTTGCCCGGCGACCGCCTGCCCGGAGCTCGGGAGAGGAAGGTCATGGGAACGAGGAGATCAGCATCTTGAGTCGTACGTCCAAGGTGGATCTCGATCTCCACGAAATGTCGACCACGCGGCAGCTCGCCGAGGTCGCCCATCTCGCCTCGCCTCGCCTCGCACGACCTGGACGTCGTGCTCACTCACCACCCTGCGACGTCGCCGAGATCGAGCTGGGCCCGGCCGTACCGAAGGCGGCCGTCCCGAAGGCGGCCGTCCCGAAGGCGGCCCTCCCGAAGGCAGCCCTCCCGAAGTCGGCTGCCGTCACGAACCCGGAGTGCCCCGGAGCACGGGGCCGCGATGCGCCGCCTCCTCGGCCTCCAGGTGTGGCCGCACCGGATGGCCTCCTTCCCTTCGACGCCGACGCGGTGATCGGGCATGCGCGTCGACCGGTTGGTTTCGCTGGTGCTGCTGCTTCGTCAGCACGGTCGGTTGACCGCGGACACGCTGGCCAGGGAGCTGGAGGTGTCCACCCGCACCGTGCTGCGCGACATCGATGCGCTGTCCGCCGCCGGCGTCCCGGTGTACGCCGAACGACGGCCGGTACGGCGGTTTCGCGCTGGCGTCCGGTTTCCGTACCGAGCTCACCGGTCTGAACCACGACGAGGCCTTGCCCTGTTGGCCACCGGGCCCGGTCGCGGCGAGCAGGCGTTCGGGCTCGGCCCTGCGCTCGCCTCGGCCCTGCGGAAGGTCGTCGACGCGTTGCCGGAAGGCCACCGGTCCACCGTCAGCGACGCGGCCCAGCGGTTCCTCGTCGACCCGGGGACGGACCTGCTCTCCCGTCGGCCGGACACCGACGTGGACCCGATCGGCCCGGTCACCGTTCGCGACCGGGCCTACCTGCTGGCCAGGAGATCCGGTGAGGACCGTACCTACCGGCTGTCGCGGGTGCTGGCGGCAGAGGAACTCCCGGAAGCGGCGCAGCGGCCGAACCGGGTCGACCTCGACCGGATCTGGCGGGAACGCTCCGCGCGGTTCCTCGCCGGTGGGGACCACCTCGTCGTGCGGTTGCGGATGGACCCGGCGCGGCGGGAGGAACTGCTGAACACCGCGCTGGCCGTCGTGCCTCGGAGCCCGACGCGGACGGCTGGTTGCGACTTGAGGCGACCTTCCAGGACGCGCGGCACGCCGAGTGGGCGTTGTGGCAGCTCGGCACGGACGCGGAGGCCCTGGCGCCGGAGTCGTTGCGCCACGCGCTGCGCAGCCGGGCCGCCGCGTTCGCCGTCCGCTACACGGACTCGCCCTGAGGCGGGCGCCGGTCGAACTTGACCTCGGGCGGTACGGGCAGTTCGACGCGGACCGTGAGGCCGCCACCCGCCCGATCACCCTCGCCACCGCGCGCGTTCGCGACGGCCGTGACGGTGCCGTGGTGGGCCGAGACGATGGACCGGACGATGGCGAGACCGAGGCCGTGGCCCGAGTGGTCGCTGCCGACCCGGGGCTGTGCACGGTAGAACGGTTCGAACAGAAGGTTCGCCACGCCCGCGTCGAGGTGCGGTCCGGTGTTCTCGATCTCCAGGACCACCGCATCCTCCCGCAAGACGGCGAGGTGGACCGAACCCGCCTCGGGCAGGTTGTGGGCTAGGGCGTTGTCGAGGAGGTTGAGGACGAGCTGGCGCAGCAGCGTGGCGTTTCCGGCCACGTCGCATTCGGGTTCGGTGTCGGACACGAGGCGGATGCCCTGCGCCGCCGCCTGCCCGGTACGTTCGGCCACCGCCCGCCGTACGAGCTCCGCGAGGTCCACCGGTTCGGGGTCGAAGGGCGCGTGCTCCGCGCTCGCCAGATCGAGCAGTGCCCGTACGACGCTGATGTTGCGTTCGTTGACCTCCCGCAGCATCGGGGCGAGTTCCGCGAACTCCTCTCCTGTGGGGTCGGCGGCGGCGACCTGAAGGACGGCCCGGGTGGTGGCCAGCGGGGTGAGCAGCTCGTGCGAGGCGTTCGCGGCGAACCGCTGGTGCGCGGCGAAGGACTCTTCGAGCCGGGCGAGCATCGTGTCGAAGGTGTCGGCGAGCTGCTTGAGCTCGTCCTCGGGCCCCTGGGCCTCGATGCGTTCGCCCAGGTTGCCCTCGGCGGCCTTGGCGGCGGCATCGCTGATGGTGTGCAGGGGTGCGAGCAGGCGCTTGGAGAGCAGCCAGCCAGCGCCCAGGCCGACGACCATCACCAGGAGTACGCCACCGACGGACACCGCCAGGACCGTGTTCCAGACGTCCTCCTTGGTGGAGATCCCGCCGACCTGCTCGGCCCTCGCGCCCGGCACCAGCGGGTCCGCGGTCCGCGCAGCGCCGCTGTCGGGCGGAAACTGCCCGGAAGCGGTCGGCGAGGGAACCGGGAACCCCGGCCGGAAGGAGCCCTCCGGGGCGATCAGGGTCGTACTGAAGTCGTACGTGGGCAGGAAGCGCATGCCGACGTAGATGATCGCGACCATCAGCGCGGCGCACCCGCCGAGAGCGGCGCCGAACCCGAGGAAGAGACGGCCGTGAATGCTCAACGTCCGTCGCCGCGGCGGACATTTGCGTGGCTCGCGCCGCCTCACTCGGTGCCCAGGTAGTAGCCGGCGCTGATCGCCGTGTGGACCAGCCGGGGTTCGCCGAGTTTCTTGCGCAGGGTGTGCACCACGAGCCGTACCGCGTTGGTGAAGGGATCCGTGTGCGCGTCCCAGGCCTTGTCCAGGAGGTACTCGGCGCTCAGCACCCCGCCGTCGGCGCGCATCAGGAGCTCCAGGACGGCGAGTTCCTTCGGTGTGAGCCGGACCTCGGCGCCCGCCCGGTCGACCCGGCGGCGGTGCGTGTCGAAGGTGACGTCGGCGAAGGTGAGGACGGGGGAGTGGGTCATGGGGCTGCGCCGGTACAGGGCGCGCAGCCTGGCGACCAGTTCGGGGAAGTCGAAGGGCTTGGGGAGGTAGTCGTCGGCGCCGAGCCCCAGTCCCTCGACCTTGTCGCCGAGCCGTCCCGCGGCGGTCAGCATGAGGATGCGGCAGCCGAGACCCATGGCCACGATCCGCCGGCACACCTCGTCCCCGTGCACGCCGGGAAGATCACGGTCCAGGATCACCGCGTCGTAGTCGTGGACCGTGACCCGCTCCAGTGCCGTCGCCCCGTCGTGCACGACGTCGACGGCGATGGCTTCCCGGCGGAGCCCGATCTCCAGGACCCGCGCCATGTACTGCTCGTCCTCGACCACCAGCACACGCACGCCCGACAACCTTTTCTTTTCATTAATTCACCGCGCATTTCCGGTACGCCGCCGGCTGTTTCGGGCGCGTACCGGATCCGTCTTATCAAACGCCGCATTTGATCCGTGTATGAGACGCCCGCTGCGGGCGTCATTCCCGAACACCCCTCAAATCTCCGCCCTCCTAGCGTGACATTCATGAATCTCTTCAAACGAGCCTGGTGGCGGTTGCGCGGCCATCTCGGCAAGACAGTGATGCTGGTCGGGCTGTTCTGCGTCATCTGCACCCTGGTGCTCTCCGGCTTCCTGATCCAGTCGGCGGCGGCCCGTGCCGCCGAGTCCGCCAAGCACAGCGTGGGCGTCGTGGCGACGATGCAGCTAGACCTGAACGCGCTGATCAACTCGGGCAGGACGGAGCAGCCGGACGGGTCCCGGGGAGGCATGATCGGCGCCGAGGGAGACCTGTCCCGGAGTCTGGTCGACAAGGTCTGCGAATCGTCCGTCGTGACGAAGTGCAATTACACGAAGGACGGAGTCGCGGCGCCGACGGATCAGGTCAAGCTGCACCAGCCGGTGCCGCCGCCCGCGGGCCAGGACAGCGGCGGTGTGGACTTCTTCAAGGCGGACGGAATCCGCGACCTGAACGGTGTCTCGGCATTCCGCAACGGTGACTCGAAGATCGTCTCCGGCTCCGGGATCAAGCCGGACAGCAAGAGCGACATGGTCGTCATCGAGGAGCGGGTGGCGAAGGACAACAAGCTGAAGGTCGGCGACAAGGTCAAGCTGAACGCCAACGTCCAGAACCCCGACGGCAGGCTGAGCACCAAGGAGACCGGCTTCACCGTCATCGGCATCTACCGGAGCAACATCGGCGACACCGGTACGTACGTCCCGCCGATGGCGGCCCCGGCGAACCAGATCTACGTCACCCCGGACGGCGCGACCCGTCTCGACGGCAAGGAGCTGAAGGCGGGGGGCGGTGTCGTCAAGGAAGCCACCTTCACGCTGCGCGACCCCTCCGACCTCGGCCGGCTCAAGAAGGACGCCGAGGCGGCGGGTGTCGACCTCAAGATCTTCCCGTTGAGCGTCAACGACAAGCATTACCAGGCCCTGGTCGGCCCGATCAGCAAGACTGCCGACTTCGCGTCCGTCACGGTCTGGCTGGTCGCCGTCGCAGGCACCGTCATCCTCGCCCTGATCATTGCCTCGAACATGCGCGAACGCCGCAAGGAGCTGGGCATTCTGCTCTCGCTCGGCGAGAAGAAGCCCAAGCTGCTGGGCCAGCACCTGGTCGAGGTGGTGGCCTGCGCGGTCCTGGCCATCGGCTTCGCGGCCGCCGGAAGCCAGCTGCTCTCGCAGGCCATCGGCGACCAGCTTCTCTCCGGTGAGGTTTCCTCAGCCAAGGAGTCCGCCGCCGCCGAGGCCGGCCGGCCCGACCCCTCCGACCCCACCGGTGGCGCCAACAAGCAGGACGGCCCGGAGGTCGCCCCGATCGACGAGATGGACGTCCGGCTGGGCGCGGCGGACATCACCAAGGTGGGCCTCACGGGACTCGGCATAGCCGCCCTGGCCACGATCGTCCCCGGCATCCGGATCCTCCGCCTCAACCCGCGCGACATCCTCACGAAGGGCGACTGACGTGACCACTCCGAAACGATGGGCGACCGACGTGACCACCCCGACAGCTCCCGGAACGACCGCCCCGATCCTCCAGCTCACCGGCCTCAGCCGCACCTACCAGTCGGGCAGCGGCCGGCGCACCGTCCTCAAGGACGTCAACCACTCCTTCGAGGAGGGCCGGATGTACTCCGTCATCGGCCCCTCGGGCAGCGGCAAGACCACCCTTCTCTCGCTCGCCAGCGGACTCGACTCGCCGACCGGAGGCAATGTCCGCTTCCGCGGTACCGACGTCGCCGACATCGGCCTCGGCCGCTACCGGAACCGCCATGTCGCCACGGTCTTCCAGTCGTTGAACCTGCTCACCTACATGACGGCAGTCCAGAACATCACCTCCGCGATGGAGATCACCGGAGTGAAGGGCGTCCGCAGGAAGCAGCGTGCGGTGGAACTCCTCGGTCTGCTCGGCGTGGACGAGGAGGACCGGCACCGCAGGACGCTGGAGCTCTCCGGCGGCCAGCAGCAGCGCGTCGCCATCGCGCGCGCCCTCGCCTGCGAGGTGGACATCCTCTTCGCCGACGAACCCACGGGCAGCCTCGACCAGGACACCGCCGACGGAATCATCGAGGTGTTCCGCAAACTGGCGCACGACGAGGGCAAGTGCGTGATCCTCGTGACCCACTCGCGCGAGGTCGCGAACGCGTCGGACGAGGTGATCCGCCTCAAGCGGGGCAGGCTGGTGACGGAGTAACCAACGGGACGTACGTTGCTACGGCCCGGACGGCCCGGACGGCCCGGACGGCCCGGACGGCCCGGACGGCCCGGACGGGCCAGGCACGGGCCGCCGATGCGGGTGGCGGAATGTCGCGAGAAGCGCCGCCCGCATCGGCCCGCCCGTCGGACCGGGCCCCCGGTGAAGACGGTGTATTTCTACTCCGTCCCGGGATCGTCACCCCGACGGACCGCAGCCTCCGACGGGCCTCGTCCCGGCCCTCGGCCGGACAGCCCGCGCGCTGCCCGCACGCTCCGCCTTTTGTGACTCCTGCTCACACGGCCCCCGCCCACCGCCCCTCGCTCATCACGTTCCGCCCCCGCAGTTCATGCTGTCCGTGCCAGGCCTGCACGGACCGGGGGACCGCCCTGAAGTACGCGTACGGGCGCGCGGTGCCGACGTCACGGCGCGGGTCCCACCCCCACCGCGCCGCGTAGGCGTCCGCGGCAGTCCCGGGTACCTCGTCCGCGTCGAAGGTCTGCACCGCCGCATCGAAGATGACCACGTCGTCGGTGTCCCCGAACGAGAGCCGGGCCCGTCCGAGCCGGCTCAGGTTGCGGCCGGTGGGGTTGGTGATCCGGGTCACGAGCCAGATGGCCTCGCCGTCCCACCGGAACCACAGCGGCACGAGGTACGGAAGCCCGTCCGCGTCCGCCGTGGCGACCCAGATGTCCGACTCCTTCTTCAGCCGCGCCAGAACGTCCTGCTTGCGCTGCCCCGCGGTCCGGGGTGAGTTGCCGATCTCCATACCGCGGACGCTACCGGCGCGCGCGCCCCCACACCTCGGCCCCAGGACCCGATGCCTTGCCCCCGAGTCCTACTCCCCCCGACCGAGGCCACCGCCCGAACCGCAGCCCGCCGACCGGGAATTCGGGCGGGCCGCCATCACCGGAGGTCAGCGCTTCTTGGTCTTCCTCCGCTGGGGAGGGGTCCAGTCGCCACGGTGCAGCTGGCACCGGGAGTACCCGATCATGGCGGGGTTCTGACACGGCTTTCCGGACGTGGTCCTGGTCGACTTGCACTTGACCTGCTTGCCCATGGGTCCTCCCACGGCCTCGGTACGGCGGACGAACCCCATGGTTGGGGCAAGACGCGCCGCATGCGGAGGTTCCCACGCAATCAGACCGGTTCATGCCCCGGAGTGACCGAATCCGGTATCACCGCGCCACGGTCCCGCCTTGCGTCGGGCGGTCGTCCCCTCACCTGGTGAGGACCAGAGCCACGTTGTGACCGCCGAAGCCGAAGGAGTTGGCCAGCGCGGCGTTCCAGCTGCCCTTTCTGTTCTCGCCCTGGACCACGTCCAGTTCCACCCTCGGGTCGAGCTCTTCGAGGTTGCGGACCGCGGGTGCGACCCCGTCCCGCAGGGCCAGGAGTGCGGCCATCGCGCCCACCGCGCCGGAAGCGCCCAGCATGTGGCCCGTCATGGACTTGGTCGCGGTGACCGACGCGTGCGTGCCGACCGCTCGGCGGATCGCCTCCGCCTCCGCCAGGTCGCCCGACTCGGTGGACGTGGCGTGCGCGTGGATGTGCCCGATGTCCGACGCCGTCACCTGCGCGTCACGCAACGCCGCCTCGATCGCCTGGACCTGGCCGTCCGCGTCCGACGCGGTGATGTGTGCGGCGCTGGACGTGACGGCGCCGCCGGCGAGGGTTCCGTACGTACGGGGGTTACGGCGCGCCCGCGCGAAATCGGCGCGCTCCAGCACCACGAGCCCCGCCCCCTCGCCCATCACGAACCCGCTGCGGTCCACGTCGAACGGCCGGGACACCGCCTCGGGATCGTCGCCGCGCGTCGACAACGCCTTCATCTGCGCGAAGGCGGCCAGCGTGAACGGATGCAGACATGCCTCCGTGCCGCCCGCGACCACCACATCCGCCCGGCCCGCCCGGATCAGGTCGAGCCCCATCGACAGCGCCTCCGCGCCCGAGGCGCACGCGCTGACCGGTGTCCTGGCGCCGCCCTTCGCGCCCAGGTCCATGCTGACCCAGGCGGCCGGCCCGTTGGGCATCAGCATCGGCACCGCGAACGGGGAGAGCCGCCGGGCCCCGGACTCCTCGAACAGGTCGTCCTGCCCGAGAGTGGTGAGCACCCCGCCGGTCCCCGTACCGATGACGACCGCCAGCCGCTCCGGCTCTACCTCGGGGGCGCCCGCGTCCTGCCACGCCTCCCGCGCGGCGAGCAGCGCCATCTGTTCGCCCCGGTCCAGCTTCCGGGCCTGCGGGCGGGGCAGCAGCGCGGCGGGATCCTCGGGCAGCCCGGCGGCGATCCGTACCGGGAGGTCGGCAGCCCACTCCTCGTCGAGCGCCCGGACTCCCGACCGGCCGGCCAGCATGCTCGTCCAGGTCGACCCGGCGTCCGCGCCCAGCGGGGTCATCGCGCCGATCCCGGTCACCCACACCTGGCTGTTCATTCCGCGCTCCCTCGTTCGCACCGCACAAGACTGGCTGTGTGGTTTTCACAGTGTTTCCAGCGATCTTGGCAAGGTTTTCCCGTGGAAGCATGGGTCAGCTCTGTCGATTCACCTCCGTCTGTTTTGTGTGAATCCGACAAGAGCTCTCAGCAGGGGCGGACAGGGGTCGGCATGTCATCGGGTGTGCCACCGGTGGTCGGGGAGGAAGCGCACGTCGAACTGCTCCGGCACGGAGGAGAACTTGTGCGGCTCGGGTACCACCGGCTCTGGCGGCAGGCCGAGCTGCTCCGCCGGGGCGCCGAAATTCTCGAAGAACCGCTCGAAGGTTCCGCCGGGCCCGGCGGCGACACCGACGACCTGGCTGTGGTGGCGCTCCATGCGGTAGGCGTGCCGGCAGTTCTTCGGTACGAAGCCGAAGTCTCCCGGAGTGAGGAGCTTCTCCTGCTGCTCGCCCGCCGGGACCTCGACGAAGAGCCGGACCGCGCCCTGGGTGACGTAGAAGACCTCGTGCGTGTCGGCGTGCACGTGGGCCGGGATGATGTCGCCCTTCGGGCCCTCGACCGTGAAGAAGTTGAAGGTGTTCTCGGTCTGCTCACCGCCCGCGTAGATGGTGATCAGGTCGCCGAAGAGGTGCGCGCGGTCACCCTCGCCCCTCTCGATGAAGTACGGCTTTGTCGGGTCGGCGGGTATGCGCGAGGCGGTGCGGTAGCGGGTCGCGTATTCGATGGTCACCGGTGTGCTCTCTCTGTGGGGTGCGTGGCCAGTATGGGCCGGGAATGTCAGGCAGCCTGACATAAGGGTGCGGGGCTGAGCAAGCGCTCCTTGGTCGGGGCCCCGGATTTCGGACGCGGGACCCAGTCCTCGGTACGATTCCGGACCCGTCACTCGTCACCCGTCACTCGTCACCCGTCACCCGTCACCCGTCACTCGTCGTCTTCCCCGCGCTTCCCGTTCTCCAGAGGCTGCCATGTACCCGCATTCCGCCCCTCGCTCGTTTCCCCAGCTGCTCGGTGATGCCAGGCGCTGGTTCGAGGAGGGGTTGTTGGCCGCGCTGGAAGAGGCCGGTGTGGCTACCGTTTCCCCGACCCAGGTCCAGCTTTTCGCCGTGCTCGACGAGAGCGGGACGACCGTTTCGGAGCTGGCCCGGCGGATGGGGGTGACCAGGCAGACCGCCCACCAGGCGGTGCACGGGCTGATCGCCGCGAATCTGCTGGAACAGCTCCCCGACCCCGCGTCCGCCAGACAGCGTCTGGTGAGACGCACGGACGAGGGCGAACGCATTCACCGCCTGGCCGAGGCCGTCCTCGCCGGGTTGGAGGACCGGCTCGCCGAACGGATCGGCCAGGACGCGGTCGCGGCGTTGCGAGGTGGCTTGACGGCACCCTGGGGGAGGCCGCCGGGCGTTGACCCGGGCCGGGGTCACCGGAGTTAGCGGACGGGGGGGCCGCGTCCGCCCGCGCGGTGCTGCGCGCGGCCACCGGCCTCGCGGGCCGATTTTTCCTGCCCTGCCCGGGTACCGTCCGAGGATGACCACCTACCTCGTGACCCTCCCCGGCACCCTGCTCGGCAAGCTCGACACCGCCGCGCACGCGGAACTGCTGCGTGAGCTCAGCCCGGCCGACCCTCGGCACACCGCCCTCGGTGCGGCCGAGGACCTGAACCGGCTCACGCTCGACGACGAGAACTCGACCTTCGTGATCCGCCTCGAAGTGCAGGCCGCCACCATCAAGGAGGCCGAGACGGAAGCCCGTCGGATCGCCACCGCCGCGCTGCGTTCGGCAGGGCTGAGCGAGGACGACGCGCCGATCGGTCCCGCCGCGATCTCCGGAATCGACACCGAGTGAGGGGCGGCCGCCCGGGGGAGGGGGCCGGAAGCTCCGGCTCCGACCCCTCCGTGCGGGTTCCCGAGCAGGGGGCCGGCAGCAGTCCCGGGCTCTCCGTGCGCGACATGATGCGGGCCAACCAGGCCAATTGGGATGCCCGCACCCCCGTCCACCTCGCCAGCCGCTTCTACGGCGTGGGCTCGGCCGACGCCCGCCCCGAACGCTGGTTCGCCGACTACGAGTGGGCGGACCTCGGCGAGCTCGCCGGGCGCGACGTACTGCATCTGCAGTGCCACCTCGGTACGGAGACCATGGCGTTCGCCACCAAGGGCGCCCGCACGGTCGGCCTCGACCTGTCCGGCGAGTCGGTCGCCGCCGCGAGACGGCTGGCGGCCGACGCCGGGCTGCCGGTGACCTATGTCCAGGCCAACGTCTACGACGCCCAGCAGGCCCTCGGCAGACGCCGGTTCGACGTCGTCTACACCGGAAAGGGAGCGCTCTGCTACCTTCCCGACCTCGACCGCTGGGCGCACACCGTGGCCGCTCTGCTGCGTCCCGGCGGGCGTCTCTACCTCGCCGAGTTCCACCCCCTCCTCAACTCCCTCGGCCCTTCCCCCGCCCCCGGGGAAGGCGACGAACTGCTGCTGCGCCACGACTACCTGGCCGGACGCGGCGCCGTCCTGCGGGACGCCACCCACACCTACACCGACGGCCCCGCCGTGCAGGGCGCGACCGACTGCTACGAGTGGATGCACGGCCTGGGGGAGGTCGTCAACGCACTGGCCGGTGCCGGACTGCGCCTCGTCCGTCTGCGCGAGAGCGACGAACTTCCCTGGCCCCGTTGGCCGGACATGGTCCGCACCCCGGCCGGCTGGTGGCGGCTGCCGGACACCGCCCCGCGCATCCCACTGCTGTACTCGCTGCTCGCCCAGAAGTAGCCCAGAAGGAGCGCAGAAGGAGCGCAGAAGGAGCGCAGAAGGAGCGCAGAAGGAGCGGCGGAGTAGCACCGAAGCAGTGCTGACGCAGCGCAGAAGCAGCGGCCGACGGGTAGGTGCCCGGGTGGGCCGCGTGGCTCGCGCCGCGGCCCCGTAAACCGGCCCGTGCACGGCTATGGGAACCGCGGGTCCTGCGCGCTACCCTCCGCCGCATGATTTCCACGGTCGTCTGGGGAACCGGGAACGTCGGTCGCGCGGCCATCCGTGCCGTAGCGGCCCACCCGGCGCTGAAGCTCGCCGCCGTACTCGTCCACGACCCGCGGAAGGTCGGCCGTGACGCCGGTCAACTCGCCGGTCTCGACACCGAACTGGGGGTGGCCGCCACCGACAGCATCGAAGCCGTCCTGGCCGCCCGCCCCCGCGCCGTCGTGTACGCCGCCTCCGGCGACATCCGCCCCGACGAGGCCCACGCGGACGTCGCGCGTGCGCTCAGGGCCGGCGCGGTGGTCGTCACGCCCTCCCTCTACGCGCTCTACGATCCGCCGAGCGCCCCGCCCGAGCTCCGCGAACCCCTGCTCGCGGCCGTCGCGGACGGCGGTGGTGCGCTGTTCGTCTCCGGTGTCGACCCCGGGTGGGGCAACGACGTCCTGCCGCTTCTCGTCAGCGGGCTCGGCAGCACCATCGACACCATCCGCTGCCAGGAGATCTTCGACTACTCGACGTACGACCAGCCGGACTCCGTCCGTGACCTGATCGGCATGGGCCACCCCATGGAGTACGAGCCGCCGATGCTGATGGCGACCGTGCCGACGATGGTGTGGGGCGGTCAGCTCAGGCTGCTCGCCCGCGCGCTCGACGTCACCCTCGACGACATCCGCGAGACGCTGGAACGCCGGCCGCTCGACGAGACGGTCACCACCCGCACCATGGGCAAGTTCGAGGCGGGCACCCAGGGCGCGGTCCGCTTCGAGGTGCAGGGCATCGTCGGCGGTGTGCCGCGGCTCGTCATCGAGCACATCACCCGTATCCACCCGTCCGCGGCCCCGGACTGGCCCGCTCCGCCCGACGGCTCCGGTGCGCACCGGGTGATCGTCGAGGGCCGGCCCCGTATCGAGGTCACCGTGGAGGCGAGCGACGAGGACGAGAACCGTTCGGCGGGCGGCAACGCCACCGCGGTCGGCCGTCTCGTCAACGCCATCGACTGGCTGGTGGCGGCGGAACCCGGCATCTACGACGCACTTGACGTCCCGCTGCGCCCGGCGGCGGGCAGGCTCGGAAGGAGCACGCCGTGAACCTGGACATCCCCGAAGGCAAGAACCCCATCGAGTACGTCTGGGGCGACATGGTCCCCGGCATCGGCCCCGCCGCCGCGAACTTCTCGCTCGCCGTCTACGCCCACACCACCCTCGGCCTGCGCGAGTTCGAGGCGGCGCGGCTGCGGATCGCGCAGATCAACGGGTGCCTGTTCTGCCTGGACTGGCGGACGGACCGGGACGGCGAGAAGGTCGAGGATGAGTTCGCCGGGGCGGTGGCCGACTGGCGCACCGCCGAGGCCTTCGACGACCGTACGAGACTGGCAGCCGAGTACGCCGAGCGGTACGCCCTGGACCACCACGGTCTCGAAAGGGACGAGGAGTTCTGGGCCCGGATGTCCGCGCACTACAGCCAGACCGAGGTCGTCGAGCTGACGATGAGCCTCGGTTCCTGGCTCGCCTTCGGCCGTCTCAACAGGGTACTGGGCCTGGATGCGATGTGCGTCCTGCCGGGACACTGAGCGGGCCGGCCGCGCCCGGGGCGGCAACTCCCCGCTGTGCGGGCGTAGATCACTACCCCGCGGTAGCCCCTGTGAAGCACCTGTGAAAGTATCCCGGTGATCTATGGTGCGACCGCAGTCGCGGCGCCATGAGTGACCCAGCAGGGGGGACCTTTCATGACTTTCATCAACCACGGCCGTATGCGCAAGGCGCTCACCGCCACCGCGCTCGTCGCGGCGATGGCCGCCACGGCCGGTACCGCCTTCGCCGCGGGGGACCCGGCCGGCGCGAGCGAGGCGCGCGCCAAGGCCGTGGCCGCGCACAAGAAGGCTCCCGCGGATGCGCGGGCGAAGGCGCGCGCAGCAGCGCCGGGCCTGGTGGAGACGCCCACCTTCGCCATGAGCGCCGTGAACAAGAGCACCGGGCTGCTCGACCTGTTCTTCGCGGACGGACTGGGCGGCTTCGGCCCCGTCACCCCGGTCGAGGTGCCGTACGACTGGGCCGCCGCCACCATCGACGTCGACAACGACAAGGACGGCTACTTCGACGGGACTTGGGACATCGGCAAGGACGGTCTGATGACGTGGACCGGGGTGGAGGAGGCGAAGGAGATCGGCGGGGGCTGGCAGATCTACAACAAGGTCCTGTCGCCCGGCAACCTCGGCGGCGCCCAGGAAGCCGACCTCATGGCGGTCGACAAGGCCGGTGTGATGTGGGTCTACCTGGCCTACCCGGACGGCCGGGTCGACGCGCGTGTGCGCATCGGTGCCGGCTGGGACCAGTACTCCGAGATAGCCGGCCAGGCCGACCTGTCCGGTGACGGCAAGGCCGACGTCGTCGCGCGTGACAAGTCGGGCGTGCTCTGGCTCTACAAGGGCACCGGCAACTACAAGGCGCCCTTCGAGGGCCGCACCAAGATCGGTGCAGGCTGGAACACGTACGACCGCCTGCTCTCCGTCGGTGACCTCGACGTCGACGGCAAGACCGACCTGGTGGCCCGTACGGCATCGGGCGACCTCTACCGCTACTCCGGCACGGGCTCGGCGAGCGCCCCGTTCGCCAAGCCGGTGAAGATCGGCTGGGGCTTCAACATCTACAACCTGCTGTAGTACGGCTGGGGGCGGGCTCCTCCGCCGCGTACCGGAGGATCCCGTCCTTCCGTGCGCGCCGGTCGCCATGCTCGCCCCCCGTTGCGCCGAACTCTTTCGTCATGCCCGTACGGCTGCCAACCGCCGTACGGGCATGGCCTGTTCAGACCCCCCGGGGCGGCCGGACCGGTACTAAGCTCGCGTAGCGAAAATGGCATGTCCACATCTGCCGCTCCGGTAACCGGCCTCCAGGGGGAAGAAACACCCATGCGCTCCCGTCTCCACCTTCGCACCAGTACCCGCGCCCACACCCGCGCCCACACCCGCGTCCAAACCCGCGTCCAAACCCGCGTCCAAACCCGCGTCCGCAGACGCCTGGCCGCCTACGCCACCACCCTCGCGGTCGCGGCCGCCGGAATCGTCCTCGGCCCCGTCCAGGCGGCCGGTGCGGCGGACGCGGCGGTTCCGTCCATGGGACCCGTCTTCAACCGGCCCACCGGCGACGTCGCGCAGCAGAACGCGATCCGCGACCGGGCACGCGCGATGATCGCCGCCGCCGACAGCGGCTCGACGATCCGGATGGCGCTCTACCACTTCTGGGACAAGGCCTTCGCCCAGGAGCTGGCCGCCGCGCACACCTCCCGCGGCATCAACGTCCAGGTCGTCCTCGACGAGTCGACGGTCAGCACCGAGGGCGTCAACGACGTCTCGTACGACACCCTCAAGACGGCCCTCGGCACGGACATGGCGAAGTCGTCGTACGTCAAGCTGTGCGCCAAGGGCCGCTCCTGTCTCGGCCCGACCGCGGGGGCGGGCATCAACCACAACAAGTTCCTGCTCTTCAGCAGCCTCGGCGGCGGTGCGGCCAAGCAGGTCGTCCTCCAGATGACCTCCAACCTCACGCCCTCCAACTACGCCCGCTACTGGAACAGCGCGGTGGGCGTCGCGGACAACGCGGCCCTCTACACCGCCTACAGCGACTACTTCGTCAAGCTCGGCAAGCAGGACCGCGCCAACTGGAAGTACTCGTACGCCAACGCGGGCGCCTACAAGGTCTACTTCTTCCCGCGCGCGGGCACGACTGACGACAGCGACACCGTCGTCAACACCCTCGACAACGTCGCCTGTACGTGGACCGACTCGGCCGGCACCCACCGCACAGCGATCCGCGCCGCCATGCTCAAGGTCACCCGTCAGGGCGTCGCCGACAAGCTCCGCGCGCTGGCCGCCGCCGGCTGCACCGTGGACCTCGTCTACAGCGAGACGGACAGCGGCACCTGGAACGCCCTGCACGGCCAGACCCGTCTCACCACCCGCTGCTACCAGCACGACAACGACGGGGACGCCGGCACCCCCGACCCCACCCCGAACCGCATCGTGCACTCCAAGAACCTGATGATCGACGGAATGTACGCGGGCGCCCGCGAGAAGCTCGTCTTCACCGGCAGCCACAACTGGAGCGGGCCGGCCCTGCGCGACAACGACGAGACCATGGTCCGCATCAACGAGGACACGACATATAACGCCTTCGTGACCAACTTCAACGACACCCGGGCGGCTGCGTACCCCGGTACGTCGGACAACGTGGCGGCCTGTAAGTAGGAGTAACCGCTGTCGGCGGTGCGGCGGCCGCCGATATTGAGTCGGGCAGGCGGTCGAAAAAAGTCGGGCGGGCGGTGAATGCCCGCCCCGGCACCGGGCAGAAGAACGTCGACCCGAGCTTGGCAGGCACATCCCCCCAGCCTGCCGGGCACCTAAATGCCCCACGGCCCACCCCCCCCTGGCCGTGGGGCATTCGCATGTCCGCGCACAGGGACCTCCGGCGGACGCGCGGCCCCGTGCATTCCTCCAATAGGTGCCGCAGGTGCCATGGAGACTCGGCTGAGACCTTTGTAAATACGAGCCGGTAGCCCTTACTCTGCCGCACATGCAGTCCTACACCATCGGTCAGGCCGCGCGTCTGCTCGGCGTCAGCCCCGACACGGCCCGCCGTTGGGCGGATGCCGGGAGGGTCGCCACCCACCGCGACGAGGGCGGTCGTCGGCTCATCGACGGCCGGGACCTCGCCTCGTTCTCCGTCGAGGTCGCCCAGGGGGGCATCGGCGAGGAGGACACCTCGTACACCTCGGCCCGTAACGCGTTTCCCGGCATCGTCACCGCGATCAAGCTCGGGGACGTGGCGGCCCAGGTGGACATCCAGGCCGGGCCGCACCGTCTCGTCTCCCTCCTGACCCGGGAGGCGGTCGAGGAACTGGGACTGGAGGTCGGCATGCAGGCCACCGCCCGCGTGAAGTCGACGAGCGTGCACATCGACCGCGCCTGAGCCGTCGTTGCGCCTGCACCGAACCGAACCGCACTGAACCGAACTGCACTGCACTGCAGTGAACCGAACTGCACTGAACTGAGTGTCCGTGGACCGCGCTTGCGCCGTCCGTCGTGTGCGACCTGTCGCCTCCGAGTTCCGCAAGTCAAAAGGAGTCCCACCTTCATGGCCCACGTCCTCACCCTCACCGGACGCCGCACCGCGGCTGCGATCTTCACCGCTGCCCTTCTCGTCCCGCTGGCCGCCTGCGGCGGCGGCAACGACGGGAAGGCCGCGGGCGACCGGGCCACGGCCTCCGCCGGCGGCGCCCCGAAGGCCGACCTCACGGTACTGGCGGCGGCGTCCCTCACCGACGTCTTCAAGACCGCGGGCGCCGCTTACGAGAAGGCGCACCCGGGTACGAAGGTGAAGTTCTCCTTCGCCGGCTCGCAGGAGCTTGCGGCGCAGGTCAAGCAGGGGTCGCCCGCCGACGCCCTGGTCACCGCCGACACGAAGACGATGGACGGGCTGAGGTCCGACACCGGCGCCCCCGCGGTCATCGCCAAGAACCGTCTCGTCATCGCGACGGGCAAGGGCAACCCCGAGAAGGTCGAGGGCCTCAAGGATCTTGCCGACAGCAAGCTGAAGGTGGTCCTCGCGGCTCCCGAGGTCCCGGTCGGCCGCTACAGCAAGAAGATCCTGGACGCCCAGAAGATCGCCGTGAAGCCGGTCTCCCAGGAGCCGAGCGTGCGCGCCGTGCTCAGCAAGGTCGAGCTGGGCGAGGCCGACGCGGGTCTCGTCTACAAGACGGACGCCGCGACGGCCACCGACAAGGTCGAAGCGATCGACATCCCGGACGCGCAGAACGCGGTCGCCTCCTACCCGGCCGCCACGCTCAAGACCTCCAAGAACACCGAGGCGGCGGCGGAGTTCGTGAAGTGGCTGTCCTCGCCGGAGGCACAGAAGATCCTCCAGGACGCGGGCTTCCAGCGGCCGTGACCGCGGGGTCGACTGTCCCGGTGGCCGGCCGGGTGCGGGGTCGACTGTCCCGGTGGCCGGCCGGGTGCGGGGTCGACTGTCCCGGTGGCCGGCCGGGTGCGGGGACCGCAGGCGCGGAGTCGGCACGCGCGCGACTGGTAGACACGTACCGGTGGACGCGTAACCGGTGAACACCGGTACCGGTGGCCTCCCGCAGTCGTGCGGAGGCCGCCCGTACCGCACTTCCAGCCCCCACTTCCAGGGATCCTCGATGAGACGCCTCCGCAGCCGCACCCCCGGCACGCGCACTCCGGCCGACCGCTCCTCGGTTGGCCGCTCCTCGGCCGGCCGCGACCCTCGCACGCGCACCCCGGCCCGCCGTACCGCCGGCACCCGTGCCCCGGTCGCACTCGCCGTACCCGCGCTCGTGGCCGTGGCCTTCCTGCTGCTGCCGCTGATCGGCATTCTCGCCCGTACCTCATGGGGCGAACTGGGCGCGCACCTCACCAGCCCCGGGACCACCGAGGCACTCACGCTCTCGCTGATCGTCTCTGCCTGGGCGCTCGGCCTCTCCGTCGTTCTCGGTGTGCCGCTGGCCTGGCTGCTGGCCCGCGTCGACTTTCCCGGCAAGTCGTTCGTGCGCTCCCTCGTGCTCCTGCCGATGGTGCTGCCGCCCACCGTCGGCGGAGTCGCGCTCCTCCTCGCGTTCGGCCGCCGGGGACTGCTCGGGCCCTGGCTGGAGGACACGTTCGGCATCACGTTGCCCTTCCACACCGCCGGCGCAGTGGTGGCGGCGACCTTCGTGGCGATGCCGTTCCTGATCATCAGCCTGGAGGGCGCGCTGGGCGGGCTGCGCCCCCGGTACGAGGAGACCGCGGCCTCCCTGGGCGCCTCACCGCTGCGGGTCTTCTTCACCGTCACCCTGCCGATGGTCGCCCCGGGGCTCGCCGCGGGCGCCGCGCTCACCTGGGCGCGGGCACTGGGGGAGTTCGGCGCGACCATCACCTTCGCGGGAAACCTCCCCGGCACCACCCAGACCCTGCCGCTCCAGGTCTATCTGCTGCTCCAGGAGAGCCCGGAGGCCGCCACCTCGGTGTCGCTGCTGCTGCTCGCCATCGCCATGACCGTGCTCATCGCGTTGCGCGGACGCTGGACCGGCACCCCGAACAGCACCGCCCGTGAGGCAGCGGTACGGGAGACGACCGGCCAGGAGGGGGACACTGCCCCGCGGATTGCCGCATCCGACCCGGACTCCGCATCCGACCCCGATCCCGCATCCGGCTCCGCGCCTGGCCGCGACCCCGTACGCGAACGCTGGCCGCTGCACGCCGAGGTGACCGGTTTCAACCAGCTCACCCTCGACGCCGAGCCCGGCACCACCATCGCCGTCGTCGGTCCCAACGGTGCGGGCAAGACCACCCTCCTGCGCGCCCTCCTTGGCCTCACCCCCCGCGCCCACGCCGAACTCCGTCTCGGTGACACCGACGTCAGCGCCCTGCCGCCGCACCGGCGAGGCGTCGCCTGGGTCCCGCAGGACGGTGCCCTCTTCCCTCACCTCAGCGCCCTCGCCAACACGGCCTACGGGCTGCGCTCCCACCGCGTCTCCCGGGCCGAGTCCCGTCGCAGCGCGCAGGACTGGCTCGACCGACTCGGGGTGGGCCATCTCGCCGCCCGCAAGCCCTCCCAGCTCTCCGGCGGCCAGGCCCAACGTGTCGCCCTGGCCCGCGCCCTGGCCGCCCGCCCCCGGCTGCTCCTCCTCGACGAGCCCCTGGCCGCGCTGGACCAGACCACCCGTGGACACGTGCGCCACACCCTGCGCACGCACCTCGCCGACTTCGGTGGGGTCTGCCTGATCGTCACGCATGACCCGGTCGAGGCGGTCTCGCTCGCCGACCGGGTACTCGTCCTCGAAGACGGCCGTGCCCTCCAGGACGCGGCCCCCGCCGACGTCACCCGCCACCCCCGGTCCCCCTGGGTCGCCCGCATGCTCGGCCGTAACGCCTGGCCTGGCACCGCCACCCCCGAAGGCCTGCGGCTCAAGGACGGCGGGCACCTCGTCATCGCAGACCCGCTGCCCTCCGGCACACCCGCGCTCGCGGTCATCGCCCCCGAAGCGGTCTCCGTGCACCGCGACAGGCCCGGCGGCAGCCCGCGCAACATCTGGCCCGGTACCGTCCGGGAGATCACCACCAGCGGCAGCCGCCTGCGG
This sequence comes from Streptomyces sp. NPDC091272, assembly GCF_044757485.1. Classification (NCBI taxonomy): domain Bacteria; kingdom Bacillati; phylum Actinomycetota; class Actinomycetes; order Kitasatosporales; family Streptomycetaceae; genus Streptomyces; species Streptomyces sp. NPDC091272. Next base: position 250,683 of record NZ_JBIVVC010000006.1, read on the forward strand.
GTCCTCATCACCTCCGCGCAGGCGCCGGACCTCGTCGCCGAGATCACCCCGCAGGCGGCCGCCGAACTCGGCCTCGTCGACGGGTCCCCGGTCTGGGCCAGCGTCAAAGCGACCGAAGCGACCGTCGTCCCTCTGTAGTCCCCGCCCGCGCGCCGGGCCGGGCCGCTGAGGCCGACTGACCCGTCCGGGGGAGGGCCACCGTCGCCGATCGGCGAAGATCATGGCATGACGATGGATGGCGACCTCGGCGACGGTGGCCGCGACGGCGACGGCGACCGCGATGCGCGCGGACCGTGGCGGCGTACGGCTACCAGCTCCCGCACCCGCTCCCGCACCCGCGCACGTATACGTACACGTACACGCAGGGCAGCCGTGGCGACGGCGGTCGCGCTGGCGGCGGCAGGCGGCGCCGCGTGCCAGGGGCCGGCCGTTCCGGCGCCGGGCCCGGCCGCCTCCAAACCCGCCCCAACCGTTTCGGGTTCGCGTCCTGCCGTCTCCGTACCACGCCAGGTCGTCACCGTACGGTACGAGGATCCGGCGCCGGCCGACCGGGATGACGCCGGCTTCCTGCGAGGACAGCAGACGGCGGAGGCAGTAGCTGCCGACCTGGCCGGATTTCTGGACTGGGGAGACCGTGCGCCGGTTCCGCTCGTGGTCAGGTCCTGTGCGGGGGAGGGGCCTTCGTACGACCCCGAGGCCCGTCGCATCGAGATCTGCTACGACGAGATCACCGAGACCCGCCAACTCTTCCGGGAGGCGGCCCGACGGCAGGCCGAGGACGGGGACCTCCGCTCGATCCAGCTCGAAACGCTCTTCCACGAGTCCGCGCATGCCCTCATCGACGTCCTCGGGCTCGGCCTTGCGGGCAACGAGGAGGATCTGGCGGACCAGTTCGCGGCGTTGATGCTGTTGCGCAACGGGGCGTCGGGTGAGCGGCAGTTGCGCATCACGGCCGAGGCGTGGCGGATGTCCGCCGAACTGTACGTGGCGGACGAGGAAGCGACGGGGGACGAGGAAGCGACTGAGGGGGAGGAAGCGACGGGGGACGATCACGCTCCTGACCTGGCGCGTGCCGTCAACCAGCTGTGCTACCTGTACGGTGCGGCTCCCGGCCGGCATCGGGACGTTCTGGGTACGGCGGGCCTGCCCACAGTGAGGGCCGCCGGTTGCGCGCAGGAGTGGAACACGGCCCGTACGCGGTGGACGCAGGCCCTACGTGCAGCGGGCGCCCTCAGGGGCCCCACCGACGGGCCCGGTACGGGAGGATGATCGCCACGGAGGGCGACAGCAGATGACCGACATGAGTGACGTACGAGTCAGGCACTTCACCCTCGACTGTGACGGCGAGACCCTCAGCTGTGCGGAGGCGGTCCCGGACGCCCCGGCTCCGGAGCCCCTGGCCGCCGTGGTCCTGCACGGCGCCGGCAACGGCGACAAGCAGAGTCCCGCGGTCCTCGCCGCCCATCTCGCCGCCCTCGGTCACCATGCTCTCGCCTTCGACTTCTCCGGCCACGGCGCCAGCTCGGGCCGGCTCGGCGAGCTCAGTCTGCGTCGCCGCTTCGAGCAGGCGCGTACCGTGATCGACTCCCAACTCCCCGCCGGGAGGAGGCTGGTGCTGATCGGCTTCAGCATGAGCGGGCAGACCGTCGCCGACCTGGCCGCGCACTACGGGCCCCGCATCCACGCCATCGGCCTCGGTGCCCCGGCGGTGTACGCGGCCGAGGCCTGGCAGGTTCCGTTCGGAGCCGGCTTCACCGAAATCATCCGTACCCCGGAGAGCTGGTGCGCCTCACCGGCCCTGGCCGCCTTCCGCCGGCTTCCCGATACGCTGCGCGCCGTACTCGCCACCCCCGCGGTCGACGCGGTGATCCCGCCCGCGGTCACCGAGGCCGTCGAGGACGCGCTGGGCGCCTCGGCCGCGCAGTACACGAGGCTGGTGTTTCCGGCGGCCGACCACCGGTTGAGCCTGCACCTCGCGGACGATCCCGCCTCGCGCGGCGACTTCCTCGACGCACTGCTCGGGGCGGTGCCGTGACGTACTCGACGCACTGCTCCGAGGGGGAAAACACTGTCCCCTGTCGCAATCAACCCTTCGCGGGTGAAAGCGCGTGCGCCGCGTCCGTGAGTACCTCCCGGATGACGTGACGTGAGTTGGCGGCGAGCGCCGGGTTCGTCTTCCGGTAGTACGGAAGCTGGATGAGCGCGATGGACAGTGCCCATGCCCGCCCCAGCTCCCAGGCGGCGTCGTCCGCACGGAGGCCGGCGCGGAACGCCGGGCGCGCCTCGGCCGGGAGCAGGTTCCAGGCCGGGGCCAGATCGACGGTGTCGCCGCCGACGCCCACCGTGCCGAAATCGATGACGGCGCTGAGGCGGCCGTCCCGCAGGAGCACATTGCCCGGCGAGAGATCGCCGTGCACCCAGTGCGCCGTACCGGCGGTCGCACTCCCGGGGAGCGCGAGCGCCGCCTCCCACACGGCCGTCACCGCGTCCGCGTCCACACCCTCTTCCGGCAGGCCGCGCAGTTCCTCGATCGCGTCACGGGTCGCCGTGACCCGGCCCGGCGAGGCGAGCGGCCCGCCGCGCCCGCTGACGGGCGCACCGGGAACGGGCTCGATCCGCCGGAGCGCCGTCACGAACTCCGCCAACTCCGCGGCCAGCAGCACGGGATGCGGTACGTGCCCGACCACGGGGTTGCTGCCCTCCAGCCACCGGTAGACCGACCAGGCCCACGGGAACCCCGCACCGGCCACGCCCGTTCCCACCGGCGCGGGAATCGGCAGCGGGAGCCGGGCCCCGAGCTCGGGCAACCAGCGCTGCTCCCGTTCCACGTCCGCCACCGCCCTGGCGATGCGGGGCAACCGCACGGCGAGGTCGGTCCCGAGCCGGAACATCGCGTTCTCCGTACCCGACGACGCCACCGCCTCCACGGGGAGCGTGGCCCACTGCGGGAACTGGGCCGCGATCAGTCTCCGTACGAGAGGAACGTCGATGTCGGCCTCGTCGGAATGCATCTTGTCGCCGGCAGCACACATGCCTCGATCATCCCCGCGCCGACGGGCGGACGCGCGCGAATTTCCGCGCGGGACCCTGCGGAGGGGCCGCACGGCTGGGCGCGGCAGCGGCGGCGTGCTGCATCCTTGCGGAATGACGACTGCCGCCCCCGTTCCCGGCCCTCCAGGTTCTCCAGCTGACGCCGTGACCGCCCGCGTCTGGTCGGCGCTCGGCGGGCCGGCCGAGCTCGTCGGCAAGGTGTCGTACGTGCGGGACGCGGGGGACGTGCTGCCCGCCCGGCTGCCGGTACGGGAGTGGGCGCGGGCCTCGGTCGGCGTCTGTTCGCTGGCAGCCGCGGAACTGCTTGCCGCGCGCAACGCCGCGGAGGTCCCCGCGGTACGGGTCTCCGAAGGGGCTGTCGCCACCGCGTTCCACAGCGAGCGGGTGCTGCGGATCGACGGGCGCGCCCCGGTCAACTTCGCGCCGCTGTCCGGTTTCTGGCGCACCGCCGACGGGTGGGTGCGCACGCACGCCAACTATCCTCACCACCGGGCACGGCTGCTCGCCGCCCTGTCGATCCCGGACGACGGCACCCGCGACGACCGAGAGCTGGCCGCGGTGCTGGCGGACGAGCTGGCGACGCGTCCGGCGGAGCAGGTGCAGGAAGCGGTTTACGGGGCCGGTGGGCTCGCTGTGGCGTGGGTGCCGGGTCGGCCAGGTGCGGCGTCCGGTGACGTACCGCCGGACGCTCCTCTGGTCGAGACCCGGCGTACCGGCGCCGGTACGCCCGAGCGGCTTGGGCAAGCGGCGCTTCCGGCCGAGGGCGTACGGGTTCTGGACCTGACCAGGGTCCTCGCAGGCCCGGTGGCCGCGCGGACCCTGGGGCTACTCGGCGCAGACGTACTGCGGGTGGACTCCCCGCACCTGCCGGAGGACGCCGACACGTACGCCGACACCGGAATGGGCAAGCGCTCGACCCTGCTCGACCTCGCCGACGACACCGACCGGCAGACCTTCGAAACCCTGCTGGCCACGGCCGACGTCGTCCTGTCCGGCTACCGTCCCGGCGCCCTGGCCGCCCTCGGGCTGGACCCGTACGGGCTGACGGCGCGCTTTCCCGGCCTGATCGTCGCCGACCTCCGCGCCTGGGGACGGACCGGCCCGTGGGCGGACCGGCGCGGCTTCGACAGCCTCGTACAAGTGGGATCCGGCATCGCGGAGATCGAGTCCGCGAGGAAGTACGAGCCTGGTGCGCTGCCCGCGCAGGCACTTGACCACAGCACCGGCTACCTCGTCGCCGTGGGCGTACTGCGCGCCCTGACGAAGCGCCGGGCGGACGGGTGCGGGAGCCACCTGGGGTACTCGCTCGCCGGTACGGCTTCCTGGCTGATGCAGGAGGGCCTGCGGGCACCGGTGGACGAGCCCCTCGCGGGCGACGGGGCGTACGCTCCCGGGCGCTGGACGGGCGTCGCCGAATCACCGTACGGAAGGCTCGAACACGCGCTGCCTCCGGTGAGCTACGAGGGCGCGCCGAGCAACTGGACCCGAGTGGTCGGCCTTTGGGGTACGGATCGGCCGCAGTGGCTGGGCGACGGCTCGGAGCCCGCGGGGCCTCCACGACCGGCGGCATGAAATGCTGCGGCAGGGGCGCCACCGGATCTGCGTCCACGCATACGCCGCTCGCCCATCGATCCGCGCCCCGATCACCCCTGCGAGGCCCTGATGCCTGACCCTTCGCCACTTCGTGCTCCGCGCACGCTGCTTCCCGGCGCCCTCGCGGGCGAGGTGTTGCCGCGCCCACAAGGGGCGCCGGACGTCTGGCAGTTGCGGACCTCCGAGTACTACGCGCAGGCCGGCGGTGACGCCGCGAGCGAGATACTGGACGCTGCCGAACGCAAGCGTTTTGCCGCGTTCCGCCGGCAGTCCGACCAGGAGTCCTACGGCGCCGCGCACGTCGGTCTGCGCAGATTGCTCGGCGCGTACCTCGATCAGGATCCGGCGGCCGTCGTTCTCGGACGGGAGGACTGCCCGCTCTGCCCGGAACCCCACGGGCGTCCGTGCGTGCCGGGATCGCACCTCCACTTCTCGCTCTCGCACAGTGGTGACCTGGTGCTTTTCGCCTTCGGCCCGACTCCGGTGGGGGTCGACGTCGAGCTCGTTCCCGGCGTGGCGCAGACGGACGAGGTCGCGACCACCCTGCACCCCCGCGAGCGCGCCGAGCTGGCCGCCCTGGGCGCGGACGACACCAGGAGGCGGGCTGCGTTCGGCCGCTGCTGGTGCAGGAAGGAGGCGTACTTCAAGGGAACGGGTACGGGGCTCGCGGCTCCGATCGACGGTACGTACGTCGGCACGGGCCCGCGTCCGGGGGACATCGACGGCTGGCAGCTGACGGACCTGACCATGCCGGAGGGGTACGCCGCCGCGATGGCGCACGCGGACAGCACCTGAGGAGGACAGCACCTGAGTGAGGACTGCACCTGGCTGAGGACAGCACCTGAGTGAGGACTGCACCTGGCTGAGGACAGCACCTGAGTGAGGACTGCACCTGAGTGAGCGAAACGCGGTGCAACGAATGGTTGTCCCTCCAGGGCCGGCCGGTTGTTTGACCCCGCCGCTCGTCGCTCGCTTTGATGCCGCAGGGCAGCGAGCGGCTGCCCGGGTCGGTGGAAGGTGACGTCGGGTGCGCGGGATGCGCGGGATATGGGGTTCGAGCGGGTCGCGGTCGCTGGGGCGGCGGTTCGGGTGGCTGTGGGCGGCGTACGCGGTCAGCGCGTACGGCACCTCGCTCGGGTTCGGCGCGTTCCCCATGATCGCGATTCTCGTGCTGCACTCGGGGCCCACGCAGGTGGCCGCGCTGGCGGCCACCGGGCGGGCGGTGGGGGCCCTGGTCGCGGTGCCGCTCGGGCCGTGGGTGGAGTTCCGCCGCAAGCGGCCGGTCATGGTGGGGATGGACCTGGTCCGGTTCGCCGCACTGCTCAGCGTGCCTGGCGCGTTCGCGCTCGGCGTGCTGAGCTTCGCGCAGTTGCTGGTCGTGTCCGTGGTGACGGCTGCGGCCAACATCGCCTTCAACGCGGCGAGCGGTGCGTACGTGAAGGGGCTCGTGCCGCGGGAGGACCTCGTCGTGGCGAACGGCAGGTTCGAATCGACGATGTGGACCGCGACGACGGTCGGGCCCCCGCTCGGGGGAATGATGATCGGGATCTTCGGCCCGGTGACGACGGTGCTGGTGGACGCGGTCAGCTATCTGCTCTCGGCCTTGGGCATCCGCGCCATCGGCGGTACGGAACAGGCCCCGGAACGGCCCGGCGGACCGGTCCCGGAACAGCGGGACGGACCGGTCCGGGGGCGGCCGGGTGAGTCGCACGCGGCTCAGCCGGGTGACCCGCACCCGCCACGGTCGGGCGGCCCGGTCCCGCCACGGTCGGGCGGACCCGTCCCGCAACGACCGGACGGACCCGCCCCCCTGCGGCCCGGTCGTCGGCCCCGACTGCGCGCCGGTGACCTGCTCGCAGGGTGGCGGCACATCCTCACCCACCCCACCCTGCGCCCCCTGTTCCTCAACGCTCTCGTGGTCAACGGCCTGATCATGGCGACCGAGCCGGTTCTCGCCGTACTCCTGCTGGGCCGCCTCGGGTTCACCCCCTGGCAGTACGGACTCGTGTTCGCGCTTCCGTGCGTCGGTGGCCTCGTCGGTGCGCGGCTCGCGGGCCGGTTCGTCGTGCGGTTCGGGCGGCACAGGGTGCTGCTGACCGCTGGGGTGCTGCGGGTGATCTGGCCCGTCGGGCTGGCCTTCGTCACGCCGGGTGTGCCGGGGATGGTGCTCATTGTCGTCGTCCAGTTCGGGCTGGTGACCTGCTGCGCCCTGTACAGCCCGGTGCTGGCGACCTACCGGCTCGACCACACCGGTCCTGACCGGGTCGCCCGTACGCTGGCCGCCTGGTCGGTGAGCAGCAGCATTGCCATCGCGGCCATGACCGCCCTGTGGGGTCTGCTCGCCGCCGTCGTCGGCCCCCGTACCGCGATCGGCGCCGCCGGGGCCCTGCTTCTGGCCACCCCGCTGCTGCTGCCGCGCAGGGAGGGAGCGCCGGCGCAGACGGCCGAGGCCCCGGCGGGTCAGGCGGCCGGACCTCTCCGTCCGTAGGCGCGGGAGGAGATGCGCGCTGCGGCGCACCGCTCGGCCTGACTGCCGGCACCGGCACTGCGGTGGCCGTACACGTGGGCGCAGCGGCGGGCGGTAGTGCGGCGGACCGCCTTGAGCCTGCGCACCGTGGTGTGGCAGCGGCGGCTCCATTCGGCGCGCGGGAGCCCGGCGCGCCGGCCGCCGCCGGCGATCAGGGCGTTGACGGGGGCGTGCGGGTCGACGCTGAGCCCCTTGGCGACCAGAACCCCGACCACCAGCGGGGTCACGGCCACCGCGAGCGCGGTACCTGCGGCGGTCACGCGGCCGGTGCGCGGGCGGAACGCGGCGGGGGAGGCGGGTACGGGGGGCAGGGCGGCCGGGAGCGTTGTCGAGGTCATGCCCGTATTCCAGCAGCCCGCTACTGGTGGGTAATCGGGGCTCGTACTCAGGCCGTTGCCCCGAGGTACTCAGAAGCAGAAGCAGAAGCAGAAGCCGACGCCGACGCTGACTCCGACGCCGACGCTGACTCCGACGCCCGCGCGGAACTGAACGCGGCGGTCTCAGGTCGCCGGAGCGTCCGTCGCCAGGCGGGCGTGGAGGTGTTCGTCGTGATACCGGCCGTCGCCGAAGCGGTACGAGGCGCGCAGTGTGCCCTCGGTGGGAAAGCCGCAACGCTGGGCGACCCGGCAGGACGGCGTGTTCTGGACGGCGTGGGCGAGTTCGAGGCGGCGTACGCCCACGGTGCGGAAGGCCCACTCGGTGGCGGCGAGCGTCGCCTCGGTCGCCAGGCCCCGGCCCCGAGCGGCAGGCACAAGCCAGTAACCGATCATCGCCAGTCCGTCCGAGCGGTCGGTCCAGCGGACGGTGAGGGCCCCCAGCAGGGTGGGCGCGGTGTCCACCGGGTCCGCGGTATCCGCGGTATCCGCGGTATCCGCGTCACCGTCGAGAAGGGCGAAGGTGGCCGCGGTGCCCGCTGACCAGTCCTCGGCGCGGAGTTCGACCCACTTCGCGGCGGCCGTGAGGTCGGCCGCGCGAACGGGGTTCCAGAGTGCTGACTGCGGGTCCGCCGCGACGGTCATCAATCCGTCGAGCAGGGTCGGCGAGTCACAGTCCTTGAGGCCCCACGGACGCAGGCGAGCGGCGCAGCCGAGCGCGATCGTGGTGGGGACGAAGGCTCCGGTCGCACCGGGAGGAGCGGTCGCTGATACGGGCGGGGCAGGGGCGCCGGGCGAGGAATCCGCAGTGGGCCCGGTGGATGTCGAGGAGCTCATGGGGGTTCTTTCTAGCGGGAGTTCGGAGCTCGCCGCCAGCGAATTTCGGCGCGGGGGATGCTCGGGGGGCGACGAGTTTCGGCGCCCGCGGCAGAGGCGCCTCGGGACGACGGGGCTCGGCACTCGGCGCGGAGGTGCGCGGGGGCGATGGACCGAAGAGGGCCGGCCGAAGGCTCGGCGCGACCACCCGGAGGAGTCTGACGATCGCGCGTGGCGGTCAGGTGGAGGCGACCACGACGAACTCGCCGTCACCCGCGCCCACCGCCTCACGTCGCGGGCCTCCGCACCATTGCGAAACTCGGTCACTTCAGTCCCTTCGGTCCAGATCTCGACCGTACGGCCGTCCCGAACGGTGACGCGGCGCCGAGAGTCGACCGGATTCCAGCGCTCCCACCGCCGGCCCATCGGGCACATGGGTTTCCGCGGCCGGGAGGTCACTCTCCCGCACCCACCGATCAGTCCGCGGCGGCGACCCCCACCCCGATCCCGATGAAGAGGCAACCGGTGACGCGCTCCCACCGGCGCTTGAAGGCCGGCCGGTTGAGCAGTGCGCGCAGTTTGGTGGCGACGGTGACCAGGATCGCCCAGTAGGCGATGCCGATCACCACGTCCAGTGCGCCCAGCAGGAAGATCTGCGCCGTCACCGACGCGCCGCCGGCGCCCGCACCCGCACCCGAGTCCGTACCGCCGTGCTCGATGAACTGTGGCAGGACGCTGAGGAAGAAGAGCGCTGCCTTCGGGTTGAGGACGTTCGTCAGAAGCCCCTCGGTGAAGCTTCCACCCCAGGAAGGGGAGGCGGGAGATGGAGCCGGTGCCGGTGCCGATGTCGGGGCCGATGCGGGCCCCTGTGTCCGTTCCCCGCCCCGCCGCGTCGCCAGGAGTGTGCGTACGCCGAGGTAGACGAGGTACACCGCACCGGCGAGTTTGATCGCGGTGAAGACCGCGGCGGACTGGGCGGCGATGACCGAGAGCCCGAGTGCGGCGGCGACCATGTGCACGCACAGTCCGCTCTGCGCACCGAGCGCCGCTGCCACCCCGAGCGCGCGGCGGCGCGCGGCGGCCCGCACGATGACGAGGAAGTCCGGGCCGGGGATCAGATAGGCGAGCATCACCACGCCGAGAAAGCCCGCGAGATTGACCGACACTCTTCAACTCCCTCAGCACGCCGCACGGTTGTGTCAGATACCGGGTACCTCTTTCGGCTCCCGTCACACCCACATCCACACCCGCACCCACCCTCGGTCCGGGGCCGACCCCGCGGCACGCACAAGGTGCGGGATCTCGGGCCGGTGACGCTCGCGTAGGGGACCCGTCAAGAGCGGTGCCGTGCCCGTCAGAGGAGCGTTAACGCAGGTCACAAGGCGCCTGGGAGCGGCTTTTCTCTTCTCGGGACGTACGGACGGGCCACCCAGAAGGTGTGTCCCCGTCCGCCGCCGACCCTCCATCCAACCCACTGCATCCAGGAGCCCGCGATGGCCGATCTGGCCTTCGTCGTCACCACTCTCGCGCTGTTCGCGCTGGTGGCACTCGTCGCCAAGGGGGTGACGAAGCTGTGACCGCCGAAAACATCGTCGGCCTCGTCGTGGCCGTCGCCCTGCTGGGATATCTGATCCTCGCCCTCGTGTACCCGGAGAGGTTCTGAGCCCGACATGTCTCCCGTCCTCGCCGGAGTGCTCCAGCTCCTCGCGCTCGTCGCCGCGCTCGCGCTGGCGTACCGCCCTCTCGGCGACCACATGGCCGGTGTCTACTCCTCGTCCCGGCACCTCAGGGCCGAGAAGTGGATCTACAAGGCGATAGGCGCCGATCCGGACACACAGATGCGGTGGCCCGCTTATCTGCGCGGTGTCCTCGGCTTCTCCCTGGTCGGCGTTCTCCTCCTCTATCTGATGCAGCGGGTGCAGGGCAGTCTGCCCGGCTCGCTCGGCTTCTCCTCGATCGACCCTGACCAGGCGTTCAACACCGCCGCGTCCTTCGTCGCGAACACCAACTGGCAGTCCTACTACGGCGAGCAGGCCATGGGCCACGTCGTACAGACCGGTGGACTCGCGGTGCAGAACTTCGTGTCGGCAGCCGTCGGCATGGCCGTGGCCGCAGCGCTGGTACGGGGTTTCGCCCGCTCCCGCACCGGTGAACTCGGCAACTTCTGGGCCGACCTGGTGCGCGGCACCTTACGCATCCTGCTCCCGATCTCCGTCGTCGGCGCGCTCGTGCTCGTCGCCTGCGGCGCGGTCCAGAACTTCTCCGGCATCCACGAGGTCGGCCAGTTCACCGGTGGCACCCAGCAGTGGAACGGCGGCGCCGTCGCCTCGCAGGAGGTCATCAAGGAACTCGGCACCAACGGCGGCGGCTACTTCAACGCCAACTCCGCGCACCCCTTCGAGAACCCCAACGCGCTCTCGAACCTCTTCGAGGTCTTCCTGATCCTGGTCATCCCGTTCGCGCTGACCCGCACGTTCGGGCGGATGGTCGGCTCGCTCAAGCAGGGTTACGCGATCCTCGCCACGATGGCCGTCATCTGGCTCGGTTTCACCGCGCTGATGATGTGGACCGAGACCGCACACCACGGGCCGGCCTTCGACCTGGCCGGTGGCGCCATGGAGGGCAAGGAGAACCGTTTCGGCATCGCCGGCTCGGCGATCTTCTCGGTCGCCACCACGCTGACCTCGACCGGAGCGGTGAACTCCTTCCACTCCTCCAGCACCGGACTCGGTGGCGGCATCAACCTCCTGGGCATGCAGCTCGGCGAGATCGCACCGGGCGGTGTCGGGTCCGGGCTCTACGGGATGCTCGTCATGGCGGTCATCGCGGTGTTCGTCGCAGGGCTGATGGTCGGCCGTACGCCGGAGTACCTGGGCAAGAAGATCGGCACCCGGCAGATCAAGTTCGCCGCCTGCTACCTCCTCGTCACCCCCGCCCTCGTCCTGTGCTTCACCGCCGCCGCGCTGGCCCTGCCCACCCCGGCCGACTCGATGACCAACTCCGGGGCGCACGGCTTCTCCGAGATTCTTTACGCCTACTCCTCGGGCGCCAACAACAACGGCTCCGCCTTCGCGGGCCTCAGCGCCGACACCCAGTGGTTCAACAGCACCCTCGTCATCGCGATGCTGCTGGGCCGCTTCCTGCCGATGGTGTTCGTGCTCGCCCTGGCCGGTTCGCTCGCCGAACAGACGCCCGTACCGGAGACGGCGGGCACGCTGCGCACGCAGAAGCCGCTGTTCACGGGCCTGTTGGTCGGCACGATCATGATCATCACCGGTCTCACCTACTTCCCCGCGCTCGCGCTGGGACCGCTTGCCGAAGGGCTCGCATCATGAGCACATTCACCGTGACCACCAAGGGTGCTGTGACCACCAAGGGTGCTGTGACCACCGACGGTGCCGGCCTGCGCGCCCCGCACCCGGACGTACCCGCCGGAAACGAGCCGGACGGCGGTGGAGACAGCCACGGCGGAGGCGGTGGCGGCGCCGGCCACGGGCGTGGCGGCGGCGGTCACGGCCAGGACGGAGGCTCCGGCCGTCGGGGCCGGGTCGGTGGGGGACTCTTCGATCCCAGGCAGCTCCTGCGCTCCCTCCCCGACGCGGTGCGCAAGCTCGATCCCCGGGTGATGATCAAGTCGCCCGTGATGTTCGTCGTCGAGATCGGTTCCGTACTGACGACCGTCTTCGCCGTCATGAACCCGGGCGACTGGTTCGGCTGGGCGATCACCGCCTGGCTGTGGCTCACCACGGTCTTCGCGAACCTCGCCGAGGCCGTCGCCGAGGGCCGCGGCAAGGCGCAGGCCGACGCCCTGCGCAGGGCCAGGACCGACACCGTCGCCCGCAGGGTCATCGGGCCGAACGAGGAGCGCGTGTCCGGCACCGAGCTCCGTATCGGCGACCTCGTCGTGTGCGAGGCCGGGGACGTCGTGCCGGGTGACGGCGACGTGGTCGAGGGTGTCGCCTCGGTCGACGAGTCCGCGATCACGGGTGAATCGGCACCGGTCATACGGGAGTCGGGCGGTGACCGGTCCGCGGTCACCGGCGGTACGAAGGTCCTCTCCGACCGCGTCGTCATCAGGATCACCACGAAACCGGGCGAGACCTTCATCGACCGGATGATCAACCTGGTCGAGGGCGCGGCCCGGCAGCGGACGCCCAACGAGATCGCGCTGAACATCCTGCTGGCCTCGCTGACGATCGTGTTCCTGCTGGCGGTCGTCACCCTCCAGCCGTTCGCCACGTACGCCGGCGCCGAACAGTCAATGATCGTGCTCGTCGCGCTCCTCGTCTGCCTGATCCCCACCACCATCGGCGCCCTGCTCTCCGCGATCGGCATCGCTGGCATGGACCGGCTGGTCCAGCGCAACGTGCTGGCCATGTCCGGCAGGGCGGTCGAGGCGGCGGGGGACGTCTCGACCCTGCTGCTCGACAAGACGGGGACGATCACACTGGGGAACCGGCAGGCGGCGGAGTTCCTTCCGGTACGGGGCGTGACGGCCGCCGAACTCGCCGACGCGGCCCAGCTTTCCTCTCTCTCCGACGAGACCCCCGAGGGCCGCTCCGTCGTCGTGCTCGCCAAGGAGAAGTACGGACTGCGCGAGCGGCACCAGGGGGAGCTGGCCGGAGCACGGTGGGTGGCCTTCACGGCCCAGACACGGATGTCCGGCGTGGACGTGGGCCTGGGGGCGGCCGGCCGCGGGGGCGGCGAGGTCGGCGGGGTCCACAGGGCCCGCGGGGCCCGCGAGATCGGCGAGGTCGCCGAGATCCACGGGGCCCGCGGGGCCGACGAGGCTCAGCTCCGTACGGCGCGCAAGATCCGCAAGGGAGCGGCCGGTTCGGTGACGGCCTGGGTGAAGGAGCGGGGCGGCAGTGTTCCGCAGGACGCGCAGGAGCTCACCGACCGGATTTCCCAGGCTGGTGGCACGCCGCTGCTGGTGGCTCTGGAAGACGCTGACGGCGCACGGGTCCTCGGCGCGGTCCACCTCAAGGACGTCGTCAAGGACGGGATGCGCGAGCGCTTCGACGAGCTCCGCCGGATGGGCATCAGAACGGTCATGATCACGGGCGACAACCCGCTGACCGCCAAGGCCATCGCCGAGGAGGCGGGCGTCGACGACTTCCTCGCCGAGGCGACGCCCGAGGACAAGATGGCCCTCATCAAACGTGAGCAGGCGGGCGGCAAGCTCGTCGCGATGACCGGCGACGGTACGAACGACGCGCCCGCCCTCGCCCAGGCGGACGTCGGCGTCGCGATGAACACCGGCACCTCGGCCGCCAAGGAGGCCGGGAACATGGTGGACCTCGACTCCAACCCCACCAAGCTCATCGAGATCGTCGCGATCGGCAAACAACTGCTCATCACCCGGGGCGCGTTGACGACCTTCTCGATCGCCAACGACGTCGCGAAGTACTTCGCCATCATCCCGGCGATGTTCGCCGTGGCCTACCCGGGTCTCGACAAGCTCAACATCATGGGCCTGTCGTCCCCGCAGTCCGCGATCCTCTCGGCGGTCGTCTTCAACGCGCTGATCATCATCGCGCTGGTCCCGCTCGCCCTCAGGGGCGTCAGGTACCGCCCGATGAGCGCCGACCGGATGCTGCGCCGCAACCTCGGGATCTACGGGCTCGGCGGCCTGGTGGCCCCGTTCCTCGGCATCAAGATCATCGACCTGCTCCTCTCCCTCATTCCCGGAATCGGCTGATCACGTCATGAACAACTCCGCAGGAAACACGGCCCGGTTGCTCTGGGCGGGGCTGCGCGCCCTGATCGTCCTGACGGCGCTGTGCGGGGTGCTCTACCCGCTCGCCGTCACCGGGGTCGCCCAGGTGGCCTTCTCCGGCCGGGCCAACGGCTCGGAGATCGAGGACCCGGCGACGGGGAGGGTGGTCGGTTCCGAGCTGATCGGGCAGTCCTACCGCCTCCCGTCGAAGAACCCGGACGAGGTGCCGGCGCCCGACCTCAGGTGGTTCCAGCCGCGCCCCTCGGCCGGGCTGGGCACCAACAGCGTCAACGCGCAGTACGAGCTGCTCCTCTCCGGTGCGACGAACCTGGCCGGCGACAGCGGGGCGGTCGACGGCAGGTGCCCGGCGCGGCTGGGCGACTACGCGACGGAGGACAAGCAGGCCACGCTCTGCTACCAGGTGCTGTCCGCACGGGAGGCCGTCATCCGGGACAACTCCACGGCCGGCTTCGCGGTGCGCGCCCGTGACGTGCCCGCCGACGCGGTCACGTCCTCCGGCTCGGGCCTGGACCCGCACATCTCGCCCACGTACGCCAAGCTCCAGACCCACCGGGTCGCCGAGCGGAACCACCTCGACGTCACGGCGGTCGAAAGGCTCGTCACCGAGCACACGGAGGGGCGGACGCTCGGATTCATGGGCGAGCCGAGGGTGAACGTCCTCAAGCTGAACATCGCGCTGAAGGGACTGAAGGGACTGGCGCAGGCGGGGAACTGACCTACGGAGCGGGGTGAGCCGCGTCCGGTGTCGCGCGACACCGGACGCGGCTCACCCGAGCCCCTTCCCGCTCACGGGCCGGAACGCGTCAGCCGCACCTCGTCCACCCCGAGCAGCCCGGCCAGTGGCACCTTCGCGGAGGTCTGTCGAGGGTCGACCGTCAGGTTGTCGCGGCGTAGCAGTCCCAGCAGGAGTTCGGCGAGCGGCATCACCGCGTGCCGGCCCCAGCAGCGTTCGGAGCCGTGGCCGAAGGCCAGATAGCCGGGTGCGGTGTCGGGGTCGAGGGAGTCCCAGCGTTCGGGGCGGAACTCGTCGGGGGCGTCCCACAGGGCCGGATCGCGGTGCGAGAGCAGTGGGAGTACGAGGATGTCGTCGGAGGCCTCGATCGCCGGATCGAGCGCGGGGTACTCCGGGGAGGCGTTGCGCAGCAGGTTCCAGGACGGGGGCAGCAGCCGCATCGACTCGTACAGGATGTTGCGGTCGGGGGTGCTCCGGTCGAACGGGGAGCCGAGCCACATCGCGTTGGCGACCAGGGTGGAGACGGTGAAGCAGACCGGGGCCGCGGCGCGCCGGTACATGCCCATCGCGTAGCGGCGGTCGCGGTAGTTCGTGGCCTCGGCGGTCCGCCGGGCGAGGGCGGTGAGTTCGGCGCCCGGACGTGGTTTCATCGGCAGGGGGAAGGCCGCCCCGGCGGCAATCACCGACCAGGTGAGCTTCGTCGTCAATTCGAGGTTCCGGCTCATCAGAATGCGCAGCCGATAAGGGTCGCCGCCGAGAATCAGATCCCGCAGGAAAATATGGCCGGTAATCGGCCACGGGCCGGCGAGGTCCACCTTCTCCGGCAGCGGTTTTTTCAATGCCTCACGTACGTCGCGCCCCACCGTGCGCATCACCGAAGCCGCTTCGGCCGGTGCGATCGAACGTCCGAGGAGTGGCTTGAATGTGGGCCTCTCGGTCTCGGTGGCCTTGCGTACGGACAGGATCCGGTCGGCGCTCTCGTGTCCGGCGACGCCGATGGTGTCGGGCTCCAGCCGGAAGACGTCCTTGCCCCGGTGGTCCCGCAGCAGCGCGGCGAGCCGCGGGTGGAACACGGTGCTGCGCGACGCTGAGGGGTGCAAGTGGGGCGGGAGTTGCGGAAGTGAAGGCTGCGTCATCAGGGAGGTCTCCGGGACGGGAGGGCCGAGGCCTCGCGCGCCGTGGGGCGGGTCTCGGGCGAATCCGGCTCTGGGGGCAGCAGCCCGTTCCGCACCGCCGGACGACGGGGCGGAACGGGTGCCGGAGAGCGCCTAGTACCAGATGTACCAGGCGCTCGCCTTGAGGCTCTTCGGGCGGACGGCGGCATTGCGAATGGCAAACAGAATCTTCATTTCTGCTCCCTCCCGGCCCCTTTGTGGGGGCGGTATTACGGCACACGGGTACCCCTTGTGGGAGTGGTGTGCCGATGGCCGGATCAATGAGTTCCGCGAATCGCTGAACGGTTTCTGAACCTAGGGCCGTAACGATCGTCGATCAAGGCCCGCTCCGGCTTCTTTTCCTTTTCATGGGAATAGAGCCCTCATGAGAATTGAGCCGGGGGAGGGGAGGGGGCAGAGGGAGTACCCACCTCTTGCCACTTTCAACTTATAGCGCACGGGGGGCCTTGCGGCAAGGCCCCCCTCGTACCGCAGAATCACTGGCCCAAGCCAGAACCTGCGGAAACGGGAGACTTACGAAGTGCGTGTGGCTGCTGACACGACCCCCCTGACCACCGGCGCGTTCGACCTCCCCGCCCGTCTTGCCGCCAAGGCGGAGCCGAGGCTGATCGGCGACGACGAGAAGCACTTCGCGGCCGTCGCGAGGACTCTGCGGGAGTCGATCGCCGAACTGTCCGACCGGCTCGACGAACTCCGCAAGGCACCGGGCGGCATCGGCCGCGAGGCGATGGACAGGGACGCCGAGATCCACCGTCTGACCGCCCGCCTGCGCACCCTGCGCCGCTTCGGCCTGGACCTGTGCCTCGGGCACTTCGTCCCGAAGGGGGGTACGGGGAACGGCAGCGGCCAGGGCGGGAACGGCAGCGGCAGCGGCAGCGGCGAGGGCGGCAGCGGACGCGTGTACGTCGGGCGGCTCGGGCTCACCGACAGCACGGGCCACCGGCTGCTCGTCGACTGGCGCTCCCCGGCGGCCGAGCCCTTCTTCGCGGCGACCCACGCCAACCCGATGGGCCTCGCGAGCCGGCGCAGGTACCGCTGGACCGGCGGCCGGATCAGCGACTACTGGGACGAGGTGTTCACCGCCGACGCCCTGGAGGGGCACGCCGCGCTCGACGACCAGTCCGCGTTCATCGCCAGCCTCGGCAGCAACCGGTCGGCGCGGATGCGGGACGTGCTCTCCACCATCCAGTCCGACCAGGACGCCGTCATCCGCGCCGGGTCCCGCGGCGCGCTCGTCGTCGACGGCGGGCCCGGTACGGGCAAGACCGTTGTCGCCCTGCACCGTTCCGCCTACCTCCTGTACGCGGACCCCCGCCTCGGCCACCGGCGCGGTGGCGTGCTGTTCGTCGGACCGCACCGCCCCTACCTGGACTACGTCGCCGACGTCCTGCCCAGCCTCGGCGAGGAGGGCGTGCAGACCTGCATCCTGCGCGACCTCGTCGACGAGGGGGCGACGGCAGCGGTCGAGGCCGATCCGGAGGTGGCCCGGCTGAAGTCCTCCGCGGACATGGTGAGGGCGATCGAACCGGCCGTCGGCCTCTACGAGGAGCCGCCCACCGAGGGAATGACCGTCTCCACCCACTGGTCCGACGTCTATTTGAGCGCGGCCGACTGGGCCGCCGCGTTCGCCGCCGTGGAACCCGGCACTCCGCACAACGAGGCCCGCGACCAGATCCGCGAGGAACTGTTCACGATCCTGCTCGACAAGCACGCGGACGAGTACGAGGGCGGTGGCGACGACGACGCGGGCGAGGTCCCGCCGCAGCTGCTGCGCAGGTCGCTGCTCCAGAACCGGGAGCTGATGGGCGCCCTCCGGCGCGCCTGGCCGATCCTGGAGCCGACCGAGCTCGTCGGCGACCTCTGGTCCGTCCCCGCCTACCTGCGCAGGTGTGCCCCCTGGCTGGACGCCGACGACGTGCGCAAGCTGCAGCGCAAGGACGCCCCGCACGCCTGGACGGTGTCCGACCTGCCGCTCCTGGACGCGGCGCGCCAGCGGCTCGGCGACCCGGAGGCGTCCGCACGCAGGCAGCGGCAGACGGCCGCCGTCGAGGAGGAGCGGGTGCGCAGGGCCGACGCCACGGAGAGCCTGCTGCAGAACGTCGAGATCGACGAGAGCGAAGGCGCACTGGGGATGCTGCACGGGCGGGATCTGCAGGACACCCTGATCGACGAATCCGGCCTGCCCGCGGCCGAGCCCGACCGGCTGGCCGGACCCTTCGCGCACGTCGTCGTGGACGAGGCGCAGGAGCTGACCGACGCCGAGTGGCAGATGCTGTTGGTCCGCTGCCCGTCCCGCAGCTTCACCGTCGTCGGTGACCGCGCCCAGGCCAGGCACGGGTTCACCGAGGCGTGGCAGGAGCGGCTGGCGCGGGTCGGCCTCGACCGCGTCGAGGTGGCCTCCCTGACCGTCAACTACCGCACCCCGGAAGAGGTCATGACGGAGGCCGCACCGGTCATCAGGGCCGCGCTCCCGGACGCCAACGTGCCGACGTCGATCCGCAGCAGCGGCATCCCGGTCGTCCACGGTTACGTGCAGGACCGGGACACGATCCTCGCCGACTGGCTCGAAACGCATGCCGACGGCATCGCGTGCGTCATCGGCGACCCGGCCTTCCGGGCCACACCCCGCGTCCGGTCGCTGACCCCGGAGCTGTCGAAGGGCCTCGAATTCGACCTGGTGGTCCTCGTCGATCCGCAGACGTTCGGCGAGGGCGTCGAGGGAGCCGTCGACCGCTACGTCGCGATGACCCGGGCGACGCAGCAGCTCGTCGTCCTCACGAGCAGCTGAGCCCGGAGGAGGAGGGGTGACCCGAACCGCTACGGGCGCGGCCGGCTGAACCGCTGTTCGGCGCGAACCGCTAGCGGCGCGACCGGCCGAACCGCTACCGGCGCGGCTGGCTGAACCGCACCATGTTCCCGGCCGGATCGCGGAACGCGCAGTCCCGGACACCGTACGGCTGGTCGACCGGTTCCTGGAGCACCTCGCCACCCCCCTTGCTGATCCGCTCGAAGGTCGCGTCACAGTCCTCGGTCGCGAAGATGACGCCGCGCAGCATGCCCTTCGCCATCAGCTCGGCCACGGCCTGCCGGTCGGCCTGCGAGGCGTTCGGGTCCGCGAGGGGCGGCTCAAGGACGATGTCGACGTCCGGCTGGGCGGGCGAACCGAGGGTCACCCAGCGCATCGACTCGTAACCGACGTCGTTGCGCACCTCAAGGCCGAGGAGGTCGCGGTAGAAGGTGAGCGCCTTGTCGTGATCGTCGACGGCGATGAAGCACTGCGAGAGGCTGAGGTCTGTCCGGCGGCTGTCCGCCTCGTTGATGTCCATGGGTTTCACGCTAGGGGCGGAGTGCCGGGCCTGGCTTCTCCGTTCCTGACCGGTCGGGTGTGGATCTTGGCGATGCAGGCGGGAACCGCGGCCCCGGCCTCGTGCTCACCGGCCCGGTACGCGCTCGGACTCATCCCCACCAGCTCCGTGAACCGTGAGCTGAACGAGCCCAGCGACGTACAGCCGACCGCGAAGCAGACGTCGGTCACCGACAGGTCCCCCCGGCGCAGCAGAGCCTTGGCCCGTTCGATGCGGCGCGTCATCAGATAGCTGTACGGGCTCTCCCCGAAGGCGGCCCGGAAGCTGCGGGAGAAGTGCCCCGCCGACATCAGCGCCTCCTGCGCGAGCGCGGGAACGTCCAGCGGCTGCGCGTAGTCGCGGTCCATCCGGTCACGGGCCCGGCGCAACCGGACGAGATCCTCCAGGTTCACCCCGTCACGATCCCACAGCGGCGCCGTCCGCGGTGACCGGTCGTACAACCGTCCAATCCCCACGCCCTGCCGGAAGTACGCGCGGGCACGGGGTTTACGGTTGCGCCGTAAGTACGCGCGGGCACGGGGTCCACGGTTGCCCGGAAGTACGCCGTACACGCACGGGGAGGGGACCCGCACGATGAGCACCTTGCTCGCCCAGATCAGCGACCTGCACCTGGACGGCAGCGCGCGCGCCAGTGAGCGCGCCGTCCGCGTCATGGATTACCTGCGCGCGCTGCCGCAACCCGTCGACGCCGTCCTGGTCACCGGCGACATCGCCGACCACGGTGACATCGCGGAGTACGAGGAGGCGGCCCGGATCCTCGACGCCCCGTTCCCGGTGCTCCTGTGTCCGGGCAACCACGACGTACGGGCCGCCTACCGCAAGGTCCTGCCGGTGGCCGACGGCGCTTCCGCCGACGCCGACGCCCCCGTCAACGAGGTGCACCACGTCAACGGCACCGCGATCCTCATGTGCGACGCCACCATCCCCGGCCGGGACGAGGGCCGCCTCGCCTCCGGGACGCTGCGCTGGATCGCCGCCACACTGGACGCGCTGCCCCGAGAGATCCCCGCGCTCCTCGCCTTCCACCAGCCGCCCGTCACGTTGCACCACCCGCTGCCGGACGCGGGCCGGCTGGAGAACCCCGCCGAACTGGCAGCCCTCCTCGCCAGTTACCCGCAAGTCGCAGCCGTCCTCACCGGACACGCCCACACCGCGGCGGCCACCACCTTCGCCGACCGGCCGCTGATCGTCGGCCCCGCCGTGACGTGGACCCTGCGGATGCCCTGGGAGGGTTCGCAGGTGGCGGACCGCGAGCAGCCGCCGGGGCTCGCGTTCCATGTCCTGGACGACGCGCACCGGTTGACGACCCACTACCGCGTGGTGCTCTGAGCACCCTTCACCGGGGAGGGGTGGGCCGGACGCCCGACATGCGGTGGGTGACCAAGCACCACCGCCTCAGCGACTGCTCGTACCGGTCCAGGATCAGCCGGGCGACCGCGTCGTGCGCGCCCAGTGGTGCGGACGTCACCGCTGCCGCGCTCGCCGCCGCCTTACGGGCGAAGAAGCCAGGGGTCATCAGGTAACTCGCCACCGCCACGTCCCGGTGCCCCTCCGCGTGCAGTGCGGCCACCGCGTCGGCCGGGGTCGGGGCGCCGCCACAGAGGTAGGACGGGATCGCCGGGCGGCCGAGGCGGCGGGTCAGGAGCGTGGCCATGGCGGCGGTTGCGGCCCGGGACACCGGGTCGCTGGAGCCCGCCGACGCGAGGACGACGGGGCCACGGCCGGGAGCCCGCGCCTGCGCCAGCCGGTCCGCGAGCGCGGCGGCGAGCAGCGGGTGCGGGCCGAGCGCCCGCGCGATCCGGGCGGTCACCCGCGGGGCAGCGGCCAGGGCGGCCGGGATGTCGACCCGGATGTGGAAGCCCGCCCCCAGGAGCAGCGGCACGAGGACCACCTCCCCGGTGAGCCCGGCGAGCACGTCCGCGAGGTGCGGCCGGGCCACGTCCACGTACGCCAGGATCACGGGCAGCCCCGGCCGCAGCTCCCGTACCCGGGACAGGAGTTCCTCGGTGGCGGCCGTGCCGGCCGGGTCACGGGTACCGTGCGCGACGGCGAGCAGGGGCGGGGACGCAGGCACCGCGGGCCGCGCAGCCACCCAGGGACGCACCCCTCTCACCCGGCGTCCACCGCCAGTCGGTATCCCCGTTTGGTCACCGTACGGACCAGTCGGGCGTACGGGCCGAGGGCCGAGCGCAGGCGTGCCACCGCCGCCTCCACCGCGTGCTCGTCCGTGGGGCGCGGCGCGCCCGGTTCCACCGTCCAGGCCCGGCGCAGGAGTTCCGCCCGGCTCAGCACCGTGCCGGGGCGTCCGGCCAGGGCGTGCAGGATCGCGGCGGGCAGCGGGGTGAGGAGCACGGAGCCCGAAGGGCCGGAGACCGACGCGCCCTGGAGGGTCAGACGGGCACCCTCGAAAGCGACTTCGCGGCGGTGGCGGGCCGGCAGTTCCTGGTCGAGCGTACGCACCAGAGCGCCGAGCCGCCCCCGCTCCGGCCAGACGCACGGCACGTCCACCGCCAGCAGCGGGCGGGCGCACACCGGGCCGATGCAGGCCGCCAGCACGTCCGTGCGCAGCGCGGCGAGCAACTGTTCGCGGCGGCCCGTCTCCTGCGCCGCGCTCAGCAGAGCCTCGATCGCCGGCGCGCTCGTGAACGGCAGCGCGTGCACCTCCCCGCGCACCGTCGACTCCACCAGCCTGCGCACCGCGTCGGGGTCGGCGGCCGGACCCCACCGGTACACCGGCACCTCCACCACCTCCGCGCCGCGCACCCGCAGCGCCGCCGTGAACTCGGGCAGCGGAGCCCCGTGCTCCTGCACCGCGATCCGCCTGCCGGACAGCTCCCGGTCGAGGAGCCAGGCCAGCATCTCGTCGACGGCCTCCGACGCGGGTGCGTAACTCTCCCGCAGTCCTGACGCCCGGATCGCGCCGGTCGCCTTCGGCCCACGGCTGATCACCGTCGCGTTCCGGCACGCGTCCACCAGGCGCGTTCCCGTGCCCCAGCCCTCCGCCGCGCTGATCCAGCCGCGCCAGCCGACACCGGTGGTGGCCACCACGTAGTCCAGCGGCGCCGACAGGCATGCCTCGGTGGCCTCCCGTACCACCGAGTCGTCGTCGAGCGGGACGATCCGCAGCGCGGGCGCGGAGACGACCTTCGCGCCGCGCCGGCGCAACAGGGCCTCCAGCTCGTCCCGGCGGCGGTCGGCGGTCACACCGACCGTCAGTCCGGCCAGTGAGCCCTCCGGCGGAACAGGGGCGGCGGGCGTCGCGGTAGTCATGGGCCCGACAGTGCCCGGGAGTTGTTAAGCCCCTGTTGCGGAGGTGTCTCCTGAGGGTTAGCCCTGCGCTACGGACGTGTGTCCCGGATCTCGCGCACCTGCCTGGGGAGAGTGAGCGCTCCGTACCGTCCGCGCAACGCGTGGGATGCGGGCGCGTAACGGCGCGCGAACACGCTGGGGCCCATGAACGCGACCACGACGGCCACCCCCGGTGCACTCGTCGACACCCACTGCCCGTACTGCTCGTTGCAGTGCGGGATGAGGCTGCGCACCAGGCCCGCCGCGACGGGCCTGGCGAGGACGCGACCGCCGGAGCCTGCGGAGCAGCCCGAACGGTCCGAGCAGCCCGAGCGGTCCGAACGGTCCGAACGGTCCGAGCAGCCCGAGCGGTCCGAACGGTCCGAACGGTTCGAGCAGACGCATCGGCCCGAGCAGACACAGCCGCCGGAGCCGCCGGTGGAGGTCGAGATCGTCGAGCGTCCTGAATTCCCCGTCAACCAGGGCGCCCTGTGCGGCAAGGGACACAGTGCCGCCGCCGTCCTCGCCCCCGGCGTCCGGCTCACCACTCCTCTCGTACGGGACGCCAAGGGGGCGCCGCTGCGTGCGGCCTCCTGGGAGGAGGCCCTCGACCGGGCGGCGGCGGCCTTCGTCTCCGCGCGCGTACGGCACGGACGCGACGCGGTCGGTGTGTTCGGCGGCGGCGGGCTGACGAACGAGAAGGCGTACCTGCTCGGCAAGTTCGCCCGCGTCGCCCTGCGCACGGCGCACATCGACTACAACGGCCGCTTCTGCATGTCCTCCGCCGCCGCCGCCCACCGCAACGCGTTCGGCCTGGACCGGGGGCTGCCCTTCCCGCTCGAAGACGTGGCCCGCACCGGCTGCGTCCTCCTCGTCGGCAGCAACCTCGCCGACACGATGCCGCCCGCCGTCCGTTATCTGCGGGAGATGCGGGAGCGGGGCGGCAAGCTGATCGTCGTCGATCCGCGCCGTACCCGCACCGCCGGCCTCGCCGACCTCCACCTCGCCCCCGCCCCCGGCACCGACCTCGCGCTCGCCCTCGGACTGCTGCACCTGGTCATCGCGGGCGGCCACGCCGACGAGGAGTTCATCTCCTCCCGTACGAGCGGTTACGAGGCGGCCCGCGCGGCGGCGATGGCGCACTGGCCCGAGCGGGTGGAGGCGATCACGGGTGTCCCGGTGGCCCAACTGCGGCGAACCGTGGAGATGTTCACCTCGGCCGAAACCGGGATGGTGCTCACCGCGCGCGGCCCCGAGCAGCAGTCCAAGGGCGTGGACACGGTCGGTGCGTGGATCAACCTGTGCCTGGCGACCGGCCGGGCCGGCCGCCCCCTGTCGGGCTACGGCTGCCTCACCGGGCAGGGCAACGGCCAGGGCGGACGCGAACACGGCCAGAAGGCCGACCAACTGCCGGGCTACCGCTCCCTCACCGACCCTGCGGCCCGCGCCCATGTGGCCGGGGTGTGGGGCGTCGATCCGGCGGACCTGCCGGGGCCCGGCGTCTCCGCCTACGAGCTCCTCGACGCACTGGGCACCGAAGGGGGAGTGCGCGCCCTGTTCCTGATGGGCTCCAACCCGGTCGTTTCCGCGCCCCACGCCCGCCATGTCACCGAGCGGATCGGCGCCCTCGACGCGCTCGTGGTCTGCGACGTCGTGCTGTCCGAGACCGCCGCGCTCGCCGATGTCGTGCTCCCCTCCGCGCAGTGGGCGGAGGAGACGGGCACCATGACCAACCTGGAGGGCCGCGTCATCCTCCGGCAGGCCGCCGTACCCCCGCCCGGCCAGGTCCGCACCGACCTGCGCATCCTGCACGACCTGGCCGCCAGGCTCGGCCACGAGAAGGGGTTCCCCCACGACGCGGAGGAGGCCTTCACCGAACTGCGCGCGGCGTCCGCCGGCGGCCAGGCGGACTACTCCGGCATCGACTACGTGCGGATACGGGCGGAGGACGGCGTCTTCTGGCCGTGCCCCGCCACGGAAGCGGGGGAGGGCCCGGACAACGGGAGCGACGTGCACCCCGGAACTCCCCGGCTCTTCCTCGACCGGTTCGCCACCCCCGACGGCCTGGCCCGCTTCGCGGACGTCTCGCACCGGCCCGCGGCGGAGGAGCCCGACGCGCACTATCCCCTTTACCTGACGACGGGCCGCGTCCTGGCCCAGTACCAGAGCGGCGCCCAGACCCGCCGTACCCCCGCACTGAACAGCGCGGCGCCCGGCCCCTTCGTCGAGCTGCACCCCCGGCTGGCCGCCCGGCTGGGCGTGGCGGAGGGGGAACTGGTCGACGTGACCAGCAGGAGGGGACGGGCGAGCGCGCCCGCGCGCATCACCACGGGGATCCGGCCGGACACGGTGTTCATGCCGTTCCACTGGCCGGGCGAGGGCCGCGCGAACTCGCTCACCAACCCCGCACTGGACCCGCAGTCGCGGATGCCGGAGTTCAAGGTGTGCGCGGTCAAGGTCGAGAAGGCGGTCAGGGCCGAGGCGAGGACGACGGCGGAGATGGCGTCATGACGGCCCACGCGGGAGGAGATGGCGTCATGACGGCCCACGCGGCACCTGTACGCATCGCGGTGGTGGGCGCGGGAATGGCCGCCGCCCGCCTCGCCCAGCAGACCCTGGCCCGGGTCCCGGCCGGAGCCGTGGAGGTCACCCTCTACGGCAACGAGCCGCACGCCCCCTACAACCGCGCCCTGCTCGCCGGCGTCCTCGACGGCCGGTACACCCCGGATGCTCTCACCCTGCCCACCGGCGGGGCCGACGTCCGTACGGGTGCGGAGGTCGTCGCCCTCGACCCGGCGGCCGGGGTGCTGCGTACGGACACCGGCGGGACGGCGTCCTACGACCTCCTCGTCCTGGCCACGGGCGCGAACCCGGTCCTGCCGCCCATCAGGGGCCTGCACTCGGTACCGGGCCACCACCCCGTACCGCGGCACGCACCCGCATCCGCATCCGCACCCGCACCCGCATCCGCACCCGCATCCGCACCCCGGCGTGAGCTGAAGGAAGGTGTGCACGCCTTCCGTTCCCTCGCCGACTGCGTACGTCTCACGGAGGCGGCCCGCAGCGCGAAGAGGGCCGTCGTCGTCGGCGGCGGCGTACTGGGCGTGAGCGCCGCCCGCGCGCTCGCCGCGGTCGGCATCGCGGTCGAAGTCGTGCACCAGGGGCCGTATGTGATGGAGCGGCACCTGGACGAGGAGGCCGGGGCCACCGTCCGGCGCGCCCTCGAAGGCATGGGCGCCGCCGTCTACCCGGGCAACCGCGCCCGAGCCGTCCACGGCGGCTCCACCGTCACCGGCGTCGAACTCGCCGGCGGTCACGTCCTCGACTGCGACCTCGTCGTCCTCGCCTGCGGTGTCCGCCCCCGTACCGGTCTGGCCCGCGCCGCCGGCATCGAGGTCAGGCGTGGCGTCGTCGTCGACGACACCCTCGCCACCTCGCTGCCGCGCGTGTACGCGATCGGCGACTGCACCGAGCACCGCGGCGCCGTCCACGGGCTGACCGGGCCCGCCTGGGCGCAGGCCGACGTACTGGCCGCCCGGCTCTCCGGCAGCCGCCCCGACGCCGTCTACACCGGCGCGCACGGCATGTCCCGGCTCAGCGCGGGCGCCCTTGAGATCGCCGCGTTCGGCGAGGTCGCGGACACCGACGGGGACGCGCTGCGGCTCGCCGACGGGACCTCGGGCACCTACGGCTCGTACAAGAAGCTCGTGATGCGCGGCGACCGGCTCGTCGGCGCGATCCTCGTCGGCGACCTCGCCTCGATCGGCGAACTCACCCGTACCTACGAGAGGGGCGAGCCGCTGCCGTCGCGCCCCCTCGACCTGCTCACCCCCATCGAAGGAGCCCTCCAGTGACGGAAACGAACGCCCGGCGGCTGGTCCTCGTCGGCCACGGCATGGTCGGCCAGCGCTTCCTCGAAGCGTTCGCGGAGCGCGGCGGCCACGCGCCAGGGTGGCGGATCACCGTACTCGCGCAGGAGCCCCGCCCCGCGTACGACCGCGTCCACCTCACCTCGTGGTTCTCCGGCACCAGCGCCGAAGAACTCTCCCTGTGGGAGGACGGGTTCGGCGCGGAGCACGGCATCGACCTGCGGCTGGGGGACCCCGCCGAGATGATCGACCGCGCGGCGTGCACCGTCACGTCCCGCTCCGGCGAGGTCTTCCCGTACGACGCGCTGGTCCTGGCCACCGGCTCGTACCCGTTCGTGCCGCCGGTACCGGGGCACGACGCGGACGGCTGCTTCGTATACCGCACGATCGAGGACCTGGAGGCCATCCGGGAGGCCGCGGACAGCGCCCGCACCGGCGCGGTCGTCGGCGGTGGGCTGCTCGGCCTCGAAGCGGCGGGCGCACTGCGCGCGATGGGACTCGACACACATGTGGTGGAGTTCGCCCCGCGGCTGATGGCGCTCCAGGTCGACGAGGGAGGCGGCGCCGTGCTCCGGGACAAGATCCAGGAGCTGGGCGTCACCGTGCACACGGGGGCCGGCACCCAGACGGTCGAGACCGACGCCAGGGGCGCCGTCACCGGCATGGTGCTCTCCAACGGTGCGACCGTCGACACCGACCTCGTCGTCTTCTCGGCCGGCGTGCGCCCCCGGGACCAGCTCGCCCGCGACTGCGGCCTGCCGGTCGGGGAGCGCGGCGGCATCGTCGTCGACGCCGGCTGCCGCACCGCCGACCCCGCCATCTGGGCGATCGGCGAGTGCGCGCTCGCCTCGGACGGGCGGGTGTACGGGCTGGTCGCCCCCGGGTACGCCATGGCGGAAGCCGTCGCCGGCCGGCTCACCGCGGGTACCGGAGAGTTCACCGGCGCGGACCTCTCCACCAAGCTCAAGCTCCTCGGTGTCGACGTCGCCAGCTTCGGGGACGCCCACGGCACCACCGCCGACTCCCTCGAAGTGCTGTACGCCAACAGCCGCGAGGGCGTGTACAAGAAGCTGGTCATCGGCGCGGACGGCGCACTGCTCGGTGGTGTCCTGGTGGGCGACACCGAGTCGTACGACCTGCTGCGCCCGCTGGCCCTGTCCGGCGCGCCCCTCACCGCCCCGCCGGAGCAGCTCGTGCTGCCCGCGTCGATCGGCGCGGCGCCGGGGCCGGTCGCCCTTCCGGACGAGGCGGTGGTCTGCTCCTGCCACAACGTCACCAAGGGAGCGATCCGCTCGGCGGTCGCCGACGGCGGCTGCGCGGACGTGCCCGCGGTGAAGAAGTGCACGCGGGCCGGCACCGGCTGCGGCTCCTGCGTCAAGCTCCTCGGCACCCTCGTCGCCGACGAACTCACCGCGCGGGGAGTGGAGCTGAGCCGCGGTCTGTGCGCGCACTTCGACCTCACCCGGGCCGAGATCTACGAGATCGTCCGGGTCAAGGGGATCACCACCTTCGCGCGGCTCATCGACGAACACGGCCGGCCGGCGGAGGCGGGGCCCGAGGGCTGCGAGGTCTGCAAGCCGGTGGTCGCCTCCGTACTCGCCTCGCTCGGCCCGGCACTCGGCGACGGCGTCTCGGGACACATCCTGGACGGCGAACAGGCCGCCCTCCAGGACACCAACGACCACTTCCTCGCCAACCTCCAGCGCAACGGGTCCTACTCCGTCGTGCCTCGCATCCCCGGCGGCGAGGTCACCCCGGCCGGGCTCATCACCATCGGAGAGATCGCCCGCGACTTCGGTCTCTACACGAAGATCACCGGCGGTCAGCGGATCGACATGTTCGGCGCGTCCGTCGACCAGCTGCCATTCATCTGGCGACGGTTGGTGGACGCCGGATTCGAGTCGGGCCACGCGTACGGAAAGTCGCTGCGCACCGTGAAGTCGTGCGTCGGCCAGACCTGGTGCCGGTACGGCGTACAGGACTCCGTCGCCCTCGCGATCGAGCTGGAACTGCGCTACCGGGGGCTGCGCGCCCCGCACAAGCTCAAGTCCGCGGTCAGCGGCTGCGCCCGCGAGTGCGCCGAGGCGCAGAGCAAGGACTTCGGCGTCATCGCCACCTCCGCCGGCTGGAACCTCTATGTCGGCGGCAACGGCGGCATGACCCCCCGGCACGCCGACCTCCTGCTCACCGACGCGGATCACGACACCCTCCTCACCACCATCGACCGCTTCCTGATGTTCTACGTCCGCACCGCCGACCGGCTGGAGCGCACCGCGCCGTGGGTCGAGCGCATGGAGGGCGGACTCGACCACCTCCGCGCCGTCATCGTCGACGACTCGCTGGGCATCAGCGCGGAGCTGGACGACCTGATGGCCCGGCACGTCACCTCGTACGAGGACGAGTGGCGCGCCACCCTCGACGACCCCGACCGGCTGGCCCGCTTCGTGTCCTTCGTCAACGCGCCCGGCACGCCGGACCCCACGATCCGCTTCGTACCGGAGCGCGAGCAGATCCGCCCCGCGGGCCCTGCCGACACCTTCGTGGCGGGCCCGACCCTGGAAGTGAGGACCCTCGTATGAGCACCACCGCGCAAACACCGCCCTCGGGCGCCTCCGCGGGGGACGCCTCCGCAGCTGACGCCGAGCGATCGGCCGTCCCCGCAGCCGGCGCCGAGCGATCGGCCGTCCCCGCAGCCGGCGCCGAGCGATCGGGCGTCCCCGCAGCCGGCGTCGAGCGCTCGGGTGCCGTCGAAGTGGCTGTCGGGGGCGAGTGGTTCGGCGTCTGCGACTATGCCTCCCTCACCCCCGGCCGGGGCGTCGCCGCCCTCGTCGGCGGCGAGCAGATCGCCCTGTACCGCGATCGCTCCGGCACCGTCCACGCCGTCGGCAACCGCGACCCGTTCAGCGGAGCGCACGTCATCTCGCGCGGACTGCTCGGCAGCCGTGGCGGTGTGCCCGTCGTCCTCTCCCCGATGTACAAGCAGGCCTTCGACCTGCGCACCGGTGTCTGTCTCGACGACGACGAAACCCCGGGCGGCGAACCGGCGACGCTGCCGGTCTGGCCGGTACGTACTCCCTCCCTCGTCCCACAAGGCAGTTAGGCGGCCTGTGCCATGACCACCACCGTCCGTCCCCCGCAGAACTCCCCAGCCGGCGGATCCCGCCCCGCGCTCGACCACTGGGAGCCCGAGGATCCCGCCTTCTGGGCCGCCACCGGCGCCAAGGTCGCCCGCCGCAACCTCATTTTCTCCGTGCTCTCCGAACACATCGGCTTCTCCGTGTGGAGCCTGTGGTCGGTCCTGGTCCTCTTCCTCGGCCCCGAGTACGGCATCGACCCCGCGGGCAAGTTCGTGCTCACCGCGGTCCCCACCCTGCTCGGGGCCGCGCTCCGCCTCCCGTACACCTTCGCCGTTGCGGTCTTCGGCGGACGGAACTGGACGGTCGTCACCGCGCTCGCGCTCCTGCTGCCGGTCCTGCTCACGGCGTACGTCCTCGAACCCGGAGTCTCGTACACGACCCTGCTCTGGGTGGCCGCCGTGGCAGGCATCGGCGGCGGCAACTTCGCGTCCTCGATGGCCAACATCAACGCCTTCTACCCCCAGCACCTCAAGGGCCGTGCGCTCGGCATCAACGCCGGCGGCGGCAACCTCGGCGTACCCGCGGTGCAGCTCCTGGGCCTGCTGGTGCTCGCCACGGCGGGCGCCCAGCACCCGCGCCTGGTACCGCTGCTGTACATCCCCCTGATCGTGCTGGCGGCGACGGCCGCCGCCCTGCGGATGGACAACCTGCCCGCGCTGCGCAACGACCGCGGCGCCCTGCGCGAGGCGTCCCGCTCACCGCACACCTGGGTGATGTCGCTGCTCTACATCGGTACGTTCGGGTCGTTCATCGGCTTCGGGTTCGCCTTCGGACAGGTGCTGCTGGTGCAGTTCCACGCCGACTTCCCGACGGCGGTCAGCGCCGCTTACCTGACCTTCCTCGGACCGTTGCTCGGCTCACTGGTGCGGCCGGTGGGCGGCGCGATGGCCGACCGGTGGGGCGGGGCCAGGGTGACGTTCTGGAACTTCGTCGCGATGGCGGCGGGCGCGTTGCTGGTGCTGCTCGCCTCGCGGGCCGGGTCGCTGCCGCTGTTCCTGACCGGGTTCGTCGCGCTGTTCCTGTTCAGCGGGGTCGGCAACGGGTCCACGTACAAGATGATCCCGGGCATCTTCCACGCGCGGGCGGAACGCGAGAAGGCGGCGGGGGCGGACCCGGCCGAGGCCGGAAACCGCTCCCGCCGCCGGGCGAGTGCCGTGATCGGCATCGCGGGCGCGGTGGGCGCGCTGGGCGGGGTGCTGGTGAACATCGCGTTCCGGCAGTCCTTCCTCACGGAGGGGACGGGCGACGCGGCGTACCTGGCGTTCCTCGCGTACTACGTGCTGTGCCTGGTGGTGACCTGGGGCGTCTATCTGCGCCGCAGGTGAGTGGCCGTGCGGCGTCGGGGGAGCCGGGGAGCCGGGGAGCTCAGCACCGCCGGCGGAGCGCGGGCCGTTTCACGCGCCGCTCTCCGCGGCCTGCTTGCGCTTACGGCTCCTGCGCAGCTTGTCCGGCCACTTGCGGGTGTCGCGGGGTTCCACGTAAGGCTCCTCGCTCGCCGGCAGACCGCCGCTGATCGCCCGCTGCCTGGCCAGCTCCGCGTCGAACTCAAGACCCAGCAGGATCGCCAGGTTCGACAGCCACAGCCACATCAGGAAGATGATCACACCGGCGAGCGCTCCGTACGTCTTGTTGTACGAGCCGAAGTTGGCGACGTAGAGCGCGAAGCCACCGGAGGCCGCCAGCCACAGCACCACGGCCAGTACGCTTCCCGGGCTCACCCAACGGAAGCCGCGTCCGCGCACGTTCGGCGCCGACCAGAACAGCAGGGCGATCATCAGTACCACCAGTACCAGCAGCACCGGCCACTTCGCGATCGACCAGACGGTCACGGCCTCCTCGCCGAGCCCGACGGCCTCGCCGACCCACGCGGCCACCGAACCGGTGAGCACCACGATCACGGCGCTCAGCGCCAGCAGCACCATCAGCAGTACGGTCAGGCCCACCCGCAACGGGGTGACCTTCCACACCGGACGCCCCTCCGGCATGTCGTAGATCGCGTTGGAGGTCCGGATGAAGGCCCCCACGTACCCGGACGCCGACCACACCGCCGCCAGCAGACCGATGATCGCGACGACACCGCTGGTGCCGCCGCTGTTCTGCAACTGGCCCACGGCCTGCGTGAGGATGTCCTTCACCGCGCCGGGGGCGAGGCTCTGCACGTTGTCCATCACGGTCTTCGTCGCGGACTCGCCGATCACCCCGAGCAGCGAGACCAGGACGAGGATGGCGGGGAAGACGGAGAGCACCCCGTAGTAGGTGAGGGACGCGGCCCGGTCGGGGAGTTCGTCCTCCAGGAACTCCTTGCCGGTGCGGCGCAGGACGGCCCACCAGGAGTGCTTGGGGAAGTCGGTGGGGCCGTCCGGTTCCGGGTCGGTTCCCGGGCCGTGGTCCGGGCCGGTCCCGGGGCCACGTTCCCGGTCGGGGTCCGGGTCGCGTTCCTGGTCGAGCCCCGGATCGCGTTTCTGACCGGGCACCGAAGCGCGTTCCGGTTCGAGGGATTCCTGCCGCGCGCGGCTGTTCTCTTTGTCGGCCATGGGATGCGGGTACCCGCGGTGGGGCGAATACGCCTCGGCCCCGCACGTCGACGCCCCCCGGTGCCCGCGGACCCCCGCCTAGGCTGTGCCATGGGGCCGGAACCGGCCCCCGGGCCGGCCCCAGAAGCGGCCCCGGAACCTGAGAAAAGGAAGACCTTGCCCACCGAAACCGTGCAGATTCCCACCCCGGACGGCCTCGCGGACGCCTTCGCCGCCTTTCCCGACGACGGCGAGCGGCACCCGGGTGTGCTGTTCTACCCGGACGCGTTCGGCCTGCGGCCCGTACTGAAGGAGATGGCCCGCGAACTGGCCGGGCACGGGTACTACGTGCTGGTACCCAACCACTACTACCGGCACGGTACGGCGCCGGTGCCCGAACTGCCCGAGCACATCGACGAGGTGAACAGGCCCGCGGTCTTCGCCGAGCTGACCCCGCTGATGGAGGCGCACACCGTCGCGCGCGTGCTGAGCGACGCCGACGCCTACCTCAGCTTCCTCACCACCCGGCCCGAGGTGGCCGCGGGGCCGGTCGCCACGATCGGCTACTGCATGGGCGGCGCGCTGGCGATCCGTACCGCGGCGGCCCACCCCGACCAGGTGGCCGCGGTTGCGGGCTTCCACCCCAGCCCCCTGGTCACCGACGCACCCGACAGCCCGCACCATCTCTTCCCCCAGCTCGCCGCCGAGGTTCATCTCGGCCTCGCCGAGGGCGACATGACCCCGGAGAGCACGAGCCGGCTCCGCCGGACGCTGGACACCGCGGGAGTCGAGTACACCGCCGAGATCTACCCCGCCACCGCCCACGGCTTCACCATGGCCGACACCAGCGCCTTCAATCCCGCGGGCCTCAGCCGCCACTGGGACAGGCTGCTTGCCCTTCTCACCCGCAGGCTGATCAAGGACTGAGGGGGCGAAAGGGGGCCGGGATCGAGACGTGAGCGGTCATTTTGTACCAGTGAACTACCTTTTGTCCGGTACCGAGTTGTTGTCCGCGGACAACAAATCCGTCCCTCCCGGTGTCCCAGCCGCACCCGCCGCGGCCGGATTGTCCGGGAGTTACTGCTCTCCCGGCCCCGCAGTTACGATTCCCCGTGACCGCGCCCCGCGCCCCGCGCACCCCGCCCCCGCTTCCCGTTCCGGCGTGCGGTCACCGGCACCACACCGCCCCAGGAGTTCGGACCGATGGCACATACGGTAGGCATCAAGGACGTGGCCCGCGTCGCCGGAGTCTCCGTCGGCACGGTCTCCAACGTCATCAACCGCCCCACGACCGTCGCCGAGGCCACCCGCGTGCGCGTCCAGGCCGCGATCGACAGGCTCGGTTACGTACGCAGCGAGTCCGCCCGGCAGTTGCGGGCGGGCAGCAGCCGCATGATCTCGCTGCTCGTCCTCGACATGGGCAACCCGTTCTTCGTGGACGTCGCACGCGGCGCCGAGCGCGCGGCCCGTGAAGCAGGCCTCGGTGTCATGCTCTGCAACAGCGGGCAGGACCCCGCCGAGGAAGCCACCTATCTCTCGCTCTTCGCCGAACAGCGGGTGCGTGGCGTGCTGCTCACCCCCGCCGACGCGACCGGCCGCAACATCGACGCGTTCCGCCGGCACTCCATCCCCTTCGTCCTCGTCGACCGCGTCGCCGAGGGAACGGCGGAGTGCTCGGTGTCCGTGGACGACGTCACGGGCGGCGCCCTCGCCGTCCGCCACCTGCTGGACACCGGGCACCGGGACATCGCGTACGTCGGCGGACCGGCCAGGCTCCGCCAGGTCCAGGACCGCCGCGAGGGTGCCCGTGCGGCGCTCGCCTCGGCCGGACTGCCGCCCGGGGCACTGCGCGAGATCCCCACCGACCGGCTCGACGTGGCGGCGGGCCGCGACGCCGGCGCCCGCCTGCTCGGGCTCGCGGAGCGGCCCACCGCCGTCTTCTGCGCCAACGACCTGCTCGCGCTCGGTCTGCTCCAGGCGATGTACGCGGCGGGCGTCGGCGTGCCCGACGAGCTGGCGATCGTGGGCTACGACGACATCGAGTTCGCCGCGGCGGCCGCCGTACCGCTGACATCGGTACGCCAGCCTGCCGTACAGCTGGGCAGACTGGCGGCCGAGTTGCTGCTCGAAGAGCTCGCCGAACCGGACCCGGCCGAGCACGAGCACCGTCGGGTGGTGCTCCGTCCGGAGCTGGTGGTACGCCGCTCCACGCTCAGCGCCCGCTGAACTGACGGGACGGTGGAGCGGCGTTCAGGAACCGCCGGACCGGGGCCGGGCGGGCCGACGAGGCGGACCGGCAGCGGTCAGCGAGCGGCGATCTGCTGGAGTGCCGCGCCCTGGTAGCGGGCCCCGGCGTTCCACAGGATGAAGGAGTTCATCTTGTTGGCGGCGGCGGCCTTGATCTGATCGGCCACCTGGGTCGGACCGTAGGTGCTGCCCATCGAGAAGTCCTGGAGCCAGGGGACGATCTCGCTGCGGGTGCCCTTCGTCTGCCGGGCGAAGTCCGCGAGGGAACGCTGCACGATCGCGTACGGAGCGGTGTCCGGGGCGGCCACCCCGTACTCTCCGGGACCCCAGTGGGACGGGTAGACCATCGGCGCGATGTAGTCACTGACCTTGGCCAGCGCCGGGATGTCCTGGGCGATCTCGGTGGGCCGGGTGGCGGCGATGCCGAAGACCGAGACGCCGAGGTACTTGCCGTGCGGGCGCATCGCGGTCCTGGTGTCGGCCACGAACGAGGTGATGGACTGCTCCGGGGTGGTGGCCCTGATGCCGGGGAAGCGCATCCGGGAGAGCGGTCCGTCGGGACGGCGCACGTAGTCGTACAGGATGTCGTCGAAGCCGAGGCCGGCCGCTTCGACGGCGAGGTCCTGGTTGTACTTGCGGACCGTGGGGTCGGCGAAGTTGGTGAAGGACAGCGCGCCGTAGTGGCCGCCGCCGTACGGCGTGCCGTCGGGGGTCAGGACCACCTGGGTGCGCTTGCCGGCCTTCCAGGCCGCCGAGGCGAGCTTGGGGTCGCGGAAGGCGACGATGCGGCCGATGACCTGGGCGCCGGCCGCGTGGATCTCGGCCACCGCCTTGCGGGCGTCGTAGTAGCCCTTGGCCGAACCGATCTGCCGTGCCAACGGGACCTGGGAGGCGTAACCGATCTCGCCGTCCTCGTCCTTCACGTCCAGCTGTACGGCGTTGAGCTTGCCGCTGCGGACCAGGGCGAGGATGCCGCCCCGCAGCTTGTCGTCGCCCCAGCCGATGGCGGTGATGTGTGCGGCCCGGATCATGGGGCGGCGGGCGCGGGTGGAGACGTCCTGCGTGGTGGTGTTGCCCGCCCGGTCCACGGCCGCCACCTTCACGACGGGCGTGCCCTTGGGCACGGTGATGCTGAACGCGCCCTTCTCGTCGACGGGAACGTCCTTGCCGTCGACGGTGACCCGCGCGTCGGTGGCGGCCCGCCCGGTGAGGTTCACGGGGGCGTCGGCGCCCTTGACCTCGGGTTCGGCGATCTTCAGCTCGGGGGCCTTGGTGTCGACGGTGAAGTCCACGACCTCCCGGGCGGAGGCGAAGGGGAGGCTGTCCCCGCCGCCCTCCACGACCAGCGTGTGCCGGCCGTCGGCCAGGCGGGGGAGGGCGAGCCGCAGTCGCTTGCCCTCGGGCTTGGCGGCGATCGGGTGGTTGTCCAGGGTGGCCCGTACGCCGTCCTTGCCACCGACCGCCTCGGCGTCGAGGTAGGCGCTGGCAAGGGCCGCCTTGCGGCCGTCCAGGACGTCCCCGTCGGCCAGCCCCTGCACGGCCGTGGCCGGTGAGAGGAAGGTCCAGGCGCCGAGGCCGGCCCCGGCGAGGGCCAGCACCACGGCCGTGGCCGTCAGCGTGTGTCTGCGGTTCGGGCGTCGGCGACGACGGGAGGAATCGGAGCGCGGTATGTCACTCGTGGCCATCTCTACGTCCTTCGGGGAGCAGCTGAGGTGTGTCCCCTTCACTGGTTTCCGCACCGAGGGTCCATCGCTCCTGCCCGGCCCCGATATCACCCGACCGGCCGCAGACGTCACCGGCGTGGCGACTGCGCCATCCAGGGGTGAAACGGTAGGAGACCCCCCGAGACCGGTAGGGATGGCGCGACACATTCGCCCTGGAGGTTCCCCCGCATGCGCCATCCGTTGCTCCCTCTCTGCACCCTGACCGTCACTGCCCTGCTCGCCACCGGCTGCTCCTCCGGAGCGTCCCCGGCCGGCGAAGGACGGCAGGCAGCCGTCCCGCCGGCGTCGGCCAGTCCCGCCGCGGTGAAGAACCCGGCCGAACTGGCCCGGCTCGGTGTCAACGAGCTGGGCCAGGTTCCGGTTCTGATGTACCACCAGCTCACCGAGAAACCGGCCGGTGTCTACGACCGCACCCCGGCCGATTTCCGGGCCGAACTGGAACGCCTCGCCCGCGAGAAGTACGTCCCGGTGACCGCCAGGGACTTCCAGGAGGGCCGCATCGGCACTCCGGCCGGCACACACCCGGTGGTCCTCACGTTCGACGACTCGACCAACAGCCAGGTGCGCCTCGGGACGAACGGCACGCCCGCGCCGGGCACCGCGGTCGCCATCCTGATGGAGGTGGCGAAGAAGTATCCCGCCTTCAAGCCCACGGCGACCTTCTTCGTGAACGCGGACGCCTTCTCGGCAACCGGCCCGGCCAAGGCGCTGACCTGGCTGAAGGAACACGGGTACGAGATCGGCAACCACACCGACCGCCACCAGAACCTGCGCTCCCTGGACCCGGCGGGCGCCGCAGGAGCCATCTCGGGCGGCCAGCAGGCGATTCTGAAGGCCGCCCCCGGTGCCAAGGTCTCGTCGCTCGCGCTGCCCTTCGGGGCGATGCCGCGGACGGCCGGGGTCGCCGCCAAGGGGCCGGGCTACCGCTACGACGGGGTCTACCTGGTGGGGTCCAACCCCGCCCTCTCGCCGTTCGCCCAGGAGTTCGCGCCTGACGCGATTCCGCGGATCCGTTCGGCGGGGCCCAAGGACGAGGACGCCGAACTCGGTTCCTCGCGCTGGCTGGACCGGATGGCCGCCCAGAAGAGCTGGTACGTCTCGGACGGCGATCCCGCCACGGTCTCCTTCCCCCGTACCGCGCAGGGCAAGGTGGCTCCGGCCTTCGCCGGGCGGGCCCGCCCCTACCAGCCCTGAGCTGACCTCGGAACGAACCGCCGGCCGGGACGTGTCCCGGCCGGCGCGGGGTCCTACGGGGCCGTGTGGTCCACCAGGCTCGCGGCGAGGGCGACCCGGAGCCGGTTCTGCTGGTCGGCGGGAAGGGTGTCCAGGAGGGCCGCGAACGGTTCCGTGGGCAGCTGGGCCATGAGCCGGAAGATGTCGACCTCCATGCGGCTCTCCAGCCCCGACCGCCACTCCATCTCGTTGCGCAGGGGCAGTCCGACGTCCTCCTGGCGGGACACCCGGTCCGCGGCCTGGAACCGGATCTCCTCCGGGGTGCAGGCACTGTCGGCGCCGTGGGCGCTCATCTCCGCCACCACCCGCAGGACCCGGCTCTCCAGGACGAGGCTGTCGGGGATCATCGCGTAGAGGGCGTCGCTCTCCTGCTCGGTCAGGGTGCGGGCGAACAACTGGGCGCGTTCCTCCAGCATCAGCGCCTCCAGGTTCTCGGCGCTCAGGGCGGGCGGTGCGGCGGTCGTGGTGGTGGTCTGTTCTGCCATGGGAGTCCTCTCGCGGGCGGGACGGGCGGAAGAAGCCGGGGCCTGCCCGAAGTCGTGCGGCCGGCGCCGTCGCGAGAACATTCCCGCAGTCGCACGGCTGATGAGGACAACGGCTGCCGGTCACTCCAATGACCCATGGACGTCCACCGAGCGCCGGTCCCGCGGGAGCGCTCCGCCCCGGCCGGAGGCTTCCCGGCCGGGGCGGAGCGGGTGCGCCGGGCGTCGGTCAGCGGCCGGCCTTGCGCTTGTTCCAGATGTCGAAGCCGACGGCCGCCAGCAGCACCAGACCCTTGATGACCTGCTGGTAGTCGGTGCCGATGCCGACCAGCGACATGCCGTTGTTGAGGACACCGAGGACCAGGCCGCCGATGACGGCGCCCATGACGGTGCCGACGCCACCACTCATCGACGCACCGCCGATGAACGAGGCGGCGATGGCCTCGAGTTCGAAGTTCAGGCCGGCCTGCGGGGTGCCCGCGTTGAGCCGGGCAGCGTACACACAGCCCGCGAGGGCCGCCAGGACGCCCATGTTCACGAAGACCAGGAAGATGACGCGCTTGTCCTTGACGCCGGAGAGCTTCGCCGCCGCCTTGTTGCCGCCGAGCGCGTAGACGTGCCGGCCGACGACCGCGTTGCGCATGACGTAACCCAGGCCGATGAGCAGTACGCACATGATCAGCATGACCACGGGGACGCCGTGGAAGCTGGCGAGGGTGAGGGTGAACGCGATGACCGCCGCGGCGATCGCGACACACTTGGTGACCCAGAGGCCGGTCGGCACGACTTCGAGCTCGTAGGCCAACTGGCGCTTGCGGTCACGCACTTCGCGCAGGATCAGGACGACCAGGGCGAGCAGCCCGAGCAGCAGCGTCGGGTTGTGGTACTGGGTGTACGGGCCCATCTCCGGGATGAAGCCCTTGGCGATGTTCTGGAAGCCCTCGGGGAAGGGGGCCAGCGACTGGCCCTCCAGGACGATCTGGGTGAGCCCGCGGAAGAGCAGCATGCCCGCCAGGGTCACGATGAAGGACGGAATGCCGACGTAGGCGATGAAGAAGCCCTGCCAGGCACCCGCCACCGCGCCGATCAGCAGCGACAGGACCAGGGCGAGGACCCAGGGCATGTCGTGCTTGACCATCATCACGGCGGACATCGCCCCGACGAAGGCGACCAGTGAGCCGACCGAGAGGTCGATGTGACCGGCGATGATGACGATCATCATGCCGATCGCCAGGATGAGGATGTAACCGTTCTGCTGGATCAGGTTGGAGACGTTGTTGGGCAGGAGCAGCGTGCCGTCGGTCCAGATCTGGAAGAGGACGACGATGAAGAGCAGCGCGACGAGCATCCCGTACTGGCGCATGTTCGACCGCATGCTGTCGACGAGCGCGGTGAGGGCGGCCGGACGCGACGGCGGTGCCTCGGCGGGCGTGGGCTTGCTCGATGTGGTGGAGGTGGTCATGGTGGGCCTCAGCTTCGGGTCATGGTCGTCGTCGGCCTGCGGACGGCTGCTGTCGAGGGGTGGCGGGACGTCCTCACACGGGCCGCCGTCATGAGCGGGTCGCCGTCATGTGGCGCATCAGCGATTCCTGGGTGGCGTCCGCGCGGGCGACCTCACCGGTCAGCCGGCCTTCGGCCATCGTGTAGATCCGGTCGCACATGCCGAGGAGCTCGGGCAGCTCCGAGGAGATGAAGAGCACGGCCTTGCCCGCGGCGGCGAGCTTGTCGATCACCGTGTAGATCTCGAACTTCGCGCCGACGTCGATGCCGCGCGTCGGCTCGTCGAGGATCAGGACGTCGGGGTCGGCATGGATCCACCGGCTCAGGACGACCTTCTGCTGGTTGCCGCCGGAGAGCCTGCCGACCTGCTCGAAGACCGTGGGGGACTTGATGTTCATTGAGGTGCGGTAGCGCTCGGCGACCTGGCGCTCGTGGTGCTCGTCGACGACGCCGCGCCGCCGCATCCCGGGCAGGGAGGCGAGGGAGATGTTGCGGTTGATGTTGTCGATGAGGTTGAGGCCGTACTGCTTGCGGTCCTCGGTGACGTAGGCGAGGCCCGCGCTGATCGCCGCGGGGACGGTGCGTACGTCCGCCTCCCGGCCGCCGACCTCGACCGTGCCCGCGACGTACTGACCGTACGAACGCCCGAAGACGGACATCGCGAGCTCCGTGCGGCCGGCGCCCATGAGACCCGCGATGCCGACGATCTCGCCCTTGCGGACGGTGAGGGAAACGTTGTCAACGACCTTGCGCTGATGGTCGACGGGATGCCGGACGGTCCAGCCGGAGACGGCCAGCGCGGTCGAGCCGGCGTCCTCGCCCTCGTAGCTGCTGCGGTCGGGGAAGCGGTTGTCGAGGTCCCGGCCGACCATTGAGCGGATGATCTGGTCCTCGGACAACTCGGGTTCGGCGTCCGGGGTCCGGCGTACCGTCAGCGACTCGATGGTGCGCCCGTCGCGGAGCACCGTCACCGTGTCGGCCAGCCGTCGGATCTCGCCGAGCTTGTGCGAAATGATGATGCAGGCGATGCCCTGCTCGCGCAGCTCCACGATCAGGTCCAGGAGCTTCGCGCTGTCCTCGTCGTTGAGGGCCGCCGTCGGCTCGTCCAGGATGAGCAGCTTCACCTCCTTCGCCAGGGCCTTGGCGATCTCCACGAGCTGCTGCTTGCCCACGCCGATGTCGGCGACGGGGGTCTGCGGCTTCTCACGCAGTCCGACCCGCTTCAGGAGGGTGCCCGCGCGGCGCAGGGTGTCGTTCCAGTCGATGAACCCCCGCTTGCCGCCGGTCTGTTCGTTGCCGAGGAAGATGTTCTCGGCGATCGACAGGTACGGGACGAGCGCCAGCTCCTGGTGGATGATCACGATGCCGTGCTGCTCGCTGGCCCGGATGTCCTTGAAGGCCACCGGCTGCCCCTCGAAGAGGATCTCGCCGTCGTACGAGCCGTGCGGGTGGACCCCGCTCAACACCTTCATCAGGGTCGACTTGCCGGCGCCGTTCTCGCCGCAGATCGCGTGGATCTCGGCGGCGCGGACGGTGAGGTTGACGTCGACGAGGGCCTTGACGCCGGGGAAGGTCTTGGTGATGCCGCGCATGTCGAGGACCGCGTGCGGCGAGGGCCCTGCCGGGCCGGACGCACCGGACGCTCCCGTGGGGTCTGGGCCTGTCTCCGGGGCGCTCACTTGAGCTGTCCTGCCGTGAAGTACCCCTCGTCGATGAGCACCTGGGTGTTCGACTTGTCGATGCTCACCGGCTTCAGCAGGTAAGACGGCACGGTCTTCTTGCCGTTGTTGTAGTCGGTGACGTTGTTGACCTGTGGCTTCTTGCCGTTCAGTACGGCGTCGCCCATCGCGACGGCCTGCGCCGCGAGTTTCCGGGTGTCCTTGAAGACGGTCTGCGTCTGCTCGCCGCTGAGGATGGACTTCACCGACGCCAGCTCCGCGTCCTGCCCGGTCACCACGGGCAGGGGCTGGGCCTTCGAGCCGTAACCCGCGCTCTTGAGGGCGGAGATGATGCCGATCGAAATGCCGTCGTACGGGGAGAGGACCGCGTCCACGCGCTCGTCCCCGTAGTTCTTGCTGATCAGGTCGTCCATCCGCTTCTGCGCGGTGCCGCCGTCCCAGCGCAGGGTGGTGGCCTGGCTCATCTTCGTCTGACCGCTGCCGACGACGAGCTGACCGGTCTTCAGGTACGGCTGGAGGACCTTCAGCGCGCCGTTCCAGAAGTACTTGGTGTTGTTGTCGTCGGGGGAGCCGGCGAAAAGCTCGATCTTGTGCTTCTCGCCGTCCTTCGACGGGGCGCCCAGCTTCAGCTTGTCGACGATGTACTTGCCTTCCAGCTCGCCGACCCGCTCGTTGTCGAACGACGCGTAGTAGTCGACGTTCGGGGTGCCGAGGATGAGCCGGTCGTAGCTGATCACCGGGATGCCCGCGTCGTGCGCGCGCTGCAGGACCTCGGTCAGCGCCGAGCCGTCGATCGCGGCCACCACCAGGAGCTTGCGGCCCTTGGTGATCATGTTCTCGATCTGGGCGATCTGGTTCTCGACCTTGTCGTCACCGTATTGCAGGTCCGTCTGGTAACCGGCCTGCTGGAACTGCTTGGCCATGTTCTGGCCGTCGGCGATCCAGCGTTCGGACGACTTGGTCGGCATGGCGAGCCCTATCGTGCCGCCCTTGCCGGTGTCGGCCTTGTAGCGGCTGCCACCCCTGGCCTCCTGCCCGCAGGCGGTGAGCGAGACGACGAGCAGGGTCGCCAGGGCGGCGCTGCTCATGATGCGCGTGGGGAGTCGCATGGGGATTCGCGTGGGGATTCGCATGGGGGTCACTTCCCTTCCGGTACGTCGACTGCGTGTGCGAGTGCGTCGGCGGGTGCGTCCGCCGAGGCGGCGAACCGCCGGAGCGTACCCGGCAGTCGGGAACCGAGCGGGGACATCCCGCGGTCGGCGCCGTGCCGGGCCAGTAGATCAAGCACCAGCCGCCCACGCCGTACCCGTTCGCGGGCCGACGCAAGCGCGGTGTCACGCAACTGTGCCCCGTACGGATAGATACCGGGGGAACGGCTCAGCCCGAACTTCAGGTACAGCGGGGCGCCGCGCCGGATGAGTTCGGCCACCTCGTACATCCGGATGTACCCGCCGAGGTCGTCCGGCGCCTCCACGTACATGTCCATCGGGGCGCGGCTGACCTGGCGGATCTCGGTGAGGTGGTCGAGGGTCAGGTCGGAGGGGATGTTCAGGGAGTCCGCGCCGAGCTGCTCGTACACGGCGTACGCGGCCGGGTTGACCGGCCCGACGAGTGCGGACAGCTTGAAGGTGACATCGGCGGGAAGGATGCCGGCGGCCCGCATCCGGTGCAGGGTCCACAGCACCCCCTCGTCGGCGACGAGCAGACAGCGCACCCCCAACTCCGTGGCGCGCAAGGCGTCCTCGACACAGCCGGCGAGCGCGTCGTGGCCCCGGGCGCGCAGTCCGCCGCCGCCGGAGTCGGTGCGGGTGGAGCCGCCGATGTCCCACGTGCCGCGCGGCCCGGTGAACAGGCACAGCTCGATGTCGCGCGCCGCGCAGGCACCGGCCATCTCGGAGATCTCGGCGTCCGTGAGCATCCAGATGCCGGAGCCCTGGCTGACCCGGTGGACGGGCACGCCGAGTTCGGCGCTCTCCTTCAGTACGACGGCGAGTGCCTCGGGGCCCTCGACCGAGGGGACCTCGGTGCGCCAGGTGCCGCCGTCGGGGAAGGAGTGCGGGGAGGTGTCGGAGGGGTCGATGGCGGGGGAGGGGTGTCCGATCCCGGCGAGGGCTGCAGCGCCGGGCCGGCGGGGGGTGTGTGGCGTATCTGGTGTATCTGGCATATCTGGCGAAAGGGACATGGTGCTCCGGATTTCCAGTTGTTCGGTATGTCGGACGGTGCGGTGCGGCGGGTGTGCGGGGAGACGGGTGTACGGGGAGGTGGGAGTGCGGGAGACGGGTGTGCGGGGTGGGCCGGGGCTGCTCCGTCCCGGCCGGGCTTCACCCAGGCCCCCACGCACCGGCCCGTCCCGCCCCGGGAACTACGGGCGCAGCAGCACTTTCCCCGTCTTCGGGTCGCCTCCGCCCACCAGCGCGATCGCCTCGGCGAACCGCTCCAGGGGGAACTCGTGAGTGATCAGCGGCGCCGGGTCGAGCAGCCCGAGTCCGAACGCCCGGACCGCGTCAGACCAGGCGGCGGACGGTGCCCCGAAGACGCTGCGGATCTCCAGCTGGCTGAGCGAGAGATGAACGGGATCGATGCCCGCCGCGCCGGGTGTGAACATTCCGGTGAGGACGACCCGCCCGCCGCGACGGGCCAGCAGGCACGAGGAGGCGGCGGTGCTCGGTGCGCCCGCCGTCTCCACCACCAGGTCGAAGTGCCCGTGCGCCGACTCCGCGTCGGCGGGCGTCAGCGCCTGCACGGCGCCGAACTGCTGCGCCTGCTCACCACGCGAGGCCCGTGGGTCGATCACCGTCAGCTCCGCCGGCGAGGACGCGGCGAGCAGCTGTACGGCGAGCAGTCCCAGGGTGCCCGCGCCGACCACCGCGACCCGCTCACCGGGGCTCGGGCGCCCGGCCCGTACCGCTGCGGCGATCACGGCCGCGGGTTCCAGGAGGGCGGCGGCGCGCAGGTCCGCGTCGTCCGCGAGGAGGTGCAACAACCGGGCCGGCACCAGGAGATGGTCCGCGAAGGCGCCCGGCTCGGTGAACCCGGTCTCCGCGTACCCGCCCGAGCACAGACTGGTCTCGCCGCACCGGCACCGCTCGCAGGTGCCGCACGCCCTGAACCCCTCGGCGACGGTCCTGCGGCCGACCAGCCCGGGGTCCACGCCGACGC
Source organism: Streptomyces sp. NPDC091272 (assembly GCF_044757485.1). Lineage (NCBI taxonomy): Bacteria > Bacillati > Actinomycetota > Actinomycetes > Kitasatosporales > Streptomycetaceae > Streptomyces > Streptomyces sp. NPDC091272. The sequence goes on from NZ_JBIVVC010000006.1 coordinate 294,888, forward strand.
CGACCGCCTCGACGGTCCCGGACCACTCGTGGCCCGGGACGAGGGGATAGCGGACGAAACCCGGGTCGCGCCGGCCGTCGTACACCTCGCGGTCGCTCATGCAGATCCCCGCGGCGGCCACCCTGACCAGGACCTCACCCGGGCCGGGGGCGGCCGGCTCGGCGTCGAGGAGCCGGTGGCTGCCGGGCGCGTCGACGAGGAGCGAGCGGCTCACTTGGGAGCCCTCTTCTCCCAGCCCTCGGCCCACAGGTCGAACCTGGCCTGCTGCTGGGGGAACTCGGCCGCGGCCGCCACGTCCAGCTCGACGCCGAGCCCCGGCGCGTGCGAGATCTCGAAGCAGCCGGTCTCCGGGTCGACCTGCGGGGCGCCCTTGACGACCTGCTTGATGTCGGCGTCCGCGAAGTCGTTGAAGTGTTCCAGGATCTTGAAGTTCGGTGTGCACGCCGCGAGTTGCAGGGAGGCGGCGGTGAGCACCGAACCGCCGACGTTGTGCGGGGCGACCAGCATGTAGTGCGTCTCGGCGGTCGCGGCGAGCTTGCGGGTCTCCAGGATGCCGCCGATGTGGCCCAGGTCCGGCTGGATGATGTCGGCGGCCTGCGACTCGAAGAGCTCGCGGAACTCGATGCGGTCGTGGATCCGCTCACCCGTCGCGATCGGCATGTCCACCTTGCCGGCGACCTTCGCCAGGGCCTTCAGGTTCTCCGGCGGCACCGGCTCCTCCAGCCAGGCGGGCTTGAACGGGGCCAGCTCATTGGCGAGCCGTACCGCGGTGGAGGGGCTGAACCGGCCGTGCATCTCCAGCATCAGCTCGGCGTCGGGGCCGATCGCGTCCCGCACCGCCTCGATCAGCGAGACCGCGTACCGGCTCTGCTCGGCGTCGAGTTCCAGGTGCCCGGTCCCGAACGGGTCGATCTTCAGGGCACGGTAGCCGCGCTCCATGACCTTGCGGGCTGCCTTGTGGTAGGCCTCGGGGGTGCGCTCGGTGGTGTACCAGCCGTTGGCGTACGCCTTGACGCGGTCGGTGACCTTTCCGCCGAGCAGCTGCCAGACCGGGACGCCGAGCGCCTTTCCCTTGATGTCCCAGCAGGCCATCTCGACGACCGCGATGCCGGACATGACGATCTCGCCGGCCCGGCCGTAGTCGCCGAACTTCATCCGCCGGACCAGGTCCTCGACGGCGAACGGGTCGGAGCCGACGACGTGGTTGACCGCGGCCTCGTTGAGGTAACCGGTCAGTGCGTCGGTATGGCCCAGCATGCGGGTCTCGCCGACGCCGGTGAGGCCCTCGTCGGTGTGGACGAGGACGTAGGTCAGATTCCGCCAGGGGGTACCCACGACATGGGTGGTGATTCCCGTGATGCGCACGGCAGTTGCTCCTCTTGAGCCGGATGGCGCTCTTCGTGCTCGTTCGATATTTCGTCACACGTTCGAAATGGTGGCGTGACCGTAGCCAGCAGGTCAGCGGGGTGTCAATGGTTCCTGCACGGGTCGGTTCGATTCACAGGATTGCCGGGTGAACTGGTCTGCGGCTAACTTGTGTTCGTGGTACCGGCCGTTGACCGGAATCTCGAACAGCGCAATGGGATCCGTGCCCTCGGGCATCCGACACGCAGAGAGTTGGTGGGCGGCCATGGGACGCCACGTCCCCGCAGTGACCAGGGCACTGGACATTCTCGAACTTTTCCTGGAGGGCGACGGCACGCTGTCCGCCCCCGACATCACCCGCAGGCTCGGGCTGCCGCGCACCACCGTGCACGAACTCGTCACCACGCTCACCGCCCGCAACTACCTGGTGACCGTGCCGGAGCAGCCCGGCCGGTACCGACTGGGCGTCCGTAACCACCAGTTGGGCAGCCGGTACGCCGAGCAGCTCGACCTCGCGGCGGAGGGCCAGGAGGTGGCCCGTGAAGTGGCCGAGACCTGCGACGAGACCGTCCACGTCGCCGTCCTTGAGGACGCCGACGTCATATACATCGCCAAGGTCGACTCCACGCACGCCGTGCGCATGGTTTCCGCCGCAGGACGCAGGCTGCCCGCGCACTGCACCTCGGTGGGCAAGATGCTGCTCGCCTCGCTGCCGGAGGAGGAGTTGCGCGCCCGCATCGACGGCCGCGTCCTCTCCGGCATGACCCCGCACAGCATCACCGACCCCGAGGCCCTGCACCGGGCCCTGGCCGCTGTCAGGACGCGCGGCCTGGCCACCGAGCACCGCGAGTCCAACCCCGACGTCAGCTGTGTCGCCGCCCCGGTGCTCGACCGGACCGGCCAGGTGGTCGCGGCCCTGTCGGTGTCGGTCCCGATGACCCGCTGGACCGAGGAGCGGGAGACGGAACTCGCCGCCCTGGCCGCGAAGGGCGCCGCGGACCTGTCGCTGCGGCTGGGTCACCGGGGGGAAGGGCGGTTCGCATGAGGGCCGAGCAGGCCGTGGCGGAACGGGCCGCACTCGGCGAGGGCCCCACCTGGGACCCGGCGGCCGGCCGGCTGATCTGGGTGGACATCCTCGGCTCCCGCGTCCACACCTACGCACCCGGCTCGGGCCGCCGCACCGTCATGGCGACGGAGCAGCACGTCGGCGCCGCGAAGCCGGGACGCGACGGCGCGCTGATCGTCAACCTCCGCGACGGCGTCGGCAGGTACGCGCCGGACGGGAGCTTCCGCTGGCTGCACCACGACCCGGTGCCGGGCCGGCGTGGCAACGACGCGGCGGTCGCCCCCGACGGCTCACTCTGGGCCGGCACCATGCGCTACGACGAGGCGCCCGGTGGCGGCCATCTCGTACGGATCGACCCCGGTACCGGCGCGGCCACCGTGCTCCTCGACGCGGTGAGCGTCAGCAACGGCATCGGCTGGAGACCGGACGGCCGCCGCGCGTACTACGCCGACAGCCCCACCCGGCGCGTCGACGTCCTCGACATCTCCGGCGGACTCCCCGTCGCCAGAACTCCCTTCGTCGAGATCGAACCGGGCGCGGGCTTTCCCGACGGCCTCACCGTCGACGCGGACGGCTGTGTGTGGGTCGCGCTCTGGGACGGCGGCCAGATCCGCCGGTACACCCCGACGGGCCACCTCGACCGTACGGTGCGCCTGCCCGTCCCCCGCCCCACGGCCTGTGCCTTCGGCGGTCCGGGTCTGCGCGACCTCTACATCACCACGGCCCGCACCGGCCTGGCCCGCCCGCACCCGCAGGCCGGCTCCCTGCTGGTGGTGCCGGACGCGGGACAGGGGCTGCCGGCCCCGGCCTTCGGGGGGTAGGGGCACCGGATTGCCGGGCCAATGCCCCTACGCGGCGCTCGCCGTCCTCACTCCCGGCGGCCGTCCACCACGCGTGGCAGGCCCAGCGGGTTGTCCTCGCGGAGTTCGGGCGGCAGCAGGGCGTCGGGGGTGCTCTGGTACGAGACCGGGCGCAGCCAGCGTTCGGCCGCGGTGGTGCCGACCGAGGTGGAGGTGGAGGTGGTGGCCGGGTAGGGGCCGCCGTGGTGCTGGGCGGGGGCGACCGCGACACCGGTGGGCCAGGCGTTGACCAGGACGCGGCCGGCCAGCGGGGTGAGGCGGGCAAGCAGTTCGGCGCCGCCGTCCGCGCCCGCCGCCTGTGCGCCGGAGACGTGCAGGGTGGCGGTGAGGTTGCCGGGGAGACGGGCCAGGAGGGCTTCGGCCTCGGCGGCGTCGGCGTACCGGGCGACCACGGTGACGGGCCCGAAGCACTCCTCCAGCAGCAGCGCGTGGGGGCCCTGGTCCTGGACGAGTTCGGCGGCGGGCACGGTAAGGAAGCCCGGGGCGACCGTATGGTTGTCGGCGCCGGGGCCCGGGGTCACGGGGGCCTCCACGTGGGGGAGATCCGCGCGTTCGGCGACGCCCGTGACGAAGTTGTCGCGCATCCGGTGGTCGAGCATGACACCGGCGCCGGTGTCCGCGAGGGAGCGGCCGAGCGACTTGAGGAGCTGATCGCCCGCCGGGCCCGCCGGGGCGAGGACCAGCCCCGGCTTCACGCAGAACTGCCCCACACCCATCGTCATCGACCCGGCGAGACCCGCGCCGATCTCCTCGGCGCGTTCGGCCGCGGCGGCCTCCGTGATCCACACGGGGTTGAGCGAGCCGAGTTCGCCGTGGAAGGGGATGGGCGTCGGACGGGCTGCCGCGGCGTCGAAGAGCGCGCGCCCGCCCCGTACCGAACCCGTGAAACCGGCGGCGGCGATCAGCGGGTGCTCGACCAGGCTGACACCGGCCTCGAAGCCGTGCACGAGACCGAGAACCCCCGCCGGGATCCCGTGCTCGGCGGCGGCCCTGCGCACGGCTGCGGCGACGAGTTCGGAGGTGGCGGGGTGGTCGGGATGGGCCTTGACCACGACCGGGCAGCCGGCGGCCAGCGCGCTCGCGGTGTCGCCGCCCGCGACCGAGAAGGCGAACGGGAAGTTGGAGGCGGAGTAGACGGCGACCACGCCGAGCGGGATCTTGTAGCGGCGCAGGTCGGGGACGGGCGGTGTCGCGGAGGAGTCCGGGTGGCTGATGATGACGTCGAGGAACGAGCCCTCGTCGACGCTGCCGGCGAAGGACCGCAACTGGTAGCAGGTACGGGCCAGTTCACCGGTGAGCCGGGCGGTACCGAGAGCGGTCTCGGCGTCGGCCGCCGCGACGAACTCGTCGCGCCCGGCCTCCAGCTGGTCGGCGGCGGAACGCAGGAAGGCCGACCGGACGGCCCGGTCCGCGAGTGCGCCGCGTGCGGCGTGCGCGGCCAGGACGGCCGAGTCGACGACCTCGGGTGTGGCCTCCGCCCCGACCTGCTCGCGCCGCTCGCCGGTCCGGGGGTCGACGCTCCACACGGGGCTCGGCGCGGGCACTGGGGGTATTGCTGACACGGTGGCCTCTCCTGTGCACGAGGGGTGTCCGAAATATCGAACTGCGTTCTCCATCTCGGATATTGGGGTGGTGGCGGCAGGTTAAGCATGGCCGAGAAGGGCGGTCAAGGGCGGGGGAGCGTGCCCCTGACCGGTGCGAGGAACCGGAAGAGGCACGGGTACGGCGGGCCACCGGGCAGCCTTCCGCGATGGCGATGGCGATGGCGATGGCGATGGCGATGGCGATGGCGGTGGCGATGGCGGTGGCGATGGCGATGGGGTGGGGAGGGCGGTGGCGGTGGCGCCGATGGGCTTGGTGACGACGGGACGCCTCGGGGGCCTCGTGAGGGTGGAACGTCGAACTGTTCTTCTAGGGTGGCCCCATGAGCAGCAACGATCTCCGCAGCGAGAACCCCATCCGGGTCAACGGGGCCGCCCTCCACTTCGACGATCAAGGCCCCGGCACCGGCATACCGGTCCTGCTCGTCCACGGGCACCCCTTCAACCGCTCCCTCTGGGCCCCACAGGTCGCGGAGTTGACCGCCGCCGGGTACCGGGTGATCACCCCGGACCTGCGCGGTTACGGGGACAGCGAGGTGATCGCCGGCACCCGGGCGGTCTACCTCTCCGACTTCGCGGACGACCTCGCCGCCCTCCTTGACCCCCTCGGTGTTCCCGGCGCGGTGATCGGCGGGGTCTCCATGGGCGGACAGATCGCGATGGAGTTCCACCGCCGCCACCCGCAGCGCGTCCGGGCCCTGGTGCTCTCCGACACCTCGGCCCCCGCCGAGACCGCCGAGGGCAAGGACGTACGCAACCGCCTCGCCGACCGGCTGCTCGCGGAGGGTATGGCCGGATACGCGGACGAGGTCATCGACAAGATGCTCGCCCCGTACAACGTCACCTCCCAGCCGGTCCTGGCCGAGCAGGTGCTGACCATGATGTGTACCACCGACCCCCGAGGCGCGGCCGCCGCACTGCGCGGCAGGGCGGAGCGCCCCGACTACCGCGACAGCCTCCCCGCGGTCACGGTGCCCGTCCTTGTCGTGGTCGGCGCGGACGACGTCTTCACCCCGCTCCCCGCAGCCGAGGAGATCCAGGGCCTCGTGCCGCACGCCGTCCTGACGGTCATTGAGAACGCGGGCCACCTCCCGTCCGCCGAGCAGCCCGCACGCTTCAACGAGGCGCTGCTGGAGTTTCTGCGGATGGCGGAAGTCTGAGCGGTCCTCCGGCGGAAGCCTGAACAGCCAGAACCGGTCCCCGAATCGGCTCCTGAACAGCCAACCGAACCCCGAACCGGCTCCCGAACCGGCCCCCGAACCGGCTCACGGAAGAAAGTTCGTGTCCGCGGAGAGTGAACAAGCGTTCGTGGGCAAGGCTCGGTTGGGAGACGACCGTGACCCGAGGAGGAACTGTGACGCTGTCAGCCCCCGCAAGCGCAACCGTGGTGGAACAGGCCGGCACCGGCGCGCAGAGCCTGCTGGCGCAAGGTCCCCCGCCGCAGGGCGAGAGCGCCGAGCTGCCCCGCATCGCGCACCCCTCGGCAGTCGCTCCCAAGGACGCCCGCCAGCTCTCCAAACTCTTTCTCGACCGGTTGCAGGAGCTGGAGGAGGGCACGCACGAGTACGCGTACGCGCGCAACACCCTCATCGAGATGAACCTGTCGCTGGTGAAGTTCGCCGCCCGCCGCTTCCGCAACCGGGGCAGCGGGGACCTGGAGGACATCGTCCAGGTGGGCACGATCGGGCTGATCAAGGCCATCGACCGGTTCGACCTCACCCGCGAGGTGGAGTTCACCTCCTTCGCCATCCCGTACATCACCGGCGAGATCAAGCGCTTCTTCCGCGACACCACCTGGGCCGTGCACGTACCGCGCCGGCTCCAGGAACTCCGTACGGAACTGGCCAAGGCCAAGGAGCAGCTCGCCACCGTCCTGGACCGTGACCCCACAGTCGCCGAGCTGGCCGAACTCCTCGAACTGACCGAGGCCGAGGTCACCGACGGGCTGGTCGCAGCCAACGGCTACACCGCCGGTTCGCTGGACCTGCCCGCCGAGACGGGCCACGACAACAACGCCAAGTCCCCGGTCTCCTACGCCGACTTCTTCGGCGCCTGCGACCCGGGCATGGAACTCTTCGAGGACCTGCACACCCTGGCCCCGCTGCTGGCTGCGCTCTCCGACCGGGACCGCCGCATCCTCTCGATGCGCTTCGGCCAGGAGCTCACCCAGGCGGAGATAGGCGTGGTTCTCGGCATCTCCCAGATGCAGGTCTCCCGCCTGCTGACCCGCATCCTCGGTCAGCTCCGCATCGGGATGCTTACGAGCTCCTGACGGGTTCTCCGCGTACCCTGCACATGGGCTCTCACTCTCTGTGTCGCGGCTGACACACTCTGGCGAAAAACAGCCGGTGTGGCGGCCGCGCCGGATGGGAAGTCGCTCCAAGAGCACGCGTACCAGGCGTAGGCGTGCACCACCTGACGCACACGGCAGACACGACGTACGCGAAGTAACACGACGTAAGAGACACGAGATCACAAAACTCAACAAGACGAGAAGTAGAAGGGGAGCCCTTTCATGCTGGTGCCCGATCCCAAGGTGCTGCGCACACTCCTGACGCGTTACGCGGAGACGCGGTTCGCCCACGCCCAGAACCCGACGTCCCAGACGCGGCAAGCCTTGGACGACGTCACGTACACGCTGTGCGTGACCACGTCGACCTCCGGAATCGAGGCTGCCCTCGCCACGGCGGACGCCCTCCTGGCGCAGACCTGCTGCACGCGCGCGGCAGACGCGGCAGGCTCCGCGCAGGAAGTGCCGGCGCAGTCCCAGACGGACCTGGCGGCCTGAGCCGGGGAGCGGACCCACATCGCCGGTGACTGTGCCGGGACCGGAAACCAACCGGTCCCGGCACACCCGTTCCTCGACCGTCACAAGGGACCGAGGGACTGAAGGACCGGGAAACCGAACAATCCTCCGCGCGCAATCCTCCGCACGCCCCGCGGGCGGAGAACCCATCCGCGGCCCCGCAGGCGCGTGGGCAGTACCCGTTCAACACGGGCATGCGCCACGCACTGCCCGCCCGGACGGCACGGCCGGCGTCCATGGCTGACGCGCCGACACAATGGCGGGCGACCACGGTCGAGTGCCGTACAGCCCCTCCTCGCGACGGGAGTTGTTGTCCGCGGACAACAACTCCCGTACTGCGAGCCCCTCCGGCGCCTACTTCTCCAGGAACTCCCCCGTCGCCGTCACGAATGCCCGCGGGTCGTCGATCCACGGCGAGTGGCCCGCCCCGGGCTGTACGACGAGGGTGGCGGCCGGGAACAGGGAGGCGTACTCGGCCGTCGACTGCGGCGGGCTGTTCAGGTCGACCTCCCCGGCCAGCAGGAACACGGGAGCCCCCAGCCCGGCCAGCGCCGTACGGGTGGCCTCGGGTGCATAAGCGCCCTCGGCCCCGAAGAGACTCGCGGCCTCCGAGTTGGCCGGCGTGTTCGCCGCCGCGTGGTGCGCTTTGGCCGCCGCGTCCCAGCGACCCCAGAAGAAGGGGGCGATCGCCGCCACGTCCCCGGGCTTCGGCGCGCCGGAGTTCAGTGATTCCAGAGCGGCGTACGCCTCGGGGAACCACGGCTCATTCTTGCGGCGCTGAGCCTCGGCGAGCCGCATGGCGGGGGTGACAGGGATGCCGACGGCCGCGGTGCTGGGAGTGATCAGCGCGAGCCTGCGAACGTGCTGCGGATGGCGGGCGGCGTACAGCGCCGCGAGATTGCTGCCCGCCGAGTGTCCGAGCAGGTCGATCCGGTCCAGGCCGAGCTCCGTACGCAGTGCCTCGACGTCCTCGACAAGACGGTCGCAGCGGTACGAGGAGGGGTCGGCCGGAGTTCCGGAGCGTCCGGTTCCGCGTAGGTCGAGAAAGAGCAGCCGGCGACGCCGGGACAGCCCGCCGAGATCTCCCAGGTAACGGGAGTCCTGCATGGGGCCGCCGGGAAGGCAGATGACGGGGGCATCCGTGCCGCCCTCGGCATCGTCCCCGGTGACGCGGTAGGCGAGGCGGGTCCCGTCAGGGGCGGTGAAGGCGGAGGATGTGGTGGCAGGCATGGCCGGGAGCCTGCCAGTGGACATCCGCTCCGGCAACCGGATTGCGGGGCCGGGGGTGCCGGTGTCGTCCGTGGCGGGGGCGGGCACAATGCGCGTCATGCTGCATGTACGAGTGATCAGCCCCGCCGAACGTACGGACGAGGTGCTGCGTCTCGCGGTCGCCTCCCCGGCCGTGGTCAACGTCCTCAAGCTCACCGGGGCCGCACACGACCCGGCAGGTGACCTCGTCGAGTTCGACGTCGCCAGGGAAGGGGCCAACAGTGTGCTCGACGGGTTGCGTGCCCTCGGCCTGAAGGACAGCGGCGGCATCACCGTCGAGCAGCTCGATCTGTCCATCTCCTCGGCCGCGGAGAAGGCCGAGCAGGCCGCTCCGGGCGACCCGGACGACGCCGTGGTGTGGGACGAGCTGGTCGCCCGTACGGCTGCGGAGATCCGCTTGACCTGGGCGTTCCTCGCGTTCCTTGCGCTGGCCACACAGATCGCGGCGATCGGCGCGCTGCTGGACCAGCCCATTCTGATCGTCGGTGCGATGGTGCTGGGGCCGGAGTTCGGGCCGGTGGCGGCGATCTGTTTCGGGGTGATGAGCCGCAAGCCGCGTCTGGTCGGCGCGGCCGTCCGCACGCTCTTCCTGGGCTTCGGTGTGGCCGTACTGATCACCATGGCCTGCGCCGCGGCGGGCCGGCTGCTTGGCTGGATCCAGCCGGCCATGCTCGACAGCCGGCCGCTGACCGACTTCATCATCCACCCCGACCGGTGGTCCCTCGTCGTGGCGCTGCTGGCGGGTGTCGCGGGCATCCTCTCGATGACCGCGGGCAAGTCCTCCACCCTGGTCGGCGTCTTCATCTCCGTCACGACGGTCCCCGCCGCGGGTAACCTCGCGGTCGCCGTCCCGCTCGGCCACTGGAACGAGGTGTCCGCCTCCTTGATCCAACTCGGCGTGAACCTCGCCGGGATGCTCATCGCGGGCACCCTGACACTCTTCGTACAGCGTGCCCTGTGGGCCAGGTACGGGCTCCGGGCCACCGGGGTGATCAGGCCCGAGGACTCTCGTAGTCGGCGGTGGCCTCGGTCGTCGGGGTGAAGCAGGCGGTGACCGCCTTGCCGTGCTGCTGGTCGTGACTCTCCCAGCTGTCGGCGAGCGCGTCGACGATCGCGATGCCCCGCCCCGAGGTGGCCGCCGTGGACTCGGCGCGCCGGGTGGGGGCAGCGGCTCCGGCGTCGTCGTGGACGGAGACGTGCACGCACCGGCTGTCCCACGTCAGCACGAGCTGGGCGTCACTGCGCGCGTGCAGGTGCGCGTTGGTGAGCAACTCGGACACGGCCAGGACGACGGCGTCCACGGTGTCGGGGCTGCTTTCGTACCAGGGCAGCTGCGCCAGGTGCTCGTCCGTCCACCTTCTGCCCTCGCGTACACCTCCGGACATCGGAAACGTCCTGGCCCAGCCCACCGCACGCATCGACATGCCCTGCCCTCTCCTCGGTCTCCGGCTTCCGCGCGACGTCACTGTCCGCTGCCGTCCGCTGCGAGACGTGTACCCGCGAAAGGGACGGTGAACAGGCCTATGCGGCTCCGGCCCCCCTGGCGTCGTCACTCCCGTCCCGTACGACCCGCAGCCCCCGTCGGGCGTTGTTCACGCGCCCGTCGCCCGTCGCCGTCCAGTACGGATGCTCGTTGACCGCCATGGTCAGCTCCCTTATCCGCTCCCACAGCTCCTCGACCTGGTCCACCTCCTCCTCGGTGAAGACGGGGGTGGACTCGGCGCCCCAGGGGGGCGAGGTGGCCAGGGCGTGGAAGTCGGCCTGGGCCTGGTGGAGCTGCTGCTGGAGGTCGAGGAGGTCCTCGGGGAAGGAGGCGGAGTCGGAAGACATACCGAAAGCGTACGTCTGTTCGAATTGCGTATGCCAGTCGACCTGGCGACGAGAGCGGCATGCGTGTGGTGGCGCCGCTAGGATTTGTACGTAGTCGTCCAGTGGCCTCGACCGGACCTGCGAAAGGTAGGGCAACGAGATGCTCACCACCGACACCGTCACCGGCTCACCCAACTGGCTCGACCTCGGCAGTCCCGACATCTCCGGAGCGGCCGACTTCTACGGCGCCGTCTTCGGCTGGGACTTCCGGTCGGCCGGCCCCGACGGAGGCGGCTACGGCTTCTTCGAGAAGGGCGGACGCACGGTGGCCGGCCTGGGCTCCCTCACCGAGGGCGCGAGCTCGGCCTGGACCGTGTACTTCCGGACGCCCGACGCGGACGCCACGGCCAAGGCCGTGGAACAGGCAGGCGCAACCGTGCGGGCCGAGGCCTTCGACGTGATGGATGCGGGCCGGATGGCCTGCTTCACCGATCCCACCGGAGCCGAGTTCGCCGTCTGGCAGCCCGGCCGGCACCAGGGCCTGGGGGTGGCTTCGGAGGACCACACGCTGCTCTGGGCCGAACTCCACACCTCCGACCCCGCGGCGGCGCTGACCTTCTATCGCGGCCTGTTCGGTTGGCGGGGGCAGGAGATGCCGATGCCCGGCGCGACGTACACGGTGCTCTCCACCGCGGACGGTGACCAGCAGGACGCCTCCTTCGGCGGGATCGCCCCGGCCCAGGAGGGCGAGGAGACCCGCTGGGTCGCCTACTTCGGCGTGCCCGACGCGGACGCGGTCGCCGCCAAGGTGCAGGAGCAGGGTGGCGCCGTACTCCTCCCCGCCACGGACATCCCGGAAGTCGGCCGGACGGCCTTGCTCGCGGACCCCTTCGGCGCGTCGTTCGCCGTGCTCAGGCCGGACCCGCGGACGGGCTGACGGCATGCCGGTCGGGCCGCCGCCCCGACGTCACATACCGTTCCCTCCCCTCATCTGCCGGCGCCGCGGCCGTCCCCCAGGCCGAGCAACAGTGACTTGAGGGAGTCGGCGAGCCGGGCCAGTTCGGCCGGGGGGAGCGCGGCCAGCAGGCCCTCCTCGGTGGCCAGGTGGTCGGGCAGTGCCCCGTCGATCAGGGCCAGCCCTTCGCCCGTCAGGGCGACCTCGACCACCCGGCCGTCGCTCGGGCTCGGCCTGCGGGTGACCAGGCCGCGTTCCTGAAGGCGGTCCAGCCGCTGGCTGATCGCCCCCGAGGTGACCATGGCCGAGCGCATCAGCTCGGCGGGGGTGAGGTGACGCTCGGGGCCGTTACGGCGCAGTGTCGCCAGGACGTCGAAGGATGCGGCGTCCAGGCCGTGCGCGGCGAAGGTGCGTTTCATCGAGGGTTCGATCAGCAGCACCAGCCGTTTCAGCCGCCCGATCACCGCCATAGGTGAGACGTCCAGCTCGGGCCGCTGCTCATGCCACTGCGCGAGCACGACGTCCACGTGATCGGCGGGGGAGGCGGCGCCTGGGGCCGGGTGCGCCTTCTTGTCCGTGGCGCCCGCGTCGGCGTCCGCTGCTGCATCTGTCATGAGGTGCACCCTAGCCGATCTCTTAGCGGTGAGATATGTTGTCTTAGTGCTAAGCAATCGAACGGGTCTCGTGCTGCTCACTGCCTCCGCCCCTGCCGTCTGGGGCTCCACCTACCTCGTCACCACCGAACTCCTGCCCCCCGACCGCCCCCTGCTCGCCGCCGTGCTGCGCGCGCTGCCGGCGGGGGTCCTGCTGCTTCTGCTCACCAGGCGTCTTCCCAGCGGGAGTTGGTGGTGGAAGTCCCTCGTCCTGGGCGCGCTCAACATAGGCATCTTTCTCGCGCTCCTCTTCGTCGCCGCCTACCGCCTCCCGGGCGGGGTCGCCGCCACCGTCGGTTCGGTACAGCCCCTGCTGGTGGCCGGGCTGTCAGCCGCCCTGCTCGGACAGCGTCTCGCGCTCCGCACGCTGCTCGCGGCGGTGACGGGCATCACCGGGGTCGCGCTCCTCGTCCTGCGCGCCGACGCCAGGCTCGACCCGGCCGGTGTGGCCGCGGCGCTCGGCGGGGCGGTCGTCATGGCGACCGGTGTCGTCCTCAGCAAGCGCTGGACCTCACCGGCACCTCTGCTCGCCACCACCGGGTGGCAACTCGTCGCGGGCGGACTGCTGCTGGTGCCCGTGGCGCTCTTCGTGGAGGGCCCGCCGCCGCCCTCTCTCACCGGGGAGAATCTCATCGGCTTCGGCTACCTGACACTGGTCGGCGCCGCGCTCTCGTACGCCCTGTGGTTCCGCGGAATCAAGGCGCTCTCCCCGACCGAGGTCACCTTCCTCGGGCTGCTCAGCCCTTTGGTCGCCACCCTGCTCGGCTGGCTCGTCCTCGGCCAGCGGCTGACCGTGCTCCAGCTGCTGGGCGCCCTGCTCGCCCTGGTGGCTGTCACGCTCGCGCAACTGCGTCCGCGCCGCAGGACGGATGCCACGGCCGCACCCGAAGCACCGGCGCCCGTTCCCGCTCCCACCCGCTGAATCCTCCGGCCGGTCGAAGTCCGGCCGCCCGACCCACCATTAGCCCCAGCACAGGAGTGAAAGCCCCCATGCGCATCACCGTTTTCGGCGCCACCGGCGCCGCAGGAAGCCGTATCGTCGCCGAGGCCGTCGACCGGGGTCACGACGTCACCGCCGTCACCCGCGATCCGGCTCGCTTCAGCGCACTGCACCCGGCCGCCCGGCACCGGGCGGGTGACGCCCTCGACCCGGACCGCGTGGCCGAACTCAGTGCAGATCAGGACCTGTTGATCAGCGCCACCCGCCCCGTGCCCGGACAGGAGGCGCAACTTGCGAACACCGCCAGAGCCCTGCTGGAAGGCCTGTCCCGTACCGGCGTGCGGCTACTGCTGATCGGCGGCGCAGGCAGTCTCCGCCTCCCCGGCAGCGACCTCACCCTCGTCGAGGGCCCGGACTTCCCGGCTGCCCTACGTCCCATTGCCCTCGCCTGCGACGAACAGCTCGCCGTGTGCCGCGCCGCCGGCCCCGCCGTCGACTGGGCCTACCTGAGCCCGCCCGCCGTCTTCGAACCAGGAGTGCGCACCGGAACGTACCGCCTGGGCACCGACGAACTGCTCGTCGACGCCGAAGGCAACTCGGCCGTCTCCATGGAGGACTTCGCGATCGCCGTCCTCGACGAGGCGGAGTCCCCCAAGCACCACCGCACCCGGTTCACGATCGGAGGGTGATCAACGGGCGCTGATCGGGCGTCGGCCATGGGCGCGGGTCACCGAGCGCGGGTCAACAGGCACGGGTCATCGGGCACGGGTCATCGGGCGCCCGTCACCTCTCGTCCTCCGGGTCCTCGGCGAGGTGGTAGTAGACCGTCGCCGAGAACTGGATCTCGCCGTCGTCGGCGAAATCCGAGAACACGACCACGTCCTGGACCTCCACCGCTCCGAGGTCGTCGATGCTGTCGGCGACCCGCCGCAGGAGCGCCGGGACGTTGTCGCTGTCCGGGCCCTCGGGGTTGGACTGGGAGAAGTGATAGACGCTGAAGTGCTCTTTAACAGTGCTCACGACGGCTGAGCGTATCTCCGAAATGCCCTGGTGGGAAAGGGTTTTCGACAGTGATCTAGGAGTTCGGGGGAGGGAGTGGGCCCGGTCGCCGCGGTTCGGGGTTTGCCGCTGGGGGCCGCCGCGGCCCGGAACACGGACGCAGCCCCACCGCCGCCAGCGGCACGAACCCGATACCGCGGTCAGGAGCGGGTCCGGCACCGTCCCCCAGCCGTCCCGGCATCGCTCGGGCCACCCGTTCGCCCTGCGCCTTGGCGCGTTCGGCGACCGGACCCGTGTACATCCGGTCGACGGCGGCCCGCCACAGCTGGAGCCAGCGCCCGAAGTGCTCGGCCGTCAACGGGCGCGCCCGATGCAGGCGTTGGTGCGGCGCGAGGGCGTTGCGGCCGTACGAGGCGGTGCGCAACAGGGCGCTTTCCCAGAAGTCACCGATGTGCGGGAGGTGCGCCTCCAGGTCGACGCCTGCGATCTCCGTGAAGTACGGGCCGATCAGCCGGTCCTCGAACGCCGACGCGTAGAACCCGCGGAGGAGTGCGTCGATGTCGGCGCGGTCGCCAATGTCCCTCACGTACACGTACCCACCCCCGCGCCTACGCAGCGCCGCGCGCGACGCGGAACCCGACGTCGTCGAGCCGCAGGGTCGGATGGCTACGGCGCCGCACCGAGGCCCGGCAGCTCCACCGTTCGTCGAACCAGCCGCCGCCGCGCAGCACCCGGTACGTGCCGTAGACCTCGGCGTCGTAGACGTCCCAGCACCACTCCCACACATTGCCGAGCATGTCGTACAGCCCCCAGGCGTTCGGCAGCAGGCCGCCGACCTGCTGGGGAGCGCCTTCCGAATTGCCGCGGTGCCAGGCGATCTCGTCGAGCGGCCCGTACCCCGGCCCTTCCGTACCGGCACGGCAGGCGTACTCCCACTCGGCCTCCGTCGGCAGCCGGTAGCCGTCGGCCGACCTGTCCCACTCGACGGTTTCGCCGCTCACCCGGTACGCGGCGGGCAGCCCCTCGGAGGTGGACAGCGCGTTGCAAAAACGGACCGCGTCCAGCCAGGACACCGATTCCACGGGCAGCCGGTCGGCGGGCGGGGCTCCGCTGGGCCGCTCCCCGGTGAGCCCCGCGTACTCGCCCTGGGTGACGGGGTGCGTGGCGAGCCGGAACGGCGCCATCTCCACCGGCCAGCTGCGGCGGGTGCGACGGTCCGACAACACCACCCGCCCACCCGGCAGTTGTGCGACCTCAGGGGCCGCAGTGCCGTCCGCGCGCGCCGGCCCGGTCTCACGCATCGTGCGTCTCCGAGGTGAGTGCCTGAACGATCTTCAGAAGGTCGGCGGTGACGGCCAGGTCGCCCAGCACCACGATCTTGAGCGAGGCCCGCTCCTCGTCGTGGACGGTCTCGACACGCACCCGGTCCTCGAAAGCGCCCCCGCTCCGCCCGCCGTGCCGCCCGCTCACCGACGCCATCAGCGCATTGCTCAGCCGGGACACCTCGGCGGGCCCGATCGCGTCGATCTGCACGATGGTGGACGCCTCGACGTGCCGGGCCCGACGGGCTTCAGCAGGTGCGGCGGGGACCGTCGGGGTGAGGGGAGCTCCGGTGAACGCCTCCAGGTCCTCGCGCGCGATCCTGTACTGCTTTCCGATCCTGGTCGCCTTGAGCCGGCCCCCACGCACATACGCCCGGACGGTCTTGACGTGCAGATCGAGCAGGCCCGCCACCTGATCCACCGAGTAGAACTGTTGCACCGTCACCGAGCGGTCCCCCCGACCTCTTCGCGTTCCTGTCAGCACGGATGCTTCTGTTGTTGCCGTTGCCGTTGCCGTTGCCGTCGCCGCTTCTGTCGCCGCCGTGTTCGGCTGAGCGGGACTACCGTAACTTACCTTATTCAGCCTCCAGTGAGCTGTTCGAGTTAATCATGGGGAATGGTAGGGAAATATAGGGAGTCTCCGTGTAATCACCGTCCACCCGGAGCGTCGGTCAGGTCGGTGATCCTCAGGTCGGAGCGACGGACCGTGTACCAGACCTCCGTGTCCGGGCCGGTGCCCCAGATCTCCGTGAGGATCACCGTCACGGTGGTGGCCGTCGTGGCGTGGTGGCGGACCCTCCATCCCTCGGGGACGTTCTGCGCGCGGAGCACCGGGTCGGCGTGATTCTCCTCGGCCCACCTGGTGAGCCGTGCGTCCAGTTCGGCGGTGAGATGGGCCTCGCGCACCTGCTCAGGGGAGCGGGAGCCGGTGCCGAGGACGGCCTCGCGGTAGCTCCCGAAGAAGTGGTCGACCTCAGCGGTAGGCGTCCTGGCCTCCCCCGGCAGAGGGGCGGGGGCAGGGACGGGGGCGGTGGTCGTGGCGGGCGTGGCAGGCGCGGCGCCGGCGGGCACGGCGGTAACGAGAGGAGCGGAGACGGCGAGAGCGGCGATCAGCGCCGCTTGGACGAGAAGCTTGCGTTGCGTGTTCATGTGGACCAGAAAAGCAGCCGAAAGGCATACCTGTCATCACTCACAGTGATGAATCTAGGTCGGGAGCCCATCCCGAGCGGCCCCACGAATCCGGCCCCACGAATCCGGCCCCACGAATCCGGCCCCACGAATCCGGCCTCACGCAGCCGCAGCCGCAGCCGCAGCCGCAGCCGGATCCGCAGCCACCGCCGGAGCCACCGCCCCAGCCACCCCCGCACGCCCCACCGCCCCCACCAACCCCCGCGCCCCTCCCCTCGCGTATCTCTCGGCCACCAGCCGGGCGATACGGGGATGGTCGGCGACCGGCGCCGAGACCGTCCAGGCCCCGCACTCCGCCAGCGCGTGTGTGAACCGGCCCGGGGCCAAAAGGTGGGTGGCGACCGCGATGCGGCGGTGGCCCTGGGCGCGCAGCTGTCGTACCGCTTCCGCCGCCGTCGGCCCGGCCGCCGAACAGTAGGCGGGCACCACGGGTACGTCCCGGAGCATGTGGAGCTGCTCCACGACGGTCAGCGTGCCGTCGTTGCCCCCAGGCCTGGAGGAGCCCGCGCCTGCGACCACGATCGCGTCCGCGAACCCGCCCAGCGGTGACTCGGCCTGCCGCAGCCTCGCGTGCACCGCAAGCGTCACGTCCCGTGCGCCACCGAGGCCTTCGGTGACCGTGCAGTCGTACGCCCGCGCCACCGCCGGTACGTCGACCCTCCGGTGGTACCCGTCACCGAGCAGCACCGGCACCACCACCGCCCCCGGGTGCTCGGCCAGCACCTCGCCCAACGTCGGCCGCTGCACATCGAGATGGCCCACCGACGGACGTGCCCCGATCCTCTCCGTGAGCCGGTCGACCAGTCGGCCGATCGTCGCGGCGGCCTCCGGGACCGCGCTGCCGTGCACCGCGAGTACCAGCATCCGTGTCTCCAGCCTGGGGAAGAGGGGCGTCCACCTGTCACGCTATGTGGCCCGCACCGCGTGGCGCAGCCGTCGAACGTCCCGGAAGAGAAGGGCCGCCCTACCCTCCCACCTGGGACGTTTGCGGACGATCACACCCCCCGAGCAGGTCTAGCGTCGAGATTGTCCGGCACGGTACCGGGCGGTGGTGACGGAGCGGAGATTCGTCCATGACGCACATGCGCAGCGAGCGGGATTCCGGGGCGCGGCCCCCCGTGACGCAGACCCTGGTGGTGGTTGGGCACGGGATGGTGGGTCACCGGCTGCTGGAGGCGCTCGCCGAGAGGGGCGCGCTCACCGGCCCCGGCTCTCCCGGCTGGCACGCGGTCGTCCTCGCGGAGGAGGACGTCCCGGCCTACGACCGCGTCCACCTCTCCTCCCTCTTCACCGGTGTCGAGCCCGGCGAACTCTCCCTCTCCTCACCCGATTTTCTCGCGTCCCACGGTGTGGACCTGCGGCTCGGCGACCCGGCCGAGCGCATCGATCCTGCCGCCCGCACCGTCACCACCGCGTCTGGTGCCACCATCGGTTACGACGCGCTGGTGCTCGCCACCGGTTCGTACCCCTTCGTCCCGCCCGTGCCCGGCGCCGACGCGGCCGGCTGCTTCACCTACCGCACCCAGTACGACGTCAACTCCCTGACCGCGTACGCCGACCGGGCCCGCGACGGGGTCGTCATCGGGGGCGGTCTTCTCGGTCTGGAGGCGGCGGGTGCGCTGCGCACCCTCGGGCTGCGTACCCATGTGGTCGAGTTCGCACCGCGCCTGATGCCGCTTCAGGTCGACGACGGCGGGGCCGCAGCGCTGCGTGCCACCATCGAGGCGATGGGAGTGGCCGTCCACACGGGCGTCGGTGCCACCGAGGTCGTACGGGACGACGCCGGCGTCACCAGTGGGCTGCGGCTCTCCGACGGCCGGGTCATCGACGCGGAAGTGGTCGTGTTCTCGGCGGGCGTACGCCCCCGGGACCGGCTGGCGCGCGAGTGCGGGCTGGCTGTCGGCGACCGGGGCGGGGTCGCGGTCGACGCCCACTGCCGCACGTCGGACCCGTACATCTACGCCGTGGGCGAGTGTGCGCAGACGGTCGACGGCCGGGTGTACGGGCTGGTCGCGCCCGGCTACCAGATGGCCGAGAGCGTCGCGGACGCCCTCGCGGGGGAGGGCGGCACCGTCTTCACCGGTGCGGACACCTCCACCAAGCTCAAGCTGATGGGTGCGGACGTCGCGTCGTTCGGTGACCCCTTCAGCGCCGTCGACGAAGCCGTCGCCGTCGTCTTCTCCGACGAACGCGAGGGCGTCTACAAGAAGTTGCTGCTCGGCCCGGACGGACAGCTGCTCGGCGGCATCCTGGTCGGCGACGCCGCTGCGTACGGCTCACTGCAACCGCATGCCGGCCGTCAACTCCCGGGCCCCGCCGAAGCCTTCCTCGTACCGAACGCGGCCGGCGCCGAGCTCCCGGGAGCGGACGCGCTCCCCGACGACGCCGTCGTCTGCTCCTGCCACAACGTCACCAAGGGCCAGGTCAGGGCCGCCGTCACCGAGCAGGGCGCCACCGACATCGGCGGTGTCAAGCGCTGCACGAAGGCGGGCACCGGCTGCGGCGGCTGCGTCGGCACCCTCCAGGCCGTACTTGACGCGGCCGGGGTGGAGAAGCCGCGCGGCCTGTGCGAGCACTTCCCCGAACTGACGCGCTCCGACGTCTACGCCCTCGTACGCACCCAGCACATCCGCTCGTTCAGCGAGCTGAGGGACCGTCATGGCGCGGGTGGGGACGGTTGCGCGGTCTGCAAGCCGGTCGTCGCCAACGTGCTGGGCTCCCTCGGGCCCGACCTCGGCCTCGGGCACATCCTGGACGGCGAACAGGCCGCCCTCCAGGACTCCAACGACCTCTATCTCGCCAACCTCCAGAAGGACGGCAGCTACTCGGTCGTGCCACGCGTCGCCGGCGGCGAGATCACCCCCGCCCAGCTGGTCGCACTCGGCGAGGTGGCCGCCTCGTACGGTCTCTACACCAAGATCACCGGCGCCCAGCGGATCGGCCTCTACGGCGCCCGTAAGGACCAGCTCCCGGACATCTGGCGGCGGCTGGCCGTGCACGGCTTCGAGTCGGGGCAGGCGTACGGAAAGTCGCTGCGCGCCGTCAAGTCGTGTGTGGGCGCCCGGTTCTGCCGCTTCGGGCAGGGCGACTCCATCCAGCTCGCCGTCGACCTGGAGCTGCGGTACCGGGGGCTGCGCACCCCGCACAAGTTCAAGGGCGGCGTCTCCGGCTGTCTGCGCGAGTGTGCCGAGGCGCGCGGCAAGGACATCGGCGTCATCGCCACCGCGGGCGGCTGGAACCTGTACGTCGGCGGCAACGGCGGCACCAACCCGCGCCACGCCGACCTCCTCGCCCAGGACCTCGACAGCGCCGCACTCTTCCGGCTCGTCGACCGGTTCCTCATGTACTACCTCAGGACCGGCGAACGCCTGGAGCGCACCGCCGCCTGGATCGAGCGTCCCGACGGGGGCGGCGGCATCGACCGCCTCAAGGAGGTCCTCGTCGACGACTCGCTCGGCATCTGCGCCGAGCTGGAGGAGCAGATGGAGCGGCACGTCCGCGCCTACGGCGACGAGTGGGCCGCGGTCCTCGCCGACCCGGCGAAGCTCAGCCGGTTCGGCGACTACACCGGCGAGGCCGAGGACCTGGAACCGGGCCGCGGCCGGGTCGCCTTCCTCCCGGAGGCGGACGCCGCGGCGGCCCTCTTCCGGGACGGGTCGGGCGAGGTCTACGCGGTCGGCAACCGCGACCCCTTCTCCGGCGCCGACGTGCTCGCCGACGGAATCATGGGCACGGTGGACGGCCGTCCCGTCGTCACCTCACCGATGCACAAGCAGGTCTTCGACCTGCGCACGGGCCAGTGCCTCGACGATCCCGAAGTGTTCATCCCCGTGCACGAGTTGACCTCCGCCGGCCCGCGTACGCACGACTCCCGTGCGTACCTCCCGCGTACGTACGACTCCCGTGCGTATCCCTCGCGTACGCACGACTCCGGTGCGTACCCCGCACGTACGCACCACGCTCGTACGTCCCAGACGCACAGGAAGCAGTCATGAGTTCCCTCGCACAGTCACCAAGGACGGGCGACGACGTGGCCGAGGCCACCGACCCCGCACAGTACCGACCCGGCCGCACCATCACCGACTGGCGCCCCGAGGACCCCTCCTTCTGGCGCTCCACGGGCCGCAAGGTGGCCCGGCGCAACCTGTGGATCGCGGTCCCCGCGCTCCTCGTCGCGTTCGTGGTCTGGCAGGTGTGGTCGATCACCGCCACCAACCTCACCGATGTCGGATTCGGGCTCAGCCAGAGTCAGTTGTTCTGGCTCACGGCCATTCCCGGCATCACCGGCGGCACCGCCCGCATCGTGTACACCTTCGTCGGCCCGATGGTCGGCCAGCGCACCTTCACCGCGCTCTCCACCGTGGTGCTGGTGATCCCGCTGATCTGGCTCGGCATCGCCATCCAGGACCCGACCACCCCGTACGCGGTCCTCGTCACCATCGCCGCGCTGTGCGGCATCGGCGGCGCGAACTTCTCCTCCTCGCTCGCCAACATCGGCTTCTTCTTCCCGAAGAAGGAGAAGGGCAACGCCACCGGCATCAACGGCGGCCTCGGCAACCTCGGCGTCTCCGTGGTCCAGCTGCTCACCCCGATCGTGATCACCTGGTCGACGATCGCCATCGGCTCCGCCCAGCACAAGGCGGACGGCACCCCCGTCCACCTCCAGAATGCCGCGTTCCTGTGGGTCCCCGTCCTGGTGATCCTGGCCGCCGTCGCCTGGTTCGGCCAGAACAACCTCAAGGTCGCCTCCACCCCGTTCTCGCGCCAGAAGATCATTTTCAAGCGCAAGCACAACTGGGTGATGACCTGGCTGTACGTCGGAACCTTCGGCTCCTTCATCGGCTTCGCCGCCGCGCTGCCGCTGCTCATCAAGACCACGTTCACGCCCATCGACGCGGCCTACTCGGCGGCGACGTACGCCTGGATGGGCCCGGCCCTCGGCGCCCTCGCACGCTGGGCGGGCGGCTGGATCGCGGACAAGCTCGGCGGCGCCCGCGTCACCATCCTGTCCTTCGTCGGCATGGGAGTCTCCCTCGTCGGAGTCATCAACTTCCTGCCGTCCGGCGGCGACCAGGGAAGCTTCTGGGGATTCTTCGCCTGCTTCCTCTGCGCCTTCGTGTTCTCCGGAATCGGCAACGGCTCGACCTTCCGCCAGATCCCGGTCATCTTCCGAACCACCCACCTCAAGGGTCACGCCGAAGGCACCCCCGCCTACGACCAGGCGCTGAAGCAGGCCGAGATGGAGTCCGGCGCGGTCACCGGCTTCACGGCAGCCATCGCCGCCTACGGCTTCTTCTTCATCCCGGCCCTCTTCGGGTCCTTCCCGGTGACCAGCGCGATGTGGGGCTTCGTCGCCTTCTACGCGAGCTGCGTCGTGGTGACGTGGTGGTTCTACGCCCGCAAGGGGGCGGAGGCGCCGAGCTAGCGGGTCTCCTCCGGCTGCACGGAGTTCATGGCGGAGGGCCCCGGGTGCCGACCACCCCGGGGCCCTCCGCCTTCGCCCGCGCGCGCATGGGCCGCCTCAGCGACTCGGTTCGCGCGCCGGGGCCCCTCCGCCTTCGCTCGCGCCGGGGCCACCCTGCTACTCAGGCGCGCACACGCTCACGCCACGCAGAACTCATTTCCCTCCGGGTCGCGCATGACCCACCAATGGCCGGCCGGGCCCTGGTCAATCTCCTCGACCCGGGCGGCCCCCAGCCCCTCCAGCCTGCTCACCTGCTTGTCGAGGCCGCCCGGCTCGCTGTGCACGTCGATGTGCAACCGGTTCTTGCCGTTCTTGGCCTCGGGCACGTCCTGGAAGAGCAGCCGCCGGCCCTGGCCGACGCCGCTGTGCGCGTCGTACGGGTCCTCGGGATGGCGGATCCCCGCGAGACCACGGAAGATCTTGTGCCCGTTGTGCTCGGTGACCGCCTGCTCGGGGAGGTGGCCGGCCGCCAGCAGCTGCTCGATGAGCGCGCCGGGGTCCTCCACCTCGTACCCCAGGGCCTCGGCCCAGAAGTCCGCGAGGGCGGGTGCGTCCGTACTGTCGATGACAAGCTTCCAACTCAGCGTCATGCGGGCAGTTCTATCGCACTCCTTGCCCCGGTTCGTAGAGCTTGCGCACCAACAGCCACCCCGCCGCCGGCAGCGCGATCAGCGGCGTGAGCGCGAGTTGCAGGGAGGTGGCGTCGGCCGCCGCGCCGATCAGTGGACTGGCGAGACCGCCGACACTGACCGTCAGACCCAGGGTGACGCCGCTCGCGGTGCCGACCCGGCGCGGCAGATAGTCCTGGCCGAGCGTGACGTGCAGCGAGAACGGTACGTAGAGACCGGCCGAGGTCAGCGCCACGCACACGAACAGCGGCGGGCCCGGGACCAGCACCACTCCGGCGACGGCGGGCACGGTCAGCGCGTACGACCAGCGCACCACGGCCACCCGCCCGAAGCGATGGGCGAGCCGGCCGCCTGCGACCGTGCCGAAGGCTCCGCCCGCGTACAGGGTGAACAGGGCGGCGGTGCCCACGAAGGCGGGCCCACCGACGCGCTCGCGCGCGTACAGCGAGACGAAGGTGCTCAGCCCGACGAAGACCACCGACCGGCATACCACCGCGCCGGACATCAGCAGAAAGGCCCGCCAGTCGTCCGCTCCGTCCGGACGGTACGCGGCGGCTGAGCCGTCCGCAGCCGCGGAGGTACGGAGTGAGCGTACGGCCGCCACACACAGCGCGGCGCCCGCCAGCGCGGGCACCACCAGCAGAGGCGAGGCGCGAAGTCCGCCGGTGGCGACGACGGCCGAAACGAGCAGGGGAGCGGTCGCGAAGCCGAGGTTGCCGCCGAGCGAGAACCAGCCCATCGCGGAGTGGCTGCCCCGGCTCGCCAGGCGGGCGATCCGTGCCGACTCCGGGTGGTAGGCGGCCACTCCGACGCCGGAGAGGGCGATCACCGCGAGGGTCAGCGGATACGAGCCGCCGACGCCGCCCACCCCGACGAGCGCGACGCCCGCCCCGCCGGCCAACGTGCTCACCGGCAGCAGCCACGGCATCGCCCACCTGTCGGTCAGCGCACCGAACAGCGGCTGCGCCACCGACGACAGCAGCGAGGCGGCGAGGACGATGCCGGACGCGGCGGCGTAGCTGTACGCGTGCTCGGCAATGAAGAACGGGATCAGCGCGGCGACCGCGCCCTGGTACACATCGACACAGGCGTGGCCGAGCGCGAGGAGGGTGAGGGGGGTACGGGAATGCTTACGGAGGCGGTGACTTGACGAGCTGTCAGCCGGGCCGGGGGAGGCGGCGGCGTGCTGGATCTGTTTCTGGGACACCCCTCGATCCTCGGCCCCGATCCCGCTGTCGCACTTCCGATAAAATGCCAAGCGATGCCTGAAAACCGCCAGCCCGAGCACATGCCGGTGGCTCCGACCCACACCCGCCCCCTCGCCGCGGGTGAGCGTGTCGAGCCGCACCGCCACGACGACCACCAGATCGTCTACGCGGGCTCAGGCTTCCTGGCCGTCACCACCGACGCCGGTACGTGGTTCGCGCCCGGCACCCGGGCCCTCTGGGTTCCGGCCGGTACGGTCCACTCCCACCGCGCCCACGGCCATCTCGACATGCACACCCTCGGACTGCCCGTGTCGGAGAACCCGCTCGGCCTGACCGACCCCACCGTCCTGGCCGTCAGCCCCCTGCTGCGCGAGCTCATCCTGGAGTACACGCGCACGCCCCGGCACGACCGGCGGCCCACCCCCGAGGTCCTGCGGCTGCGCGCCGTACTCATCGACCAGCTCCGCGCCTCCCCGCAGCGCCCCGTCCACCTGCCCACCCCCACCGACCCCCGCCTCGCCGCCGTCTGCGCCCTCCTGCACGCCGACCCGGCGGACCCCCGCACCCTGGCCGAGCTCGGTGCCCGCACCCACACCGGCGAGCGCACGCTCAGCAGGCTCTTCCGCGCCGACCTGGGCATGACGTTCCCCCAGTGGCGCACCCAGCTCCGCCTCTTCCACGCCCTGCGGATGCTGGCCGACGACACCCCGGTCACCGCCGTGGCGCACCGCTGCGGGTGGGCGTCCGCGAGCGCGTTCATCGACGTCTTCCGGCGTGCGTACGGCTACACGCCCGGCGCGCACCACCGCAGGGAGGGTGTCTGACGCACTGCCGCGCGGCCTGCGCGGCAGCCGTGCTCCGGTTCATCGGGACGGGTCGGGGACCGTCGCCGCCGGCGGGGCCCAGCGGTGGGTGCGGGGCACCGAGGAGGAGATGTCGTACTCCTTCTTGAGCTGTTCGGGAATCGCGTAGTGCATCACGCGTCCCCGGGTGAGCGACGACAGTTCCAGGACGCTGGTGAGATGACCGAGACGGTCGAGGGCCCAGGCGCCGAGCGGGGAGCGGTCCTCGATGGTCTCCAGAACGCCGACGAGATGGGGGACGGCCTTGACGACGGTGTCCCAGTTGGTGCGCGGCACCTGTAGCCAGTCGGAGCAGGTGTCACCGACCAGATGGCGGATGAGGGCCGAGACGATCGGGTCGAAGAAGGTGCCGGGCACCACCTCCTCGTACAGGTCGATGAGTTGCCGGGTCAGGTGGGCGCCCTCAGCGGACGGTCCCATGTGCCGGACCATGTACAGATCGAGGAACTGCCGCGCCTCGTCGAGTGTTCCGGGTACGGCGTCCTGGTCGATGCCGAGCATGGCGCCGACCACGCGCCACGCGTAGTAGTAGGCCTCCGCGCCCTCCGTCGACATGTGGATGCCGAGGCGGTGCAGACTGTCGAGTACGAGCAGCGAGAAGAACATCTGGCCGCCGATCATGTCCTCCTGGCAGATCGGCGTGCCGAGCGTGTCGACGGGCCACCGGTCCTCGCGCCGGAGGTGATGGCGGATGGAGGCGTGCAGGAGGCGGACCTTCTGGGCGGCGGGAATGAACCGGCCGCCGGCCTCGAAGGCGTCGGGCCGCATCAGGTAGACGGTGAACTGGCCGGTCTCCGCCATGCGTTTGGACGGGTACTTCAGTCCGTGCGTCGCGGACAGCAGCTTCGCCACGTGCGGGACGACGTAGCAGGCGGGCATGGAGGCGAAGGACAGCGCGGTGGAGATGTGCACGTTGTTGTCGATGAAGAACAGCCGGGCCTTCTCCATCTCCCCCCAGTCGACCCAGGCCGGCGGGACGCTGGTGGCCTGCAGGTACTCCCGGGCGACGTCGGGCAGTCCGTCCGGGAGCGGGGCGCCGGTGGTGGAGACGTACCGCATCAGCGCGTTGAACTTGCCCACCTCCCCCCGCGCGAAGAGCGTGGCGACGGTGCCGTCGGCGAGCTCGTCACCGGCCAGCCGCAGGGCGTCCAGCGACGCCTCGGTGTAGGTCATGTCGGGGGGCTCCTCGGGGTGCGGGGTGGGGGTGGCACGGGGGTGTGCGAGTACGGCGGTGAGGCTGTCTGTGCTGCGTCATACGGGGATGGCCCGGCGCCGCGCGGCCGGTCAGGCCAGGCGGACGGTTGCGCCGGTCAGGCCAGGCGGACGGTTGCCGAGTGCGCGAGCGAGGTCAGGGCCGCGGCGGCCGGCGCGGGCACGTTCAGGTCGTGGAGGGCGCCGAGGGCCTCCTCGACCCGGACGGTGATCATCGCCTCCATCCGGTCCGGCGACCCGAGCCGGCGCATCACCTCGCGTACCGCGTGCAGTCCACGGTCGTCCAGGTCCCGCCGGCCGAGGAGCGCGCGGAGCTGCTCCCTGTCGTCGTCACCGGCGATCCGCCAGGTCTCCGCCAGCAGGGCCGTCGGGCGGTGCCCGCGTACGTCGTCGGCGTTGGCCTTGCCGGTGTGCCCGGGGTCGCCGAACAGCCCCAGCAGGTCGTCCCGCAGCTGGAACGCCTCGCCCAGGGGCAATCCGTACGCGGAGTAGCCCTCGCGCAGCCGCGCGCCCGCCCCGGCGAGCGCGCCGCCGATCAACAGGGGGTGTTCGACGGTGTACTTGGCGGTCTTGTACCGGATCACCTTCAGCGACTCCGTGGTGTCCGGCTCGGCCCCGGTACGCAGGATCTCCAGGCATTCGCCCGCGATCAGCTCCCGGGCCAGCACCGACCACAGCGGGCGGGCCCGTGCCAGGTAGGCGGCGGGCAGCCCGCTGGTGGCGAACAACTGCCCGGCCAGCCCCATCAGCAGGTCCCCGACCAGCATCGCGAGCGACCTCGCGGCGGCGACGGAACGTGGGCGACGGCGCACGGCCCCGCGCAGGGCGATGTGCGCGGTGGGCCTGCCGTGCCGCAGCGCGCTCTCGTCGATGAGGTCGTCGTGCACGACGGCGGCGGTGTGCACCAGCTCCATGGAGGCGGCGGCCCGCACCAGGGCGTCGCTGTCGGGCTGCCCGACCGCGCGCCAGCCCCAGTAGCAGAAGGCCGCCCGCATCCGCTTGCCTTCGGCGACGGCGGCCTCCAACTGCGCGGCCACGGGTTCCAGGGCGGGGTCGATCGCCACCAACTGCTCGGCCTCCTCGGCCACGAACCGCCGGAGCACCTCGTCGACCCGGCTTCTGAGCGCGGCGGGCCCTGACCCGTCAGTCGTCATGGCCGGCCCGCCGGGCGAGGGCGGACCTGGCGAGGATCTCCAGATGGGCGGGCGGCACGGCGGTGTACCGGTCGAGCACCAGCCGCCCGCGCGCCAGCAGGTCGTGCTCGGCCTCCGCCGCGAGCTCCTGGCCGTCCGAGCGGTGCAGCAGCCCCCGCACCGTTCCCAGGGCCGAGCCGACCGTGCTCACCGCCAGATCGGCCAGCCCGGCGACCAGCAGTACGGCCCGTTCGTCCAGGCCCTCTTGTCGCCCCGTCGCTCGCGTCATGCCACTCCCCACCCACAGCACCACCGGGCCGTGCCGGTCGCACGCCACTCCGACCAGCATCACGACAGAGCGGTCACCGGGGAGGAAGAAGTCACGATCGAGTGCGTGGGTCGCTCGGGCGTACGGATATCTGGCCGGTCCTCGCCGGTTACTCGGCGCGTCGGCGAGCACCCTTGGGCGGCACCTCGTGCGGGATGTTCAGTCGCCGGCGCCGCCCGCTTCCCAGCGCAGCAGGTCGCCGGGCTGGCACTCCAGCACCTCGCACAGCGCGGCGAGCGTGGCGAAGCGCACTGCCTTGGCGCGGCCGTTCTTGAGCACCGCCAGGTTGGCGGGTGTGATGCCGACGCGGTCCGCGAGCTCGCCCACGGCCATTTTCCGCCGGGCCAGCATCACGTCGATGTCCACGACGATTGGCATCAGATCACCTCGTCGAGCTCGGCCTGGAGCTGCGCCGCCTCGACGTCGCGGGCGACCGCCCGGGTCAGCAGCATCCGTAGCACGAACACGATGAGGGCGACGCCGAGAATCGCCAGGGTGATGCCGCCGATCAGCAGGACGACGCCCGGGGGGACGGCCTCGCCCGGCGCGAGGAGGACTCCAAGTGCCAGTCCCAGCGCGGCTGCCGCCACGAACGCGCCGATCACGACGTCCACGTACCGGAAGGCGGCATCGGAGAACACTGTGCCCCGCCGCACCATCGTCACCAGCCGCCACACGCACACCAGGGTCACCTGTGCGGCCACGAGCCCGAGGATCGCGATCAGTATGAGAGGAACGCGCAGCTGGGAGAGGTCCCCGCCCGCGTCGCCGAGATCGGCACCGAGCAACGGCGCCATCACCACCTGCACGAACACCGAGCCCCCGAACAACATCAGCAGCACGCCCCGCAGTGCGAGCACGGTCAGCTTCCCCATGACCCCTCCTCTATCGAATGACAATGTCAATCTATCGAAACTCGATAGGTTCAGCAAGCGTGACCGGGTGAGCCCGCCCCGGCTACCGGCGGCGGGGGTCTGCTCCACAGCCCCTGGGGGAAACCCGCACATCGTGTGGGTGCGCTGGACGGCCTCCTTTTCGCGTTCGGCGGGGTTCCGAACAGGTGTCCAGTAGTTGGTGTGCGTGTGTCCCGTTACGTACCCACCGAGTGTTTGGGCGTCCATATCTGTTACTCGTTCCTGCGGAGAGCTCGTCATCATTCGGTGAATGAAAATGCACGACGGCCGTTCGCCGTGAACGTCCGTGCCTGATGGGGCGTCAACTTGATTCGCGGGGTCGCTCATTCGCGTGCTTTCATCTGCGCACCGCGGAAGTTGAAGGAGCGGCCGAGTTTGCGGGCCGTCCGGCCGCGGTGTGCGAAGTGAAAAATTCCTCCGAATGAAAGGTGCGCCCCATGCGCAACGACATCGAGACCCGTGAGATCGCCGACGCCGAGCTGGACGCCGTCTCCGGCGGCATCGTCAGCGTCAACGGTGGCGTGGCCGGCGCCGTGACCAGCGACGTCGCCAACGTCCTGGGTACCGTGGGCTCCCTGCAGACCGTCCAGACCGCGCAGGGCATCGTCGCCGGCGTTCCCGGCCTGGTGTCGGGAATCTCCGGTGTCTCGGTAAACGGCGCCGGCGTTGCCGGTCTCTGAGCGTGAAATCGCCGTGGACCCCGGGCACTTCACGGTGCCCGGGGTCCACGGTTTCCCCTGCCCGCCCGGACGAATGCGCTTGAAGGAATAGTCCGTGCAATTTCGCCAAAAGGCTCTTTCCAAGCTGCAGTCGCCCGAAGAACTCGACCTGCCCGTACGCTTCGCGCGCCCGCAAGGGCGGCTCGTACTCGCCGTCACACTCGTCGTCATGGCCGCCGCGACGCTCTGGGCCTTCACCGGCACCGTTTCCGTCAAGCTCGGCGCACCCGGCGTCCTCACCCGTGCCGAGGGCAGTTACACGCTGCAGAGCCCCGTCGCCGGACAGGTGACCGAGGTCCTCGCCGAAGAGGGCAGGCTGCTGCCCGCCGGAGCAACAGTGCTCAACGTCCGTACGGACAAGGGTGACCGGCCCGTGCGCGCGGTCGCCGCCGGCCGGGTGCGGGCCCTGGTCGCCAAGACCGGCGCGGTCGTCACACTCGGCGCGGACGTGGCGGTCCTGGAGCGGGTGAAGAACCCGGGTGACCCGATGGTGGCAATGCTGTACGTGCCCACGGGCAGCGGCTCGACGGTACCGGTGGGCGCCTCGGTCGAGCTGAGCGTCCAGTCCGTCCCCCGGCAGAAGTACGGCGTGCTGCGCGGCCGCGTCAAGGCGGTCGGCCGGGTACCCCAGACCCCCGCGCAGATCAGCGGCTTCCTCGGCGACAGCGCTCTCGCCGAACAGTTCTCCCGGCAGGGCAACCCGGTCGCGGTGCTCGTCCAGCTGGAACGTTCCGCCACCAGATCCGGGTACGCCTGGTCCACCGGGGGCGGCCCCCCGTTCCTCCTCGACTCCACCGCCCCGGTCACCGCCGCGGTGCACCTCTCCGCGCAGCACCCCGTCGACTGGCTGCTGCCGTGAGCCGCCGCCGCGCCCCCCAGGGGCGCCGCGCCGCCGCCCCGCGCGGCCGCCGGGCCGCGGCCGCCCCCCGGGGCAGGACGCCGCGCGCCGTCCGCACACCCACGGTGCTGCAGATGGAAGCCGTGGAGTGCGGCGCCGCCGCCCTGGCCATGGTGCTCGGCCACCACGGCCGCTTCGTCCCGCTGGAAGAACTGCGTATCTCCTGCGGTGTCTCGCGCGACGGCTCCCGTGCCAGCAACCTGCTCAAGGCCGCCCGCGGCCACGGGCTGCGGGCCAAGGGCATGCAGATGGACCTGGCCGCGCTCGCCGAGGTGCGCGGGCCTGCCGTGCTCTTCTGGGAGTTCAACCACTACGTCGTCTACGACGGCATGGGCCGCCGCCTCGGCCGCAGAGGCGTGCACATCAACGACCCCGGCAGGGGCCGCCGGTTCGTCCCGCTGGACGAGTTCGACACCAGCTTCACCGGCGTCGTGCTCACCTTCGAGCCGGGCGAGGGCTTTCGCCGCACCGGCCGCAAACCGGGCGTCCTGGGCGCCGTGCCGGGCCGGCTGCGCGGCACGTCGGGCACCATGGCCGCCGCCGTACTCGCCAGCCTCCTGCTGGTCGCGGTCGGCACCGCCGTACCGGCGCTCAGCCGCACCTACATCGACATGTTCCTCATCGGCGAGCAGACGTCCCTGCTGGGCGTGCTGTTCACGTCGATGGCGGTCGCCCTCGCGCTCTCGGCGACACTGACCTGGCTCCAGCAGGCCAACCTGCTGCGCGGGCGCATCATCGCCTCCACCCTGGGCAGTGCCCGCTTCCTGCGCCACCTGCTCAGACTTCCCGTCGCCTTCTACTCCCAGCGAGGTCCTGCCGACCTCGTCCAGCGCCTGCAGTCCAACGACGCGGTCGCCGAGACGCTCGCCCGCGACCTGGCCGCCGCCGGCGTGGACGCCGCGGTGGTCATGCTCTACGCGGTACTGCTGTGGACCTACGATCCGCAGCTCACCGTCGTCGGGATCGGCGTCGCGCTGCTCAACGTGCTCGCCATGCGGATCGTCATCCACCTGCGGTCCACCGACACCCAGAAACTGCGCGCCGAGAGCGCGCGGCTGACCAACACCTCGTACAGCGGCCTCCAGCTCATCGAGACGATGAAGGCCACCGGCAGCGAGAACGCCTTCTTCCGCCGCTGGGCAGGACAGCACGCGATCACCCTCGACGTGCAGCAGCGGCTCGGTGTGCCCAGTGCGTGGCTGGCGGTCGTCGCGCCCACGCTGGCTGCCCTCAACAGTGCGCTGATCCTGATGATCGGCGGTCTGCGGGCGGTGGAGGGGCATCTCACCGTCGGGTTGCTCGTCGCCTTCCAGGCGCTGGTGACCAGCTTCACCGCGCCGATCACCCGCCTGAACGGCGTCGCCGGGCGCATCCAGGACTTCGCCGCCGACGTCGCCCGCCTCCGGGACGTCGAGAACTTTCCCGTCGACCCGGTCCACTCCCGCCGCGAACCCGCGGGCGGCGCCAGACGGCTGAAGGGCCATGTCGAGCTGGACCACGTCACGTTCGGCCACAGCCCGCTGGACGCCCCGCTGCTCAAGGACTTCTCGCTCTCGGTCGGCCCCGGCCGGCAGATCGCGCTCGTCGGCGGGTCGGGCAGCGGCAAGTCCACCGTCTCCCGGCTGATATCCGGCCTCTACGCACCCTGGGAGGGGGCCGTCAGCATCGACGGGATGCGACTGGCCGACATCCCCCGCGGCGCCCTGGCCGCCTCCGTGTCCTTCGTCGACCAGGACGTCTTCCTCTTCGAGGGAACCGTGCGCGACAACATCGCCCTGTGGGACCCCTCCGTCCCGGACGAGGCCGTCGTCACCGCCCTCCAGGACGCCGCCCTGTACGACCTGGTCGCCCGCAGGCCCGGCGGCATCCACACCCGCGTCGAGCAGGACGGCCGCAACTTCTCCGGCGGCCAGCGCCAGCGCCTGGAGATCGCACGGGCCCTGGTGCGCCGCCCCAGCGTCATGGTCCTCGACGAGGTGACCAGTGCCCTGGACGCGGCGACCGAGCAGATCATCATCGACAACCTGCGGCGGCGCGGCTGCGCCTGTGTGGTCATCGCCCACCGGCTGAGCACGGTGCGCGACAGCGACGAGATCGTCGTGCTCGACCGGGGGACGGTCGTGGAGCGCGGACGGCACGAGGACCTGATGGCCACGCGGGGCGCGTACGCCGCACTGGTCAAGGAGCACTGAGGTGACCATTCCGCACCACGCGACGGTCCAGGCCGCGAGGCAGCCGTCCCAGCCCCCGTGCCCCGACCCGGTGGTCGCCGCACTGGGCGCTCTGGGGGCGCCGGTCGACTGCGCCGGACTGCGCAGCCTGCACCTGGAGGGCCCGCTCGTGCTGTGGCTCGTCGTGCAGGGCGAACTCGACCTGTTCGCCGTCGACGCCGCCCAGGCCGGCCACTGGCACTTCCTGGGCCGGCTGCGCGCGGGCACCCTGCTGCTCGGCCCGGCCGACGGCCCCGGACACACCCTGGTCGGCCGCCCCCTGCAGGGCTGCCTGCTGCGCCGCGTCGAACTGCGGGAACTGCACCGCCCCGAGCACGGCGGCCCCTGGTACACCGACCAGGAGCCGTACGGGTACTCCGAGGCCGGGGCACGGCTCAGCCCCCTGGAGAACGCCTTCGCGCTCGGCATCGGCCGCGGTCTGCACGTCCTCTACCAGGCGCCGCTGGACGGCCCCGCCACGACCGAGCAGGGCGGCGCCGACGACGACATCCTGTGGATGCAGGTCCCCCCGGGCAGCGTGCAGTACGGGGCCGCCTACGAGGCCGAGCCGATCGGCACCCTGCTGCTCGCCGCGGCGATGTGGCAGGGCATGGTCGACCAGCAGTACCGGCTGCTGTACGCCCTGGACGACTGGATCGAACAGCTGGAGCGCGCCCACGAGGACCGTACGACGGCGGGCATCGAAGCCGGTCGCGCGGCCCGTACCCAGGCGGACCGGGCGCTGGTGTCCTCCATCGGTGGCCCCGGCCGGGCGGGTGGACACCCCGCGAGCGCCGACGCGACGTTCGCCGTGTGCCGCCGGGTCGCCGACGAGGCCCGCATCACCCTGTCCGAACCGGGGGAGGCGGGCGCCGCCGAGCGGACGGACCCCGTCGAACGCATCGCGCTCGCCTCCCGGATCCGGACCCGCCCGGTCCGGCTGACCGGGCGGTGGTGGCGGGAGAACAGCGGCCCCCTGGTGGGCCGGCGCACGCGGGACGGCGCTCCCGTCGCGCTGTTGTGGCGGCGCGGCCGGTACGAGACGGTCGACCAGGGCGGTCGGCGCGAGCGCCTGAACGAGAGCGCCGCGGCCGCCTACGAACCGCGCGCCGTCATGTTCTACCGACCGCTCCCCGCAGGGAAGCCGAGTCTGGTGACCCTGCTGCGGTTCAGTGTCCGCGGCACCCGCGGGGAGCTGCGCAGCCTGCTCCTGGGCGGGCTGGTCGCGGTGGCCCTGGGCGCGCTGGTGCCCATCGCCACCGGAACGGTGCTCGGCCAGTACGTACCCAGGGCCGAGACCGGCCTCATCGTGCAGACCTCCGTCGCGCTCGTCGTGACCGCAGTCGTCTCGGCCGCCTTCCTGCTGCTGCAGAACATCTCCCTGCTGCGCATGGAGGGCCGGATCGAGGCCACGCTGCAACCCGCCGTCTGGGACCGGCTGCTCCGGCTGCCCACGAAGTTCTTCGCCGGCCGCTCCACGGGCGAACTGGCCGGCGCGGCCATGGGTATCAGCGCCATCCGCCGCGTGCTGTCCGGGATCGGCCCGGTCTGCGTGCAGTCGGGCACGGTGGGCACGGTGAACATCGTCCTGCTGCTCATCTACAGCGTGCCACTGGCACTCGCGGCGGTGGCCATGCTGCTCGTCGTCGCAGCGGTGCTGCTGGGCCTGGGACTGTGGCAACTGCGCTACCAGCGAAGGCTGATCGTGCTCGGCAACAAGCTCAACAACCAGGCGTTCCAGACCCTGCGCGGACTGCCCAAACTGCGTGTGGCCGCGGCCGAGAGCTTCGCGTACGCCGCCTGGGCACGGGAGTTCGCCCGTACCCGCGAGCTGCAGCAGCGGGCCGGCCGGATCCAGAACCTCGCCACGGTGATCGGCGCGGTCCAACTGCCGCTGTGCACACTGGTGATGTTCATGCTCCTCGCAGGACCGGCCCGCGGCACGATGTCCGCGGGCGAGTTCCTCACCTTCAGCACCGCCGTCACCATGCTGCTGTCCTCGGTCACGCAACTGTCCGGTGCGCTCCTGTCGGCCGCCGCCGTACTGCCCATGTACGAGCAGGTCGGGCCGCTGCTGCGGGAGGAACCGGAGATCCGCGGGACCAGCACCCCGCCGGGCGTGCTGAGCGGCGCCGTGGCGGCCAGGCAACTGTCGTACCGCTACACCGACGACGGCCCTCTGGTGCTCGACGACGTCAGCCTGGAGATCCGGCCGGGGGAGTTCGTGGCGATCGTCGGGGCCAGCGGCTGCGGCAAGTCGACGCTGCTGCGACTGCTCATCGGCTTCGACGCTCCCGTCACCGGCAGCGTGCTGTACGACGGCCAGGACCTGGCGGCGCTCGACCGGGCGGCCGTGCGCCGCCAGTGCGGTGTGGTCCTGCAGAACGCCGAGCCGTTCAGCGGCTCGATACTCGACTGCATCCGCGGCACCGGGGAGTTCTCGCCGGAGGAGGCCTGGGAGGCCGCCGCGACGGCAGGCCTGGCGGAGGACATCAAGGCCATGCCGATGGGCATGCACACCATGCTGTCCGACGGCGGCGGCACCGTCTCGGGCGGCCAGCGTCAGCGGCTGATGATCGCCCAGGCCCTCATCCGCAAGCCGCGCGTCCTGTACCTCGACGAGGCCACCAGTGCGTTGGACAACGAGACGCAGCGGGTGGTCATCGAGTCCACCCGCGCACTGCGCGCCACCCGCGTCGTGATCGCCCACCGCCTGTCCACGGTCATGGACGCCGATCGGGTGATCGTGATGGCGGACGGGCGGATCGTCCAGCAGGGCCCACCCGCCGACCTGCTGGCGGACCCGGCGGGCCTGTTCCACGAACTGGTCCGCCGCCAGCTGCCGGAGGCCGGAGCTTAAGGCCGCCTCCTAGCCGTCGCAGCCGACCCGGCCGCCGCCGGCATACCTGGTTCCGTTGACCTCCACCCAGCCGGTGATCTCGGCGCAGTAGGTGTTGGAGCCCGAGACGTAGACGCCGCCGGCGTACGTCGCGTAGGGGCCCCTGTCGTACCAGGAGGTCTGCCAGACATAACGGCGCACCCGGATCTCCATGGTGTGCGAACCGGCCCTGTTGTCGTAGGTCTTCGCGCAGTAGGTGCCGCTCCCCGCGAAGTCCTGCCAGACCTGGATGTACCCCACTCCGTCCGACAGAGGCATGCGGGGGAGCGCGACGCCCTTGCACGACGCGAACGGCCCCGCGTATCCGGACGGCGCGTCGTCCGGGTCGGTCGCCGACGCGGCGCCCGGCACACCCAGCACGACGGCGGCCACCAGACCGCAGACCGTCGCGACGGAGAGCCCGCGGCTTCTGATCCTGTCGAACCTGCTCACCACAAGCCCCCCTTGAGTCGCATGTGCCGTCTCATGTGCCGTCGGCCCGCGATCCCTACGGGTCGGCGGCGAACGGCATTCACGCCCGGACGACGGCCCCGGGTCCCTCGCGCCCGGCCAACTCACCGTAGCGAAGCGCCCGTCGCCCGGGAAGTGGCCGTCGGGACGAGGGGACCGGGTGCGGGGGACGGTGAGGGGACCCGGAGCCGGGCGTGGTCCTCCTGGCGCAGCAAAACACCCCCTTCGAGGGAGCCTGATCGTTCGCGCGGTTTGGGAGCGGCACCGATCACGGCAGGCTCACGGCATTTGTCCAAAGTCGCGGCCGGGCGCCCAGCCTGTCGCTCACCGGAGGTGCCCGCTCATGGCCCTTGTCATCGTCGTAGCTGTGATCGCTCTGCTGGCGGGCCTGGCGGCCAACCGCTGGCTGCGGCCGCGACTGCTCAGCGAGGACGACGACACGGGCATGGCGGTCAAGGACCTCGTCGGACCGCTCCTGACCCTGACCGTGCTGCTGCTCGCGTTCGTCCTGGTGACCGCCAACGGCTCGTACGGAAAGGCCGAGGTCGCCGCGCGCGGAGAGGCCCGCGCCCTGGACCAGCTCGTCGAGACCGCCGAGTACGCTCCCGCCGCCCAGCGCGGACAGATTCAGGCCGACGCTGTCTGTTACGCCCGTGCCGTGCAGGCCAAGGAATGGCCCGCCATGGCCGACGGAGGCGGCTCGCAGGCACCCAGCGTGTGGTCGACCGACTTCCGCAAGGCCTTCCGCGCACTGGAGGGCAAGCCCGTGTTCGGCATGCTGGTCTCCGCCGACCACAAGCGCTCCGACGAACGCGAGGAACGCCTCACCCAAGCGAGCGCGAGCATTCCCAGCACCATCTTCTGGTTCCTGCTCGCCACGCTCTTCATCACGGTCGCCGCACTCGGTATCTGTCTGCCCCGCAAGAACAACCGGGGCCAGGTGATCACCCTCACCGTGATCACCGCTCTCCTGACGACCATGCTGGTCATCATCCGGGACGTGGACCGGCCCTTCGGCGGGATCATCGACGTGAAGCCGACCGCGATCAGCGACGTGGAACGGCAGGCGACCCGCGACTTCCTCGCCCATCATTCCGACAGTGCGATCCC
Organism: Streptomyces sp. NPDC091272; assembly: GCF_044757485.1. Lineage (NCBI taxonomy): Bacteria > Bacillati > Actinomycetota > Actinomycetes > Kitasatosporales > Streptomycetaceae > Streptomyces > Streptomyces sp. NPDC091272. Next base: position 331,758 of record NZ_JBIVVC010000006.1, read on the forward strand.
CTGCGACGACGAGGGCTCTCGCCGTCCCGTCTGACACGGGGCGTTCTTCATTCGGTGAGGGAGAGCGGCCCGCTGCATGCCGCGGCGGGCAGTTCGGGTGAGGCGATGCGTACCCGGTACGTGCCGCAGGGCACTTGAGGGACGGCGACGGCTATCTGCCGGGCACGCGGGTCGACCGTGCTGGCGAGCACGGCCACCGGGGCCCACCCGCGGGAGGTCGGCCGCTCCAGCAGCACCCGGCACGGGTAGGCCAACGGCCCGGACACCTGCCAGCGCACCAGACACCGGTCCACGCGATGCCAGTGCGCGCCCGGCCGGGGCGACTCGATGCGGATGGTCTCAGCCACCGGCTCCTGGTCCCCCCGGCACACCCACCGGGCAGCAGCCCGCAGCCGGTCCGTCAACGTCGCCACCCAGTTCATGCTTCTCCGTAGATCTGTCGCACGGGCATGGACAACACCGCCTCATGGCAATTCCGTCATCCAATTCCCGCCATCCACAGCAGGATTCGGGACCTAGGTCCCCACTTGTCTGCTGCGGGGATGTCGCAGAGATGGGCTCGTGGACCCTCGCGGCGCGTACGCCTCACGTTGCGTCGCCACGGCGAGACCTCACTCCGAGTTCTTCTGCAGCAGGTAGTCGTACGCCAGCTGCATGGTGTCGGCCGCAGCGAGGGCGGTGAGGCCGCCCGTCACGGTCCGCGTGGCGCGGGGCCACAACAGCTGGGCCCCGGTGAAGGTCGTCGTCAGCCAGACGCTCAGACAGAACGGGCAGGTGGCCAGCTCACCCACGGTGGCCCTGATGCCGTCTCCGCGGGGGCTTTCGGCCACCTCGGCGGGGCCCGTCGCCGACTCGTAGCGGGTGAAGGGCGCCCGGAGCGGGCTCGTGACGGAGCCCTTGCTGAGCAGCCGGCTCAGCCGGAACACGGCGGTCGCCGTCAGCAGGAGGCCCTGCGGATCGGGACGTTCCGGGAGCTTGGCCTTCCGTACGGCGACTGCCGCGCCCCAAGCGGCCGTGTACGCGCCGAACGCGGCGACGGCCCCGAGGTGCCGGCCGAGGTGGCGTTCCTCCCGCGGCGAGTAAACCCTGCCCAGCCGCCGGACGGCCTGTCCTGCCCTGTGCAGGCCGCTTCCCGCTCCGGTCGCGTCTTCATCCGCGGCATTCACAGCATTCACAGCATTCACAGGATCCACAGCAGAAGCCTCCATTGGACGACGTTGATGTTCCGAACTCGCGCGCACGCCAGGCCGCCTGCCCGCTCCTCTGCTCTCCTCTCTTGCTGCGTCTCTTGCGTCTCTTCGCTGTGCTCAGATTCCTGCGGGGAAGCGTTCCCAGACCCGGTGGGCGCCCATCAGGTCGGTCAGGAGATCGAGTGCTTCGGATGCGGTCTCGCTGTTGACGACTCCGGGTGCGTCCTCCGGTACGCCTGCCGCCGTCAGCGCGGTCCGCGCGTCGCTCCAGCCGCCGATCGCCTTGCCGTGGCGGAAGGCTTCCGCCAGCAGCAGCAGGACACGGGGGTCGGTGACGACGGCGTGCAGTTCGTCCGCCTTGGCGTCCCGCGCGCCGTACGCGTCGGCGCCCGCCCGCGGTGTTCCGGCCAGCAGGATCGCGTCGAACTCGACCGAGCGTGCGGTGGTGAACGTGCGCTGCACGGTGACCGGTTCGCCGTTGCCGTCGTCGAGCTTGCCGCCCGTCGGCGCGATCACCAGCGGCACCATGCCCGCGTCCAGCACGGCCTCGCGCACGGACCGCACGCCCGCGAGGTCGTCCGACTCACCGGCCACGATCCCGATGATCCGGCCGTCGAGCGGCCAGACGCCGCCGACCTGTGAGAGAGCGGGGCTGGGAGCGGGGTCCACCAGCTTCACGGTGGCCTCCGGTGCCGGCAGGCCGAGGCCGGTGGCCACCTCCTGGCACAGCACGGGGTCGATGTTGGCGAGTACCCGCAACGCCCTTTCCTTGACGGCCTGTTCGTAGCACTTGTTCAGCTCGAAGGTGTACGCGGCGATGATGTGCTCGCGCTCTACGTCGCTCATGCTCAGCCAGAACAGCCTCGGCTGGCTGAAGTGGTCGTCGAAGGAGGCGGGGGCCTGGCGGACCTTGCGGCCTTCCGGGATCGCCACCGGCCGCTCGACGTAGGCCCCGACGTCCTCTCCGGCCATGAACGGGCAGCCGCCGTCGAGGGAGTTGGGCTGATACGGCGCCACGCCGCTGTGCACGGCGGTCTGGTGCATGCCGTCGCGCAGCATGTCGTTGACCGGGGCGTGCGGGCGGTTGATCGGCAGCTGGCCGAAGTTGGGGCCGCCGAGCCGGGTGATCTGCGTGTCCAGGTACGAGAACAGACGGCCGGCGAGCAGCGGGTCGTCGGTGACGTCGATGCCGGGCACCAGATGCCCGACGTGGAAGGCGACCTGTTCGGTCTCGGCGAAGTAGTTGGTCGGGTTCGCGTTGAGGGTGAGCAGGCCGACCGGCTGCACCGGTGCCAGCTCCTCCGGCACGATCTTCGTCGGGTCGAGCAGGTCGATGCCCTCGAAGACCTGCTCGGCCGTGTCGGGGAACACCTGGATGCCCAGCTCCCACTGCGGGTACGCGCCTGCCTCGATTGCGTCGGCGAGGTCGCGGCGGTGGAAGTCCGGATCCACGCCGTTGGTGATCTGCGCCTCCTCCCAGACCAAGGAGTGCACCCCGAGCTTGGGCTTCCAGTGGAACTTCGCGAGGGTCGTCGATCCGTCGGCGGCGACCAGGCGGAAGGTGTGGACGCCGAAGCCTTCCATCATCCGGTAGGAGCGGGGGATGCCGCGGTCGGACATGTTCCACAGGGTGTGGTGGGTGGCTTCGGTGTGCAGGGTGACGAAGTCCCAGAAGGAGTCGTGGGCGCTCTGGGCCTGCGGGATCTCCCGGTCGGGGTGGGGCTTTCCGGCGTGGATGACGTCGGGGAACTTGATGGCGTCCTGGATGAAGAAGACCGGGATGTTGTTGCCGACGAGGTCGAAGGTGCCCTCGTCGGTGTAGAACTTCGTGGCGAAGCCGCGGGTGTCGCGGACGGTGTCGGCGGAGCCGCGGGAGCCGAGGACGGTGGAGAAGCGTACGAAGACCTCGGTCTCGGCGTCCTTGGCGAGGAACGCGGCCTTGGTGATCTTCCCGGCGGTGCCGTAGCCCTGGAAGGTGCCGTGGGCTGCGGCGCCGCGGGCGTGCACGACGCGCTCCGGGATGCGTTCGTGGTCGAAATGGGTGATCTTCTCGCGCAGGTGGTGGTCCTGGAGCAGGGTCGGGCCGCGCTCGCCCGCCTTCAGGGAGTGGTCGGTGTCGTACAGGCGGGCGCCCTGCGCGGTGGTCAGGTACGCGTCCCGTTGCGCCACCACTTCCTGGTCCACCCCGGTGGGCTCACCGGTGGGGCTCACCGTGGCCGGACCGCGCTGGTCCGCCTTGGGCGGCAGCGGAGGCCCGGGAGTGGTGGGCTCGGCGGCAGCGGGCGTCTCGGCACCGGGCTTGCCGGGGACGCCGTCGGCGGGGCCGGTCCCGGGAACCAGCGTATCGAGTGCCTTCTTGGCGGCAGCCTTCAGGGGCTTGGCCGCCGCGGCCGTCTTCTTCTTGGCGGACTGCTTGGCCGGTTTCCCGGCGGACTGCTTGGCCGGCTGGGCGGCCGTCTGCTTCGCCGCCTTCCCGGCGGACGCCTTGGCCGGTTTCGCGGCCGACTTCTCGGCCAGCTTCTTGGTCGGCTTCCCGGCGGACGCCTTGGCCGGCTGCGCGGCCGACTTCTCGGCCAGCTTCTTGGCTGCCTTCTTGGCCGGTTTCGCGGCGGAAGCCTCGGCCGGCTTCCCGGTCACCTTCTTGGCAGACTTCCCGGCCGGCTTCGCGGCAGACTTCTTGGCAGGCTTTTGGTCCGGCATGCGCTCTCCAACGATGGGTGGTGCGTGGGTGATGCATGGGTGCTGGCCAGGAAAAGCAGCGGGCTGAGGGGAGGGGCGGCCAAGGGGAGGGGCGCCTACGGTAAGGGCGCTTACGCAAAGGGCGGGCGCCTACGCAGCGGGGGAGCGGCCGCCCAGGTAAACGCCTAGGGAAACGGGACGCCCGCCCGTTCGCGCAGCGCCGTACGGTCCTCGCGCCAGGCGGCGAGCAGATGCTCGCCCAGCCGGTCCTCCAGGAAGCCGGTGGACCGGATGCCGAACGCGATGTCGGAGGCGAGCGCGGGCTCGTCCTCCAGCAGGCCGCCGATCACGTCGCGACGGACGATCTGCTCATGGACGGCGTCCGCCTCCACGTGTTCGTCGTAGAACCGCTGGGCGGCCGGACCCGCGCCCGCCTTCCGCAGGGCCTGGGCGAGGCGCCTGGAGCCGGGCGGCGAGGTGATCTCGACGGTGGCGAAGTGACCGACAAGGGCGCCGCGCAGCCTGCGGTGCAGGCCGAACAGGGACATCTGGTTGACGGTCGCCAGTGCCTGCGCGGGCGCCACGTCGAGGTAGTGGCCGTACGTGGTGTCCAGTCCGAGGTCGGCCATCAGGTCGGCGAAGAGCTGGGCATGGATGTTCTCCGCCCGCCCGCCGCCGAACTCGTCGAACTCGATGGCGACCATGGCGGCCTTGGCACGGCCGCGCAGACGGGGCACGACCCACAGGTGCGGATCGGCCTCCTTGAGGTGGTAGATCGAGCGCAGCGCCGCGTACTCGCGTAGCTTCCAGAGTTCGCCGCCCGCCTTGAGGTGGTGGCTCACGCTGTGCCCGTCGTCGCCTGCGGGCTCGACGAGCAGTTCGCCCACCGCCTCGTCCACGCTCCGCGCGGTGGGGGAGTCGGCGCGAAGCGCGGTCAGGAAGCGGTCCTCGGCGGCGGCCCGGACCCGCAGGAGGTCGGGGTCCCACTCGCAGAGCTCGCCGACACCCTCGAAGCCGCGGTAGTGCAGCTCGTACAGGAGGTAGAGACAGAGCTGCAGGTCGTCGCCGTACGGCTCGGCGCGGGCGATGTCCTCGGGGCGGGGCAGCGCGCCGCCCTCCCCGCGCAGGGCGGCCAGCACGGTACGGGAGAGGTCGCCCCGCGGGGCGGGGAGGTGCGGGGCCGTGGGGCGGGGCTGTTCGGTGAGGGTCACGGCTGGCCTCCGTTCTCGCGGGCGGTGTCGGGGTCGGGGGCGTCGTTCGCGGCACCGGGCCTGACGCGGGGCCGGTGGCTGGTGTCGCACCAGGGGTACGTGCGGCTGCGGCGGCAGGTGCAGAGGGCGACGGTGAAGCGGTCGGATGTGACGGTGGTGCCGTCGGGCAGGACGACCTCGACAGGTCCGTCGATCAGCATCGGTCCTTCGCGGTCGACCGTGATGCGGCGGGGCCGGTCAGCGTTTGACAGCACGAATGATCACCAGTTCTTCCTTGTCCTGCCCGGGTTCGAGCAGCCCCCGCTCGCGCAGCCAGGCAAGTCGTCCCCGCATGACGGGGCCCAGGGGGATGTACGCGCGGTCGCTGACCTGCGCCTGCATTCCGGCCTCGGTGAGGCACCGCACGGTCGTCTCGGCCCCACTGACCGCCGAGTGGACCAGCAGGAGCGTGCCGCCGGGCCGCAGGGCCCTGGGCGCGACGTGACAGATGCGATCCAGGAGGGCCCGGCCGTCCACGCCGGCGTCCCACGCACGAGCCGGCCCGCGGCCGGGCAGGGCCGCGTGGGGGGCGGGTACGTAGGGCGGGTTGCTGACGATGAGGTCGAACGTCCGTCCGGGCAGGGCGCTCATCAGGTCACCACGGCGCACGGTGACCCGCTGCCGGGCGAGGAGGGCGTTGAGGCGGACGGCCAGTACGGCGCGGCGGGAGATGTCGACCGCGCTCACCCGGGCCCCGAGCCGTGCGGCGTGGGCGGCAAGCACACCGCTGCCCGAACACAGGTCCAGTACGTCCCGGCCCCGAACGTTCTCCCGGCCGATGGCCTCCGCCAGGAAGTGGCTGTCCGCCTGCGGGGCGTACACCCCTGGCAGCCGGATGACTCTGCCGAAACCGGGCCAGGAGTGTGGGGCGTGGGCGGTTGTCACGGGGACCTCCGTAGTGCGTTCGGTGCGCTCAGGGGGGCACCCCGTACGGGCGAGTCCCTTCCACCAGACTGCGGCCCCCTCCGGCGTGCCACCACTCGGAAGACCACGTCCGGCTACTCGCGCCTCGCGTTTGTCCCACCCGGGTGCCCCCTCCCCTCCGTCCCACACGTCACCTGGTGCTCAATGTCGGACAGCGGCTCAACCTGGAACATCACGCACCGACGCGCCCCGACGCGCACCAACCCACACCAACGCGCACCCACCAATGAGTTTCCCGCGCCGCGCCGGTCTGTACGCGTGAGACCCACTTACGGAAGGCTGGCGCCATGCGGAAACTGATCTACGGCATGAACCTGACCCTGGACGGCTACATCGCCGCGCCCGGCGACGACATCGGCTGGAGCACGCCGAGCGACGAGCTGTTCCAGATCTGGTCCGACCAGTTGCAGGCGACCGAACTGTCGCTGTACGGGCGCAAGCTGTGGCAGACGATGAGCTCCTACTGGCCGACCGCTGAACACCAGCCCGACGTCACCCCGGCCGAGGCCGAGTTCGCGCGCCGCTGGCGGGACATGTCGAAGGTGGTGTTCTCCTCGACCGTCGACAGCGTCGACTGGAACACCCGTCTGGTCACCGGCGACGCGGTCGCCGAGATCACCCGGCTCAAGGCGGAGGACGGCGGCCCGATGGACATCGGCGGCGCGACACTCGCCGGCGCGGCCGTACGGGCCGGGCTGGTCGACGAGTACGTGCTGGCCACCGCCCCGGTCCTGGTGGGCGGCGGCACGCCGTTCTTCACCGCGCTGGACAGCTGGGTGAACCTGACCCTGGTGGAGACACGGACGCTTCCCGGCGGCGTGATCCTGACCAGGTACGAGACGAGGCGCTGAGTACCTGGTACCTGGTCCTGGTCCTGGTAGGCCGGCGCGCCGTCCGTCAGGCCGTCGCGTCGTCCGCACCCGCACCCGCACCCGCCAACTCCGCACGCAGTGCGACCACCTGCATGTTCAGCGCGAACTCGAAGCGCTCTTCGTAGGTGCCCGCGGATACGTGTGAAGCGGCCGTGCTCAGGGCCGGGTAGGCGGGATCGTCGAACTCCGTCACGCAATGCGGTGAGTCGGCGGAGTGTCCCTGCTGTCCCTGCTGTTCCTGCGTGATGCCCAGGATCAGGTAGAAGACCGTCCAGTTCGCCCAGGCCGCCGTACGGGCCGGAAAGCCGGCGTCGAGCAGGGTCTGGATCACCGTGTCGGCGAACCGGTAGGTATTCGGCTCGGTGGTGGCGAGCCCCGCGAGCAGCCGGGCCGCGTCACGGCGCGCGAGGATCGCCTCCCGGCACCACCGTGCCAGAGCCCGGAACCGGTCCTCCCACGGCTCGGGCAGTGCGGCGACATCCAGGTCCGAGAGCACGGCGTCCGACATCAGGACGAGCAGTCGCTGCTTGTTGTCCACGTGCCAGCGCACCGTGTTGTGCTGCACCCCCAGCCGCTCCGCGACGGCACGCATGGTCACCAGGTCCAGGCCCTGCTCGTCGAGCACTTCCAATGCCGCGCCGACGACGGCTGCCCTGCTGATGCCCATGTGCTCCCTCACGCTCGCTCTCTCCGCGCTCGCTACTGCCCAAGCCCGGCACTGTCCACGCCTGCTCTTGTCCGGCGGACAATATACGGCGGTCACGCCTTGTCCACTGGACAAGAGATCGCTATTGTCCAGTGGACAAGAGAAAGAGGTGCACAGTGTTGCTGGCTGAAGCGGCAAGGTCGGAGGTCCAGGAATTGCGGGTGATGGTGTGTCAAGTGCGCTGGGAGGCCGCCGGTGTGGTCTCCGTCGAGCTCTCGTCCCCGGACGGACGGCCGCTGCCACCCTGGCGGCCCGGCGCCCACGTCGAACTCGCCCTGCCGACAGGGATCGTGCGGCAGTACTCGCTGTGCGGCTCCCCGCAGGACCGGTCCTCGTACCGCATCGGGGTGCTGCGCGAGCGGGCGAGCCGGGGCGGCTCGGAGTACGTCCACGCCTTCCTCAGGCCGGGACAGCCCGTGCAGCTGCGCGGACCGCTGGACAACTTCGGATTCCGCCGGGAGAAGTCGTACTTGTTCATCGCGGGCGGCATCGGCATCACCCCCGTCCTGGCGATGGCGCGGCAGGCCGCAGCCTGGGGCCTGCCGTGGCAGCTCCTGTACGGGGGTCGTTCCGGCGACTCGATGGCCTTCCGCGACGAACTGCGTGCCCACGGCGACAACGTACGGCTCTACCCGAAGGACCGGACGGGCCGGATGCCGCTCCGAACGCTGCTGGAACGGCCGCGTCCCGGGACCGCCGTCTACGCGTGCGGTCCGGAAGCCCTGCTGGCCGAGGTCGAGGAGCGGGCCGCGCACTGGGCCCCCGGCTCGGTACGGCTGGAGCGGTTCCGGCCGCGAGCCAGGCCGGCGGCCCTGCCGGACGCCGACGTAGAGGTCGTGTGCGCGCGGTCGAACCGTACGGTCACCGTCCCCGCCGGTACGAGCATCCTCGGCGCGCTGGAGGACGAGGGCCTCCCCGTGACCGGCTCCTGCCGCGAGGGCGTCTGCGGCACCTGCGAGACCCGGGTGATCGACGGCGAACCCGACCACCGCGACGACATCCTCACCGCCGAGGAACGCGCGTCCGGTGACCGCATGTACCTCTGCGTCTCCCGGGCGCGCGGCGAACGCCTCGTCCTTGACGTGTAGAGACCCGGGCTCGACGTGCGGAGGCCCGGGCTCGACGTGCGGAGGCCCGGGCTCGACGTGCGGAGGCCCGCGCTCGACGTGCAGAGCCCCGCGCTCGACGTGCAGAGCCCCGCGCTCGTCGTCCAGAGGCTCGCGCTCGACGTCTGGACACCCGCGCCCGCGGCGCTCCGCCCCACCCCACCCCACCCCACCCCACCCCGCACTCCTTCCGGAGGTCCCGCATGCAGCACCAGCACCACGAGGACGCCCCTCCCAGCACGCCCGCCCGTACCGCCGCCGACGACTACCGTCCCATCGGCATGGAACGGGTACGGGAGATCATCGGCCACCCGCCGCCCTTCATGGCGGCCAAGAAGGAGACCCGCCTCGGCGAGTTCACCACCCGGTTCATCGCGCACAGCACCTTCTTCTGCCTGGCCACGGCGGACGACGCCGGACACCTCGACATCAGCCCCAAGGGCGATCCGCCCGGAGCGGTGCGGGTGCTCGACCCCTGGACCCTGGCGCTCCCCGACCGGCCGGGCAACAAGCTCGCGGACACCTTCGAGAACCTCACCCGCAACCCGGCGGTGGGCCTGGTGTTCCTCGTACCCGGCCTCCGCGAGGCGGTGCGCGTGAACGGCGACGCGTTCATCAGCGACGACCCGGAGCTGCTGAACATGCTGCAGGCCGACGGGAAACCCGCCGTGCTGGCGACCGTCGTGCGTGTACGGGAGGTTTTCTCGCAGTGCGGAAAGGCCGTGATCCGCGCCCGGCTGTGGGAGGGCGACCCGCGCCGGTTGGCCGAAGTGGTCCTGATGGGCGGCGACTTCTACACGATGCACGTGGCCGAGCACGCGGCAAAGATGGCCGACAACCTCGGCGACCAGCTCGGACAGCTGAGCGCGATCGCCGAGATCCAGTACCGGGACAACCTGTACTGAACGTGCTCGCGGCGGGTGACCCCGTGCCGCACCACGCGCACCGGGCTCACCGGGCTCACCGGGGGACGGTTCTTCGCTCAACGCGGGAGGTTCGTCGCTCACCGCGGGCGGTTCATCCCTCCCCGCGCGCAGACCGTCCGGGCCTACGGCGACTGCCCGGGGCCATGCTGACGGGACCTCTTGACGATTGGTCTGGACCTACTTAGCGTGTGGGCGCATCGCACCTGCTCAAGCTTCACCCCACTTGCTTCTCCCGGTTCCCCCACCCAGGAGGCTCAGCATGTCCGAACGCGCCCACACCGCTCACACCCCCCGTGCGGTCCGTACCGCCCCTCGCCCCCGCCTGCTGGCTGCCGCCCTGGCCGCCGCCTGTGCCGTCCCGCTCACGATGGCCGCGGCCCCCGCCACGTCCGCGACCGGGCCCGCGGCGCCTGCCGCCGACACCTGTCCGGTGAAGTCCAAGCCGACAGGGAAGGTGCTCCAGGGCTACTGGGAGAACTGGGACGGCGCGGCCAACGGCGTGCATCCGCCGTTCGGTTGGACGCCGATCACCGACCCCCGCATCCCCCAGCACGGCTACAACGTCATCAACGCCGCGTTCCCGGTGATCCGCAGCGACGGCACCGCCCTGTGGGAGAACGGCATGGACGCGACCGTCAAGGTCGCCACGCCCGCCGAGATGTGCCAGGCCAAGGCGAACGGCCTCACCACCCTGATGTCGATAGGCGGCGCGACGGCGGGCATCGACCTCAACTCGACAGCCGTGGCGGACAAGTTCATCGCCACGCTCGTCCCGATCCTGAAGAAGTACAACTTCGACGGCATCGACATCGACATCGAGACCGGCCTCACCGGCAGCGGCACCATCACCAAACTCTCCACGTCCCAGGCCAACCTGATCCGCATCATCGACGGCGTACTCGCCCAGATGCCGTCGAACTTCGGCCTCACGATGGCGCCGGAGACGGCCTACGTCACCGGCGGCAGCGTGACGTACGGCTCGATCTGGGGCGCGTACCTCCCGATCATCAAGAAGTACGCGGACAACGGCCGCCTCTGGTGGCTCAACCAGCAGTACTACAACGGCAACATGTACGGCTGCTCCGGCGACTCCTATTCCGCCGGCACCGTCGAGGGCTTCACCAAACAGACCGACTGCCTCAACAAGGGTCTGGTCATCCAGGGCACCACCATCAAGGTCCCCTACGACAAGCAGGTCCCGGGCCTGCCCGCCCAACCCGGGGCAGGCGGCGGCTACATGAGCCCATCACTCGTCTCGCAGGCCTGGAACAACTACAACAACCAACTCAAGGGCCTGATGACCTGGTCCCTCAACTGGGACGGCTCCAAGAACTGGACCTTCGGCGACAACGTCAAGGCGCTGCAGCACCGTTAATCGGGCCGGTCGGCGGGGGGACACGCCCCATTGCGCTCCTGAGGGGGAGCCTGTCGGTGGGCGTGTCACAGGCGCGGCGGACAAGGCATACATCGCCCGCGAGGGCCCTGATCACCCGCCTCACCCACCGTCAACCAGCACCCCCCGAGCACGTCCTGCGCTGGTCCCAATGCGTCGCCGACGCCAGTTTCAGGCGCGAACCAGCCACTACGAACGACGCGGACACACACCGTTTCGACGTGCTGCAGGGCGTCGTTGGGTGGCCCCTCGCCGGATCGGGAGAGGCCGCACGTGTCCGAGGAGCTTCAGGGATGGCCCGCGGCGGCTTGGAATCACGTGCTGTCCGACGTGTGCGTCCTGTGTCCTGTTCACCCATATGGCTCCTGTTTCACTTGATTGTGCCTTATGAGGGTTCTTTCCCTTCTTGCTGGACACGTCTTCTTTGACCGACCTGCGGCGTCCGGCGCGTCAGCACAGTTCACGCCGCCGAGGGCGACGTTCGCCGCAGGTGCCAGACGAGGAACAGGAAGGGGAACTGGATGCATCTGACGCCACATGAGCAGGAGCGGCTCCTGATCCGTGCCGCGGCGGATCTGGTCGAGCGACGCCTCATGCGCGAGCCCACTCTTGGGCTGAACTATCCGGAAGTCATGGCGCTGTTCGCGGCCTATGTGCTGGAGGAGGCCCGTCACGACACGAAGACGGTCGCCGAACTCATGGACACCAATCTGGGCGATGTGGCGGCTGAACTCCAGGCCCGCCTCACCAAGTTCGGCACTACCTTGCCGACCTCGGCGAGCGGTGATCCGACCATCAAGGTCCTGCCGGGGGTCCGGGAGATGATCGCCAACGTGCAGGTCGAGGCGACGTTCAAGGACGGCACCAAGCTGGTGGTCATCCCGGATCCGCTCTGCGACGTGAAGCCCTCGACGACGGTCCACCCGGGTAAGTGGGAGCACCCGGACAAGACCCCTGTGCCGTACAACCTGGCCGGGGGCAGCACGTTCCCGACCGGGAAGAAGTTGTGGGTGAAGAACACCGCGGACCGTCCGATCCAGGTCGGCTCGCACTATCACTTGGACGACGTCAACAGGCACGGCGGGAACGTGGGCGGCAAGGGGCTCGATTTCTACGAGGACGACGGCAATGACCAGATGTCCTCCCGGCCGGCCGACGTGAACGGGTACCGGCTGCACATCGCGGCCGGTACGTCGGAGCGCTTCGAGCCCGGCGAAACGGCCGCGCGCAGGGTGTGGGTGGTGCCCATCCGGGGAGCTCTGGAGGTATGGGGCCTTCATGAGGCAAGGACGACCACAGCGGACGCGAAGGTGACCCAGCGATGACGAAGTCTGTTGCCCAGGCGGCTGCGAACTCCCCCAGCTTCACCGTGCGCCCTCCGGTGGAGCTGACGCGGGAGGACTACGCCACGCTGTACGGCCCGACGAAGGGCGACTGGATCAGGCTCGCCGACACCAATCTCGTCGTCGAGATCGAGGAGGACTGGTGCGGCGGGCCGGAGCGCAGCGGTGATGAGATGCTTTTCGGCGGCGGCAAGGTAATGCGCGAGTCGATGGGCATGTCGCACATCGCCCGGGACGGCTCCACACTGCCGCCGGGCGCCACCAGCCCCCTCCTGCCGGTGGACACGGTGATCACCGGTGCGTTGATCATTGACCACTGGGGCGTGGTGAAGGCCGACGTCGGCCTGCGGGACGGGAAGATCTACGCGATCGGCCAGGCATACAACCCGGAGACGATGACACCCAAGCCCGCGGACCAGTCCAAAGGCGCCTCGAACTTCGTGGTGGGACCGGAGACCGAGGTGATCTCCGGAAACGGGAAGATCCTGACCGCGGGTGGCATCGACACCCACGTGCACTTCCTGGGCCCCGGGCAGATCCACGAGGCACTCGCGTCGGGCGTGACCACGCTCATCGGCGGTGGTACCGGCCCTGCGGACGGCAGCAGGGCCACCACCATGACGCCCGGCGAGTGGCACATGAAGCAGACGTTCAGGGCGCTGGACGCCTATCCGGTCAACATCGGCCTGTTCGGCAAGGGCGGCACGGTCAACAAGAAGGCGCTGGAAGCCCAGATCGACGCCGGGGCCATCGGCCTCAAGATCCACGAGGACTGGGGGGCCACCCCCGCGGCCATCGACGTGGCGCTGGAGGTCTGTGAGGCCAAGAAGGCCCAAGTCGCCCTGCATGCGGACTCGATGAACGAGTCCGGGTTCGTCGAGGACACGTTCGAGGCGACCAAGGATCGCACCACCAGCAAGTACCGGGGCATTCACGTCTTCCATGTCGAAGGCGCCGGCGGCGGCCATGCACCGGACATCATGAAGCTGGTGGGCAAGAAGAGTGTGCTGCCCGCGTCGACCAACCCGACCCGGCCCCTGACGAAGAACACCGTCGCTGAGCACATGTACATGATGGTCATCTGCCATCACCTCAACCTCGACGTCCCCGCTGACGCGTCGTATGCCGACTCGCGTATCCGGCCCTCCACGATGGCCGCTGAGGACCTGCTGCACGACACCGGTGCCATCTCGATGATGTCTTCCGACTCGGGAGCCATGGGGCGTATCGGCGAGATGATCATGCGGACCTGGCAGACCGCGCACGTCAACAAGGGCCGTCGCGGCCACCTCCCGGACCCCGGCGTCCCGGGAACGACCGGCTCCCCGGGGCACGACAACTTCCGCGTCAGGCGCTACATCGCCAAGTACACGATCAACCCGGCCATCGCGCACGGCATCGACAAGTACGTCGGCTCCGTCGAGGCCGGCCCCGACAAGATCGCGGATCTGGTGCTGTGGGAGCCGAAATTCTTCGGCGTCAAGCCGCACATGATCATCAAGGGCGGGCAGATCGCCTACGCGCAGATCGGTGACGCCAACGCGTCGATCCCGACACCGCAGCCCTACCTCCCCCGCCCGGTGTGGGGAGCATGTGGCACGGCACCGGGGGGCAACTCCTTCAACTTCGTCGTGGAGGGTGCCTCGGCCCCGGGCCAGAAGCCCACCACGTACGGCCTGACCAAGGGGCTGCTGGAGATCACCTCCCCCCGCGGCAAGACCAAGGCCGACATGAAGCTCAACACGGAACAGCCGGACATCGAGATCGGCCCCGACTATTTCGACATCACCATCGGCGAGGGCGTCGGCGAGAACACGGGCACGCGCCCGGCCGCACCCTTCCCCCAGAAGAATCCGCCGCCGAGCCCGGCCAGAAGCGGGTCCGAGGAACCGGGTGCGTACCGGGGCACGACCACGGATGCCAGGACCACGGTGGAGAACCAAATGATGTTCTCCGGCCGGCCCCGAACCCCGAGCCCGCCCCCGGACCCGAACCCGGCCGGTAGGGGCCTCTACGAGTCGGAACTGCCCATGACGCAGCTGTACTTCCTGTTCTGAGCACGGCAGCGGGCCCGGCGGTCGGCCGCCGGGCCCGCTCTCCCGGGCAAAGGTTCTCCCCTTGCCCTCCTCTCTCCACCCCGTACCTGTGAAAGGCAGGCCACCGCTCCCATGAGCCATGCCACCCTGCTCGTCCTGGCCGACGGCCGTTTCCCTGCCGGTGGGCACGCCCACTCCGGCGGTGTGGAGGCCGCGGTCGCCTCGCACGGGGTCCACGACGCCGCGAGCCTGGAGGCGTTCTGCCGGGGCCGCCTGCACACCGCCGGGCTGACCGCGGCCGGCCTCGCCGCCGCGGCAGCCACCGGATACGACGTGATGGCGTTGGACGAGGCCGCGGACGCCCGCACCCCCGTACCGGCACTGCGCCACGTCGCCCGCAAGCTCGGCAGGCAGATGCTGCGTGCCGCCCGTGCCGCCTGGCCCTGCCCCGAGCTCGACCAGATCGCCCACCGCATGCCCCAAGGCGCCCACCAGCCCGTGGTCCTGGGTGTCGCCGCCCGCGCCGCCGGCCTGACCCCACTGGATGCCGCCCAGTGCGCCGCGTACGAGAGCATCGGCGGCCCGGCGACGGCGGCGGTGCGGCTGCTGAGCCTCAACCCGTTCGACGCGACCGCCCTGCTCGCCCGGCTCGCCGGCGAAGTGGACGACGTCGCGCACGCCGCCGACGAGGCGGCAGCACGGCTTGCCATCGACGGTGTCAAAGTCCTGCCCGCCGCGTCGTCGCCGCTCCTTGACATCACCGGCGAACAGCACGCCGCCTGGCCCCAGCGCCTCTTCGCATCCTGACCCACACACCGTTCGGAGAACGCCATGCACATCGACCACGCCACCACCCTGCCGCACCACCACACCCCCAGCGCCGACGCACTGCGCCGCGACGGCAGCCGCCGCGCCCTGCGCATCGGCCTCGGCGGGCCCGTCGGATCCGGCAAGACCGCCACCGTCGCCGCACTGTGCCGCGCCCTGCGCGACCGGCTTTCCATCGCCGTGGTCACCAACGACATCTACACCCGCGAGGACGCCGAGTTCCTGCTCCGCGAAGCCGTACTGCCGCCGGAGCGCATCACCGCCGTCGAGACCGGCGCCTGCCCGCACACCGCGATCCGCGACGACATCTCCGCCAACCTCGAAGCCGTCGAACAGCTGGAGGAGACACTGCCCGCACTGGACCTGATCCTTATCGAGTCCGGCGGCGACAACCTCACCGCCACCTTCTCCAAGGGCCTCGTCGACCACCAGGTGTTCGTCATCGACGTCTCCAGCGGTGACGACATCCCCCGCAAGGGCGGCCCCGGCATCACCACCGCCGACCTCCTCGTCGTCAACAAGACCGATCTCGCCCCCTATGTCGGCGCGGACCTGGAGACCATGGCCACCGACGCGAGCAAGCAGCGCGGCGACCTTCCCGTCGTCTTCACCAGCCTGGCCTCGGACGACGGCGTCCAGCCGGTCGCCCAGTGGGTCGACAGCTGCCTGTCCGCCTGGCGTGCCGAGGCCGCCGTATGACAGCCACCGCACCACATGCGCGCCCGACGCCCACGACGCAACACCCCACGCCGACGCCGGTGGCCGAAAAGGAGGAGACAGACAGCGGGCGAACGAACGAGACACCCGCCGTCGTGCGCAGGCCCGCAACGGACCCCGAGCTCTCGGGAGTCCGTGCCACCGCCGTCATCAGGGCCTCGCACAACGGCTCCGTCACCACCGTCCCGCGCCTGCGCAGCAGTGGCCCCTTCCACCTGCACCGGACACCATCCCGCAACGGGTGGGCCCGAGTCAGCGTCATCAGCGCCATGTGCGCACCGCTCGGCGGAGACCGTCTCGCCCTCGACGTCACCGCCGAGGAACACGCCCAGCTGGAGGTGTCCACGGCAGCCGCCACGATCGCGCTGCCCGGCGCCACCGCCGCCCCCGCCACCTACGACGTCCGCCTCACCGTCGGCGACCACGCCATCCTGGCCTGGCTGCCCAAACCCTTGATCAGCGTCCAGAACAGCACCCTCCACCAGACCTGCACCGTCGGCCTCGCACCGACCGCCGCCGTCATCCTGCGCGAAGAGCAGCTCCTCGGCCGCACTCCCGAGCCCCCCGGTCACCTCACCATGCGCCTGACCGTGCATCGAGGCGGTCGTCCCGTCCTCGACCAGCACACCGCCTACGGCGGGACGGCACCGGCATGGGACGGTCCCGCCGTGCTCGGCGGATACCGCGCTGTCGGTCAACTCCTGGTCGTGGACCCCCACCTGCCCTGTGATCACCCACCGATCCTCATCGGTGACGATCCCGAGGCAGGCCATGCCGTTCTCACCCCGCTCGCCCAGCACCCCGCCTACCTGGCAACCGCCACCGCCCGCAGCCTCCACGACGTGGGCAAACTCCTGGACACAGCCCTCGAACACATCAAGGGCATGGAGCCGAGAGCGACCTGAACAACAGGCCCCTGCCTGTCCGACACGCCCTCGTGGAGGGGCGGCGCGAACCCCGCCGGCAGCGGGCTGAGCGGTCTGCGCAGCAGGACGGCTGCCCTCGACGGTGTCCTGCACGTCGACAGCCCCGCAGGGGGACCCACCACCATCGGGCTGCGCGCGGCGCTGGAGATCCGCGAGCGATGGCCGGAGGTCGGAGTGCTGGTGCTGTCCCAACACGTCGAGCGCAACTACGCGGTGCAACTGCTGGCCGCCAGCGCGGAACGAGGGCCGCTCGCAGAGGGACCGGCCTCGCACCCCGGGCGTGCGGCGGCTGTGTTTCCGCACCCCGGGTGTGCTCGGTTCCCGGTCCGCCTGGGAGCTCTAGAGGCTGGGGACGCCCGCCGCCGTGCCGGGGATGGCAGGGGTGCCCGCCGCCGTGCCCGGGAGAGCGGGGGTCGGCAGTTGGCCGAGGGCCGGCAGGTTCGGGGCCACGTCCTTCACCGTGTTCAGCCCGATGTCCGTGAAGACGGTGGTGGCCAGTTGGCCCAAGTGGACCAGCAGCGTTCCCGCAGCCGTCGTCAGGGCGGCGTTGTCCGCCTTGAGCGCGGCGTCCACCAGCGCCTTGGTGTCGGCCTTGATCTGCGTGACCGACGCCTTGAGGTCGACCCGTACGGAAGCGGAAGCGGAAGCGGAAGCGGGAGCGGGAGCGGCTGCGCGGCCGTCCGTGGTGGCCGGGGAGCCGCCCGGGATGATGGCCATCAGGTTGTCGAGCTCCTTGTCGGAGTCCTTGCGGGCCTCCTCCAGCTTCCCCTTGTCCTTCTCGCCGTTGACCGCGAGACCGGCGAGTTTGCCCGTCTGCTGTGACGCCGTACCGAACTTGGTGACGGTCCGGTAGGTCGACGCGAGCTTCTCCCGGTCCTTGTCCTTGGCTGCGGCCACGGCATTTCCGGTACGGGCCGCCGCCGACGAGGTGGCGGCGCCGGCCGGCGCGGACGGGGTCGTCCGCGCGTCCGGTGATGCGACTGCTGCGGGGCCCAGAGTCAGTACGCCGCAGAGCGCAACGGTGACGGAGGCGGAGAGGGCGGTCGTGTGGCCCATGGGGCGTTTCCTTCCGGTGGTACAAGCGCGAGGGCTGTCTCACCGATCACACTCAGCCACACTCTGATCACCCGCAATCGGAGCAGTCGGGGCTACGGGGCCGGGAGCCACCGGCGCCCGGCGTCGCCGACACGAGTTCCAGGTAGTCGTGCAGGGGCTGTCCGGCCGCGAGCATCGCTCTGCTGCGACGGGTGAGGCGGGTGTGCCACTCGGCCAGCACGTCGGCCAGCGCGGTGGTGGTGCCCGCATCGTGCAACCGGTCGGTGAAGTCCTTGATACGGGTCAACGGATAACCCCCGCGCCGGAGTTGGCGGGCCACGTACGCCTCGCGCACCGCTCCGGGCGGATAGCGGCGGTGGCCCGTGCCGGGGTCGCGCCGGGGGTGCAGGATGCCGGCCGCCTCCCACTTGCGCAGCGAGGCAGGGTGCATACCGAGCTGGTGGGCCAGGGCGCCGACCGTGAGTTGCGGGCCCGAACCCTCCTCGTACGGTACGGGCGTGGGGCCGGTGGTCAGCGTGCCGAGCGCGGCGGTGACCTCGTCGAGCGTCTCGCGTTCGCGCAGCAGAGCCGCGTGGGCCTGGTCCACGAGGCGAAAGAGCGTTCCGGCGTCCCCGCGGTGGGCGGCGCGGAGGATGTCCGCGGCCGTACGGTGCCCGAAGCCGGGCCGCAGCGCGAGAAAGGCACGCAGTGCTTGCGCGTGGAGGGCCGTGTAACGCCGGTACCCGGACGGGCTGCGTTCGGCCGGCGGCAGGATGCCCTCGTCCTCGTAGTTGCGTACGGCCTGCGTCGACAGAGCGTGCTCGCGGGCCAGGTCGACGGGGCGGAGGGACCGGGAGGCAGGGGCTCCGGGAGCGGGAGAGTCCGTGCGAGGCGACATGGGCAGTGAGCCTACGTTTGAGGGTTGGCGGCACTTAGCAGCGTGAATTCTGGCAGAAAGTCTCAATGGAATGTTCAAGGATACGGTAGAAGTCACGCCTTCCTCCTTGCGTCCTTCCCGAAGGGGATTCACCGTGATCCGTCCACCCACCGTCCACGACCTCGGGCTCCGTCCCGGCGACGGCCCGGCCGAACTCGCCTCCGCGGTCGACCGGCTGCTGGCCGCCCTCCCGCTGCCGCCCCTCCTCCTCGGCCTGGGTGAACCCACCCACGGCGTCGAGGAGTTTCCGCGGCTGCGCAACGACATGCTGTTCCACCTGGTGCGCCACCACGGTTACCGTTCCCTCGCCGTCGAGAGCGACTGGCTGGCGGCGACCGCCGTCAACGACCACATCACCGCCGGTGCGGGAGACCTGGACCAGGCCCTGGCCACCGGTTTCAGCCACGGCTGGGGCGGGTCACCTGCCAACCGCGAGCTCGTCGTACGGCTGCGCGAGTACAACACGGGTCGTGACCCGGCCGACCAGGTCCGGTTCCACGGGTTCGACGCCCCGCTCGAACAGGGTGACCACCCGAGCCCCCGCGCAGCCCTGCTGGCGGCCCACGCGTACCTGGCCGAGCGGCTGCCCGCGCACAGCGTCCCGTACGAGGCCCGGCGGCTTCGCGAGCTTCTCGGTGACGACGGAGACTGGACCGACCCTGCCGCCTTCATGGATCCTGCCCGCGCCGTAGGGGACTCCGAGCAGGCGCGTACGCTGCGGCTCGCCGCCCATGACGTACTGGCGGTGTACGAGTCCGAGCTGCCGGGACTGCGCCGGGGCGGCACCGGGGAGAGCGCGGCGTTCGACCACGCGTACGCACACGCGCGTACCGCCAAGGGACTGCTGCGCTACCACGCGGCACTCGCCTCCACCGCGCCGGACCGCATGTCGGGCATCATCGCGGTCAGGGGCGCCATGATGGCCGAGAACCTCCTGGCCCTGGCGGCCACCGAGGCCCGGCGCGGGCCGTGCCTGGTCTTCGCGCACAACCGCCACCTCCAGCGTAACGAAGCCGTCATGGCGTTCCCGGGTACGGAACTGCGCTGGTGGGGCGCGGGCGCACTCGTCTCGGCGTCCGCCGTCGGCCCCCGGTACGCCTTCGTCGCCGCCCACCTGGATCCGGGCTCCCTGCCCGAGCCCGTACCCATGTCCTACCTGCCGATGGACGAGGCCGACCGGGAGGGCATGGACGCCATTGCCTACGTCGGCCGGGAAGAACGGGAAGAAAGCGGGCGGTCAGTTCGCTGAAGTGCGTATGACACCTCACAGCACGGACAGCGCGAGCGATACGGGCGAGACGGGCAGCACTTCCCAGGACGAGCACGGCAGCCAGGGGGGCCACGGGCACAAGGGGCATCGGATCACCGTCGAGCAGGGCACGGCGCACGTGCGTGTCGTACGGGACGGCCGGCTGCTCGCGGAGAGCCGGCAGCCACTCCTGCTGCACGAGACCGGGTTGCCGGTCCGCTACTACCTGCCGCCCGAGGACGTCCGCACCGAGCTCCTGACCGCCTCGGACACCACCACCCACTGCCCCTTCAAGGGTGACGCCTCCTACTGGTCGGTGCCGGGCAAGGCCGACCTGGTGTGGGCCTACCCCGAACCGATTTCCCAAGTCGCCGCGATCAAGGACCACTTCTGCTTCTACGACACGGAGCTCGTCGAGGACGAGTGAGGAGACCGGGACTCGCGCACGCGCAGAGGGCCTCCCGATGGCGTCAGGGAGGCCCTCTGCGGTGAGTTGCGCCGGACGCGTCGAACGCGGCGAATGCACGAGATGTACCGGGCGTACCGGGCGTACCTGGCGCGACAGGTGTATGGGTGTATCAACTATGCCGGACAGGTCAGATGTTCGCCGACCCGTTGCCGAAGCTCGGGTTCAGCAGACCGATCACATTGACCGTGTTGCCGGTGAGGTTCACCGGGACGTGCACCGGGACCTGGACCAGGTTGCCGGAAATGACGCCGGGGGAGTTGAGGGCCGCGCCCTCGGCCTCGGCACCGCTGGCCGAGGCGGCGCCCGCGCCGGCAGCGACCATTCCACCGGCGACCATCGTGACGGCAACAGCCTTGTTGAGCTTGTTCATAAGGTCCTCCTGAATATTCCTGCGGCCGGCCAGCCGCAGCACACAGGGAAGAACGCGCGAATGCCGCCGAGGACACGCGGTTCCCGAACCCGGTTGATCCGGCGCGGTGTTGACGCCTCCGCCCAGCACTCCGGACACCGCGTTGTGCACCGTTCGCTCGGCCGGGGGCGGACCCGTCCGGTCGGCGAGGAGCAGGTGGCCGATGCCGATGAGGGTGGGGGCCAGGGTGGCCGGGTCGGCGGCGGCGGTGATCCGGCCGTCGGCCTGCTCGGCGGCCAGGTAGGCGGCGAGAACCGCCGTCGCCTCGGTCAGCAACGGGATGCCGACGGGCGACCGTGCGGCACACCACGCTCGCGGTGATCGCTGTACGTGCGGGAGCGGCGGTACGCCCCCCACGGCGCGGGCTGACGGGCTGAACCTGCGAGCCGAGCCGGGCCGATCGACCGGACCGACCGGACCGGCAGGGCCGGCCGGACCGGTCGAGGCCGTCGGTTCGGCGGGCCGGGCGCCCGCACGGCCGAGCCGCAACCCGGTTGGCGCAGTTCAGGGCGGCTCGGCGCGCGAGCTGTCCGTATGTTGACTGAATGATCGTCACATCGGGTTATCGCGCAGCGTCCTGTCGAGTCGTCACGGGGACAGCGGTCACGCTGCTCCTCCTTCCCGCACTGCTTGCCTCCCCGGCGGCAGCGGAGACCGCCCCTGTCCCCGACACCGGAGCGGCCGGAGCTCAGAGCAGTGCCGTCCGCCCCGTTCCCGACACCGGAGCCGCCGGAGCTCAGAGCAGTGTCGTCCTGAACGCTCAGAGCAGTGCCGGCCGTACCGCTCAGGGCAGCGCCGGCCCGCAAGCTCAGAGCGCCGGCCTGCAAGCTCGGGGAAGTGCCGCCGCGAACAAGGTGGTGTCCGCCCGCGCCTGGCTCGTCGCGGACGCGAAGTCCGGGTCCGTGATCGCCGCCCACAACCCGCACTGGAAGCTGCCCCCCGCCAGCGCCCTCAAGACGCTGTTCGCACTCACCGCGCTGCCCCGGGTGCCCGGTGGCGCCCTGCGCACGGTCAGCAGGAGCGACCTGGCGGGGGTGGGCAGCGGCAGCAGCGTCGTCGGTGTGAAGGTGGGCCGGACCTACCGGGCAGCCGATCTGTGGCGCGGCACGTTCCTGCGCTCGGGCAACGACGCCGTGCACGTCCTGGCCGCCATGAACGGCGGCTGGAGGTCCAGCATCTCGCAGATGCAGGCCAAGGCCCGCGCACTCGGCGCCCGCGACACCAAGGTGGCCTCCGCGGACGGTTACGACGCGCCGGGTCAGGTCTCCAGCGCGTACGACCTGGCCCTCTTCGCGCGGGCCGGGCTGAACAACTCCCAGTTCTCCCGGTACGCCGCCACCGCCAACTCCCGCTTCCCCAGCGGCACCCGGTCGGACGGCAGCCACACCTCCTCGTACCCCATCCAGAACACCAACCGGCTGCTCACCGGCGCGGACGGCATCGGCCGCTACCCGGGTCTGGTCGGGATCAAGAACGGTTACACCAGCAAAGCGGGCAACACTCTCATCGCCGCCGCGCGCAGGAACGGCCGAACCCTGATCGTCACCGTCCTCAACCCGCAGCGGGGCGACGGCCTCACCGTCTACCGCGAGGCCCGCGCCCTGCTCGACTGGGGCTTCAAGGCCGTGGGTCACGTCAAGTCCCTCGGCTCCCTCAACCAGCCCGTTCGCTGACCCGGGACCCTCCTCCCGCCCCGGACGACAGGCCCCTTAACCTGGCCGGCATGACTGAACCGGCTGCTGGCACGGGACCTGTCGAGCTCGTGATCTTCGACTGCGACGGTGTCCTGGTCGACAGTGAGCGACTGCTTCAGCGCCACCGACGTCCCCTTTGGTAAACCGGCCCCCGACCTCTTCCTGCACGCGGCCCGTTCGTTGGGCGTGGCGCCGGAGCATTGCGTGGTCGTCGAGGACAGCCGGTACGGGGTCGAGGCCGCCCGCGCGGCCGGAATGCGTGCCTTCGGATACTGCGGAGGGCTCAGTACGGCCGCCCGGCTGGAGGCGGTGGGCGCGGTCGTCTTCGACGACATGAACGCCCTCCCGGCGCTGCTGGGTGTCGAGGGGCCGCCGAAGGGCCGGGTGGCGGGTCCGCCGGGGTGCGCCGAGTCCGGTACTGAGCGTGTGCCGGGCGGCGGTCGGTAGGAAAACCGGGTGCGCGGAGTCCGCGTCGCCCACTACGGTCCCGCGGATGGACTCACCGGAGAATCTGGACCCAGCAGCCCACGGCCTCAGGAAGCAGGTGGCTCAGGGCCCCTCCCAGGACGCCCCGGAGGACGGTTACTTCGGTGCGTCGGTGGCGGCGGATTACGACGATCCCTCGTCGGACATGTTCGGGCCCGAAGCGGTCGAACCGGCCGCCGACCTTCTCGCCGGACTCGCCGGCGGTGGCCCGGCCCTTGAGTTCGGCGTCGGTACCGGGCGCATCGCGCTCCCGCTCGCCCGTCGCGGCGTACCCGTCCACGGCATCGATCTGTCCCGCGCGATGGTGCGCAAGCTCCGGGAGAAGCCGGGCGGCGACACGGTCGGTGTGACGATCGGCGACTTCGCGACGGCGCACGCGGCGGGGCGGGGGGAGTTCACCCTGGCCTACCTCGTCTTCAACACCGTCATGAACCTCACCACCCAGGACGAGCAGGTCGCCTGCTTCCGCAACGCCGCCGAACACCTCGCCCCCGGTGGCCTCTTCGTCGTCGAGGTCGCTGTCCCGGACCTGCGGCTGCTGCCGCCGGGCCAGCACGCCGTGCCCTTCCAAGTCACCCCCACCCGCTGGGCGTTCGACAACTACGACGTCGCCACCCAGGCGATGAGTTCGAACTACGTCGAGGTCGTCGAGGGCCGCGGCTCGTACCGCTCGATCCCCTTCCGGTACGTCTGGCCCGCCGAACTGGACCTGATGGCCAGGCTCGCCGGAATGCGGCTGCGGGACCGCTGGGAGGGGTGGGGACGGGAGCCCTTCACCAACGAGAGCGGAAAGCACGTCTCGGTCTGGGAGAAGGCTGCCCCCTGAGGTTGCTCTGAGGTTGCTCTGAGGTTGCTCTGAAGTTGCTCCAGAGGGCGGAGAGTTGACGGCGACCGGGCCCGAACGTTCGGACTCCGCTTCCGTTCCTTTTGGTTTCTCTTCGGTCCCTCTTTCGGTCCCTCTCTGGTCCCTCTGTCAAAAGTGCAGGTCAAGAGAGGTTCAAGAGAGCGGGAAGAGGCCGGGAGGGACTCAGAGGGACTGACTCCCCGAGTTGGGGTCGCCGTGCCACGAGCGCCGGAGCACCGCGTACGCGCCACCGGCCGTGACCAGGTCGGCGTGGGACCCGAGTTCGCCTGTGCGACTAGAGGTCGGCCGGGCGTGTTCCGTCCGTGTCCAGGCCGTCGACGAGACGGTCCAGGAAGCGGGAGAACAGGGCGTCGGGGGAGAGGGGGCGCGGCGGGGCGGCGAGAGCCTCGGCGAGTTCCGGGTGCCGGCCGTCGGCGGCGACGGCGGACAGGTAACGGACCTCGGCCGCGGTGCGGTCCGGGTGGTCCGCCGCCGCGGACCTCGCGATCTCGTGGCCCGCGTAACCGGCGACGAAGCCGGTCAGCTGGCTGAAGACCTCCAGTTTCGCGGCGCCGTCCAGGCCGGTGGGGCGCAGTGCCGCGAGTGCGTGCTCCAGGAAGGCCAGGGCGTTGGGGCCGAGGGAGCGGCGGGTGGACAGTGCGGCCGGCAGCCAGCGGTGGCGGAGCATCTGGGCGCGCTGGAGACGCGCGACGGCCTTGAGGTCGGTACGCCAGTCACCGGTGAGGGGGGACGCGGCCGTGGCCGGCGCGAGTTCGGCGCTGATGTGGTCGACCATCAGCTCCAGCAGGGTGTCCTTGTCGGGGGCGTAGCTGTAGAGGGACATGACGCCCGCCCCGACCTCGGCTGCCACCCGCCGCATCGTGACCGCGTCCAGCCCCTCGGTGTCCGCCAGGGCCACCGCGGCAGCCGTGATCGCCGTACGGGAGAAGGCGGGCTTGCGGCCTCTGCCCGGCCGGGTGGTGCGGGTGCCGAGCCAGAGCTCTTGCGGGTCGACGGCTGTGGGGGTCGAACTGTCGCCGCGGGGCATGGTCGCTCGCTTCCTGATGGTGATGGTCCATCCAAGCATCCGTTATTCTCGTACACCGTACGAAAATAACGAAGGGCAGGTTCGCGATGCAGAAGGCAATCGGTGACACGCGCGGGAGCGGGTGGAGCCCCACCTCCGCCAAGCCGCCGCCCCTCTCCTCCCGGCTGATGCGGGCCTCCTGGCGCAAGCTCCCGGCCAAGCGGTACGACGTCGGGTGGGAGCCGGGTCTTGAGGTGCCGGGGGCCGACGGCAGCCGGCTGGTCACCGATCACTACTTCCCGCGCGCCGAGGGCGACTTCCCCACGCTCCTCGTCCGCTCGCCCTACGGGAGAGGTGTCCCCTGGTCGCCCCAGTACGGGATCCTCTTCGCCGAACAGGGCTTCCACGTCGTCCTGCAGAGCTGCCGTGGCACCGGCGGTTCCGGCGGGAGCTTCCACTACTGGCGCAACGAGGCCTCCGACGGGCAGGCCGCTGTCACCTGGCTACGTCAACAACCCTGGTTCAACGGCGTGTTGGGCACGGTGGGTCCCAGCTATCTGGGTTATGCGCAGTGGGCCCTCGCCCTCGACCCACCGCCCGAGCTGAAGGCCATGGCGGTCCAACTCGGCCTGCACGACCCGCATGCCCTCTTTCACGCGCCCGCGGCAGAAGGGGCCACCGGTGCGCTCCGGCTGGAGAACTCGCTCGCCGTCGGCGCGGGCGTCGCGTACCAGCACCGAGGCATCCGCCCCCTCGTCCGGGCGATGGTCCGCCTCAGGCGCGGGCTGGCCCGCATCGTCACGGCCAGACCACTGCGCGGCGCGTACGAACGGGCCCTCGGCGAACTGCCGTGGCTGGAGGGGGCGATGGCCCACCCCGACCCGGGCGACAGCTACTGGCAGGGTGCTTCACTCGCCGGCGCCGCCCACCGCCACCGCGCGGACATACCCGTCAGCCTGGTTACCGGGTGGCACGACGGCCTGGCCGACCAGACCTTCCAGCAGTACGAGAGCCTGCGCGCGGCGGGCTGCGAGACGGCGCTCCTCGTCGGCCCCTGGACCCACACCACCGCTTTCCAGCAGGGCTGGCCCGAGGTGTTCGCGGAGACGCTGGCCTGGCTGCGCGCCCACCTGTGCGACGACCCGTCCGGGCTGCGGCCCACAGCGGTACGGGTGCATGTGGGTGGTGGTGCGGGGAGGGGTACGGGCGAAGGGGAGTGGCGTGATCTGGACGGGTGGCCGCACGGGACGGGGGCGGGGGCGGGGGCGGGGGCGGGGGTGGTCCCAGGCGCGGACGCCGGTGTGGCCGATGTGACGGGTGTGGCTGCTGTGACGGGCGTGGCCGGTGTGTCCGGCGGTTTGTGGTTCCCGGCTGCCGGCGGTCGCCTGGTCCGGCAGGGCCCGGTGGGTGACGGCCCTGTCGCCTCGTTCCGTTACGACCCGGACGATCCCACTCCGTCCGTCGGGGGAGCCCTGTTCTCCCCGGCCGCCGGCGCCCGGGACAACACGGCCCTGGAGGCGCGTGACGACGTGCGCACCTTCACCGGCCCACCGCTGGCCGAAGCCCTGGAAGTCCTCGGCCCGGTCTTCGCGCACCTGCGGATCTCCACCGGCCCGAGCGACGGCCCACGCTCAGACCCGAGCGCTGGTCTGAGCGACGGCCCGAGCACGGACCCGAGCGATGCCCTGAGCGACGGCCCACGCGCAGACCCGAGCGCTGGTCTGAGCGACAGCCCGAGCACAGACCCGAGCGATGCCCTGAGCGACGGCCCGAGCACTCGCCCCGACGCGAGCCCCAGGTTTGCCGATGTCTTCGTGCGTCTCTGTGACGTGGACCCCGCGGGTCGGTCCTTCAACGTCTGTGACGGCATCACCTCGCTCCGTACCGCCGGGGACGACCCGACGGCCGCCACCGTCGCGATGAGCTCCACCGCATACCGCTTCGCCCCCGGCCACCGGGTCCGCCTCCAGCTCAGCGGCGGCGCCCACCCGCGTTACGCACGCGGCTCCGGCACCGGGCAACTCCCCCTGGACGCGACGGAGTTCAAGCCCGTGGACATCACGCTGCACACGGGCTCGGCGCTCAGCCTTCCGTGACGGAGCCGGTGGTCGGGCGGGCGCCCGCCTCGATCTCCCGCTTGAGGTTGCGCAGGGTCCGGTCGATGTTGCGGACCTGGAAGACCGCGAAGGTCTGACCGCCGGTGGCGATCCGGTCGAAGGTGTCGGCGACGAAGGTGGGCCACGAGCGGCGGTCGTCCGTCCAGCTCTCGGTCACCTTCGTCCCTGGCCCGGCGCCGGCCGCACCTTTCGTCTCCTCGAACCGGTACTTCCAGGTGGCGATGGGCGCGCTCAGCCGGGGGTTCTTGAGCCCGATCGCGTGCACGCGGAAGGCGAAGCAGCGGCCGGGCTCGGCCTCGGTCACCGTGCAGCGGGTGGTCCAGCGGAACGCGCCGCGCTTGTTGTGCCCCTCGAAGACGAGGCCGACCCGGGCGGGCTCGTCCGGGCCGCCGGGCCCCTGCTCGTCACCGAGCACCGTCGCGCCGAGGTTCTCCGGGCTCCACCTTCCCATCAGGGCAGGCCGGCTGACCTGCTCGTACACCGAAAGCGGTGTGGCCTCGATCAGGATGCTGCGGGCGACGGTGAATGTGCGGGCCATGAGAACTCCGTTCGTGCCGTTCCTCGACCCGGGCGACCTTACTCGTGAGTAGGGGTGGGTGTCAGCAGGTCGCTCCGTACCCGTACGACTGCCGGGTGTGACTCGAACACCCCGTCACCGGATTTTTCGGGTTCCCCGCATCCCTTGTGCGCCAACGGTTCCGCCCGCCCGGAGGGTGCCCAGGGTGCCGTTTCCCTTTCGCGCCGGGTGCCCTCAACCCGTAAAGTCGTACACACGTTCGAAAAAACGTAAGGACGAGCGCCAAGGGGCGAGAACAGGGGGCCGGAGATGAGAGGTGGCAGGTCATGGGCGGTTTTACCGCGCATCTGCACGTCGCTTCCGGCTTCTCGGCCCGGTACGGGGCCTCGCACCCGGAAGACCTCGTACGGGCTGCCGCCGACCGGGGAGTGGGCGCCCTCGCGCTGACCGACCGGGACACCGTCACCGGGGCGGTGCGCTTCGCCAAGGCAGCCGCCCGTGCCGGGGTCCGGCCGATCTTCGGGGTCGACGTGGCGGTGATGCCACAGGCCGCGGGCATGTCACAGGCTGCGGGAATGGCGCAGGCCACGGGCATGTCACAGGCCGCGGGCATGGCGCGGGCTGTCGGCGCTGCCGGGGCCTCCTCCGGTGCGGGGGTGCGGCGGCGTACACCCGTGCGCGGGGGTGCGCATGTCGTCGAGGCCCCGCTGCGGATCACCCTGCTCGCGCGGGACGCGGCCGGGTGGGCCCGGCTGTGCCGGCTGGTGTCGGCCGCTCACCGGCGCCCGGTGGGCGAGGTCCCCGCCGGGCCGCCCGTCATCCCGCACCAGGCGTTCGCGGAGTACGGCGTCGGCGGGCTCGTCGCGCTGTTCGGGCCGGTGTCCGAGCCGGTCCGGGCGCTCTCCGCCGGACGGCCGGACCGCGCCGAGGCACTGCTCGCACCGTGGCGGGCGCTGTTCGGGAACGGGCTGCGGCTGGAGGTGCTGGCGTACGGGACCCACCGGGGCGGCGCGGGCGGTCAGGGCGGAGAAGACGTGGGGGGCCGGAGCCCGGGTGGGCCGGACGCCGGGCCCGGATCGGTGCGGCTGGCCGCGCGGACCCTCCAGTTCGCCGACCGGCTCGGCGTACCCGTCGTACTGACGAACGCCGTGCGGTACGCCGACCCGGCCAGGCACCGCCTCGCCGACGTCCTGGACGCCGCACGCCTGCTGCGCCCGATCGACCGGCGTCGGCTGGACCCGGGGGAGCGGTGGCTGAAGGGGCCCGAGCAGATGGCGGAGGTCGCCGAGCACGTCGTACGCGCGGCGGGGGGCGGCCCGCGACGGGCCGCCCGGCTGCTCGCGGAGACCGCCGCGACCGCACAGAGCTGCGCCGTCGACCCGGTCGCGGACCTGGGGCTCGGGGTGAATCACTTCCCGGAGCCGGGCACCGTCGGCGCGGGCCCCGGCCCCGGCGCGGCATGGGCGCTGCTGCGCGAACGCAGTGAGGCGGGTCTCGCCAGGCGCGGTCTCGACCGGGACCCGGCAGCCGTCGCCCGGCTCCGCGAAGAGCTGCGGGTCATCGGTGTGAAGGGTTTCGAGACGTACTTCCTGACGGTAGCTCAGGTAGTGCAGGACGTACGGGAAATGGGGGTACGGGTCGCCGCACGCGGCTCCGGGGCCGGCTCCCTGGTCAACCATGCCCTGGGTATCGCGACCGCCAACCCCCTCGACTACTCCCTGCTCTTCGAGAGGTTCCTGTCCGAGCGGCGGATGTCGCTTCCCGACATTGACATCGACGTGGAGAGCGCCCGCCGGCTTGAGGTGTACGACCGGATCTTCGAACGTTTCGGCCCCGAACGGGTCGCGGTGACCGGCATGCCCGAGACCTACCGGGCCCGGCACGCCCTGCGGGACACCGGGCTCGCCCTCGGGATCGCCCCGCAGGACGTCGACCGGATCGCCAAGTCCTTCCCGCACATCCGGGCCTGCGACATCCGCAGCGCCCTCGCCGAACTGCCGGAGCTGCGCCAACTCTCCGCCAGACAGTCGGACTTCGGGCTGCTCTGGGAACTCGCCGAGGGGCTGGACAAGCTGCCGCGCGGCATGGCCATGCACCCCTGCGGTGTCATCATCACCGGGGCGTCCCTCCTGGACCGGCTCCCGGTGCAGCCCACCCCCGGCGGCCGGTACCCGATGGTGCAGGCCGACAAGGACGACGTCGAGGACCTGGGACTGATCAAGCTGGACGTCCTCGGGGTGCGGATGCAGTCCTCGATGGCGCACGCGGTCGACGAGATCGCCCGTACCACCGGCAGCCGCATCGACCTCGACGACCCGTCGCAGGTTCCGCTGGACGACTTCTTCGCGTTCAAGCTCATCCAGAACAGCGACACCATCGGCATGTTCCAGCTCGAATCGCCCGGCCAGCAGGACCTGTTGTCCCGGCTGCAGCCCCGCAACCCGCACGACGTCGTCGCCGACATCAGCCTCTTCCGGCCGGGCCCCGTCTCCGGCGGGATGCCCGCCCAGTACATCGCCGCCAGGCACGGCGCCGCCCCCGCCTACCCGCATCCCGACCTGGAGTCCGTGCTGGCCGACACGTACGGCGTGACCATCTGGCACGAGCAGATCATAGGAATGTTCGCGGTCCTCACCGGTTGCGACCTCGCCATGGCCGAGGTCGCCCGCCGTGCGCTCTCCAACGCCGCACGGCTGCCCGCCGTGGAGGCGTGGTTCCGGCGCGAGGCGGGTGCGCGCGGCTACGCGACCGAGGTCCTGGACCGGATCTGGCCGATCATCGAGGGCTTCGGCGCGTACGGATTCTGCCGCGCCCACGCGGTCGCCTTCGCGGTGCCCGCCCTCCAGTCGGCCTGGCTGAAGGCGCACCACCCGGCGGCCCTGTACGCGGGCCTGCTCGAACACGATCCGGGGATGTGGCCGCGCCGCGTGATCGTTTCCGACGCGCGCCGCCACAACGTGCCCGTGCTGGGCGTCGACGTCAACCACTCGGCCGCCGCCCACCGCACCGAACGGATGCCGGACGGGAGCTGGGGCGTACGCATGTCGTTCTCCGCGGTCAAGGGCATCACCGAGGACGAGGTGCGGCGGCTGGTCGCCGGGCAGCCGTACGCGGACCTCCAGGACCTCTGGGAGCGGGCCCGCCCGGCCCGCCCGACCGTCGAACGCCTGGTGGAGATCGGTGCGTTGGGCGCGCTGGGCGGCACGCTCTCCCGCCGCGACCTCCTCCTGCAGGTGAACGAGCTGCACCGGGACACCCGCAACCGGACCCGCCAGTCGGTGGGGCAGCTGTCCCTCGACAGCGCTGCCACCGGCCCCACCCCCCAACTTCCCTCCGGACTGCCCGAGATGACTGCCCGCGAGGCTCTCGGCGCCGAACTCGAAGCGCTCTCCGTCGACGTCACACAGCATCTGATGGAGCATCACCACCGGTTGCTCCGCGAGGTCGGTGCCACCGACGCCGCCCACCTCTCCGGGTTGCGGGAGGGCCAGCAGGTGCTGGTGGCGGGCGTGCGCGCCTCCACCCAGACCCCGCCCATCGCCTCGGGCAAACGCATCATCTTCGTCACCCTGGAGGACGGCTCAGGCCTGGTCGACCTCGCCTTCTTCGAGGACTCCCACCCGGCCTGCGCGCACACGATCTTCCACTCGGGTCTGCTGCTGGTGCGCGGTCAGGTCCAGGTCCGCGGCCCGCGGCGCTCGGTCGTCGGGACGATGGTCTGGGAC
The DNA here is from genome assembly GCF_044757485.1 of Streptomyces sp. NPDC091272. Taxonomy (NCBI): domain Bacteria; kingdom Bacillati; phylum Actinomycetota; class Actinomycetes; order Kitasatosporales; family Streptomycetaceae; genus Streptomyces; species Streptomyces sp. NPDC091272. The sequence continues at coordinate 363,163 of NZ_JBIVVC010000006.1, forward strand.
CTGGACACGCTGGCCGCGGCCCGCCGCGACCACGGCCCGCAGGCCGTGCTCCACCTGCTCGGCCGCCACGACACGAGCCCCACCCCGCCCCACCCGAACCACCCCGCCGACGCTCCTCACCAGAACGCCACCACCCCTGACCCGAACGCCACCTTCCACCCGCACGAGGCCACCGCTTCCCACCCGGGCCAGGGTCCTGCCTCCTACCCTGACCAGGCCCCCGACGGCTCCCGTCCCGCCCCCGCCGCCCGACCCCACCGCACCCTCGCCGACGGCACCGCGGGGGCCCGGCTCCATCCCTGGGCGGACCTTCAGCCCGCGGGAACCCGTTCCGCAGACCTCACCACGTACGGCCACCGCAGCCCTGGGAGCGCAGGATGACCATCACGCCGGCCACCGCCACCGCCACCGCCACCGCCACCACCGCTGCCACCCGCGCGCCCGCTCCCGGCACGCCCGGTCCCAGCACCCCCGGAACCCCCAGCGCCCTCCGTGACCCCGCCCGCGAACGGCACATCCTGCACGTCCACTTCCATCTCCCGTACCCCGACCCCGAGTTGTACGAGGAGCTTCTGGTGCTGCTCCGCGACTTCACCCCCGCCGTCCAGGAACTCCCGCCCATGGCCGCAGCCCTCGACCTCACCGGTGCGCTGCGCTTCTTCGACTGCGACCCCACCGAGCTCGCCCTGCGGCTCCAGGTGCAGGTGTTCGCCCTGCACGGCGTCGCCACCAGCGTCGGCGCCGCCGCCAACCGCATGATCGCCACCATGGCCGCCGACCTCACCCCGCCCGGTGAACTCACCACCGTCGACCCCGGCACCGAACGCGCCTTCCTCAACCCCCGGCCGGTCGCCACCCTGCCGGGCGTGGGGCCGGCCACCGCCCGTACCCTCACCCGCCACGGCCTCCACACCGTCGGCGCCCTGGCCACCACCCCCCTCCTCACCCTCCAGCGCCTCCTGGGCACCGCCGTCGGCCGCCAGCTCCACGAACGCGCCCACGGCCACGACCCCCGCCCCGTGACCCCGCACGCCCCGCCGCGCTCCACCAGTGCCACCCACGAGTTCGCACGCGACGAACTCGACCCCACCGCACACCGCAGGGCCCTGCTCGCCCTCACCGGCGAACTCGGCCTGCGCCTGCGCACCACCCACCAGATCACCCCCACCCTCACTCTCACCGTCCGCTACGCGGACCGCTCCACCACCACCCGCACCCGCGCTCTCCCCGAACCCACGCACCACACCGCCACCCTGACCGGCACCGCCTACGACCTCTACGCCTTCCTCGGCCTGCAACGCGCCCGGGTCCGCACCCTCACCCTCCGCGCGGAAGCCCTGGCCCCCGCCCACACGGCCACCCACCAGCTGACCTTCGACCCGGCCGACGCCAAGGCCCGTGCGGTGGAAGCGGCGGCCGACCGCGCCCGCCTCAGGTTCGGCCCCGGGGCGGTGGTGCCGGCCTCGGTGTGCCGGGCCGGGGGCCGCGCCCCCCGCAGGTCCCCCGGTGCCCCCGCCCCGGGCGTCAGAGCCGTGCCGTCGGGAGGCTCCTTCCCACGCGCCGCAAGGGGGACAGGGCCATGAAGACCGGGGAGAGGGTGAGCGCGGCCGCCGCCACCAGCAGGCCGGTGCGCAGCCCCCAGCACTGCGCCAGCTGACCGCCGAGCAGCGAACCCAGTGGGGTGAGCCCCATCCCGACGACGTTGATCGTCGCCACCACCCTGCCCTGCAACCGGACCGGGGTGCGGGCCTGCCGGACGGCCATCATGGAGACGTTGACCAACTGGCCGCACATGCCGAACAGGAAGTTGGCCGACACCAGGACGGCGACCGTCCCCCCGGCGGAACCGCGCAGCGCGGGTACGCACAGCATCACCCCGTCGCCCACTGCCGCGGCCCCCACCAGCACGCGGCCGTAGCCCCATCTCCCGGGCAGCCTCGCGGCCAGCAGCGAGCCGGCCAGGGCGCCGGGGCCGACGGCGGCGAGCACCAGCCCCACGGCCGTGCCGGACAGGTGCAGCCCGCGTGGCAGAAAGAGCAGCAGGACGGTCATCAGGGCGGCGAAGGAGAACTGGAAGAGCGCCGTGGCCACTGCGACGGACCGCAACAGCGGGTCGCCGTGGACCAGTTGAAGCCCCTCTCGTACCCGGGGCCAGAGCCCCGGCGCGGCCGGCTCCCGGCGGCCGCCCGCCACGGCGCAGGCTCCCTTCCCGGCGGCGCCGCGCCCCCCGGGCGGCCCGCCTCCCGGACGGTCTGATCCGTCTCCCGCGCGGCTCGTTTCATCTCCCGCGCGGCCCGTTCCGTCTCCCGCACGGTCCGTTCCATCTCCCGCACGGCCCGCTCCGCTCTCCGTGTCCCGGCGGACGCGCCGGATCGACACGAACGACACGGCGAAGAGGAGAGCCGCCACCGCGTTGGCCGCCGGCGCGGTGAGCAGCGACACCAGCGCACCGCCGAGAGCCGGCCCGCCGGTCTGCGCGGCCGACCTGCTGCCCTCCAACGCGCTGTTCCCGCGCACCAGTTCCTCGCGTGCCACCAGACGCGGGAGCGAGGCCTGGCAGGCCACGTCGAAGAAGACCGACAGCGCCCCGACGAGGAACGCGACCACGAACAGCAGCGGCAGCCCGAGCCCGCCGATCACGTGTGCGAGGGGAATCGCCGCCAGCGCGAGGGCCCGGCCGAAGTCCGCCAGGACCATCACCTCGCGGGTGCGCCCCCGGTCCACCCATGCCCCGGCGATCAGCGAGAACAGCAGAATCGGTGCTTGCTCCACCGCACGCAGGAGGCCCAGTTGACCGGCGTCCGCGCCGAGCGTGACCACCGCCAGGAGCGGCAGCGTCACCTGGCTCGCGTGCGCGCCGAGCTGCGAGAAGGTCTGCCCGAACCAGAGCCTGCGGAAATCGGGCTTCCGCCACGGGGCGGGCGGGGAGGAGGACGGTGAGGCGGACGAAGAACGGGACACGGGCGGCACGGAACTCCTCGGAGCTGCGCAGAGCGACGCCACCCGCCGCGGCCCGCCGGCACCGTCAGGTGCGCGGGCGGGGCGGGGGCGCGGGGCAAGGCTCGCTGTGCCGCGACTCGGAGGCGGCACGCGATGACGGGTCGAGGACGACCTACGACGTCAGCGCGTGCCCGGAAGACCGGGACGGAACATGCCACTCCACTCTGTTCGGGCGTGCCCGCGAAGGCTACCCGCAAGAGGCCGGGGGGTGGTACGGGACAAACCCCGAACGGGGCACACCCCCGCCCCCGGCCACCCTCACGCCGCCGCTGCCGCCTGCTTCTCGTAGCCGGCCAGCCGCACGCACACCGTCAGTCCCTCGATGGCCTGCTCCAGCTCCGCCAGGCTCGGGTAGCTCGGTGCGACGCGGATGACCGCGTCGCGCGGGTCGTCGCCGTACGGGTGGGTGGCGCCCGCCGGGGTGAGGACGATGCCGGCCGCGGCGGCCTTCCGTACGACCTCCTTCGCGCAGCCGTCCGGCACCTGGAGGGTGACGAAGTACCCGCCCGCGGGCGAGGTCCAGGACGCGAGGCCGGTACCGCCGAGGCCGGCTTCGAGCAGCCGGGCGACGGTCTCGAACTTCGGCTGCAGCACGGTGCGTTGGCGCTCCATGTGGGCGCGTACCCCGTCGGCGTCCCGGAGGAAGAGCACGTGCCGGAGCTGGTTGACCTTGTCCGGGCCGATCGAGCGCTTCTGGTTGTTGGCCAGCAGCCACTTCAGGTTGGCCGGCGACGACCCGAAGAAGGCGACGCCCGCGCCCGCAACGGTGATCTTGGACGTGGACCCGAAGACGAACGCCCGGTCCGCGTTCCCCGCCCGCTCGCACGCGCCGAGCAGGTCGGCGATCTCGGCCGGCTCGTCGGTGAGGTGGTGGACCGCGTACGCGTTGTCCCAGAAGATACGGAAATCAGGTGCGGCGGTCTGCATGGCCGCGAGCCGTGCCACCGTCTCGTCGCTGTAGCAGACGCCGTCCGGGTTGCTGTACTTCGGCACGCACCAGATGCCCTTGACCGCGGGGTCCTCGGCGACGAGCCGCTCGACGAGCTCCATGTCGGGGCCCTCCCCGGTCATCGGCACCGGGATCATGTCGATGCCGAACCGCTCGCAGAGCGCGAAGTGGCGGTCGTAGCCGGGCACCGGACACAGGAACGCGATCCGCTCCTGGTCCGCCCACCGGGACTCGGCGCCCGGCAGCACGCTGAGCAGCGCGTGCACGAGGCTGTCGTGCATCAGCTCCAGGCTGGAGTTGCCTGCGGCGAGCAACTGCCCGGCCGGTACCTGGAGGATGTCCGCGAAGATCTCCCTGAGTTCGGCGAGGCCCTGCAGCCCGCCGTAGTTCCGCACGTCCGCGCCGTCGGCGGAGGTGTGCCGCCCGCCGGGCAGGCTCAGCAGCTCCTCACAGAGGTCCAGCTGCTCGGGCGCGGGCTTGCCCCGGGTGAGGTCGAGGGCGAGGCCACGCCCCGCGAGCTCCTGGTACTCCTGCCGGGCCCGGTCCAGGAGTCCGGCGATCGTGTCGGGGCTCAGCTCGGTGGTCATGGTGGCGGTGGTTCCTCTCGCGGGTGGACATGGTGCGTGCCGCGGCCGGGCGGTCCAGCTGCGGGCCGCGGACGGCGTACCGACGCTATACCGGTACGCGGGTGGGGGACGACCGGTGTTCGGTGTACGGGACGACGGACGGGCGGGTGCGGCACGACAGCGGTGTGCGGATTACGGGTTACGGGTTACGGGTTACGGGGTCGCCGGGCGCCTGCCCACCCGCGCCCGGAGGAAACCAGGCACGCCGCCGCACCCCCGCCGCACCCCCTCCACCCCCCGTCCCCCCGCTCCGTACCCGTCAGCCGCCCACGTACTTCGCCAAGTACTCGCCGGTCAGGGTCGAGCCGTCGGCGACCAGCTCGGACGGGGTGCCCTCGAAGACGACCTTGCCGCCGTCGTGGCCCGCGCCCGGACCGAGGTCGATGATCCAGTCGGCGTGCGCCATGACCGCCTGGTGGTGCTCGACGACGATGACCGACCTGCCCGAGTCGACGAGCCGGTCGAGGAGGCCCAGGAGCTGCTCGACGTCGGCGAGATGGAGGCCGGTGGTCGGTTCGTCCAGGAGGTAGACGCCGGCTTTCTCCGACATGTGGGTGGCCAGCTTGAGCCGCTGCCGCTCGCCGCCGGACAGCGTGGTGAGCGGCTGGCCGAGGGTGAGGTAGCCGAGCCCGACGTCGACGAGCCGGGTGAGGATGCGGTGCGCGGCCGGGGTGTGCGCCTCGCCGGCGGCGAAGAACTCCTGCGCCTCGGCCACCGGCATCGCGAGCACCTCGCTGATGTCCCGCCCGCCGAAGCGGTATTCGAGCACCGCCGGCTGGAAGCGCTTGCCCTCGCACTCCTCGCAGGGAGTGCTGACGCCCGCCATCATCCCCAGGTCGGTGTAGATGACTCCGGCGCCGTTGCAGTGCGGGCAGGCGCCCTCGGAGTTGGCGCTGAACAGGGCCGGCTTCACCCCGTTGGCCTTCGCGAACGCCTTGCGGATCGGGTCGAGCAGCCCGGTGTACGTCGCCGGGTTGCTGCGCCGCGAACCCCTGATCGCGCTCTGGTCGATGCTCACCACGTCCTCGCCGGAGGGCAGCGAGCCGTGCACGAGGGAGCTCTTGCCGGAGCCCGCGACGCCGGTGATCACGCAGAGCACGCCGAGCGGGATGTCGACGTCGACGTCCTGGAGGTTGTGGGTCCGCGCACCGCGGATCTCCAGCGCGCCGGTGCGCTCGCGCACCGTCTCCTTGAGGGCGGCCCGGTCGTCGAAGTGCCGGCCGGTGACGGTGCCGGAGGACCGCAGGCCCTTGACGGTGCCCTCGAAGCAGATGCTGCCGCCGGCCGTGCCCGCGCCGGGACCGAGGTCGACGACGTGGTCGGCGATCTGGATCGTCTCCGGCTTGTGCTCCACGACGAGCACCGTGTTGCCCTTGTCCCGCAGCCGCAGCAGGAGGTCGTTCATCCGGCTGATGTCGTGCGGGTGCAGGCCGATGGTGGGTTCGTCGAAGACGTACGTGACGTCGGTGAGCGCGGAACCGAGGTGGCGGACCATCTTCACGCGCTGCGCCTCGCCGCCCGAGAGCGTGCCGGACGCCCGGTTGAGCGAGAGGTAGCCGAGCCCGATCTCCACGAACGAGTCGAGGGAGTCCCGCAGCGCGGTGAGCAGCGGGGCGACCGCGGGCGCGTCCAGGCCGCGCACCCATTCGGCCAGGTCCCTGATCTCCATCGCGCAGACGTCGGCGATCGAGAGCTTCTTGATCTTCGAGGAGCGGGCCAGTTCGCTGAGCCTGGTGCCGTCGCACTCGGGGCAGGTGGTGAAGGTGACCGCGCGGTCCACGAACTCCCGGATGTGCGGCTGCATCGACTCCCGGTCCTTGGACAGGAACGACTTCTGGATCTTGGGGATGAGCCCCTCGTAGGTGAGGTTCACCCCGTCCACCTTCACCTTGACCGGCTCGTGGTACAGGAAGTTCTGCAGCTCCTTCTTGGTGAACTTCGCGATCGGCTTGTCCGGGTCGAGGAGACCCGACTCCGCGTAGACCCGCACGGTCCAGAAGCTGTCGGACTTCCAGCCCGGGATGGTGAACGCGCCCTCGGAGAGCGACTTGGAGTCGTCGTAGAGCTGGGTGAGGTCGATGTCGGAGACCGCTCCCCGGCCCTCGCAGCGCGTGCACATGCCGCCGGTGCGGTTGAAGGTCGCCTTCACCGTCTTCTTGTTGCCGCGCTCGACCGTGATCGCGCCGCTGGCCCGGACCGAGGCCACGTTGAAGGCGAAGGCACCGGGCGAGCCGATGTACGGCTTTCCGATCCGGCTGAAGAGGGTGCGCAGCATCGCGTTGGCGTCCGTCGCGGTGCCGACGGTGGAGCGCGGGTCGGAGCCCAGCCGCTGCTGGTCGACGACGATGGCGGTCGTCAGCCCTTCGAGCACGTCGACCTCGGGTCGCGCCTGCGTCGGCATGAAGCCCTGTACGAAGGCGCTGTACGTCTCGTTGATCAGCCGCTGCGACTCCGCGGCGACCGTGTCGAACACCAGCGAACTCTTGCCCGAGCCGGATACGCCGGTGAACACCGTCAGTTGCCGCTTGGGGATGTCGATGCTGACGTCTTTGAGATTGTTGACGCGTGCGCCGTGCACACGGATCAGATCGTGACTGTTCACGGTGGCTCCATCTGTCGTGCGGTCCGCCTCGACGGTCCCGCCGGCGTCCATGCGGCTCACGCTAGTGCGGCGGGGGCGTGCCGCGCTTCTCGAATTCTGATCAGTACGGGCCCGCTTCGTACGGAGTTACCGCCCTGAGAGGTACGGAGTGGTGAAACGGGCGGTCCGTGGGCAGACGCAGCACATGAGCACGCACACTGCCGACGGCCCCAGCACGATGCCTTCACCGCCCGTTCGCCCGACCCCGCTGCGGTGCACCGCAGCCCCCGACGGCGCGCACCGCGTCCGCCTGCACGTGTACGGGGACCTCGACTACGACAACGCCGAGCGGCTGCTGGACGCCGTGCGCGAGCAGCTCGACCGGCACCCGCGGGACCTGCACCTCCACTGCGCCGAGGTGGTCACTGTGGACTCGATGGGGCTCTCGGTCCTGCTCATGGTCCAGCGCGTGACCACGGCGGCCGGCGCACACCTCCACCTGGAGGACCGCACCCCGGCCCTGGACCGGCTGCTCCAGATCACCGGCACGCTGGACCACCTCACGGCTCCGGGGCCGATACCGGGCGGGGCGGACCGGACCTGAGGGACGGGAGCGACCGCCGCGCGGGCGGGGCGAGGGTGGAACACGCGAGGGCGGGGCGAGGGCGGAACAAAGGCCGGGACACGAACGGCAATACGCGGCGTCCCACGCAATAAAGACGTTAATATCCGGCATTCCGGTCATGGGCGATTCATGGACGGTTCGTGAGGAATGCAAGGAGACAGCCGTGACAGCGGTGTTCGCTGAAGTCAAGGTGCTGATGGCGCAAACGCTGCGGATCCCGGCAGCCGACATCCGCCCGGACGGCTCGCTGGCCGACCTGCAGATGGATTCGCTCGCGATGGCCGAGCTCTGCGTCGCCCTGGAGAGCACCTACGGCAGCCGGGTGGACGGCGACCGGCTCGCACGGGCCACGACCGTCGACGAGCTGGTCGGGCTCGTCGAGAAGGGCATCGCCCGGTGACCGAGGAGGCTGTGGTCACCGGCCTCGGCCTGGTCACCCCGGCGGGCATCGGCGTACCGGCCAGCTGGGAGGCGATCTGCGCGGGACGCGGCACGGCGTCCCACGACCCGGGTCCCGGCCGGCTGTCCTGCCGGGTGCCCGGCTTCGACGCGGACTTTCTGCTGGGAGCCCGGGAGGCGCACCGGCTGGAGCGGTTCAGCCAGTTCGCGCTGGTCGCCGCGGCGGAGGCACTCGCCGACGCGGGCCTCGACACCGGGACCTGGGACGGCGCGCGGGTCGGCGTCGTGCTGGGCAACGCCGCCGGCGGTCTGAACGCGTACACCGTCGCCCAGCAGACCCTCGACGACAAGGGCGCGCACGCCGTCTCACCCCTGCTGCTGCCGCTCTACCTGCCGAACATGGTGGCCGGGCAGACCGCGATCGCCCACCGGGCCACCGGCCCCTGTCTCGTCGTCAGCACCGCCTGCGCGTCCGGGGCCAGTGCCGTCGGCGTCGCCCGCGACATGCTGCTCGCGGGCCGCTGCGACGTCGTGATCACCGGCGGCAGCGAGGCCGCGCTGACCCCCGCCCTGCTGTCCGGGTTCGCGCGCCTCGGGGCGCTCTCCTCGCCCGGTGACGGCGACCCGGCCACCGCCTCCCGGCCCTTCGACACGGCGCGCGACGGTTTCGTCGCCGCCGAGGGCGCGGGGGTGCTGATCCTGGAGCGCGAGTCCCACGCGCGTGCGCGCGGCGCCCGGGTGCACGCGCGACTCGCCGGTTACGGAGCCAGCGCCGACGCCCACCACCCGGTGGCCCCGCACCCGCAAGGAGACGGGCTGGCGTCGGCGGTACGGGCCGCGCTGGCCGACGCGGGAGTGGCCGCGGGGGACGTGGACCACGTCAACGCCCACGCCACCGGCACGCCCCGGGGCGACGCGGTGGAGGCCGCGGTCCTCGCCAGACTGCTGCCGCACGGCCCGCTCGTCACCTCGGTCAAGGGCGTGATCGGCCACACCCTGGGGGCCGCCGGGGCGATCGAGGCGGTCTGCTCGGTGCTGTCCGTGGCGCGCGGGGCGGTGCCGCCCACGGCCAACCTCGCGGCGGCGGACCCCGGTTGCGACCTGGACATCGCCCGTACCGTCGTACGCCGCAAGGTGGACGCGGTCGTCACCACGTCCGTCGGATTCGGCGGCCAGAACGCGGCGCTGGTGGTGACCGCCCCGTGAGCCGACCGCCCGCGGACGGCACGGGCACGCGGCCGCGGGACCCTCGCAGACCCCCGGCCCGGCGCCCGGCACGGCTGCGCACCGCCGGGCGGGCGCTTCGGCTGCTGGGTGTGTACGTCGCCCGGTTCGAGGCCCCGGTGCTGCGGGCCGCCCTCCGTGGCAGGGCCTCGGACACGCACGAGTGCGAGCGGCTGGTGGCGCGGCTCAGCCACCGGTTCTTCACCGAGGGACTGCGCGGGGCCGGCCTCGCCCTGGACACCGCGGACGGCCTGCCGCTGCCCGCGTCCGACCGGCCCGTACTCCTTCTGCTCCGGCACTCGGGGCCGCTCAACTTCCAGCTGGGGGCGCTGCTCGCCTGCCACGTGCTGGACCGCGGGATGCTCGGTGTGGGGCGCGCCCTGCCCGGCCTCGACCCGGCCGTCGGGCTCCTCGCCCGAAGGCTGCGGGTGGATCTGATCCGGTGGCGCGCGGGCGGACCGGCCCGCGCCATGCGGCTGCTGATGAGGCACGCCCGTGACCTGGCACCGTGCGACGCACTCGCGTACTTCCCCGAGGGCGCGAACATGACCGCTGCCGGGCGCCGCAGGGCGCTCGCCGAACTGGCGGCGAAGGACCCCGGGAGGGCCCGTTGGGCAGACGGGTTGCGGTACGTGCTGCCACCGGTCTCCGCGGGCGCCGCACGCGTCCTGTCCCTGGCGCGGGATGCCGATGTCCTCGTCGTGGGGCACACCGGCCTGGAGGACCTCGTCGGCGCTCTCGTCGACATCGGCTACCCACCGGTGGACTCCCGCCGGATCCACCTCACCTGGTGGCACACGCGCGCCGAGGACGTACCCCGCGAACCGGCCGCGGCCGCCGCGTGGCTCGACGGGCAGTGGGAAGCCATGGACCGTTGGATCGCCGGCAAACGCGGCACACCGGACCCGGACCCGCGCCCCGATGCCCCGCCACCCCCGGACGCGTCCAGGCGTCCGACGGACTCCCCGCCCCCGCCCCCGCCGCCGTCCCCGGACGCGTCCCCGCCCCCGGGGTCCACCGCCGGCGGCCCGTACACCCGACACCCGATTCCCGTGGGAGAACCCGGCCATGACTGACACCCCGGCCACGACCGGCCGAACCGGCGCCACCGCAGCTCCCCGCGTCGCCTTCGTCCTGGGCGGTGGCGGACCGCTCGGCGGCTACCAGGCGGGCATGGTGCGGGCGCTGTTCGAGCGCGGCATCACCCCCGACTTCGTCATCGGCACCTCGATCGGCTCCGTGCAGGGCGCGATGATCGCGAAGAATCCCACTGTCTCCGTGTGCGAGGAGATGGAGAGCTTCTGGCGGGACTTCGTCACCAGCAAGGCGATGCGGCTGAACGCGCGCAGCATCCTCAACGCCCTGTCCATGCGCCCCGCGATCAACTCCAACGAGGTGGTCCGCCGGGTCCTCGACAAGTACCTGGGCCCCACCACCCGCATTGAGGACCTGACCGTGCCCTACCAGTGCACCGCCGCCTCCATCGAGCGGGCCACCGTCCGCTACTTCGACTCGGGCCCGCTGGTCGCCTCGGTCATGGCGTCCGCCGCCATCCCGGGGCTGTGGCCGCCGATCCGGATCGGCGACGAGCACTACGTCGACGGCGGCGTGGCCGAGTCCGTACCCATCACGCGGGCGATCGCCCACGGTGCGACGACGGTGTACGTGCTGCGGATGCGGCAGAAGGAGAAGCAGTTGCGGCCCGCGAGGTTCCCCTGGCAACTGGGCACCACCCTGCTGGAGCTCTCCCGCCGCCACCACCTCCACCACGCGCTCAACAGCAGACCTGACGGGGTGACGGTGCACGTCCTGCCCAGCGGCGAGGAGCTGATGGAGCCGCCGGAGAACGGCGCGTGGACCACCCGGCGCGAAGAACTCGCCACCATCAGGAGGCGGGTGGACAGCGGCTACCGCGCGGCGGCCGGCTACCTCGACGCCCAGGAGAGCCGGCAGCCGACGGTCCTGCGCCGCAGCGCCCCCGCGGTGTCGTCCGTGCGCAGACCTCTGACGCCGTTCGTGGAGGGCAAACTCCGCGGCCACTTCGACGTGTACGACGCGGACAGCGACGGTGTCGTCTCCGGTACGGACTTCCGGCGGGCGGGGCAGCGGATCGCGGACCTCTTCGGACACGCGGAGGGCAGTGCCCACGCGGACGCCCTGCAACGGGAGTTCACCGGGTACTGGGAGAGCCTGTCGGCCGCCGCGGGGGAGCACGAGACCCTGGAGCGGGAGCCGTTCGGCAGGGCCCTGGCGGGGATCACGTCGAGCTCCGCCGCGTACACCACACACCTGCTGCCCGTCGTGTCGGCGATCCTCCTCGCGGCCGACCACGACAACGACGGCTTCCTCAACCCGTCCGAGACCGGCCGCCTCCTCGCGGGCCTGGGCGTGCCCGAGGCGGAACGGGAGACGGTGGTACGGCGGTTGGACACCAACGGCGACGGGGTCACCAGCCTCGACGAGCTGGCGGAGGCCTTCCACGACTACTTCACCAGCAGCGAGCCCGGCTGCGTGGGCAACCTGCTGTTCGGCCCGGCCCCGGCCGTCGGGAGCAACTGACCGGCCGTCGGGAGTAACTGACCGGCAGGCGCTGCCCGTCCGGCTGCCCGGCCTCACAACCGGGCAGCCGGCACCTTTCCTCCGCTCCCGTGCGCGTCCAGCTCCCGGCCCTTCGTCTCCGGCGCCGCCACCGCCATCCACACCATCGCGGCCAGTACCGCGGCGCCCAGCAAGGTGAACGTCCACGGCAGCCCCAGGACCGGCCACAGCACGGAGCCGAAGAGCAGCGGCGCGAAACCCGTCAGCGATCTGCTCACCGACGAGGCCCAGCCGAAACCGGTGGCCCGCAGCGACGTCGGGTACAGCTCGGACGCGTAGGCGTACATCGCCGGGATCGCCAGCTGGATCAGGAAACCGAACGCGGCGATGGCGATCAGCGGGGCCGTGCCCCCGTCCCGTACCAGCGCGAACAGCACCAGCGCCACGCTCGCCAGCGGCGCCGTCACCCCGATCAGCCACTTGCGGCCCACCACGTCCACCAGTGCGGTGGAGACCAGCACGCCCAGGATCCCGACCCCGGCCATCAGCGTCGTCCCCGTGAAGGCGGCCGTGTCGCCCTGCCCCTCGGCCTTGAGGATGGACGGCATCCAGCTCAGCGCCGCGTAGTAGACCAGCATGACGGTGGCGAACATCAGCCAGACCGCCGAGGTGACGCGCGGGCTGAACGACCAGATGAGACGCAGCTGTTCGACGGCGGCCGCCACTCCCTTCGTACGGGGGGCGGCGGGCGGCCGCGGCACGGCGTACGGCTCGACCGGTGCGCCGGTACGGGAGACGAGATCGTCGATGACGGCCCGAGCCTCGGCCTCACGCCCCTTGCCCGAGAGGTAGACCGGCGACTCGGGGACGCCCCTGCGCACCCAGAACAGCAGCAGCGCAGGCAGCGTCATCGTCAGCAGCATCCACCGCCAGTTGCCCTCCAGCGGCAGCATCGCCGTGGAGACCAGGCCGCACAGGGTGACGCCGACCGGCCACCACAGGTCGAGCGCGGTGAGGATCCGCCCCCGGTACTTGCGCGGCGAGAACTCGCTGACCAACGCGTAGTCCACCGGAATGCACCCGCCGAGGCCGATACCCGCGAGGAAGCGCAGCAGCAGGAAGACCCAGTAGGCGGGCGAGAGCGCGCCGAGCACCGAGAAGACGGCAAAGATCAGCAGCGTCACGCCGAACGCCTTCTTGCGGCCGATCCGGTCGGCGACCGAGCCCCACGCGACGGCGCCGACCGCCATGCCGACGAGGTTCGCGGTCGCGACGAGCCCGCGCTCACCGGTGCTCAGCGCGAACTCCTCGCCGACCAGGGGCATCAGGAAGCCGTTGAGGGCGATGTCGTACGCGTCGAAGAGGTAGCCGAGGCCGCCGATGACGAACACCTTGCCCTGGACACGCCATCTCCAAGGAAGGTCCTGGACGACTCTGTCGCCTGTCTTCACTGCTGCTCCAAGCGGGGGCGGACCGGGGTGGTGCGATCCGGGACGGGGGAACGCCCGATCATAGGTCCTGACCGAATCCGCACCCCGTATCCCTGAGGGAGCACAACGGCACATGGCAGCAACCTTCAAGACCGTCATAGAGGTCGGCCCGGAACACCTCGAACAGGCGCACGCCGTCGACCGGCTGTTCCAGCAGGCGATCGCCCCGGCGACCGTCAACTTCGACTTCGGCCACATCCGGGAGGCCGCCGCGGCGATTCCCGACAGTTCGATCGTCAAGCTGGTCCGGGGCTGGGGCCTCCAGGAAACCGCGCCCGTCGCGGTGATGGCGCTCTCGCTCAAGGAGGCGGTGCGCCAGGCGCTGCCCGCCGAGTTCGCCGAGGCGTCCTTCTGGGAGACCGTCGAGCAGGAACTCGTCGGCGCGTTCACCGGCCTCGACGCCCAGGAAGGCGCGCCGGGACTCTCGTACTACGAGCAGACGCCGGAGCGCACCAGCTACTACCGTGACCTGTTCTTCGCGCTCCAGGGCGAGGAGACCGGCGGCCACATGTACGCGATCGCGTTCTGCGTCGACGTGAGCGTCGGTCTCGACCGGGCCCGCGCGGGTGCGCTGGAGCTGACCGACATCGCCCCGTACCGGATCCGCCTGAACGCGATCGTCGTACGCCAGCAACTCCAGCTCGCCGCCTGACCGTTCGGCTCTGCCGGACCAGGCCGTCGTACCGCCCCGCCGTCCCGGGCCGGTCCGCGGCCGCCGCGGTTGCGGGCCCCGCCCGGTCCGCCGTGAGCGAACCGGCTGGTCGGCCGGTGCTCCGGGTGCTTGTGTGGAGCCATGGAGATCTTGGTTCTGGGTGGAACGGCATGGGTGGGCAGGGAAGTGTCCCGGCAGGCGCTGGCGCGCGGACACCGGGTGACGTGTCTCGCGCGCGGTGAGAGCGGCGAGGTCGCGCAGGGCGCGGAACTCGTCGTCGCCGACCGCAGGGACCCCGCGGCGTACGAACCGCTGCGCGACCGGGAGTGGGACGCGGTCGTCGAGGTGTCGTGGCAGCCGCGCTTCGTGCGCGGGGCGCTCGACGCCCTCGGGGCCAGGGCCCGGCACTGGAGCTACATCTCGTCCGTCAGCGCGTACGCGGCGCACGGAACCGTGGGCGCGGACGAGTCCGACACCCTGCTGCCGCCGGCCGAAACCGGCGAGGACGGCGAGGTCGGCATGGAACTCTACGGCGAGGCGAAGGTGGCCTGCGAGCAGGCTTCGGCGGCCGTGCTGGGTGATCGCCTCCTCGTCGCACGCGCGGGCCTGATCGGCGGCCCGGGCGACCACAGCGGGCGCTCCGGCTACTGGGTGGCGCGGGCCGCACGGGACCCCCGGGGGCCGATGCTGGTTCCCGACGAACCGGAGCTGGCGACCCAGACCGTCGACGCGCGGGACCTCGCGTCCTGGCTGCTCGACGCGGCGGAGCAGGGGACCGTCGGCACGTACAACGCGGTGGGCCCGGTCGTCCCGTTCGGGGAGTGGGTCGAGCTGTCCCGTACGGTCGGCGGGCACACCGGCCCGGTGGTCACCGCCGACTCCGCGTGGCTGCTCGCCCAGAAGGTCGGCGAGTTCGCGGGACCCGGCTCACTGCCGATGTGGGTGGTCGAGCCTGGCTGGGAGGGCTGGGCGGCCCGCGACGGGGCCGCGGCCCGGGCGGCGGGCCTGCGGCACAGGCCGCGTGCGGACCTGCTCGCGGACACACTGCGCTGGGAGCGCGAGCAGGGCCTCGACCGGGAGCGCAGGGCGGGGCTGAGCGCCGTTCGCGAGCGCGAACTGCTCGACGCGCTGGGAGCCTGACCCGCCTGCCGGACCCCCGCCCGCCCCGGGCAGGTGCGACCACGGCGCACATTCGTGCTGCGGTCGGGCCGGTGGCTGGTTCAGAGTGATATACGAGTGGTGTACGGGCCGCGCGCCTGACAGTCAGGCCGGGGCCACGACCCGCCGGCCGTTCCCGTCGAACCCGGAGCCTCTTATGAAGATCAACATGACCAGCGTCTTCGTCTCCGACCAGCACAAGGCCCTGCGCTTCTACACGGAGGTCCTGGGCTTCGTGAAGAAGCACGAGGTTCCGGTGGGCGAGTACCTGTGGCTGACCGTCGTGTCGCCCGAGGACCCCGAAGGTCCGGAGCTCCTGCTCGAACCCGACGCCCACCCCGCGGTGAACCCGTTCCGCTCCGCACTGGTCAAGGACGGCATCCCGGTGACCCAGTTCGCCGTGGCCGACGTGCACGCGGAGTTCCGCAGGCTGCGCGATCTCGGGGTGCGGTTCACGCAGGAACCGATGGACGCGGGGCCGGTGACCGTCGCCGTCCTGGACGACACGTGCGGCAATCTGATCCAGATCGCCACGACGCCCGAATAGGGGTGGGGGGCGCGCGAACGAGCTCCGGGTGCGGGACACCCGGAGCTCGCGGATCGGTCGAGACCTCTGGTCAGGAGGAGGCCGCCGCGGCGCCCTTTTCCTTCTGCGGGTCCACGATCTCACCGGCCGGCGGGGCCTTCGCCTCCACCGGCTTGTCGTAGTCGGAGAAGGTCGTGGTGGCCGGCACCTTGCCGCCCTTCTCCTCCACCTTCAGGATGTACGGCTCGCCCTCCGCCGCCACGTACATCGTGATGCTCCCGCCCTGGGCGGACTTCTTCTGCAGCACGGCCGCCTGCTTGCCGTCGACCTGGGTGTCCTGGCCGCGGGTCATGCCCTGCCGCTCGGTCTTGTCCCGGTCGAGCAGTGCGATCACCGCGTCCTTGTCGCAGCCGCCCTGGAGCGCCTTCGCCTCGGCCGGGGGCAGCTTCACCCACTTGTCCTTGTACGCGGCAGTCGCCTTCTGCTCCTTCGCGCCGCCGCCCTGCTGCTTGACCGCCGCCGCCCAGTACTGCTCGTTGCCCTTGATGAACGTCGAGCCGTCGACGCGCAGCATCTCGGCCTTCGCGTCCTGAGTGGTGTTGGTGCCCTGACAGTTGCCCTTGGTGTCGACGGCGAAGTCGGCGGTCGACTTCCTGGTGCCGTCGGACGCCTCCGCGGTGATCCGTACCGAACCGGCCTTCTTCGTCGAGGCGACGGCCTTGTCGGCGATCTGGTCCGGCTGCTGGCCGTCGAAAGCCTTCTTCTCGGCCGCCGGGCTCTTCTTCCCGTCGCTCGCGGCCGGCGCCTCGGAGTCCGCGCATCCCGAGAGCCCGGCCACCAGGGCGGCGCAGGCGATGGCCGGTACCACGAACCCCCGGCGGGTGGTGCGCGTCGGCTTCGGCATCCTGGTCGGCTTCGACATCCTCGTCTCCTTCACGGTATGCATCGTCACTGTGAGCTCCCCCCACGAGTGTTGAGAGCCACGCCGGCCCGCCGGTACGTACTCAACTGCCGTGCTGCAAAAGGAGAATGACGGACAGTCAGCTCGGTGTGGCGGGTGCGGCGTGGTGTTCACCGCGAGTACCCGCGATTCGCGGGAGAAACCGAGGAAGAGGATCTTTATCGGTGGGAGATGGAGGAACGGTGAAGTCCGCGACGCCTTCCTGCGGGTGGCGCCGGTGCTGCCGCTGTGCGTGCCGGCGCCCTCCGTAGAGCTCGTGAAGGGCCCGTACGTCGTCCCGGCCCAAGGTCCTGCGGTTGGTGACGTCCGGCTGCATGACGGAGCCGGGGTCGTCGCTGTGGCCGAGGCCGAGGGTGTGGCCGAGCTCGTGGATGGCGGACTGGTAGAGGTCGAGTCCGCGTCCGCGCACGTGTCGGCCGGCGCGCCCGCGCGGGGAGAGGGTCCAGGGCTCGTCGTCGTCGAAGTGGAGTTCGCCCCTGGGCGGGAAGTAGGCGTACGCGGCGACGCCGCCCGGTCCGTCGACGGGCGATTCGGTGTGGTCGTCGCGGGTGACGAACCGGATCTCGACGTCGGCCGGGCCGCCGGCGACCTTCCGGAACCGGATGTTCCGGTCGGCCTTCTCCCACTGTCGCATCGCACTCGCAATGACACGTTCCACCGTGGGCCGCTTGCCCCGCAGTGAATCCCGCCGGCTGTACCCGACGATGCGCCAGGTGAGGTCGGGGTCCTGCCAGGCGGGGCCGACGATGTCGTACGGGGCGGCGGGCGGGGCGGCCGTGCCGAGGAGGGTGGCGGTGAGCGTCGCGACGACGGCGACCGGGCGCAGAAGCGGGATGCGGGGCATCGGGTCTCCAGACAGGCGGCGGTTGGGTGCGCGTCGGAGCCCGGCACCGCGTGCGGGAGGGCGGGGGAGGGGAAGTGCGATGCGGGGCTGGACCGTGACTGTTCCCGCCGCCGGAAAATGGCAAGCGGCAGCGCCCGCGCGTCCCTCCGATGGAGGACGGGATCGGACCGGATCGGCCGGACGGCGCGGGGAGCGGACCGGGCCGGATCGGCTGACGGCGGCGAGGGGAGCGGGTCGGGCCGGATCAGCCGACGGCGGCGCGGGGAGCGGGTCGGACCGGATCGGCCGGCGGCGGGGGAACGGGCCGATGCGGGTGCGGCCGGGTCGGGATCAGGAGGCGGTCGGTCTCAGTGCGTGGTGATCTTCCCGGGAGCTGCGCCCGTGCGGCGCCTGAGGACGAGGATGACCGCGCTCCCCGCCACCACCAGCGCCGCGCCGATGCCCGTCCAGCCAAGGGCGCCGAGCGACGTGCCCGCGGCGGGCGCCGCCGCCGGGCCGGCCGCCTGGGGCGGATTCGGCTCGTGGGCCGTGGCGCTCGGGTTCAGGCTGCCGACCGGTTCGGCCTTGCCGACCGCGGAGAAGCCCCAGTCCAGCAGCTGACGCATCTCGTTGTAGACCTCGTCGTGCTTCTGCGCCTGCGGGTTCATCACCGTGACCAGGAGCGTGTGGCCGTCGCGCCGGGCGGCTTCCGCGAGGGTGTTGCCCGCGTGCGTGGTGTAACCGTTCTTCCCGCCGATCAGGCCGGGGTACTTCGAGACCCCGTCGATGCCGGACAGCATGCGGTTGGTGTTGGAGATGGCGAACGGCTTGCCCTTGGTCTGCGGACCGCCGGGGAACTTCGCGTCGGCCGTGGAGCAGTACTCCGTGAAGTCCTTGTTCCGCAGCCCCGCGCGCAGGAACAGCGACAGGTCGTACGCGGAGGAGACCTGCCCCGGGGCGTCGTACCCGTCCGGGCTCAGGACGTGCGTGTCCTTCGCGCCCAGCTGATCGGCCCGCTTCTGCATGTCCACGACCGTCTTCGGCACGCCCCCGTTCATCGCGGCGAGCACGTGCACGGCGTCGTTGCCCGAACGCAGGAAGACCCCGCGCCACAGGTCCGCCACCTGGTACTGCTGACCGGGTACGACACCGACCGCGCTGCTGCCCGCGCCCATCCCGGCCAGGTCGGCGGCGGTGACCTTGTGACTGGTCCGCTGCGGCACGGCGGGCAGCACGGTGTCCGCGAAGAGCATCTTCAGGGTGCTGGCCGGAGGGAGCGCCCAGTGGGCGTTCGAGGCGGCGAGTACGTTCCCGGTGTCCGCGTCCGACACGATCCAGGACAGGGCGGAGAGCTTCGGCGGAAGCGCCGGCGCCCCCGCGCCGGACTGCGGTCCCGGCCTGCTCAGCTGCTCGCCGCCGACCGCCGACATCCTGGCCGGGGGAGTCCTGGGGGGTGTCTTGCCCTGCGTCCCGTCCGTGGTGTCCGGTGCGGAGGCGGTCGGGGGGAGGGCCCGCGCCGTCGGGTGGTGCGGGCTCGCGACGGCGGGGCAGACCCCGGCGAGAGCGGTGACCGCGGTCGCGGTCAGGGCCACGAACCCGCGCCGGACCTGCGGGGATGGAGAGGGACGCATCACTCGAACGTAACGCAGCCGAAGAGGTGTGCAGGACGCGTGGGGCGGCGCCGGACAGTGGAATTCACCACGGCGCGGGAAGGGAACGGACCGGGCCCCGATCCCGTCCGCCGGGCGCAGACCGGAGGGAGAGCTCGTGGACGACGGGGAGCCGCCCCGCGCTCTCCGGAGTGCGCGTGCCGGGAGAGGGCGGGGCGGCCGAGGCGTGCGGACGCGGCGGGGTCAGGCCACCGGCGCCGGGTACGTCGGGTACTCGACGCCCGAGACGTGCTGGACCACGCGGATCACCTGGCAGGAGTAGCCGAACTCGTTGTCGTACCAGAGGTAGAGGATCGCGTCGTCGCCCTCGACCTTGAGCGCGCCCGCGTCGATGATCGAGGAGTGGCGCGAGCCGATGAAGTCGCTGGAGACCGCGTCGGGTGCGCTGGTGAAGTCGATCTGGCGCTTGAGCGGCGAGTTCAGCGAGATGTCGCGCAGGTGGTCGACGACCTCCTCGCGGGTGGTCTCGCGAGCGAGCCGCAGATTGAGGATCGCGATCGAGACGTTCGGGACCGGGACGCGGATCGAGCTGCCCGTGATCCGGGCCTTGAGGTCAGGGAGCGCCTTGGCGACGGCGGAGGCGGCGCCCGTCTCCGTGATGACCATGTTGAGCGGGGCGCTGCGGCCGCGGCGGTCCGAGCCGTGGTAGTTGTCCAGCAGGTTCTGATCGTTGGTGAACGAGTGGACGGTCTCCACATGGCCGCGCAGCACGCCGTACTCGTCGGCCATCGCCTTCAGCGGCGGCACGATCGCGTTCGTGGTGCAGGAGGCGCAGGACAGGATCTGCTCGTCCGGCTTGATGGTGTCGTGGTTGACGCCGTGCACGATGTTCGGGACGTCGCCCTTGCCCGGGGCGGTCAGGACGACCTTGGCGATGCCGGGGCGCAGGTGCTTGGAGAGGCCCTCGCGGTCACGCCAGCGTCCGGTGTTGTCGATCAGGATGGCGTCCTTGATGCCGTACTCCGTGTAGTCGACCTTGGTCGGGTCGTCGGAGTAGATCATCTTGATCGTGTTGCCGTTGGCGCTGATCGTGTCGGTCGCCTCGTCGACGGTGATCGTGCCCTGGAACTGGCCGTGGATGGAGTCGCGCCGCAGCAGCGAGGCACGCTTCACGATGTCCTGGCCCGCGCCCTTGCGCACCACGATGGCGCGCAGCCGCAGGCCGTTGCCCGAGCCGGCCTTCTCGATGAGGAGGCGGGCGAGGAGCCGGCCGATGCGGCCGAAGCCGTAGAGGACGACGTCGCGCGGCTCGTTGCGCTCGATCTTGTTCTCGCCGGTGGCGCCGGAGACGGCTTCGGCGGTGAACTCCTCGACCGACAGGCCGCGGTCGTCGCTGCGGTACGTCTCCGCCAGCAGGCCGATGTCGATCTGGGAAGGACCGAGGTCGAGCGTGGTGAGCGCCTGGAGGAAGGGCAGCGTCTCGGTGATCGAGAGCTCCGCGCCGGCTATCTGGCGGGCGAATCGGTGGGTCTTCAGGATGCTGACCACCGACTTGTTCACCAAGGAGCGGCTGTGGATCAGGACCGTGACATCACGCTCCCGGTGCAGCTTCCCGATGATGGGGATCATCGACTCCGCGATCTCCTCGCGGTTCTTCCAGTTGGTGAACGAGTCGTCGTTGACAGTCACAGGGTTTCTCTTTCGAGCTAGGCGGCGCTCATATGCTAACCCTCGGCTTTTTTGATCATGCACCCGGTGCCGGGACGGGCCGCCAAGGGGAGCGCTGCGGCGGCGAACCCGGGTGGAACCCCGCGCCCAGGTCCCTCGTTGAGCCGACGGACGGCCGGTCCGTACGGTCGCGGAGAGGACCCAGACATGTCAGCTTCCAGACCGGCGCCCGCGGAAACCCTCGCGGCCGGCCCCGTCCAGCTCGACCGCCGCGAGGGCGCGCACGGCGAGGTCGTACTGCGGCGGCGCGGGGAGGCCACGTACGAGATCATCGTGAACGGCTGCTTCCTGATGGACACTTCGGACGGCCGTTCCGAACGGCTGCTCGTCGACGCCGCGCGTGCCGCCCTCGGCGCACCCGGGCGGCAACGGCCCACGCTGCTGATCGGCGGCCTCGGTGTCGGCTTCTCCCTCGCGCACGCCGCCGGGCAGCCGGACTGGGGAACGATCACCGTCGTCGAGCGGGAGGAGGCCGTCGTCGAGTGGCACAGATCGGGCCCGCTGGGAGCGGTGTCCGGTGCGGCCCTGGCCGATCCGCGGGTCTCCGTGCTGTGCGTGGACCTGGTGGCTCATCTGTGCGCGCCGGTACGGGAGGAGGAGACGTACGACGCGCTGTGCCTGGACATCGACAACGGGCCCGACTGGACCGTCACGGACGAGAACCGCGGCCTCTACACCCCGGCCGGTCTCGCGGCCTGCCGCGCCAGGCTCACCCCCGGCGGCGTCCTCGCCGTGTGGTCCGCGCAACCTTCGGCACGCTTCGAACAGGCGCTGCGCGACGCCGGGTTCGAGGCGGTGCGGTCCGAGGAGGTACCGGTGCGCAGAGGCGTGCCGGACGTGGTGCACCTGGCCCGCAACCCGGTGTCGACGGGATGACACCGCAGCGCCCGGGGCGGGGGTAGCAGGGCCTTCACTCGCCCGCCGGAGCGGGGCGGCGGGGCTCTCACCGCCGGCACGTGGTCGCCGGGCCGCCCGCGACGCCCGTGTCACAGCCGGACCGGTGTTCGTGGAGGTTCCTCCTTCCCGGCGGTCCCGGGCACGCCTTCCGGATGACAGGATGATCCGTATGGATGTCCGCCGCAGGAACAACGTCGTGATCACCGGCCGCGCCGAAGGGCCGGTGGTGGTGCTGGCGCACGGCTTCGGCTGTGACCAGAACATGTGGCGGCTCGTCGTGCCCGCCCTGACCGACCGCTACCGGGTGGTGCTCTTCGACTTCGTCGGCTCGGGCAGGTCGGACCCGGCCGCCTGGTCCGAGAGCCGGTACTCCCGGCTGGAGGGGTACGCCCAGGACGTCACGGAGATCTGCGAGGAACTCGACCTCCGCGACGTCGCCTTCGTCGGGCACTCGGTCAGCGCCATGATCGGGGTCCTGGCCGCACGGCAGGCCCCCGACCGCATCGGATCGCTCGTCATGGTCGCCCCCTCGCCCTGCTACATCGACGACGAGGGCTACCGCGGCGGCTTCGACGCCGCGGACATCGAGGAGCTGCTGGGGTCGCTGGAGTCGAACTACCTCGGCTGGTCGTCCGCCATGGCCCCGGTGATCATGGGCAACCCGGACCGCCCGGAGCTCGGCCAGGAGCTGACCACCAGCTTCTGCGCCACCGACCCCGAGATGGCCCGCGTCTTCGCCCGCACCACCTTCCTCTCGGACTCCCGCGCGGACCTCAAGGACGTGACCGTGCCCACGCTCGTACTGGAATGCACCCAGGACGTCATCGCCCCCCGCGAGGTCGGCGCGTACGTGCACGCGGCCGTGCCGGGCTCCCGGCTGGTGACGCTGGAGGCCACCGGGCACTGCCCCCAGCTGAGCGCCCCGGAGGCGACGGCCGCCGCGATCGTCGACTTCCTGGGGGCGCGCCTGTGATGGGGCACGCCAGCAGCGAGCCCGACCCCGTGGGGGCGGACGGTACGGACGCCGCGTTCAGCGCCCTGCTGGAGGACAGCGTCGAGGACCTCTACGAGCACGCTCCGTGCGGATACGTCTCCACGCTGATGGACGGCACCCTCGCCAAGGCGAACGCCACCCTGCTCGACTGGCTCGGCCTGCGCCGCGAGGACGTGGTGGGCCGGATGCGCTTCAGCGACCTGCTGACCGTCGGCGGGCGGATGTACCACGAGACCCACTTCGCACCGCTGCTCCAGATGAAGGGCGAGATCAGCGGCATCGCCCTGGAACTCAAGGCCACGGACGGCACCCGGATGCCCGTGCTGGTCTCGGCGGTCGTCAAGTGCGGCAGCGCGGGCGAGCCCCTGCTGATCCGTACCACCCTCTTCGACGCCCGGGACCGGCGCGCGTACGAGGAGGAGCTGCTGCGCGGCCGCAAGCTCGCGGAGAGGGCGCGCGGTGAGGCGGAGAACGCGCGCCGCGAGGCGGAGGAGGCGCGCCGCGCGTCGGAGGCCGACCGGGTCAGGCTCAAGGACGCGATGGCCGTGCTCCAGCAGAGCCTGCTGCCCGCGACCCTGCCCGAGGTCCCGGGCCTCGAAGCGGCCTCGTACTACCACACCGCCTCGCCGGACCGGCTCGGCGGAGACTTCTACGACCTGTTCCCGATCGACGGCAAGCGCTGGGGATTCTTCCTCGGTGACGTCTGCGGCAAGGGTCCCGAGGCGGCCGCGCTCACCTCGCTCACCCGCTACACCCTGCGCGCCGCCGCCCTGCACGACCCCGACCCGGTGGCAGCCCTCACCACCCTGAACACCGTGCTGTACGAGCGCTACACGGCCGCGGGCGGTGACCCGCGCTACTGCACGGCCGTCTACGGCACCCTCGAACCCGACCCCGGCACCGGCCGGGTGCACGTCCAGCTGGCCTCCGGCGGCCATCCGCCGGCCCTGGTCGTACGCACCGACGGCGAGCCCGTGCATGTGCGCACCCCGGGCGGCCTCCTGGTGGGCATCGTGCCCGACCCGCGCTTCACGGCCGCCACCACGACCCTCGCCCCCGGCGACACCCTGCTGCTCTACACCGACGGACTGACCGAGGCGCGCACCGGCCCCGACCGGGCCCTGTACGGGGACGCGGCGCTGCGGGAGTTCACCCGCACCGTGCCCGACACCTCGCCGTCCGCGCTCATCGGCTCACTCTCCGGGCTGCTGGAGAGCTTCGGCGAGGGCCTCGACGACGACACCGCGCTGCTCGCCCTCGGAGCGCCCGCCCGGCCGGGCGCCGACTCGCCGGCCACGTCTTCCGGCGCGCCCGCCACCGCCGACCCCTGTCCCGCCCCTGCGACGAAGAGCCCGGAATGAGCCCGCTGAAGATCACCGACCGAGATGCCGCGACGGGCCCTGTAGTGGAGATCGCCGGCGACCTGGACTACGACACCTCGCCCCAGCTGCGCCGGCTCCTCGACCGTGTGTCGGTACGCAAGGGCGGGCGCCTGGTGCTCGACCTGGCGGGGCTGGAGTTCTGCGACTCCACCGGCCTCACCGTACTGATCGCCGCCCGCAATCACGCGCTCCAGGCAGGGGCCGAGATCGCCCTGGCCGCGGTGCCGCCCAACACCCTTCGCATCCTGAACGTCGTCGGCCTCGACCAGATCTTCGCGCTGTACCCGAGCGTCGACGAGGCGACCGGGAGAGCGGGAGCGCCGGGTACGGACGCGGACGAGGGCGGGGAGAGCGAGGACCTCAAGGAAGCCTCGGGCGCCGCCTGAACGAGCCTGCCCCTTACGGTCGGGGCGCCCGCCGGTGCACACGCGGACGGGGTGCGCCCACCCACCCGTACCTACGCGGCCCCGGCAGACGTCACTGCCGGCGGGGCCCCGGCGGACATGAGGGTGGCCGGGTCCCGGAAGTTCTCCGGGGCCCGGCCACATGCTCTGTCCGCGTTTCCCGCCGCACACGCGTCACGGGGGCGGGCATCGCACCCGCCGTACCTGGTGGGCAAGGGGATCAGTCCTTGAGGGCGTCCTTGGCCTTCTCCTTGGCCTGACGGGCGTCGCCCTTCTTCTGCTCGGCCCGGCCCTCCGCCGTCAGACGTTCGTTCCCGACCGCGCGTCCGGCCGCTTCCTTGACCTTGCCCTTGGCCTGCTCGGTCTTGGCCTGGGCCTTCTCGTCACCCGACACGTCAGTCACTCCCGTCGATTGTCCGGCTTGGCTGTCAGTCATCGTGTGACCGCCCTACGGCTCCCCAAACAGGGGAGTTCGGCTCGGCTTCTGCCGGGCGGGCCGTACCGGGTACGACCGTTACGGCTCCCGTCGGCCGGGCCCGCCGGCGGACTCCCTGCTCAGCCGCCCCGGCCACCATGCCGCCGCGCCGATGTCCCGCACCAGCGCCGGCACGAGCAGTGACCGTACGACCAGGGTGTCGAGCAGCACCCCGAAGGCGACGATGAACGCGATCTGGAGCAGGAACGCCAGCGGAATCACCCCGAGCGCCGCGAACGTCGCCGCCAGCACGACCCCCGCCGACGTGATGACCCCACCGGTCGCGGCGAGGCCGCGCAGAATGCCCTCGCGCACGCCGTGGCGCAGCGACTCCTCGCGCACCCGGGACATCAGGAAGATGTTGTAGTCCACGCCGAGTGCGACCAGGAACACGAAGCCGTAGAGCGGCACGGAGGAGTCGGTGCCGCTCATACCGAGGACGTACCGGAAGACCAGCGCCGAAATGCCCAGGGTGGCAACGAAGTTGAGGGCCACGGTGGCCACCAGCAGCACCGGCATCAGCAGCGACCTGAGCAGCAGCGCTAGAATGACCAGGATGATCGCCAGGACCACCGGCACGATCAGCAGCCGGTCGTGCGCGGCGGTCTGCTGGGTGTCGTACTGCTGCGCCGTGTACCCGCCCACGAGCGCGTCGGCGCCCGGCACGGCACGGACCGCGTCGCGCAGCCGGGCCACGGTGTCCTTCGCCGCGTCACTGTCGGCCGCGCTCACCAGGGTGGCGTCGACGCGCACCCGCCCGTCCACCACGAGCGGCGGGCCGCCGCCGGGGCGGCCGGACACGGTGACGGCGTCGGCGCCCGCCACGCCCTCGGTCCCCTCGGCCGCCGCCTTGACCGCGTCCAGCTGTCCCGCGTCGGCGACGATCACCGCCGGATTGCCCGAGCCGCCGGGAAAGTGCTCACCGAGGGTCTGCTGGGCGGCCACAGAAGGGGCGTCGTTGACGAAGATCTCGTCCAGCGGCACGCCCCGCGAGGTCAGCATCGGGGCGAACGCCGTGCAGACCAGCAGTCCGGCGAGCGCGAGGGACCAGACCCGGCGGGGCGCGCGGTCCACGAGGGCCGCGACCCGCTGCCACAGGCCCGCCGAGCCCTTGCTCCCGCCGACGGTGTCCTGGCTCGCGGCGGCCTGCGGGCGGGCGGGCCAGTACGCGGCCCGGCCGAGCAGGGCCAGCGCGGCGGGCAGGAAGGTGAGCGCGCTCAGCACCGCGCAGACGATGCCGATCGCACCGACGGGCCCCAGCGCACGGTTGTTGGTCAGATCACTGAGCAGCAGCGCGAGCAGCCCGAGTGCCACGGTCGCCGCACTGGCGGTCACCGGCCCCACCGACTGCCGCCACGCGGCCCGTACCGCGGTGAAACGGTCCTGGCCGGCGCCGAGTTCCTCGCGGAAGCGGGCGGTCAGCAGCAGGGCGTAGTCGGTGGCCGCGCCGATCACCAGGATCGACAGGATGCCCTGCACCTGCCCGTCCACCCGCACCACGTCGTGGTCCGCGAGCACGTACACCACCGCACTGGCGAGACCGAGCGCGAAGACCGCACCGACGATGATGAGCAGCGGCAGCAGCACGCTCCGGTACACCAGCAGCAGGATCACCAGGACGGCGAGCAGCGCGACCCCGAGCAGCAGCCCGTCGATTCCGCCGAACGCCTCCTTCAGGTCCGCCTGACTGGCGGCGGGGCCCGCCAGTTGCGCCTTCGTGCCGTCCACCTGGCCGGCCGCCGACCTGATCCGGTCGAGTGCGGGGGCGAGTTCGTCGCCCAGGTCGGGGCGGAGCTGCACCACGCCCTGGAGCGCCTTCCCGTCCTTGGCGGGGAGGGCGGGCGACGGCGTGCCCACGACGCCGTCGGCGCCCTTGAGGGAGGCGAGGGCCCGGGTGGCGGCGGTCCGCCGCGCCTCGCCGAGTGCGCCCCCGCCCTCTTCCGCGGCGGTCCAGACGACGATCGCGGGCAGCGTCTCGTCCTGTCTGAACGCCTGCTGGGCCGCGATGACCCGTGTCGACTCCGCGTTCTGCGGGAGGAAGGCGGCCTGGTCGTTGGTGGCGACCTCGCCGAGCTTCCCCGCGTAGGGGCCGAGCCCGCCGCCGATGCCCAGCCAGGCGATCAGCAGGACGAGGGGGACGAGCCAGCGGGCCGAACGTACGGCGGTGGGCATCTCGTGCTCCTACCTGGGATGTGTCTCAAGTACCCGGGATGTGCCTCAAGCCCGAGAATGTGTCTCAAGCGAAAACAATCTCAATGATTGAAATATAGCAGGACGGTGCACGCGGTCCGAGGCGTCACCTGCGGGGTACGCGCACCGCGTCCAGCTCCGCGTTCAACTCGGTCAGGAAGCGCAGCACGAGGGCCAGTTCGTCGTCGTCGAACCGGCCCCTGGCCCGCTCGGTGGCCTCGGCCAGCGGCATGAAGTGCGTGCGCGCGGAGACCCGGGCTCCGGGCAGGTAGTGCAGATGTACGACCCGTCGGTCCGTGCTCTCGCGGGAGCGGCGGATGTGGCCGGCGCTCTCCAGCCGGTCCAGGCAGGCGGTCACGGCGCCCGAGGTCAGCCCGAGGTGCTCACGCAGCTTGCCGGGGGTGAGGGGGGTCTCGGAGTCCAGGATCGCGGCCAGCGCCTGGATGTCGGTCGGATGCAGACCCTGGCCGGCCGCGAAGCCGTGCACGAGGCGGTTGATCTCGCCGTTCATGCGCCGCAGCTGCACCGCGAAGGCCTGGAGATCCGCCGCGGGGCCCGGCGCGGCGCCGGCTGCTGCCGCCGGTGCGGGGTCTCGTTCGTTTGTACTGGCCACGGGTGCAGCCTATAGAAGGGCCGGGACCCTGGCACGAGCCGGACGGGGGGCCTTGGGTGCGAGGTCTCGGGCGCCGGGCCTTCGGCACGCGGCCGTGAGTGCGAGGCCCGGTGCGAGGCCTCGGTTGCGAGGTCGCCCTACCCCCAGGCCGCCGGGTCCGGATCGACGCCGGTGAGTTCCACCGAGGCCTCCCACAGCGCCCGCGCGGTCTCCGTGTCCCGGGCGCGGTCGGAGCGCTTCGCCAGGACCGGGGCGCCGCGGGTCTCTGCCAGCCTGCCGGGGCCGAAGTACTCGCCGCCCCGCGCCGCCGGGTCGGTGGCCGCGCGCAGGACCGGGAGCGCCCCCGCGGAGGCCGGCTGGGTGTAGAGACGCGAGGTACGCTCCAGCCTCGCCGCCCAGGGGCGGCCCGCCATCGTCGGCCCGGCCTGGCCCAACTCCGTCGCGGAGAGCCCCGGGTGGGCGGCGACGGCCGTCAACGGGCGGGACGCGAGGCGGGCGCGACGGTCGAGCTCCGCGGTGAACAGGAGGTTGGCGAGCTTCGACGCACCGTACGCACGCCACTTGTCGTACCCGCGCTCGGCGTTGAGGTTGCCGAACTCGATCCGGCCGAGCCGGTGTCCCAGCGAGGAGAGGGTCACCACGCGCGCGGGGCCGGTGGAAAGGAGGGGGCCCAGGTGACCGGTGAGGGCGAAGTGGCCGAGGTGGTTGGTGCCGAACTGCATCTCGAAACCGTCGGCGGTGTGCCGCAGGGGCAGCGCCATCACCCCGGCGTTGTTGACGAGGAGCCCGAGGCTGCCGTCCACCTCCGCGCCGATGTGGTCGGCCGACTCCCGTACGGAGGCGAGGTCGGCGAGGTCGAGGCGGACCAGCCGTACGTCGGCGCCGGGGGCGACGGCCCGGATGCGCTCCAGGGTGTAGGCGCCCTTTTCGAGGCTGCGGCAGGCCAGCACCGTGCGGGCGCCCGCACGGGCCAGGTACAGCGCGGTGGCGGCGCCGATGCCGCTGTTCGCCCCGGTGACGACGGCGGTGGTGCCGTCGAGACGGGGGATGTCGCGTGCGGTCCAGGAAGTCATGGAGTGCCGTTCGTGGAGGCGGGCAGGGAGGGGATGGCGTGACGGAGGGGCGGGGTCGACGGGCCGGGGCGGATGTGGCGGACGGGAAGGTCGATTCGAACCTGCCCGGTCCGCCCCGGTCCACTCGTCGCCCGCTCGCCCCGCCCTCGCCGTCCCGCCCTTCGGGCCTCTGCGGGCCGGTGCGCCGTCAGCCGGCCGTCGGGATGCGCCTGCGCCCGGAGAGGGCCATCCGGTTCCAGGTGTGGCGCCGGCCGCGGATCGCCACCGAGTACGCGTACATGACCTCCGGGTCGCACATCCCCGGGATGTACGAGTCGCCGAAGTGGTGCGCGTCGAAGCCCGCCTCCTTCGCGTTGAGGGCGAGCTGCGGCACCACGTTGGCGTGCGCGCCCTCCTGGCTGGTGCCGATGGCGCCCATGACGACCGCCCCGGCGTCCTGCACGGCGGCGACCGCCTCGGCGGCCAGTTCCCTGGTCACACCGGGCAGCGTGCCGGGCAGCGGCATGACGACACCGTCCGCGCCCGCGTCGACGAGTGCGGTCAGCCGGGCGGTGGTGACCCGCTCCGGGTGCCCCGCGTGGTGCATCTTGCCCGACCACACGGCGGCGTCCGCGCCCACCCCGTCCCGTACCTCGGCCGTGACGCGCGCCATCGCGTCGTACGACCCGCCGGTCCCGGGGTTCGCCGTGATGCACAGCAGCGCGGCCCCCATGTCGACGAGCCGCTTCGCGTGCTCGGGCGCCGCCCGCCTGATCTCCGGCACGTCCCCCGGCTCCAGGTTGACGCCGACCGGGCAGCCGATCGTGGCGGCCAGGTCGGCGAACGAACGGAAGGTGCCGAGGCCCGGCAGCGTGAGCCGCTCACCGTCCCAGGCCCGCTCGATCAGGTTGAGCAGCACGATGTCCGCACCGAACGCGGTCATCAGCTCCGCGTTGTGCACCCCGCGCCCGTCGGGGTGCGGGGAGAGCGCGGCCCGCTCGGCGAAAACTTCGGCGATCATCGTCCGGCCCTCGGCGGCCGCCACCGCCCGGGTCAGGGCGCTGCCGCGCAGTGCGGCGAGCTGCTCGCGGTCGAGGTCAAGAATGCGCTGTTGGTCCATGACGTCCACGTTAGTGAGGCGGACCACCGGCCGGACGGACCTTCCGGCCCGTGTGGACGGGACTTGCGGCACCTTTCGGGGGCATACGGCACGAGGGGCCCGGCCCTCGGGTCGTACACCTGTCTGGGGCGCATGATGGCGCACGGTTACGGGTGATGAGCCCCCCGTGCTACCTGAGTCGGCCCGCAGGGCGTTCCTTCCTCGCCGGCCTGGGAACTGGTGTTGCCGTGCCCCACCTGGTTTCCCCGGGCCCCTCACTGGGCCCCCGGCGAAGGAGTGCAACGTGATTCGTGTCCAAGTCGCCCATTCGGCGGGTCTCTTCGGCTCGGCCCTGGTGGCCCTGCTCTGCAAGGAGGCTGACTTCGACGTCTCTTCCGGAGTCGCGGACCCCCTGACGGGGGACCCCGGCTGGGCGGAGGTCTGGGTGACGGACGCGGAGGACCTGTTACCCGCATGCGCACCCGTGCCCGCCGTGTCGCTGTCCACTCCCGCCCCGGCGTCCGCCGTCGCTGCCCCGGTCGCGCCCGGCGTGTCGGTCACACGTGCCGTGTCCGCCGCACGTGCCGCTTCCGCCGCGCGCGCCGCCGCCGCCGTGTCGGGTTCGCCCGCCGCGCGCGCCGCCGTGTCGGGATCCCCTGCCGCGCGCGCCGCCGCCGTGTCGGGGTCTGGCGCGCCCGCCGTGTCCGTCCTGGCCGCCGTGCCTGAGGCCCCGGCCGTGTCGGTGGCGGGCGGGCCCGTCGGCCACCGGATACCCAAGGGGGCCGGGCTGCTGGTACTGGCCACGGCCCACCGCCCCGGCGTACTGCGGCGCGCGTTCGACGCGGGCGCGCTCGGCTATGTCGACAAGGAGGGTTGTCCCGAGCGGTTAGCCGAGGGGATCCGTACGGTCGCGCGCGGGGAGCGGTACGTCGACGTGACCCTCGCCGTCGGTCTGCTGCGTGCCACGGAGATCCCCCTGACGCCGAGGGAGCTGGGCGTGCTCTCCATTGCCGCCGCCGGCGCCGGTGTCGAGGAGATCGCGCTCACCCTGCACCTGTCCCGGGGGACGGTGCGCAACTACCTGGCGGCGTCCATCCGTAAGACCGGGGCCCGCAACCGGGTGGACGCGATACGGATCGCGCGCGGCGCCGGCTGGCTGTGAGCGGGACCTGGAGGCAGGGCCGGGCGCGGGCACGGGGGCGGCTGCCGGGCCGGCCCCGGTGTGGACGGGAGCGCCCTCGTCCTGCCAATGGCCCGTCAGGTCACGGTAGAGCGGGGACCGTTCGATCATCTCGGAGTGTGTTCCGCAGTCCGCCCTGGTGCCGTCCAGCACCAGGACCCGGTCGGCGCGCAGCGCGGAGGACATCCGGTGCGCCACCACGACCAGTGCGCCGGGCCGGGCGGCCAGGGCCAGTTCCGCCCGTTCCTCCGACTCCTGGTCCAGGTGGCAGGTCGCCTCGTCCAGCACGAGGAGCGGGGCCGGTGACAGATGGGCGCGGGCCAGGGTGAGCAACTGTGCTTCGCCCTGGGAGAGTTCACCGGGTACGAGGGTGGCGTCGAGGCCACCGATTCTGCTGAGCAGCGGGCCCAGGTGCAGCGCGGCCACCACGTCCGCGACCTGGCGGTCCGTCGCGTCGGGCCGCAGGTGGACGAGGTTGTCGCGGACGCTCGCGGTGAAGACATACGCCTGCTGGGGGACGAGCGCACGCAGCAGGGCCAGCTCGGCGGGGGTACGGCCCCTGACCGGCCGCCCGGCGAGGAACGCCGTCCCGCGGTCGGGGGACAGCAGGCCCGCGAGTACGTTCGTCAGGGTGGACTTGCCGATGCCGCTGGGCCCCACCACGGCGAGGTGCTCCGTCGCGCCCACGGACAGATCGAGACCGTCCAGCACGGGGCGGGCGCCGGGCCCGTAGGCGAGCGTGACGCCGCGCAGTTCGGCGGCGGGAGCGGGAGCGGGGGTGGGGCCGGGAGAGGAAGTCGTGGCATCGGATGCCTTCTCTGCCCCCTCCGGGGCCGCTGCGGCCGACGGATCGTCACGGGAGTCCACGTCGCCCGACCGGTCGTCACGGGAGCCCACGTCGCCCGACCGGACGTCACGGGAGCCCACGTCACCGGACCGGTCCTCGCCGGAGTCCGCGTCGCCGGGCCGAGCGAACCTGTCCAGCACCACCAGCAGCCGGGTGCCCGCCGCGCCCAGGGCGGTCATGAGCGTGTGCAGGGCGGGCAGCAGGGACTGTACGAGGTAGGTGAGCGCACCCGTCAGCGTGCCCGCGGTGAGACCCCGGTCCAGCAGCCACGGCACGGCCAACAACAGGATGACGGGGGGCAGTTGACCGGCCACCCCGAGAGCGAGTACCCGCACGGCCGACCAGCGTGCCAGCACGCTCGCCGCCCGCTCCGCCGCCCGCGCCGCGTCGGCGCTCCGCGCACCCACCTCGCGCTGCACTCCGCAGGCCACCACGTCGCGCAGACCGGCGCCGGCCGCCCGCGTCCCGTCGGTGAACTCCTCCTCCGCGTCCAGGGCGACCCGCTGGGCGGCGGCCATCGGCCGTAGCGTCGCCAGGAACAGCCCGAGACCCAGTACCAGCGGCGGCACGGTGACCAGCAGCAACTCCGGTGCCAGCGCGAACATTCCGGCGAGCGCGCCCACCGCGGTGAACACGAACGACCGCGCCGTGAGCACCAGCCCGGCGAAGCTGTCCCGGGCGATCTCGCTCTGCTGCACGAGACGCGAGACGGCGCTGCCGGGGGTGGCGGCGCGGCCCCGGGCGGCCCCGGCGGCCGGGCCGGGTGCCACGCTGTCCCGTCCTGCGCCGGAAGGGCGCAGGGCCTGGTCCACGGCCCTGCGGACCAGTGCGTCCCTGAACGGCTCGACCAGCGCGGCGAGTTGGACGAACACCCCCTTGGCGACCGGTCCGCCCGCGAGGATCGACAGCGCCGCGAGAGCCAGCCATGCCGCACCGGTGCCCGCACTGCCCGCCAGGAAGCCCCGGTCGAGTGCCTGTGCCAGGCAGTAGCCGCCCAGGAAGGTCTGTACCGACTCCACCAGGGACCACGCGGAGATCCGCACCAGCACGGCCTTGCGCCGCGCGAAGAACCTCCGGCCGTCCCGCCGCAGCCCGGCGCGCGCCGACACGTCCTGTCCGCGTGCCGTGTCCCCGCTCCGGCCGCGACCGTGGCCGCGCACGCGCCCGCGCGCCTTCACGCCTGGTCCCCGCGTACGTCCGGACCGTCCGCGCCGGTCCCCGGGCCCCCCGGGTCCTCGGTGGCTGTCGCCCCCGCGGCGAAGAGGTCCCGGTAGGCGTCCTGCCGCCACAGTTCCCGGTGCGGGCCCACCGCCCGTACCCGGCCCTCGTCCAGCCAGACGACCAGGTCCGCGCGCGCGGCGGAGGACAGCCGGTGGGCGACGCAGAGGCGGGTGCCGGGGCCGACGTCCCGGGCCAGCGACTCCTCGACCCGCCGCTCCGTCGCCGTGTCCAGGCTGGAGGTCGCGTCGTCGAGGATCAACAGCCGTCCGGCGTGCGCGAACGCCCTTGCCAGGCCGAGTCGTTGGAGCTCACCGCCGGACAGCGGGGCGTCGGCGGGCACGGTGTCGTACCCCTGCGGAAGCAGCGTGACAAAGTCGTCGGCGCCCGCCGCGACGGCCGCCGACCGCACCTCGGCGGGCGACGCCGTGCGCGCACCCGAGGCAAGCGCGTCGGCGAGGGTGTCCCCGAAGAGCGCGGGCCGCTCGAAGGCGTACCCCACCTCGGTGCGGAGTTCCCGCCCGGTGAGTTCCCGCAGTGGCACGCCGTCCAGGAGCACGGTTCCGGCGTCCGGGTCGCACAGCCGGCCCGCGACCGCCGCCAGGGTCGACTTCCCCGCGCCGCTGCGGCCGACTACCGCCGTGGTCGTCCCACCGGGCAGCACCAGCGACACCCCTGCCAGCAGGAACTTCCCATCCTGCTGGACGTCGACACCGCGCAGCTCCAGGGATCCGGGCCCGCCGGGCGGGAGCGTACGGGTACCGGGGGCCAGGGCGGGCAGCGCGAGTACCTCGGTCAGCCGGCGGGCGGCGGTGCGGCTGCGGACCAGCGAGCCGAGCAGGCCGGCCACCGCGCCGACCCCCGCGGCGAGGGCCGCGTACCGGGAGGCGGCGAGGAGTTCGCCGACGCTCATACGGCCGGAAACCACGCCCAGGCCGCCGACCAGGACGACGGCGGTGGTCAGCAGCGGGAGCAGCACGCCGCTGCGTGCCACGGCGCTGCCGTGCACGACCCACATGCGGCGCCCCTGGTGGCCCAGTTCGGGCAGCGGAGCCAGGATCCGGGCGCGCTCGCGGTCCACGGTGCCCGCGGCCGCGATGCTCCGGGCGCCGGTCAGCGCCTCGGTCAGCAGCGACGCGAGGGAGGACTGGACCTGCTGGTAGCGGGCGATGCTGTCGGACGACCCGACGGCGAAGGCGCGCAGCACCAGCAGCAGCAGCGGCAGGCCGGCCGCGAACGCCAGCGCGCACCAGGGGTCGACGAGCGCGAGCGCGACGAGCGCGCCGACCGGGGCGATCAGTGCCGCGACCAGCCCTGCGGCGGCGCCCGGGGCGGCGCCCGCCTCGGTGGCGTTGGCGGACAGCCGGGTCGCCGTGTCGCCGGGGGAGAAGCGGGCCGCGTCCCGCGGCGCGGACCCCAGCAGCCGGGACACCCCGAGGGTGCGCAGCCAGGCCGTCGAGCGGGCCTGCGCGGTCCCGGTGAAGAAGGCCTCGGCGGCCTCCAGCAGTACTTCGGCGGCGACCAGCACGGCGCACAGCACGAGCCAGGCGCGCGCTGCCGGGTCCCGCGCGAGCAGCAGGTCAAGGGTGCGTCCGACGACGGCGGGCAGGGCGACGGCGGCGCAGGCACAGAGGGCGGAGGTGGTGAAGACCCCTGCCGCGCGGCCCTTGTTGCGCCGGGCCACGTCCCGCAGGAGCCGGTCCGCGGGCGAGGACGGGCGCCGCCGCGTGCCGTCTGCCGATGCGGGCACGCGTTCGTGTTCGCGGTCCTGGGTTTCGCGGTCCTGGGTCCTCACGAATTCCGGTCCTGGGTCCTCACGGGCGGCGTCCCACTTCCTCGTACCGACGTGTGCGGGCTCTGCGCAGCGCGGGCCCCGGGCGGGGAAGTTCCGCCCGGGGCCCGCACCTCTGACGGTGTCAGTGTCAGTTACAGGTGGTGATGCTCAGGCTGCTGTCGCCACAGAGCAGCAGGCTCGCGCGGCTGCCGCCACCCGTCTCGACATCGCCCATTGCCTCTTCCTTCGGGGTCTCCATCGACTGAAGGTCAAGAATGCTCATGACTTTTCCTCTCACTGGGGACGGTTTTCTTGCGGTACGGCCCCGGGAAGGGGCCGGCTCTGGGGCCGCCGGAAGGGCGGCAGGAAGGGCAGCTGCGCGGTCCTGCCATCGACGGTCGGCTGACCGGAGGCGGCGGCGAGTGCCAGCAGGCAACCGGCGGTGCCGGTCGCGAGGTCCATGGAAAGGCGCATCATCTGTTCGCCCGGGAAGGCGAGCCGGCCCTGGTGCGGCACGGCGTGCCAGGCGAGCGCGTCGATCTGGCGCCGTACGTCGGCGGGCCCGGTGCCGGGGCCGCCGGTCGTGGTTCGGCTCAGATGGAGCACCATGCCGGCCGCGCCCCGGAAGAGCGCGGGCTGCGCGTAGAAGGTGGCCTGTGCGGCGGCGACGATGTCCCGGCGGGCCCGCTCGAACGTGCCGTCCGGGCCCTCCGGGTCGGGCCGGTGCGCGAGGAGGTCGTCGAGCACCATGCCGATGCCGACACTGCCCGCGCCGAGGTAGGGCATCGTGCGCCAGCCCTCGTCGACCTGGAGGGTGCCGCTCGCGCCGCGTACACACCGGTCGAGATCACGGTGCAGCGCGTCGGACGCGAGGTCCAGGAAGGCGTTGTCGCCGGTGCGCTCGTACAGCCGTACGAAGAGGAGGGCGCTGCCGGAAGCCCCGTACAGGAGTCCGGCGCGTGGCGCCCTGCCGCCCGGCGCGGAACCGTGCGGCCGGGCGATCAGGTCCGCGCAGCGCAGCGCCGCCTCGTGCAGGGCGCTCTCGCCGGTCGTCGTGCCGAGCGCGTCGAGAGCGAGCCCGAGACCCGCGAGACCGCTGTGCAGGTCGGGGGAGAGGGCTTCCCACGACTGGCCGAGGGTCAGTTCGGCGAGTTCCAGTGCGCGGGCGCGGTGGCCGAGCCGGTCCAGGGTCCAGGCGATGCCGGACAGTCCGTCGTAGAAGCCGGGCGGAGTTCCGGAGTCCGGCTCCTTCGTGCGGGCGAGCAGCCACTCCTCACCCGCCGGGGACCGCCCGGCGCCGCTCTCGGCCAGCGCGTACAGCACACCGGCCGTGCCGTACCCGAAGTTCTGGCCGCCGCCCGCGGTGGCGAACTGGGCTATGTCCCCGGGGAAACAGCGGTCGTCGCGGTCCGGTGTCGCCGAGGCGAGTATCGCGCCGGCCAGGGAGTCGCGGCTGTCCGGCCAGTCACCGGGGGCGACGGGGAGATACGGTTCTGCGGCCGGTGCGGCGTACGCACCGGGCGAGGGTATGGGTGCGGCAGGGTCGCGGCATATCTCCTCGACCGCCGCCCGCAGGAAGGATTCCGCGACCGGGAACTGGCGGGCCGCGATCGTGGCCAGATGGGCGGCCTTCGCGCGGTCGAGCACCAGCAGGCTGGTCAGCGGTATGAACAGCGAGAGCCGCAGACAGGCCAGGGCGTACAGGTCGACGTCGAAACCGCGCCGGTCGGCGGGCGCCACGAACGCCGGGTTGGCGACGGTCTGCCGCCTGTTCTCGGCGGCGGGCGCGGCGGCCTCGAAGTCGAGCAGCGAGACCGACGACTCGTCCTCGGAGACCATGATGTTGAACAGGTGGAGGTCGTTGAAGACCACCCCGCGGCTGTGCACGGCGGCCACGGCCTCCGTCACCGCCGCGTGGATGCGCAGCGCCCACGCCGTGTACTCGGCCAGCCGCTCGGGCCCGGGGTCGGCCTCGATCAGCGGATGGCGGCGCGCGAAGAAGGAGTTGAGCGGCTTTCCCTCGACGAATTCGAGGACCAGGAAGTGGTGGTCGCCCACGACGAACGTGTCCAGCACCTCGGGTGTGCACCCGAGGCCCGACAGTCTTTCCAGGGCGTCCTGTTCCCGCTTCAGCCGGGTCACGGCGTCGGCACCGTCGGCCGCGAGCCCCGCGTGCGGCCTCGCCTCCTTGAGCACCACCTTGGCCCCGGTTCTGCGGTCCTTGCCGACGTACACCCCGCCGCCGTTGGAGAAGTGCAGTGCCTTCTCGACGGTGTACGGAAGGTCAGCGACGGTCGCCGACGCCCGTGCCTGGAGGTGCGGGCGCAGCCACTCGGGCGGCTCGATCCACTCCGGCACCCGGAAGGCGGGCCCGCGTACGTCAGGTACGAGCACCCCGTCGGCGTTCTCCAGGGCCGGCCGCAGCTCGCCCTGTTCGTCGTAGCAGTGCCGCAGGGTGAAGCTGCCGTACCGCAGGTACACGGGCCCCGCGCCCCAGCGCAGATCGCTCAGGATGTACGGGCCCTGCTCCCCGGCGAGGGCCGCGTCCAGGTCCGTGGCGACGGTCCTGCACTGCTCGTCGTCGACCGGGTACACGGTGAGGAACTTCCCGCTGGCCGCACGGTCCGCGTACTTGGCGTTGCGGTTGTGCAGCAGGTACCGGCTGGGTACGAACTTGAAGGCGATGGAGCGCGGCAGGCAGTACGCCATCACCCGCTCCAGCACCGTCTCCGCGTTCTCCAGGGTGGCGGACACGTGGATCTTCCACCCCTGGGAGGGCAGCGGGCTGTCCACGGGCCGCAGCGCGAGCCAGTCCCCCGACCGGTTGCGCTGCCAGCCCTCGGGCACCGGACGGGTGGCCGCCGCGTACAGGGCGCCCCTGCCGCCGTGTGCGTCGGCACTCATCCGGTGCGGCGCGTCGTAGAAGTGCCGGTCCGCGTCGCAGAACACGGCATACCCCTTGTTCACGCGCTCTCCTCCACCCTCGGACCCGCTGACGGACCGAATCTGTCATGCGGGTACGGGGGCCGGACAGTCACAGCTGTCACCATCCGACGGTGCGTAACTCACAAGTAACACAGGGGAGTTGAATGTCCCGCCGCCGGAGCGCCCGGCCCGGCGGCGGGTGGTGCGTGCCAGGTGGCGGCTGGTGGGCGCCCGGCGGCGGGTGGTGCGTGACCGGTGGCGGGTGGTGCGTGACCGGTGCTGCCGGGTCAGCCGTGCGGCCGGTCGAAGTCCCACACCGCGCCGGCGTGCGGGCCGACCGTCAGGGTCGAGAGGCCGATGCGTTCCCGGTGCCGGTGCCCGAGCGGCCGGTTGAGGGACATGCCGACCTGCCGCAGGCCCGCCCGGTCGCGCGGCACGGCGTCGAGCCGGATGGTGGTGCCGCCGCCCTGTGCGACGACGCCGCCGCGGCCCTCGGTGAGGGTGAACCCGCCCGCCCGCAGCAGCGGCACCGTGTTGGCGAGATCGCGTGCGGTGACCGCGATCCTGACCGACGTCACGTCGCGCATCAGACGGTCGCGGTAGGCGTCGGGCAGGGCGCGCTCGCGGCCGACGTCACCGGGGTACGAGGCAGGCTCGGTGAGGGAGCGCGGGTCGGCGAAGTACTCCGGCCGGTACTCCATGCCCCAGGCGCCGAAGGCGTCGTAGGCGTCCGTGGTGAACACGGCGTCGAACCACGGCACCGGGACGCCGTCGCCGAAGTCCCGGGTCTGGCGGAACTCGACCGGCCGCTCGATGCCGAGCTCCCGCAGCCGTCGGAGAACCTGCGCGAGGTCCCCGGCCTGTTCGACCGAGACGCCCATCCCGCCCGCGCCGAACGTGGCGTCCTGGCCGGGCAGGTCGCCCACCCCGAACACCTCTAGATAGGTCTCGCGGCCCAGCAGGTAGCGGCCCTTCCAGGTCTGGCCGTCGCTGCCGGTGGTGGTGCGGACCTGGAAGTTGGCGAACTCGCGCAGATAGGCGGAGTGTTCGACCGCGTCGGCCGTGGCGCGGTCGAACACTCCGTAGGCGTGGTTGTAGAACAGCGACTGGCGCTGTCCGGTGGTCCGCCGACGGCCTCCGGCGGACGGCGCGGCCACCGCGCCGCTCTGCGCGGCTGTGGTGAGGCCGGTGAGGACGGCGGCGGGAACGAGGGTCATTCGGAGCACTTGGCGTCGTAACATGCGAGGCATCGTAGAGCGCGCCGGGCCGATGTGCCGTGCCCGTTCCGGCCGGATTCGCGAGGGCCCGCGACGCCTCGCCGGCGCGGCCCGCCCGCGCTCACTGCCGCGTGACCCGGACCGCTTCCACGCCCCTGTCGTTGTGCCGTACCGCCCAGTTCTCCAGCGTCGTACGGCACGCGTGGTCCAGGTGGTGCACGGTGGTCAGGTCGAGCTCTATGGGGCGGTCCTTGGGCAGTGCCTCCAGCGTCTCCAGGAGGCGGGGCAGCCGCAGGAAGGTGGCGTTCCCGGTGAGGGTCACGACGAGCCTTCCGCCGGTCAGCTCGCGTACCTCCACGTGGGCGTGCGAGGTGTCCCAGGCGCTCTTGACGACCGCGAGGGCCAGGCCGATGAGGACTCCCTCGAACATGTTGGTCACCAGGATGGCGACCGCGGTCACCACCAGTACGAGTGCCTCACCCCGGTGGGCGCGGGCGAGCGGGACGATCTCCTTGACGGGCAGCAGCTTGCAGCCGGCGTGCACCAGGACGCCGGCGAGCGCGGCCAGCGGGATGAGGCCGAGCGCGGCGGGCAGCAGCACGGCGAACAGCAGCAGCCACCCGCCGTGCGCGACCCGCGAGAGCGGGGTGCGGGCGCCCGCCCGGACGTTGGCGGAACTGCGCACGATGACCGCGGTCATCGGCAGCGCCCCGAGAGCGCCGCACACCGTGTTGCCGACGCCCTGGGCGACGAGCTCCTTGTCGTAGTGCGTGCGTGGCCCGTCGTGCATCCGGTCCACGGCCGCCGCGCTGAACAGCGACTCGGCGGAGGCGATCAGGGTGAACGCCAGGACGGTGCCGAGCACGGCGATGCCGCCCAGCGCCGCGAAGTCGTCCGCGCCCGGCGGCTGCACCGCCTCGAACAGCCCTTTCACGGTCACGGTCGCCACGTCGAGGCGCAGCCCCGCGGCCACGGCGGTCACCAGGGCGACGGCGGCCAGCGGAGCCGGCACCTTGCGTACGGAGGCGGGCAGCTTCGGCCAGAGCACCAGCACGGCGATCGTGCCGAGCCCGAGGGCCGCCGCGGTGAGCGCCGTGGTGGAGGAGAGCGTGTCGGCGACGAGCCCCGGCAACCCGGTGATCTTTTCGGTGCCGGACAGCGGCTGCGCGGCCCCGGCCATGCTGTACAGCTGGCCGAGGATCAGTACGAGACCGATGCCGGCGAGCATTCCCTGCACCACGGAGACCGAGATGGCACGGAACCACCGGCCGCAGCGCAGCAGTCCGAGCGCGATCTGCAGCACGCCGGTGAGCAGCACGATCGCCCCGAGCATGCCGAGCCCGAACTCCCGCACCGCCTCGAAGACGAGCACGGTGAGACCGGCGGCGGGGCCGCTCACCTGAAGGGCGCTGCCCGGCAGGAGACCGACGACCAGCCCGCCGACGATGCCGGTGACCAGGCCGAGTTCGGCGGGGACGCCGGAGGCGACCGCCACGCCGACGCACAGCGGCAGGGCGACGAGGAAGACGACCAGGGAGGCGAGCAGGTCCTGACGCAGGACGCCCGGTGAGCGCAGTGCCTGGAAGGGTTCACGGAAGGAGGGCGGAAGGGAGCGCATGAGGGTGGGTTTCCTGTCCTGGAGAGCGAGCCGGTCGGCAGGGAGCGGCGGCTCTCACAGCGGCCCGAACGCAGGCCGCACACCTGCCGGTCGGGCCCCTTCGCCCGGCGCGTGGGCCGGCGGAGGCTGCTCGGACGGCGGGCGGTGGGCCAGGACGGCCCCGGTGTGCACCTCGTAGTACCACGCGTGCAGGGTGAGCGAACCGTCCGCTGTCCGCTCCCGCACGCAGGGGTAGCCGCGCAGCCTCTCCAACTGCGCGAGCGCGTGTGCCTGTACGGCCTCGGCGACATCCGCCGACGTGGGTGCGAGGGACCGCACGGCGGCGTCGGGCGCGACGGAGTGCTCCAGCCAGTCCCGCACCGCGGGTATGGCGGACAGGTCGTCGCCGCGGACCAGGGCGCCGACCGCGCCGCAGTGGGAGTGTCCGCAGACGACGATGTCGCGGACCCCGAGCACGCACACCGCGTACTCGACGGTGGCGGCCTCGCCCGCGGGTTCGGCCCCGGGGCCCGGGTAGGGCGGTACGACGTTGCCCGCCGTACGGAGTTCGAAGAGTTCACCGGGGCGTGCCCCGGTGATGAGCGCCGGGACGACGCGCGAGTCGGAACAGGTGATGAAGAGGGCGTCGGGCGACTGCCCGGCGCCCAGGGCCCGGAAGGCCGCGGCGTTCTGGGGGTCCGCCACATGTGTGGTGGCGAACGAACGGGCGTTGTCGATCAGAGACTTCAAGGTGGCCTGCCTCCTGCGCCGCTCGGCGTGGGGCCGGGACGCGGTGTGGTCGGGTCGATGGTCGCGAGGGGGCGGCGTGGGGTCCTCCGGTGACCGGTGGGCCGCGCCGCCCCGCACACAGCCTGGACGGCTGCCGTGTCTCTCACTTTGCCATCTCATTAACCTCTGATGACAGAGCAAATTCCTGCCAAAGATTGAGTAATAACCGCCGTTGACCTGGGAGTTGGTCCAGCAATCAACCGTTGGTCAGGGGTTTACGTGCAGATTTCGTGGTGGGGTCCGGACATTCCGTTCGCATGCCGTTCGGGTGCTCGACCGGTGGCCGCGTCACGGCAGGACCCGCAGCTCACGGCTCGTCAGGTTGAGCCGCTCGCCGCCGTGCTCGCCGCACACCACGATGTCCTCGATCCGTGCCCCGTACTTCCCTTCGAGATAGATCCCCGGCTCCACGGAGAAGGCCATGCCGGGCTCCAGCACCACCGGCGAACCGGACACGATGTACGGCTCCTCGTGCGTGTCGAGGCCGATGCCGTGCCCGGTGCGGTGGATGAAGTGCGCACCGAACCCCGCAGCGGTGATCGGGTCCCGGCCGACCGCGTCCAGCTCGCCCGAGGTGAGGCCGGGGCGCACCGCGTCCGTCTGCGCGCACTGGGCGGCCAGCAGCACCTCGTACAGGCGCAGGAACTCCGGCGACGGCTCGCCGACCACGTACGTACGGGTGGAGTCCGAGCAGTAGCCGTCCGCCGTGGTGCCGCCGATGTCGACCACCACGGGATCACCGTGCTCCACCACCCGGTCGGACAGCTCGTGGTGCGGGCTCGCGCTGTTCGGCCCGGACCCGACGATGACGAAGTCGGTCCGGACGTGCCCCTCGTCGAGGATCGCCGCGGCGATGTCCCTGCCCACCTCGCGTTCGCTGCGCCCGGCCCGCAGCCACTCGCCCATCCGCGAGTGCACCCGGTCGATGGCGGCCCCCGCCCGCCGCAGGGCCTCGACCTCGGCGGGCACCTTGCGCGTCCGCAGCGCGCCGAGCACCTGCCCGGCCAGTTCCTGGCGCGCCTCGGGCAGCGCCTCGCGGAAGGCGGCGGCCTTCTCGGCCCACATGTGGTTGTCCACGGCGACCGCGGCGACGGTGTGCGGCAGCCGGGCGGCGATCAGTGCGTACGGGTCCTCGCTCTCGCCCCAGCCGACGATCTCGATGCCGAGGTCCCCGGCGGGGGAGGCGAGCGCGGCGGGCCGTTCCAGCGCGGGCACCACGAGGAAGGCGTCCCGGGAGGCGGGCAGGACGAGACAGGTGAGGCGCTCCAGCGGAAGCGCGTCGTACCCGGTGAGGAAACGCAGATCCGCGCCGGGACCGACGAGGAGGGCATCGAGTCCGGCGGCTGCCGCGGCCTTGGCGGCCCGGTCGAGCCGGTCGGCCGTGTAGAGGGGGTGAGCGGACAAGGGAAGCTCCTCCGTGGTGGGTCCTGGGCGGCCGGGACGGGCCGACGGCCACCCTGCTGCCGAATTCGGTCGCTCAAGGGTCTCCGACAGGACACCGGACACAAGGGTCGGGCGCTCCGAAGCCGTGGACCGATCCGTGGTGCGATGGTGCGGTGTGCGGGTTGACGGAACCGCTTTGCATGACCATGCGATGTCATGCATACTCTTCCTATGTCTAAGGTCCTCACCTCCCTCCCCGCCGGCGAGCGCGTCGGCATCGCCTTCTCGGGCGGCCTCGATACCTCCGTCGCGGTCGCGTGGATGCGCGACAAGGGTGCCGTCCCGTGCACCTACACCGCCGACATCGGCCAGTACGACGAGCCCGACATCGACTCGGTGCCGGGCCGCGCGAAGGCGTACGGCGCCGAGATCGCGCGCCTGGTCGACTGCCGTGCGGCGCTGGTCGAGGAGGGGCTCGCGGCCCTCACCTGCGGAGCGTTCCACATCCGCTCCGGCGGGCGCGCCTACTTCAACACCACACCGCTGGGCCGCGCCGTCACCGGCACCCTCCTGGTGCGGGCGATGCTGGAGGACGACGTCCAGATCTGGGGCGACGGGTCGACCTTCAAGGGCAACGACATCGAGCGGTTCTACCGGTACGGGCTGCTCGCCAACCCGCACCTGCGGATCTACAAGCCCTGGCTGGACGCCGA
The DNA here is from genome assembly GCF_044757485.1 of Streptomyces sp. NPDC091272. Classification (NCBI taxonomy): domain Bacteria; kingdom Bacillati; phylum Actinomycetota; class Actinomycetes; order Kitasatosporales; family Streptomycetaceae; genus Streptomyces; species Streptomyces sp. NPDC091272. The sequence goes on from NZ_JBIVVC010000006.1 coordinate 406,802, forward strand.
CTTCGTGACCGAGCTCGGCGGCCGCAAGGAGATGTCCGAGTGGCTGCTCGCCCACGAGCTGCCCTACCGCGACAGCACCGAGAAGGCGTACTCCACCGACGCCAACATCTGGGGCGCCACACACGAGGCCAAGACCCTGGAGCACCTGGATACCGGCGTCGAGACCGTCGACCCGATCATGGGCGTCCGGTTCTGGGACCCGTCCGTCGAGATCCTCACCGAGGACGTGACCATCGGCTTCGACCAGGGCCGCCCGGTCACGGTCAACGGGAAGGAGTTCGACTCACCCGTCGATCTGGTGATGGAGGCGAACGCCATCGGCGGCCGCCACGGCATGGGCATGTCGGACCAGATCGAGAACCGCATCATCGAGGCCAAGAGCCGCGGCATCTACGAGGCCCCCGGCATGGCCCTCCTGCACGCCGCGTACGAGCGCCTCGTCAACGCCATCCACAACGAGGACACCCTCGCCCAGTACCACAACGAGGGCCGGCGCCTCGGCCGCCTCATGTACGAGGGCCGCTGGCTGGACCCGCAGGCGCTGATGGTCCGCGAGTCGCTCCAGCGCTGGGTCGGCGCGGCCGTCACCGGCGAGGTCACCCTGCGGCTGCGGCGCGGCGAGGACTACTCGATCCTCGACACCACGGGCCCGGCCTTCTCGTACCACCCGGACAAGCTGTCCATGGAACGCACCGAGGACTCCGCGTTCGGGCCGGTGGACCGGATCGGCCAGCTCACCATGCGCAACCTCGACATCGCCGACTCCCGCGCCAAGCTGGAGCAGTACGCAGGCCTCGGTCTGATCGGCACCGCCAACCCGTCGATCGGTGCGGCCCAGGCCGCGGCGACCGGACTGATCGGCTCCATGCCGGAGGGCGGCGCCCAGGCGATCGCCTCTCGCGGCGAGGTCTCGGGCGACGACGAGATGCTGGACCGCGCGGCGATGGAGTTCGGCACGGACTAGTCCGGGCAGACGGACCGATCCTTACGTGTCGGTGGCGGCCACGGTTCAGGCCGTGGCCGCCGTCTCCGCAGCCAGGGCCGCGCACAGCCAGTCGTGCGCGGCCCCTGGCGTGGTTGCCGGCCGGCCGCCCGGAGGCGTGACCACCTGGGAGACCAGCTCCCAGTACCGGTCGATACGGGGGTCCGACGCGAGCTGCCCGGCCAGGACGCGGCGGAAATCCGGCGTGTCCCGACTGCCGTACGCGCGCACGTACGCGTCCACGAAGCTGTCCAGCGCCTCGCCCCGGTGCGGCTGCCGCTTCCCCCGCAGCTGCGTACCCGCCAGTTCGTACGCCTCGGCCAGCGCCGCGTACAGGACGGCCGCGCCGCGCGCCCCGGTGGCCCGGTGCGCGGCGGGCTGGGGCCGGCCGGCACCCGGGCAAGGGCTCGAAGCGAAGGCGTGCAGCCGCGCGAAGGCCAGCACCTGGGCGGGCTGCGGGTCGTCCGGCGGCTGCGGCACCGCCACGTCGAGGAAGGCGGCGGCCGCCGCGGCCGGCATCCTGGCAGGCAGCCAGCCGCGCCAGAACCTCACCAGGGAGTCCGTGGTCGGCGGGGCGGCCACCGCGCCGACCAGACTCAGCCGGCCGGCCCGCTCCCCGGGCGGGCACTCCTGCACGAGCCGCAGCGCCGCCTCCCGCCAGCGCAACGCCCTGAGCTGCGAGCCCAGTTCACGCAACTGCCCCGCGACGGCGTCCTCCAGCACGCTGCCCGTCCCGCACGCCCCGACGCTCTCCCCGGTGGCGTCCGCGTCGAGAATCCGGTGCACCTCGCGGACCGGCAGGTCCAGGGCGCGCAGCGCGCGGATCAGACGCAGCCGCTCCAGCGCGTCGGAGCCGTATCTGCGGTGACCGCCCGCGCTGCGGCCCGCCTCTGGCAGCAGCCCGCGTTCGGAGTAGAAGCGCACCGTCTTGACGGTGACGCCCGCGCGCTCGGCCAGCTCACCGATGCTGCACAGCCCGTCGTACGACGCGAACACCCACACCCCCCGATGCTGTTGCCCCCCGTGGCCGACGCTTGAATCTCCCGCAGGGGGAGTTCCTATCGTACGGCGACCGGGCCCGGAGAGACGCTCCGGGCAGCGGCAACGACGTACTGAGGAGGGCCCCATGACCGCATTCGTCCTGGTGTCGGGGATGTTCACGGACGCACACGTGTGGGAGCGCACCGCCGCCCTGCTGACCGCGGCGGGTGATGAGGTGCACACGGTGTGCCTGACGGGACTCGGCGACTCCGGAGGAGGTACCGGGGCGCAGGCGACGGCCGCACCGGACGTCGACCTGGAGACGCACATCGCGGACGTGGTGGCGGTCATCGACGCGGTCGTCGCCGCGGGCGCGGACGCGGGCGCGGGGGCCGAGGGGAGTGCGGGACGGAGGGGCGGGAGCTCGGGCCCTGACATCGTGCTGGTCGGGCACGACTACGGGATCCACCCGGCCGTGGGGGCCGCCGACCGCCGGGCCGGGCACGTCACCCGCATCGTCCACCTGGACTCGGGCCTGCCGCAGGACGGAGTCCCCGTGCTCGCCGCACTGCCCGACGGGTCGCTGCGCGCACAGCTGGCCGAGCGGGCCGAAGTACTGGGTGTGGGCGGTGAGTTGGCGGCGCCGGCCGGGAGCGCGGAATGGCAGCGCTGGGGGAGTACCGAGGGTGTCTCCGACGCCGCGCTCGACCGGCTCACCGCGCTCGCCGCGCCGCAGCCGCTCGCCACCCTCCTCCAGCCGCTGAAGCTGACCGGCGCTGCGGCGGGCGTGCCCTCCACCGGGGTGCTGTGCACCCGCAACGGGGCGAGCATCGAGATGGTCCAGACCGTGCTGAACCTCGGTGACCCGGCCATGCGGGCGCTGGCCGACCCCGCCGTCAGCTTCTTCGAACTCCCCACCGGACACTGGCCGATGCTGTCCTGCCCCGCCGAGCTCGCGGAGGTCCTGCGGCAGGCGGCGGCCGGCGGGGGGCACCGGCTGGAGCTGCCCGACGAGAGCGCGACACCCCCGCACCTGCAACCCTTCCTGCTGGACCTGCCGGACATCCCCCGGGAGCGGGCCGGCAACGTCGACCGGTACGTACCCGAGGCCGACCGGTACGTACCCGAAGCCGACCGGTACGTACCCGAGGTCGACCTGTACGTACCCGAAGCGGCCGGCGCGCGCGGTCCGTTGCCCGCGGTGGTCGTGGTGCACGGCGGGCCCGTGCCCGCGGGGGCGCGACCGACGCCGCGCGAGTGGCCGACCCTCACGGGGTACGCCAGGTACGCGGCGGCCGAAGGCGTGATCGGCGCGACCGTCGACCACCGGCTGCACGACGTCGGCGACTTCCCGCGCGCCGCCGCCGACATCGCCGCGGCGGTGGAGCGGGTGCGGGCCGACCCACGGGTGGACGCGGACCGGATCGCGCTGTGGTTCTTCTCCGGCAGCGGTCCCCTCACGGCCGACTGGCTGGCCTCGCCCCCGCCGTGGCTGCGCTGCCTGGCCGCCACCTACCCGATCATGGCCCCGCTGCCGAACTGGGGGCTCAGGGGCAGCCGGTTCCGTCCGGCGCGGGCGGTTGCGGGCGCGGGCGGCCTGCCCGTCGTGCTCACCCGGGCCGGCCTTGAGACACCCGTGATCGCCGGCACGGTCGAGGAGTTCCTCACTGCGGCGGCGGACTGCGGGGCGAACGTCGAGGTGGTCGACGTGCCGGAGGGCCACCACGGTTTCGAGTCCCTCGACCGTACCGACGCGTCCCGCGAGGCCGTGCACCGCGCGGTGCACGCCGTGCTGGGTCACCTGCGGGCGTGAGCGGGGAGGGGCGGGGGCGAGCAGGAACCGAACCGCAACTCCCTTTGGCTGCCAGAGGTCTTGACAACCTCAATGGTCTGGACCAGTTTTACCCCCAACGGTGGCCACCGTCCCTCCCCGCCCCCACCCCTCTCCCCGGAGGCAGCAAGTGGACCGCCAACGCCTGCCCGCAAGACGCCGCTCCGCACTCGCGGCCGCCCTGACCGCCGCATCCCTCGCCGCCGTCGGCATGGCCACCGCACCCGCCGCCCAGGCCGCCGACCTGAACGTGGCGAAGAACGCCGGATTCGAATCGGGGCTCGCCAACTGGACCTGTACCGCGGGGACCTCGGTCTCCTCGCCGGTGCACGGCGGCGCCGCCGCACTCCAGGGCACCCCGGCCGGCCAGGACCACGCGCGCTGCGCGCAGACCGTCGCGGTCAAGCCCGGCGCGACGTACACCCTCTCCGCCTGGACCCAGGGTGGGTACGCCTACCTGGGCGCGAGCGGCACCGGCAGCACGGACGTCTCGACCTGGTCGCCGGGCTCCACCGGCTGGAAACAGCTCACCACCACCTTCAAGGCGGGCCCGAGCACCAAGTCCGTCACCGTCTACACCCACGGCTGGTACGGCCAGGCCCCGTACTACGTCGACGACCTCTCCGTCTTCGGTCCCGACGGAGGCGGCGGCACCGACCCCGAGCCCGGCATCCCGGCCGCCCCCACGGGCCTCGCCGTGGGCGCCCGTACCTCCTCGTCGATCGCCCTGTCCTGGTCAGGTGTGTCCGGCGCCACCTCGTACAACGTCTACCGCGGCGGTACGAAGGTCCAGTCCGCCACCGGCACCTCCGCCACGGTCACCGGACTGACCGCCGACACCGCGTACGACTTCCAGGTGAGCGCGGTCAACCCGGCGGGTGAGTCGGCCAAGTCGGCGACGGTCAGCGGCCGTACGTCCACGGGCGGCACCGGCGGGCCGAACCCCAACGTCCCCAAGCACGCACTGACCGGCTACTGGCAGAACTTCAACAACGGCGCGACCGTCCAGAAGCTGCGCGACGTCCAGGCCCAGTACGACATCATCGCCGTGTCCTTCGCGGACTCCACGGCCACCCCCGGCCAGATCGTCTTCAACCTCGACCCGGCGGTGGGCTACACCAATGTCGCCGACTTCAAGGCGGACGTCGCGGCGAAGAAGGCGGCCGGCAAGTCGGTGATCATCTCGGTCGGCGGCGAGAAGGGCAACGTCACCATCAACAGTGACGCCTCGGCGACCGCCTTCGCCAACAGCGCCTACCAGCTCATGCAGGAGTACGGCTTCAACGGCGTCGACATCGACCTGGAACACGGCATCAACTCCACCTACCTGTCGAAGGCCCTGCACCAGCTCTCCGCCAAGGCGGGCCCGAACATGGTCCTGACCATGGCACCGCAGACCATCGACATGCAGTCGACCGGCACCGAGTACTTCAAGGCGGCGCTCGCCGTGAAGGACATTCTCACGGTCGTCAACATGCAGTACTACAACAGCGGTTCGATGCTGGGCTGCGACGGCAAGGTCTACAGCCAGGGCTCGGTGGACTTCCTCACCGCGCTCGCCTGCATCCAGCTGGAGGGCGGCCTCGACCCGTCCCAGGTCGGCCTCGGAGTGCCCGCCTCGACACGCGGCGCCGGCAGCGGCTACGTCTCCCCGGCGATCGTCAACAACGCACTGGACTGCCTGACCAAGGGCACCGGCTGCGGCAGCTTCAAGCCGTCGAAGACCTACCCGGGTCTGCGCGGCGCGATGACCTGGTCCACCAACTGGGACGCCACGGCGGGCAACGCCTGGTCGAACGCGGTCGGCCCGCACGTCCACGGCCTGCCGTAACCACTCACCCGAACCGGCTGCCCCCTCCTTCCCCCGTGCGACGCGGGAAGGAGGGGGCAGCCGTGTGTCACGTCAGCCGCGGCCCGCCGCGGCGCGGCGGCGGACCACCAGGGCGGCGCCGACCGCGCCCACCGCGAGGAGCGCCGTGCCGCCCGCGATCTCGGCGGGGCCCGTGCCGCTCTGGGAGCCGCCCTCCCCGCCGCGCACCGGACCGGTGACCGCCGGATCCGTGGAGTTGCAGAAGCGCTGGGCGGTGGACGCGGTCATGTTGGCCTCGTCCTGGGCGCGCTTCCTGTCCTCCGCCGACGCGTTCGGGTCCTTGTTCACGATGTCGGAGTTGCGCTGAGCGATCTCCGCGTCGTCCAGCGCCTTCTGGCAGCTCGGTGTCACCGCCTGCGCGTACGGCGCGGACACGACGAGCGCGGCACCGGCGAGCGCGAGACCCGTGAGGGTGCGCAGCGAACGTACGGAACTCGCGGAACTTATGGAACGGGTGGAACGCATGGCCGGCCTCCGTCGAGCGCGCGGCCTCGTTGCTCCGTTGCCCCGAGTCACTGCCGTGCGGGAACCGCGCCTCTACCAGGACTAGTGCGACCCCGAGGTGTTTGCGTACCGCGAACACGCCGGAGTTCCCCCGTCCGGCCCTGGCCGCGGGGAGGGTGCGCGACGATCCGCCGGTGATCACCACCCGTTCGGCGGCTTCCCGGCGGTGGCCGCAGGCGCTCGCGGCAGGACGCTGATAGGCCGGACATCAGCGGAACCAGCGCGTCGACGTCGAAGGAAGGGTCTGCTCGTGCTCCCAGCCCAGGTCTCAGCCCCGCTCTCGTCCCCTGCGGACACCGCACTGGCGGTGGAGTTCCAGCAGGGGCTCTCCGACGCCTGGTCCAAGGTGGCCCAGTTCGTGCCGAAGCTGGCAGGCTTCCTGGTGATCCTGCTGATCGGCTGGTTCGTCTCGAAGATGATCGCCAAGGTGCTCGACCGGGTGCTGCGCAAGGTCGGCTTCGAGCGGCTCAGCGAACGGGCCGGCTCCGCCCGGGTCTTCGACAACTCCAAGTACGACGCGACCTCCCTGGTGTGCAAGGTCGTCTACTACGCGCTGCTGCTGGTCACCCTCCAGCTGGCGTTCGGCGTGTTCGGGCCCAACCCGGTCAGCGGCATGATCGACGGCATCGTCGCCTGGCTGCCGAGGGCACTGATCGCCCTCGTGCTGGTGGTGGTCGCCATGGCCATCGCCAACGCCGTGCGCGGCATCGTCTCCGGTGTGCTGTCGGCGGCCTCGTACGGTCCGATGGTGGCCCGGATCGTCTGGGCGGTCATCGTCGCCCTCGGTGTGATCGCGGCACTCGGTCAGGTCGGCATCGCGACCACCGTCACCCAGCCGGTCCTGATCGCCGCGCTGGCCGCGGTCGCGGGCATCCTGATCGTGGGCGTCGGCGGTGCGCTGATCCAGCCCATGCGCGGGCGCATCGAGCGGTGGATGGACACGGCGGAGGCGGAGACCGGCCGGATGCGGGGCCGGCAGCCGGGCGCCGACGCGTCCCACGAGGGCGCCTACCGGGCGGGCCGCGAGGACGCGCTGCGCAACCAGCCCGTCACGGACCCCGAGCACGTCGACCCCATGTGACGGGCCGCGGGCGGCGGGTCCGGGCGACCGGCCCCCGCCGGCGGCGCTGTGGCCGGCCGGCCCCCGCGGTGTCTTCAGGCGCCGCGCGGGCCGGCCATGCTGTGCCGCCTGACGAGCCAGCTCAGGGCGGTCAGCCGGCAGACCGCGTAGTCGTGCCCGACCGGCTCGCGCCAGCCGGTCTCCGCCAGGGCGTCGGTGAAGCCGAGGGCGTAGTCGACGAGGGCGCCCCGGTCGGGTGCGGCAGGTTCCAGGCCGGGCGCGGTCGCCCCGAGGCGTTCGCGGATCTCGGCCACGTGCTGGTCGACCGCGGCGGCGAAGCCGGGCTCGAAGGCGAACTCGGCGAAGCGCTGCTCGAAGCCGGAGCACACCTGGGTCAGGACACAGGGCATGTCCGTACGCTAGGCGACGCACCGGCCCGGCTTGCCCGGATGACGTGCATTGCGGCATATCTCACGTCCGGCGGGGTCAGGGACGGCGGACCTCGAACTGGAAGCAGCCGTACTCCACCGCCCGCACATGGACCAGGGCCACACCGGGATCGGCGAACGCCTCGTCAAGGACCGCGTCGAAGCCGGCCCCGGGGTCCTGCGGGATCTCGAACAGCCGGCCGCCCACGATGTGCCCCGCCGCGTCGTACCGCCGGACCGTACGCAACGCACCGGGCCTGGCGAAGGGGTATCCGAGGCCGGGCCGCGGCTGCGCGCAGACGTCGGCGTGCACGAACACGGGCCCCGCCTCGTCGTAGCCACCAGGCTCGGCCCCGGTCCGCGCCGCCCAGCGGCGCAGCGGCGCGTACGAGACGAGGGCGATCCGCTCCCCCGCCTCGACCGCACGCAGACAGCAGCGCAGCGGGCTGCCCACGCAGGCGAGGGGCACGCCGTCCGCGCGCGCCGTGAACGGTTGCGGCCGACGGCCCGAGTCGTCGACGGCCCGCAGTTCCTCCAGAGCGTCGGGGGCGATGGGCAGCGCGGTATAGGTGGTCATGGCTCCAGCCTCGGGGGCCGCCCACCCTCACGCTGGCGGAAACCGGACATCGCGCTCCGCCCGCAGCAGGGCGGCGACCTCCTCCGCGCTCCACCGGCCGGCCGCCCCCGGGCAGCGTGCCAGATACGTGGCGAGGGTCCGCGGAGTCCAGGCGCCGGTCTCGGTGAGGCCCGCGCACAGGTGCCGGAGATAGCCGGCCGAGGGTGCGTTTCCCGCCACCTCCTCGACCCTCCAGGGCGCCGTGAAGGTGAGGAGCGGGTGGCCGCGCAGGGTTCCCGCGCAGACCAGCGTCTCGTACCTGCCGGGCCCCAGCACGGCCCTGCCGTCCCGCAGGACGCCCGTGAGATCGAGGTCGGTGCCCGGCTCCCGGTACATCTCCTGCGCGGCGATGTCGGAGAACTGCTCGGTGCTCACGAGGTACGCCCGAGCAAGCACCCGGCCCGGAGCGTCCGGATCGTAGAAGGCCCGGCCGCCGGTCCACACCGGGGACTCGGTGGCGAAGTACAGCACGCCTGCCAGCTCGACCGGCACCGACGCGGCGGGCGGCCGGGGGTCACGGCTGCCAGGACAGCCGCGGGCGGCGCCGGGGGGCCGGCCGCCCATGAGGTAGTACGACAGCCGGTGCGCGTGCGTGTTGGAACCGTACGAGGTGTACCAGACGAGCCGGGGCGAGCGGCCGTCACCGTCGGGCGTGCGCACGGCCTCCGGGCGTACGGCGGGCGTACGCACAGCCTCCGGGTGCACGGCCTCCGGGTGCGCGGGTCGCCCGGCCGTCGGATGCCCGGCCTCCGGTGGACCGGCCTCCCGTGGACCGGCTTCCGGTCGCACGGCTACCGGGCCGGGCCGTCGGCGTCCGCCCCGCGGTCCGTCGCGAACGCGCCGTCCGTGCCGAAGGCCAGCTCGGCGAAGCGCCCGCCGATGCGGCGGTGTGCGGCCGCGTCCGGGTGCAGCTGGTCGGGCAGCGGCAGTTCGGCGAAGTCCTTCTCGCCGTAGAGCTCGCGGCCGTCCAGGTGGTACAGGTTCGGGTCGTCCGCGGCGCGCCGCGCGACGATGCGCGCGAGTTCGGCCCGTACGACGTTGAGCGTCAGCTTCCCGGCCGCCACCTCTGCCGGGTCGCCGGTCGCCATGAAGCGGAGCCGGCCCTCGCTCATGGCGCCGAGGTCGGGCGCGCTGGGGCCCGGGGTGTCCTCGTGGATCGGGCACAGGATCGACGAGACGACCAGCAGCGGGGCGGTGGGGTGCCCCTCACGGATCGTGTCGAGGAAGCCGTGCACCGCGGGGGCGAACGCGCGCACCCGCATCAGATCGGTGTTGACCAGGTTGATGCCGAACTTGACGCTGATCAGGTCCGCGGACGTGTCCCGCATGGCGCGGGCGGTGAACGGGTCGAGCAGCGCACTGCCGCCGAAACCGAGATTGGTCAGCTCCACACCGCCGAGTGCGGCGGCCAGCGCCGACCAGGTGGCGCTGGGGCTGGCCGCGTCCGAGCCGTGGCTGATCGAACTGCCGTGGTGCAGCCACGTCCTGCGGCCCGGCGGGACGGGGGACACCTCGACCGGGGCGTCGGTGCGCAGCGAGACGAGCTGGGTGATCTCGTTGTGCGGCAGCCAGATCTCGATGTTCTTGACGCGGTCGGGCAGACCCTCGAAGCGGACGGTGCCGACCGGGCCGGGAATCGTCTCCGTGGTGCCGGCGGCCATGTCCACCTGGAGGACGTTGCCACCGGTGGTGGCGGCCTGGCCGAACAGTGCGCCGTCGATGAGCAGGTCGTAGGTGCCGTCCGGGCGGGGCGGGGCGCCCACGTAGGCGTTCTTGGTGCGCAGTGTGTCCAGTTCGACGGAGGTGGCGCGGGTGCGGAAGGCCAGCCGTACGCCGGACGGCTGGGCCTCTGCCATGGCCAGCTGTCCGTCGGGGATCTGCGCGCGTGCCCACGCGGGCAACCGGTGCGGCAGCACACCGTGCTCGGTGTGCTCCAGGTCGAGCGCACCGCGCAGGAGGGAGGCGGTGACGGGGGTGGTGGTCCAGCTGCTGTTGTTCATCGTCCCAACTTGTCGGCCGAATGCGGGTGGATCGACGGCCAGTTCCGCAACAGGGCGTCCAGGGCGTCCAGGCTCCGCGACCATGATTCCTGCGAGTCCGGTGCGCTGTGGCTGAACCCGCCGGCCATCTCCAGGCTCACGTAACCGTGGAAGACACTGCCGATGAGGCGGACCGCGTGCGTCTGCTCGGGTTCCGCCAGGTCGTAGCCGCGCAGGATCGCACGGGTCATCTGCGAGTGGCGGACACCGGCACTGGCGGCGGCGGTCTGCGGGTCGAGCCGGAACTGGGTGGCGGCGTAGCGCCCGGGGTGCTCCCTGGCGTAGTCGCGGTACACGTCCGCGAAGGCGGTCAGCGCGTCCTTGCCCGCCCGGCCGGCCAGTGCGGCGGCGCAGCGGTCGGCGAGTTCTTCCAGGGCGAGCAGGGCGATCCTGGTCCTGAGGTCGTGGGAGTTCTTCAGGTGCGAGTAGAGGCTCGCGACCTTGACGTCGAACCGCCTGGCGATCTCCGAGACGGTCACCTGCTCGAAGCCGACCTCGTCGGCGAGCTCGGCCCCTGCCCGGGTCAGGCGCTCCACCGTCAGTCTCTCGCGCCCCATGGGCAGCCCTCCCTCAACCAACACGGCTCGTCCGTGCGGCTGCACCCATTCTGCATTCACCTAATACCTTTAGGCAAACGCTCCGTGCTGCGGCGCAGGGGTGCAGCGTTCACCCGGCTGCCCGGGAACGGAGCCCCACGGGCATCTCCGATTGCTGAGCGCGCACTTCGGGGGTAACCAGGAAGACATGAACTCTTCAGTGGTCCTGGCCGCCGGCAACAGTACGTTGCTCCTCATTGTGGTGGGCGTCGTGGTGGTCCTCGTACTGCTGGGTGCCTTCATGTGGGGAAGCCGCCGTGCGTCGGAGAAGAAGCAGCCGGTCGCCCCGGAGGAGACCCGGGCCGAACAGGAGTCCGGCGGCAGCCAGCGCGGCGACACCTGGCAGACCATCGACGACGACCCCGACCAGGGCCACCCGCACCGCTGACGGCGGCAGTCACGGTCCGCGCGCCCGTAAGGTGCGCACACCATCGGCGCATAACGGACGGCATGAGGGGAACTCGCGGCGCATGGCACTCATCAGGAGGATCGCAAGGCCCTTGCTGGCCTCGACATTCATCAGCGGTGGTTACGGCACCCTGCGGCACCCGGAGCACGTCGCTGCGAAGGCCGAGCCGGTGGCAGAACCTCTGACCCGGCGGATCCCGGCCCTGCCGACGGATCCCGAGCAGCTGGTACGGATCAACGGCGCCGTGCAGCTGGGCGCGGGCACCCTGCTCGCGCTGGGGCGCTTCCCTCGGTTCGCGGCCCTGGCACTGGCCGGCACGCTGGTGCCCACCACGCTGGCGGGCCACCGGTTCTGGGAGGAGAAGGACCCCGCTGCGAAGGCGCAGCAGCGCACCCACTTCCTCAAGAACCTCTCCCTGATCGGCGGTCTGCTGATCACGGCGGCCGACACCCACGGAAAGCCGTCGGTGGCCTGGCGGGCCCGGAGGTCGGCCGCGGACGGCCGCAGGGCGGTCCGGCACGCGGGGCGCCGCGCCGAGCTCGCGCGGGTGAGCTCCGTGAACGAGGCCCGCAAGCGCGCCCACGCCGCCGCCGGTTCGGTCCGCTCCCGGGTGCCGTCCCACTGACGGAGCCGCTCGGGGGGCGTTCCTCCTGACCGGAGGCCGACCGGAGCGGCGGCCACCGCCCGGGCCGCGGCGGCCACAAATCCGGCTGCGGCAGCCACCGCTCCGGCCCCCGAACGCCCCTTCGCGGCCCTAGGGCCGCACCTCCTTCGCCTCGAACCCGCCGTTTCCCAGGGTGAGGGCGAAGGAGACCTGCTGTTCGGCGGAGAGACTCTTGCAGTCGCCCTCGATGTCCTCGCGCAGCACCGGTATCGGGTCCTGCCAGCCGAGCGGGACGATGAAGCCCCGTCCGGCCGCCCGGTCCCACCACTCGACGAATCCCGTGCACCGGTTGTCCATTTCAGCCGCATCCCTTCCAGGCTCGCCCCCGGCCGTGCCGCGACCCCTCCCTCATTCGACTCTGGCGGCATTCACCTGGTTCGCCCACCCCTGCGGCGCCCCCGTTGGGCCGAACGGGCCAATCTGCCGGAGCCCTGAGCTCAGCAGGGCGGCCGGTAGCCGCCGAACCGGCCGGCGTTCGGGCCGCCCGCGGTGACGATGGCCGCGACCGCCGCCGGCAGGGCGCTGCCGTCCTCCCGTACGGCCGTCGGCGGGTCGGTGATCCGGCCGGTGTCCGCGCCCAGCAGCGCCGCGTTCTTGGCCGTGACGCGGTCCAGCGCGGACGGCGCCAGGACCCCGCGCTCGCGCACGTAGGCGACGAAGCTCTCGAAGTCACGCTGGTGCCGGTAGGGCTCGCGGAACGCGCCGAGCGCCGGATAGCCGTCCATGCCGAGGAAGGTGTAGGCGGCCGTGGCCACGCGGTAGTTCCGGCCCGGCTGCAGCGGATAGCCGTCGACGAGGACGTCCGACGGGTCGATCCGGTCACCCACGGCGCCGGTCGCGTCGAAGGAGTACCGGACGTTGCCGGACACCGCGAGCGGTGCGAACCGCAGCTGGTTCTGCGGGCCGGTGGACCACTGCTGTTCGAGGGCGTCGTGTATCTGCTGCCCGGTCAGGGTGGCGCAGACCGTCGGGTTGCCGTAGCCGATCGCCCGCCAGGCCTGTCCGAAACTCACCGCTCCGCCGGAGCCTGCCGCCGCTGTCAGGTCGGCGCGCACCACGGACTGGCCGACCGTGGGGGCGAGCGGCACGAGGGCGAGCTGGGCCGGGGCGAACCGGTGGACGTTGGAGTCGTCGTACCCGGGCACGGGGCTGAGCGCCGCCCACATCGCCCAGTCGGCCGCGAGGTCGCCCATGGTGCTCTGCCCGGCCGCGTTGCGGACGCGGGTGAACGGCGCGGTCTGCCGGCCGATCGTGCTGCGTTCGCGGGCGGTGGCCTGTCCGGCCCAGTAGTCGGCGATCGCCTTGAGGCCGGGGTGCGGGGTGACGTCGCGGGTGTTGGGGTGGCTGGTGGAGACGGTCAGCTCCCGGACCACCCGCCCGGTGCGGGGGTCGAGCTTGAGGTTGATCTCGTTGATGACCTGGCCGTGGAACCCGGCCTCGACGAAGGGCCGGGGCACGCCGTCCGGGTCGGGCACCATCATGTTGAACCGGCAGTGCCAGTGTCCGGTGACGATGGCGTCGATGTGCGGCGAGGCGCGCAGGGCCAGGTCGTAGGCGGGTCCGTACGGGTCGCTCCCGCTGTTGAAGTCGGCGCCCGCGTCGGCGCCGTCGTGCATGCTGAGCACGATGGCGTTCACCCCGCGGTCCTTGAGCAGCCCCGCGTACCGGTCGGCGGTGGCGACCATGTCGAGGGTCTTCAGCCCCGGTTGGAAGGAGGCGGGGAACAACTCCGTCCCGATGGCGGTGAGATGGATGAAACCGACCGGGATCCGCTGTTCGCCCGGTCCCTGCACGTACTCGATGTGGTACGGCGGTACGACGGTCTGCCCGTTGCGGGTGCGCACCAGGTTGGCGCTGTAGTACGGGAAGTCCGCGCCGTGGAACGGCCGGCCGGTGGAGTCGCGGAAGCCGGTGTCCCGCCCCACGACCGGGTAGGGGTAGCCGCGCTCCATGTGCTGGACCAGGTTGGCCGGGAACTTGTCGACCTCGTGGTTCCCGGCGGTCGCGAAGTCGAGCCCCAGCTTGTTCAGGGCCTCCATCGTCGGCTCGTCGGAGAACGCGGCGGCGTCGAACTCCCACCCGGAGAAGAGGTCCCCGGGCGCGAAGAACAGCGAGTTGCGCCGCCCGTCCCTGAGCCGTTCCAGATGGGTGCCCATGGCGGCGACGCCCCCCACCGTGTACTCCCGGCCGCCGTTGCCGCGGATGACGGAGTCGGCGCCCGTCGGGCCCTGTAAGTACCCGTGCAGATCGGTGATGTTGAGCAGTTGTAAGTCGACGAGGTCGGTGCTGGACCCGGCGTCACGGGCCGCCTCGGAGGCGTAGGCCGGTACGCCGAGGGCGGTGGTGGTCGCGAGGACCCCCAGCGCGGTGAGGAAGTTCCGGCGGCCCGAGCTGCCGCGACGTGAACTCACGCGCGGGAGGAGGGAGTTGCGAGGCGAGGTGTTCGACGGTTTCGTCACCTGACGATGGTGCGTACGCCCGGGTGAAGAGTCCAGGAATCAGGCACGACTCGTACTTGGCAGCGTCACAACTTCCCCATGAACCCCTCGCATGTACAAGGGAGTTGGCGTCGACCGCTCACTCGGCGGATTCGAAGGAGCCGTACGAGGGCCTGCCCTCCCGCCGGTAGGCGCAGTACTGCACCCCGGCGCCGGTGGTGAGGGACTCCGCGAGCGTCCAGGAGACGGGGGTGGCGCCCTCGTGGAACAGCCGCTTGCCGGTGCCCAGCACCACGGGGCTGATCAGTAGCCGGTACTCGTCGACGAGGTCGTGCTGCTGCAGGGTGGCGATGAGATCGCTGCTGCCCTGCGTCATGAGCACCCCGTCCAGCTGCTGCTTGAGCATGGCGACCGATTCGCCCGCGTCACCCTTGAGCAGGTGGCTGTTGTGCCACTCCAGGCTGTCCCCGGAGCGCGAGGCGACGTACTTCGGCATGGAGTTGAGCTTCACGGCGATCGCGTCGTCGGGATCGGTGAACCGGGGCCAGTGGGCGGCGAAGATGTCGTACGTCCTGCGGCCGAGCAGCAGGTGGTCGGCGGACCGTACGAAGATCCTGTCCATCAGCTCCCCGAACCCCTCGTCGCCGTACGGAACCAGCCAGCCACCGTGGGTGAAGCCGCCGCTCTTGTCCTCGTCGGGGCCGCCGGGGGCCTGCACGACTCCGTCCAGGGTGACGAACGCGGTGACGATCAGTGTGCTCATGACGCTGCCTGCCTGACTTCCGGGTGCGGGATCCCGCGTGGAATCCCCTGGCACCAGGTATGACTCCGTGGCCGCCGGCAACTCATCGCCGCCGCGCGCCGGAGAGGTCCGCAGCAGTACAGGGCCGCCGAGGCCGGCAGCCTCTCAGGCCACGGTGAGGTGCAGTACCTCCGACACCCCGAGCAGATGGGTACTGCGGTGCAGGTGGTACGAGACGTTCACCTTGGCGGGCGCGGCCGGCAGCGTGTCGGCGGGCACCGCGAAGACGACGCTGCCCCCGGCGCCGACGGTGCGCCCGTCCACGTACTCGTTGCCCGAGCCGGTCAGCCACAGGTTCACCTGGTCGCCCTCCTCGGCGGTGGGCAGGGCGTTGACCGTGACGTGCACGGCGTCGGTGGGCATCCGCCCCCGGTTCAGCTGCCCCTCGTGCGCCTCGGCGACGGCGGGTGCGGGCAGCAGGTCCTGGTCGTGGTCGTGGGTCATGCCGAACTCCTCTGGTTCTCTGGCGGCCGTACGGCGGGCGCCCCGCCGTACGACGTGTGGATCTTGCACTGCCTGCCCGCGACCGGCCGGTTCACCCGTGGATGTGCGGGGACGTATGTCACACCGTCGGCGCCAAGTCCTCGGGGTCACCGGGGCAGCCGTCGGCCAGGGCGCGGATCTCGCCGGTGACGTCCGGCCAGGCGCGCTCGGGGAACTCATGGCCCACGCCGGGCAGCAGCACCAGGCGTGCGCCGGGGACCCGGGTGGCGATCGCCCGTGCCGCGGTGGGCCTGATGAGCGGGTCGTCCGCGCCGTGCAGGACCAGCGTGGGCCGGGCGATCGCACTGATCGGCGGGCCGTGCCACTGTGCCCCGATCTGACGGGCCTGCGCCTCGCGGTCGTGCAGCCCGCCGTCGGCACCGCGCTCGGCGGCCTCTCGCGCGGCCCGTTCGTCGAACGGGTGGCGCGGGGACGCGACGAGACGCGAAACGGCCACCCCCGCCGCCACCCCTCCCTCGGCCGTGTCGGGAAACCGCAGCCTGGCGAACTTCGCGACGGTCCCCACGCGTACGTGACGCAGGGTGCGCAGGCCCGAGATGTCGCCGGGCACGGCGGCCATGGTGGTGAGGGTGCGGACCCGGCCGGGGTGGCGAAGCGCCACTCGCTGCACCACGGCGCCGCCCAGCGAGACGCCCAGCAGATGCGCCGACCGCCATCCCAGCGCGTCCAGGACCGCCGCGGCGTCGTCGGCCATGTCCTCGGCCGAGTACGCGTCCCCGCGCCCGGTGAACAGGGCGGAGACGGGGTTGCGGACGGCGCCGGGCGGCAGGTGCGTGGAATCGCCGCCGTCGCGCTGGTCGTACCTGGCCACCGCGAAGCCCCGGGCGGCCAGCATGCGGCACAGCCCGTCGGGCACCCAGTGCCGGTTGGCGCCGAGTCCCGTCGCCACCAACAGCGGTTCACCGCCGGTGTTCTCAACCAGCTGGTCGTATGCCAGCCGCACGGAGCCGTTGACGGCCCGGCGGACCGGGCTCCAGATACCTGTCGAGGACGAGGACACCGGTATACCTCCCTTAACTGCGATCATTGTTCGCAGTTTTAGAGTAGGGCACGGACCACCACGAGCAACGACCGACGGAAGAACGAGCGAGGAGAACAGTGGACCGAGTGGAGCGGGAGCCCGCGCCGGCCGTCACGGTCTGGGAGCGGCCGGACCGGGGTGCGCGCGGCCCGGCGGCCCTGCACAGCCGCGCGGAGCTCGCCGCCGCCGCGGTCGAACTCGCGGACCGCGGCGGCCTGCCGGCGGTGTCGATGCGCGCGGTGGCCCGGGCGCTCGGCACGGGACAGGCGTCCCTCTACCGCTACGTTCCCGGGCGCGAGGACCTGCTCGACCTGATGGTGGACGCGGTGACCGGGGAGATCGCCCTCGACGTCCCACTCGGCGGAGACCCCGTCGACGACCTCACCGCCCTCGCGTCCCGGACGAAGGACGTCCAGCTCCGGCACCCCTGGCTGCTCGACGTCCCGCCGGAACCGCTCCGGCTGGGCCCGCGCGGGCTGGACTTCCTGGAGTACGCGCTGCGGGCGATGTCCCCGGTCCGGCTGCCCGGTGGCGCCAAGATGGAGATCGTCGCGCTGCTGAGCGCGCTGGTGGCGCAGTTCGCGCGTACGGAAGCGCCACGGACGGGCTCGTCCGCGCACGGCGACCGCCACGCCGCGCAGGCCGGCTACCTGGGCCGGGCGGCCGCCCGCGGGGACCGCCCCCATCTCGCCTCCGCGCTGGCGCAGTCGCCCGGGAGCGCGCCGGCAGAAGACCCCAGGGTGATGTTCGAACGGACCGTGCGCAGGGTCCTCGCTGGGCTCCTGCGGTAACACCGGGGGAGCGGGTTGGCACGGCGGGCCGCAGGCAGGAGGGGACCGGCAGGATGGGCGGGGAGGAACCGTCTGCCACCGGGTGTTGATGCGGCTCGACCTGTGCTGAGCGGCGCCGGGCCTCGTCAGGGTGTGGCGGGCAGGTGTCGCCGCACCTCGGCCCCGGTGTGCTCCACCGCGTGGTGCAGCGCCCGCAGGAACGCCGCCGCGAGCGGGTGCCCGCCCCAGCCGGTGCGCGTGGTCACCGTGATCGTGCGCCGGTGGGTGGGCGTGAGATGGCGCAGGGGGACCGAGGGGGCCCGGTCGCACCACACGAGGTCGGGCAGGAACGCCACCGCGTGGCCCGCCTCCGCCATGCGCGCGTGCACCAGCATGTCGGGGGACTGGAAGACCACGTCCGGCTCGAAACCCGCCTCGCGGCACACCCGCATCGCCCAGTCCCTGGCCGGAGTGCCCAGCGGTTCCATGATCCAGGGCCGGTCCGCGAGGGACCGAAGGGACTCTCCCGCAGAGTCCGCCGCCAACCGCATCGGGTCCTCGCACAGCACGTGGTTCTCGAACTCGGCGGCGCGGGCCGCCCGCGGGTGGCCGGGGAAGGTCTCGTCGATCACCAGCTCCACGTCCCGCACCAGCAACGCGGGCAGTGCCCGGTCGGGTTCCGCCTGCACGACCTCGACGCGCACTCCGGGGTGCGTCGTACGCAGCGTGCCGAGCGCCACCGGTACGAGGACCAGCGCAGCGGTCTGGAAGGCGGCGACCCGCAAGGTGCCTGACAGGCCGCGCAGCGACGCGGCGATCTCCGCCCCGGCCAGGTCGAGCCTTCGCACCACCGCCTCCGTGTGCGCGACCAGGATCTCCGCCTGCGGCGTCAGCCGTACCCCGCGGCCCTCGCGCTCCAGCAGCGGGGCGCCCACCTCGCTTTCGAGGAGGGTCAGTTGCTGGGAGACGGAGGACGGGCTGTACGACATCGCCGCCGCGACCGCGGCAAGCGTCCCGCGGTGCTTCAGCTCGCGCAGGAGTTGCAGACGGCGCAGGTTGTACACGGGGGTCGCTCCGTCCACGGTGCTTGTGGGTGCTCGTGCTCTCGCCGCGGGTGGCGCCGACGGCGAACCATCGGGAATTCCGACCGATGGCGGCCGGAAACATTCACTTTACCGAGCGGAGCCCGCTTGCGATCGTGGAGCGCGTACCGGAGGCGAGTAGAAGGCAGGCATGTGCATGGACATCGAGATGCTCCGCCGCGACACCCCGGGGTGTGCCAACCGGGTCCACCTCAACAACGCCGGCGCCGCGCTGACGTCCCGTCAGACCCTGAGCGCGGTCACCTCGCACCTCGAACTTGAGGCCGCCATCGGCGGTTACGAGGCCGCTGCGGCCGCCGCCGACAAGATCGAGCACACCTACGACGCGCTCGCCCGCCTGGTGGGCGCCGGCCGCGACGAGATCGCGGTGGTCGAGAACGCCACCCGGGCCTGGGACATGGTCTTCTACTCGCTGTCCTTCCAGCCGGGCGACCGCATCCTGACGGCGGGCGCCGAGTACGTCAGCAACGCCGTCGCGTACCTCCAGACCGCCCGCCGCCACGGCGTCAGCGTCGAGGTGGTCCCCGACGACGAGAGCGGCCAGCTGGACGTCGAGGCCCTTCGGGACATGATGGACGAGCGGGTGAAGCTCATCTCCGTCACCCACGTGCCGACGCAGGGCGGCCTGGTCAACCCGGCCGCCGACATCGGCAAGGTGGCGGCCGAGTTCGGCGTCACCTATCTGCTGGACGCCTGTCAGTCGGTCGGCCAGATGCCCATCGACGTGGCCGAGATCGGCTGCGACCTGCTGACCTCCACCGGCCGGAAGTATCTGCGCGGCCCGCGCGGCACCGGGTTCCTCTACTGCTCGCGCACGATGCTGGACCGGATGGAGCCGCCCTTCCTCGACCTGCACGCGGCGACCTGGACGGGACCCGACACCTACACGGTGCGCGAGGACGCACGCCGTTTCGAGAACTGGGAGACGTACTACGCGGGGAAGATCGGCCTCGGCGTCGCCGTCGACACCGCCCTCGACCTCGGGCTCGACGCCATCGAAGGGCGGGTCACCCGGCTCGCCGACACCCTCCGCAGCCGGCTGCGCGAACTGCCGGGGGTCGAGGTGCACGACCGGGGCAGGCGGCAGTGCGGGCTGGTCACCTTCACCGTCGAGGGTCATGACCCCCGCCGCATCGCCGACCAGCTACGTGCCGATGCGGTCAACGTCTCGGTCGCCGTCGCGGACCACGCGCGCTGGGACTTCGTACCGCGCGGCCTGGAGACGGCCGTCCGGGCGTCGGTGCACTACTACAACACCGACGAGGAGCTGGACCGCCTGTTCGAAGTGCTGCCGAGGGCCACCACCGGCCGCTGACGGGGGCAGCACCGGACCGGCCGCGTATTCTCGCGGAACACGGCGAGCGAAGGACGGTCCAGGTGGCAGGCGACAGAGCGGGCGCGGGGGAACGGCCGGCGAAGGGCGCGCCCGCGCCCCGTGCCTCACTGAGCGCGCAGGCCCGCGACGCGGTGCGGCAGCGGATCGTGGACCGGCGTTACCCGATGGGCGCGCGCCTGGTGGAACGGGAGGTCGCCGAGGAGCTCCGGATGTCCCGCGTGCCGGTCCGCGAGGCCCTGCGCGCCCTGGTCGCCGAGGGGCTCCTCGAACTGCTGCCGCGCAGCGGGGTCCGGGTGCGCAGCCTTGAGCGGGACGACGTACGGCACCTGTACGAGGTGTGGGAGCCGCTCGCCGTCCAGGCCTCGCGGCTGGCGGCCCGCCGGGTGGCGGCCGTCGCGGGGGAGCCGCAGGGGGTCACGGCGCTGCGCGGTCTGCTGGAGCGCGCGGAGCGGGCGGCCGCAGTCGACGAGGGCGCACGCGAGGTGGCCGCGCACGTGGCGTTCCACGACGAGGTCGTGGCACTGGCCGGCAATCCGCTGCTGGTGCGCACGATGGAGCAGCTGAGCTGGCAGCTACAGCTCCTCTTCGGCATGCGGGAGGAACCCGCCTCCATGCGGGCCCAGCACGCCGAGATGCTTCGGCACATCGCGGCCGGTGACGAGGAGGGGGCGGCGGCGGTGACGTTCCTGCACGTACGGGACAGCCGTGCGGTGGCGCTGCGCTCGCTCTTCGGTGACGGGTAATTTGTATACCAAGGTGTAGTCACCTACCGGCACCGCGCCCATTTACCCCCGTAATCTCCGTGAACTGGGTGACGGCTCTTGTCCGCGTCCGCGCTTTGGTATACAAAAGTGCGACTGGCATCGAGGCTGCCGCGAGCCACCGACCCCCACGGCGGTGCTCGTCGCGCAGCGACAGTCGTCAAAAGGAGTCCCCCCATGGTTCCCCCTCCCCTCTCCCGGCGTGGCGTCCTCGCCGCCGGAGCCGCTTCCCTGGCCGGTACCGCGGCCTTCGCGCCCGCCGCGTCCGCCGCCGGGGCGGGCGGCCACGACCGCCGCCCCCGCGAGACCGTGGTCTTCAAGAACGTACGGCCCTTCGGTGCGAAGAAGGCCGTCGACCTGACTGTGGTCGACGGCCGGATCAGCGACCGTCCCGCGCCCGCCCACGCCCGGACCGTCGACGGTGGCGGACGGCTCGCGCTGCCCGGCCTCGTGGACGCCCACATCCACCCCGACAAGACCACCTGGGGCGGCGACTGGCGCTCGCGCAGGCCCGCCAACGGGATCGCCGACTACTGCGCCCAGGACGTCGAGGTGTTCCGCAGTGAGCGCCGTTCGGTGGGTGAGCGCGCGTACGGGCTGATGGCGCACGCAGTGACGCGCGGTACCCGCGCCATGCGCGCCCACGCGGACGTGGCCCCCGCCTACGGCCTGAAGGGGCTCGAAGGCGTCGCCGAGGCACGCGAAAAACTCGCGCACGCCCTGGACGTGCAGATCGTCGGCTTCCCGCAGCACGGAGTGATCCGCACGCCCGGCACGGCGCGTCTCTTGGAGGACGCCGCGCGCAGCGGCCTCGTCGACATGATCGGCGGTATCGACCCGATCAGCTTCGACAACGCCCTCGACGAACAGCTCGACCTGGTCTTCCGGCTCGCCGACCGGTACGACGTCGGGGTGGACATCCATCTGCACGACCGGGACGACAAGGGCGTCAAGGTGCTGCGCGGCATCATCGACCGCACCCGCTCGCTGTCCCTGCGCGGCAAGGTGACGGTCAGTCATGTCTTCTGTCTGACGAAGATGGCAGAGGGCGAGCTCGACACGATGGCGGCCGACCTCGGCGACCTGGACATCGCCCTGACCACCGTGGCGCCCAACGAGTCGCTGGTGCTGCCCATCGCGAAGCTGCACGAGCACGGGGTGCGCGTCGGCCTCGGCTCGGACGGCGTGCGCGACTCCTGGAGCCCGTTCGGCAACGCCGACATGCTGCACCGCACGCACATCCTGGGCTGGGTCACCGACGTCCGTCTCGACCAGGAGCTGAACGACTGCTACACCGTGGGCTCGCACGGCGGCGCCGACGTGATGGGCCTGGCGCGGGCCGGCTTCGCGCCGGGCGACCCGGCTGACTTCATCCTGCTGCGGGCAGAGTGCACGCCGCAGGTCGTGGTGGACATGCCGCAGCGGGACATGGTCGTGCACGCGGGACGGGTGGTGGCCCGGGGCGGCGAGCTGGTCTGAGCCCACGCAACTCGGCGCCCGGAGCGTCGAGTTGGTCCGAGTCCGTGCAACTCAGCTCCCGGGGTGGCGAGCTGGTCCGGGTCTGCGCACCTCAGCGCCCGGAGCGTCGAGTTGGTCCGGGTTCGCGCAACTCAGCTCCCGGGGGGCAGCAGTGCGTCGAGTTCCGCCGCGAAGAGCAGGGCGGGGTCGAAGTCCATGCCGGTGAACTGGCCCGCGAGTTCCAGGGACAGGACGCCGTGCAGCCGGGTCCAGAAAATCAGGAACCGGTGCAGCTCCCCGGGCCCGGCGGGGTGGCCCGCCGCCCAGTCCCGATGGTCGGCGAGGTGGGTACGCAAGGGCGTCGCCGTACCGTCCGGCGCGAGCGCCGGGGAGGCCGCGCAGGCGTCGAGCAGGGTCGTCATGATCTCGTTCGAGATCGCGGTGGTGTCCTGCGGCGCCCGGTAACCGGGGACCGGCGTGCCGTAGATGAGGAAGTACCGGTGCGGGTCCGCGAGCGCCCAGCCGCGCAAGGCGTACGCCAGCGCCGTCAGACGTGGGCGGCCGGTGTCGGGGGCCGTGCTGCCGGTGGCCGCGGCAGTGCGGAGGGTGTCGGCGAGGCTGCGGTACGCCTCCCGGACCAGTTCGGTGATCAGCTCGTCGCGCCCCGCGAAGTAGCGGTAGAGCGCGGGCCCGCTCATGCCCATCTGCTTGGCGATCGCGTTGAGTGAGAGCGCCGACGCGCCCGCCGTCGCGATCTGCTCCCACGCGCGCTGGGTGATCTCTGCCCGCACCTGGGCCCGATAGCGCTCCCGCGGGGTCTCCGCACGCGCTGCCGCCATGCCGGCCACCGTCCTCGTTCGTTTCGCCGCGTCTGCTTACACCCTCAAGGGTTGGCGAGAAGGTATCACCCTCGGTGTTGACCGCCCGAGCCCAGGCGTTATAGCTTCTAACTAAAGCGAGAAGCTCCATCCATGCGGTACCGGCAGAGGAGAACGTCATGTCCGGCCTTCGCAGCACCCGCAGCACCCGCAACGCCCTGCTCGCTGTCCCGCTCGTGCTCGGTCTCGTGGCGGTCGGTGCCGTGCCCGCCGCAGCCGCAGCCGCAGCCGCAGCCGTTGCCGGCCAGCCCTCCCGTACCGCCGGTGCGTCCGGCGCCGCCCACCCCGGCAACTCCCTCATCTGCGGCGGGAAGGGAGTTGACCCTGACGCCCGGGTCCGGCACCGGACCGGGACCGTCATCCACGCCCCGCTGCACACCGTCTGGAAGCTTCAGACGGACGTGGAGGACTGGCCGTCCTGGCAGACGCCGGTCGAGGCCGTGGACCGGCTCGACCACGGCCCCCTCCGCCGGGGTTCGGCGTTCCGGTGGACGACGCCGATACCCCCCAACCCCTCGACCCCGGCCACCAGCCTGGAGATCACCTCGACCGTCCGGCAGATCGAGCGCGGCGCGTGCATCCGCTGGACGGGGCCGGCGGTCGGTGAGGGGCTGCACATCGACGGGGTGCACGTCTGGACCTTCACGAAGGTCAGGGGCGGTGTCCGGGTGACCACCGAGGAGACCCACACCGGGCCGCAGGTCGACGCGGACGTGCCCACCGCGACCAGAATTCTCGCTGAGGGCCTCGAAGCATGGCTGCACCAGCTCAAGTCCGCCGCCGAGGCCCGCGCCCACGACGGCGGGTCGCCCGGCCGGCCTGCTTCCTCCTGAGAGAGCGCTCCTGAGGGAGTGAGGGAGCCCGCGGGCCGGCACACCGCGGGGCGCGGCCCACCCTGCGGTGTGCCGGCCCGCGGCGCCCCGTACATTCGGCATCCCGTGGAAGTTCCGCACATGCAGACATTCAGGACCCGAGGAGTGCCGGTGGCGAGCAGGATGCATCAGCCGTTGGAGAGCGACGAGTTCGACTTCGTTCTCGCGCGGACGGCCGGCCCGGTACTCGCGTACTTCTTCGGGACCTGGCCCAAGGCGGCCAAGGCCTGCAAGGAGATGGACTCCGTGGTGGGGGAGCTGGCCTCGGACTACGCGGGCAGGCTGACGGTGATCAGGACCGACATGACCCGGTGCCCGGGGCCGACGAAGCGGTTCGGCGTCACCGGCGCTCCGTCCTTCGTACTGATCAAGGACGGCGAAGCGGTGGCCGGGACCGGGCCGCTGGACCGAGCGGGCTTCACGGACTTCCTGGCCCCGCACCTCTGAGCCGGTACGGCCTTCCGGCGCCGGCCCCGCACCTCTGAGTCCGTACCTCTGAGTCCGTACCTCCGGCCCCGCACCACTGTGTCAGGTTCGTGAACTCCTTCCGGGCTCCACGCCTGCCCGCCGCACGCCGATTCCGGTCGGCAGGGCCAGGCGTGGGCGCCTCGGGGTGGTGTCCGAGTGCCCGCAGAGGTCAATTCCGGGCCGGCGCGACGGCGTTGACATCGCCCCGGGGCCCGCCTAGCTTCGGCGCAGAACGGATGTGCGCCGCGCGTCCGGCAAGGTCGGGGCCCCTGGGGCCGGACGGGTGAGGGTGAGCGCGATGTACGCAGCCGAGGGGACGACCGCCTGGCGGTCCCGCGGTCGCGTCCTGCTGTGCGCGGACCGCTCCGTCGACCTTCTGCGCGTCAACAGCGCGCTGTGTACGGCCACTTGGCGTCGAGCCTGACGGTTCGGGTTCCCCGCCCGTCGCGGGCCGCCCGGCCGCCGGTCGGCCCTTCCGTGCCCGAGCTCCTGACGCGAGCACCCGCGCGGACCGTGATGTGCGCATCCGCGTGAGCCCCTGATGACGTGCGCATCCGCGTAAGCCTCCGACGTACGGCGCACGCACCCGTGGAGGCCTCCGACGGATGACGTCCGCACCCGCGTAAGCCTCCGACGGATGAGTCCGCACCCGCGTAAGCCTCCGACATGCGTGAGCCGTGTCCGATCAGGAAGGAACCCTCTCCCGTGTCATCCTCGGCCGTCCCCCTGCACCTCGCCGTCGCCCTGGACGGCGCCGGCTGGCACCCCGCCGCGTGGCGCGAGCCCGTCGCCCGTCCCCGCGAACTCCTCAGCGCCGACTACTGGTTGGACCTCGTCACCGAGGCCGAGCACGGGCTGCTCGACTTCGTGACCATCGAGGACGGCCTCGGGCTCCAGTCCTCACACCCCACCGGGCCCGACGACCGCACCGACCAGGTGCGCGGCCGGCTCGACGCCGTGCTCATCGCCGCTCGGGTCGCCCCGCGCACCCGGCACATCGGGCTCGTGCCGACGGCGGTGGTCACCCACACCGAGCCGTTCCACATTTCCAAGGCGATCGCCACCCTGGACCACGTGAGTTCCGGCCGCGCGGGCGTGCGCGTCCAGATCACTGCCCGGCCCCACGAGGCGGCCCACTTCGGGCGCCGTACGGTCGCGCCGGTCCCCGCCGGGGGTGACGACGCCGCCGCCGGGGAGCAGGTGGTCGGCGAACTCCTCGACGAGGCCGCCGACCACGTCGAGGTCCTGCGCAGGCTGTGGGACAGCTGGGAGGACGACGCGGAGATCCGGGACGCGGCCACCGGACGTTTCGTCGACCGCGAGAAGCTCCACCACATCGACTTCGAGGGCGAGTACTTCCGCGTGCGGGGGCCCTCGATCACGCCCCGGCCGCCCCAGGGCCAGCCGGTGGTCAGCGCACTGGCCCACGCGGGCGCCCCGTTCCGCCTGGTCGCCCGGTCCGCCGACATCGGGTACGTCACCCCGCACGACGGCGCCCAGGCCCGCGCCGTCGTCGCCCGGATCCGGGCCGAGCAGGCTGCGTCCGGCCGCGCCGACGACACCCTGCACGTCTTCGGTGACCTGGTGGTGTTCCTCGACGACGACCCCGGCGCCGCCGCGGCCCGCAGGGACCGGCTGGACTCCCTCGCGGGCGACCCGTACACCAGCGACGCCCGGATTTTCACCGGCACCGCCGAAGAACTCGCCGACCTGTTGCAGGAGTTGGCCTCGGCGGGCCTGTCCGGTTTCCGGCTGCGGCCCGCCGTCGCGGGCCACGACCTCCCGGCGATCACGCGGCGCCTGGTGCCCGAACTCCAGCGCCGCGGCGTCTTCCGCGAGTCGTACGAGGCAGGCACCCTGCGCGGCCTGCTCGGTCTCGCCCGCCCCGCCAACCGCTACGCGGGAGCGTCCACCACCTGAGCAGCGAGGAAACGAAGATGAGCAGTTTCACCAGCAAGGCGGGCCGCGAGAAGCCCCTCAAGCAGGTCCACCTGGCCGCGCACTTCCCCGGCGTCAACAACACCACCGTGTGGAGCGACCCGGAGGCAGGCAGCCACATCGAGTTCGCCTCCTTCGCACATCTCGCGCGGACCGCCGAACGCGCCAAGTTCGACTTCCTCTTCCTCGCCGAAGGGCTGCGGCTGCGCGAACACGGCGGCGAGATATATGACTTGGACGTAGTGGGCCGCCCCGACACCTTCACGGTCCTGGCCGCGCTCGCCGCCGTCACCGAACGCCTCGGCCTGACCGGCACCATCAACTCCACCTTCAACGAGCCCTACGAGGTGGCCCGCCAGTTCGCCACCCTCGACCACCTTTCCGCCGGTCGCGCCGCCTGGAACGTGGTCACCTCCTGGGACGCCTTCACCGGTGAGAACTTCCGCCGCGGCGGCTTCCTGCCGCAGGAGGAGCGCTACTCCCGCGCCCAGGAGTTCCTGGCCACCGCGCACGAACTCTTCGACTCCTGGCAGGGTGACGAGATCGTCGCCGACCAGCGGGCCGGCACCTTCCTGCGGGACGCGCGGGCCGGCGCCTTCGCCCACCAGGGACGGCACTTCGACATCGAGGGCCGGTTCAACGTGCCGCGCAGCCCGCAGGGCCGCCCGGTGATCTTCCAGGCGGGGGACTCCGACGAGGGCCGCGAGTTCGCCGCGGCGAGCGCCGACGCGATCTTCAGCCGGTACGCCACGCTCAAGGAGGGCCAGGCGTTCTACGCGGACGTCAAGGGCCGTCTCGCCCGGCACGGCCGCACCCGCGACCAGCTGCTGGTCCTGCCCGCCGCGACCTTCGTGCTCGGCGACACCGACGCCGAGGCGCAGGAGCTGGCCCGCGAGGTACGGCGCCTGCAGGTCAGCGGCGCCACGGCCGTCAAGCACCTGGAGTTCGTGTGGAACCGGGACCTGTCCGGCTATGACCCGGACGGACCGCTGCCCGACATCGATCCGGACCCCGGCGAACACACCGTCGCCCGGGGCCGCGCGCAGGTCCGCTCGTACCGTGACCCGCTGGCCATCGCCAAGGAGTGGCGCGAGCGCGCGGCCGCCCACGGCTGGTCCATCCGCGATCTGGTCATCGAGACCGGCAACCGCCAGACCTTCGTGGGTACCCCCGCGACGGTCGCGGCCGCCATCGACGACCTCGTGCAGGCCGACGCCTCGGACGGCTTCATCCTCGTCCCGCACATCACCCCCGGCGGCCTCGACCGGTTCGCCGACACCGTGGTCCCGTTGCTCCAGGAACGCGGCGTCCACCGCACCGAGTACGAGGGCACCACCCTGCGGGAGCACCTCGGCCTCGCCCACCCCGATGCCGCCGGCCGCCCCGTAGCCGCTGCCCGCCCCGACGCCCACGCCGTACGAACCTCCTCCTGAAGCCCCCGAGCTCCTGATCTGCCGCCACCCCGACCACCGAACCGAGGAGAACCCTCCGCCATGTCAGGCATACCCCTCGGCGTCCTCGACCTGGTTCCGGTCCCGTCCGGTGCCACCGCCGCCGAGGCGCTGCGCAACTCCATCGACCTGGCCCGGCAGACCGAGCGCTTCGGCTACGCCCGCTACTGGTTCGCCGAGCACCACCTCAACCCCGGTGTCGCAGGCACCTCGCCCGCCGTCGTCCTCGCGCTGACCGCGTCGGCGACCTCCGGGATCCGGCTCGGCGCGGGCGCCGTACAACTGGGTCACCGCACCGCCCTGTCCACGGTCGAGGAGTTCGGGCTGCTCGACGCCCTGCACCCCGGCCGCCTGGACCTCGGCCTGGGCCGTTCCGGTGGACGGCCGCCGGCCGGGCCCGCCGCGCCGCTGCCCGGCGCGACCCCGGTGGTCGACGGCCGCGCCCCCAACGGCCTGCGGATCCCGCCGCGGTTCTCGTTCGCGCACCTGCTCGGCTCCCCGCGGCTCGCCCTCCAACGGCGGTTGCTCCAGCAGTCGCACGCCGAGGCACAGGAGTACGGCGAGCAGATCGACGACATCCGGGCACTGCTGGCCGGCACGTACCGTTCCGACGAGGGCGTCGAGGCACATGCGGTGCCGGGCGAGGGCGCCGATCTGGAGCTGTGGATCCTGGGCAGCAGCGGGGGCGAGAGCGCCGTGGCCGCGGGCAGCCGCGGGCTCCGCTTCGCGGCGAACTACCACGTCAGCCCCGGCACCGTGCTGGAGGCGGCGGAGGGATACCGCGCCGCGTTCCGGCCGTCGGAAATCCTCGACGAGCCGTACCTCTCCGTGTCGGCGGACGTCGTCGTCGCCGAGGACGACGAGAGCGCCCGCGAACTGGCCACCGGCTACGCGCTCTGGGTGCGCAGCATCCGTAGCGCCGAGGGCGCGATCCCCTTCCCCACTCCTGAGGAGGCCCGCGCCCACGTGTGGACCGACGCGGACCTGGCGCTGGTCGAGGACCGGGTGGAGACCCAGTTCGTCGGCTCCCCGCACCACGTCGCCGACCGCCTGTCCCAGCTCCAGGAGGCCACCGGCGCGGACGAACTGCTGATCACCACCATCACGCACGGCCACGCGGACCGGGTGCGCTCGTACGAGCTGCTGGCCGACGAGTGGCGTAAGAGGTGACTGGCGGGACACACGGTGAGGGTGTGGGGCCCGCAGCATAGAGTCGGGAGCAGCGGAGGTTCCGCCCTCTGCCCCCAGCCCATGACGAACGAGTACGAGGAGCAGCCGTGACCGACCCGGCGTCCAGCACCCTGCAGCAGGAAATCGCACGGGACCTCCAGGTGCCCACGAGCTTCGACGCGGCGCAGGAGATCGAACGGAGGGTGGCCTTCCTGACCGAGCGGCTGACCTCGTCCGGCCTGCGGGCGCTGGTGCTCGGCATCAGCGGCGGGGTGGACTCCACGACCGCGGGCCGGCTGTGCCAGCTCGCCGTCGAGCGGGCCCGCGCCGCGGGGCACGAGGCGACCTTCTACGCGATGCGGCTGCCGTACGGCGTCCAGGCCGACGAGAAGGACGCGCAGCTCGCCCTCGACTTCATCAAGCCGGACCAGGTCCTGACGGTGGACGTGAGGTCCGCGAGCGACGCCTCGCTGGAGGCCGCCCTGGCGGGCGGCCTGACCTTCAGGGACGAGCGCCACCAGGACTTCGTACAGGGCAACATCAAGGCCAGGCAGCGCATGATCGCCCAGTACACGGTGGCGGGCGCGCAGGACGGCCTGGTCGTGGGCACCGACCACGCTGCCGAAGCGGTCTCGGGATTCTTCACGAAGTACGGGGACGGCGCCGCCGACGTCGTCCCGCTGACCGGGCTGACCAAGCGAAGGGTGCGGTCCGTCGCGGACGCGCTGGGCGCCCCGGCCGAGCTGGTGCGGAAGGTGCCGACGGCGGACCTGGAGACCCTCGACCCGGGCAGGCCCGACGAGGACGCCCTCGGGGTGACGTACGACCAGATCGACGACTTCCTGGAGGGCAGGCCGGTGGACGAGTCCGTGGTCGAGACGATCGTCCGCCGCTACCGCCTCACCGACCACAAGCGCCAGCTGCCGTACGCCCCCTGAGCGAGGGGCCCCGACCGGCACACGCCCGGCGCCCCTCGTCTCATTCGTCGGCGCCGGCTTCGTCGGCGTCGGCGGGCCGGGTCACGGCGAGGGCCGCCGCGTCGTCGGAGAAGCGGCCCCTTGTGTGCCGGGCGAGGTCGGACAGGACGGCGTCCTTGAGCGCCCTGGGACAGGCACCGAGCTCAGGATCCCTGACGGCGCCGGCGAGGTCGAAGAACTCCCGGTGCTCGTCACGGGCCTCGGTGACGCCGTCCGTGACGACCAGCAGCGAGGTGCCCGGGGCAAGCGTGTGTGTGGTCATGACGGGCGGCCGGGCGCTCATGAACCGGAACAGGCCGATCAGGGCGCCCGAGGGCAGCGCGATCTCGTGCGCCCCGTCCCGGTCGACCCGCAGCGGCGGCACGTGCCCGCAGTTGACCATCCGCAGCACCCCGTCCGGGCCCGCCTCCACGATCAGCGCGGTCGCGAAACGGTGGTCCGCCGTGGCGTCCTGCCGGCGCCGCAACGCACGGTCCATGGCACGCGCCACGTCGGTGAGCTCCGCCTCGTACGCGGCCTCCCGGAAGGCGCCCAGCAGGGTGACCGTCGCGTCGACCGCCACGAGGCCCTTGCCGCAGACGTCGCCCAGCACCATGCGCAGCCCGTACGGCGTCTCCAGCGCCTCGTAGAAGTCGCCACCGACCCTGGCCTCGGCCTGCGCGGCCTGGTAGAAGCCGGCGATCCGGTACCCGCCGATCTCGGGCGGCAGCGGATGCAGCAGGGCGCGCTGGACCCCGCCGACGATGGTGTGCATCTCCTCCAGCCGCCGTTCGCCGCGGCCGCGGGCGGCGGCGGCCAGGGCGCTGGCCAGGGTCACGCCGGTGGCGGCGGTCGTCATCGACGTCCACTGGTGCTCGCTCGTGGGCGGCACCAGGTGCAGGAAGAACATCTGGGTGAGGGCGGCCAGCACCCCCGAGGTCAGTACCGCCCGCCAGCCGTGCGCGACCGCGACCAGCGGCGGAACGGCCATCATGACGGCGCCGATCCGGATGTTGTCGCCGGTCAGCAGCTCCACCAGGACGGCGAGTGCCCAGACCGCCCAGGGCAGCCGGGGGATCGTCCGGGCGATCCAGGAATGCCCGGCGAGGGAGTCCTCCAGGGGCGGGGCGGACGAAGGCATGGCGAAGGCCTCACGACAATTTGCGTTACGGAGCGGACGGGTGGGTCGGGTTGCGGGTGGACGGGCCGCGTCGGGGGACGGGCCGCGTCGGGGGACGGGCCGCATCGGTGGACGGGCCGCATCGGTGGACGGGCCGTGGTGCGGATCCTGTTCATGGTGACCGTGGAACGCCGCCGCGACACGGGCCCTTCGGCCCCTCTGCCGGGGACCCTTGGCGGGCGGGATTCGGGACTTTCGCCGGTAGTCACGAAACCTGAGGTTGGTCACAGGGGTGACGAAGGGTCCCGCAAACGCTGGCAGATCGCCGGGCGATCACCTTGCGACCTCCGGGAAACAACGAATGGTTGTCCACCTAGGATGGCCACGTGGACCTCACCGCAGTACGCACCTTCGTCGCCGCCGTCGACGCGGGACAGTTCCAGGAAGCCGCCGTCGACCTGTCGATCACCCCGCAGGCCGTCTCCAAGCGCGTCGCCGTGCTGGAGAAGGACCTCGGGGTGCAGCTGTTCAGCCGCACAGCGCGCGGAGCCCGGCTCACCATCGACGGCCAGGCCTTCCTGCCGTACGCACGGGCCCTGCTCCAGGCCGAGGAGCGGGCCGCCGCCTCGGTGCGGCCCGGCCGGCGGGCGCTGCGGGTCGACGTGATCGGCCGCCGGCTGTCGGTGGCGGGCCTGCTGCGCGAGTTCCACCAGGCACACCCCGGGACCGATCTCGACGTGGTGACGCTGTTCGACTTCGACACCGCCGTCGCCGCCGTACGGTCGGGGACGATCGACGCGACCTTCCGCACCGTCGAGCTGCCCGGCCGCCGGCTCCCGGACGGCCTCGATGCCGCTCCGGTCTACGACGAGCCGCTCCAGCTGTTCACCGGGCCCGCCCACGAGTTCGCCACCGCTGCCTCGGTCGCTCCTGCCCAGCTCGCCGGTCGCCGGATCTGGATGCCGGGCAACACCCCGGGCACCGAGTGGGCCGCCTACTACGACGAACTCGCCGCCGCCTTCGGACTCACCATCGACGCGATCGGCCCCAACTTCGGCATCGAGCACCTCCTCGACACGATCGCCGACTCCGCGACCCTGGCGACCTTCGTGAGCGAGCGCACCCCACTGGTCTGGCCGGTCGGCCACGACCTGCGGCGCATCCCCCTGCACGGCCCGACCCCGGTCTACCCGCACTCCCTGATCTGGCGCACGGACAACCCCCACCCCGCCCTCGCCGCACTGCGCGACCACCTCGCCGCCGTATACCAGAGCCGACCCGCGGACGGGGTCTGGACGCCAGAATGTGGACGCTCCTGAGGGTGCGTGATCAGCACTGGAACAATCGCTGCCCGGACCAGTAATTCCGAACATCGGATGACCGGCAACCGAAGCAACTCACCATGCACGTGCGTCACGGAGGATGGGAACTGATGTCTACCACGGCCGAGAACGGTGTCATCGAGAAGCTGTACGGCGAGGTACTGCGCCGCAACCAGGGCGAGAGCGAGTTCCACCAGGCGGTGCGCGAGGTGCTCGAAACGCTCTCGCCGCTGCTGGCCGCCCGCCCCGAGTTCATGGACGCGCGCATCGTGGAGCGCATGTGCGAGCCCGAGCGGCAGCTCATCTTCCGGGTCCCGTGGGCGGACGACAACGGCGGCGTGCACGTCAACCGAGGCTTCCGGGTGGAGTTCTCCAGCGCGCTCGGCCCGTACAAGGGCGGTCTGCGCTTCCACCCTTCGGTCAATCTCAGCATCGTCAAGTTCCTCGGCTTCGAGCAGATCTTCAAGAACGCCCTGACCGGCATGCCCATCGGCGGCGGCAAGGGCGGCTCCGACTTCGACCCCAAGGGCCGTTCGCACGCCGAGGTCATGCGCTTCTGCCAGTCGTTCATGACGGAACTGCACCGTCACATCGGCGAGTACACGGATGTCCCCGCCGGTGACATCGGCGTGGGTGGCCGCGAGATCGGCTACCTCTTCGGCCAGTACAAGCGCATCACCAACCGCTACGAGTCCGGAGTCCTCACCGGCAAGGGCCTCGGCTGGGGCGGAGCGCAGGCGCGCACCGAGGCCACCGGGTACGGCTGCGTGATGTTCACCGCCGAGATGCTGCGCGCCAGGGGCGAGGACCTGGACGGCCGCCGGGTCGCCGTCTCCGGTTCGGGCAACGTGGCCATCTACGCGATCGAGAAGGCCCAGCAGCTCGGCGCGACCGTCGTGACCTGTTCGGACTCCAGCGGTTACGTGGTGGACGACAAGGGCATCGACGTCGCCCTCCTCAGGGAGATCAAGGAGGCGGGCCGCGGCCGGGTCTCCGAGTACGCGCAGCGCCGGGGCGCGCATGCCCAGTTCGCCGCCGGCCGCGGCGTCTGGAACGTCCCGTGCGACGTGGCGCTGCCCTGCGCCACCCAGAACGAGCTGGACGAGAACGACGCCCGCACCCTGGTGGCGAACGGTGTCCGCGCGGTCGCCGAGGGCGCCAACATGCCCACCACCCCGGAGGCCGTCCGGATCTTCCAGGAGGCGGGCGTCGCGTTCGCCCCCGGCAAGGCGGCGAACGCGGGCGGTGTGGCCACCAGCGCCCTGGAGATGCAGCAGAACGCGTCCCGCGACTCGTGGACCTTCGAGCACACCGAGCAGCGGCTGGAAGAGATCATGCGGCACATCCACAACGCCTGCCACACCACGGCCGAGCGCTACGGCACTCCCGGCAACTACGTGGTCGGCGCGAACATCGCCGGCTTCGAGCTGGTCGGCGACGCGATGCTGGCGCAGGGGCTGATCTGACGGGTCACGGAGCCTGAGGGCGGGGGCCGCGACCTGAGGGCGGTCGAGGCCTGGGGGCGGCCGGGGCCTGAGGGCGGCCGGGACCTGGGGGCGGCCGGGGCCCGAGGGCGGCCGGGGCCCGAGGGCGGCCGGGCCGCTACCGGCCGGCCGCCCTGCCCACCAGCGCGATCGGCACCGTCGCGCACTGCGTCGCCGAGGCGACCGTCATCGTCCTGACGCCGGTACGCGCGGCGATGTCGAGCAACCGGGCCGCGTCGCACAGGAACGGGGTGCCGTGCACGACGTCCCGGGCGCAAGTCGCCTCGTCCGCGAACGCCGGCAGCCACGGCTTTCCGTCCTCGCCGTGGATGAAGACGACGGACCCGCTCCCGTCCACCGCGATGATCACGCCGTGGGCGACGACGGCGACCAGCAGGTCCTCGTGGTCGGGGCCTTCGCCCTCAAGGATCTCGGCCAGGGACGGATGCGCGGAAGTCATCCCTTGATCATAGGGGCCCGGCCGGCCGGGCCCCTGCTCCGCAGGTCCCGTCAGGTCCCGGCCCGGCGGAGCTCCTGGATGCGGACCAGGTTGCCCGCGGGGTCGCGAAAGGCGCAGTCCCGGATGCCGTACGGCTGCTCGGTCGGTTCCTGGACGACCTCGGCCTCGCCCGCCCGCACCTTCGCGAACACGGCGTCGAGGTCGGGGGTCGCCAGCAGGATCCAGCCGTACGTCCCCTTGGCCATCATCTCGGCGACGGTGCGGCGCTCGTCCTCGGTGACGCCGGGGTCGACGGCCGGCGGCGCCAGGAGGATGGAGGTGCCGGGCTGACCCACCGGGCCGACCGTGATCCAACGCATCTTGCCCTGGCCGACGTCGTTGCGTACCTCGAAGCCGAGGACGTCCCGGTAGAAGGCCACGGAGGCGTCCGGGTCGTCGTGCGGCAGGAAGCTCGTGTGAATCGTGATGTCCATGCCGAAATGCTAGGGCGCGGCACCTCCCCGCGCTCCCGCTACTGGCCCACCCGGCCGTCCACGCACTCACGCAGCAGGTCCGCGTGTCCGCAGTGGCGGGCGTACTCCTCGATCCTGTGCACCATCAGTTCCCGCACCGCGATCCCGTCCTTCGGCAGTCGCCCGCCCAGGTCCTGGTGTGCGGCGAGCGCGGCGTCGGTCGCCGCCTGCTCGCGCTCCAGGTCGGCGAACGCGGCGTCGACCAGGCCCTGTTCGGCGAGCGCCCCCTCGAAGTCCGCGTCACGCTTTCCGTACAGCTTGGCCAACGGAGCACTGCCGTCGATCCAGTTGCGCCAGTCCCGCTCCACCTCGGCGAGGTGCCGGACCAGGCCGAGCAGCGACATCGTCGAAGGCGGCACCGACCTGCGGGCCAGCTGCTCCGGGTCCAGGCCCTCGCACTTCATCCGCAGGGTGAGGCGGTAGCCCGACAGGAAGTCCAGCAGGGTCGCGAGCTCGCCCTGCGGACTCTCGCCCTCGCGGGGGTCGTCCTGCGGATCCGCCCACATGTCGGTGTAGACGGTCGCCTGGGTCCATCGTGCGGGCTGCTCGCTCATGCCGGCCATCCTGCTGCGCGCCGCCCCCGCCCGCTACTGGATTTCCGGGGGCGCCGCGTCGTGAATGGTCGTCAGGTCGGCGAGGCCCGAGATCGCCAGGACCGGGGCGAGCAGGGGAGCGGCGACGAGTTCGACGTGATGGGCATGGGCGAACAGGACGCTCAGCCCGGCGCTGTCGAGGTAACCGACGTCGGTCAGGTCGAGCACGAGCCGCTGCGCCGCGCCCACGACGCCCGACGTGCCCGTGGGAACGCCGGCGCCTGCCGGGGGGCCGGCGCTCTCCAGCGCGTCGGCGAGGGCGCCGCTGTTGCTCATGTCGATCTCCCCGACGGCCTTCAGGAGGGCGGTGCCGTCCGGGTACCGGCCCGGGGTGAGGGTGAGCGGAGTCGTCATCAGGAAATCCTCGCGTGCATTTCGACAGTGGTACCGGACGGGCCCGGTGTGATGGTGACCTGCTGCATCATGGCCTGCATGAGAGTGACACCACGCCCCCGGTGGGCATTGGCCTCCGGACGGGGGGTCTTCCACCGGCCGGAGTCGGCGACGCTGAGCCGCAGGGTGTCGACCATGGCCTCGGCGCGCAGCCTGATGCTCTTGCCAGGGGTGTGCCGGTGGCCGTGCTCGACGGCGTTCGCACAGGCCTCACCGGCGGCGACGAGGACGCTCTGCATGGTGTGCGGGGGCAGCTCGCACTCGTTGAGCCAGCTCCGCAACGCCGAGCGCACCGGGGCGAGTTGGGAGGACTCGGCAGGGAAGGTGACCTCCAGCGGAGCGGGATGGCGGTACAGCAGCAGGGCGACGTCGTCGTCGTAGCCGCCGGCCGGGGCCAGCCGTGACATCACCTCGGACGCGAGGTCGTCGACCGTGGTGTCCCGGCCGTCCTGGACGGCTTCGCCCGCCTGACCGATGCCGTCCATCAGGGGGCGGCGGCGCCGCTCCACGAGGCCGTCGGTGTACAGCAGCAGCGTGGCGCGGGCCGGCATGACGCACGCCGCCTCCGGGCGAGGGTGCCCCGGACGTACGGCCAGTGGCGTGGAGCGCCCCGCGTCGAGCAGCCGGGTGTCTCCCTCGGGGTGGGCGAGGATGCCCGGCGGGTGCCCGGCGCTGGAGTAGACGAGGTGCCCGGTCGCGGGGTCGAGGACCCCGCAGAACACGGTGGTGCACAGGGCGCCGGGGATGCCCGCGGCGAAGTGGTCCAGAGCCATCAGGGTGCGCGCGGGATTGGCGTCCTGGAGCAGCAGCGCGCGGCAGGCGCTGCGCAGTTGGCCCATCACGGCCGCGGCCTGCAGCCCCCGGCCGACGCAGTCGCCCACGACGATGCCGATGCGCCCGTCCGGCAGCGCGACGGTGTCGTACCAGTCGCCGCCGACCTCCAGGGGCTGGGTGGCCGGCTCGTACCGCACGGCGAAACCGTCGGGGAGCTGGGACGGGCCCAGGATGGCGCGCTGCAGCTCGATCGCGGTCTCGCGCTGCTGGTCGATCTGGTGGGCCCGGGTGAGCCCCTGGGCGAGGTGCCCGGCCAGCAGCGACAGGAGCAGCTGGTCCTCGGCGGTGAACTGCCTGCGGTGGCCCAGGTCGATCCACAGGGCGAGCGGACCCCGCGGGTGCTCAAGCAGGATGCCCGCACCCGACTGGTCCGCGGTCGGCGAGAGCAGTGGACGTGAGCGCAACCCGTCCAGCGCCAGCCGGCGTTCCTCCGGCAGCTGGTGCCAGTCCGGCGCGGGTCCCGTGGCGGTGAGGAAGGGCTCGCCGCCGCCGTCGAAGACGGCGGCCAGCACACTCCGGGCGTGCCAGAGGCTTTTCAGCTCGGCCAGGGCGCCTGCCAGGGCGTCGGGCAGGCTGGCGGCCTGGGACAGCCGGGTGCTCAGCGCGCCGAGCGCGCTCTCGCGCTGGACGGCGTAGTGCTCGGACGTGACGTCGCGGAAGGTGCCGACGATGACGCGCCGCCCGCTGTCGGGGTCCTGCGCCTGGCTGAAGGTGGCGCCCACCCAGAGCCGGTGCCCGTCACGGTGGTTGACGGGAATGGTGTAGCTGCCCTTGTGCTGCCCGAGCAGCGTGTCGAACGCCGCGGCGACCTGGCGGTGCGCCTCGGGGTCGGTGTCGGCATCCGGCCACCAGGGGTGGATCGCCGCGTAGGGCAGGTCATCGGGCCCGTAGCCGAGGATGTCGGTGAAGGCCGCGTTGATCTCGATGATGGCGCCGTCCTCGTCGCAGACGAAGAACGCCTCCTGCAGGGAGTCCACCAGCGCCGTACGCCAGCGGGCGTGGTGCGTGCGCAACCGCGCCAACTCCACGTTGGCCCGGACCCGCGCCAGCAGTTCCGCCGCGGCGAACGGCTTGACCAGGTAGTCGTCGGCCCCCGCGTCCAGCCCCTCGATGGACGCCTCCTGCCCCGCGCGCGCGGACAGCAGCAGTACCGGGACCGCCACCGTACGCGGATCCACGCGCAGCGCCCTGACCAGGGAGAGGCCGTCCAGCCTGGGCATCATCACATCGCTGACCACCAGGTCGGGGGCGGCCTTGGTAACGGCCTCCAGGGCCTCCTGGCCGTCGCGCGCGGCGCTGACCCGGTAACCGGCACCGGCCAGGAGGCGCACGAGGTAGTCACGCATGTCCGCGTTGTCGTCGGCGACCAGCACGCGGGCCGGGGCGGCGCCGGGGGCGGCGTGGCCCGTCCGGGGGGAGGCGGCGTGGGCGGACGCGGCGAGGGTGCCGTCGGGCGGGGCGGGCAGCCAGCGCTGCGCCTCCTGGAGGTAGGGGTTGGCCACGGCGAACTCGCCTCCGGTGTCCGTGGCCGGCACCAGGGCGTCGGCCGGCAGGTGGGCAAAGCCGAACGGCAGCCGGATGGTGAAGCGGGTGCCCTCGCCCTCGGTGCTCTCGGCGGAGATCGAACCGCCGTGCAGCGAGACCAGTTCCCGCACCAGCGCGAGCCCGATGCCACTGCCCTCGTTGGAGCGTGAGCGGGCGTTCTCGATGCGGTGGAAACGTTCGAACAGCTTGGGCAGCTCGGCCGCCGGCACCCCGATGCCGGTGTCGGTGACCGTGACCACCGCCGACGTGCCCTCGGCGCGGACCCGGACGCCGATGGAGCCGTCGAAGGTGAACTTCAGCGCGTTGCTGAGGAGGTTGAGGATCACCTTCTCCCACATGCTCCGGTCGAGATGGACCGGTTCGCCCAGCGGGGGACAGGAGACGTCGAAGGAGAGCCCGGCCCGTTCGACGGCCGAGCGGAAGAGGCTGGAGAGCTCCGCGGTGACCGTGGACAGGTCGACCGGTTCGTACCTGGCCTGGACCCGGCCTGCTTCTATTCGGGAGAAGTCCAGGAGGGTGTTGACGAGTTTGCTCAGCCGCAGCCCGTTGCGGCGCACCGCCTCCAGTTCCTCCAGCACCTCGGGGCCGGCCTCTGCCAGCCGGCCGCGCAGCTCCTCCACCGGCCCCATGATCAGCGTCAGGGGGGTGCGGAACTCATGGCTGATGTTGGAGAAGAAGGTGGTCTTGGCGCGGTCCAGCTCGGCCAGCTCCTCCGCCCGCCGCTGCTGTGCCTGGTAGCTGCGCGCGCCCGCGATGCCGGCGGCCACGTGTCCCGCGACCAGTTCCACGAACCCGCGGTAGCCGCCGTCCAGCGGCCGGTACCGGTTGAGGGCCGCCACCAGGAACCCGTACGGCGCGCCGCCCTGCTGCAACAGCGGTGTCACCAGCGCCTGTTGGGGCGGCTGCGGCCAGCCGCCGGTGGGCAGGCCGGTGAACGGCGGACCACTCAGCTCCACCACCGACGACTCCCCGCGGGCGGGCGCGGCCGTCGGCCACACCGCGTCGGGGCCGTCGTCCGCCGGTACGAGCGCGGGGGCCGCCGGGTGCCCGGGGGCCATGCCGGTCGCCCCGGCCAGTCGGGCGGATCCGTCCTCCTGGAAGAGGTAGGTCAGCGTGAACGGCAGGTCCCGCTGGTTGCGGCCGAGCTGGTCACCGGTGAAGGCCAGCATCTCCTGCTCGGTCCTGGCCACGCTGGGATCGGAACCGAGGTCGCGCAGGGTGGCCATCTGCCGCTCGCCGATGACCCGTTCGGTGTCCTCGTTGACCACGCACAGCATCCCGACCACGCGCCCGTCGTCGTTGCGCAGCGGGCTGTACGAGAAGGTGTGGTACGACTCCTCCGGGTAGCCCGAGCGCTCCAGGAACAGCAGCAGCGCCTCGTCCCAGGTCGCCCGGCCGGTGGCCATGACGGTGTCGATGCGGGGCCCGATGTCGTCCCAGATCTCCGCCCACACCTCGCCGGCCGGGCGGCCCAGCGCCCACGGGTACTTGCCGCCCAGCGTGTTCTCCCGGTAGGCGGCGTTGCAGAAGAACGTCAGCTCGGGGCCCCACGCCATCCACATCGAGAACCGGGAGGACAACAGGATGCTGACCGCGGTCCGCAGGCTCTGCGGCCAGTTGTCCGGCGGTCCGACCGCGGTGTCCGCCCAGTTCACCGCGGCAAGGTCGCTGCCGATCTCGTCGTCGGCGGCGAACACTTCGGAATGCGTCACAGATCGTCCCTCTCTCCGTACCTGCCGATCTCCGGCGGCCACCGGCCGTCCGCAGCCGGGCAAACCGAACAGATCGATCACCCGACGGAGTTCGGTGACACCACAGTAGGAGAAAACCGCACGCCACACGCGCGGATGTGTGGATACTGCGGATATTGCCGAGGTCGTAGGGAGGTACCGATGACAATCACCGACGGCACCACGGTCCTCCGCGAGGGCGTGACCGCTGAGTACACCCTGTTGCTCTGCACCGACGGCCTGACGGAGGCCCGCCAGGGCGACGGCAGCAGGCTCGGTGAGGACGGGCCGGCCCGTCGGCTGTCCACGGCCGGCCGGCGCGGAGCCGGCGGCCTGGTCGCCGCCGTGGACCAGTTGCTGAGTGACCTGGGGCCGGGAGTCAGTGACGACACCGCGCTGCTGGCCCTCTCGGTCCCGCCCCCGGGCCGTACCGCCGATCCCGCACCCGCTGCCGTACCCACTGCCGAGCCCGCTCAGGAGAACTGGTGAGAAACTCCCTGCTGTCCGTCGTCCGCCGGTCCCACCCGTCAGGCACCACGGTGCTGACCGTGACCGGCGAGCTCGACCACCACACCGCACCGGAACTCACCGACACCCTGAAACAGACGCCTTTCGGCCCCGGGGCCCCTGTGGTGATCGACCTCTCGGAGCTGAGCTTCTGCGACTCCACCGGCATCACGGCGCTCATCACGGCCTACACCCGGGCGAACGCGACCGGCTCCCGGCTGCTGTTCACCGGGCTGCGCCCCGATCTGGCGCACGTCTTCCACACCGTCGGACTCGACCAGGTCTTCACCTTCCGGCCCACCGTGGAGCACGCCCTCGAATCGCTGACGTCCTGAGCCCACGGCGGGCCGCACCGGTGTCCGGCCCTCAGCGACCGAGCCCCCGGTCGAGGGCCCGCATCAGCTTGCCGTCGGCGGTGTCGCCGTCCAGCGACCAGGCCATCGCGCCGCCCAGCCCCCTGGCCCGCACGTAGGCCGCCTTGGTGGCCAGCACCAGCGGGTCGTCGTACGTCCAGACGGTCGTGCCGTCGAACAGCCAGGCATGGCCGCGCAGCAGGTCCCGGTGGACCTTGAACTTCCCTTCGGCGACCAGGGGTTCGAGCTCCTTGTAGTCTGCGTAGCCGGCCGCCCACTTGGCGGGGGCCGGTCCTGTCGCGGGCTTGCCGAGGCCGTTGCCGCCACCGGTGACACCGGTCCAGCCCTGTCCGTAGAACGGCATGCCGACGACCAGCTTGCGGGCCGGCGCCCCGCGCTTGAGCCAGGACTCGACCGTGCCGTGCACGCTGAAGTCGCCCGGCGCGAAGAGCGCGGACTGCTGCGCGGTGGTCTTCTCGCCGCTGACGTGGAAGTCGTACCCCTGGAGGTTGACGAAGTCGAAGTCCCGCATGACCTTACGGACCTCGAAGCCCGCGTCGATCTTCTCGTCGGCGGTCGGGACGAAGGCGGACAGCTCGTAGTGCCTGCGCTGCTGCTTGCCGTACGCGTCGAGCTGGGTGCGGAACTCCCGTACCAGCGCGGTGAAGTTCTGCTTGTCCTCGGGCCGGTAGACCGTGTCGGTGTCGCCGGCGGAGCCGGGCCACTCCCAGTCGATGTCGATGCCGTCGAAGACTCCGGCGGCCGCCCCTTCGCCACCGCGCACGCCGTCCTTGGGCAGGTTGCCCTTGAGGTACAGGTCGACGCAGGAGGAGACGAGGGCCTTGCGTGATGCGGGGGTGAGCACGGCGTCGGAGAAGTGGGTCGACCAGCTCCAACCACCCAGCGAGATCATCGCCTTGAGGCCCTTGTGCTTGGCCTTGAGCTCACGGATCTGATTGAAGTTGCCGGCCAGGGCCTGGGTGTCGGTGTCGGCCACGCCGTCGACGGAGGTCGCGGCGTCC
The DNA here is from genome assembly GCF_044757485.1 of Streptomyces sp. NPDC091272. Lineage (NCBI taxonomy): Bacteria > Bacillati > Actinomycetota > Actinomycetes > Kitasatosporales > Streptomycetaceae > Streptomyces > Streptomyces sp. NPDC091272. Next base: position 448,583 of record NZ_JBIVVC010000006.1, read on the forward strand.
AGCGGGCGCTGGTAGTCCGCCCACGGGTCGCTCTCGCCCGGGGTCGGGGTGAGGAAGCACCTGCCGTTCTTGTCGACGTTGCCGAAGGCGTAGTTGAGGTGGGTGAGGCGGGCTGCCGTACCGCTCGTGTCCAGGTCCTGAACCTGGAAGTCGCGGCCGTACACCCCCCATTGGGTGAAGTACCCGACCCGCTTGAGTGAGGGCGACGTGCCGTGGCCCGCACTCTGCTGGGAGGCAGGTGCGGAGACCGGTGCGGCGGTCGCGGAGGGGGCCAGAGCGGCCAGGAGCGAAGTGACGCAGGCGGCGGCCACGAGGGCCGACCCTTTCAGAAGTCTTCGACGCATGCGTGGAAACTATTGGTCTGGACCACGCATGGTCAAGAGGCCCGTCCCCCTGGGTCCTGGAACACCGCCTCCAGTGCGAACAGCGCCCCGCCGCGCAGGGCCGAGGTGAAGCCGTGCACCGCGAGGCCCACCGTGCTTCCGCCGGCCCCCGGGTAGAGGACCCGCTCGTCGACCGTGTGCTGCACGGGCTCCAGCAGGAACTCGCCCAGGTAGGCGAAGTAGCCGCCCAGTACCACGGTCTGCGGGCTGAGCACGTCGACCAGCAGGGCCACGCCCCGCCCGAGGTCGGCAGCCGTCCGCTCCAGCGCTTCCAGCGTCCTGGCGTCGCCCTGCCTGGCCCGGCGGCGGATCTCGGCCAGCCGCTGCTCGCGGTCGGTTCGCGGATCGTGGACGGGGTCGTCCGGATCGGCGGCGCGGGACAGCAGGACGCCCAGGCCGACCATCGTCTCCCAGCAGCCGCGCCGGCCGCACGCGCAGGCCACCGGTTCGGGGTTCATCGGCATGTGGCCGATCTCGCCCGCGTTGCCGTTGTGGCCCAGCAGCTCCAGACCGTCGGCCATGATGCCGCCGCCGATGCCGATGTCCCCGGTGATGTACAGCAGGTTCCGCACACCGGTGTGGGAGATCGCCAGGTACTCCGCGATGCCGCCGAGCCGGGCGTCGTTGCCTATGCCGAGCGGCGGGGCCTGCCCGCCGAGCCGGGCCCGCAGTCCGGTGGTGATGCCGACGTCGTGCCAGCCGAGGTTGGCGGAGACCAGGGAGCTCCCGGTGGCCGCGTCCGTGCTGCCGGGCATCGCCACGGTGATGCCGACGGCCCGGACGTTCCGGGAGGCAAGCGCCGCCAGCACCTCCCGCAGGAGGGCGGCGACGGCGTCTAGGGCACCCTCCGCGCCGAGTCCGAGCACGTCGACGGGGACCCGCCGTTCAAACAGGTCGCGGCCCCGCAGGTCGATGGCGATCACGCTCACGTGGTCCGCGTCGATCTCCACGCCGACGCCGCAGACGCCCCGCCCGTCCAGCTCGACCGACTGCCGGGGCCGTCCGACGCTCCGCGCGTCCCGTTCGAAGTCGCCCTCGCGGACCAGTCCGAGTTCGGCCAGCTCGGCGATAAAACTGGAGATGGTCGCCTTGGGCAGACCGGTCTCCTGGGCGAGCACGGTCCGCGAACGCGCGCCCTGGTCGCGGAGGTACCGCAGGATCATGCCGAGGTTGTTGCGCCGGATCGAGGCGCGGTCGGCGGGGTCCCGGCCGTCCCCGGCGGTCGCGCCGAAGCTTCGGGTGCGCTGGTTCAACGGGCCTCCATCGGTGGTGTGTACGGGACGGCAACAGTCAACCTTGTTGTGCGTTCCGGTGGTTGAGGTGCACGTGGTCGATCGGCGCCTGGCCGACGGGGTATTGACTTGGCCGGACTTAGTTAGAACACTAGCCGAACCAATTCGGCCGGGGCCCTACCGGAATCGGCCCACACCCTGGGACCCGGCCCCCCGCGACCGACCCGGTCCACGACCTGACCCGGGTCGCGACCTGATCCGAGCCGGCCCCGGCGTCCGGACCCGGCCCATGACCGGACCAGTACCGGGACCGGCCCCGGCCCATGACCCGACAGAGTCGCAGCCACGCCCCCTCCTCGGACAAGGCGGTACCGAGCACCATGCTTTCGTACAGAAACTCCCCGCGCCGCGCGGCGGCAGCCGCAGTCGCCGCGGCCCTCGCCGTCGGCTCCCTCGCCGCCTGCGGCAACAGCACCCCGGGCGGATCCGGCGGCTCCGGAGACGGCAGGTCACTGACCTACTGGTCGATGTGGAAGCAGGGCGAGGACCAGCAGAAGGTCCTGCAGAGGTCGATCGACGAGTTCACCGCGAAGACCGGCGTCAAGGTCGACGTCCAGTGGGCGGGCCGCCAGGTCCTGCAGCAGGTCATGCCGCGGCTGAACTCCGGCAAGGCCCCGGACCTGGTCGACCAGGACAGCGGGAAGCTCACCGCCCAGTTCGCCCCGACCGACGCCGCACTCGGACTCCGGGACGTCTACGACGCCACTCCCACCGGCGAGACGCGGAAGATCTCCGAGCTCGTACCCGGGAAGCTGGTCGCCGACCACCGGACCAGGGACGGCCAGCCGCTCGTCGTCCCGTACGAACTTCTCGGCGTCTCGCTCTGGTTCAACGAGGTACGCGACCCCGGGCTGACCGCGAAGCGGCCCGGCTCCTGGGACGAATTCACCGCGAAGCTGGACGAGTTGAAGGCGAAGGGGCGCGCCCCGCTCGCCGTCGAGGGCGATCAGGCGGGCTACCAGGCGTACTGGTACATCTACAGCCTCACCCGGCACGGCGGCGCCGGGCTGCTGAACAAGGCCGGCCAGGACAAGACCGGTGCCACCTTCGACGACCCTGCCTTCCTGGCCGCCGCCAAGGACATCGAGAAGCTCATCAAGGGCGCCTACTTCCCCAAGGGCTTCACCGGCACCAAGTACCCCGCGCAGCAGAACGCCTGGGCCGACGGCTCCAACAGGTCCGACTTCCTGCTGATGGGCACCTGGGGCCCCGGCGAGACCGGCAGCGCCGTCACGAAGGCGGGCAAGGACCTGGCCAGGACGGTCAAGTTCCGTTCCATGCCCTTCCCGGCGGTCGACGGCGGCAAGGGCAACAAGGCGGTCCAGGTCGACACGATCGGCTTCGCGATCCCCAAGAAGGCCAGGAACGCCGACGCCGCGAAGAAGTTCATCAAGTTCTTCCTGGCCAAGGACCAGATCTCGGGCATCAGCACCGTCTCGAAGAACCTGACGCCCCGCACCGACGTCACACCCCCCGCGGATCTCGCCGACTTCGCCGAGGAGTACGCGGCCTCCGACGCCACGTTCACCGACAGCGACGGTCTCGGGCTCGACGCCCCGAAGTGGGTCACCTCGGTGTGGTCACCGCTGGTCACGGACTTCTTCAACGGCAAGTACGACGCCGCCGGCTTCGTCAAGGCGGTCAAGGAAAAGTCCGTCACCTACTACAAGAGCGTCGGGTAAGTACGCATGGCAACGACGATCGAGGAGCGCCGGCCGGCCGGCCGGAGCCGGCAAGCCACCGGCCGCGGGTCCCCGCAGGCCGCTCCGACCAAGGAATCCCGCAAGAAGCGGGTCTACTGGTCCTTCCTCACCCCGGCCCTGGTCTTCTACACGCTGGTGAGCGTCGTCCCGGCGCTGGCCGGCGTCTACGCGAGCTTCACCGAGTGGCGCGGCGCCGGCGACGCGATGAATTTCACCGGGCTGGCCAACTACGAACGGCTGCTGCGCGACACGGAGTTCCACACGGCCTTCTTCAACACCCTGAAGGTGGTGGTGTACTGCGGGGTCGCGATCTTCGTGCTCGCCTTCGCGCTCACCATGCTGATCCGGGAGATGCGCGGCCGCAAGACGCTGCGCTCGCTGCTCTTCTTCCCGTACATCGTCTCCGCGATCGTCGTCGGCATCGCCCTGAGCATGCTGCTCTCGCCGGACGGGGCGCTGAACTCGGCGCTGCGGGGGATCGGGCTGGACGTGCTGACGACCGAGTGGCTGAACCCGAGCTTCCTCTTCAAGACCGTCATGGTCGCCATCGTCTGGGTCACCACCGGCTTCTACCTGCTGCTGCTGATGGCGGGCGTGGACCGCATCCCGCCGTACTTCTACGAGGACAGCAAGCTCGCCGGGGCCAACGCCCTCCAGACGTTCTGGCATGTGACACTGCCGATGACCTGGGACGTCGTCTCGGTCGCCGCGGTGCTGTGGGTGATCAACTCGGTCCGTATCTTCGAGTTCATCTACGCGTTCGTGGGCACCGCGTCCAACCCGCCGATCGACGCCCGCACCCTCACCGTCGAACAGTTCCTGACGACGACGGGAGGCACCAACCCCGCCTACGAGCTGGGCTACGGCTGCGCGATGGGCGTCGTCATGGTCGTCCTCATCGGCGTCCTGGTGGTCCTCACCCGCCGGGTCATGCGCCGCGACGCCATCGAGTTCTGAGCCGGGCTGCGAGCCCGGCCGGCCCCGCAGCCCGGCCGGCCCCGCTCCCGATCCACCGGACAGGCCCCGAATCCCGCCTCCGCAGCAGTCCGCGCTCCCCAGCAGTCCGCGCTCCGCAGCAGCCCACGAAAGCGAACTCCCATGGCTGACACCCTCGTCGAACCGGCCACGACCGAGCCGCAGGCGCCGGGCAGGACACCCCGCGCTCCCCGGACCAGGAAGGCCGGGACAGGCGGCGGCCCCTTCCAACTGATCGGCCGCCCCCTGGTCTGGATCTGGGCCGTCTTCAACGTGGCCCTGCTGGTCTGGATCGCCCTCCAGTCCTTCCGCAACGGCTCGGAGAGCTTCAGCGACCCCTTCGGCCTGCCAAGGTCGTACCGGGCCGACAACTACCGATCGGCCCTCGGCGTGGGCCAGTTGGGCACCAGTTTCCTGAACACCGTATTGATCGCGGGCTCGGCGTCCGTCGTGGTCATCGCGCTCGCCGCCCTCGCGGCATATGTGCTCAGCCGCACGAAGACCCGCTCGGCCTCCCCACTGACCAGCTACTTCGCGCTCGGCATGGGTATCCCCGTACAGGCCGTCGTCGTGCCGATGTTCGTCTTCATGCAGCAGATCAGCACCTGGATGTACGACACCTTCGGCTTCTGGGACGACCGGATCAGCCTCTTCCTGGTGTACGTGGCGACCTCGTTGCCGTTCGCGGTGTTCCTGCTGACCGCGTTCTTCCGGTCGCTGCCCGCCGAACTGGAGGAGGCCGCCGAACTCGACGGCTGCTCGCCGCTGCGCGTATTCGGCTCGGTGATGCTGCCGCTGGCCAGACCCGGCATCATCACCGCGTTCATCCTCACCATGATGAGCCTGTGGAACGAGACGCTGCTCGCGCTGACCTTCATCACCGAGAACGCCCAGTACACGCTGCCCCAGGCGCTGCTCGGCCTCTACGGGACGATGCAGTACACCTCGGACTGGGGCGGGCTGTTCGCCGGCGTCGTCATCATCGTGACCCCCATCATCCTGCTGTACGTGTTCCTCGGCCGCCGGATCGTCGAGGGCATGACCCTCGGCGCCGGCAAGTGACAGTGAAGAGGCAGAGACCGTGAGTCGTCCCCCTGGCGGCCGAGCCCCCGTGAGCCGGGTCCAGGTCAGTTCCCTGACGCTGGACGCCGCCGTGCCGGGGCCCGACAACCCGCTGCCCCCGGTGCACACCAACGCCGCCCCCCGCGTCAACGTGGGCGACGCGGACCAGGAGATGGTCACCAACATGGCGTACGGCCACCTCCCGACCGTGCTGCCCTACCTCCTCCAGGACGGGTACGGCCGTGACCGCCGTCCGACCGCGCTGCGCACCGCGGTCGTCGAGAACGACGTCCTGCGCGCCGAGTTCCTCCTGGAGCTCGGCGGCCGGCTCTGGTCACTGGTGCACAAGCCCACCGGGCGCGAACTCCTGTACCGCAACGCGGTGTTGCAGCCGGGCAACCTCGCGCTGCGCAACGCCTGGTTCGCCGGCGGCGTCGAGTGGAACATCGGCGCCCGCGGCCACTCGCCGCTGACCTGCGAACCGCTGCACGCGGCCAGGGTGGTCCGCCCGGACGGGACGCCGGTACTGCGGATGTACGAGTACGAGCGGATGCGCCGACTGGTCTTCCAGATCGACGCCTGCCTGCCGCAGGGCTCGGCGGCCCTCATGGTGCACATACGGATCCTCAACCCGAACGACGAGGAGGTGCCGGTCTACTGGTGGTCCAACATCGCCGTCCCCCAGGCGGACGACGTCCGGGTGCTCGCCCCGGCCGACCGCGCCTGGTACTACGCCTACGACCGGACCGTGCGGAACGTGTCCGTGCCCGTCCACCGGGGCGCCGACCGCAGCTACGCCACCCGCGCCGAGTCGGCCGCCGACTACTTCTACGAGATCCCCGAGGGCGAACGGCACTGGATCGCGGCCCTCGACGGCTCCGGACGCGGCCTGGCGCAGACCTCCACCGGCCGGCTGCGCGGACGCAAACTCTTCGTGTGGGGCACCGGGCCGGGCAGCGCCCACTGGCAGGACTGGCTCTCCCCGGCGGGCGGCAGGTACCTGGAGATCCAGGCCGGGCTGGCCCGCACCCAGCTCGAACACCTGCCGATGCCCGCGAAGGCCTCGTGGTCCTGGGTGGAGGCGTACGGGCTGCTGGACGCGGGCCCCGAGGCCGCCGACGTGCACGGTGCGCACTGGGCGAGGGCGCGGGCCGCCGCCGCTGCAGGGCTCGAACGCACCGTCAGCCGCGCCCAGTTGGAGGCCGAACTCGCAGGCGCCCCGGCCTGGGCCGACGCCGAACCGGTCGAGACACTGCACCGCGGCTCCGGCTGGGGCGCGCTGGAACGGCGGCTGCGCTCGGCGCGCGGCGACGACTCCCTGGTGCTGCCGGGACTGCCGTTCGCCGACGACACGGTCGGTCCCCGCGAAACAGCGTGGGCGACCCTGCTGGACACGGGCCGGATGCCGGACCTGGACCCGGCCGAGCCGCCGCTCTCGTACCAGGTCCACCCCCGGTGGCTCGACCTGCTGCGGACCGCGGACGACTGGCTGGGCCTGCTGCACCTCGGGGTCGCGCTGCTCCACGCGGGCGCACCGGACGAGGCCCGCGCCGCCTGGGAGCGTTCGCTCGCGTGCAGGCCCTCCGCCTGGGCGCTGCGCAACCTCGCGGCGCTCGACCTGGACGCGGGCGCGTCCGACCCGGCGGTCGGGCGTTACCGCGACGCGGTCGCACTCGCCCCGCGCTCGCTGCCGCTCGCCGTGGACGCGGTCCGGGGCACGGTGCGGGCGGGCCGGCCGCGGGCCGCGCTCGACCTCGTCGACACACTGCCCGCCGGACACCGCGCGGCGGGCCGGATCAGACTCGCGGAGTGCGAAGCGGCCCTGGCGGTGGGTGAGTTGCAGCGGGTCGGCCGACTGCTCGACGAAGGCGTCGTGGTGCCCGACCTGCTGGAGGGCGAGACCTCGCTCGACACGATCTGGTCCGCGTACCACGTGGCGCGGATCGCGAAGGAGGAAGGGATCACCGAGGACGACGCGCTCCGGGCCCGGGTGGCGCGGGAGCACCCGGTGCCGGTGGCCTACGACTTCCGCATGAACGTGAGGTGACCCCGCCCGTGTCGCTGCGCTCAGCGTCCGTCCAGCAGGGGTTCCAGGGCCGAGGCCAGACGCTCGTACTCCTCGGGGGTGTTGTAGATCTGCCCGCAGATGCGGATGCCGCCGCCGCCTGACCAGGGCCAGATCAGTACCCGGAAGCCCAGCCGGTCCGCGATCTCCTCGCGCAGGGCCGCGGCCTCCGCCCGGGTGCGGGCGAAACCGGGCGGCAGGCGCAGCGAGCGCATCGGCAGCCGCTCGTCGGACGGCAGCGCGCGCACGCCCGGCAGCCGGGCGAGGAGCGCCGCGCCGTGCGCCGCCAGCGCGCTGTTGTACTCCCGTACGCGTGAGGAGCCGAGCTCGGCGAGCAGGTCGAGACCTTCGGGGGCGGCCAGCCAGCCGGTGTAGTCGACGGTCGCCCGGTACTCGACCGACCGCGGGAAGCCGCGCTCGTCCTCCCAGGACGGAACGGGTGCGGATATCTGCTTCCGGTAGGCGGTGGCCACCGTGAGCAGCGCGCTGCCGGGCGGTGCGTAGCCCCACTTGTGCAGGTTGCCGACCCAGAAGTCGGGCTCCCCGGCGAGGGGGTCGCCGAGCGCGCCGGGGGCGTGTGCGCCGTCGACGACGCTGACCACGCCCCGCTCCCGCAGGTCGGCCAGGAGGGCAGGGGTGGCGATCGTACGGGCGGTGGGGGAGCTGATCTGGTCGAGCAGGGCGACCTTGGTGCGCGGCGTGAGGCCGGCGAGTACCGCCGCACGGACCGCCTCCTCGTCCGGCAGCTCGGGGTCGAGGGCGACGGGAACGACGCGGGCCCGCCGGGCCGCCGCCGCGGTGACCGTGCCGTAGCCGTGGTCGGTCACCAGGACCTCGTCGTCGGGCGCCAGGCGCAGCGCGTCCAGGGCGAGGTTCGCGCCCTCGGTGGCGTTGGCGACGAGCGCCGCGCCCTCGGGATCGGTGCCCAGGTGGGCGGCGATACGGGTCCTCGCCGCCGCGACGCGGTCGGGCACGCCGAGGAAGAAGGCGTCCGGATCGCCGGCCGCCTCCTCCGCGAGCCGCCGCCGGACATCGGCGACCGGCACCGGCACGGCACCGAAGGACCCGTGGTTGAGGTGCGCCACCCGGGCGTCCAGCCGGAACAGTCCGGCGCCGCCGGGGAACGAGTCGATGATCATGCGGTCGACCCTAGGGCCTCTCGTTTGGATCATGCTGGGCTCGCGTGCCCCGGCACCGCGCCTCGCGGCGCTGTCGTCACTCACCATGGCTCCGCCATGGTTCCCTCCTCCGCCTTGCGATCCACGGCACCGGACCCTGATCCAAACGAAAGACCCTAGCTCGGCCGCGTACCGGGCGGAACGGAAGGTGCTTGCGCGGCGCCCCCGCAGCCGGGATACTACAGGTGTAGTACCTCCTGGGTGCTGCGGAGTACACGTGGTGCTGCGACGGTCGGCGCCGCCGGACCGGAGCTGGAGGACGTCATGGCGGGATCAGCGGTGGTCGTGGGGGCGGGGGTCGGGGGGCTCGCGACGGCAATAGGTCTGCGCCGGGCCGGGTGGACGGTGAGCGTCCTGGAGCGCCGCACCGCGCTGGAGCGTTACGGCACCGCCTTCGGCATCCACCCCACCGCCCAGTCGGCGCTCGAACGCCTGGGCGTGGGCGAGGTGTTGCGGACCCGCGCGGTCCCCTACCGGGGCGCCCGGATCCGCACACCGGAGGGGCGGGTGCTGGCGAGCCTGCCGCTGGAACGCATCGAGCGGAAGGCAGGCCGACCCGAACTCCTGGTCTCCCGCCCGTACTTGATCGACGCACTCGTCACCGAACTGGACACCTTCGGGGACGTGCCGCTCAAACTCGGTGGGAACGCCGACGACCTGACCGCCCTGTCCACCGGGCACGATCTCGTGGTCGGCGCCGACGGAATCCGAAGTGCCGTGCGCGGCGCGGCATTCGGCACCCGCAGCGCCCCGCGTGACACCGGGACGGTGGCCTGGATCGGCATCGCCGACTTCGAGAGCGGGAGCTACGGCGAGACCTGGGGCAAGGGCCGCTTCTTCGGCATGACCCCCGTCGAGCCGGGCCGCACCAACTGGTACGCCACCGTCCCGGCCGCCACCACGGCCGAGGAACTGCGCCCGTACTTCGAGGGCTGGCACGACCCGATCCCGCGCATCCTCCACCAGACCGACCCGGCCACCTGGATCCGCTACGAGATGCGCCATCTGCACCCGGCGCTCCCGTCCTTCGTCTCCCTCACCGGCTCCGCACCGACCGCCCTGGTGGGAGACGCGGCGCACGCGATGACGCCCAACCTGGGCCAGGGAGCCTGCACTGCCCTCCTCGACGCGGAAGCACTGACCCGGGCCGTCACCGCACACGGCCCCGACGCCCTGCCCGCAGCCCTGCGCGCATACGACCGCGAACGTCGGCGCAGCGCCCAACGCGTGGCCCTCGGCTCCCGGACCCTGCACCGCTTCATGTCCACCGAACGCACGGGAGTGCGCGACGCGCTGGTCGGGCGACTGCCGGGGTGAGGGGCGCGTGCGGCACTCGCGCGCGGCAGCGGGGGTTGTCCTCGGGGAAGTCGCCCGGACACACTGGCCGCTCCAGCGTGCTGGAGATCAAGGTCCGCGCCGCCCGGCGGGGCCAGGAGCGTGCTGCGAGAGCGACAAGAAGTGACAAGAGGAGAAGACATGGCTGCTGCCCAGCGGTTCCGTGACGCGGTCGAGAAGGCTGAACTCGCCGCGCTGGAGGACCTTTTCACGGAGGACATACGGCTCTACAGCCCGGTGAAGTTCGTCCCGTTCGAGGGGCGGGCCATGGTGCTGGGGCTGTTCGGGGTGCTGTTGCGCACCTTCGAGGACTTCCGGTACGTCGGTGCCTTCGACGGCACCTCGCAGACCAGCTTCGACGGCGGTGAGGCGCCGTCGGAGATCCTGCTCTTCCGGGCGACGGTGGACGGCAAGGAGATCCACGGCATCGACCTGCTGCACTTCGACGACGCGGGTCTGATCAAGGAGATCACCGTGATGGTCCGGCCCCAGTCCGCCGTCCAGGTGCTCGGCCAGGCGGTGCTCAGGGGCCTGGCGGCCGACGGCCTCGTGCCGGCGCCCACGCCCGCGCCCGCCGAGGGCTAGCGTGCCCTATGGGGCGGAGGCTGGGGCGCGGCTCGCGAGGCGGTGTGGTTACTTCTTCGGCTTGGGGGTCGGCTCCGGCTCGTTGGTCAGTCGTACGACGACGGCGTTGCCGGCGTTCGCGCGGGTCACCTCGTACGGCCCGGTGACCGGGTCGGACGGCAGCCGGTAGCCCTCGGGGGCGTCGGTCTCCCGCACGTAGTACGAGCCGAGCGCCAGCCCGTCGAACTCGCAGCGGCCCTGCTCGTCGGTGGCGCAGCCCGCGCCCACCTGGCTGTCGCGGTCCGCGCCCGAGGTCTGGAGGCCGGGCCTGCGGCCGTTCTCCCGCCACAGTTCCACGACCGCGCGCGCCAGGCCCCTGCCGGTGCGGGCGTCGACCTTGCGCACCTGGAGCCGTCCGGTGACCGCGGGTGCCACCGTCTTCTTGTTGCGCGCGACGGTGGTGACGACCTTCGTGTCGGTCAGGGCGTACGGCCCGAAGACCGCGGGGGCCGGCAGGTCGTAACCGGCCGGGGCGCCGGTCTCCTGCCAGTAGTACGAGTTGCCGGTCGGTGCCTTCGTCCGGCACACGCCCTCGGCGTCCGTGGTGCACGGCGCGCCGGTGCGCAGGTCGGGGTCCGCCCCGGCGGTCTGGAGTCCCGGCACGCCGTTGGACTCGCGCCACAGCTGGAAGACCGCGCCCGCCAGCGGTGCGCCGGTCGAGTCGTCCTGCTTGAGGACCTTGAGCTCACCCTCGCGCAGCGGAGCCGTGCCGCAGCCCGGCAGATCGCCGTTGAAGGGGTACGCGTGGAACTCCTGGCCGCCGCCGCCCGACGCGGAGCTCTCGTGGGTGAGCGAACCGGTGGTGAAGAAGCGCCCGTTGACGCCCGGCAGTGAGACCGTCGTCTGCGAGCCCTGGTTGCCGATGAGGACGCTGCCCTGGAACTGGCCGGTGCCCTTGAGGTCGACCGCGGTGGCGTCGGGGAAGTTCCACAGCAGCTTGTCGCGCAGGCCGTTCAGCGGGTCCGTCGAGTCGTCGATGCCGCCGCTGTAGGTGTTGAGGGTGCGGTTCGCGCCGCGGACATTGACCAGGACGGTGGCCCCGGCCGGGATGTTCCGGAAGACCAGGCCCTGCTGGCCGCCGCCGGCCGCCGTCAGGTCGAAGTCGACGTTGAAGACCTGGAGCGACGAGGTGTTGTCGCCCGTGAAGACGGTCTGGCCGCCCTGGTTGACCGAGGTGCCGGTGGGCGGGCGGACGCCTGTGTCCCCGTCGGCGTAGCACCGGCTGGCGTCGCTCAGCTCCTGACGCAGCCCGGTGTACGGGTCGCTCGCCGCGGGGTCGGCCGTCCTGGTACCGACGACCGTGCCGGTGAGCGGGCCTGCGTGCCGGACCACACCGTCCTCCGCGAGGAGCCGCTGGCCAGGCGCGACGGTGACGGAGCCGCCGGTGGTGAGGTAGTCGGAGCCGACGGGCGGCGGCACACGGGAGCCGACGCCCGCGACCCCCACGTTGTAGATCTGGCTGCCGGTGGCCGACTTGTTCATGTCGAACGAGCCGAGCACGACGACCCTGCCCTCCGCCTCGGCGGCCTTGCCGCGCACCCGGAAGTCACCGCCCGCGAAGACGTTGACGGCGTTGTCGTAACCGGCGATCGCACCGTTGCTGACGGACGGGAACGGGTCGGGGCAGCTGCCGGGCACACACGGGCCCAGCCCGCCCGGCAGGGGGTCCGCCCGTACCGCCTGGGGTGCGGCCGAAGCCGCGGGGGCCGCCGCGCCGAGGGGAATGAGCACGGCGCCCGCGGCCAGCCAGGTCACCCCCGCCGCTCTGAGTCCGCTGCCGCCGAAACCGCCGAGAGCCGCACGCACCTTGAGTCACCACTCCTCGTCCTCGTTCCGTTCCTCCTTGGAACGTCGCCGTCCGTAACGTGCTGACGTTCCGTCAGTCCGGCGAGCGGGGCGGGACCGGGCGAGTAGCGGAATCACCCGAACGGCCCCATTTCCGGCCCTGGCGCCTTCGGTTCCGTTTGGCCGCGCGCGCGTTCGTCAAAGGACAGTCATGCCTACTTCACGTACCGACGGGCTCGCACGCACCCAAGGCCTCGCACGCGCCGACGGCTCGGCACGCACCCACGGGTTCGCACGCGCGCAGCGACGCGTACGCACGCGCCGGTCCGTGCGTACGCGTCGGCCGGTCCTCGCCGCGCTCTGTGCGCTGGCCGCCCTCGCCGCCGCGCAGTTCACCACCGCCCCCTCGGCTGCGGCGCTCGACAACGGGCAGGCCCGCACCCCCGCGATGGGCTGGAACAGCTGGAACGCCTTCCGCTGCGACATCGACGAGCAGAAGATCAGGGCGGCGGCCGACGCGCTCGTCGGCACGGGTCTGCGGGAGGCCGGCTACCGCTACGTCAACATCGACGACTGCTGGCAGGCGCCCACCCGGGACGCCGAAGGACGGCTGCGCGCCGACCCGGCACGGTTTCCCGGCGGCATCGCCGCCCTCGCCGACTACGTCCACGACAAGGGGCTCAAGCTGGGGCTCTACGCCACGCCCGGCCGCCGCACCTGCGCCAACATCTGGCACGACTACCCGGGCAGCCTCGGCAGCCTGGGTCACGAGTACCAGGACGCCGAGACCTTCGCCGGCTGGGGCGTGGACTACCTGAAGTACGACTGGTGCTACGCGGGGAAGGACGGGGTACGGGCCGAGCCCGGCTTCACCACCATGCGCGACGCGCTCGCCGCGACCGGCCGCCCGATGCTCTTCAGCATCCACCACGAGCCGCAGCTCCCGGTCTGGGACTGGCGGCCGCAGGTCGCCAACTCCTGGCGCGTGGCCGCCGACATCCGCGACAACTGGCAGAGCATGATCGGCATCGTCCGGATCAACCAGCCCCTCGCCGCCCACGCGGGCCCGGGTGCCTGGAACGACCCCGACATGCTGGAGGTGGGCAACGGCGGCATGACGGACGCCGAGTACCGCACCCACTTCGGCCTCTGGGCGCAGATGGCGGCGCCGCTCCTGATCAGCACCGATCTCACCGCCGCGACCCCGCGCACCCTGCGGCTGCTGGCGAACCGGGACGTCATCGCCGTCGACCAGGACCCGCTGGGCCGGCAGGGCACCGTCGTGTCCCGCGAGGACGGCCTGGTCGTCATGACGAAGCCCCTCGTCGGCGGGGCGCGGTCGGTGACCCTCACCAACGAGACCGACGCCACCGCCACCGTCTCCACCACCACCGCGGCGGCAGGCCTCAAGCGCCACGACAGCTACGCGGTCAAGAACCTGTGGACCGGCCGGGAGTCCTTCACCGCAGGCACGCTGCGCGCCGAGGTGCCCGCGCACGACACCGTGATGTACCGGGTGGCTCCCGACCCGACGGGAGCAGCCGCGGACCGGTGACGGCCGGGCGCCCGAGGCAGCGCTGCGCCGTCTGCGCCAAACGGCGGCCACGCCGAGAAAGTACCGCCGCCTCACCGTCCTGAAGTGCCCGATACCATAGCTTTCCGGTGTGATTGGAATTTATCCGGCGCTCCTGGAGCGTCCCGACTCCCCTCCGCCGACGGGCGCTTCCGCCGCGCCGCCCGCCCCCGCCGCCCGACGACCGCGCCCCTGGCACGTCGAGGCGGCCGCCGTCGCGCTGGGCACCGCGGCCACCGCCGTGCAGGCCGCGCGGCTCGGGCACTGGCTGGTCGACGACGCCGCGATCACCTTCGCGTACGCGCGCAGCATCGACGAGGGTCACGGTCCGGTCCAGCAGAGCGGCGCCGAAGCGGTCGAGGGGTACTCCAACCCCTCCTGGCTGGTCCTGCTCGTCATTGGCCGCCGGCTCGGCCTGTTCGACAGCGGTACGACCGTGGCGGGCATCGCCGACCTGGTGTGGTTCCCCAAGCTCCTGGCGCTGCTCTGCGTGGCCGCGATCCTCGTCGCGGTGACCGCGACCGCCCGCGCCGCCTTCCCCGGCCGGCCTCTCGCGGTCCCGGCGGTGACCCTCGTCGCGGGAGCGGCGATGGCGGGCAACTTCTCGTGGGTGGTGTGGCTGTTCTCCGGTCTGGAGAACCCCCTGTACGCGCTGGCGGTGTCCTGGCTCACCGCCGTGGCGGCCCGTGCTGCCGCCCGGGGCACCCTGCTCGCCGACCGCACCGCGACGGCCACCGGGCTGCTCGCCCTGCTGGCGGCGTTGACCCGTCCGGACGGTGCGGCGTACGTACTGGCGTACCCGGTGGTGCTGCTGCTGTTCGTCCGCCGTGCGCAGCTGGACCGCGCCGCCCGCCAGGCGCTCAGGTCGCTCGCCGTGTTCGCCGTGCCGTACGGCGCCTTCCTGCTCTGGCGGCGGGTGACCTTCGGGCGCTGGCTGCCGAACACTGCGGTGGCGAAGTCGCAGGGCGCCCCCGCGCTCGGCGAACTCGCCCGCACCGGGGAACTGCTGACGTACGCGGGCTGGTTGCTGGTACTGGTCCTGGCCGGGTGCGTGGGCCTGGCGCTGAGCCGTCCCGGCCGGGCCCGCAGGACGCTGGCGGCCGTCCTGGTGCCCCTCGCACTCGGGCTCGGTGTCTACGGTGCGCTCGCCCCCGACTGGATGGCGTTGTACCGCTTCGCCTCCCCGGTGTGGTCGGTGGGCGCGCTGGCCGCCGGGCTCGCCCTGGTCGCTGCCCGGCCCGCGGTCCCGGCCAGGGGGCGGCCCGTGCTGGTCACGGCGACGGTCGCGGCCCTCGCGCTCTCCTTCGCGGGGCGCCAGCCGCAGGACACCCACTTCGTCACGCATCCGACCGTCCCGATGTGCCACATCGCCCAGCGCTACGGACAGACGTTCAACAGCTACGCCGACCAACTGGGCCTGCGGAACGCCACGGTGGCGCTGCCCGATCTCGGCGGCACTCTCCTCACCAGCCGGCTCACCGTGCTGGACCTGGCCGGGCTCACCGACCGCACCGTCGCCGACGGCCACGCGGCGCGGGACGGCGCGCGCATCCGCGACCACGTACTGCGTGAGGTGCGCCCCGAGTTCGTGCACGTCCAGGGCGCGTGGGCCCGCAGGACAGGTCTCAGCGGCGAGGTACTGGCCGGCCACGGCTACGTGCTGCTGGCCATGAAGGGCGACGGCGGCGACTGGTTGCGCATGGACGCGGTGCGCGACCCGAGCCGCGTCGACGCCGTCCGCGCCTGGGCACAGAGCAACGCGGACCGCCTCGAACGGCGGAGGTTCGACGCGGGCACGGCGGGCTGCGGGGACACGCTGCTGCCGGGACGCGCGGCGCCGGGGCGGCCGGGCGGCGCGTGACCCGGGCGACCGTGCAAGATCGAATCACCGAACGGTACGAAGTGAGAGGACGGCAGACATGCAGGGACAGGACGCCACGGAGAGCCTGACCGACCGGCCCCTGACCAGGGACGAGGTGTCCGCCTGGCTGGAGCTCCACGAGGCGGTCGAAGCCGTCGACCAGGTGGGCACCCACCTCGACGCGGAAGACCTCGCCGAATTGCTGGACGACCCGAAGCTGGACCTGGCCCGGGACAGCGTCGGCTGGTGGGACGGGCCCCGGATGGTCGCGTACGCGCTGCTGCACACCCCGCACGGCGCGGTGGACGCGGCCCGCTTCGAGGCAGAGGCAGCGGTGCACCCCGGGTGGCGGCGGCGCGGCGTCGGCTCCCGGCTCGTCGCCTGGCTGGAAACCCGTGCACGTGCGCTCCACGCGGCGGACCCGGAGCTGTCCGCCCTCCCCGGTGAGCTGCTGCTCGACGGCAAGGCGGGCGACGAGGGGCTGCTGCGGCTGACCGAGAAGTGCGGCTACACGCCGGCCCGCTGGTGGTTCCTCATGAAGCAGCCCCTCGCGGGCGAGCGCCCCGCACCGCGCGCCGCACCCGAGGGCAGCCGCCTCGTGCCGTACGGGACGCAGTACGAGGAGGCCACCCGGCTCGCGCACAACGACGCCTTCCGCGACCACTGGAACTTCACCCGGCTCGACAGGTCCGACTGGCACACCTGGATCACCCGGTCCGGCTGGGCCCGACCGGACATGTCCCGGCTGCTGGTGGCGGGCGACGAGGTGGTCGCGTACCTGCTCGCCGAGGAGAGCGAGGCGGAGACGGCCGCGACGGGCCGCCGGGACTGCCACATCGCCTACCTCGGGACCCGGCGCGACTGGCGGGGCAGGGGAGCGGCCCCGGCACTGCTGGCCGAGCTGCTGGGCGCCGCCCGCGACGCCGGGTACGACACGGCGTCGCTGACCGTGGACACCGTCAACCCGAGCGGCGCGCTGGGATTCTACGAACAGACCGGGTTCGTGGTGGAACGCGAGACGGTGACGTACGCGCGTCCGCTGGACGGGGTGAACCCCGTGGACGGGGGAGGGGCGGGGGCCGGGGGCGGGCCGCGGCCGGTCTGAGTCCGTCCCCTCCGGGAGGGAGAGGCACGACGGTCGTCGCCGGGTAGTGGCGCCCGGGGCGGGGCGCTGTTCGCGGCCGGGTAGTCGCTCCGCGGCGCTGTTCGCGGCCAGGTAGTCGCTCTCCGGGGCGCTGCTTGCGCCGGGTAGTGGCTCCGAGGCGCTGTTCGGCGGCCGGGTGATCGTGAGATGTTGCCCGACGGGCGGGCCCCCTGTCCTACGGGTGCCCTGCCGGTGTCCTACCGGCTTGTCCTGCCGGCCCGGGGGCCCGGCCGCCCGCCGTCACCTTCCGTGCTTCCGTGCTCTTCCGTGCTTTCGCAGGAGACAGACATGTCCGTTCTCTTTCCCGCCCTCGCCGCGGCGGGCCATGCGCCCGCCCTCCGGTTCGGCGACCGCTCGCTGGACTACGCGCAACTCCGCGCGGCGGCCTCGGCCACGGCGGTCCGTATCACCGGCGCCGAGCGGGTGGCGCTCTGGGCCACCCCGACCCTGGAATCTGCGGTGGGGGCGCTGGCCGCGCTGCTCGCCGGAGTGCCCCTCGTACCCGTCAACCCCGGCAGCGGAGCCCGCGAACTCGCGCACGTGGCGGCCGACAGCGCGCCCCCGCTGGTCCTGGCCGCCCCGGGGGCGGAGCTGCCGGAGCCGCTGGCGGGGCTGCCCGTCGTCCACCCCGATCTCGCCCCGCGCGGCCCCGTGCCCGTGCTCCCCGAGGAACCGGACGAGGGGGCTCCCGCGCTCGTCATCTACACGTCAGGCACCACGGGGCCGCCGAAGGGGGCGGTCCTGCCGCGCCGGGCGATCCGCGCCACCCTCGACGCCCTGGCCGAGGCGTGGGCGTGGACGGCGGACGACGTGCTGGTGCACGGCCTGCCGCTGTTCCACGTGCACGGCCTGGTGCTCGGTGTGCTCGGCCCGCTGCGCAGGGGCGGCAGCCTGCACCACCTCGGCCGCTTCTCCCCCGAGGGGGTCAGGGACGAACTGGCGGCCGGGGCCACCCTGCTCTTCGGCGTGCCGACGATGTACCACCGGCTCGCGGAGGCGCTGCCCGGCGACCCCGCGCTGGCGCAGGCGCTCACCGGTGCGCGGCTCCTCGTCTCCGGCTCCGCCGCACTGTCCAGGCGCGACCACGAGGCCATCACCGGGGCCACCGGTCAGCAGGTCGTCGAGCGGTACGGCATGACCGAGACGCTCATGAACACGAGCGTACGGCCGGGTGGCCCGCCGCGGCCCGGCAGCGTGGGAACGCCGTTGCGCGGTGTCGAGCTGCGTCTGGTGGACGACGACGGCGCACCCGTCGACGCGCTCGACGGGGAGACGCTGGGGGAGATCCAGGTGAAGGGCCCCAACCTCTTCACCGGATACCTGGGCCGGCCGGACGCCACCGAAGCCGCCTTCGACCGGGGCTGGTTCCGTACCGGCGACATGGCGACCAGGGACGCCGACGGATCGGTGCGGATCGTGGGCCGCCGCTCCACCGACCTGATCAAGAGCGGCGGCTACAAGATCGGCGCCGGGGAGATCGAGAACGTGCTCCTGGAGCACCCCGCCGTCGCCGACGCGGCGGTCACCGGCGAACCCGACCCCGACCTGGGGGAGACCGTCGTCGCCTGGATCGTACCGAGGGACGCGGCCGCGCCGCCGAGCACACAGGAGCTCGCCGACCATGTCGCCGCGCAACTCGCCCCTTACAAGCGGCCCAGGACCGTACGGCTGCGGGAGTCCCTGCCCCGCAACGACATGGGGAAGATCATGAAGAAGGCGTTGCGGGACTGAGCGGTCCCGTGGCGCGGGCCGCCCACTCGTCGCGCAGCAGCAGGGCGGCCAGGGCGAGGGCGTTGCCGCGCGCGGAGGCGATGTCGAGGCCGGTGAGCTCCGCGATCCTGGCCAGCCGGTTGTCCACGGTGTTGGGGTGCAGTCCCAGGTGGTGGGCGGTGCTGCGCCTGTCGTGCCGGTGTTCGAGGTGGACGCGCAGGGTCTCCACGAGTTCCGGCCGGCCGCCCAGCGGGTCGAGCAGGGCGGCGATGCGGTCGCTGCTCTCGTTGCGGCGGGAGAGGTGGAACTCCAGCAGCACGTCGTCCATCCGGTGCGCGCCGGGGGGCCGCCCGCAGGCGCGGGCGACGCGGACGATGTCTGTGGCGGTACGGGCAGCGGCCGGCACGTCCTGGGGTTTTGCCGCGGCGACCGCGGCCAGCCGGACCCCGTCACCGCAGACCTGCCGCAGCCGGGCGGCGAGCTCCTCGCAGACACCGGTGCCTGCCGGGTCGTCGGCCCGTGGCGGAGCGAGCACATGTCCTCCACCGGCACCGAGCAGTGACACTGCCGTGGGGCCGAACGCGCGGTCCAGAGCGGTCTGCACCCGGCGGACCGCGCGTCGCTCCGCGACGGCCCGCGCCGCGGCGAGGGCGGGCGCGGACCCGCCGGCCGTGGCCTCCACCGCCCCCGGCGCGGGGTCCTGCGGTATCCACAGGTGCAGCACGAGGAGGGGTTGCCCTTCGAGGCCCAGCTCCGCCAAGGCGCGCCGGGCCGGAACCGAGCCGTCCAACAGGCCTCTGAGCAGCGAGCGGTGCTGCTCGCGGCGTTCGGCGAAGAGTGCGGCCTGCTCGTCGAGATAGGTCTGTGCGACCGCGCCGATCACAGTCTCGTGGCCACGCAGGAGGAAGTCGACGAGTTCGATGAGCGCGCCCTCCTCCCCGTCCGTGGCTTCGTCCCTGAGCGCCTGCCACAGGACGTAGACGGCCGAGGAGTGGGTGCGCAGCAGCGTGTGCAGGGGCATGCCCTCGTCGGCGCGCTGGGCGGCGCGCTCGCGAAAGAGGCTGTAGTCGTCCGCGCGGCCGCGGGGGTCGCGTACCCGTCGCAGGAAGAGGCGCAGGCCGCTGCGGACGGTCGCGGCGACCTCCACGTCCTTCACGTCGGCGGGCAGGTCGGCATATCCGGGCAGCCGCTCGAAGGTCTCGCGGGCCATCCGGCGGGCGAGCTCGTTCACCCGGCTCTCGCACCGGGCGGCGAGGGCCCGGGCGGCGGGGGTCAGCGCCGGGTACCGGGCGTGGCGTTCGCGCGACGGGCCGGCCGGCGAACCGGCCGGCGAACCGGTCGGCGCTTCGGCGGGGACGCCGTCCGCCGGGCCGGGCGGGACGTTCGGCCGTTGGTTCGGCACAGGGCCGCTCCTTCCCCGGAGGTTGTGACGGGTCGCGGGTTGTGGCGGGGGACGCAGGTTGTGAGTGATCGCAGGGTTGTGGTGAGGGGCACTGGTTGTGACGCGTCACAGGTTATGCCGGGTCCGACTGTGCGGATGGAGGGTGTCCGCCCGTCGGAATCCGACGCAGACTCCGTGGTCATCAGCGGATCACCGCAGCGGGCAGGGCGGTTGGTCCCGAGTGTGAGCACGAGGAGCCGGACGCCATGACGCAACACCGAGCCAGCGGTCCCCACGAAGCCGGCGGATATCTGGAGTACATCGACCGGGTCTGGTCAGGCGAGCAGTCGCTGCTGGCCCACTTCGGCGGGAGGTTCACCGACGGCGGTCTCGTACCCATCGGTGAACGCACCGCGTTCTTCCCGGCCTTCGCGAACGTGGCGGTGTTCGACACCGGTGACGGACTCGTGCTGGTCGACTCCGGCGACTTCCGCACGGCCACCGCGCTGCACGAGTCGGTGCGCCGCCGCTCGGCGGCCCCGGTCGGAGCGGTCGTCTACACCCACGGCCACGTGGACCACGTCTTCGGCGTGTGGCCCTTCGACCGGGAGGCCGCCGAGCGCGGGACGCCGCGCCCCGAGGTCATCGCGCACGAGGCGGTGGCCGCGCGCTTCGACCGCTACCGGGAGACGGCCGGCTACAACACCTGGATCAACCGCAAGCAGTTCGGTGTGCCCTCGCTGGAGTGGCCGACCGAGTACCGCTACCCGGATACCACATACCGACAGCAACTCACCGTGCGACGGGGTGCGTTGACCTTCGAGCTGGTGCACGCCCGCGGTGAGACCGACGACCACACCTATGTGTGGATCCCGGAGCTGAAGACGCTGTGCACGGGTGACCTCTTCATCTGGAACTCGCCCAACGCGGGCAATCCGCAGAAGGTGCAGCGCTACCCGGTCCAGTGGGCACAGGCATTGCGCGACATGCAGCGACTCGGGGCGGAGGTGCTGCTCCCGGGACACGGTGTGCCGATCCTGGGCGCCGACCGCATCCGTACGGCACTCGGGGACACGGCGGAGCTGCTGGAGTCGCTGTGCGGCCAGACCCGGGACCTGATGAACGCGGGCGCGCGCCTCGACGAGGTGCTGCACGCGGTCAAGGTACCGCCCGGCCTGCTGGAGAAGCCGTACCTGCGTCCGGCGTACGACGAGCCCGAGTTCGTCGTACGTAACCTGTGGCGGCTGTGGGGCGGCTGGTACGACCAGAACCCGGCGCACCTGAAGCCGGCCCCCGAAGCCGCGCTCGCCGCCGAACTCGCCGAAGCGGCGGGAGGCGCACAGGCCCTGGCGGACCGGGCGGAGCGACTGCTCGGCCGCGGCGAACTGCGCCTGGCGGCGCACCTGGCCGAGACCGCCGCACTGGCGGCGCCCGCCGACCGCGCGGTGGCCAGGGTCAGGGCCGAGGTCTTCACCCGCCGGGCCGAGAGCGAGACCTCGACCATGGCCCGCGGCGTCTTCCACTGGGCGGCCGCGGAATCCGCCGCCGTGGCCGCGGGAACGGACGTCGCCACCGAACTGACGCGCAGCGACGAGGGGAGGCGCAGGGCCGCCGGCGCCATCAGCGTGGGCACCGTCGACGACGACAGCTGCGGATGCGCCAGTCCGGTGGACGCCGGTACGGAGCAAGGAGGGTGACGGGGGTGGCCGGGCGGACAGGGGACACAGCGGCACGGCGCAGGTTCCCACCTGGCCGACCGGGCCCGTCGGCCGGAGGGCGGCAGGCGTGGACGACGACCTGGCTGCTGCTTGCCTTCATGCTGGTGAACTTCGCCGACAAGGCGGTCCTGGGGCTGGCCGGGCCGGAGATCATGAAGGAGTTCGGACTCGGCCGGCAGGAGTTCGGCGCCGCGCAGGCCGCGTTCTTCAGTCTCTTCTCGCTGTCCGCGGTGGGTGTCTCCTTCCTGACCCGCAAGATCCGCACATCGGTGCTGCTGCTGGGCATGGGACTGCTCTGGTCGGTCAGCCAGCTGCCGATGGTCTGGGGCGCGGCGGGCTTCGGGACGCTGATCGCCACCCGGGTGCTGCTCGGCTTCGCCGAGGGGCCCGCGGCGCCGGTGGCGGTGCACCATGTGCACGGCTGGTTCGAGCAGCGGGACCGCACGCTGCCTACGGCGATCCTGATGGTGGGTGCGGCGGCGGGGGTCGCGGTGGCGGCGCCGACCCTCGGTGCCGTGATCTCCCACTTCGGCTGGCGCTGGGCCTTCGGTGCGGCGGGACTCGCGGGCCTGCTCTGGGCCGGGCTGTGGGCCGTCAAGGGAAAGGAGGGCCCGCTGGCCCCTCCGGTGGACCGGGCCGCGCACCCCGACGAGGACGGGCCGGGGGCCGACGAGGTGCCGCTGCGCGACGTGTTCCTCTCCGGCACCTTCGTCACCGCGGCGCTCGGGGCGTTCGCCGCGTACTGGGTGATGAGTGCGAAGCTCACCTGGCTGCCGGACTACCTGCGGACGGTGGTCGGCTGGGATCTCGGGCAGGCGGGTGCCGCCGTCGGCGGCGGCGCCGTGGCCAACGGCGTGGTCCTGCTGGTGCACGGTCTGCTGGGCAGAAGGGCCGCCCGACGCGCCACCGGCGGAAGGCTGCCGGCCGGGGCGGGCGCCGGACTGCTGCTGGTGGCGTCGGCGGGCGCGGTGACCGTCTTCGCCACCGTCGGCACACCGTGGATCAAGATTCCGATGCTGTTCGGTCCGATGGCTGTCGCCCTCGTCATGCTCACCGTCGCGCAGACGGCCATCGCCCGGATCACGCCGCCCTCCCAGCGCGGCGTTGTACTGGGGGCACTGGTGGCGGTCTTCGCCCTGGGCGGCATCGTGTCACCGCTGGTCCTGGGGTGGATGGTGGACGGCGCGGCGACGGCGACGGCCGGTTACGAGCACGGCTGGCTGCTGACGGCCGGCCTCCTTCTGACCACCGGCGTCCTCGCCGCGCTCTTCCTGCGCCCGGAACGTGACGCCAGGAGGCTGGGTGTCCCGGAGTCCGCGGGGGCGGCGGCCCCGGTCGGTCACTGACGGTCGTGTCGAGAGCGACTCGTCCCGACACGGGGACCGGGTCCGCCGCGACTCACCCGCACAGCTCGGTGAAGCGTCGGGTGTCGATGTTGCCGCCCGAGATGATGACGCCCACCCGGGAGGGGAGCCGGTCGATCCGGCCGGCGAGCAGCGCCGCCAGTCCGGTGGCGCCGCTGGGCTCCACGACGATCTTCAGCCGTTCGAAGGCCAGCCGCATGGCGTCGCGGATCTGGTCGTCGGTGACCAGGGCGATCTCGTCGACGAGCCGCCGGTTGACGGAGAAGGTCAGTTCGCCGGGGGTCTCCGCGGCCTGGCCGTCGGCGATGGTGCGCGGCACGGGGACCGTGACCCGTTCGCCCGCGGCCAGGGAACGCCTGGTGTCGTCCCCGGCCTCCGGCTCCACGCCGATCACCCTGGTCGCCGGGGACAGGCCCTTGACCGCGGTGGCGCTGCCCGCGATGAGACCGCCGCCGCCCACCGGGGCGACCAGTGCGCCGAGTTCACCGGCCTCCTCGACCAGTTCCAGGGCGGCGGTGCCCTGCCCGGCGATGACGTGCGGGTGTTCGTACGGCGGGATGAGCGTCAGGCCGCGCTCTGCGGCCATGGCCGCGCCGAGGGCGTCACGGTCGCCGGTGTACCGGTCGTAGGTGACGACTTCCGCGCCGTATCCGAGGGTGGCCGCGACCTTGGAGCGAGGGGCGTCCTCGGGCATGAGGATCACCGCGGTGGTGCCCAGCTCCCGCGCGGCCAGGGCGACGGCCTGGGCGTGGTTGCCCGAGGAGTAGGCGGCGACGCCCTTGGCGAGCTGCTCCTGCGTCAGGCGGGATGCGGCGTTGTACGCGCCGCGGAACTTGAACGCGCCGATGCGCTGGAAGTTCTCGCACTTGAGGTGGACCTCGGCGCCGACGAGCTCGTCCAGGGTGCGCGAGCGCAGGACGGGGGTGCGGTGCGCGACACCCTTGAGCTGCGCGGCGGCGTCGCGTACGTCGTCCAGGGTCGGGCCAGGGGGAAGTGTCACGTCCGTGCTCCGTTTCGGGTGGGCCCGTGCGGTCCGGGGCGGTACGGGTAGTCCGGGGGCGGTACGGGCTATCCGGGCGGTAAGTGGGCAGTCCGGGGGCGGTCCGGACTGCCGTCCGCATACTTACCCGGTTCCCCGGTGACGGAAGCGACCCGTGTGGCGTACGTTCCCCACGGGGCGGGGCCGGGGGCAGAGCCAGGCTCCCGACGGTACGCCCAGGGGTTCGGCCCGCGGCGGCCCCCGCATCCGCCGAGCACGTCCGTGTGGCGCGTGCGGTCGGGGGGCATGGTGGGCCGCGGACCGGGAACAGGTGAGACTCGTGCCCGCACCGTGGTCGTGCGGGCCGTGGCTGAATGCTTCCGCCCCGGCCGGGCGCGGGGCAGGGACATCGGACCGGGAAGGCGGCCTCGTGCGCAGTGTGGGAGTGGAGGAGGAGCTTCTCCTCGTCGATCCGGAGACCGGCGAGTCACGGGCGGTGTCCTCGGCGGTGCTCGCCGTGCCGTCCGAGGACGGCGAGGGCGAAGATGTGTTCGAGAAGGAACTGCACGGCGAGCAGCTGGAGTTCGCCACCCGCCCGCAGTTCGAGATGAGTGATCTGGGCGCCGAGATCAGGCGCTGGCGGGCCGAGGCCGGGCGGCGTGCCGAGGAGGTGGGCGCCGCCGCGGTGGCGCTCGCGACCTCCCCGCTCACCGTCAGCCCCTCGCTCAACTCCGGTGAGCGGCACCGGTGGATCGAGAAGCAGTTCGGCATGCCGGTACAGGAGCAGCTGACCTGCGGCTGCCACGTGCACGTCTCCGTCGAGTCGGACGAGGAAGGCGTGCAGGTGCTCGACCGGATCAGGCCGTGGCTGCCCGTCCTGACGGCGATGAGCAGCAACTCGCCCTTCTGGCAGGGCTCCGACACCGGTTACAGCAGCTACCGCAACCGGGTCTGGGGACGTTGGCCGTCGGCCGGCCCGGTGGAGCTGTTCGGCTCGGCCAAGGGGTACCACCAGCAGGTGGACGAGCTGCTGGAGACGGGCGTACTCAAGGACAAGGGCATGGTGTACTTCGACGCCCGCCTGTCCCACAACTACCCGACCGTCGAGATCCGTGTCGCCGACGTCTGCCTGGACGCCTCGACGACCGTCCTGCTCGCGACGCTGGCGCGCGGTCTCGTCGAGACGGCGGCGCGCGCCTACCGCGAGGGCGAACCGCCCGCGTCGCACGGGGTCGGGGCGCTTCGGCTCGCGTCCTGGCGCGCCGCCCGCTCGGGGCTGACCGACCGCCTGGTCCACCCCGAGACCCTGCGCCCCGAACCCGCCGCCGACGTCCTGGAAGCACTCTTCGCACACGTGGGTCCGGCGCTTGAGGACCACGGTGACGCGAAGGAGGCCAGGCGCGGCCTGACCGAATTGCTGGCCACCGGCACCGGCGCGGAGGTCCAGCGCGCCCTGCTCAACCGCACCGGCAGCCTGCGCCGCACGGTGGCCGAATGCGTACGCCGTAGCGCGCCGTAACCGTAGAAGACCCAGGGCCCCGGCCTCATCGCGCGCGACGGGCGAGGAGGCCGGGGCCCACGTGTGCGGTCCTACGTCCCGTCGAGCCAGTGGCGGCGGCCCAGGCTGACCAGACGCAGCTGGCGGCGGGCCAGTTCGGCGGTCTTCGCCACGTCGCCGGGGTCCGCGTCGAGGAACGCCGACGCGGTCATCACCATGTGGTCGACGTACACCCCGGCCAGCATCACCAGATCCTCGCGCGACCAGCCCGCGGAGTCCGGCAGTGCGCCGAGCGCGTCGGCCACCTCGGCTGCGAACAGCCGCAGTTGGGCCGCTATCGCCTCGCGCACCGGCCGCACCCCGCCGTGCCGCTCGCGCGCGACGAAGCGCACATGGGCGGGGGCCGACGCGACGAGGTCCGCGATCAGTCCGACGGTGAGGTCGATACGGGCCTCGCTGTCATCCGCGTCGGGTGCGGACAGGCTCGCGCGGATCGCGCCGTGCAGAGCGCCCAGGGACTCCTCCACGAGGGCGACGCCCAGTTCGGCCGTGTCCTTGAAGTGCCGGTAGAACGCGGTCGGGGCGACGCCGACCGCCCGGGTCACCTCACGCAGGCCGAGGCTGCTCAGGCTCTGATGTTCCAGCAGGCCGAGGGCCGCGTCCATGAGGGCCTGACGCGTCCTGAGCTTCTGGCTCTCGCGGACTCCGACGGTGCCGGTGCCGGTGCCGGTGCCGGTGCCGGTGCCGGTGCCGGGAATGCTGCTGTGGGTGGTGCGGCCTGCGGTGTGACTCATGTCATCCAGTAAACAGTCGTTCTCCGAAGAAGGGAAGCATGGACGTGTGTTTCAGTGGACAACTGTAACTACAACTGTTCACCCAACACACCAACTCCTACTCCTCCGCGAGGTGTTGAGACCGTGATCGCACTGGTCGCCGTACTCCTGCTCCTGGGTGTCGTGCTGGGCCCGGTCGCCCATGCGCCGCTGCCCGTCACCCTGGTCGCCGCTGCTCTGATCGCGGCCTGGCTGCTGGTCTTCGCTGTTCGGGAACGCCGGCACCGCTGAGGCCCGGCCACCGGGTTTCGCACCCCGGGTCAACGGGATCCTCACCCCGCACCAACGGGTTTCGCACCCCGGGTCAACGGGATTCGCACCCCGGGTCTCCGATTTCGTGCCCTCGTGAAAGGACTTCGCCATGCAGCTCACTGTCCCCGCCACCTCCACCAAGCCCACCGTCCCTGCCGACCGGAGGGTTCGTCGTGTCGGCCTGCGGGATGCGGACGGTATGGCCGTCGCCTCGTTCGTGCTCGGCCTCGTCGGCCTGCTCGCCATGAACATCCTGCTCGGCCCGGCCGCCCTGGTCCTCGCCACCCTCGCCCTGCGCCGTGGCACCACCCGCCGGTTCCGGGCATGGCTCGGTCTGGGGCTCGGCGTCGCCGATCTCGTGGTGCTGGTCACCGTCGTCGACCTGAGCAACTCGGTCTCCTGGAGCTTCGGGGGCTGAGTCTTTCCGCCGGGTTTCGGCGCCCGGAGCTCCTTCGACATGGTGCGGTCGTCCCATCTTGTTGCATCTAGATGGCTTCCGATATATCGTTACGACTGTCGGTGAGAGACGCCGGCAATTGTCCGCACCACATCGAAGGAGTTCGATCATGAACAGCATGCGAAGCAACCACGAGTTCGGTCCCGAGGGACACCACCGCTTCGAGCGGCGCGACCGCTACGAGGGAGGCCCGGGAGACCGTGGCGGGTTCGGGCCCGGCGCAGGGTTCCCGGAAGGCCCCGGTCGTCCCGGCGAGCGGCGGGGCAGGGGCCCCCACGGCATGGGCGGCCCGCACGGCATGGGCGGCGGCCCGCACGGAATGGGCGGAGGCCCGCGAATGGGCGGCGGCCCGCGCGGCGGCGGACGCGGTCGTGCCCGGCGCGGTGACGTCCGGGCGGCGGCGCTGGCGCTGCTGGCCGAGCGGCCGATGCACGGTTACGAGATGATCCAGGAGCTGGAGGCCAGGACCGGTGGCGTATGGCGCCCCAGCCCCGGCTCCCTCTACCCCGCACTGCAGCTGCTGCAGGACGAGGGCCTGGTCACCGCCGACGACTCCACCGGCAAGCGGCTTTTGACCCTCACCGACGCGGGACGCGAGGCGCGCGCCGCGGCGGGCGAGGACCACCGCCCCTGGGAGCACATCACGGCGGGCGTACCGCCGGTGCACAAGGTGCTGCGGGACGGCATCGACCAGATCGCCACGGCGGCACGTCAGGTGGCCGAGGTGGGAACCGACGAGGAGAAGGCCAAGGCGGCCCAGATCCTCACCGACACCCGCAAGGCGCTGTACAAGCTGCTCGCCGACAGTGAGTGAGTACGAGCGGGAGGCCCGGCCGACGGCCGGGCCTCCTCTCAGTTCTGCCGGAAAAGCCAGTGGTGCCGGACCGGTCAGTTGTTCCGGTCAAGTCAGAGCGCCGGGCGGGTCAGTTGTGCCGGACCAGTGAATCCACGAGGCCCGCGCGGGTGTTGGGGAAGTCCAGAGGCACGATGCCCAGGCCCCGCCAGCCGCTTGCCCCTGAACTGTCCACCAGGGCGTGCACCTTCGGGTTCAGCCGGTCGGAGTTCCACCGGGGCGGCAGCCCGGCCGCGGTGGACACGAAGTTGATGTACTGCTTTCCCGGCCGCTCGACGGCTTCTCTGAACTGCGCCTCGATCTGCGGGTACTTGGCGAACGGCTCCGCCTGGTAGTCGTCCTGGATGTCGAAGACCGACGTGTCGCCCCAGCGCACCCCGCCCGGCAGCCCGCCGTTGTCGGCGAGCAGCACGACCCTGCCGCGCGCCTGCCCGAGGGTGGGCAGCGAGTCCGCGACGAGGAACAGCGAGCGCCACCCCCTGCGGTCGAGGTAGTCCGTGAACAGCGCGCCGAACTCCGTGTCGGAGACCTCCGAGTACTCCTGCTTCACCCGCATCAGCACCGTCTCCGAGGGGTGCGCCGCGAGGAAGTCCCGGCAGGCCGAGAGGACGTCGTCGAAATTGAGCCGCTGGTAGAAGGCGCCGTGGTGGATCGTGAACGAACCCTCGAAGGCCCGGCACCGTACGTCGAGGAAACGGATGCCGGAGGCCAGTTGCTGCCCGATCGTGGTGTTCTGGCACTCCACCCACAGCCCGCCGTACCGGGCGCCCGAGTCGTGGGTGCCCGGCACCGTCAGGGTGCGCAACGGCCGGGCGGGGTCGAGGCCCGCCATCCAGTCCTGCGCCCCGCGGGTGCGCACCGCGCCGACCGGGGCCCGGCGGGTACCGGCGGTCGCCGGCGCCGCGCCCGCGTAGGTCAGCAGCCCGGTGGCGGAAAGGGCCGCCGCACCCCGGAGAAACCCTCGTCGGTCCACCACTCGTCGGTCCATGCGCGACTCTTCCCCCTGGTGTCACTCCGGCCACGCACGCGAGTCGCGGCGCATGCGCATCGAAGCACACCCGGGGGAGCGTCAACCAGGGGGCGAAAGGCCGCACTTGGGGCCAAGCCGTCGCTACCGGCGAAGCATCAGCGACCGCCGTCGCCGTCGCCGTCCTCGTCGGCGCCTCCGACCGCGTTGTGCCGCTGCCGCTTGCCGACCACCACGGCCGCGGCGGCCGCGCTGCCGACGAAGGCGGCGGCGAGCGTCCACGGCTGGTCGAAACGGTGGCCGGTGGCATGGTCGAGGGAGTACCGCCCGGCTCCGGTGAGGCCGATCGCCGCGGCGGCGAAGCCGAGGAACGCGGGGTACTCGTACCCGCCCGACTGGGCGAAGAAGCCGGCGGGCGCGTGCACGGCGACCGCCCCCGCCATGGCTCCCGCGGCCGCTGCGCCGGCGGCCGGGGTGGCGAGACCGAGGGCGAGCAGCGCGCCGCCGCCCGCCTCGCCGAGCCCCGCGGCAACGGCACTCTGCCTGCCCGGCACGAACCCCATGGACTCCATGGCGGTGCCGGTCGCTTCGAGGCCGCCCCCGCCGAACCAGCCGAACAGCTTCTGGGTGCCGTGCGCGGCCAGCACCGCGCCGGTCCCCACCCGCAGTACGAGCAGTCCGAGGTCGCGGCGGCTGTGCAGACAGGAGGCCATGGTTTCTCCAGAGGATCGGTCGCGGGTCGGTCGGAGGAAGCGGGTGAGGCAGGGCCGACGTGCGGGTGAGGCACGGCGACCCTCTCCACTCTCGACGGCAGACGGCACGCGAGCGGCGCGGTACTACTCCAGACGTAGCACGGTCCCGCCCCGGGGGCACGGCGGGACCGTGCACCGACACGCCCCCGGGGCCCCGGCCGCCGCCTCGTCGAACCGAGCGGCGCGGTCAGGTACTGGCGCACGGTGCGCCGGCACCCCAGACTTGAGGACATGTCGACAGACAGGCGCAGCGCCGGACTTCTGCTCTTCCGGGTGACGGCCCCCGGGGCCGAGGGCGGGGAGCCGGACGTGGAAGTACTGATCGGGCACATGGGCGGCCCGCTCTGGGCACGGCGGGAGACAGCGGCCTGGTCGGTGCCCAAGGGCGAGTACACGCCGGACGAGGAGCCCGCGGCGGCCGCCCGCCGGGAGTTCACGGAGGAGCTCGGGCTGCCCGTGCCGGAAGGTGCCTGGCTGCCGCTCGGTGAGACGCGGCAGAGCAACGGCAAGAGGGTTGTCGCCTGGGCCCTGGAGGCGGACCTCGACCCGGCGACCGCGGTGCCGGGCACCTTCTTCATGGAGTGGCCGCGTGGCTCCGGCGTGCAGCAGGAGTTCCCGGAGATGGACCGGTTCGCCTGGTGCACGCCGGAGCAGGCCCACGAGCGGCTCGTGACCGGCCAGCAGGTCTTCGTCGACCGGCTGCTCACGCTGGTGCGCGACACCGGCGGCTCGTGACGGCCGCCGGCGTCAGGCCGTCGGCACCGGTGCGTCGGGGGCGATGATCTTCTCTTCGCGCAGGGACTTCCAGAAGGCGTACGGGACGTCCTGCGCGAGCGCGCCCAGGTCCTCGGCGATCCGGCCGGGCCGGGTCGCGCCGGGGATCACCGCGGCCACCGCGGGGTGCGCCAGTACGAACTGCAGGGCGGCGGACTTGATGCCGATGCCGTGCGTGTCGGCCAGCGCCTTGATGCGGCCGACCTTCTCGACGATCTCCGCGGGAGCCTCCGCGTACTCGAAGTGGCTGCCGCCCGCGAGGATGCCGGAGCTGTAGGGGCCGCCGACCACGATGTCCACGTCCTGCTCGGCCGCGGCGGGGAGCAGTCGCTGGAGGGCGTGCGCGTGGTCGAGCAGCGTGTAGCGGCCGGCCAGCAGGAACGCGTCGGGCCGCGGTTCGTCCAGGGCGAGCGTCATCTCCAGCGGCTCGGTCTTGTTGACGCCGACGCCCCACGCCTTGATGACACCCTCCTCGCGGAGCCTGGTCAGGGCGCGGAAGGCACCCGTGCGGGCGCTCTCGTAGACACCCACCCAGTCGTCGCCGTAGAAGTCCTGGGCGATGTCGTGGACCCAGACGATGTCGAGACGGTCCGTGCGCAGGCGCTCGAGGCTGTCCTCGATGGAGCGCAGGGTGGCGTCGGCGCTGTAATCGTTGACGATCCGGTTGGGGCGGCCGTGCTCGAACAGGGCGCCCTTCTCCCCGAGTGCGCGCTCGGCGGGGTCCTCGACCTCGTCCAGGATCACCCGGCCGACCTTGGTGGAGAGTACGTACTCGTCACGGGGCCTGCCTTCGAGCACCTCACCGAGGCGGAGCTCGGCGAGGCCGGCGCCGTACAGCGGGGCGGTGTCGAAGTAACGGACGCCCTGGTCCCAGGCGGCGCGCACGGTGGCGGCGGCCTCGTCGTCGGGGATGGCGCGGAACATGTTGCCCAGGGGCGCGGTGCCGAAGCCGATGCGGCCCGGGAGGAAGGAGCGGATGCTCATGGGGTGCCTCAATCAGTGCTGCGGTGGGGGGTGTCAGTACTGCGGTGGGGTCAGTACTGCGGTGGGTGTCCGTAATGCGGTGGGTGTCCGTACTGCGGTGGGGGAGGGGTGGGCGGCGGGGCGGGGGGGGGGCCCGCCCCCCCGGGGGGGGGGGGGGGGGGGGGGGGGGGGGGCCCGGGGGGGCCCCCCCCCCCCCCCCCGCGGGGGGGGGGGGGAGCAGCAGGGACCCAAAAGAATAA